>JAXHLD010000021.1:0-76946 GCA_034522655.1 Burkholderiaceae bacterium
TACGTATTGCTGCTTGGCCGCATCCGGATAGAACAGCACGCGCAGGCCGTTGGCCAGGCGGTACTCGGTGATGCCCTCGACCGCATGCACCTGCTCGACGCTGGCCGGCAGCGACTTCGCCGGCGCCGGGGGAGCGAACGCAACCAGCGCGGCCGCAAGGACAGGCGCGAAGAACCGGGGAAGGCGAAACGTCACGGCAGGGCTCCAGCAGGGGGCAACAATTGAAGCGAACTGTACTCAAGCGCGGCTGCAGGCACCGGGCAACGCGGCTGGTGGCGGTCTGCAGCAGACGAAACGCCCAGCTGGCAGGACCGGCCGCCGACCTCGGACGCCGACCAGCGGCCGGAAGTTCCGTCGGCGCTAGATCTGCGGCTTCAGCTGGGGCTTGGTCGAGAACGGATCGCTCGGGTTGCGCTGCTGGACGATGTCGTCGAAGCGCAGCTGCACGGTCGGCAGGATCTGCGGATGCGTCAGCACGTAGAAGCGGTCGGCGGCGATCGCCTCGAAGGTCATCGCCGCCACCTCGGTTGCACTCAGCCGGCCGCTGTCCACCGCCTTGGTGATGGCCGTGTGCGCGGCGCGCTGCGAGGCGGTCGGCGGGTCGGCGCGCAGCTCGTCCGGACGATTGCGATGCGACTGCGCGATGCCGGTGGGCACGTAGGCCGGACACAGCAGCGACACGCGGAGGCGGGCGCCCGCCAGCCGCAGGTCGTGCTGCAGCGTCTCGGTGAGCGCCACCACCGCATGCTTGCTGACGTTGTACACGCCCATGTTGGGCGCGCACACCAGCCCGGCCACCGAGGCGGTGTTGATCACGTGGCCCGGCGCGCCGCCGGCGATCATGCGCGGCACGAAGTGGCGGATGCCGTGCACCACGCCCCACAGGTTGACGCCGAGCACCCACTGCCAGTCGCGGTCGGAGTTCTCCCACACCAGCCCGCCGCTGCCCACGCCCGCGTTGTTGAACAGCAGGTGCACGCCGCCCATCTCGGCGAACGCGCGGTCTGCCAGGCGCTGTACGTCTTCGCCACGCGCCACGTCCACCACGTCGCCGATCACGGTCGCGCCGGCATCGCCCAGTTCGGCCACCACGGCGTTCAGCGCATCGCGCTGCACGTCGGCCAGCACGAGTTTCATGCCCAGCCGGTGCGCATGCCGCGCAAACTCTCGCCCGAAGCCGCTGCCGGCACCGGTGATCACCGCGACCTTGCCCGCGAAGTCCTGCATCGTTCGACTCCCTTCGCGCGTCAGGCCAGCCTGACCAGTTGCTTGCCGAAGTTGCGGCCCTTGAGCAGGCCGATGAACGCCTCCGGTGCGCTCTGCAGCCCCTGTGCCACGGTCTCGCGGTAGCGGATCCTGCCGCTGGCCACGCCCTGCCCCAGTTCCTTCAGCGCCTGCGGCCAGACCTCCATGTGTTCGCTGACGATGAAGCCCTGCAGCTTGAGCCGGCTGATGAGGAACCAGGTGGGATTGCGGATCGGGATCGGCTGCGCGTTGTAGCCGGCGATCAGCCCGCACAACGCAATGCGGCCGAAGGCGTTCATGCGCGGCAGCACCGCCTCGAGGATCTCGCCGCCGACGTTCTCGAAGTAGCCATCCACGCCCTGTGGCGCCGCTTCCTTCAGCGCCTTGCCGACGTCCTGGCGCTTGTAGTCGATGCAGGCGTCGAACTTCAGTTCGTCGACCACGTGATCGCACTTTTCCCTGCCGCCGGCAATGCCGACCGCGCGACAGCCCGCGAGCTTCGCCAGTTGTCCGACCACGCCGCCCACCGCGCCCGAGGCAGCGGAGACGACGATGGTCTCGCCCGCCTTCGGCTCGATGATCCGGTTCAAGCCGTACCACGCGGTCACGCCCGGCATGCCGACTGCGCCGAGGTAAGCCGACAGCGGGATGTGCGTGGTGTCGGCCTTGAACAGGCCGGCACCGTCGCTGACGCCGTACTCCTGCCAGCCGAGGTAGCCCACCACGGCGTCACCGGCCTTGAACTTCGGGTGGCGTGACTCGACCACGCGGCCGGCGGTGCCGCCGATCATCGTCTCGTCGAGCGGCTGTGACTGCGCGTACGAGCGCCCTTCGTTCATCCGCCCGCGCATGTAGGGGTCGAGCGACAGCCACTCGTTGCGCACCAGCAGCTGGCCGTCGGCCAGCGGCGGTGTCTCCACCGTCTCGAGTCGAAAGTTGTCGGGCGTGACCTCGGCCGCCGGGCGGCCGGCAAGCACGATCCTGCGGTTGTTGGGCATGCGTTCTCCTCGAAAGCGGTTCAGCGGATGCGCGGCGCGGCCTCGAGCCGGCGCAGGAACTTGAAGGTGCCCAGCGCCTTCGCGGCCAGCGTCCCGTCGCCGCTGAACAGCTCGGCCTCGCAGTAGGCCATCGTGATCGACCGGTGCAGCACGCGACCCACGACGCGCAGGCGGCCGCGCGCGGGCGTAAAGAAGCTGGTCTTCATCTCCACCGTGATGGTGGCGGGCGAGTCGTGCTCCAGCGAGCGGCCGGCGCGCGCCATCGCCACATCAAGCAGCGTCATAACCACGCCGCCATGGCCCACACCCCAGCTGTTCATGTGACGGTCCGCGAGATCGAGCGCGAGTTCGGCCTCGCCCCCTTCGGCCCGCAGCAGCACCGCACCGAGGTCGCGGATGAACGGAATCGTGTCGAGCGCGCCGATCGGCTCGGTCACGTCAGGCCTCGTAGTCGACGCACTGGCGCTCGGCGCGCACGGCGCCGATGAACGGCTTCATCGCCACGTGCTGCGGATGATGCTGGTAGGCATCCAGCGCGGCGGTGCTGTCGAACTCCGAATACAGCACCACGTCGTAGGTGGCCTCCAGGCCGGGCGTGGCCAGTCCCACCTCGAACGCGCCCATGCCCGGCACGAGATTGCGGCAGCCTTCCAGCAACGCTTTCATCCGCGCCATGTTGGCCGCCTTGTCGGCGCCCTCGGCCTGGTCTTTCAACTTCCACATCACGATGTGCTTGATCACAGCCAGTCTTCCTGCGTGTCGAGAACGGTGCGGTCGCCGCGCTCCAGGGGTTGCAGCCAGGCGGCCACGCGCGGCAGTTCATGCACGTGGAACCAGCGGCCGGTGTTGACCACGGCGGCGCGCGTGGTGGCGTCGAGCCCCTTGCTGGCGACCGCGGTCAGCGTCAGGTCGAGCCAGACCCAGCCGAGCACCACGTGACCGAAGGCCTGCAGGTAGGGTGTGGCATGGGACAGCGCGGCCTCCGGGTCACGTCCCTGCCAGGCCGTGTGCGTGGCGCGCGACACGCGGGCGGCGGCGCTGCCGAGCGTGGCCGCCTGCTCGGCCAGCGCGGCATCGCCGCTGGCTTGCGCGCGCGCCACCGTGGCGCCGATCACCTGACCGAGCTCGGCCAGCAGCGCGCCGTTATCCAGCAGTACCTTGCGGCCGAGCAGATCGAGCGCCTGGATACCGTGCGTGCCCTCGTGGATCATGTTCAGCCGGTTGTCGCGCCAGTACTGCTCGACCGGCCAGTCGCGCGTGTAGCCGGCGCCGCCGAGCACCTGGATAGCCAGGCTGTTGGCCTCCACGCACCACTCCGAGGGCCAGCTCTTGGCGATCGGCGTCAGGATGTCGAGCAGGCGCTGCGCACGGGAACGCGCCGCCGGATCAGTCGCCGTGTGTGCCTCATCGACCAGACGCGCGCAGTGCAGCGCGAGCGCCAGCGCGCCCTCGGCGTAGGCCTTCTGCGCCAGCAGCATTCGCTTCACGTCGGCGTGGCGGACGATCGGCACCTGCGGCTGCACTGCGTCCTTGCCCTGCGCCGCCAGCGGTCGGCCCTGCGGCCGGTCGCGGGCATAGGCCAGCGACGCGCGATAGCCTGCGTAGCCGAGCATCGCCGCGCCGAGCCCGACGCCGATGCGTGCCTCGTTCATCATCTTGAACATGATCGCCAGCCCCGCGCCCGGCTCGCCGACCAGGTAGCCGACCGCACCGGGCGCGCCCTCCGGCGTGAAGCGTCCTTCGCCGAAGTTCAGCAGCGTGTTGACGGTGCCGCGATAGCCGAGCTTGTGGTTCAGGCCGGCCAGCGCCACGTCGTTGCGCTCGCCCAGCGTGCCGTCCTCTCCGACCAGGCGCCGAGGCACGACGAACAGCGAGATCCCCTTGACCCCGACCGGCAGCGTGCCGTCATCCCGCGGGATCTTGGCCAGCACCAGGTGCACGATGTTGTCGGCCAGCTCGTGTTCGCCGCCGGAGATCCACATCTTGTTGCCGAACAGCCGGTATCGCGCGCCGAGCGAAGCGTCGGGTTGCACGGTATCCGGCTGCGCCCGCGTGCGGATATCGGCCAGCGACGAGCCCGCCTGCGGCTCCGACAGGCACATGGTGCCGAAGTAGCGGCCCGCGAACTGCGGCCGGGCGAAGCGCTCGATCTGCGCCGGCGAGCCGTGCGCCAGCAGCAGGTTGGCATTGGCGATGGTGAGGAAGGGGTAACCACTGGTGGCGATGTTGGCGGCGCAGAAGTGCGCGAACGCGGCCTTCTCGATCACGGTCGGCAGTTGCAGGCCGCCGAGCGACTCGGGCGCGGTCATCGCCATGAACCCGCCTTCGATGAAGGCATCGAGCGCGTGCTTGATCTCCGGGATCAGCCGGACCTGCTCGCCGTCGAACGCGGGCTCGTTCAGATCGGCGGCGCGATTGTGCGGAGCGAACTCGCGCACTGCCAGTTCGTTGGCTGCTTCCAGCATCGCGTCGAACGAATCGCGCGAGTGCTTGGCGAACAAGGGTCGCTGCGCCAACTCGTCGGCGTGCAGCCAGTCGTACAGCAGGAAGGACAGCAGGCGGGGATCGATCAACTCGGTCATGCTGCGCCCTGCCGGGGCCAGCGGCCTTCCTGCGCCGCGCGCGCCAGCGCCGGCGCCGGCTGCCAGAACGCCGGATCGGCGTGCGGATTGCGCGCGAACTCGGCCATGCGCGCGACCACCTGGTCGAGCCCGCGCGACTGCGCCCAGAACATCGGCCCGCCCTGCGCGGGCGGAAAGCCGTAGCCGGTCATGTACACGACGTCGATATCGCTGGCGCGCAGCGCGATGCCTTCGTCGAGGATGCGCGCGCCCTCGTTGACCAGCGCCAGCAGGCAGCGGTCGACGATCTCCTCGTCGGCGATCGCGCGCGGCGCCACGTCGATCTCCTTGCGCCAGGCCGCGATCAGCGCGTCGATCTCGGCGTCGGGGCGCGGCGTGCGGTCCGGCAGCTCGTAGCGGTACCAGCCCTTGCCGGTCTTCTGCCCGAGCCGGCCCAGCTCGACCACGCGGTCGCCGATGCGCGAGTAGGTCAGGTGCGGCTTCTCGACGTAGCGGCGCTGCCGGATCGCGTAGCCGATGTCCATGCCGGCCATGTCGTACATCGCGAACGGCCCCATCGCCAGGCCGAAGGTCGTCAGCGCGGCGTCGATCTGCTGCGGGCTGGCCCCCTCGTCGACCAGGAACAGCGACTGCCGGATGTACTGCTCGAGCATGCGGTTGCCGATGAAGCCGTCGCACACGCCGCTGACCACCGCGACCTTCCTGATCCGGCGCGCGAACTGCATCACGGTGGAGAGCACGTCCTTGCCGGTCTTCTTGCCGCGCACCACTTCCAGCAGCCGCATGACGTTGGCGGGACTGAAGAAGTGCATGCCGATCACGTCCTGCGGCCGGCGCGTGGCGGCCGCGATGGCGTCAACGTCGAGCGTGGAGGTATTGGTCGCGAGGATCGCGCCCGGCTCCATCACGCGGTCCAGCCGCCTGAACAGATCCTGCTTGACCTCCATGTCCTCGAAGGCGGCCTCGATCACGAGGTCGCAGTCCGCCAGGTCCTCGATCGCCAGCGTGGGCGCGAGCAGCGCCACGCGCTGCTCGACCTGCTCGGTTGTCAGGCGCCCCTTCTTCGCGGTCGCTTCCCAGTTGGCGCGGCAGGCGGCGAGCCCCTTGTCGAGGCCCGCCGGCGACATCTCCAGCACGCGCACCGGCAGTCCGGCGTTGGCCAGCGCCATCGCGATGCCGCCGCCCATCGTGCCAAAGCCGATCACGCCCACGCGCGCGATCGGCCGCGTCGGCGTGTCCTCCGGCACGTCGGGGATCTTGGCCGCGCTGCGCTCGGCGAAGAACGCATGGCGCAGCGCCTTGGACTCCTGCGACTGCATGCGCTCGATGAAGATGCCGCGCTCGGTCGCCTGCCCCATGTCGAACGGCAGCATGTAGGCGGCCTCGACCGCATCGACGCACTTCAGCGGCGCGGTCAGCCCGCGCGCCGCCTTGCCCACCTGGGCGCGCGCCTGGGCGAAGAAGTCGCCGGCCGCCACGCCCGCCGGCAGCGCCACGCTGCGCTCGCGCAGCTTGGGCAGCGGCCGGCGCTCGGCCACCTCGTGCGCGAAGTCGAGCACACCCTGGAAGGTCGTGTCGGGGACGATGCGATCGACCAGCCCGACGGCGCGTGCATCCTTGGCGGAGATCGGCTCGCCGGTCGTGATCATCTCGAGCGCCTTGACCGCGCCGACCGCGCGCGGCAGCCGCTGGGTGCCGCCGGCGCCGGGGATCAGGCCGATCTTCACTTCGGGCAGGCCCATCGCGGCGCCGAGCGTTGCCACCCGGTAATGGCAGCCGAGCGACAGTTCCAGCCCGCCGCCCATGCACACGCCGTTGATCGCGCTCACCACCGGCTTGAACGACTTCTCCACCTGCACGATGAGGTCGAGCAGCGTGGGCGGCGCCAGCACCGCCGGCGTGTTGAACTCGCGGATGTCGGCCCCACCCGAGAACACCTTACCGGTGCCGGTGATGGCAATCGCCTTGACCGCGGCGTCGTCCAACGCCCGCTCGATGCCTTCGGCGATGCCGGTGCGCACCGTGTGCCCGAGGCCGTTGACCGGCGGGTTGTCGATCTGGATCACCGCGACACCGTCGCGCACTTCGTAATAGGCGTTCATCCCCGCTCCCTGCCTGTCTTGTTCTGCTCTGCTGAGGCCCTACCTCAGACCTCCAGCCACTCCTGCCGGATCAGCTTGTTGGCGCGCAGCGCCTGCGGCGTGCCTTCGAACACCATGTGGCCGTGTCCCATCACGTAGGCGCGCTGCGACACCTCCAGCGCGATCGTCAGCTTCTGCTCGATCAGCAGCACCGAGATGCCGCGCTGCTGGAGCGTGCGCAGGAACTGCGCGACGAGTTCGACGATCTTCGGCGCCAGGCCCTCGGTCGGCTCGTCGATGATCACCAGTTCCGGATCGCCCATCATCGTGCGCGCCAGCGTCAGCATCTGCTGTTCGCCACCCGACAATACGCCGGCCTGCGTGTCACGCCGCTCCTGCAGGCGCGGAAACAGCTGGTACATGTCGTCGAACGACCAGCGCCCGGCCGAGCGCCCCTTCAGCCCGAGCACCAGGTTCTCGTGCACGGTGAGCGTGGCGAAGATCTGCCGGTCCTCCGGCACGTAGCCGATGCCGGCATGCGCGATCTCGTAGGTCTTGCGACCCATCAGGTCGGCGCCCTTGAACACTACCCGCCCGCTGCAGTCCACCAGCCCCATGATTGCCTTGGCCGTGGTCGAGCGACCGACGCCGTTGCGGCCGAGCAGGCACACGATCTCGCCCGCGCCCACGGCGAGGTCCACGCCGTGCAGCACGTGGCTCTTGCCGTAGTAGGCCTGCAGGTTGGCGACTTCGAGCATGGGTGCGCTCATCGAGGCACCGTCCGCGCAGCGCACGGCAGGATGAGCTCGTCGGAGCGGGCGCGCGCGGTCACTGGACGACCTTCGCGCTGCGTGCTCAGGGATTCGCCCTTGGGACGGCCCCGCGTTCTCATGCGGCGACGTCCGCATGCTGGCCGAGGTAGGCCTCTTTGACCTGCGCGCTGGCGCGGATCTCGGCGGGCGTGCCGGTGGCGATGACCTGACCGTAGACCACCACCGAGATACGATCCGCGAGGCCGAACACCACGCTCATGTCGTGCTCGACCATCAGCAGCGTCTTGCCTTGGGTGACGTCCTTGATCAGCGCCACCGCGGCCGCGGTCTCGCTGCGGCTCATGCCGGCGGTCGGCTCGTCGAGCAGGATGGTGCCGGCGCCGCCGGCGATCGTGATGCCGATCTCCAGCGCGCGCTGCTCGGCGTAGGTGAGCAGTCCCGCGAGCGTCTTGCGCCGGCGCTTCAGGCCGATGCGCTGCAGGACTTCCTCGGCGCGCTGCTCCACGTCGGTCAGGCCGTTCAGCCGCTGCCAGAACGAGTAGCGGTAGCCGAGCGACCACAGCACCGCGCAGCGCAGGTTCTCGAACACCGTCAGCCGGTGGAACAGGTTGGTGATCTGGAAGCTGCGCGACAGCCCGAGCCGGTTGATCTGGTACGGCTTGCAGCCGGTGATGTCGGTGCCGCCGAGCACGACGCGGCCGCTGCTGGGCGCGAAGCGACCGCTGATCAGATTGAACAGCGTCGACTTGCCCGCGCCGTTGGGTCCGATGATCGCGTGCCGCTCCCCTGCCGGGACTGACAGCGTGATGCCGCGGATGATCTCTGTCTTCCCGAATCGCTTGTGCAGGTTGTCGAGCACGAGCGCCGGCGCGTCGGCGGCGCGGTGAGCGGGGCTCGAGGCGAACGAGGTAGCCGGCGAAGCGGAACTCACTTGTCCTCCGGGTTGTCGCGCAGCCAATCCTCGATCTCGACCTGGATCCGGTCCCACTCGGCCTTGAACTGGCGCCGCATGTAATCGAAGGCGGCCCCTGCCGCGAGCACGGTCGTGACGGCCAGCGCCCAGGCCTGCGGATGATCGGTGTTGAACGCGAAGCCGGCGACCTTGACCACCGGACCCATCGCCAGGTCCAGCGTGCGGTGCCAGGTGAACTCGATCAGCAGCACGACGCCGGCCAGCAGCGCCAGGCCGCTCAGGAGCACGCCGGCATACGGATCGAGCAGGCGCTTCATCTTGCCGAACTTGAGGACGCGCAAGTTCATCAGGATCAGGCTCGACAGGCCGCCGGGTGCGAACATCACCAGCAGTACGAAGAACACGCCGAGATAAAGCTGCCAGGCCTTGGTGTATTCCGACAGCGCGATCGAGAAGAACACGAACACGACGGCGCCAAGGATCGGCCCGAAGAAGAACGCCACGCCGCCGATGAAGGCCGCCAGCAGCACGCCGCCGGAGCGGATCGCACTGACCGCCTCGCTGCCCACGCTTTCCAGGTTGATCGCCATCAGGCCGCCGGCGATCCCGGCGAAGAACGCCGAGAGCATCAACATCAGCCAGCGCACGCGCTGCGTGTTGTAGCCGATGAATTCGGCGCGCTCCGGGTTGTCGCGCACCGCATTGGCGATGCGCCCCAGCGGCGTAGCCGTGAGAGCGAACATCGCGATCATGCTGGCGAAGCACCACACGGCGATCAGGTAGTAGACGTGCAGGTCGCGCCCGAAGTTGAGGCCTTCGATGCCGAGCAACGGCGGCCCCACCGTGCGGTTGCCGCTGACGCCCGCTTCGCCGCCGAAGAAGCCGGGGAACATCAGCGAGGCCGCGAACACCATTTCGCCCAGGCCGAGCGTGATCATGGCGAACGGCGTGCCGGCCTTGCGCGTCGTCAGCCAGCCGAACACGCAACCGAACGCGAGCCCGGCCAGGCCGCCGACCAGCGGCAGCAGCGAGACCGGCACGAAGAACGCCCCCTTGCCGATCAGGTTCATCGCATGGATCGCGAAGTACGCGCCCAAGCCCGAGTACACCGCGTGGCCGAAGCTCAGCATGCCGCTCTGTCCGAGCAGCATGTTGTAGCTCAGGGCGAAGATGATCATGATCCCCGCCTGCGACATCAGCGCGAGCGCGAATTTCTTCTCGAAGAAGAGCGGCAGCGCGAGGAAGACGATTGCGGTCAGCCCCCAGATGAACCAGCGGCCGAAGTTCAGCGGCTTGAAGGCCAGCGTGGGGCCGTCGCTGGCGACCCGCTCCGGCACCGCGGCGCTGCTGGCGTCAGTCTTCACGCGTCCCCAGCAGTCCGCGCGGGCGGAAGATCAGCACCAGCACCAGCAGCAGGAATGGCAGCACCGGCGTCACCTGCGCCAGCGTCAGCTTCCAAACCCCATAGCCGAACGCATCGGGGCCGACAGCCAGATCCATCGACTTCAGCCCGGCCGCGATCGACCAGTTGCTGGTCTTGCCGAAGGCATCCACCAGACCCAGCAGCAGCGAGGCGATGAAAGCGCCGGAGAGCGACCCCATACCGCCGATGACGATGATCACGAACACGATCGCGCCAACTGCCGCGGCCATGCCGGGCTCGGTGACGAACAGGTTGCCGCCCACCACGCCCGCCAGTGCCGCCAGCGCGCAGCCGCCGCCGAACACCAGCATGAACACGCGCGGCACGTTGTGGCCCAGGGCTTCGACCTGCTGCGGGTGATCCAGCGCCGCCTGGATGACCAATCCGATGCGGGTGCGCGTGAGCAGCAGCCACAGTGACGCCAGCATGAAGACCGCCACCGCCATCGCGAACGCACGATAGGCGGGAAAGGTCAGCCCGAAGCCGTCGCGCAGCCAGCCCACCGGCCCGTCGAGTTCGGCGGGGACCTGGTACGGCACCGCGGCGCGGCCCCAGATCACCTGCACCAGTTCGACGATGATGTACGACAGGCCGAAGGTGAACAGCAGTTCGGGGACGTGGCCCCACTTGTGCACGCGGCGCAGGCCGTAGCGCTCGACGAGGACGCCGAGCAGACCCACCGCCAGCGGCGCCAGCACCAGCGCCGGCCAGAAGCCGACCCACTGGCTGATCTGGTAGGCCGCGTAGGCCCCCAGCATGTAGAAGCTGGTGTGGGCGAAGTTGAGCACGCCCATCATTGAAAAGATCAGCGTGAGTCCCGCCGCGAGCATGAACAGCAGCAGCCCGTAGCTGATGCCGTTCAGGAGCTGAACGAGGAAGAAGTCGAGGGGCATCGGTCGAGAAAGCCGCCAGCCGACGGCCGCGGACGGCGCCTACGCAGCGCGCGCGGCGCGCCGGCAGAAAGCCGCCTCACGCTCAGGTGACAGCGGCCTCATCCGCCAAGCTTCATCCACCATGGCACCGCGCAGCGCCCCTACGGCTTCGGCGGCCGCTGCATCTGGCACGAAGTCGGCTGCACGCCGACGAAGGTCGGCACCGCCATTTCCGTCTTCCACGAGTAGCCGGTCTTCTCGATGTCGTGCTTGATCGGCCCGCCGAGCCGGGTCCAGGTCGCCACGAACAGCGGTTGCTGCAGCTGGTGGTCGGTGCCGCGCATCTCGATCTCGCCCATCAGGCCGGTCATCTTCATGCCGCTCATCGTGTGCGCCACGCGCAGCGGGTCGGCGTTGCCGTTGTTGCGCTTGATCGCCTCGGCCAGCATGGCTACCGCGTTGTAGCTCGCCAGCGTGTAGAACTCCTCGCCGAACTTTTGCTTGAAGCCGGTGTAAAGGTCCTCGCCCGGGTACTTGTCGATGTTCGGGTGCCAGTAAGCCACCATGCGCACGCGGTCGGCGCCGGCCGCGCCCATCGCGGTGGGCGTGCCGATCACGCCGGCGTAGTACGTGTAGAAATTGGCGGTCAGGCCGGCGTCGCGCGCGGCGCGGATCAGCAGCGTGAGGTCGGTGCCCCAGTTGCCGGTGATCACGGTGTCGGCATTCGCCGCCCTGATCTTCGCGATGTACGGCGAGAAGTCGCGCACCTGGCCGAGCGGATGCAGGTCCTCGCCGACGATCTTCACGTCGGGCCGCTTGCGCTCGATCAGCTCCTTGGCGGCGCGCGCCACCTGCTGCCCGTGCGAGTAGTTCTGGTTGATCAGGTAGACGTTCCTGATCTCCTTGCGGTCCTTCATGTAGGTGGTCAGCGCCTCCATCTTCATGTCGTTGTTGGCATCGAAGCGGAAGTGCCAGAAGGAGCACTTGGAATTGGTCAGGTCCGGGTCGACCGCCGCGTAGTTCAGATAGACGATCGACTGCGACGGGTTGCGCTCGTTGTGCTTGGCCACCGCGTCCGACAGCGGAATGCCCACGTGCGAGCCGTTGCCCTGCGTCACGTAGCGGATGCCCTGGTCGATGATCGTGCGTAGCAGCGTCAGGCTTTCCTGCGGCGAGTTCTTGTTGTCGAACGGCACGATCTCGAAGCGCACGTTCGCCCCCGCGAGCTGGCGCGCATTGGCGATCTCGGCCACGTACTGGAAGTGCTTGAGCTGGTTCTGGCCGACCGCCGCGAACGGCCCGGACAACGGGTCCATGAAGGCAATCTTGACCACCTGCAGTGCCGCGGCGCCGCCCTTGCCTTGCGCGTGGACTGTGCCGGCCAGCGCCAGGCTGCCGAGCAGCGCCAGCGACCAACGAATGAAGATGCGACGCATGCGTGTCTCCTTTGGTTATCGATCGGACTTCGATGGCGGCTCTTGCGGCCGTGGTTGCTGCTGTGAGGCGCGCGAGATTACCCGGGCGTTCGCGCACTAACAACGCGCGCGCAACGCGCGTGGCTTCGCGCCGACGGCTAGCCAGTCGGCAGCCGGTAGTCCTTGAACTGCTCGCGCAGCCGGGTCTTGAGCATCTTGCCGGTGGCGCCCAGCGGAATCGCCTCGACGAACACCACGTCGTCGGGCACCTGCCACTTGGCGACCTTGCCTTCGTAATGCGCCAGCAGCTCTTCCTTGCTGACCTCGGCATTGGGCTTGCGCACGACCACCAGCAGCGGCCGCTCGTCCCACTTCGGATGGCGCGCAGCGATGCAGGCGGCCATCGCCACCGCCGGGTGCGAGACCGCGACGTTCTCGATCTCGATCGAGCTGATCCACTCGCCGCCGGACTTGATCACGTCCTTGGAGCGGTCGGTGATCTGCATGTAGCCGTCGGGGTCGATGGTGGCGACGTCGCCGGTGGGGAACCAGCCCTCGCCCGTCGGCATCGGTGCGCAGCGGCGAGCCGCCCTCCTGCTTGAAGTACTCTCGCAGGATCCACGGGCCGCGCACCAGCAGGTCGCCAAAGGCCACGCCGTCCCACGGCAGGTCCTGGCCGCTGGCATCGACGATCTTCATGTCGACACCGTAGATCACCCGCCCCTGCTTGAACTGCAGCGCCAGGCGCTTCTCCTCAGGCAGGTCGCGGTGCTTCTCCTTGAACGTGGCGACGGTGCCGAGCGGGCTCATCTCGGTCATGCCCCACGCGTGCAGCACTTGCACGCCGTACTTCTCCTGGAACAGCCGCAGCATCGACGGCGGGCAGGCCGAGCCGCCGATCACCGTGCGCTTCATCGTCGAAAAGCGCAGGTTGTTCGCTTCGGTGTGGGCAAGGAGCCCCTGCCAGACGGTGGGCACGCCGGCCGAGCAGGTAACGCGCTCGGCCTCGAACAGTTCATACAGCGACTTGCCGTCCAGCGCCGGGCCCGGAAACACGATCTTGGCCCCGACCATCGGCGCCACGTAGGGCAGACCCCACGCGTTGACGTGGAACATCGGCACCACCGGCAGGATGCAGTCGCGCGCCGACAGGTTAAGCGCATCCGGCAAAGCCGCGCCCATCGAGTGCAGCACGGTCGAGCGGTGGCTGTAGAGCACGCCCTTCGGGTTGCCGGTGGTGCCCGACGTGTAGCACATGGAACTGGCGGTGTTCTCGTCGAAGCTCGGCCAGTCGAAGTGGTCGGACGCCCGCTCGACCAGGTCTTCGTAGCAGAGCAGCGCAACCTTCGACTGTGCCGGCATCCGCTCGCGGTCGATCATCGCCACCCAGTGCCTGACCTGCGGGCAGTGCGGCGCGATGCCCTCGACGATTGGCAGGAACGTGAGGTCGAAGAACAGCGCCGTGTCCTCGGCATGATTGACGATCCAGGCGATCTGCTCGCCGATCAGGCGCGGGTTCAGCGTGTGCAGCACCGCGCCGCTGCCCGACACCGCGAAGTACAGCTCCATGTGGCGGTAGCCGTTCCATGCAAGTGTGGCCACGCGATCGCCGGGCCGGGTACCGAGCGCAGCCAGCGCATTGGCCAGTCGGCGCGCGCGCCGGTGCAGTTCGCGGTACGTGGTGCGATGGATATCGCCTTCGACCCGTCGCGAAACGATTTCGCCGTCCGGGTGATGGCGGTCCGCGTGCTGGATCAAGGACGAGATCAGCAGCGGCGTCTGCATCATCAAGCCATGCAGCATGGAGGGTCTCCTGAGTTGCTTGTCGTGTCCGCATCCCCATCTGCGGGAGACGTCTCGGGCCAGTGTACAAGTGCGGCCCTCGATAGAATCCCCGCCTTGCCTGGAGACTGCGTGAACGCCCCCCTGCCGCCCTTTGCCAGCCCGCACGCTGCCGACTCACCCTGGGCCGGGCTGAGTTGGGACAACGGATTCGGCCAGCTTGACGCCAGCTTCTACACGCGCCTGACGCCCACCCCGCTGCCCGATCCGTATCTGGTGGCGTTCTCGGCGGACGCCGCGGGCCTGATCGGGCTTTCGCCGGCTGCCGCTGCGCACCCCGAGTTCGTCGAGGTGGCGATCGGCAACCGTGTTCCGCACGGCGCCGACCCGCTCGCCGCCGTGTATGCCGGCCATCAGTTCGGCGTCTACGTGCCGCAACTGGGTGACGGCCGCGCGATCCTGCTCGGCGGCGTGGCAGGTTCGCACGGCACCTGGGAACTGCAGCTGAAGGGCGCGGGCAAGACACCCTATTCGCGCATGGGCGACGGCCGCGCGGTCCTGCGCTCGTCGATCCGCGAGTTCCTCTGCTCCGAGGCGCTGCACGGCCTGGGCATCCCGACCACGCGCGCGCTTTCTGTGGCCGGCGCCGATCACCCGGTTTTTCGCGAGTCCACCGAGACCGCCGCGGTGGTGATCCGCATGGCGCCGAGCTTCGTGCGCTTCGGATCGTTCGAGTTCTTCTACTGGCGCAACCGGCACGAGGAACTGCGCCGGCTGGCCGACTACGTGATCGACAGCTTTTTTCCCGAGTGCCGGACGGCCGGCGACGGGCCCAAGCCCTATCTCGCGCTTCTCGAGGCGGTCTCTCGACGCACCGCACGGCTGCTGGCGCAATGGCAGGGCGTGGGTTTCTGCCACGGCGTGATGAACACCGACAACCTGTCGATCCTCGGCCTGACGATCGACTATGGGCCATTCGGGTTCGTCGATGCCTTCGATGCCAATCACGTCTGCAACCACAGCGACGACCAGGGCCGCTACGCCTACGCCCAGCAGCCGATGGTCGCGCACTGGAACCTCTACTGCCTGGGCCAGGCCTTGATCCCGCTGACCGCCGACGTCGAAGCGACGCAGGCTGCACTCGAAACCTACAAGGACGAGTTCGCGCAGGCGATCACCGCGCAGTTCAACGCCAAGCTCGGCCTGACCGACGTGCGCGACGGCGACACCGTGCTGACGGAAAAGCTGCTGGCGCTGCTCGACGCCCAGCGGGTGGACTGGACCCTCTTCTGGCGCCGCCTGTCGAGGCTGCGCGTGCACGTCGGCGCGCCCAACGACGACGCGCCGGTGCGCGACCTCTTCCCCGACCGCGCCGCCTTCGATGCCTGGGTCGCGGACTACCGCGCTCGACTGGCCGCCGAAAACAGCGTCGATGCGGCGCGCGCGGCGCGCATGAATCGGGTCAATCCGAAATACGTGCTGCGCAATTACCTGGCCGAGACCGCCATACGCAAGGCACGCGGCGACGACGGGGCGCGTGACTTCGGCGAGATCGACCGCTTGCTGACCTGCCTGCGCAACCCGTACGACGAGCAGCCGGAGTTCGATAGCTATGCAGCGTTGCCGCCAGACTGGGCCGGCGCATTGCATCTGTCGTGCTCCTCGTGACGACGCCACGCTCGCTCTGGACGCCGAACCTGCAGTACGGCTTGCGCGTACCTTTCCACCCGCACTAGCGAGGACGACCATGGTCGAGAAAGTGAAGAAGACCGATGCCGAATGGCGCGCGCAGCTGTCGGACATGGAATACCAGGTCGCGCGCCACGCGGCCACCGAGCGCGCGTTCACCGGTCGCTATTGGGATCACCATGAGCACGGCCTGTACCGCTGCGTGTGCTGTGGCACGCCGCTGTTTCTGTCGGACACCAAGTTCGACTCGGGCTGCGGCTGGCCGAGCTACTTCGCGCCGATCGACCCGGCCAACGTGCGCGAAAAGCGCGACACGAGCTTCGGCATGGTGCGCACCGAGATCATCTGCAACGTCTGCGACGCCCACCTCGGCCACGTGTTCCCCGACGGTCCGCCGCCGACCGGGCTGCGCTATTGCATCAACTCGGCTTCGCTGGCGTTCGAACCGGCTGTCCGAGCGTAGGCGCCGATGAAGCTGCTGCTCGATCTGCTGCCGGTCATCCTGTTCTTCGCAGCATTCAAGCTGGCGGGCATGCAGCCGGACACGTCGCTTGCGCTGGCGCAAACGTGGCTCGGGCCGCTGATGATTGATGGCGCGGTGCCCGTCGGACAGGCGCCGATCCTGCTGGCCACCGCGGTGGCAATCGTCGCGTCGCTGATCCAGGTCGGCTGGCAACTGGTGCGGCGAAAGAAGGTCGACACCATGCTGTGGATCAGCGTGGCGGTGATCGTGGTCTTCGGTGGCGCCACGATCTGGCTCCACGACGAGACCTTCATCAAGTGGAAGCCGTCGATCCTGTACTGGCTGTTCGGCGGCATCCTGCTCGGCGGCCGGCTGTTCGCGGGCCGCAACCTGTTGCGCACGGTGCTGGGCGAGCAACTCGTCCTGCCGGCCGCCGTCTGGGAACGGCTGCTGTGGGTATGGATCGTGTTCTTCACCACGATCGGGGCGGTGAACCTCATCGTCGCTTTCAGCGTGCCCACAGAAACCTGGGTCAACTTCAAGCTGTTCGGCCTGATGGGCATCACCTTTGCGTTCACGCTGGGCATCGGCCTCTGGCTGGCCCGCCACATGAAGGAAGCGGGCGATGCCTGATCCGGCGACGATCGAACGGATGACGCAGCGACTGCAGGCATTGGCGCCGCTACTGCTGCAGATTGAGGACGAAAGTGCGCAGCACGCCGGCCACGAGGGCGCCAAGAGCGGCGGCGGCCACTACCGGATGCGGCTGGTCAGCGCCCGGTTCCGCGGGCTTTCCCGGGTGGCACGCCATCGCCTTGTGTATGATGCCCTTGACTCTTTGATGCGGCGTGAAATCCACGCGCTGGCCATGACGCTGCACTCGCCCGATGAGCTGCCGGCCGACATGGCCGACCCCTCCCCTGAAGGACATTGATCCGATGTTTCGTGCGATTGCCCTTGTTTCGCTCACGCTGGCCGCTTCGAGTGTTCTTGCCCAGAACATCGCCACCGTCAACAACCGACCGATCCCGAAAGCGCGCGAAGAGGCCTGGGTCAAGCAGTTGTCGGCGCAAGGCCAGCAGGACTCGCCTCAGTTGCGCGAGATGGTCAAGCAGGAGCTGATCCGGCGCGAGGTGTTTCTTCAGGAAGCCACGCGCCGCGGACTGCCGGAGAAGCCCGACGTCAAGTTCCAGCTCGACGTGCAACGGCAGAACACGCTGATCCAGGCCCTGATGCGCGACGAAATGGACAAGTCGCCGATCACCGATGCCGACATCAAGAAGGTCTACGAAGAGCAGAAGGCCAAGGCCGGCAGCAAGGAGTTCCGCGCGCGCCATATCCTGGTCGACAAGGAAGACGAGGCCAAGGCGATCATCGAGCAGCTGAAAAAGGGCGCCAAGTTCGAGGAGCTCGCCAACAAGAGCAAAGATCCCGGCTCGGGCGCCAATGGCGGCGACCTGGACTGGGCCAGCCCCGACGGCTACGTCAAGCCGTTTGCCGACGCGATGGTCAAGCTCGAGAAGGGCAAGTTCACCGAAACACCGGTGCAGACGCAGTTCGGCTGGCACGTGATCCGCCTGGACGACACACGCGAAGCGCAGTTCCCGCCGATGGAACAGGTGCAGGGCCAGATCCGCGAGATGCTGCAGCAGCAGAAGGTGCAGGCGTTCGCGGCCGAGTTGCAGAAGAAGGCAAAGATCCAGTAGCAGATACGAATGCAATGAAAACGGGGCGCCGCGGCGCCCCGTTTTCATTGCAGCGGTCGATCGACGCGACCGATCGTGCGCTCCCGAACCTGCGCTCAGAAGCGCAGCTGCGCGCCGAGGCTGACCACGTCGCCCCCCTCACCGCCGATGCTCTCCAGTTCAAGGCGCAGCGAAAACTGCGGATTGATGGCAAAGCGCAGTCCGACGCCGGCGCCCAGTTCGACGCTGCTGTCCGACACGCTCCCCGCCGGGTTCCTCACCTCGGACTTCACGTAGTACGCGCCAAGCTTGCCGAACGCGGAGAACTGGGCGTTCAGCGGCAGGACGCCCAGCAGGCCGCCGCCCAGCGCCCAGGCCTCGGTTGTCGTGCTGCGGTTGGTTTTCGAACCGAAGTCGATGAAGCTCGCTTCCCAACCCCAGTTCGGCGTCAGCAACTGGCCGCCGAACAGCTTCAGCGCCGTATCGAGGTCCGAGTCGCCGAACGACGCGCCGATAAACGTGCCCCAGTCGGTGCCGCGCACCTGGGCATGGGCTGGCGACGCGGCGAGCGCGCCGGCCGCCAGCAGCACACTGGCGACGATGGGTTTGATCATGATGGGTCTCCGTTGTCAGGGCCCGGGCAGAGGATGCGCCCGCAACCGCGGCACGGACTCTAGCGGGGTCGCGGCCGCCGGTCGCCGCCCGCCGCCGCCGATCAGGGCTAATGCCAGCGGCGGACGCCGCTGGCTGTTGCGCCAACACGCACAGCCGTCAACCGAGCCAGCGTCGCGCGTTGCGGAACATCCGCATCCAGGGCGAGTCCTCGCCCAGGCCCGGCGGCTGCCAGCTCATCTGCACGGTGCGACGCACGCGTTCAGGGTGCGGCATGATCACCGTGAAACGGCCATCGGGTGTGGTCAGCGCATTGATGCCGCGCGGCGACCCGTTCGGGTTGTGCGGATAGCGCTCGGTCGCCTGGCCCTGCGGATCGACGTAGCGCGCCGCGATCAGCCCGCGGTCGCTGGCCTGCTGCATCGCCTCGGCGCTGGCGAACACCGCGCGTCCCTCGCCATGGGCATTGGCGATGGGCATGCGGCTGCCGGCCATGCCGGCGAAGAACAGCGACGGTGAGTCGAGCACTTCGGTCATCACCAGCCGGCCCTCAAACTGTTCGGACACGTTGCGCTCAAAGCGCGGCCAGTGCTGCGCGCCGGGAATGATCGGGGCAAGCTGGCTCATCATCTGGCAGCCGTTGCACACGCCCAGCGCGAAGCTGTCGCTGCGCGCGAAGAAGCCGGCGAACTCGTCGCGCGCCCGCGGTTGTGCAGGATCGTCTTGGCCCAGCCCTCGCCACCACCGAGCACGTCGCCGTAGGAGAAGCCGCCGCAGGCGGCGAAACCCTTGAACTCGGCAAGCTGCACCCGCCCGGCGATGAGATCCGTCATGTGCACGTCGACCGCGGTGAAGCCGGCGCGCTCGAAGGCCGCGGCCATCTCGAACTGGCCGTTCACGCCCTGCTCGCGCAGGATCGCGATGCGCGGTCGCGCGCCGCGTGGCAATCGATACGGCGCCGCAACGTCCGCGGCCGGATCGAAGGTCAGCGCGCAATGCAGTCCGGTATCCCCGGCGTCGTCGATGCGCCCGAACTCCTGGTCCGCACAGTCCGGGTTGTCACGCAGGCGGGCGATGCGCCAGCTCACGTCGCTCCACGCCTTCTGCAGTTCGGCACGCGGCCGGGCAAAGATCGACTTCGCGTCGCGCCACACCTCGACCACGTCGCGATCGTTGGGCCTGGCCACCACGTGCGAGACCGCGCCGAGGCCTTCCGCGCGCAGCCGGTTCATGACCTCGCTCTGCTCGCGCTTGCGCACTTGCAGGATCAGCCCCAGTTCTTCGTTGAACAGCGCGCGCAGCGTCTGCTCGTGGCGCCGGACCCCGACCTGCTCGGGCCGGATCTTGAAGTCGCCCCAATCCTCGGCCACCGGGTCCATCGCGATCACGTCGATATTGATCGTCACCCCACAGTGGCCGGCGAAGGCCATCTCGCACAGCGCAGCGAACAGGCCCCCATCGGAACGATCGTGATAGGCGAGCAACATGCGCTCGCTATTGAGCGTGCTGCGACCGCGATGCAGACGCGGCGCGAGCCGGCGCGGGATCGTCCAGGTCGGGCGCCTCATTGCCGAACTGGCGGCTCACCTGCGCCAGCATCGAGCCACCGAGCCGCTGCCGGCCGGCCCCGAGATCGACCAGGATCAGCACGGTGTCCTTGCTCGGATCGAGCTGCGGCGTCAGCGCGCGCCGCACGTCGTCGACCGGCGCGGCCGCCGAGACGATCAGCGACACCGGTGCGGCCACCTGCTTGTTTTCGCCGGCATCCTGCCAGGCGGTGCTCATCGACAGGGAATCCTTGCCGACCGGGATGCTGATGCCCAGCGCCGGGCACAGCGTGCTGGCGGCGCGCACCCCGTCGAACAGCTTGGCGTCCTCGCCCGGCTGGCCGCAGGCCGCCATCCAGTTGGCAGACAGCTTCACGCGCGCGAGTTCGACGTTGGCGCACGCGATGTTGGTCAGCGCCTCGCCGATGGCCATGCGCGCACTGGCCGCGGCGTCGATGATGGCCAACGGGGTGCGCTCGCCCATCGCCATCGCTTCGCCCGCGTAGCCTTCGTAGTCGAGCAGCGTGACGGCGCAGTCGGCCACTGGCACCTGCCACGGGCCGACCATCGGATCGCGGCAGTTCAGGCCGCCCACGCTGCGGTCGCCGATCGTGATCAGGAAGGTCTTGTCGGCGACGGTCGGATGGCGCAGCACGCGAGTGCGGCCGCCTCCTCGAGGTCGATCCGCCGCCGTGTCGAGCGGAGGCAGCGTCTGCGCGCGCGTGCCGCACATCGCGCGTGCATCCTGCGGCGGCTTGCCGAGCAGCACGCTCGATCGGCATGTGGACCGGCTGGTTGCCGAAGCGGTCGATCGGGCGACGACGAGATGGCCATCGTCGGTGCCGGCGCCGACCACTGCATACGGGCAGCGCTCGCGCTGGCATAGCCAGTCGAACGCGGGCAGTGAGTGCGCTGCGATCGCCAGTGCGTAGCGCTCCTGCGACTCGTTGCACCAGATCTCCAGCGGGCTCATGCCGCTTTCCTCGACCGGCACCTTGGCCAGTTCGAAACGCGCGCCGCGGCCGGCGGAGTCCGCCAGTTCGGGCATCGCATTCGACAGGCCGCCGGCGCCGACGTCGTGGATGCTGAGGATCGGATTGCCCTGCCCCAGCGACCAGCAGCGGTCGATGACTTCCTGCGCGCGGCGCTGGATCTCGGCGTTGCCGCGCTGGACCGAATCGAAGTCGAGCTGCTCGGTGTTGGTGCCGGCCCCCATGCTGGAGGCCGCACCACCGCCCAGACCGATGCGCATGCCCGGACCGCCGAGCTGGATCATCAGCGTGCCCGGCGGCAGGTCGAGCTTGCGGGTCTGGTCGTCGCGGATGTTGCCGATGCCGCCGGCGATCATGATCGGCTTGTGGTAGCCGTAGCGGCGGCCGCCGACGTTGGCCTCGAAGGCGCGGAAGTAGCCGTTGATGTTGGGCCGGCCGAACTCGTTGTTGAAGGCCGCCGCACCGATCGGCCCGTCGACCATGATCGACAGCGCATCGGCGATGCGCGACGGAAAGCCGTAGTCGCGCTCGCTCGCTTCCGTGGCCAACGCGCCGGCGGTCACGTCGGCGTCGTTCTCCCACGCGCGGCGGGCGTCCGGCAGGCGCAGGTGCGACACCGAGAAGCCGCACAGCCCGGCCTTGGGCTTGGCGCCGCGGCCGGTGGCGCCCTCGTCGCGGATCTCGCCGCCGGCGCCGGTGGCTGCTCCGGGAAACGGCGAGATCGCGGTCGGATGGTTGTGCGTCTCGACCTTGAATACCGTGTGCGTCAGCTCGTCGCGGCCGCCGA
The DNA here is from genome assembly GCA_034522655.1 of Burkholderiaceae bacterium. GTDB lineage: Bacteria > Pseudomonadota > Gammaproteobacteria > Burkholderiales > Burkholderiaceae_F > JALHMQ01. The sequence continues at coordinate 21,860 of JAXHLD010000021.1, forward strand.
ATTCCACACCGAACGCGCCGTGCGGATGATCGGAGCGCGGGTAGAAGCGGCGTGCGATGCGGCCCTCGATAACCGCCGCGTTGTCGCTGTAGGCCACCACGGTGCCCTGCGGCGCGGCCCGATGGGTCTCGCGGATCATGCCGAACAGCGAGGTGTCCTGCGCCTCGCCATCGATGGTCCAGCTCGCGTTGAAGATCTTGTGCCGGCAGTGCTCGGAGTTAGCCTGCGCGAACATCATCAGTTCGACGTCGGTCGGATTGCGCTGCAAGTCGCGATACGCCGCCAGCAGGTAGTCGATCTCGTCGTCCGACAGCGCCAGCCCCATCTCGCGGTTGGCGCGCGCCAGTGCCGCACGTCCTTCCGCGCCGACCGCGACCGTCTGCAGCGGCTTGCCCGGCAGTTCGCGGAACAGCAGCGCGGGGTCGGCGTCGATGGCGATCACGCTTTCGGTCATGCGGTCATGCAGCAGCGCCGCGACCTTCTCGTGTGCGTCCGGCGCAAGGTGCCGCGCGCCGCCGAGCAGACCGCTCTTGAGCGTGACGAAGTAGCGGGTGCCGCGCTCGATGCGCGCCACCTCGGCCAGGCCGCAGTTGTGGGCGATGTCGGTGGCCTTGCTGGCCCAGGGCGAGATCGTGCCCAGCCGCGGCACCACGTCGAACGCGTCGGCGTGGCGCACGTCATAGGTGAAGGAGTGGCCGTAGTCCAGCAGCGCGTCGAGCTTGCCGCGAACGCCCTCGCCCGCCGCGCGCAAGTGCACGAAGTGGATGTGCCGTGCCGCTACCGCCTCGATCGCCGGTTCCACCGACCGCAGCCGCTCCAGCAGGCGCAGAGCGCGAAAGTTGGACAACGCGCTCGGACCGTCGAGTGCCAGGTAGGTGTCGGTGGGGGTCATGGGGCCTTGGCGCTCTTCGCGTACGCGAGCCCTGCGGGCTCGCACCTGCGCGAAAAGCGATCTAGTCAGAGGGGCAGCTTCGGGGCGGCCGGGCGCCGCCCCCGAGGAAAATGCAACGCGCGAAGAGGCATTGTAGGCGGCTGGCTGCCTGTGCCCGCAGTCAGGCGTCGTGGCCCGCCAAGGCGGGCCGGCAAGAGGAGTCTTTGCGAGCGCGCCAGGGCACCCGGGCGACCAACCTCAGTTGCCAGGCCGCTTCAGCGAGGGGCTGCCTGCGAGATCACGCCGAGTCGTTCTGCAACAAGGGTCGCCGGCGGCGCCGTGATGCCGAACTGCGCAGCAACCTCCCCGTCTCGTTGCAGTTGGAAAGGGTGGAGCGCGCGGCCGCTCCGGAGCGCAGCCCTCTGACTTCCTCGCTTTGCGTGCACGTGCGAGGCCGAAGGCCTCGCGTACACGCCAAGCGCTACAGGTCGCCGTCCAGCGTGTTCGCCGACTGCATCGCCTTAAGCAAGGCCTCGTTGCAGTTGGACACCGGCATCGCCAGGTTGTCCAGGTGCTTGGCCAGCCCGATCGGGTCCGAGCGTTCGATCGATTCGATCAGCGCGAGGTATGGGGCATACGGCCCTTCGCGGCGGACGATGGCGTCGGTCACGCTCTCCGACAACGAAATGAGCTCGAACAGCTGCTCGAACGGCGCGCCGGTGATGCGGTCGAGCATCGAGAAGGCGCCCGTGATGAACAGCTCGTCGCGCACTTCGGACGACTCCTCGCTGCCGCCGACGAACTCGAGGAACATGCCGCGCCGGATCGAAGCGTGCATCAGCGGGAAGGTGTTGGCGTCCTTGCTTGCGGTGGCCAGCAGCAGCGACAGCCAGCGCATCATCTTCTTGTAGCCCAGCATCATCACCGCGTGCTGGAAGCTGGTGATCTGCACTGGCAGGCCGAAGGCGGCCGAATTGACCAGCCGCAGCAGCTTGAACGCGAGCGCCGGATCACGCTTCAGGGTCGAGTCGATCTTCGACAGCTCGGCGTCGTCGCGCACCAGGCGCAGCAACTCAAGCACCACCGCCTGGCCCGGTTGCAGCGGTCGCACGGCGCGATGCTGCTCGTCGTCGAGCGGCCAGCCGACGCTGGCGGCGGCGCCGCGCTCGAAGGCGGAGTCGACATCGGCCACCGCCTGCACGCCGGTGATGATGAACGGCAGCTTGCGCTGGGCCTGGACCGTCGGCCCCGAGGCAATCGGCTTGCCGTCCGCGGTGACGCGGCGGTCTTCCTTGATGTGAATCAGCGAGGACTCGAAGCAGGACAGCAGCGCCGGCGGCAGCGGCGAGTCGGGCCGGCCGCGCAGAGCCAGGCGCTTGCCGTCGCGGAACAGGCGCTGAGCGGTGGACTGCACCTCGGGGTCACGCAGGCCGACAGCGGGGACTTCGAGCACGGCGTTTTTGGGTGCCTGCCAGTGGCCGGCCGAGTCGTCCAGCGTGGCATCGAGCGGCGCCACCAGCAGCGGTGCCGAGGTATCGGGCCAGACGGCGTTGAGCGCCGACAGCACGGCGCCGATCGGCAGCCGGTCCTGCGGTTGCAGCGACAGCAGCGTCAGTCGCGTGCCGATCGCCTTGCGCTTCTTGTCGATCAGCGGCGCGTAGCAGATCGACAGGGTATCGAGGACCTGATGGACACCAGGAGGAAGACGTTCGGGAGCATTCATGGGCGGCAGACGGGTGGCGGCGGCAGGCCGGATTGGGGCTGTTGCCGATTATTCGGGCGCCCCCTGCCGACCGATGCAGTGAATAGCCCCCGGCCCCGCGACGTATTCGCCGCTTCGCCGCTGCGCCGCACGCGGGCACCGTTGGCATCGCGCAGACTCGTCGATGCCAGCGGTGCCCATCACGCCTCGGGCACGCCGAAGCCTCCGCCGCCCGGGGTCTCGATCACGAACACGTCGCCTGCATCGACATCGACGCTGCCCAGGTGCGGCAGCGCTTCGCGCGTGCCATCGCTACGTTCGACCCAGTTGCGGCCGGGCTGCCCCGCCTCGCCGCCGGCCAGGCCAAACGGCGGAATGCGCCGGCTGTTGGCCAGGATCGAGGCGGTCATCGGCTCGAGGAAGCGGATGCGGCGGGTGCCGCCATTGCCGCCATGCCAGCGCCCGCGTCCGCCGGAGTCGGCCCGGATCGCATAGCTTTCCAGCCGCACCGGGTAGCGGAACTCGAGCACCTCGGGGTCGGTCAGGCGCGAGTTGGTCATGTGGGTCTGCACGACATCGGTGCCGTCGAACCCCGCCTGCGCTGCGCTGCCGGCCGCGACGTCCGTCACACCGGCACCGGAGCCGCCGGAGATCGTCTCGTAGTACTGGTGGCGCGCGTTGCCGAAGGTGAAGTTGTTCATCGTGCCCTGGCCCGCGGCCAGCACGCCCAGCGCGCCATAGAGCGCGTTGGTGATGCAACTGGACGTCTCGACGTTGCCCGCCACCACTGCCGCCGGCCAGGTCGGGTTCAGCATCGAGCCCGCGGGAATCACCAGCGTCAGCGGCTTCAGGCAGCCGGCATTCAGCGGGATCTCGTCGTCGACCAGCGTGCGGAACACGTACAGCACCGCGGCCACGCAGATCGAGGCCGGCGCATTGAAGTTGTTCGGCAGTTGCGCCGATGTGCCGGTGAAGTCGATGGTGGCGCCGCGCGCAGCGCGATCGACCGTGACCTTCACGCGGATGTGCGCGCCGTTGTCCAGTTCGAGGTCGAAGGCGCCGTCCTTCAGCCGCGTGATCACGCGCCGCACCGACTCTTCGGCGTTGTCCTGCACGTGCCGCATGTAGGCCTTGACCACGTCGAGGCCGAACTGCTCGACCATGCGCAGCAGTTCCTCGCGGCCCTTCTCGTTGGCCGCGATCTGCGCCTTCAGGTCCGCCAGGTTTTGAGCGGGATTACGGGCTGGGTGCGGGCCGCTTTGCAGCAGCGCCAGGCATGCTTCCTCGCGCAGGCGGCCCGGCTGCTCCGGCCCCTGCCCCTCGACCAGTTTGAAGTTGGTGTACAGCACGCCCTCCTCGTCCAGCGTCTTCGAGAAGGGCGGCATCGAGCCGGGCGTGATGCCGCCGATGTCGGCATGGTGGCCGCGCGAGCCGACATAGAACAGCAGCTCGCGCCCGCTGCGATCGAACACCGGCGTGACGACGGTGACATCCGGCAGGTGCGTGCCGCCGTGGTACGGATCGTTGACCACGTAGGCGTCGCCGGCGGTCATGCGGCCGGCGTTCTCGCGCATCACGGTCTTGATCGACTCGGACATCGAGCCCAGGTGCACCGGCATGTGCGGCGCATTGGCAATCAGGTTGCCGTCGGTGTCGAACAGCGCGCAGGAGAAGTCGAGGCGTTCCTTGATGTTGACCGAGTAGGCGGTGTTCTGCAGTCGCAGCCCCATCTGCTCGGCGATCGACATGAACAGGTTGTTGAAGATCTCCAGCATCACCGGGTCGACCTGGGTACCGATGGCGATGCGCCGGGCACGCGGCTTCACGCGCGTGAGCACAAGGTGATCGAGCGGAGTGACCTCGGCCTGCCAGCCGGGCTCGACCACCGTGGTCGCGTTGGCCTCGGCGATGATCGCCGGGCCGTCGATGCGATCGCCTGGTCGCGTATCGCCGCGCACATAAAGCGGCGTCTCGTGCCAGCCACCGCCGCTGCCGTCGTCGAACCAGGCGCGCACGCGGGCGGCCGGCCGCAGTTCGCCGGCGCGCGCCGAAGGTGCGGGCGGATCCTCTGCCGGCGCATCGGCGCCACCGATGGCCTCGACCGAGATCGCCTCGACGATCAGGCGCCGCTCGCGCATCAGGAAAGAGAAGCGCTGCCGATACGCGCGCTCGAACTGGCGCTGCATCTCGGCCACCCCGTCGGCCAGTACCGGCAACGCCGAGTCGGTGCCCTCGTACTTCAGGTGCACGCGCCGAACGGTCGCGATCTGCCCGGGCGCCACGCCCTGCGCCTCCAGTTCGTCACAGGCGGAGCGCGCCAGCGCATCCAGCAGGGTCTCCAGCTGCGGCCGCATGGCGTCAATCATCGGCTGCTCGACGGTTGCCTCGCGCATGGCGGTCTGGTCGGCCAGGCCCATGCCATACGCGCTCAGCACGCCGGCCAGCGGATGCGCAAACACCCGTGTCATCGCAAGCTGGTCGGCCACCGCGCAGGCGTGCTGGCCGCCGGCGCCGCCGAAGACGGTCAGCGTGTACTGCGTGACATCGTGGCCACGCTGCACCGAGATGCGCTTGATCGCCTCGGCCATGTTGCGTACGGCGATATCCACGAAACCGGCGGCCACCTGCTCCGCGCTGCGCGCTTGCCCAATTGCCGCGCTGATCTGTGCAGCCAGCTCGGCGAACTTGCGCACGACCACGTCGCGGTCGAGCGGTTGATCCGCCTGCGGGCCGAACACGCAGGGGAAGAAGGCCGGCTGCACGCGGCCGAGCATTACGTTGGCGTCGGTCACCGCCGGCGGCCCGCCGCGCCGGTAACACGCCGGTCCGGGGTTCGCGCCTGCCGAGTCGGGGCCGACGCGTAGCCGCGCCCCGTCGAAATGCAGGATCGACCCGCCGCCGGCGGCCACCGTATGGATGCTCATCATCGGCGCCCGCATCCTCACACCGGCCACCGAGGTCTCGAACTCGCGCTCGTACTCGCCGGCGTAGTGCGAGACGTCGGTCGAGGTGCCCCCCATGTCGAAGCCGATCACCCGCTCGAAGCCGGCCATCCGGCTTGAGCGAACCATGCCGACGATGCCCCCGGCAGGCCCCGACAGGATCGCGTCCTTGCCCTGGAAGCGATACGCATCCGTCAGCCCGCCGTTGCTCTGCATGAAGAACAGGCGCGTCTGCTGTTCGGACGAACGCAGTTCGCCGGCGACCCGCTCGACATACCGGCGCAGGATCGGCGACAGGTAGGCATCCACCACCGTCGTGTCGCCGCGCGCGACGAGCTTCATCAGCGGGCTGACGCGATGCGACACGGAGACCTGCGGAAAGCCCACCGACTGCGCGATCTGCGCAATGCGCGCCTCGTGATCGACGAAGCGGTAGCCGTGCATCAGCACGATCGCCACCGAGCGCAGCCCGGCGTCGAATGCCGCCTGCAGTTCCTGCCGCACCTGTGCTTCATCGAGCGGGCGCACGACGTCACCCTGGGCGCCGATGCGCTCGTCGGCCTCGATCACGCGCGCATACAGCAACTCCGGCAGCACGATGTGGCGGGCAAACAGCCGGGGCCGGTTCTGGTACGCAATGCGCAGCGCATCGCGGAAGCCGCGCGTAATCACCAGCACGGTCGGCTCGCCCTTGCGCTCGAGCAGCGCATTGGTCGCGACGGTCGTGCCCATCTTCACGGCATCGATACTCTCGACCGGAATCGGCGCGCCCGGTGCGACGCCGAGCAGGTGGCGGATGCCGGCCAGCGCCGCGTCGCGGTACTGCTCCGGGTTCTCCGACAGCAACTTGTGGGTGATCACGGCGCCATCGGGGCGGCGCGCGACGATGTCGGTGAAGGTGCCGCCGCGGTCGATCCAGAACTGCCAGCGCTGCATGGCCGCTCCTACAGGCTGGTGGCCGCACGCGCGGCCTGGTCGTACATGCCGGACAGGAAGCGCAGGAAGCCCGCCATCTCGCCCAGCCGCGCGTTCTCGCTGCCCTCTTTCGACAGCGCCGCCACCAGGCAGGCTTCGCGCACCTCGCGATAGCGGGTGACGCGCCTGGCCCGGCGCGCGCTGGTCGAAGACTTCCTTGCCGTGCTTCGCGCACCAGGCCGGCGACACCAGCTTCTTCAGCGCGTAGGCCACGACGTGCGTGTCCTCGATGTTGAGCACGAAGCAGATGTCGGCGAGCTTCTTCTTGCGCGCGCGGTGGTTGACGTGGTGCATCAGCAGCACGTCGAGCGGGGTGAGGTCCTTCAATCCCGCGGCCGCCATGCAGCGCACCACCCAGCGCATGAAGGCGTTGGACACCAGGATCAGGCCGAACTCGAACTCGGACAGTTCCTGGCTGCGCGGCGACACCAGGTGCGCGGACGAGACGAACAGGCGCGGCACGACCGGCTGCATCGAGTCGCCGGCGGCCGGAGCACGACCGCTTGCGCGCGTGGGTCGGGACGGCGCTGGCGCTGCCTTCGCTGGCGCGGCCGTACGAGAACGGTGCGCGGGCACCTTGCTGGAGCGAGCGGCTCGAGTCACGCGGAGTCCTTGAGCGAGGTCGACGCGGCAGCGTAACAACATCTCGACAATTTATCGACGATTTCTTGACATGAGCCGCAACGCTCCTATACGTTGCCGGTCGGCGCCGGCGATCTGCGCCCCGCTTTCGCAGACGCCAGTCACGGCCTGCGCTCCGCCCGTACCAATTACCTTTCGGAGGACATCGCAATGAGATTCTTTGCCACGGCTGTCGGCGCCGCCTCCGCTGCAACCTGTCGGCCGCCAGCCGCACCAAGTGGACATGCCCACGGGCTACCCGGTCAGCAATCCCCACACCGTCACCCTGACCCAGCTTGCCAAGGACATCGAGTTCGAGACGCAGGGCAAGCTGCGCATCGTCGTGCATCCGAATGGCTCGCTGTTTCGCGCGCCGGAGATCGCGCGCGCCGTCGAAAGCGGCCAGGCCCAGCTGGGCGAAGTGCTGATGAGCCTGCTGGTGAACCAGAACCCGATCTTCGGGCTCGATTCGCTGCCCTTCCTGGCCACCGGGTTCGATGACGCCTACCGCCTGTATCAGGCACAGAAGCCGGTGCTCGAACGCACCCTCGAAAAGCGCGGCGTCAAGCTGCTGTACGCGGTGGCCTGGCCGCCGCAGGGGATCTACGCCAAGAAGGAACTGCGATCGGCGGTCGACATGAAGGGCCTCAAGTGGCGCGCCTACAACCCGGCCACCAGCAAGATCGCGCAGGTGGTCGGCGCGCAACCGATGACGATCCAGGCCGCCGAGCTGTCGCAGGCACTGGCCACCGGCGTGGTCGACTCGACCATGACGTCAGGGGCCACCGGCGTGGACTCGAAGATCTGGGAGAGCCTGACCCATTATCACACGGTCAACGCCTGGCTGCCGAAGAACATGCTGGTGGTCAACCGCAAGGAGTTCGACAAGCTCGACAAGGCCACCCAGGCGGCTGTCGTGCGGTTGGCCGCCGACGCGGAGAAGCGCGGCTGGGAACGCATGCGCGCCTACAACGACGAGTCGATCGCCATCCTTGCCAAGAACAAGATGACGATCGTGACGCCGACGCCGCAACTGATGGGCGACATGAAGAAGATCGGCGAGGAAATGGTGGCTGACTGGCTCAAGCAGGCGGGCGCCGACGGCAAGGAGATCCTCGACGCCTATGCCCGCACGGCAAAGGCACCGGCCAAGAAGTAATCGAGCCCAACGTCGGCGCGGCGCGTACCGAAGCCCTTCGGCCTGCCGCGCCGGCTTGCGCCCCAAATGCGCACCCGCCTCGATCCGCTTTACAACGTCTTCGGCGCCATCGGCGCCGGGTTCATCCTGCTGACGCTGCTGATCCAGGTGGTGTCGATCGCGGGGCGCTTCGTCAACTTCTCGATCGACGGCTACGATGCCTACGCCGGCTACTTCCTGGCCGCCGGTTCGTTCTTCGCACTCGCCCATACCTTGCGACGCGGCGATCACATCCGCGTCACGCTGATCATCAGCCGCTTCCACGGCCGCGTGCGGGTGGCAATCGAGATCGTCTGTCTCGGCGCGGCGACCTTCCTGACCGGCTACTTTGCCTGGTACTCGGTCAAACTCGCCTACGGCTCCTGGGCCTACAACGACGTCTCGCAGAACATCGACGCGACGCCCTTGTGGATTCCGCAGATCTCGATGGCGCTCGGCATGATCGCGCTGTTCATGGCCTTCGCGGAGGAACTGATCTACGTGCTCCGGCACCGCCACCTTCCGGCGCAACAGAACCCCGAACTGGCGCGCACCGAGTGAAGCACGAGCGACCATGGACGCCCTGATCGCACTGCTGCTCGTGGTCCTGATTTTCGCCTTCCTCGGCGCCGGGCTGTGGATCGGCGTGGCGATCCTCGGGGTGGCCTGGCTCGCGATGGAGTTGTTCACCGATCGCGTTGCCGGCGACAGCCTCGCGCTCACGGTGTGGGGTTCGCTGTCGAGCTGGACGCTGACGGCGTTGCCGCTGTTCATCTGGATGGGCGAGATCCTGCTGAAGACGCGCCTTTCCGAGGGACTGTTCCGCGGCCTGGCGCCATGGCTGCAACGGCTGCCCGGCCGCCTGCTGCACACGAACATCATCGGCTGCACGATCTTCGCCGCGGTCTCGGGATCCTCGGCCGCCACCTGCGCGACGATCGGCAAGATCACCCTGCCCGAACTCGCACGGCGCGGCTATCCGGAACGTATCGCCCTCGGCAGCCTGGCCGGTGCCGGCACGCTCGGCCTGCTGATTCCGCCGTCAATCATCATGATCGTTTACGGCGTCGCGACCGACGTGTCGATCGGCAAGCTGTTCATCGCCGGCGTGATTCCCGGCCTGCTGCTGGCGGGCCTTTTCATGGGCTACACGATCCTCTGGTCCATGCGCAATGCGCAGGCGATTCCTGCCGCCGATCTCAACCATGCACGCTTGCGCCGAGAAGTTGCGCGCAATCGCGCCACCTGATCCCGGTCGTGGCGCTGATCGCCGCCGTTCTCGGCTCGATCTACGCCGGCTTCGCCACCGCGACCGAGGCCGCATCGCTCGGCGTGCTTGGTGCGCTGGCGCTGGCGGCTGCGCAGCGCACGCTGACCTGGGCCAGCTTCCGCGACTCGCTGATGGGCGCGACTCGCCTGTACTGCATGATCGCGCTCATCCTCGCGGGCTCGTCATTCCTGTCGCTGTCGATGGGCTTCATCGGCCTGCCGCGCCACCTGGCCGAGAGCATCAGCGGCCTCGGCCTTTCACCGTTCGCGCTGATCATGCTGCTGATGGTGTTCTTCATCGTGCTCGGCTGCTTTCTCGACGGCATCAGCATGGTGGTGCTGACGATGGCGGTGCTGCTGCCGACGCTGCAGGCGGCGGGCATCGACCTCTTGTGGTTCGGCATCTTCATCGTGATCGTGGTGGAGATGGCGCAGATCACGCCGCCGGTCGGCTTCAATCTCTTCGTCCTGCAGGGCATGACCGGCAAACAGATCAACACCATCGCGGTGGCGGCGTTCCCGTACTTCGTCATGATGATGGTGGCCGTGCTGTTGATCTTCTTCTTCCCGCAACTGGTCACTTGGCTGCCGTCGCAGATGCGCATGTAGCCGATGCCAACGCCGCGTGCGCTTCGGACGGCGGCGGCCACTACAATCCGCGGCGCATCTCGCGGCCTTCGGTCTTTCCCCCCTCTCCCATGCACGTTGTCGTTATCGGCGCCGGCATCATCGGTGTCACTACCGCGTATTGCCTGCGCCGCCAGGGCTGCGAGGTCACGGTGCTCGAGCGCCGGGGCGGCGTGGCACGCGAGGCGAGTTTCGCCAATGGTGGCGTGATCGCCCCGGGCTATACCGGGCCCTGGGCCGCTCCCGGTGCACCAGGAGCGCTGCTCAAGGCGTTCTTCCGGCGTGACGCTGCGCTGCGGCTGAAGCTGAGCGCGGATCGCGCACTGTGGCGTTGGTTGCGGCAGTTCGTTGCCGCATCGACGCTTGAGCGCTATCGGCAGGCCAAGCAGTGCATGTACCGGCTGGCCCGCTACAGCCAGGAAGAGATGCACACGCTGCAGGCGCGTCATGCAATCGACTTCGAGCAGCATTCCGGGCTGCTGCAGGTGTTTCGCAGCGACGAAGACCTTGCCCGGCATGCCCCCCTGCGCACGTTGCTGACCGAGCTGGGCGCCCCGTTCGCGCTGCTGACCTCAGCCGAGTGCCGCGCGCTGGAGCCGGCGCTGAACGAACACACGCCGCTCGCCGGCGGCGTCCGCTATCCGAACGACGAAACCGGAAACTGCGCCTACTTTGCCCGTCGACTCAAGGAAATCAGCGCTGACGACGGTGTGCGCTACACGTTCGACTCGGCGGCCGTCGGACTCGACATCCGCGGACAGCGGCTCGAAGCCGTGATCACCGAGCGCGGCGCCCTGCACGCGGATGCCTGCGTCATCGCTGCCGGGACCGAGAGCGCGGGCCTGCTTGCGGCCACCGGCATCCGGCTGCCGTTGTTGCCGGTCAAGGGCTACTCGGCCACGGTGCCGATCGCGCGCCACGACCTCGCGCCACGGGTCGGGTTGATGGATGAACGCTTCAAGGTGGCGGTCACGCGCATGGGCAATCGCCTGCGCATCGCCGGCACCGCCGTGCTCGGTGAAGCCAGCGCGCGCATCGACCGGGTTGGTGTGCCCACCCTGCTCAAGGTGGCCGGCGACTGGTATCCGGGGGCGGCGGGATACAACCAGGCGCAATGGTGGGCCGGCGCGCGCCCGACGTTGCCCGACGGCCCACCCGTGCTCGGCCGCACGCCGATCACCGGGCTCTACCTGAACGCAGGCCACGGATCGAGCGGCTGGGCGATGGCCTGCGGCGCGGCGCGCGTGCTGGCGGATCTGATCACCGGTCAGACCCCCGGCATCGACCTGGATGGCCTGACCCTCGACCGCTTCGCTCGCCCTGTGCTGCATCAAGGCCGGCCCGCGCTGCAGTCCCCCTGATCGCGCGACGTGGCGTTAAGGTTGCGCCATGGGCATGCAGCTTTTCACTGTCCGCCAGTTGCGCGAGATCGAGCAGCGTGCTGCGGTCGAACTGCCCGCGGAGACGTTGATGCAGCGTGCGGGGTCGGCTGCGGCCACCTGGATCGCGCGTCGCTTTCCTCGTGCGCAGCAGATCGTGATCGTCTGCGGGCCCGGCAACAACGGCGGCGATGGCTATGTCTGCGGCAGCGTTCTGCACGCCCTGGGCCGCGTGGTCGAGTGCGTCGCCCTCGCCCCGCCGGCCACGTCGGACGCCCGGGCCGCGGCCGCACGCTGGCAGTCTGCCGGCGGAGCAACGCGCGCCGCGCTATCGGACGCCAACAACGCCGATCTCGCGATCGACGCACTCTTCGGCATTGGCCTGGCGCGCCCGCTCGATGGCGAGTATCTGGCCGCGACACGCTGGTTGAGTGCGCGCGCCTGCGTGGCACTCGACCTGCCGAGCGGTCTCGACGCCGATACGGGGACCTGGGTCGGCGGCACCGCCGGCGTGCGTGCCACTGCAACCATCAGCTTTCTCGGCGCCAAGCCAGGCCTGTTCACAGCCGACGGCATCGATGCCAGCGGCGGCGTCGTGGTCGACCCGCTCGGTCTTGAGCTTCCGGACAGCGACGGCGAGCTGATCGGACCGGAGGCGTTCGCCAGCATCGTCGAACCGCGCGCGGCCAACACGCACAAGGGTCGCTTCGGCCAGGTCGTTGTGATCGGCGGCACGACCGGGATGACGGGCGCAGCCCTGCTTGCGGGCCGTGCAGCGCTTCGCCTCGGCGCCGGTCGCGTCTACGTCGATACGCTTGACGGCTCGATGAAGGTCGACCTGCAACAGCCCGAACTGATGTTCCGAGCACCCGACGCGGAGGATGCGGCACCGGTCGCGGTGATCGGCTGCGGCCTTGGCACGAGCGCGGCGGCAAGGCAACGCCTCGAGTCGGCGCTCGGCGCTTGCGCGGCCTATGTCCTCGATGCCGATGCGTTGAACCTGATCGCGGCCGACACCGCGCTGGCGCAGCGTCTGCGCCGCTGCCGCGAACCGCGCATCTTGACGCCGCACCCGCTTGAAGCTGCGCGCTTGCTCGGCCTGTCTGCTTCCGAAGTGCAGGCCGATCGTGTCGCCGCCGCGCGCCGGTTGGCCGAGCGCTTTGATGCGACCGTGGTGCTCAAGGGCGCCGGCTCGGTGGTCGCCACGCGCGAGCGCTACTGGATCAACCCGACCGGCAATGCGGCGCTGGCATCCGCCGGCACCGGCGACGTGCTGGCCGGGATGATCGGCGCGCTGCTGGCGCAGGGCTACGACGCGGTTCGGGCGGTGCTGGCGGCGGTGTGGCTGCACGGGCGTGCCGCCGACGACTTCGGTGCCGATGTCGGCCTGGTTGCAGGCGAAGTCGCGCCGCTGGCAGCGCGCGCGCTCGGCCGACTGCGCGGCGCGGGCTAGTCGCGAATCCGACCTGCGGCCAGCTCGATACGCCGACCGCACAGCGCGGCGATCTGCGGATCATGCGTGACCAGCACCAGGGTTGAGCCGCGTTCCTTGTTCAGTTCGAACATCAGGTCGATCACCGCAGCGCCGGTACGCGCATCGAGACTGCCGGTCGGCTCGTCCGCCAGCAGCACGGGCGGGCGGCTGACGAAGGCACGCGCCAGCGCCACGCGCTGCTGCTCGCCGCCGGACAGGGTGCGTGGATAGTGTCCCAGCCGCTGGCCGAGCCCGACGCGCTCGAGCAGGCCGCGCGCGGCGGCCTCCGGCGCGATGCCGTCGGGCACCTTGCCCGACAGTTCGAGGGGCAGCAGCACGTTTTCCAGCGCCGTCAGATGCGGCAGCAACTGGAACGACTGGAACACGAATCCGATCTGCTCTGCGCGCAGCCGGGCACGCGCGTCTTCGTCACGCTCGAACAGCGACGTGCCAAAGACATGCACGCTGCCGCGCGAGGGAACGTCGAGGCCGGCCAGCAGTCCGAGCAGAGTCGACTTGCCTGAGCCCGAGGCGCCGATGATCGCCACCGTCTCGCCGGCCTCGATGCTCAAGCTGATATCGTCGAGAATCGTCAGGCTGCCGGTGGCGTCCTGCACGATCTTGGTCAACCCTTGCGCTTCGATGGCAATGCTGCTGCGGGCGGTCATCGGCGCCGATCCTTCCTGTTCGAATGAGTGAATCCTGGTTTGCTGCCCGCCGCGCCGTCCTGCGATACGCGCTCGCCAGTGTGGCTGCCGCGAGCGTGTCGGGCGCCGCCGCGCAGGCGACGCCGCCAAACAAACGCGTACTCCTGGTGGTCGGGGACAGCCTGTCGGCCGAATACGGGCTGGTGCGCGACGCCGGCTGGGTCAAGCTGCTCGAGCAACGCCTGACGCGACAGGGACTCGATCAGTATATCGTCGTGAATGCGAGCATCTCCGGTGAGACCACGAGCGGCGGACGCACGCGTTTACCCGCATTGCTGCAATCCCATCGGCCCGCCGTCGTGGTTCTCGAACTCGGGGCCAATGACGGTCTGCGCGGCCTGCCCGTGGATCTGACACGCGCCAACCTGCGTGCCATGGTCGAGGCAAGTCAGGCCGCTGGGGCGCGCGTGCTGCTGGTGGGCATCCGCGTGCCGCCCAACTATGGCCGTGACTACGCCGAGCGGTTCTTCGCAACCTTCGGCGAGGTCGCGCGGGAGACGCGGGCCGCACTGACACCGTTCCTGCTCGAGGGCTTTGCCGATGACATGAGCCTGTTTCAGGCCGACCGCATCCACCCGAACGAGAAGGCACAGGCGCGCATGCTGGACAACGTCTGGCCTCGTCTGCGCCCGCTGCTGGTCGCGCGCAAGTAGCTCGCAGCGAAACTGCACCGGCCATGGAACCACACTCGATCAGCGCGGCCGACGCACTGGCCGACCTGGCGCGCTTCGACGCGATCATCGATGTGCGCAGCCCGGGAGAGTTCGCCGACGATCACATTCCGGGCGCAATCAACTGCCCGGTACTCGACGATGCCGAGCGCGCCCAGGTCGGCACCTTGCACAAGCAGGCCTCGGCCTTCGATGCGCGCCGGCTCGGCGCCGTCCTGGTGGCGCGCAACGTCGCAGCGCACATCGAATCACGCTTCGCCGATCGTCCACGCGCGTGGCGACCCCTGGTGTATTGCTGGCGCGGTGGGCAGCGCAGCGGCGCAATGGCGACCGTGATGGCACGCATCGGCTGGCCGGCGCGCCTGCTGGAAGGCGGCTACCGGGCCTATCGCCGCGCAGTGGTGGAGCAGCTGGCGCACCTGCCGGCGCGGCAACGTCTGCGCGTCGTCTGCGGCACCACTGGAAGCGGCAAGAGCCTGTTGTTGCAGCGGCTGGCGGTGGCCGGCGCACAGGTGCTAGACCTCGAGGCGCTGGCTTGCCATCGGGGGTCGGTGCTCGGCGGCTTGCCGCAGCAGCCGCAGCCGACGCAGAAGTCTTTCGAGACGCGCATCTGGGCCGCTCTGCGCGCGTTCGATCCGCACCAACCGGTGTTCGTGGAGTCGGAAAGCCGCAAGGTTGGCGACCTGCGTGTGCCAGATGCGCTGATCGAGAGGATGCGCGCATCCGAGTGCATCCGGCTCGAGCTGCCCCTGGCGGCGCGGGTACGACTGCTGCGCGCCGAGTACGCGCACTACGAGCGTGATCCGACTGCGCTGTTTACCCAGCTCGACTGCCTGACTGCGCTGCATGGGCGCGAGCGGATCGCGTCATGGAAACAGTTCGCTCAGCGGGGCGCGTGGGATGAGCTGGTGGAGTGTCTGCTGCTCGAGCACTACGACCCGGCGTACCTGCGCTCGATCGACCGCAACTTCGCTCGCATCGGCGCAGCCCAGGTGGCAGCTGCTGCCAGCGACGACGTCTCGGACTTCGATGCGATCGCCCGGAGTTTGATGTGCGAGGCGACCGCGCCCTGAGAGCGAACCCGCAAGGTACGGGCGCGCTGGACTGCGCGCGCCTCGGCGGCTGACGAATTACTTGCCGCTCGCCTTGCCGTCGCCCTTGGCGTCACCTTTCGTGGCGGCGGACTTCAGTTCGCCGCTCAGCACCTGCGCCTTGTGCTTGGTGCGCACCGCGGCAACGTATGCCGCATCGTCCGCCGCGCCATACATCTGGGCGAGTGCGCGTGCCTGCGCTTGGGCCTGGGTGGGATCGGTTTTCTCCGGAACCTTGGCGGACAGCACGTTGAACACGGCATACCCGCCCCCATCGAGTTCCGCCCCGACGAATACGGGCAGCTTGTCGCTCGGCGCACGCATGATCGCGTTGAGCGCGGTCGGCGGCAGGCCCTCGGGGCGGGTACGGCTGACACTGCGGACCGGCGCGAAACCAGCGTCGCTCGGCTGCTGCTGCAAGGCGGCGAGCTTCTGCTCACCGGCTTCGCGCGCGAGACGAGCCGCTTCGGCCAGTTCGACGCGCGACTTGATCAGAGAGCCGACGTCCGCCAGCGGACGCACCGCCGCGGGCCGGTGCTCGACCACGCGCGCTGAAACGAGCGTGTTAGGAGCGACCTCGATCGCCTCGGTGTTGCGTTTCTTCTCGATCGAGTCGGCACTGAACAGCGCCTCGACCACGCGTGGCGTGAATATCTGTGGCGCATTCGGCCGCGGCGGCACGCCGGATCGGGTCAAGGCATCGATCGACTGGACACTTAGCTTGAGCTTTTCAGCCGCTGCCTTGAGCGTATCGGGCTGCTCGTAGACGGCGTTGCTGAATTGCTCGGCGACCTCGGCGAACCGTTTGCCCGCCGCCTCGCGCTTCAGATCGGCTTCGATCTGCGCGCGGACTTCCGCGAATGGCTTGGTCTGCGCCCCGCGCGCGCCGGTGACTCGAATCAGGTGAAAGCCGAAGTCGCTTTCCACGATGTCGCTGATCTGGCCTTCCTTGAGTGCGAACGCTGCGTCTTCGAACGGCTTGACCATCATCCCGCGGCCGAACCAGCCAAGGTCTCCGCCGCTCGCAGCGGAGCCTGGATCCTTCGAGTTCTCGCGCGCCAGCTTGTCGAACTCCGCCGGCTGGGTTCGGATGCGCGCCAGCAGTTCCTCCGCCTTCTTGCGCGCGCCGGCCTTGTCCCGGGCGCTGCCACCCTCGCCGGCGGTCAGAAGGATGTGACTGGCCCGGCGCTGTTCTTCCTGGCCGAACTTGCTCGCGTTCTGGTCGTAGTAGGCGCGGGCGTCCGCCTCCGTCACGGCCGGCACCTGGCCAGCCACGTCGTCGAGCGTCAGGACAACGTACTCAGCCTTCACCGACTCGGCTGTCTTGAAGTCGGCCTGGTTGGCGTCGTAGAAGGCCTTGATCTGCGCATCGGTCACTGCCACCTTGGCGCGGAAGTCCTTCGGCTCGAAGCGCACCTCGCGCACGTCGCGCTGCTCCTCGGCAAGCCTGCGCACCTGCTCGGAGACCGCGCGTGGAACGACCGCCGAATCGGCCACGGCCTGAAGCAGGGTCTGCCGCGCCAGGTCGCCTCGTACACGCTGCTCGAACCCAACTTCACTAAGCCCCTGGGCAGCAAGCAACTGGCGATAGCGGTCGTAGTTGAACTTGCCGTCCTGCTGGAACGCCTGTTCGGCGGCGATCACGTCGCGCAGCCGCTGTTCAGTCACGAGCACGTGCTCGGCCTGTGCTTCGCGCGCGAGGGCGCGCTCGGCGAGCAGGTTGTCGAGCGTTGCGGCGCGCGCCTGCGGCGTGTCGAACATCTTGGCGTCGAAGCGATCGCCGAACATCCCACGCAGGCGCTCGAGCTGATCACGATGTGCGGCATCGAGTTCGGGTTGCGTGATCGGGTGGCCATCGACGCGCGCGACAGCGTTGTCGGCGCCAGCGAACTGATTGTAGCCGTAGATCCCAGTTACAACGAATGAAGGAAACACCAGCAGCAGCAGGAAGAGCATCAGCCAGCGGCGGTGTGAACGGACGGAATCGAACATCGTCGAGCCTCAAGCGAGTGACCCGCGCGCATGCCGCAGGCCAGGGCGAACTGCAACAAAAAAGGCGAACCTAGGTTCGCCTTTGATGTGTGTGGCGGAGTGGACGGGACTCGAACCCGCGACCCCCGGCGTGACAGGCCGGTATTCTAACCAACTGAACTACCACTCCCCATGGTCGAACAAACTTTGCAGCACGGCCTTGGATGGTGGTGGGTGCTGAGAGTCTCGAACTCCCGACCTACGCCTTGTAAGGGCGCCGCTCTACCAACTGAGCTAAGCACCCAACTGCACTTGAAGTGCCGGACCCATCAACCGCCTCGGGTCCGAGGTCACCGCTCTCATCCGCAGCGAACAGCTACGAAGGACTTCAGTTTACCGCATCCTTGAGCGCCTTGCCCGGACGAAACTTCGGAATCTTGGCAGCCTTGATCTTGATGGAGGCGCCAGTGCGCGGATTGCGACCGGTGCGCGCGGCGCGCTTGCCGAGGGTGAACGTGCCGAAGCCCACGAGCGTGACCGGCGTGCCCTTCTTCAGCGAACCACGAATGCCGCCGACGATCGCTTCAAGTGCCCGGCCGGCTGCTGCCTTCGAGATGTCCGCCTGTTTGGCAATGTGTTCGATCAGATCGGTCTTGTTCACGAAAACCCCCTCATTGTTTGAATGTCTATGGCGCGCGGATGGGCCCGGCGAGGCAGAAGGATTGGATTCGATATCGGCGGCAGCGACAGGCGCAGGCTCCGCTCTCGTTGGCGCCCCTGCGCCGGACACCAATTCAACCGCGCACCCATGGCAGTGTCAAGCAAGCTGCGTTGTGAATCGCATCGGTTTGCGCCAATGCAATCAGTTGAAGCGATGCGCGACATCGCTTCAACTGCGCACCACTGCGATCAGTGCTTGATGTTGACGGGTACCGGGTCGGCTCCGATCGGTGCGGTCGCAGGCGCAACGGCAGCCCGCGCTTCTTCGTCGGAGAGCGCCTTGGGCTGTCGCTCGAGTGCGATCTCCAGCACCTTGTCGATCCACTTGACCGGAACAATCTCGAGCCGGTTCTTCACGTTGTCCGGAATCTCCGCAAGATCCTTGACGTTTTCCTCGGGAATCAGGACCGTCTTGATCCCACCGCGATGCGCAGCCAGCAACTTCTCCTTCAGCCCGCCGATCGCCAGCACTTCACCGCGCAGCGTGATTTCGCCGGTCATCGCGACTTCCGGCCGCACCGGGATGCCGGTCAACGTCGAAACGAACGCGGTCGTAATGGCAATGCCCGCGCTCGGGCCGTCCTTGGGCGTGGCTCCCTCAGGCAGGTGAATGTGGATGTCGTTCTTCTCGAAGACTTCATCCTTGATGCCGAGCCGGCGTGAACGGCTGCGCACCACGGATCGGGCCGCTTCGACCGACTCCTTCATCACATCGCCCAGCGAACCGGTCCGGATGATGTTGCCCTTGCCCGGCATCGCGGCCGACTCGATCGTCAGCAACTCGCCGCCGACTTCGGTCCAAGCCAAACCCGTGACCTGGCCGACCTGCGCCTGCTTCTCCGCCATACCGAACGTATAGCGGCGCACGCCGAGGAACTTGTCCAGGTTGCGTGGCGTGACCTTGACCTTTTTCTCGCCTTCCTTCAGCAACGCGTTCTTCACGACCTTGCGACAGATCTTCGACAGTTCGCGCTCGAGCGCGCGCACTCCGGCCTCGCGCGTGTAGTAGCGGATGATGTCGCGCACCGCGGCGTCGGACACGTCGAGCTCGTCCTTCTTCACACCATTGTTGGTCATCTGCTTCGGCAGCAGGTAACGCAGCGCGATATTGGTCTTCTCGTCTTCCGTGTAGCCCGACAGCCGGATCACCTCCATCCGGTCGAGCAGCGGCGGCGGGATGTTCATCGTGTTGGCCGTAGCCACGAACATCACGTCGGACAGGTCGTAGTCGACCTCGACATAGTGGTCGACGAAAGTGTGGTTCTGCTCCGGGTCGAGCACCTCCAGCAACGCCGACGACGGATCCCCGCGGAAGTCCTGCCCCATCTTGTCGACTTCATCGAGCAGGAACAGCGGGTTGCGCACACCGACCTTGCCGAGGTTCTGCAGGATCTTGCCGGGCATCGAGCCGATGTAGGTGCGGCGATGGCCACGGATCTCGGCCTCGTCGCGCACACCGCCCAGCGCCATCCGCACAAATTTGCGGTTGGTGCTCTTGGCGATCGACTGGCCGAGCGAGGTCTTGCCGACGCCCGGAGGACCGACCAGGCACAGGATCGGCGCCTTCAATCGATCGACGCGCTGCTGCACGGCAAGGTACTCGACGATCCGCTCCTTCACCTTGTCGAGGCCGTAGTGGTCTTCGTCGAGCACGCGCTGCGCATTGGCCAGATCGTTGTTGATCTTGGACTTTTTCTTCCAGGGCAGGTTGATCAGCGTGTCGATGTAGTTGCGCACCACCGTCGCTTCCGCCGACATCGGTGACATCAGCTTGAGCTTCTTCAGTTCGCCCTCGGCCTTGACGCGCGCCTCCTTGGGCATGCGCGCGGCCTTGATCTTCTTCTCCAGCTCGTCGAGGTCGGCGCCTTCCTCGCCCTCGCCGAGCTCCTTCTGGATCGCCTTGACCTGCTCGTTCAGGTAGTACTCGCGCTGGCTCTTTTCCATCTGCCGCTTGACGCGACCACGGATGCGCTTTTCGACCTGCAGGATGTCGATCTCGGTCTCGAGTTGCGCAAGCAGGTGCTCCAAACGCTCGGCAAGCGCGAACATCTCCAGGATCTTCTGCTTCTGCTCCAGCTTCAGAGGCAGGTGCGCGGCGATGGTGTCGGCCAGGCGCCCGGCTTCGTCGATGCCGGCGATCGAGGTCAGGATCTCGGCCGGGATCTTCTTGTTCAGCTTCACGTACTGGTCGAACTGGCTGACGATCGCGCGCCGCAGCGCTTCGAGTTCAGCGCCCGCGGTGGTCTCCGCCGCGATGGGCGTCACCTCGGCCGATGAAGTGCGTCGCCTTCCTCGGCGATCTCGTGAATGCGCGCGCGCTGGGCGCCCTCTACCAGCACCTTCACCGTACCGTCGGGCAGCTTGAGCATCTGCAGGATGCTCGCGATGCAGCCGATCGAGTAGATGTCCTCGGCGGACGGCTCGTCCTTGGCGGCGTTCTTCTGCGCCACCAGCATGATGCTCTTGCCGCCCTCCATCGCCGACTCGAGCGCTTTGATCGACTTGGGGCGGCCCACGAACAGCGGGATGACCATGTGCGGAAAGACCACCACGTCGCGCAGCGGCAGCAGCGGCAGCGTGGTGCGTTCCGGCGGAAGTTGGGCGGTTGACATGTCGAGTCCTATGGCGTCACCCGACACATGCGGGCGACGGCGCGATCCAAGAGGACGAACAGGCGACCGCGGAACACAGCAAGCCAGATGAGCCACAACCGTGTAGCAGCGCGGCACTGCCCGGGCTCGCCAAGCCGCCGACCAGATCGGCAAGAAATTGCCGCGCTAGGCCTAGTCGGCGCCGACCGCGCGACCTTCGGCTGGTCGGCGTAGATCAGGAGCGGCTTGCCGCCGCCGGTGATCGTGCGTTCTCGTCGACGACCACCTTCGCCACGTTCTTCAAAGCGACGGCAGGTCGTACATCACGTCGAGCAGCGTCTGCTCGAGGATCGACCGCAGGCCGCGCGCGCCGGTCCGACGCTTGATCGCCTTGCGCGCGATTGCCAGCAGCGCATCCGGACGGATCTCGAGCTCGACGCCTTCCATGTGCAACAGCCGCTGGTACTGCTTGACCAGCGCGTTCTTCGGCTCGACGAGGATCTCGACCAGCGCGTCCTCGTCGAGCTCCTCGAGCGTCGCGACCACCGGCAGGCGGCCGACGAACTCGGGGATCAGCCCGAACTTGATCAGGTCCTCGGGCTCGACGTCGCGCAGCAGCTCGCCGACCGTGCGGTCGCTCTGGCTCGTGACCTCGGCGCCGAAGCCGATGCCGGTCTTCTCCGTGCGGTTGCGGATGATCTTCTCCAGGCCGTCGAAGGCGCCGCCGCAGATGAACAGGATGTTGGTGGTGTCGATCTGGATGAACTCCTGGTTCGGGTGCTTGCGCCCGCCCTGCGGCGGCACGCTGGCGATCGTGCCCTCGATCAGCTTGAGCAGCGCCTGCTGCACGCCCTCGCCCGAGACGTCGCGGGTGATCGACGGGTTGTCGCTCTTGCGCGAGATCTTGTCGATCTCGTCGATGTAGACGATGCCGCGCTGCGCCTTCTCGACGTCGTAGTCGCAGTTCTGCAGCAGCTTCTGGATGATGTTCTCGACGTCCTCGCCGACGTAGCCGGCCTCGGTGAGCGTGGTGGCGTCGGCGATCACGAAGGGGACGTTGAGCAGCCGCGCCAGCGTCTGCGCCAGCAGCGTCTTGCCCGAGCCCGTCGGGCCGACCAGCAGGATGTTCGACTTGGCGAGCTCGACCTCGTCATCCTTGGCGCCCAAATGCTTGAGCCGCTTGTAGTGGTTGTAGACGGCGACCGAGAGGATGCGCTTGGCCGGTTCCTGGCCGATCACGTACTGATCGAGGATCGCGCAGATCTCGTGCGGCGTCGGCAGGTCGCTCCTGGCGACGCCACTGCCAGGCTCGGTCGTGGTCTCGTCGCGGATGATGTCGTTGCAGAGCTCGATGCACTCGTCGCAGATGAAGACCGACGGGCCGGCGATCAGCTTCTTGACCTCGTGCTGGCTCTTGCCGCAGAAGGAGCAGTACAGAAGCTTTTCGCCGGAACCCTTCTTGTCTGCTGATCCATGGTCGCCGCTGCGTCTGTCGGCGGCAGGCCGTGCGGACGATCAGTCGACGCGCTTCGCCGCGCTTGACAAAGATCCGATCGATGAGTCCATAGCTTACTGCATCCTCGGCCGACATGAAGTTGTCGCGGTCGGTGTCACGCACGATCCGTTCGATCGGCTGCCCGGTGCGATCGGCCAGGATGCCGTTGAGCCGTTCGCGCAGGTAGAGGATCTCGCGCGCCTGGATCTCGATGTCGGAGGCCTGCCCCTGAGACCCGCCCGAGGGCTGGTGGATCATGATGCGCGAGTTCGGCAGCGCAAACCGCTTGCCCTTGGCGCCCGCTGCCAGCAGGAACGCCCCCATGCTGGCCGCCATGCCGACGCAGATGGTGGAGATGTCGGGCTTGATGAACTGCATCGTGTCGTAGATCGCCAGCCCCGCCGACACGGATCCGCCCGGCGAGTTGATGTACAGCGCGATGTCCTTGTCCGGGTTCTCGGACTCCAGGAACAGCATCTGCGCCACCACCAGGTTGGCGGTCTGATCGTTGACCGGGCCCACCAGGAAGATCACCCGCTCGCGCAGCAGGCGCGAGTAGATGTCGTAGGCGCGCTCGCCGCGGCCGCTCTGCTCGATGACCATCGGCACCATGCCGAGCCCTTGCGGGTTCGAACGCCTGATGTCGGACTGTCGTGCAGCGTTTCCCATTGAGAGAGCCAATTCCCAGACTACCTGCCCGCATTACCCATCAATTCGTCGAACTGGACCGCTGTCTCGACCGTCCGCGCATGCGACAGCACCCAGTCGACGACGTTGTCCTCCATCACCGCCGCCTCGATCTCGGACAGCCGCTCGCGATTGCCCAGGTACCACTGGATCACTTCGGCTGGCCGCTCGTAGCTCTGCGCGATTTCCTCGATCGCCTTGCGGATTTGCTGCTGCTGCGCCTGCAGGTTCTCGGCACGCACCAGCTCGGCCAGCAGAAGTCCCAGGCGCACCCGCCGCTCGGCCTGCGGCGCGAACATCTCCGCCGGCAACGGCGCCTCCTTGGCGTCGATGCCGCGCTGCCCGCAGATCGTTGCGCGCCATGCTCGCATCAGCCGCTGCGTGTCGGCTTCCACCAGCGATTTGGGCACGTCGAACGTGGTCGACGACAGCAGCGCCGCCAGTGCGCTGTCCTTGGTGCGCGACTTCAGCCGGCTCTTCACCTCACGCTCGAGGTTCGTCTTGATCTCGCTGCGCATCTTGCCCAGGTCGCCGTCGGCCACGCCGAGCGAGCGGGCGAAGTCCGCATCGATCGGTGCGAGCGTCGCTTGCTCCACCATCTTCACGGTGACGTCAAAGCTCGCCACACGTCCAGCCAGTTCCTTGCCGTGGTAGTCCGCGGGAAACGTCAGCGGAAACGTCTTGGACTCGCCGGCCGCCATGCCCGCGCACCGCGGCCTCGAACTCCGGCAGCATCCGTCCTTCGCCCAGCACGAACGGCGAAGTCCTTCGGCCTGCCCGCCGTCGAACGTCGTCGCCGTCGATCCGAGCCGACGAAGTCGACCGTGACCCGGTCACCGTCGGCGGCCGCGCACTCGACGGCCTCATACGTGGCGCGCTGCCGGCGCATGATCTCGATCGTGCTGTCGATCTGCGCGTCGCCGACCTCGCACACAGCGCGCTGCACTTCGATGTTCGCCAGGTCGCCGACCTTGATCTCCGGGTAGACCTCGAACATCGCCGGAGAACTCGCAGATCCTTGCCGTCGGCCACCGTCGCGCGGCTCGATGCCGCGGTGACGCCGGCCACGCGCAGCTTCTGCTCGCGTGACGGCATCGTTGAAGCGCGCTGCCCACCGTGTCGTTCGATCACCTCGCAGCGCACCTGGGCCCCGTAGCTGCTGCGCGACCATCTTCAGCGGCACCTTGCCCTGGCGAAAGCCCGGCATGCGCACGGTACGCGCCAGCTTCGACAGTCGCGTGGCGACTTCCTTTTCGATTTCCGTGGCGGGCACGGTCAGATCGATGCGGCGCTCGAGCGCGCCCAGCGTTTGGAGATTGGCTTGCATGATTTCCCGGGAGGCTGCCGCCGCGCGCATTGCGTGGGGTCAGCCAAGATCAAGTGATTGCGAAGGATTGCCTGGTGCGAAGGGGGGGACTCGAACCCCCACGCCGGTGAAGGCGTCAGGACCTAAACCTGGTGCGTCTACCAATTTCGCCACCTTCGCGACGCCATCGGCCGCCGCAGCCCGCCCGGCATTCATCGACTGACCTGAACGCAGCTTGCAGACCCGCACCGAATCGACGCACATTCTAATCGAAGCGATCGCGTCACTTTCAGCCGAGGCAAGCTGCTGCCGCTGCGTGATAGCGTCGTCCCATGGGGGTCGATCACTACGAGAACTTCCCGGTCGCGTCGCTGCTGCTGCCGGCATCGCTGCGCGCGCCGGTGCAGGCGATCTACCGCTTTGCACGAACCGCCGACGACATTGCCGACGAAGGCGATGCCGCTGACGCCGACCGGCTCCGCGCGCTGGCCGAGCTCGGGGTCCAGCTCGACGCGATCGAAGCGGGCCGGCCATCGGACTGGCCCGATCTCGCGCGCGCGGTCGCGCAGCATCACCTGCCGCTCGACCTGCTGCGCGATCTGCTGTCGGCCTTCGCGCAGGACGTGACCGTCAAGCGCTATGCGGGCCACGCGGCCTTGCTCGACTACTGCCGGCGCTCGGCCAACCCGATCGGCCGCCTGCTGCTGGCGCTTTACCGGCAGCAAAGTGCGGCGCTGCTCGCGCAGTCGGATGCGATCTGCAGCGCGCTGCAGCTGATCAACTTCTGGCAGGACATCGAAGTCGACTGGCGCAAGGGACGCGTCTACCTCCCGCAATCGGAGCTGGAGCGCTTTGGCGTGGAGGAGGCGCAGATTGCTGCGCAGCGGGTCGACTCGCGCTGGGTGGCGCTGGTCGCGGCGCAGGTGGCGCATGCGCGCACGATGTTATTGTCCGGCGCCCCGTTGGCGCGTGCGCTCGGCGGCCGCATCGGCTGGGAACTGCGCCTGGTGGTGCAAGGCGGCCTGCGCATCGCCGAGAAGATCGACGCCGTGGGCGGCGATGTGTTTCGCCGGCGACCGGTTCTCGGCAAGGCCGACTGGGCCGTGGTGACCGCACGCGCAATTCGTATGTAGCCCGATCCGATCGCCGCGATGACCGCCGACGAGTATTGCCAGAACAAGGCTGCCGGCAGCGGCTCCAGCTTCTACTACAGCTTCCTGTTCCTGCCGCCAGTGCGGCGGCGGGCGATCACGGCGCTGTACGCCTACTGTCGCGAAGTCGATGACGTGGTGGACGAGGTCTCCGACCCCGCCCTCGCCCAGACCAAGCTCGACTGGTGGCGCAGCGAGATCGAACGACTGTTTGCGGGCCAGCCGCAGCATCCGGTCACGCAGGCGCTCGCCCCGCACCTGGCGCCGTTCGGCATCACGCGCGAGCGGCTGCTGCAGGTGATCGAAGGCATGCAGATGGACCTGCGGCAGAGTCGCTACCTCGACTTCCCGAACCTGCGCCGCTACTGCCACCTGGTGGCCGGCGTCGTGGGCGAGATGGCGGCCGGCATCTTCGGCGCCAGCGATCCGCGCACGCTCGAGTACGCGCGCCAGCTCGGGCTTGCCCTGCAGCTGGTCAACATCGTGCGCGACGTCGGCGAAGACGCGCGTCGCGGCCGGCTGTACCTGCCGCTGGACGACCTGCAGGCGGCCGGCGTCAAGGTCTCGGACGTACTCAACGGCCGCTACGTCGACGGCTTCGAGACAGTGATGCGGCAGCAGGCGCAGCGCGCGCGCACCGCGTATCGCGCCGCCCTCGACGCCTTGCCGGCGGCCGACCGCAAGGCGCAGCGGACCGGGCTCATCATGGGCGCCATCTACCTGACGCTGCTCGACGAAATCGAGCGCGAGAACTTCCGCGTGCTGCACCAGCGCATCGCACTCACCCCGATCCGCAAGCTGTGGATCGCCTGGCGTACCTGGGTGTTCGGGCCGCCGGCGCATCTTCTGCGGACGCCGCCGTCGGCATGAACACGGGTGCCATGCCGATGCCGACGGCACCGATCGCCGTGGTCGGCGGCGGCTGGTCCGGGCTGGCTGCGGCGCTTGCGCTGTCCGACGCGGGCGAGCGCGTTGCGTTGTTCGAGGCGGCGCCGCAGCTGGGCGGACGCGCGCGACGCGTCGAGTTTTCGCTGGGCGAGCGCCCGTACCCGCTCGACAACGGTCAGCATCTTCTGATCGGCGCCTATCGCGACACGCTGGCGCTGATGCAGCGCGTCGGCGTCGATCCACAGCAGGCTTTCCTGCGCCAGCCGTTCGCGCTGCGCTACCCCGACGGCTTCCGGCTGCAAGCCACGCGCGCGCCAGCGCCGCTGCATCTGGCGGGCGCGCTGCTGTTGAGCCGCGGGTTGACCGTCGCGGCGCGCGTGGCGATGGCGCGCGCGGTACAGCGCTGGCAGCGTGGTGGCTGGCACGCCAGCCACCACGAATCGGCGATCAACCTGATGCACGCGCTGCCGCGCGTGGTGGTCGATCGCATCTGGCAGCCTCTGTGCGTGGCGGCACTGAATGTCCGCCTCGAGGAGGCCAGCGCCGCAGTCTTTCTCACCGTCCTGCGCGACAGCCTGGGCGCGTCGCGCGCTGATTCGGACCTGCTGCTGCCGCGCACCGATCTGTCGGCGCTGCTGCCCGACGCGGCGGGCGCGGCGCTTCAAGCTAACGGCGTCGCGGTGCGACTGCGCTGCGCGGTCGAACAGATCACTGCGGATGGCCGCGGGTGGTCGCTGGTGACCCGTCAAGGCGCTTGCCCGGCAAGCCGCGTGGTGCTGGCGCTGCCGCCCTGGCGTGCGGCGCCCCTGCTGGCAAGCGCGCAATACTCGGCGCTCGACTCGGCGATCGGGTTGCTGCAGGACATCCGCACCGCACCGATCGCGACCGTGTACCTGCGCTATCCGACCGGCCAGCGCTTGCCGTTTCCGGCCATGGCGCTGGTCGAGGATCCGGCGCGCGGCGCATTCGGCCAGTGGGCGTTCGATCGCGGCGCCCTCGATACGCGCTGCGACGGTCTGGTCAGCGTGGTGGTCAGTGCCACCGGCGCGCACGACGCCCTCACCCAGGACGCCCTGGCGAGCGCGGTGGCCGCGCAGTTGTCGGCAGCGCTGCCCTTGCCGCCGCCGCAGGCCAGCCAGGTCATCGTGGAAAAGCGAGCGACCATCGTGCCAGCCCCTGGCCTGCAGCGACCACCGGCGACGCTTCCGGTGACCGGGCTGTACCTGGCAGGCGACGCCGCCGACAGCGCCTACCCGTCGACCATCGAAGGCTCGGTCCGCAGCGGACTGGCCGCGGCGCGCGCCCTGCTCGCAGCAGCCCGCTGACGTTTGGCTCAGCCGGCGCGCATGCGCTCCAGCGCGTGCTCGACGCGGTCGACCGCGATCACTTCCAGGCCCTCGATCCTCTGCTTCGGCGCATTGGCCTTGGGGATGATCGCCAGCGAAAAGCCGAGCTTGGCCGCCTCGCGCAGCCGCTCCTGCCCGCGCGGGGCCGGTCGTACCTCGCCCGCCAGGCCGACTTCGCCGAATGCCACCAGGCCACGCGGCAGCGGGCGGTTGCGCATTGAACTCACGATCGCCAGCAGCACCGCCAGATCGGCTGCCGGCTCCTGGATGCGCACCCCGCCCACCGCATTGACGAACACGTCCTGGTCGAAAGTGGCGATGCCGGCGTGCCGGTGCAGCACTGCCAGCAGCATCGCCAGGCGCTGCGGCTCGAGACCCACACTCAGCCGACGCGGATTGGGCACGTGCGCTGCATCGACCAGCGCCTGCAACTCGACCAGCAGGGGCCGGGTGCCCTCCTGCGTGACCAGCACGCAGGAGCCGGCCACCTGCTGGTCATGCTGCGAAAGAAACAGCGCGGACGGGTTGGCCACACCCTTGAGGCCGCGGTCGGTCATCGCGAATACGCCGAGCTCGTTCACCGCGCCAAAGCGGTTCTTGATCGCGCGCACGAGCCGGAAACTGGAGTGCGTGTCGCCCTCGAAGTACAGCACGGTATCGACCATGTGCTCGAGCACGCGCGGCCCGGCCAGCGCGCCCTCCTTGGTCACGTGGCCGACGAACACCAGGCTGACCCCCGACTGCTTGGCCGTGCGCGTCAGTTGCGCGGCGCACTCGCGCACCTGCGCCACCGACCCCGGTGCCGACTGCAGTTCGGCCGAGTACAGGGTCTGGATCGAGTCGATCACCGCGACCTCGGGCTCTTCTTCCGCGAGCGTGGCCTGGATGCGTTCGAGCCCGATCTCCGCCAGCAGGCGCACCGTCTTGCCGTCCACCCCCAGCCGCCGCGCGCGCAATGCCACCTGCGCCGCCGACTCCTCGCCACTGACGTAGAGCACTCGCGCCGCGCGCCCGCTCATCGCTGCCAGCGCCTGCAGCAGCAGGGTCGACTTGCCGATGCCCGGATCGCCGCCGATCAGCACCACGCCGCCCTCGACCAGGCCGCCGCCGAGCACGCGATCGAACTCGTCGATGCCGGTCGAGCGGCGCGGCATCTCGCGCGCCTCCACCTCGCCCAGCGTCTGCACCGGCGCACTGCCGGCCAGGGCGGCGAAGCGGTTGGCGCTGCGCTCGGATACCTCCACCCGCGCTTCGGCCAGCGTATTCCACGCATTGCAGTGCGGGCACTGGCCTTGCCACTTCGGCGCCGTGCCGCCGCATTCGCTGCACACGTACTGCGTTTTGGCCCGGGTCGCCATCAGCCCTCCGCGCTCAATCGATCACCTCGACCGGCACGCGCGGCGCCAGTGCGCACATCAGCTCGTAGCCAACCGCGCCGCAACGCGCCGCCACCGTGTCGATCGGCACCTGGCGGCCCCACAGCTCGACACTGCTGCCGACCTGCGCCTGCGGCGCATCGGTCAGGTCGACGGTGATCATGTCCATCGACACCCGTCCGACCAGCGGCACGCGCTGCCCATCGACCGCGACCGGCGTGCCGTCCGGCGCCACCCGCGGATAACCGTCCGCATAACCACAGGCGACCACGCCGATACGGCACGCGCGCGTCGCCCGCCAGCGCGCGCCATAGCCGACACACTCGCCCGCTTGCAGTTGCTGGATCGCGATCAGGCGCGAGCGCAGCGTCATGCCCGCCTGCAGGTTCAGCGCTGTCGCGGGCAGGCCCGAACGCGGCGTGCCACCGTACAGCGCGATACCCGGGCGGACCCAGTCGCCACCGACCTGGGGTTGCAGGAACAGCGCCGCCGAGTTGGCCAGGCTGCGCTGGCCTTGCCAGCCTGGGAGTGCCTGCTCGAAGGCCGTCAGCTGAGCGGCGATGCCCGCCGGCCCGTCGATCTCGGGCACATCGGAGTTGGCGAAGTGCATCATCACGGTCGTCACGCGCACCGCGGGGCCGGCGCCCAGGCGCGCGAGAAGCGCCGCGCAGTCAGCGGGACGAAAGCCGAGACGATTCATCCCGGTGTTCAGCTTGAGGTGGACATCGATGGCACGCGCCGGGCGTGCCGCCTGCAGCCATTGCACCTGGCGCTCTTCGTGCACGACCGCTGCCAGGTCGAGTCGCGAGACAACGTCGAGGTCGCGCGCTTCGAACACACCCTCCAGCAGCAGGATCGGCTTGCGCCACCCCGCCGCGCGCGCGCGCTCCGCTTCGGCCAGGTCGAGCAACGCCAGGCCATCGGCCTGCGCGAACGCCGGCAACACCCGTTCGATCCCGTGCCCGTAGGCATTCGCCTTGATCACGGCCCAGACACGTCGCGCGGCCGCGTGCTGCCGCACCTGTGCCAGGTTGTGGCGCAGGCCATCGAGGTGGATCAGAGCCTGGATCGGACGCGGCATGGCGGGCTGGTTTGGAGGAACGTGGCGACGCAGACAAGCAGCGCACACATCACCAGCGGGAGAATACCGAGCGCACGGCCACCGCTGCGGCGGCGCACTGAATGCTGCGTGATATAACGCCGCGCCCCTGTCGGATTCCCCTCTTGCAACGACTCTCCGATCGATGAAACGCGGCTTCTACACCGTCATGGCCGCGCAGTTCTGTTCGTCTCTGGCGGACAACGCGTTGCTGATCTGCGCCATCGCGCTGCTGCGCGACATCCACGCCCCGGAGTGGATGACGCCGATGCTCAAGCTGTTTTTCTTCGTGTCCTACGTCGTGCTGGCGGCTTTCGTCGGCGCCTTCGCCGACTCGATGCCCAAGGGCCGGGTCATGCTGATCACCAACACGATCAAGATCGGCGGCTGCCTGCTGATGTTCTTCGGCGTGCATCCGCTGCTGGCGTACGCCGTGGTCGGCCTCGGCGCCGCGGCTTACTCGCCGGCGAAGTACGGCATCCTGACCGAGCTCTTGCCGCCGGAGAAACTGGTGGTCGCCAATGGCTGGATCGAGGGCCTGACGGTTGGTTCGATCATCCTCGGCTTCGTGGTCGGCGGCATCCTCGTCTCGCCCAAGGTGGCGGCCCTGCTGCTGGCGATCGACGTCCCGATGGTCGACTACGAACTCGACAGCCCGGCCGAGGCTGCGATTGCCGTGGTCGGCGTCCTCTATGCCACCGCCGCGCTGATCAACTTCTTCATCCCGGACACCGGCGCGCGCTACCCCAAGCAGCACGTCTCACCGGTCAAGCTGGTGGCCGACTTCGGCCACTGCGTGAGCACGCTGTGGCGCGACAAGCTCGGGCAGATCTCGCTGTCGGTGACGACCCTTTTTTGGGGCGCCGGCGCCACCCTGCAGTTCATCGTGCTCAAGTGGAGCGAGACCACACTCGGCATGTCGCTGTCGCAGGGCGCGGTGCTGCAGGCGGTGGTCGCCATCGGCATCGCGGTCGGTTCGGTGTGGGCGGCGGCGCGCATTTCGCTCAAGCGCTCGCTGTCGGTGCTGCCGGTCGGCGTGGCCATGGGCCTGCTGGTGGCCGCGCTTGCCTTCATGGACTTCTCGCGCCTGCCTGCCGGCGGCGTCACCGTGGGCGCCATGACGATCGGCTGGGGTGCCGTGGCCGCCGCGCTGGTGATGGTCGTGATCGGCGCCATGGCGGGTTACTTCGTGGTGCCGATGAACGCGCTGCTGCAGCATCGCGGCCACGTGCTGCTGTCGGCCGGCCACTCGATCGCGGTGCAGAACTTCAACGAAAACCTCAGCATTCTCGTGATGCTGTCGGTCTATGCGCTGCTGCTGTGGCTCGACCTGCGCATCGAGACCATCATCATCCTGTTCGGATTCTTCGTCGCCTTCACGATGCTGCTGGTCATGCTGCGCCACCGCCACAACCAGAAGGAACGCGACTGGACCGAGCTGATCGGCCAGCACCGGCCGCCGCGCTGATCGCGCGCCGGTCGAGCCTGCGGCCCGCACCATGATGGCCGACGATGCCGAGATCCTGATCGAGGGCGGCGGGCGCGATGCGATCGTGCTGATCCACGGCTGGCCCGACACGCATCGCCTGTGGGACGCGCAGGTCGAGGCGCTGCGCGGCGCCTATCGCTGCGCGCGCTTCACCCTGCCGGGCTTCGATCCGCGCGACGCCACCCGCGCCTATGCGCTGGAAGAAGTTCTCGACCTCATCGGCCACGCCGTCGATCGGGCCGGCGCGGGGGCGCCGGTCACCCTGCTGCTGCATGACTGGGGCTGCTTCTTCGGCTACCAGTTCGCGCTGCGCCATCCGGAGCGCGTGCACCGCATCGTCGCGGTGGACGTGGGCGACGCCGGGTCGCGCCGCAACCTGGCCGAACTGAGCCTGCGAGCGAAGGCGCTCGTGCTGGCCCATCAGCTCTGGCTGGCCGCGGCCTGGCGCATCGGCGGCGGCCTCGGCGATCGCATGGCGCGCTGGATGGCGCGCACCGCCCGCGCACCGGCCGCACCGGCCCGCATCACGGCGCAGATGGGCTATCCGTACTACGTGCAGTGGATCCTGCGCGGCTATGCCAGCGCACGCCTGTTCAAGCCGGCCTGCCCGCTGCTGTTCCTCTACGGCAGTCGCAAGCCGTTCATGTTCCACTCGACCAGCTGGGCGGATGAGGTCGCTGCCCAGCCCGGCAGCCGGGTAATCGCCTTCGACTGCGGCCATTGGGTGATGACGGAACGTCCGGAAGCCTTCAACCAGGCCGTGCTGCAGTGGCTGGCAGCCGGCGACGCCACCGTCCTCTGATTCGTGCCGGCGACGCTCAGGCGCTGCGCTGAGCGACCTGCCGCGCCAGGCACAGATCGCTCCAGCTCTTGGCCTTGTCGGCCAGGTTGCGCAGCAGATACGCGGGGTGATAGGTGACGATCACCGGCACGCTGCGGCCGTCGACATCGATCGCATGCACACGGCCACGCAGGCTGGCGATGCTGGCATCGGTGCCGAGCAGCGACTGGGCGGCAAAGCGCCCCATCACCACCACCAGCCTGGGCTGCAGCAGGGCGATCTGTCGCTGCAGAAACGGCTCGCACTGCGCCACTTCGGGCGGCTCCGGGTTGCGGTTGCCCGGCGGCCGGCACTTCAGCACGTTGGCGATGTAGACCGACTCCGCCGGGTCGCCGCCGCTGCGGGCCAGACCGACCGCGGCCAGCATGTTGTCGAGCAGCTTGCCGGCCTGGCCGACGAAGGGCTCGCCGCGTGCGTCTTCCTCGGCGCCCGGCGCCTCGCCCACCAGCAGCCAGTGCGCCTGCGCATGCCCCACGCCGAACACCGTCTGACGACGCGAGCGGCACAGCCCGCAGGCCGTGCAGGCAGCCACCGCTTGCTGCAAATCGTCCCACTCCATGCGGGCGATGGCCGCACGACGCGCGTCGCCGGACAGCGCGGCCGGTGCTGCGATCGGACGGGCGGCCGGTGCACCGGCCTGCTCTGCTTGGGCCGCGGCCACCGGTGCCAGCGGCGGGGTCGATGGTGCTGCGCTGTCGACCGCGCCGCGCGCTCGCGCGACGGGCGCCTCCCACACGGCGCCCAGGCCCATCGCATGCCACAACTCCCGTCGGCGCGGATCGAGCGTCATGCCGAGGCTCACAGCGCGATGCGCATCACCAGCGCATCCTCGCGGCCGTCTTGTGCCGGGTAGTAGCCGCGCCGGATGCCGATGCGCGCAAAGCCGTAGCGCTCGTACAGCTGCTGCGCCGACAGGTTGCTCGGCCGCACTTCGAGCAGCATGCTGCGCGCGCCATGGTCGCGCGCCTGCTGCGCCATCCACTCCAGCATCCGCCAGCCGTAGCCGGCGCGCTGACAGTCGGCCGCCACGCTCAGGTTGAGCAGGTGCGCCTCGTCGATGACGATCATCACCACCGCGTACGCGATCATCGGCGTGCGTCTGCCCCCCGGCAGGCCGCGCAACGTCCAGGCGCAGTAGCCGGCGCGCAGTCCGTCCTCGAAGTTGCCGCGCGTCCAGGGGAACGCATACACCGCCGTCTCGATGCGCAACACGTCGTCGAGGTCGGCCAGCGTCATGGGCGCGAAGCGCTCGGCCTCGGGCTCGTGGGTCGGCTTGACCACAGCGTTCATGCGGCTCGCTCCAAGCTCAGGCGGCCTTCGCGGTGCGCGCGGCGCTGCGTTCGTCGATCGTCAGCGCCACTCGATCGCGCACGTACAGCGGCATCGCCAGCGCCGGTGCTACGGCCTCGCCGCGCGCATGCGCCCGCTCCGCCAGCAGTGCGATCGTGCGCGCGCTCGCGCGCGCCTGCGGCACCCGGTGTTCCACTGCGATCGGCGCCAGCGCCTCGGCGAACACGGTCAACGCGTCGCCGGCCAGGGTGTCCGGGGCGAGCGGCGCAAGGAGCGCGGGCAACGCATCCGCCGCGGAAAGCGAGGGCGCGACCAACTCGACCACGTCACCGTCTGCAAGGTCGTACACGGCCCAGTAGACCTCGTTCATCCGGGCGTCGATGGCCGCCGCGACGCGCCGCGCGCCAGCCTCCAACTCCCCGGCGCGCAACGCAAGCGCTGCCAGATTGCCGATCGGCAGGACCCGCTTGTCGATGCCGTACGCAGCACCTTGCGCCACCCCGCAGGCGATACGCAGGCCGGTGAACGAGCCGGGGCCGGCGCCGAAGGCGATGGCGTCGACCTCGGCCAGCAGAACGCCTTCGTCGAGCAGCAACTGCTGCGCCATCGGCAGCACGTGCTCGGAGTGGTGCTGCCCGACGACTTCGCTGCGTTCGACAACGTGCGCAGCGCGCGCCAGCGCCACCGAGCAGACCTCGGTCGCGGTATCGAAGGCCAGCAAGGTCGGGGCAGTCAAGGTGAGAATCGCGCGGCTAGGGCGCACAGCGGTGAGAGCAGCGGAATGCAGCGACGACGATTCTATCTGTCGACCGCGCCGCCGCTGACCGCGCAGGATCGGCAGCCGCTCGAAGCGCCGTCCCGGCTCGCGCTCGCGGCCCGCGATCCGGCAGCGCTGCAGTTCGACTGCATCGACGGACCGGACGTCGCTCGACTGCGGCAGGCTGCCTTCGCGAGCAAACTGGCTGGGCGCCTCCGGCGCGCCGGGGCCAGACGCATCCTGGGCATGCGCCGGGCCTGCGATCAGCGCAAGGCCGGTGCCGGCCCGCGACCGCCGCGCAAGCCGCCGCCGCTAGGCTGAGGGCCGCTGCGGCCTCACCCTCAGCGCGACCGGTCTTCCTTGCCGCGCGGGCCACCGCCGCGCGGCGGTTGCTCGCCGGATCCGCCGAACCCGCGGTGGGACTCGTAGATCTGCTCGCGCAGCCGCTGCCGCTCTTCGGGCGACAGGCGATGCGGACCGCCTTCGAGCATGCGCTGATCGCGGCGCTCCATCATCCGCTGGCGAAACTGCTCGCGCTGCTCCGGCGTCATCCGCTCGCGAATGGCGTCGCGCTGCTCGGGGGTGAGCTGGCGGATCACGTTGCCCTTCTGATCCGGGGTCATCTGCCGCCACAGGTTTTCGCGCTGCTCGGGCGTCATGCGGCGCCAGATTTCCTCGCGCTGTTCGGCCGACAGCCCGCCCGCCGCCGGGCCTGGCTGTGCACGCACGCCGGCAACCGACACCAGCAAGGCGACGGCAGCGAGGACGAGCAAGCGCAGCGGTTTCATGGCGTGGCTGTTGGCGACAGCATCAGGAGCGCGGACGGTGGTCCGGCGGCACGTGCAATCTTAGGCACTCACCGGTCTCGCCGGTGCGCGGTGCCGACGAGAAACCACGATCGAGGGGGTAAATTCTGTAACCGAGTGTGGCGTCGCCTGTTTCCGTCGGCCTGTGCTCGCTTAGCATCGTCGGCGTTTTCTTCTGCCTGCCCCAAAATGAATCGTTCCGCCCACAAGGTGCTTGTCGTCGACGACGATCCGCGGTTGCGCGACCTGCTGCGCCGGTATCTCGGCGACAACGGCTTCGCGGTGCACGTGGCCGAGAACTCGGTAGCGATGAACAAGCTTTGGCTGCGCGAGCGCTACGACGTACTGATCCTCGACCTGATGATGCCGGGCGAGGACGGGCTGTCGGTGCTGCGCCGGCTGCGGGGCACGAATGACAAGACACCGGTGATCATGCTCACCGCCAAGGGTGAGGACGTCGATCGCATCGTCGGTCTCGAGATGGGCGCCGACGACTACCTGCCCAAGCCGTTCAACCCGCGCGAGCTGCTGGCCCGCATCAACGCGGTCCTGCGGCGCAAGGGGGCCGATGAACTGCCCGGCGCCCCGGCGCAGGAGGCGGGCAGCGTGCGCTTCGGCGAGTTCGAGCTGGATCTTGCCACGCGCACGCTCACCAAGAGCGGCGCGCAGGTCGCCATCACCACCGGCGAGTTCGCCGTGCTCAAGGTGTTCGCCCGTCACCCGAAGATTCCGCTGTCGCGCGAGAAGCTGATGGAGATGGCGCGCGGCCGCGAGTACGAGGCGTTCGACCGCTCGCTGGACGTGCAGATCTCGCGCCTGCGCAAGTTGATCGAGCCGGATCCTGCCAAGCCCAAGTTCATACAGACGGTCTGGGGTCTCGGCTACGTGTTCATCCCGGACGGCAGCGGCTGACCATCCTCCGCCCGACGCCATCGCAGCGCGCGGGCTTCACCTCTTCCAATGAACCTGCGCTCGCCGTCGCTGTTCTGGCGCACCTTCCTGCTGATCGTCCTGCTGATCCTGGCGAGCCTGGCGGCCTGGGTGCAGAGCTTTCGCGTGTTCGAGCGCGAGCCGCGCGCGCGCCAGATCGCCGAGCAGGTGGTGTCGATCGTCAACATCACCCGCTCGGCCCTGCTGTACTCGGACCCGGCGCTGCGCCGCGACCTGCTGGCCGAGCTGGCCGACAACGAGGGCATCCGCATCGTGCCGCTGGAAGCTGCCGATCAGGTGCAGGAATACCCCGACGCGCCACTGCTGCGCATGGTGCGCGCGCAGGTGGTGGCCGAGCTCGGGCCGCAGACGCGGCTGGCCGCCGCCGTCAACGCGGTGCCCGGCAACTGGGTCAGCTTCACCATCGAGGGCGACGCCTACTGGGTCTACATCGAACGCGACCCGCTGACGCGCGACACCGGCACGCAATGGATCCGCTGGGCCATCATGGCAATGCTGCTGTCGCTTGCGGCGGCCATCGCCATTACGCGCGTGGTCAACCAGCCGCTGGCGCGCCTGTCGCGCGCGGCGCGCGAACTCGGGGCCGGGCACGTGCCGGCCCCCTTGCCCGAGAAGGGGCCGGTCGAGATTCGCACCGTCAACCAGAGCTTCAATCGCATGGTGGCCGACTTGGGCAAGCTGGAGCAGGATCGCGCGGTGCTCCTGGCAGGCATCTCGCACGACCTGCGCACGCCGCTGACCCGCCTGCGGCTGGAACTGGAGATCAACGATCTGCCGCCCGAAACGCGGGCCGCGATGGCGGGCGACATCGAACAGATGGACTCGATCGTGCGCCAGTTCCTCGACTACGCACGGCGCGAGCCGCAACAGCCGGCCGAGCCGATCGACCTGTCGGCGCTGGTGCACGAGGCGCTGGCACACGCCCGGCTCGACGCGACCGTGCAGGCCGACATCGCCGCCGACGTCCAGGTATCCGGCTACCGGACCGAACTGGTGCGCGCGCTCGACAACCTGCTGACCAATGCCAGCCGCTACGGGCGCGACGATGCGGGCCGCCTCACGCTCGATGTCGCCCTCGCCGCGACACCGCGCGAGGTGGTGCTTGCAGTGACGGACCGTGGCACCGGGATCGCCCCGGATCAGGTCGATCGGCTGCTGCGCCCATTCGAGCGCGGCGACCGCGCACGCGGCGGCGGCACTGGTGCCGGGCTCGGGCTGGCGATCGTCGATCGCATTGCGCGGCTACACCGCGCGCGCTTCGAGCTGCTGCCGAACGAGCCGACCGGCCTGACCGCGCGCCTGGTCTTCCCGCGCTGACCCGGCGCGCTAGCCCTGCAACAAGGCCACCGCCTGCGCCGCGATGCCTTCGCCGCGCCCGGTGAAGCCCAGCCACTCGGTAGTCTTGCCCTTGATGTTGACGTCGGCCGGGGCAATGCCCAGCGCACCGGCGATGGCGGCCTGCATCGCGGGGACATGCGGCGCGATCTTCGGCCGCTGCGCGATCACCGTGCAGTCGACGTTGACCACGCGCCAGCCGGCCGCCTGCACCCGGGCCATCGCCTGCGTGAGCAACGCAAGGCTGTCGGCGTCCTTGTGCGCGGCGTCGCTATCCGGGAACAGGCGGCCGATGTCGCCCAGGCCGGCCGCGCCCAGCACGGCATCGGTGACCGCGTGCAGCAGCACGTCGGCATCCGAGTGCCCGAGCAGGCCGGCGGCGTGCGGGATCTCCACCCCGCCGATCAGAAGCTTGCGGCCCGGCACCAGTGCGTGCACGTCGACGCCCTGGCCGACTCGCATGCGGATCGTCATCGCGGCTGTCCCTTCATAGGCGGCCTTGCAGGCCGAGGATGGCGCAGGCCAGCGGCAGGTCGTCCGCGGTCGTCACCTTGAGGTTGGTCGCCTGGCAGGCGACCAGCAGCGGCGCCAGCCCGGTCTGCTCGACCGCGCTCGCCTCGTCGGTCACCGTCTCGAGCACGCCGGGGGCATCGAGCGCACGACGCAGCAGTCCGATGCGGAACATCTGCGGCGTGGCAGCGCGCCACAGGCCGGAACGGTCGAGCGTGGCGGCGACGCGGCCGCCTTCGCCGCGCTTGAGCGTGTCTGCTAGCGGCTGCGCCAGCAGGCCGCCGACCGCATCCGCAGCTACCTGATCGATCAGCGCGGCGAGGTCGCGCGGCGACAGGCAGGGCCGCGCAGCGTCATGCACCAGCACCCAGTCGTCGGCGGTCGCCAGGCCATGCAAGGCATCCAGGCCGGCGCGCACGCTGGCGGCGCGCGAGTCGCCGCCGACGCGGGCGATGTGGACGCGCGCGTCGAGTCGCAGCGCGTCGATCCGCGCGTCGTCCGGCGCCACCACCACCACCACGCGGTCGATGCGGACGTCGGCGAGCAGTGCGGCGATCGCATGCTCGAGCATGGTCGCGCCGCCGAGCGCCAAGTATTGCTTGGGCAGGTCGCCGCCGTACCGAGCACCGCGTCCAGCGGCAGGGATCAGGGCGTGCAGGCGCGGCAGGCTCAAGGCGCGGATGAGTCAGAGAAAGTCGGCTTGTATGATAGCGACGCGTTCGCGGTGAACCGGGGCAAAGCCCGCTGCCTTGGTCACCGCGTAGTTATTTGTGGACTCGCTCGCCTCGCCCAGCATTGCATTGCCGTTGCCGCAGCTCGCGGCCGGGGAGCGCTTTGCCCTGCCGCGTCCACCCGGCTCAGCCGATGCGCTGCTGATCGCGCAAGCGGCCGCCACCGCCCGCCGCCGCGGTCGGCTGATGGTGGTGTTCTGCGCCGACGCACACGATGCGCGTCGCCTCGTCGAGGAGGTGCCGTACTTCGACGCGTCCCTCGCCGTGCGTGCCTTTCCGGACTGGGAAACGCTGCCCTACGACATCCTGTCGCCGCACCAGGATCTGGTCAGCGAGCGGCTGGAGGCGTTGTACCGGCTGCTCAACCGCTCGTCGGACGTCGCGCTCGACGTGCTGGTGGTGCCGGCCACCGCAGCGCTGTACCGGCTCTGTCCGCCCGGCTACATCCTCGGCCACACCTTCTTCTTCAAGCAGGGCCAGCGACTCGATGGCGAGAAGCTGCGCGCGCAGCTCGTGTTCGCCGGCTACCAGCACGTGTCGCAGGTGGTGGCCCCCGGCGAGTTCTCGGTGCGTGGCGGGCTGATCGATCTGTTCCCGATGGGGGCCACGCTGCCGTTCCGGCTCGACCTGCTGGACGATGCGATCGAGACCCTCCGCGCCTTCGACCCCGATACGCAGCGCAGCCTCTACCCCGTGCCCGAGATCCGGCTGCTGCCAGGGCGCGAGTTCCCGCTCGATGAGGCCGCGCGCACCGCGTTCCGCGGCCGCTTCCGCGAGTCGTTCGAGGGCGACCCGAGCAAGGTCGCGCTGTACAAGGACGTCGGCCAGGGGATCGCGCCGCCCGGCATCGAGTACTACCTGCCGCTGTTCCATGAACAGACCGCCTTGCTGTTCGACTATCTGGCGGCGGAGGCTGAACTGGTGCTGCACGGACCGATCGAGTCGGCCGCCCAGCGCTTCTGGACCGAGACCAGCGAGCGCTACCGCTTCCTCGCGCGCGATCGCGAGCGGCCCTGCCTGCCGCCGGCACGCCTGTTCATCGACGCCGAGGCGTTCTTCAGCGCGGCCAAGCCGTATGCGCGGCTGGCGCTGACCGAGCCGACCGCCGACGGCGTTGTGCCGCCATTTGCGACGCCGCCCATCGTCAGCGTCGAGCGCAAGTCGGACGACCCGCTGGCGCGCCTGCGCGCGCTGGTCGTTCGGGCGAAGATCGAAGGCGGCCGCGTGCTGCTGCTGGCCGACTCCGCCGGCCGCCGCGAGACCATCGGCCAGATGCTGCGCGACTACGCGCTGGACTTCGCCGACAACGCGGACTTCGGCGCGTTCGTGGCGGCGGATGCGCCGCTGTCTCTTGGCGTTGCCCCACTGCAGCAGGGCTTTGCGCTGCCCGGGGAGAAGCTCACGGTGCTGACCGAGACCGAGCTCTACGCGGTCAGCCCGCGCCGCAACCGCCTGCGCGCGCGCGAACGCGCCTCCAGCGTCGAGGCGATGATCCGCGACCTCGCGGAGTTGAAGGTCGGTGACCCGGTCGTGCACGTCGAGCATGGCATCGGCCGCTATCTCGGGCTCGAATCGCTCGATCTTGGCGATGGGCCGGCAGAGTTCCTGCACCTGCACTACGCCAACGACGCCAAGCTCTACGTCCCGGTCGCGCAACTGCACCTGATCAGCCGCTACAGCGGCACCGACCCGGACGCCGCCCCGCTGCACCACCTCGGCGGCGGCGACTGGGAGAAGGCGAAGAAGAAAGCCGCCAAGCAGGTGCGCGACACCGCCGCCGAGCTGCTGAACCTGTACGCGCTGCGCGCGGCGCGCAAGGGCCATGCCTTCGAGTTCAAGCACGGCGACTACGAGCTGTTCGCGGAGGGCTTCGGCTTCGAGGAAACCGCCGATCAGCAGGCGGCGATCGACGCCGTGCTGAAGGACATGCGCGCCGGCTTTCCGATGGACCGGCTGGTGTGCGGCGACGTCGGCTTCGGCAAGACCGAGGTCGCGCTGCGTGCCAGTTTCGTCGCGGTGGCTGGCGGCCGGCAGGTGGCGGTGCTGTGCCCGACCACGCTGCTGGCCGAGCAGCACGCGCAGACCTTCCGCGACCGCTTCGCCGCCGTGGACCACAGCTGGCCGGTGCGGATC
Source organism: Burkholderiaceae bacterium (assembly GCA_034522655.1). GTDB lineage: Bacteria > Pseudomonadota > Gammaproteobacteria > Burkholderiales > Burkholderiaceae_F > JALHMQ01. Next base: position 62,839 of record JAXHLD010000021.1, read on the forward strand.
GTCGAGCTGTCGCGCTTCCGCTCGCCGAAGGAGATGGCCGCGGCGATCGCCGGCATCAACGCCGGCACGATCGACATCGTGATCGGCACCCACAAGCTGCTGACGCCCGAGGTCAAGTTCGATCGGCTGGGCCTGGTGATCATCGACGAGGAGCATCGCTTCGGCGTGCGGCAGAAGGAGCGGCTGAAAGGCCTGCGCGCCGAGGTCGACGTGCTGACGCTCACCGCCACGCCGATCCCGCGCACGCTGGCGATGAGCATGGAAGGCATCCGCGAGTTCAGCGTGATCGCCACTGCCCCGCAGCGGCGGCTGGCGATCAAGACCTTCGTGCGCAAGGAGACCGGCTCGCTGATCCGCGAGGCCTGCCTGCGGGAGCTGAAGCGCGGCGGGCAGATCTACTTCCTGCACAACGAGGTCGAGACGATCGAGAACCGCCGCGCGCGCCTGGCCGAGCTGGTGCCCGAGGCGCGCATCGAGATCGCCCACGGCCAGATGGGCGAACGCGACCTCGAGCGCGTGATGCGCGACTTCTACCACCAGCGCTTCAACGTCCTGCTGTGCACCACGATCATCGAGACCGGCATCGACGTGCCGAGCGCGAACACGATCATCATCCACCGCGCCGACAAGTTCGGCCTGGCGCAGCTGCACCAGCTGCGCGGCCGCGTCGGCCGCTCGCACCACCAGGCCTATGCCTACCTGATGGTTCCCGACGAAGGCGGCATGACCAAGAACGCCGAGAAACGGCTGGAGGCGATCCAGAACCTGGAGGAACTCGGCTCTGGCTTCTATCTGGCGATGCACGACCTCGAGATCCGCGGTGCCGGCGAAGTTCTCGGCGAGTCGCAGAGCGGCAACATGCACGAGGTGGGATTCGACCTCTACACGCAGATGCTCAACGCCGCGGTGCGCGCGCTGCGCTCCGGCCGCGAGCCCGACCTGATGGCACCGCTGCAGGCGGTCACCGAGATCAATCTTCACGTGCCGGCGCTGCTGCCGGCCGACTACGTGGCCGACGTGCATCATCGGCTGTCGCTTTACAAGCGCCTGGCAAGCTGTGACACCGAGGACGCGTTGCTCAGCCTGCAGGAGGAGATCGGCGACCGCTATGGCCGGCTGCCAGAGCCCGGCCGCGCGCTGCTCGAGACGCACCGGCTGCGCCTGCTGGCCGGGCAACTCGGCGTGAAGAAGATCGATGCTTCCTCGGATGCGATGGCGATCAGCTTCATTCCGAACGCCCCTATCGATCCCAAGCGGCTGATCGCGCTGCTGCAGAAGGAACGCGGTGTGCGGCTGGCCGGGCCCGAACGTCTGCGCATCGAACAGAAGACAGTGACGCTGGAGGCGCGCGTGCAGGTGCTGCGCAATGTCTTCAAGGCGCTTGCCTCGCCCGGTACGCCGGCTGCGACCGCCTGATCCGGCCCCGTGGGTGTCCGATGACCCTCCTCCCGCTGAAGTCGACCCGATGCCGATGAAAGACCTCGTCCTGCAGGGCCCGCGCCTGACCGCCGAAGCGCTCGACACCTTCAAGGTCGTATGCAGCCCGCAGCGCATCACGGTCGGCAACGGGCACGCCCGCTGCACCGAGGTGCCCGACGATGCCGAATCCCGCCGCGCGGTCCAGGGCCTGGCCGACTACTGGCAACTCGACGCCGCCTTCGTCGATCCGACGCTCAAGCTCGCCGACTTCCGCATGCTGGCAATGGACATGGACTCGACGCTGATCAACATCGAAAGCCTGGACGAAGTGGCTGCGCTCGCCGGCAAGGGACAGGAAGTCGCTGCGATCACCGAGGCGGCGATGCGGGGCGAGATCAAGGACTATGCCGCCAGCCTGCGCCAGCGCGTCGCGCTGCTTGCCGGTGTCGACGCCGCCCTGCTGCAGCGGGTGCTCGACGAGAAACTGCGCCTGAACCCCGGCGCCGAGGCGCTGGTCGCTGCCTGCAGGAAGGCGGGCCTGGCGACAATGCTCGTCACCGGCGGCTTCACTTTCTTCACCGAGAAGATGCAGCAGCGCCTGGGGCTCGACCACATGCGTGCCAACGAGATCGGTGTGGCCGACGGCCGGCTCACCGGCACGGTCACCGGGCCGGACGGTGGAACGATCATCGATGCCGAAGGCAAGGCGCAGGCGGTGCGCGATGTCTGCGCGCTGCTGGGTTGCGCCACCGATCGTGCGATCGCGATCGGTGATGGCGCCAACGACCTGAAGATGATGGCGCTGGCGGGGCTGTCGGTGGCCTATCGCGCCAAGCCGGTGGTGCGCGAGAAAGCCACCCAGGCGCTGAACCACGCGCCGCTCGATGGCGTGCTGAACTGGTTTTCCGGATAGTTCGCCGGGCGCCGCGCACGATCACGCAAGATGGCCGGCCTGCGACCGGCGCGCGCTCAGCCGTCCTTGCGATCGGTCGGCGGGGCGGTTGGCTTGCTCGGAAGATCGAGTTCGAGGTTCAACTCGAGCGTGCGCGTGGCCGTCTGCGTCGGCGCCAGCCCCTGCGTGGTGGCATCGGGCGTCAAGTCGATGTCGACCGCCAGCTGAGTCGTCAGCGGCACGGTCATGCGCGTGGCCGGCACGTCGTCGCCGAAGCGCGTGCCCTGCTCGAAGTGCGTGGTCTCGTCCGCCGAGCGCGCCCGCCGCGCCGCGGCTGCCTGACGCGGACGGCCGCTTGCGACGTCCTGCTTATTGACGAAGTCGGCATACAGCTCGCGAATCGCTTCCTCGTCGCCCATCTCGGTGACCTGGATGTCGTCACCCTGGCTGCGCACGTCGGACAGCGGTCCGGTCATCAGCGTGCCGCCGACTGCGCCGGCGATGGTGGGTGCGGCCATGCCGGGCGCGGGAGCCATCGGCTCGGTGGCTCGATGCGCCTGCGTACGCTTGCCGACGATGCGCGTCATGGGCCCTTCGGCATCGAACTCTTGCCTGCGCACCGGTCCCTGCCGGTTGCGCCGGCCGGACAGCCACAGCATGCCGGCAAACAGCAGCGACACCACGGCGGCCGCAGCCCAGCCCAGGTTGATGCTGTCGCCGCGCGCGAGCTTCTCGGTGAGCATCGCATTGCGCTGGTTGGCTGCGTCGAGCTCGACGCGCAGGCGCTTGACCTCGGAGGCGAGCTCGTCGAGCTTGCGGACGAATTCATCCGAGGGGGTTGCCGCCGGTGCAGGGACCGCGGGGTTCGCTGCGGGCGTTTCGTCCGGCGCGGACAGGACCAGGCGATCCTTGGTCGTTGCCGGCAGGGCGACGGCCGGGGCCGGTGTGGCGGGTGCCGGCGCCGGGGCCGGCGCAGTTGCCACCGGCGGCGGCACGGCAGGAACCGGCGCGGGGGGCACCGGTGCGACCGGCGGGCGTGGCCGGGCCGGTGTGGCTGGCGGCGTGGCGCGGCGTGCGGGACGAGCCACCGGCGCAGCCGCGGCCGCGGTCGCAGGAACGACGTCCGGCTCAACCTGCGGCGGCGGCGTCTCGACCAGCAGATCGAATTCGCGCCGGATCGGCCGCTCGCAGCCGAGTTCGGCGATCACGCGCACCGTGCGATCGGACAGCGCCTCGCGCGTGGAGATCTCCAGCACCGGCGCGGCGCTGCCGCCATCGACCAGGCGCGCGCGCGCGGTCTCGAGCGCCGGCGGCGAGCTGGCATCACCGACCGTGCGCACGCAGTCGGCCGCCAGGCGCGGCGCCTCGGGCCCGCGCAGCGGCACCCGGATCAACAGCGGTCGTCCGCGGACCGCGCGGATATCGGCTTCACCCAGTTCGAGCCCGGCCGCAGCCGCTGGCGCCGCAGACGCCGCCGGAGTCGGCGCACGCAAAGCGGGCGGATCGACCAGCAGCACATACTCGCGTTGCATGCGGCGCTGGCAACCCGCTTCGAGCACGACGCGCAGCGCCGGCTCGTAGATCGGGTCGAGGCTTTGCACGCGGATCGAACTGAGCAGGCCGTCGCGCTCGAGGCTGACGCGGCCGATGCTCAACGTCGGGATGTCGCTGTCCGGTGCCGGCAGCAGCCGCAGGCATTGGCCGTCGAGATCGTTGGGGTCGGCCGATTGCACCGGAATGCGCAGATCGAGCGGCTGGCCCAGTGCGCTGTTCAAGCGTGCAATGCCGAAACTCATGGCTTGGGCCGGCGCCGGCATGGCGCCGACGCCGAAGGCCAGCGCCAGTACCAGCACGACTCGCCGCAGAGGCGGCAGGCTGCGCGCCGAGTCAGTCAGCACGGTGGGTAGCGCAGGGGGGGACGACAGGGCGCGCATGGACAGCAAGGCTCGAAACGGTGGACGATGATGTACCAAATAAGCGGGGTCCAAGGCCAGGATTACACCACCGTGGCGGCCCTTTCCCACAGGCTTTTCGAGCCGAATTCGTGGCGCGCAGGCGACGATTTCCGGGCAAGCGGACGAGCGGCACAGGAGCGGGCGCGGGCGGATGCGTCGCTACACTGCCGCTCGATGATCGAACGCCGTCGCATCCTGTTGATGCGCCACGGGGCTGTCGAGTATTTCGACGCCGCCGGCCGCCCTCACCCCAGTCCTGAAGATGTTCCACTGACCGCGGTCGGCATCGCCCAGGCGCGCGCCATGGGTAACGCCCTGGCCACTGACGGCGTGCGCATTGACCGCGCGGTCACCAGCGGTTTGGCACGCACGCGCGCAACGGCCACCCACGTACTTGACGCCGCCGGCGCCCAGCCGCCGATCGAGCATTGGCCTGACCTGCAGGAGATCCGCGGCGGCCGGCTGTCTTCGATCCCCGATGCGCAGTTGCGGACGGCCTTCATCGGCGCCTTCGAAGGCCCGGTGCCGCCGGAGGTGCGGTTCCTCAACGGCGAGTCGATCGGCGAACTGCTGGCGCGGACCGTGCCGGCACTGCAGCGGCTGCTCGCGCAGGACGAATGGGACACGGCCCTGGTGGTGGCGCACGGTGGCGTGAACCGTGCGCTGCTGTCATGGTTCCTCACCGGTCAGTCCGTGTTTCTCGGCGGCCTGGCGCAGGATCCGGGCTGCCTGAACGTGATCGATGTCGGTTCGAGCACGGCCACCAGCGTGGTGCGCGTGGTCAACTTCTGCCCGATCGACACGCTGCAGACCGCCACCCGGCTGTCGACGATGGAGCAGTTGCTGATGCAGTACCTGACGCTGCGTCCGTCGGGCGGCGACGCTTAGGAACGGCCGCCCGGCCCACCGTCTCGAGGGGAGCACGCATGTCCAATGCCGCCGTCGTCACAGAACGACATCGCTTCGACGAGGCGCGCCTCGCTGCGCATCTTGCGCAGCACCTGCCGGGATTCGCCGGCCCGCTGGAGGTTCGGCAGTTCCAGGGCGGCCAGTCGAACCCGACCTACCTGCTGAGCACGCCGACCCGGCGCTACGTGATGCGCAGCAAGCCCGGCCCGGTGGCGAAGCTGCTGCCGTCGGCCCACGCCATCGGGCGCGAGTACCGCGTGATGCAGGCGCTCGGCGCGCACGGCGTGCCGGTGCCCGAGATGCAGTTGCTGGTCGACGACGAGTCGGTGATCGGCCGCGCGTTCTTCGTGATGGCGCATGTCGACGGCCGGATCTTCTGGGATCCGACGCTGCCTGACCTGCAGCCGGCTGCACGCGGCGCGATCTACGACGAGATGAACCGCGTACTGGCCGCGCTGCACGCCGTCGATGTGCAGCGGGCGGGCCTGGCCGACTACGGCAAGGCCGGCAACTACTTTGCACGCCAGATCGGCCGCTGGAGCAGGCAATACCAGGCGAGCGCGACCAGCGTGATCGAGGCGATGAACCGCCTGATCGAATGGCTGCCGGCCCATGTCCCGGCGGGCGACGAGACCGTAGTGGTGCACGGCGACTATCGGATCGACAACCTGATCTTCCATCCAACCGAGGCCCGGATTATCGCGGTCCTGGACTGGGAACTGTCGACGCTGGGCCACCCGCTGGCGGACCTCAGCTACCACTGCATGGCGTGGCACATCCCGCCCGGCGGGTTCCGTGGCATGGCCGGGCTCGACCTGGCCGCGCTCGGCATCCCCAGCGAGGCGGACTACATCCGCCGCTACTGCGAGCGGACCGGAGGCGGGCCGATCGGGCATTGGAATTTCTATCTGGCCTACAACCTGTTCCGCATCGCCGCGATCCTGCAGGGCGTCTACAAGCGCGCCACCGAAGGCATCGCCTCCAGCGACAACGCACTGCAGACCGGGAACAACGTCAAGGCGCTGGCCGACTTGGGCTGGCAGTTTGCGCAGCGCGCTTAGCGGGCGACAGCCTGTCGCGGATCTCGACGGCGCGGAGGCGAGTGCCGCGGCATGGCCACTGCCGCGAAAGCGAGCCCATCTGCTCCTTCGCGACGCTCGATTCGCCGCACGCGGGCAGCGGGGCAGTCACCGCGCCATGCGCTCTGCTCGCGGCGCGCACGCCAGGGCCCGGCGGTGCAGCGGGTGCGCGAGCCGCTTGGGCTCGCGGACACCGCCGATGAATGGCCTACTTGCCCTTCTTCTTCTCGAGCTTCGCGGCTTTCTTTTCCTTCGCGGTCTTCTGCGCCGGCTTCTTTCCTTCTTTCTTCTGGTCTTGAGATTTGGCCATGGCCTGTCCTTTCAGTCGAACGCGCCGGGAACACGACGGTGGCGCGCGCGGATGGTCTCAGCAATCGCGCGCCGATTCAATCGGTGTCGCGCGCAGGCCACCGGTCAAGGTCGGATCACCAGCTTGCCGATCACGCGCCGCGCCAGCAGCGCCTCCAGCGCCTTGGGCGCATCGGCCAGAGCGAACGTCTGCATGACCTGCGGCTTGAGCTTGCCTTGCGCCAGCCAGCCGAACAAGGACGCCATCAGCATCTGATTGGCGGCCGGCTCACGCTTGGCGAACTCGCCCCAGAACACGCCGACCGCCGAGGCCCCTTTGACCAGCAGCAGGTTGGCGGGGATCTGCGGGATCTCGCCATTGGCAAAGCCCACCACCAGCAGGCGCCCGCGCCAGGCGATCGAACGCAATGCCGGTTCGGTATACGCGCCGCCGACCGGGTCGTAGATCACGTCGACCCCTTTGCCATCCGTCAGCGTCTTGACCGCCTCGCGCAGTTCGAGCCGCGAGTAATTGATCAGCACATCGGCACCCGAGGCATGGGCCGCGGCGAGCTTCTCGTCGGTGGAGGCGGCGGCCAGCACACGCGCCCCGATCACCTTGGCGATCTGCACCGCCGCCAGGCCGACGCCACCGCCGGCACCCAGCACCAGCAGCGTCTCCCTGCTCTTCAACTGTGCGCGGTCGATCAGCGCGTGATGCGAGGTGGCGTAGGTCAGCGTGAACGCCGCCGCCACCTCGAACGAGACGCCATCCGGCAGCACGGCGACCTGCGATGCGGGCGCGCAGACGTACTCGGCAAAGCCGCCCAGTCCCACGAACGCGACCACGCGATCGCCCCGCCGCACCTGCTGTACACCCGCGCCGATCGCATCGACCGTTCCGGCCACCTCGGTGCCCGGGATGAACGGCAACGGCGGTTGCACCTGGTACTTGCGCTGGATGATCAGCGCATCCGGAAAGTTGACGCCGGCGGCGACCACCTTGACCCGGACTTCGCCCGACCCCGGTTCCGGCAGCGGCACGTCGGCCAGCAACAGCTTGTCGGGGCCTCCCCATTCGATGCAGTGAACGGCCTTCATGTCGTCAGCCCTCCTTTCCCTAGCCTGCCAATTTACCCGCGTACCCGTGCGCCGGGGCTGCGAGAGCGCTGCGCTATCCTGACCCGCAGGGAGATCACCAGAGAGACCGACGATGGACTTCGCCTATTCGCCCAAGGTGCAAGACCTGCAGCGGCGCGTCGATGCCTTCATGCAGGAGCACGTGTATCCGCAGGAAGGCCGCTACGTCGCGGAGGTCGAGGAGAACACGCGCCGGGGCGCGCGCTGGACACCGACCCGCGTGATCGAGGAACTCAAGCCGAAGGCGCGCGCCGCCGGGCTGTGGAACCTGTTCCTGCCGGACTCCGCATATGGCGCCGGGCTGAAGAACATCGAGTACGCCCCACTGGCCGAGCTGATGGGCCGCGTGCCCTGGGCGAGCGAGGTGTTCAACTGCAACGCGCCCGACACCGGCAACATGGAAACGCTGGAGCGCTACGGCACCCCGGCGCAGAAGACGCAGTGGCTGGAGCCGCTGCTCGCCGGCGAGATCCGCTCGGCCTTTGCGATGACCGAGCCGGCGGTCGCCTCCAGCGATGCGACCAACATCCAGACGGAAATCCGCCGCGCCGGCGACATGTACGTGATCAACGGCCGCAAGTGGTGGACCTCGGGCGCCGGCGACCCGCGCTGCTCGATCTACATCGTGATGGGCAAGACCGATCCGGCGGCGCCCAAGCACGCCCAGCAGTCGATGATCCTGGTGCCGGCCGCGACCCCGGGCGTCAAGGTGCTGCGGCCGCTGAACGTATTCGGCTACGACGACGCGCCGCACGGTCACATGGAAGTGGACTTTGCCGATGTGCGCGTGCCGGCCGAGAACATCCTGCTCGGCGAGGGACGCGGCTTCGAGATCGCCCAGGGCCGCCTCGGCCCGGGCCGCATTCACCACTGCATGCGCTGCATCGGCCTGGCCGAACGCGCGCTGGCGTTGATGTGCAAGCGGCTGGCAAGCCGGGTTGCATTCGGCGGCCCGGTGGCGAAGCAGACCGTGTGGCAGGAGCGCATCGCCGAGGCGCGCTGCCTGATCGACCAGGCGCGGCTGCTGACGCTCAAAGCCGCCTTCATGATGGACACGGTCGGCAACAAGGCCGCGAAGGCCGAGATCGCGATGATCAAGGTGGCTGCGCCGAACGTGGCCTGCACCGTGCTCGACTGGGCGATCCAGGCCCACGGCGGCGCCGGCATGTGCGACGACTTTCCGCTGGCCTATGCCTACACGCTGGCCCGCACGTTGCGCCTGGCCGACGGCCCCGACGAAGTCCACCGCAACGCGATCGCCAAGATCGAGATCGCCAAGCACGTGCCGCTGCCTGGCAAGTGAACCCGAAGGAAGGAGCGCTCAAGTGAAACCGATCGAGCTCTACAGCTGGCCCACCCCCAACGGCCACAAGGTCCACATCATGCTGGAGGAATGTGGACTGCCCTACAACGTCCATCCGATCGACATCGGCGCGGGCGACCAGTTCAAGCCGGAGTTCCTGAAGATCAGCCCCAACAACAAGATGCCGGCGATCGTCGATCCCGAGGGTCCGGACGGCCAGCCGATGCCAGTGTTCGAGTCCGGCGCGATCCTGCTGTATCTGGCCGGCAAGACCGGCAAGTTCCTGCCGCAGGATGTACGCGGCAAGTACGTCGCGCTGCAATGGCTGATGTTCCAGATGGGCGGTGCAGGCCCCATGCTCGGCCAGGCACATCACTTCCGCATCTACGCGCCGGAGAAGATCGAGTACGCGGTGACCCGCTACACCAACGAGGCCAAGCGGCTGTACGGCGTAATGGACCGGCGGCTGGACGAGGCGCCCTACTTCGCCGGCGCCGAGTACACGATCGCCGACATGGCGATCTTCCCGTGGACGCGCCCGCACGCGAACCAGGGGATCGATCTCGCGGACTATCCGAACGTCAAGCGCTGGTTCGACGCGATCGATGCGCGCCCGGCGGTGCAGCGCGCAGTCAAGGTGCTGGCCGACCGTCGCAAGCCGCAGATGTCGGACAAGGACAAGGAAAACCTGTTCGGCAAGGCGCAGTACGAGAAACGCTGAGGCGCAGGCTGCGCCGCGCGGCGGCAACGCACGACCAAACTTGCTTACTGCAGGGGATCCTTCAGCAGGTGGCCGAAGGGCAGTGGCATGACGCTGATGCCCTCCTCCTCGAGCGCCTGCGCTTCGTCCTTCGAGGCCAGGCCGCGGATGCCGCGCTCGGGCGCCTCGTCGTAGTGGATGCGCCGCGCTTCCTCGGCAAAGCGCTCGCCGACATCTTCTGTATTGGCAGCGATCTCGCGCGCCATTTTCACGAACATCGCTTGCAACTGCGCCGACGTGGGCATCGCGGCCGGCTGCCTGACTGAAACCGCGGTCGAGGGTTCGCTCGCACCCGTTCCGATGTACGGCGCCGATGGGGCCTTGACGACCTCGGTGGTGTTGCAGATCGGGCAGCTGATCAGCTGTCTCGCCTGCTGATCGTCGAAGTCATCGGCCGAGGCGAACCAGCCCTCGAACGAGTGGTCCTGGGCACAGCGCAGGTTGAAGACCTTCAATGCCATCTGATCTGCTTGGTGCCGCGGGCCGGACTCGAACCGGCACGCTCGCTCTCGCGTGCGGCGGATTTTAAGTCCGCTGTGTCTACCGATTTCACCACCGCGGCACGGTGCGGCTGTCGTCGTGCCGGCAGAGGAGCCATCCGCAGCCCGGCGCACCCGACCATCGTGGCTGGCGCGCTTGCGCCGCTCAGCCAAGCATCCACTCGACGCACTCTTGAATTGGAGGCGGGGGTCGGAATCGAACCGGCGTACACGGATTTGCAGTCCGCTGCATGGCCACTCTGCCACCCCGCCGAAACCGTCGGCGACCCCGGCACATTAGCTGAAGTCTGCCCCGAAGCAAGGGGAAGCCCGCCGGGTCTTCCCTTAAATCCTGGAGCGGGAGACGAGGCTCGAACCCGCGACCTCAACCTTGGCAAGGTTGCGCTCTACCAACTGAGCTACTCCCGCGGAAACCGGAGGCGAATTATACCGGCGCCTAGACATCCTATGTCGTGCGCCCGCGGTTATCACGGGGCAGCGGCCTTGCCGCCGCAGGTAGTAGAGCATCGAGAACACGGTCAGCAGCGGCGGCACATAGATCAGAGGTGCCCGAGCGCATGGCAATCGACGATCAGCCGAACAGCGTATCCTCGAAGAGCAGCAGCTGGGATCGCCACCATCTGCATGCACGGTCTTCAGCTTGCCGATGCAAGGCGACCGCACGCTCTTCGCCGAGGCGCCCAGCTGCGCCATCCATTCCCGCAGCGCCGAGACGGCGATTTCGCGCCCGATGATGATGAGCGCGACCACGCATATCCACCCGGTTCAGCGTAGAGCAGCACGATCAGCGCCCCGACCACCACCAGCTTGTCGGCCACCGGGTCGAAGAACGCCCCGAACGGCCGACATCTGGTCGAGTTTGCGCGCGAGCTAGCCGTCCAGCCAGTCGGTGATCGCGGCGACGACGAAGATCGCCGTGGCGGTCGACGTTCTTGCCCTCGTCCTGCGAGCCACGCGTCGGGCAGGTAGAAGACCGCCCACGACCAGCGGAATCAGCAGCGATCCGCGCCCAGGTCAGCAGCGTGACAAGGTTGGCAGCGAGGTCCAAGCAGGCACGCGTGTCAATGGCATGCGGGTCCGGTAGATTTCCTTTCTTCGGCCGCACACCGCGCGGCTGGCTGCGGCTCGGCCGCTCGCGAAACGCCCTCGCCGTTCGCCCCCGGCGGTGGATCCCCTGCAGGCCCCGAATGGCGCCAGAGGCTCTCCGCGCTTGGCCCCGACCCCCGGGATCTCCGTAGCGACGATGTCGTGCGCGCCTTGCCGCGCCGCGCGCGATGGCCCACGATCGCGAAGCGGTGCGCCTCGTCGCGGATCTGCTGACAGGTGCAGGCCGCATGTCTGCGGCGGAGCTGAGCGCCTGCCCGGCTGTCAGAGCACCAGCTCTTCCATGCCCGCCTTGCGCTCGGGCCCCTTGGCGACGCCGACCACCATGACGTCGTTCATGCCCAGCTCGGCGAGCGCGGCGCGCGCCGCGTTCAGCTGGCCGCGCCCGCCGTCGATCAGGATCAGGTCCGGCACCTTGCCCTCGTCGGCCAGCACGCGCTCGTAGCGCCGCGTCAGCGCCTGGCGCATCGCCGCGTAGTCGTCGCCCGGCGTCGGCTCGCGCATGTTGAGCGGCGGTACTCCGCCTTCTGCATCGCATGCCTGTCGATATACCACGCAGGAGGCGACCGCGGCCTCCCCCATCGTGTGGCTGATGTCGAAGCACTCGATGCGCTGCGCGCCGGTCGTCCGCGCAGGCCCGAGCGCGCGTGTCGCGCAGCGCCGACGATGCGGGCCTTCCTGCGTCGGCTTCTCCGTGCCGCGCCAGCGCGAGCTGCGCGTTGCTCCGCCATCCTCGAGCCAGCGCCGTCGCTCCTCCGCCGTCTGCCGACTATCTCCACCTCTGGCCGCGCTCGCCGACAGCGCCTGCCAGGCGGCCGCGGCGATCGAGATCGACCACCAGCCGGCGGCGGCGGTTGCTCGACGTAGTGCTGGTCGAGGAAGGCCTGCGTGCATCTCGGCCGGCGTCGCGCCTCGTCGGCGTTGCTGCGGGAAGAAGCGTGCGGTCGCCGACGATGGCGGCCGCCGCGGATCATGGCCAGGTTCACGCAGTCAGGCCCGCCCCCTGCACGCCGGCCACCACGTCGGCATCGACGCCCGCGCCGCTCGGACTCGACCTGCTGCCGCCTGCAGCTGCGCGCGCGAAGCGCCGCGCATCTGGTCGCGCAGCCGCGCCGCCTCCTCGAGCTCCAGCGCGGCGGACGCAGCGCGTCCATGCTGCGCCTCCAGCTCGGCCGATCACGTCGTCCTTCTGGCCCTCGCAGGAACAGATCGCGCGCTGCGCACGTCCTGCGGCATAGCTCGCCTCGGCGGAGATCAGGCCGATGCACGGCGCGCGTGCAGCGCCGGATCTGGTGCAGCAGGCAGGGCCGCGAGCGGTTCTGGAATACCGAGTCCTCGCAGGTGCGCAGGCGAAACACGCGCTGCAGCAGCTGGATGCTCTCGCGCACCGCGTGCGCATGCGGGAACGGCCCGAAATGGCGGTTCTGGCGCTCTTTCGCGCCGCGATGGAAACCCAGCTGCGCGGAAACGCGTGCGCCCGAGACGCATCAGGTACGGATAGGACTTGTCGTCGCGGAACAGGATGTTGTAGCGCGGCGCGAGGCTCTTGATCAGGTTGTTCTCTAGCAGCAGCGCTTCGCTTTCGGAGCGTGCCACGGTCACCTCGATTGCGGCCACCTGGGCCACCATGTGCGCCGATGCGCGGTCCCACGCCCTTGTTGAAGTAGGACGAAACGCGCTTCTTCAGGTCGCGCGCCTTGCCGACGTAGAGCGCCTCGCCGCCCGCGTCCAGCATCCGGTACACGCCCGGCAGGCCAGGGGCAGCCCATCCAGCACCGGCTTCCGGATCGAACACAGCGGGCGACGCATCGTCCGCAGCACCGGCGGGCGCCATCGTGGAATCTTCATGTAGGCGGTCGGCGGCGCGGCCGACAGCGCGGTTGGGTCGGCCCGCGCGCTGCGATACATCGCGGTGGCCGTGAGCGCTTCGATCGGCAGGGCCGGGGCCGGCGGCCGCAGCCGCGCCAGCTGCTCCTCGAACGCGGCTGAGGACTGCCAGACCAGAGAAGCGAGGATCGAATCGGCCGCCTCGGCGTTGCAGACGATGACGAAGTCGCAGCCGGCATCGATCGCGGCCTGCGCGCTCTCGGCGGCCGTGCCGCACACGCGTGCCCCTTCCATCGACAGGTCGTCACTGAACACGGCGCGAAGAAAGCCGAGTCGGCCGCGCAGGATCTCGCCGATCCAGCCCGGTGAGAAGCCGGCCGGTAGGGCGTCGACCTGCGGATAGATCACGTGCGCCGGCATCACGCTGGCCAGCGACACGCCAAGCCAGCCATAGGGCGCTGCGTCATCGGCCAGGATGTCGTCAAGCGCCCGGTCGTCGACCGGGATCGCCGTGTGCGAGTCGGCTTCGGCCCAGCCGTGACCCTGGAAGTGCTTGCCGCAGTTGGCCATGCCCGCCAGTTGCAGGCCGTGGCACAGGGCGATCGGCGAGCATGGCGACATTGCGCGGGTCGCGGGCGAAGGCGCGATTGCCGATCACACCGCTGCGGCCCCATTCCAGATCCAGCACGGGCGTAAAGCTCAGGTCGACGCCGAACGCGCGCAACTCGGCCGCCAGCACAAAGCCCACCGAGGTGGCCACCCGGCAGGCTTGCAGCACATCGCGCTCCCACAGCGCACCGAGTTCAGCCATGGCCGGCAGCCGGGTGAACGGCCGCTCCCGGAAACGCTGCACCCGCCCGCCCTCGTGGTCCACCGCGATCAGCAGCGCCGGCTCGCGCAACGCGCGCGGATCTTCGCCGTCAGGGCCGCCA
>JAXHLD010000022.1:0-8393 GCA_034522655.1 Burkholderiaceae bacterium
TCGTCCAAGCCGTCGACGCCCACTTCCAGCCCACGCAGCGCCTTTTGGAACGACTCCTGGAAGGTGCGGCCGATCGCCATCACCTCGCCCACGCTCTTCATCTGCGTGGTGAGATGGTTGTCGGCCTGCGGAAACTTCTCGAACGCAAAGCGCGGGATCTTGGTGACGACGTAGTCGATGCTCGGCTCGAAGCTGGCCGGCGTGGCTCCGCCCGTGATGTCGTTGCGCAGTTCATCGAGCGTGTAGCCCACCGCCAGCTTGGCCGCGACCTTGGCGATCGGAAAGCCCGTGGCCTTGGACGCCAGCGCCGACGACCGCGACACGCGCGGGTTCATCTCGATCACGATCATGCGGCCGTCACGCGGATTGATCGAGAACTGCACGTTCGAGCCGCCGGTATCCACGCCGATCTCGCGCAGGATCGCGATGCTCGCGTTGCGCATGATCTGGTATTCCTTGTCGGTCAGCGTCTGCGCCGGCGCCACCGTGATCGAGTCGCCGGTGTGGATGCCCATCGGATCGAGGTTCTCGATCGAGCACACGATGATGCAGTTGTCCGCGCGGTCGCGGACCACCTCCATCTCGTACTCCTTCCAGCCGATCAGCGACTCCTCGATCAGCAGTTCGTGCGTCGGCGACAGGTCCAGCCCGCGCGTGCAGATGGTGACGAACTCCTCCATGTTGTAGGCGATGCCGCCGCCGGTGCCGCCGAGCGTGAAGCTCGGCCGGATCACGGCCGGAAAGCCGAGCTGCTCCTGCACCGCGAGCGCCTCGGCCAGCGAGTGCGCGATGCCCGAGCGCGCCGAGCCAAGCCCGATGCGGGTCATCGCCTCCTTGAACTTCAGGCGATCCTCGGCCTTTTCGATCGCCTCCGGCGACGCCCCGATCAGCTTCACGTTGTACTTGTTCAGCACGCCGTGCTTGTACAGATCCATCGCGCAGTTGAGCGCGGTCTGCCCGCCCATCGTGGGAAGGATCGCGTCCGGCCGCTCCTTGGCAATCACGCGCTCGACCACCTGCCAGGTGATCGGCTCGATGTAGGTGACGTCCGCCGTGCCCGGGTCGGTCATGATCGTCGCCGGGTTGCTGTTGACGAGGATGACCTTGAAGCCCTCCTCCTTGAGCGCCTTGCAAGCCTGCGCACCGGAGTAATCGAACTCGCAGGCCTGGCCGATGACGATCGGGCCGGCGCCGATGATCAGGATGCTCTTGAGGTCTGCGCGCTTCGGCATTCGAGGTGCTCGATGATGGGTGAGGCCACCAGTCGGCGGCGATGACGATGCTTGCTGCCCAAACCTCATCGGTCGGCCAGCGGTCGCCATGGCGCGCAACGGCGCGCGTCAATCGTTACTTGTAGTTCTCGGGCGCGAGTTTCCGCTCCACCAGTTCGATCAGGATGTGAATCACCTTGATGTGCAGTTCCTGCACGCGGTCGGCATAGCGGCCGCCGGGCGTGACGATCGCGATGTCGGCCAGCGCGGCGATCGGCGTGTCCGCCTTGCCGGTCAGCGCGATCACCTTGACGCCCAGTTCGCGTGCCTTCCTGGCCGCTGCGACCACGTTCTTGCTGGTGCCGCTGGTGGTGATCGCCAGCAGCACGTCACCCACGCGGCCGTGCGCCGCCACGTAGCGCGCGAACACCTGCTCGTAGCCATAGTCGTTGCCGACACAGGACAGGTGGCTCGCATCGCTGATCGCGGTCGCGGCATAGCCGGGCCGGTCGTCGCGGTAGCGGCCGGTCAGTTCCTCGGCAAAGTGCATCGCGTCGCACATCGAGCCGCCGTTGCCGCAGGAGTAGACCTTGCCGCCGGCGGCAAAGGTCTGGGCCAGCAGTTCACCCGCGCGCGCGATCTCCGCCAGCATTGCTTCGTTGGCAAGCAGGGCATCGAGCGCGCCGCGCGCCTCGGCCAGCGTGCCACGCACCACCGCAACGCTCATCGGCGCTCCTCCATCAGCCGGACGAAGCGATCGAACAGGTACGCGATGTCGTGCGGTCCCGGGCTCGCTTCCGGATGCCCCTGGAAGCAGAACGCCGGCCGGTCGGTGTAGCGAAAGCCTTGCAGCGAGCGGTCGAACAGCGACACGTGGGTGACCTGGCAGCGCGCGGGCAGCGTAGCCGGGTCGACTGCGAAGCCGTGGTTCTGCGAGGTGATCAGCACCCGGCCGTCATCGAGATCCTGCACCGGATGGTTGGCGCCGTGATGGCCGAACTTCATCTTCAGCGTCTTGCCGCCGGCGGCCAGGCCCATGATCTGGTGGCCGAGGCAGATGCCGAAGGTCGGTACGCCCTGCTCGATCACTTGGCGTGCCGCGTCGATCGCGTAGTCGCACGGCTCGGGGTCACCCGGGCCGTTCGAGAGGAACACGCCGTCGGGCTTCAGTTTCATGACTTCGGTGGCCGGCGTCTTGGCCGGCACCACCGTCACGCGGCAGCCGCGTGCCGCCAGCATGCGCAGAATGTTGCGCTTGACGCCGAAGTCGTAGGCGACGACGTTGAACCGCGCGTCGGCCAGCTTGCCGTAGCCGGTGCCGAGTTCCCACTCGGTCTCGGTCCACTCGTAGGGCTGGCCGGCCGATACCACCTGCGCCAGGTCGAGCCCGGCCATGCCCGGGAACCCCTGCGCCAGCGCCAGTGCGCGCTTGGCAGTCTGGTCGTCGTGCGCGCCGACGACGATCGCGCCGGCCTGCGCGCCGCCGTCGCGCAGGATGCGCGTCAGCTTGCGCGTGTCGACGTCGGCGATCGCCACGCAGTTCTCGCGCTGCAGGTACTCGGTGAGCGACATCTGCGCGCGGAAGTTCGAGTGCGCCTGCGGAAGGTCGCGCACGATCAGGCCGGCCGCATGCACCTTGTCCGATTCGACGTCTTCGGCGTTGGCACCGGTGTTGCCGATGTGCGGATAGGTCAGCGTGACGATCTGGCGGCAGTAGCTCGGGTCGGTCAGGATTTCCTGGTAGCCGGTGAGCGCGGTGTTGAACACCACTTCACCGACGCAATGACCGGGCGCGCCGATCGAGCGGCCGCGAAGGATCGTCCCGTCGGATAGCGCGAGGATCGCGGTCGGACGGGCGTCGACGATCAGGGACGACAACCTTGACTCCTTTGGGTCGCTGCGCTGCCGGACCGCATCGGCCGCAGCCGATGCAGAAATCCACCCGGACGGCGATGCCGTCGCGGATCGACGGCGGCGGGCGAGCGGTGCGTGGATGGGCGCGCGAGTCGGCTGCGGCTCGGCCACGCAGGGGCAATGAGTAAACTTCGCAAGTATAGCCGCGCGACGCGGCCTACCTTGGCTGGCAGCGACTGCGCCAGCCACGCAGCGCGTGCTGCCGGAGCCCGTGGCGCCTTCGCCACGCCGGGGTGCGCGCGGCGCTCGCAAACCCGTCCCTGCAACGCCGCCGATGGCCTCCCTGCTCGACGCCCTGCGCCAATACACGACCATCGTGGCCGACACCGGCGACCTCGCCGCCATCGCACGGCTGCGGCCGCGCGACGCGACCACCAATCCGTCGCTGATCCTGAAAGCCGCGCAGAAGCCGCAGTACGCGCCGCTGATCGCCGCCGCGCTGCGCGCCGCCGGCCCGATCTCGAACGCGGACTCACTTGACCACGTGCTGGTGGCCTTCGGCACCGAGATCCTGCAGTTGATCGACGGCCGCGTGTCGACCGAAGTCGACGCGCGGCTGTCGTTCGACACCCGCGCCACGCTGGAGAAGGCACGCCGCATCACCGCGCTTTACGCGGCGCGCGGGGTCGATCGGCGGCGCGTGCTGATCAAGATTGCCTCGACCTGGGAGGGCATCCGCGCGGCCGAGGTGCTGGAGCGCGAGGGCACCCACTGCAACATGACGCTGCTGTTCGCCGGCGCCCAGGCGCAGGCCTGCGCCGATGCCGGCGCCACCCTGATCTCGCCGTTCGTCGGCCGCATCTACGATTGGTTCAAGCGCCAGGCCGGCGCGCAATGGAACGAGGCCGCGCACGCCGGCGACGCCGATCCCGGCGTGCAATCGGTGCGTGCCATCCATGCGCGGCTCAAGGGCGGCGGCTATGCGACCGAGATCATGGGCGCGAGTTTTCGCAACCTCGGGCAGATCACCGCGCTGGTCGGCTGCGACCTGCTGACCATCAGCCCGGAACTGCTCGACCAGCTGGCCGCCACCGAGGGCACGATCGCACGCGCCTTGCCGGCGACGGTGGCCCCGCAGCCGCGCCGGCGACTGTCGGAACCACAGTTCCGCGCGCAGCTGAACGATGATGCGATGGCCACCGACAAGCTGGCCGAAGGCATCCGCCTGTTCGCGGCGGACACCGTCCGGCTCGAGACGCAACTGGCAACGCTGCGAGCGCAGGCGCCACGCGCGGCCTGAGCGCGCAGGACGCGGACTTCCGATGCTGTTCCTGCCCTACCAGACGCAGTTCTCGCTGGCCAAGCTGCCGGCCGTCACGTTGGCGCTGATCGGCCTGTGCGTACTGGTGTTCTTCGGGCTGCAAGGACGCGACGACGCGATCTACCAGCAGGCGCTGCAGACCTACAGCCGCTCGGAGCTGCCGCAGATCGAACTGCCGCGCTACCGCGCCTGGCTGCAGGCGCAGACCGACGCGGAAGCGCAGCGTCGGCTGGCCCTGCTCGACCAGCGCCCGGTGCTTTCGCTGCAACTGCTGCAATCGGACGCGCGCTTCCAGGAAGCGTTGAAGGCGGGCCGCATCGTCACCGCGAGCGATCCGCAATATGCGCGCTGGCGCGCCGACCGCGCCGAAGTCGAGGCGATCCTCGCGCGCGTGTTCACCACGCGCTACGCAGCGCAGCCCGGTGGGGCCTGGTGGCAATTGGTGACGCACCAGTTCCTGCACGACGATCTCGGGCACCTCATCGGCAACATGATCGTGTTGCTGGTGGCGGGCCCCTTCGTGGAGGCTGCGGTCGGGCGCTGGCGCTTCCTGCTCGGATACCTGCTGAGCGGCGCGGCGGCGGGCGCGGCGCAGATCGCGCTCACCGGTGGCACCCTGCTCGGTGCCTCAGGCGCGATCGCCGGCGCGATGGCAATGGTCGCGGTGCTGTACGGCACGCGCAAGGTGCGGGTGTTCTACTGGGTGCTGGTGTACTTCGACACCGCGCGCGTGCCGGCGCTGGCGTTGCTGCCGGTCTGGGTCGCGAACGAGGTGTTCCAGTGGATGGCCAGCGGCGGCCAGTCGCGTGTGGCCTATTTCGCCCATTTGGCCGGTCTCGGCGTCGGTGCGCTGTACGCGTGGCTGCTGCGGCTGATGCACGCGCAGCGGATCGAGCGCCAGGTCGATGCCGAGTTCGAGGGCGAGCGCAAGGCGGCGCAGCACTCGTCGCTGCTGCGTCAGGCGCAGGAGGCGGCGGCGCGCCTCGATACGCGGCGCGCGGCGCGACTGTATCGCGACCTGGTGGAGATGAATCCGGACAACGCGGCCTACCTGGCGGCGTACTTCAACGTGTCGCTGCTGGCGCGCCACGGCGAAGCCTTGCACGACGCGATGCTGCGCGTGCTGTGGTTTCGCGGCAAGGGCGGCCTGGCCGAATTGCGCAAGACGTACCTGCAGATGAGCCAGCCGCAGCTGTTGCAGGACCTGCCGGTCGACGAACAGCTGCGCCTGGCGCGCCGGCTCGTGAGCACACGCGAGGACGCGGCGGCGCTGCGCGTGCTGGACCGCATCCTCGAAGACTTCAATCTGCGCACGCTGTACGGGCGGCAGACGGCCGACTGCCTGCTGGGTCTGTACACGGCCTACAGCCGCTACGGCCTGAAGCAGCAGGCAGCGGGCATCCAGGAGCGCCTCGCGCGCTACTTCCCCAAGCCGACCGAAATCGGCGGCCTGGCGCCGCAAGCCGAGCCACCGCCCACGATCCGCGCCACCACGCGCCGCGCCGAGATGCGCGGGCCGGACACCATCTACATCGATCTGAGTCGCTGAGGCGCGCCGAGCCGGGCCGGGCTTGCGGCCGCAAGCGTGCCAAGCGGGCAACGACCGGGATGCGCTCGGGCGCGGACAGCCCAGCCGCAGACCGACGGCACCGTGGCGCGTGCCGGGGGCGCGCGCCGCTAGCGCGGAATCGTCGGTGGCGCGGCGAGCCGGTCGAGCCGGTCGAGCGTGCGCTTGCCTTCGGCAGCGGCCGGATCGCCCGGGTACTTCTGCACCAGGTGCTCGAGAATCAGCCGTGCCTGCGCGGTCGCCGGCCCACCCTGCTGCAGCATCAGCTGGGCGCCGATCAGGTAGACGGCCGGGATGTCCGGATGCATCCGGTGCTTCTTGTCGAATCCCTTGATCAGCTGCGCAGCCAGGTGCGCCTTGCTGGCGGCCATCGCCGCGCGCGCCAGCGGCACCACGTGCTCGACGGTGCGCGGGGTCCAGGCGGCGTCGCGGCCGAGCGCCTCCTCGACCAGCGGCAGCGCCTCGCGCGCGTTGTCGGTCTTCATCAGCAGGTTCAGGTACTTCTCGGTGTGATCCTCGATGCGCGGCCGGTAGCCCTCGGCCAGCAGCAGCTTGTGCAGGCGCGCGTGCAGCGACAGGTCGTGCGGACGCTCGCGCAGGTCGTCGTTGATCACCTCGATCGCCTCGCGCACGTCGCCCGAGGCGACCATCTTGGCGACCATCGCATCGCGCGAGCGCGCCTTGACATCGACCCGGCGCGTGGCCGGGCCGCGCGTCTCGCCCGGACCGATCACGGTGATCTCCAGCGCTTCGGCGTACTGGTACATCGCGTAGCCGATCAGCGCGCAGATCATGTACGTGAAGTACCAGAAGCCGGCCACGATCAGGAACATCAGCACGAACACGCCCGCGCCGAGAGAGGCCTTGGCGCCACCGGCGGCCGCCGTCATCGCGGTGCCGATGCCGCCGGCGCCGGCAATCAGGCCGGTGCCGTAGGTGCGGCACAGGTCGGCGAAGAACACGAACACGCACAGCGCGATGTACGGCTTGCCGATGCGCGCGATCACCTCGACGATGCCGCCCGGGCTGATGGCACGGCGCAGGCTGCCGGTCATCACCAGCCGCATGACCGCGGCCGGCATGGCGATGCCGAACAGGATCACCCACGCCACCCAGGCCAGCGCCTCGCTGGTGGTGACGATCACCACCGCCACCAGCACCAGCACGAACACGATGTTGATGGCGACGTACTTGAACGGCCGCGCCCAGCTCGACTCGACCTCGACCTGCGGGTAGTCCGATGGCCGCAGGAATCCCTGCGCCGAGCGCTCGATGATGGTGAAACCGAACTTGGCGCCGATCACCACCACGCAGAACAGCACCACCATCATCAGCAGAAAGCCGAAGAAGCCGAGCAGCAGTGCCAGCGGCGACAGGACGGCCGCAGCCGACATCATCAGGATGCGCGTGGCCACCGCGCGGTCGAGCGGCAGCTGGAAGAACTTGGGAACCCGCTGCCAGAACGGCGTGGCGGCCGGCGCGCCGTTCTCGGAGGCGGCCCAGTCGGCCGTGGTGGTCGGCGGGGCGGACGGGGTGGTCATCGTTGCAGGCGCATGGCGGGGGAGTTGCCGCATGCTACCGACGCCGGGCGCCGGCGAAAGCCCCAAGCTGGGCGGCTGAGACCCCATGATTCCGCCGTCTCCTAACGGCGAGTCGCCGACGGCCCGGCGTGCGGTGCCGCCCGGGGCTGGCCGGCTACAGCTTCTCCGTCTCGCCGGACTTCGGCTGCCACTTCATCAGGCGCCGCTCGGCCAAGCCCACCGCCCCATCCAGTACCAGGGCGAACGCGGTCAACACCAGGATGCCGGCCATCACGGTGTTGATGTCGAACGTGCCCTCGGCCTGCAGGATCAGGTAGCCCACGCCGCGCGCCGAGCCGAGGTACTCGCCCACCACCGCGCCGACGAAGGCCAGGCCCACCGAGGTGTGCAGCGACGAGAACACCCAGCTCATCGCGCTCGGCAGGTAGACGTGGCGCAGCAGCTGCCGCTGGCTGGCACCGAGCATCCGCGCATTGGCCAGCACGGTCGGGCTGACTTCCTTGACGCCCTGGTAGACGTTGAAGAAGACGATGAAGAACACCAGCGTGAAGCCGAGCGCCACCTTGGACGCGATGCCCAGCCCGAACCACACCGCGAAAATGGGCGCCAGGATCACCCGCGGCATCGAATTGGCCGCCTTGATGTACGGATCGAGGATGGCGGCAGCCACCGGCGCCAGCGCCAGCCACATGCCGACCGCCAGCCCGGCCACGGTGCCGATGACGAACGCCAGCACGGTTTCCAGCAGCGTCACCCACAAGTGGCCGTAGATGTCGCGATCGGTGACGAACCATTCCCAGATGCGCGCCAAGATCTTCAGCGGCTCGCCGAAGAAGAAGGCGGCCTGCCGATCGTTCTCGAAGAAGATCGGCGGGATCAGCAATACGTAACTGAACCAA
>JAXHLD010000023.1:0-122961 GCA_034522655.1 Burkholderiaceae bacterium
GCTCGACAAGCCGGGTTTTGCGGCAATCGTCGACAAGGTCAAGTCAAGCCTGGCGTCCGCGTAAGTGTTCGATTGAGTCGCGCCGGGGCCTGGCCCTGGCGCCGCACTGCAGTCCACGGGGCCTGGCTCGATGCCAGGCCCTTTGCATTTCTCGCCCCACGTCTCGCAGCGGATCACATGGACCTCGATCACTTGGTGCAAGTCGCGCGCGCCGCTTTCGCGGCAGTCGACCAGCCGGCCGCGCTCGAAAACGAGAAAGCGCGCTTCCTAGGCAAGACCGGCAGTCTCACGGAGCTGCTGAAAGGGCTGGCGAAACTTGCGCCGGAGGAAAAGCGTGCGCAGGGCGCCCGCATCAACCTGGCGAAGGAGGCGATCGAGCGGTTGCTCGTGGATCGACGCGCCGAACTGGCCGACGCACAGTTGAGTGCGCGTCTGGCGCAGGAGTCGATCGATGTGACGCTGCCCGGGCGCGGCATGGCGGCAGGCGGCATCCACCCAGTGATCCGCACCTGGATGCGGGTGGAAGAGATCTTCCGCTCGATCGGCTTCGATGTCGCCGACGGGCCGGAGATCGAGACCGACTGGTTCAACTTCACGGCGCTGAACAACCCGGAGAACCATCCCGCACGCTCGATCCAGCGAGACCTTCTACGTCGATGCACGCGACAGCGATGGCCGCAGCTGATCCTCGATCCACATCTCGGCGATGCAGGTGCGCTACGCGCGCACGCACCAGCCGCCGATCAAGGTGATCGCGCCGGGTCGGACCTACCGGGTCGACTCCGATGCGACGCACTCGCCGATGTTTCACCAGGTCGAGGGACTGTGGATCGACGAGGGCGTGAGCTTCGCGGATCTGAAGGCTGTCTACACCGATTTCGTGCGGCGTTTCTTCGAAGACGACGACATCGTGCTGCGCTTCCGCCCGAGCTTCTTCCCGTTCACGGAGCCCTCGGCGGAGATCGACATGATGTTCGCCAGCGGTCCCAACAAGGGCAAGTGGCTGGAGATCTCGGGGGCGGGTCAGGTGCACCCCACGGTGGTGCGCAACTTCGGACTCGACCCGGAGCGGTACACCGGCTTCCCCTTCGGTTCCGGGCTTGGATCGGTTCGACGACCCTGGCGCTCTGGCGTCGACGACCTCCGCCTGTTCTTCGAAGGCCATCTGCGCCTTCCTGCGACAGTTCAACTTAGTCCTCCGCGAACGGATACAATGTTCGGCCGGATCGCCGGCTGCGCGCCTACTGCCGACCGCGCTCGACAGCGACGATGGCTCGCGCCCCGACTCACCGATGTCTGGCCTGGAGGTCGAGTCGAACGAACCGGTGGCGCCCCCGTTCGACGGCGTGGTCGTCGCGCATGTGAAGTCGGTCAGCCGGCATCCGAACGCCGACCGGCTCACGGTGTGCGAGGTCGACGATGGTTCCGGCAGCACCAAGCAGATCGTCTGTGGCGCGCCGAATGTCGCTGCCGGCATCCGCGTACCGTGTGCTCGGGTTGGTGCAGTCCTGCCCGGCGACTTCCGCATCAAGGAGGCGAAGGTACGCGGCGTCGAGTCGCAGGGCATGCTGTGTTCGGCGCGGGAACTAGGCTTGTCCGAAGACCACAGCGGTCTGATGATCCTCGCTGCCGATGCACCCGTCGGGCAGGGTGTGCGCGACTACCTCGCGCTCGACGACCATCGGCTCACGATCAAGCTCACTCCCAACCGCGGCGATTGCCTGAGCGTCATCGGAGTGGCGCGCGAAGTGGCTGCGATCACCGGCACTCCGCTGCGCCTGCCCGAATTCCGCCCGGTGCCGGCGACGCTTGAGGAGCGCCTGCCCGTCAAGGTGCTCGCCGCCGATCTGTGCGGCCGCTTCTCGGGCCGCGTGATCCGCGGGCTGGACGCCAAGGCGCCAACGCCTGAGTGGATCAAGCGCCGGCTGGAGCGCAGCGGCCAGCGCCCGATCTCCGCATTGGTCGACATTTCCAACTACGTCATGCTGGAACTCGGTCGGCCATCGCATGTGTTCGATCTGGACAAGGTGAGCGGCGCGCTCGAGGTGCGTTGGGGCCGCAAGGGCGAAATGGTCGAGCTTCTCAATGGCCAGACGGTCGAGGTCGACGAGTGGGTCGGCGTGATCGCCGACGAGCGCGGCGTAGAAGCGCTGTCCGGAGTGATGGGTGGTGAGCACACGGCCGTGACGCTGGAGACAACCAACGTCTACGTCGAGGCCGCCTTCTGGTGGCCGCAGTCGATCCAGGGCCGCGCGCGCCGCTTCAACTTCGCGACGGATGCCGCGCACCGCTTCGAGCGCGGCGTCGACCCGTCGACCACGGTCGATCACCTCGAGTACATCACCCGTTTGATCTGCGACATCTGCGGCACGCCGCAGACGCGCGTCGGTCCAGTCGATGACCAGGTCCTGAAGCTGCCGGCGCGGTCGCCGTTGATGATGCGCGGCGCACGCTGCCGGCAGGTCATCGGCGTCGCCATCAGCGACGCCGAGATCGCCGCCGTGTTCCAGCGCCTCGGCCTGACGTTCGAGCAGCAGGCCGACCGCTTCACGGTCACGCCGCCGGCGCACCGCTTCGATCTGGAGATCGAGGAGGATCTGATCGAGGAGGTCGCACGCCTGCATGGCTTCGAGCGGATCCCCGACCTGCCGCCATTGGCGCGGGCCAGGATGCGCACGCAGCCGGAAGCTCAGCAGCCGCTGCATGCACTGCGGCTGGCACTGGCACATGCCGGCTACCAGGAACTGGTCAACTACAGCTTCGTCGAAGTGGCGTGGGAGCGCGACTTCGCCAGCAACAACGCGCCGATCCGTCTGCTCAATCCGATCGCCAGCCACCTGGCAGTGATGCGGTCGACTGTGATCGGCAGCCTGGTCGCTGCGCTCAAGTACAACCTGAACCGCAAGGCCGAGCGGGTCCGCGTGTTCGAACTCGGGCGCGTGTTCCTTGCTGATCCGGCGACCGCGGACGGGCCGCGGTCGGTTCAGGGTGTAGCACAGCCACTGCGCCTGGGTGCACTCGCCTACGGCCCGGTCGCCGACGAGCAATGGGGACAGGCCACGCGTGGTGTGGATTTCTTCGACCTCAAGGGCGAGGTCGAACGGTTGCTGAGCGGGCGCCATGGGGTCGGGTTTGTCGCCGCCTCCCATCCGGCGCTGCACCCGGGGCGCAGCGCCCGCGTCGAGGTGGGTGCAGCGCCGATCGGCTGGATCGGCGAGTTGCACCCGCGACTGCAGCAGCGCTACGAACTGCCGCATGCGCCCGTCGTGTTCGAACTCGATGCGGCCGCATTGCAGCCGCGGTCCATCCGGCAGGCCATGCCGGTGCCGCGCTTCCCGCTGGTCCAGCGCGACGTTGCGCTGTGGTTCGAGGCGGCGATCACCCAGCAGCAGATCGACGAGGTGGTAACCACGCTCCGGCAGAAGGACGCGCGCCTGGCAAGCCTGCGCAATTTCCGTCTGTTCGACTTGTATCGGCCATCCGTCGGAGATTCATCTAGATTGGCGGGAGCGGGCGCTAACGCTTTGTTAAATAAAGAGAAAAGCCTTGCCTTCAGGATTCAGCTGCAAGATACTGAGCGAACCTTGAGCGACGCTGACGCGGATGCTGCGGTGGCCGCAATCATCGAAGAACTCGGGGCTCGGCTAGGGGCCCGCTTGCGGCAATAGTGACCATGGACAACGATCAGCGCACGCTTGCGTTCAAGTTTCCCGACCTGCCTGGCACCGGGCGGCCGGACCGCGGCGGCGACAGCGGCAAGACGGTCACCAAGGCAGAACTAGCCGACACGCTGTTCGAGCGGCTTGGGTTGAACAAGCGCGAGGCGAAGGACATGGTCGATGGCTTCTTTGACGAAATTCGTGCGGCGCTTGAGCGCGGTGAGTCGGTGAAGCTGTCGGGCTTCGGCAATTTTCAGTTGCGTGACAAGCCGCAACGCCCCGGCCGCAATCCGAAGACCGGCGAGGAGATCGCCATTACTGCCCGGCGCGTCGTCACCTTCCACGCCAGCCAGAAGCTCAAGGCTGCCGTGGCCGAGGCGCAGTCCTAGCGGCCTCAAGTCTGCGCACCGCGGGTCGATCTGGCCGTCATGTCTTCGTCCCGTCCCGATGGGCAGGCGCCGCTGCCGCCGATCCCCGCCAAGCGCTACTTCACGATCGGCGAAGTCAGCGACTTGTGCGGCGTGAAGCCGCACGTGCTGCGCTACTGGGAACAGGAATTCACCCAGCTCAAGCCGATCAAGCGGCGCGGCAATCGTCGCTACTACCAGCACCACGAGGTGTTGCTGGTGCGGCGCATCCGCGAGCTGCTGTACGAGCAAGGCTTCACGATCAGCGGCGCTCGCAATCGTCTCGACGAAAGCTCTTCGCGCCGGGCGGCGCGTGG
This sequence comes from Burkholderiaceae bacterium, assembly GCA_034522655.1. GTDB lineage: Bacteria > Pseudomonadota > Gammaproteobacteria > Burkholderiales > Burkholderiaceae_F > JALHMQ01. The sequence goes on from JAXHLD010000023.1 coordinate 4,384, forward strand.
CAATGGCCAGGCGCGCGGGCGCGCCGCGGTCGATCTGGGTCCGGCCCGGGTCGAAGCACCGACGGACGACCTGTCACCGGCTGAGTTGCGAACCGAATTGCTGGCCTTGCGGACGCTGCTGCTGCCGCCGACTGCGGAGTGAATGGCGCATGTGTGGTGATGCACGGGGTGAACAGCGGCCCGTGTGTACAATCCATACCGATCGGGGCGTAGCGCAGCCTGGTAGCGCACTTGCATGGGGTGCAAGGGGTCGCGAGTTCGAATCCCGCCGCCCCGACCATTGATTCCAGAAGGGGTTAGCTTCCGAGCTAACCCCTTTTTTATTTCACCGGCGAGCCGAACCGTGCGCATTCTCGTATCCAACGATGACGGCTACCTGGCGGCGGGGCTGCAGGCGTTGGTTCGCGTCGCGCGCCGCTACGGCGAGGTCACGGTGGTCGCGCCCGAGCAGAACCACAGTGGTGCAAGCAATTCGCTGACGCTTGCCCGTCCGCTGACCGTCGCGCGCGCCGACAACGGCCACTATTTCGTCAATGGCACGCCGACCGACTGCGTCCACGTGGCCCTGACCGGCTTGCTCGACCACCAGCCCGACCTCGTCCTGTCCGGCATCAACAACGGCCAGAACATGGGCGACGACACGTTGTACTCGGGCACGGTGGCCGCCGCGATGGAGGGGCATCTGTTCGGCATTCCTTCGATCGCGTTCTCGCTGGTGGACAAGGGTTGGGCGCATCTGGACAGTGCTGCCCACTGGTGCGATCGCGTTCTGGCCCGCTACGCGCAGGCGCCCCTGTCGGCGCCCTTGCTGCTGAACGTCAACCTGCCCAATCTGCCCGCGGGCGAGGTGCAGGGCATCCGCGTGACGCGGCTCGGCAAACGCCATCCGTCCGAGCCGGTGATCCGCGCCGAGAACCCGCGCGGCGAGCCGATCTACTGGATCGGGGCCGCCGGCAGCGCGAAGGACGCCGGCCCCGGCACCGACTTTCATGCGACGAGCGCCGGCTGGGTCTCGATGACACCGCTGCAGATCGATCTGACCCAGACCGAGCAACTGCCCACAGTGGCACGGTGGCTAGATGAGGCGGGCGAAGGCAGCCATGAGTGAGCGGCTGGGCAACGTCGGTCTGGCCTCCGAGCGCGTGCGAGCGCGCATGGTCGAGCGAGTGCGCGAACTTGGTGTGCGCGATCCGCGCGTCCTTGGCGCCCTGGATGCGGTGCCACGCCATGCGTTTCTCGATCCTGCCCTGGCAAGCCGCGCCTACGAAGACACCGCGTTGCCGATCGGCCACGGCCAGACGATCTCGCAGCCGTACATCGTGGCGCGAACCGCGGAACTTGCGCTTGATGGCTGTGTCGATCCGAAGGCGGCCAAGGTCCTGGAAGTGGGGACGGGGTGCGGGTATGCGGCGGCGGTGCTGGCGCGACTGTTCGGCACTGTGATCACGGTCGAGCGCGTACGTGCGCTGCATGAGCTGGCGCGCAACAACCTGCGACCGCTACGCATCGCCAATCTGCGCCTGGTGTTCGGCGATGGATTCGACGGCGTGCCCAGCGAAGCGCCGTTCGATGCGATCACGGCAGCGGCTGCCGGGGAAGATGTGCCACCGGCCTGGCTCGCGCAACTGCGACCGGGGGGCCGCATCGTTGCTCCCCTGGGTGGAGCCGACCAGTCCATGGTCGTGATCGTCAAGGACGAAGCCGGGCGCATCAGCCGCAGGAACATTGAAGCCGTGCGCTTCGTGCCGTTACGAACGGGAACCACATGACCCAGTCTCGTGAACCAAACATGTTTTCGACCTGGATTCCGCGGGTGGGCCCGGCCTTGGGGCTGCTCCTCGTCTTGGCGGGCTGCACGACGACCTCGTTGCGCGAGGCGCCGATCGTCGAGCGATCCGAGCGACGCTCCGGCGCGCAGTCGACGAGTTCGATCGGCATCGCGCCGTTAACCGCTGCGGGGGGGATGTCCCGCGAGGCGCGCGACGGCGGCTACGTGGTGCAGCGGGGCGACACGCTGTTCAGCATCGCGCTCGCCTTCGGACAGGACTACCGCGACCTGGCACGCTGGAACGGCCTGGACGACCCATCCCGGCTTCAGGTGGGCCAGACGCTGCGCGTGCAACCGCCGCTCGACGGCGGGTCGGGCGCTGCAGTAGCGGCGGTGCCGGTGGCGCCGGTTGCTGCGGCCGAGGTCAGGCCGCTCGATGCGCCCGCAGCTTCCACCGCGGTTCCGCCCACAGTACCGAGCGCGCCGGCTGCGGCAAGCGGTGCGCTTTCTGCTGCCCCGCCAGCCGAAGTTGCGGTACCAGGGCCGACACCGGCACCGAGCGCAGCGGCCGCCGGCTCGCAAGCGCCGGACCCGAAGTCTGCCGGTGCGTCCGATGGGGGCCTCACTTGGGCCTGGCCGGCCGGCGGCCCGGTGGTGGAGACCTTCGACGAGACGCGCAACAAAGGCATCGACATCACCGGCAAGGACGGTGACCCGGTTCTCGCAGCAGGCGACGGGCAGGTCGTTTATCGCGGAAACGGCTTGCGTGGCTACGGCAACCTCGTCATCGTCAAGCACACCGACGAGTTCATCTCGGCCTACGCGCACAACCGGGCCATCCTGGTCGAACAGGGCCAAAGCGTTAAGCGCGGCCAGCGCATCGCCGAGATGGGCAAGAGCGACGCAGACACGCCGAAGCTGCACTTCGAGGTCCGTCGGCAGGGCAAGCCGGTCGATCCGTTGAAGCTCCTGCCAACGCGCTGAACGCGCGCGGCTCGGCTTGATGCAGCGTAAGATTTCGTCGTGTCCCGTTCGATTTCGCCCAGTCACGAGGTTTCCCCCAACGCCGACGAGCCGCGCTGGCTTTGCCTCGATGAGGCGGACGTGGCGGGCTCTGAACCGGCAACCTCGGCAAGCGGGGCCGATGCGCCAGCAGTGCCGGCCAGGCAAGACGCCGGCATCGACGCCGAAGCAGCCGATCAGGCGCCTGCGGCGCCAGCCATTGAGACGCACGATGCGGTCTGCCAGTACCTGAACGCCGTCGGCGCCTTGCCACTTCTGACGCCGGTGCAGGAACTGGCCTATGCGACCGCAGCGCGTGCCGGTGACTTCGCAGCGCGCCAGAAAATGATCGAGCACAACCTGCGGCTCGTGGTGTCGATTGCCAAGCACTACGGCCGACGCGATGTAACGTTGCTCGACCTCATCGAGGAGGGCAACCTAGGCCTGATGCATGCGATCGAGAAGTTCGAGCCCGAACGTGGCTTCCGCTTCTCGACCTACGCGACCTGGTGGATCCGGCAGGCGATCGAGCGAGCCCTGATCAGCCACGGCGGCGCTGTGCGGCTGCCGGTGCATGTCGTGCGTGAGTTGCGCCAGGTGCTGCGGGCCAGGCGCCACCTGCAGTCAGAGGCGGCGGGTGGCGGCGCAGGCCGCGAGCCGCGTATCGAGGACATCGCCCACCTGCTCGGACGCAGCATCGACGACGTGTCGACCGTGCTGCGGCTGGCCGAGGCGCCGGCCTCGCTCGACGCGTCGATCGACGGCGCGAGTGGCCCGAGCCTGCGCGACGTGCTGATCGACGCCGACGCCGACACGCCCGAGGCTGTCGTGATCAGCCATGAGATCGAGCGGTTGATCGAAGGCTGGCTCGCCGGCTTGCCGGAGCGGCAGCGCGTGGTGATCGAGCTTCGCTACGGACTGCACGGTCACGCGCCGGCCACGCTGGCGACCGTCGCCGACGAACTGCATGTGACGCGCGAGCGCGTGCGGCAGATCCAGCATGAGGCCTTGCAGCGTCTGCGCCGCGAGCTCGGTGCGCAGCATGTGGGGCGCGACGCCGTGCTGTAGCGCCCGCCGCATGCCGGTGCGACGCGCACGCATCGATACAATAGTCTGTGACTCCGATTCTGTGCTTCGACATCGAGACCGTGCCGGATGTGAACGGTCTGCGCCGCCTGCGACCCGAGTGGGCCGCGCTCGATGACGCCGAGGTCGCGCAGGCCGCATTCGCCGAGCGGCGCGAGCGCACCGGCGGCAGCGACTTCCTGCAACATCACCTGCATCGCATCGTCGCGATCGGATGCGCTTTTCGCGACGACACCGGCTTTCGCGTGCGCTGCCTCGGCACGCCGGAGGAGGGCGAGGGCAAGCTGGTGCAGGACTTCTTCAAGTTGGTCGACCGCTACACGCCGCAGCTGGTGAGCTGGAACGGGGGCGGCTTCGATCTGCCCGTGCTGCACTACCGGAGTCTGGTGCACGGCGTGGCCGCCGCCCGCTACTGGGAGCAGGGCGACGACGATCGTGACTTCAAGTGGAACAACTACATCAGCCGCTATCACGCGCGTCATCTCGACCTGATGGACCTGCTGGCGATGTATCAGCCGCGCGCCGCCGTGCCGCTCGACGACCTTGCTCGGCTCTGCGGCTTCGCCGGCAAGCTCGGCATGGACGGCAGCCGCGTGTGGGAGGCGTACCAGCGCGGCGACCTCGCTCGCATCCGCGACTACTGCGAGACCGATGTGGTCAATACTTACCTCGTGTTCTGCCGGTTCCAGAAGATGCGTGGCCAGCTGAGTGATGGCGGCTACGCCCAGGAGATGGCCTTGGTGCGCGAGGCGTTGGGCACGCGGGCTGGCGCGCCGCACTGGCAAGAGTTCCTCGCTGCCTGGGTGCCCGGCTGAGATGAAGGACGCGTTTTCAATCGAGATCGAGTCGCTCGATCTCGAAGGCCGCGGCGTGGGCCATCGCGACGGCAAGGTCGTGTTTGTCGAGGGCGCGCTGCCAGACGAGCGCGTGCTGGCCGTGCCGGTCAAGGTCAAGGCGAGCTACGAGACCGCGCGCGTGACGGAGGTGCTGCACGAGAGCACGCTGCGCGTGCGGCCGGCCTGCCCGCACTTCGGCATCGGCCCCGGCTTCTGCGGCGGCTGCGCGATGCAGCATCTGGAGCCGCGCGCGCAAGTCGCGGTCAAGCAGCGCGTTCTGGAGGACGCGCTGTGGCACATCGGCCGCGTCCGCGCGCAACAGATGTTGCGGCCGATCCACGGACCGACCTGGGGCTACCGCTACCGTGCGCGACTGGCGGTTCGCCATGTGGCGCGCAAGGGCGGCGTGCTGGTCGGCTTCCACGAACGCGGCAGCAGCTACGTTGCCGACATGCGCGAGTGCCACGTACTGCCCGAGCATTTGAGCCGATTGCTGCTGCCGTTGCGCCACCTGGTCGAGTCGCTGTCGATCCGCGATCGCCTGCCGCAGATCGAAGTGGCCGTGGCCGAATACGCCGGCGTGGTCCACACCGCGCTCGTTTTCCGGCACCTGCTGCCGCTGAGCGAGGCCGATCGCGCCGCTCTTTCGGCCTTTGGCCGGGCCCACGATGTGGCTCCGTGGCTGCAGTCGGCCGGTCCTGACACGGTGGTACCGCTCGATCCAGCCGATGCCGGCCGCCTGCTGCTTGGCTTGCCGGAGTTCGGTCTTGCGGTCCCGTTCGCTCCCACCGACTTCACGCAGGTCAATCACCGCATCAACGAGGTGCTGGTCGGCTGCGCGGTTCGTCTGCTCGCGCTAAGTCCGCATGAGTCGGTGGCGGACTTCTTCTGCGGCCTCGGTAACTTCACGCTGCCGCTGGCCACCCGCGCGCGCCAGGTGGTCGGGATCGAAGGGCATGCCGGGCTCGTGGCGCGCGCGCGCCAAGCCGCCGAGGGCGCGGGCCTCGCGCACAAGACCCGCTTCGAGGCGCGCAATCTGTTCGACTGGACGCTCGCCGACTGGGAACGGTTGAACGCCGAGGCTGGGCCGATCGATGCCGTGCTGGTGGATCCGCCGCGCGAGGGCGCGCTTGCGCTGGCGCAGTCACTGGCGCAGACCACGCTGCGGCCGCGGCGCATGGTCTACGTATCATGCAATCCGGCCACGCTGGCGCGCGATTGCGCGGTGCTGGTCAACGAGGGCGGTTGGCAGCTTGCCGCGGCCGGCGTGGTCAACATGTTTCCGCACACCGCGCACGTCGAATCGATGGCGGTCCTGGAACCCGGGTCTGCGACCGTGCCGGTGGTCTGACGCGCTCGGCGTGTTAACATCGCGCGTTCAGCGCGCGATGCAACCCTTTCATTTTTCAGGCTATTTTGCGTTGGCTGCGGTGCGTGAGCCGTTTGCACTTCGCGATGTCCTCGCGCGTGCCCGACCTTTTTCACCTGACCCAGGAACAAATCGCAATGGCTATCGAACGCACCCTGTCCATCATCAAGCCCGACGCTGTCGCCAAGAATGCGATTGGCGCCATCCTGTCGCGCTTCGAAGAAGCGGGCCTGAAGATCGTGGCAGCACGCATGATGCATCTGTCGCGCAGCGACGCCGAGGCGTTCTACGGCGTGCATCGTGCACGGCCGTTCTTCAAGGACCTGGTGGATTTCATGATTTCGGGTCCGATCATGGTCCAGGTGCTCGAAGGCGAGGGCGCGATTGCCAAGAACCGCGAGCTGATGGGCGCCACCGACCCGAAGAAAGCCGCCCCCGGCACCATCCGCGCCGACTTCGCCGACAGCATCGACGCCAACGCCGTGCACGGCTCGGACGCGCCGGAGACCGCAGCGGTCGAAGTGGCGTTCTTCTTTCCGTCGATGAGCATCCACGCGCGCTGAACGCGTCGGCAGGGAAGCCCCGGTGGATCGCGTCAATCTTCTCGACCTCGATGCGGCTGCGTTGACGGCCTACGTCGCCTCGCTCGACGAGAAGCCGTTCCGCGCGCGTCAGTTGTCGCGCTGGATCCATCGCCGGGGCGCCGCTTCGTTCGATGCGATGACGGATCTGGCCAGGTCGTTGCGCACCAAACTCGCCGACCGGGCCGAGATCAGCTCGTTGCCTGTGCTGCGCGACTCGATCGCCGGCGATGGCACCCGCAAGTGGCTGCTCGACGTCGGGCGCGGCAATGCGATCGAGAGCGTGTTCATTCCCGAGGACGATCGTGGCACGCTGTGCGTTTCAACCCAGGCGGGCTGCGCAATGGCCTGCCTGTTCTGCTCGACCGGGCGCCAGGGGTTTAATCGCAACCTGACGACCGCGGAGATCATCGGCCAGCTCTGGTGGGCCGAGCATGCGTTGCGGGCGACCGCCGGCACTGCGGCCCGCGGTGGCAACGAGAGCGAGCGAGTGATCAGCAATGTGGTGCTGATGGGCATGGGCGAGCCGCTGCAGAACCTCGATGCGGTGGTGCCGGCGCTGCGGCTGATGCTCGACGACGATGCCTATGGCCTGTCGCGGCGACGGGTGACCGTGTCCACGTCCGGCCTGGTGCAGCAGATGGACAAGCTCGCCGAGCAATGCCCGGTGGCGCTGGCGGTATCGCTGCACGCGCCCGACGACGCGCTGCGCGATCGCCTGGTGCCGCTGAACAAGAAGCACCCGCTGCGTGACCTGATGGCCGCCTGCCAGCGCTACCTGCGCCATGCACCGCGCGATTTCATCACCTTCGAGTACGTGATGTTGGCCGGGGTCAACGACAGCGACGCCCAGGCGCGCGCGCTGATCGCGCTGGTGCGCGACGTGCCGTGCAAATTCAACCTGATTCCGTTCAACCCGTTTCCGGACTCGGGCTTGGCACGCTCGCCGGCGGATCGCATCCGGCAATTCGCGGCGATCCTGCAGGACGCGGGCATCGTTACCACCACGCGCAAGACGCGCGGCGACGACATCGATGCCGCCTGCGGCCAGCTCGCCGGCGAAGTCCAGGACCGCACCCGGCGTACCGAACGACGCACCCAGTTGCCGCCGCTGGTGGCAGCCCAGAGCTGAAACAGGGTGATTTCGATGCCTGTCGTGCTTCGCGTGTCCCTGTGCGTGTCCGCGCTGGCGGCCGCGCTGTTGTTGGGGGCCTGTGAGACCACCACCACGGTCAACGGCAAGACCGTGACGGTGCCCTCCGCGTCGCCCCGCGTCACCGAAGCCGAAGCGCGGCGTCGCGCCGACATCCGCCTGCAACTTGCGGCGACCTACTATCAGCAGCGGCAGTTCGCGGTCGCGATCGACGAGGTCAAGCAGGCGCTGGCCTTGAACCCGAACCTGCCATCGGCCTACGGGCTGCTGGGCTTGATCTACATGGACCTCGACGACCGGTCGCAGTCCGAGGCGAACTTCTCGCGCGCGTTGCGGATGGAGCCCGATAATCCGGAGATCAACAATAATTACGGCTGGTTCCTGTGCCGCACCGGACGTGAACGGTCGGCGCTCGAGTACTTCCAGCGCGCGGCCGAGAACAAGCTGTATGCGACCCCGGCGCTGCCGTTGCAGAACGCCGGCGTCTGCATGATGCAGGTGCGCGACTACAAGACCGCAGAGACCTACCTGCGCCAGTCGCTCGAGCGGGATGCCACCTCGGCGGTGGTCAAGTTCCAGTTGGCGCGCCTGTATCTGGCGACGCGCCAGCTCGAGCGATCGAATTTCTATTTCAGCCTGCTCGAACGCGACGTAGAGCCGAGTGCCGAGACGCTCTGGCTCGGCCTGCGCATCGCACGGGCGCAGGGCGATACCCAGGCCGAGCGGAACTACTCGGAGCAGTTGCGTCGGCGCTTCCCGAACTCCAACGAGGCGAGCCTGCTGCGACGTGGAGCCTTCGATGAATGATCTGGCGGCGCCTGGCCTCGATGCGGCGGATGCGTCCGCCGTGCCGCCCGAGCCTGCCGAGGTGACGCCGCAGTTCGGGCGCGTGCTGGCGCAGGCGCGCGAAGCGCGCGGCATGTCCGTGACCGACGTCGCGGCGCGATTGCGGCTGCATCCGCGCCAGGTCGTTGCACTGGAGCAGGAGCAACTCGACAACCTGCCCGCGGCACCCTTCGTGCGCGGCTTTTTGCGCAACTATGCGAAGGAGCTGAACCTCGATCCAGCGCCCTTGCTTGTCGCACTCAATGCCAAGCTGCCGGTCGCCGCTGCGCAGGGCGAGACGCTGACCGGGACCGGCATCACGGCTGCCGAAGTGCGCCGTTCCGGCATGGAGCGAACTTCGCGCATCGCCGTGATCGGCGGCACGGTGGTGCTGCTGATCGTTCTTGGTCTGATCGGTTGGGTTGCATCGAAACGCGTACCGGCGCCACCGTCCAGCGCGCCGGCGCCGATCAGTGCGCCGGCCAGCGAGCCTGAGACTCCCGGGCAGTCGAGTTCGGCACCGCCCGTCGCGGCTGCCTCGGCGCCCGCTGCAGGGGTGAGTCCGGAGAGCAACCGCCCGACGCCGGAGAGCGGCAGCCCGGCAGGCGCGTCGCTGGCCGCCAGTGCGGCGCCAGAGGGCGCGCCGCCTGCCGCAGCGGCCGTGGCAAGCGGCCTGCGTCTGGTCGTCGGCGAGCGTCCTTCATGGGTTGAAGTCACCCAGGCGGATGGCCGCATCGTGCTGACCGGCCTGCAGGAGCCGGGGACCGAGCGCCGGCTGGGCAATCTGCAGCCGCCGCTGCAACTGGTCATCGGCAATGCCTCGAGCGTCACGCTCGAGTATCGCGGCAAGACAATCGACCTCAATCGACATGTGCGCGCGAACGACTTGGCGCGACTGACGCTGGAGTGAGCCGATGAACCTGCCCGTGTCGGATCGCGACGTCCTCGAATGCCTGCCCGCACAGACCGGGCCGGCGGCGCGCCATCGCACGCGGCAGGTCAGTGTGCGCTGGGGCGCGCGTACGGTGAAGATCGGTGGCGACGCTCCGGTGCTGGTGCAGTCGATGACCAATACCGACACCGCGGATGCGATCGGCACTGCGATCCAGGTGAAGGACCTGGCGCAGGCGGGCAGCGAAGTGGTGCGCATCACGGTCAACTCGCCGGAAGCGGCAGGCGAAGTCGAGGCGATCCGCAACCAGCTCGACCGCATGGGCGTGGATGTGCCGCTGGTGGGTGACTTCCATTACAACGGCCACAAACTGCTCAACGATTATCCGGGCTGTGCTGCGGCGCTGTCGGCTTACCGGATCAACCCGGGCAACGTCGGCCGCGGCGCCCGACGCGAGGACAACTTCGCGCGGATGATCGAGATCGCGGCCAGGCACGCCAAGCCGGTGCGCATCGGCGTCAACTGGGGCTCGCTCGACCAGGAACTGCTGGCGCGGATGATGGACGAGAACGCGCAGCGAGCCCGGCCCTGGGAGGCCAACGCGGTGCTGCGCGAGGCGCTGGTGCGCTCGGCGATCGAGAACGCGCAGCGCGCCGAAGAACTCGGCCTCGGCCGCGACATGATCGTGTTGTCGGCCAAGGTGAGCGGAGTGCAGGACCTGATCGCCGTCTATCGCGAACTCGCACGCCGTTGCGACTACCCGTTGCATCTGGGGCTGACCGAGGCCGGCATGGGCAGCAAAGGCATCGTCGCCTCCACCGCCGCGCTGGCGGTGCTGTTGCAAGAGGGCATCGGCGACACGATCCGCGTGTCGCTGACACCGGCACCGGGCGAGCCGCGCACCAAGGAAGTCGAAGTGGCGCAGCAGATCCTGCAGACGATGGGACTGCGCGCGTTCACGCCCATGGTGATCGCCTGCCCGGGGTGCGGCCGCACGACCAGCACGTTCTTCCAGGAACTGGCCGAGAAGATCCAGGACTACCTGCGCGCGCAGATGCCGGTGTGGCGCGCCCGCTACCCCGGCGTGGAGTCGATGAACGTGGCGGTGATGGGCTGCGTGGTCAATGGCCCGGGCGAAAGCAAGCACGCCAACATCGGTATCAGCCTGCCCGGCTCGGGCGAGGCGCCGGTGGCGCCGGTGTTCGTCGACGGCGAGCGCACGGTGACGCTCAAGGGTGAACGGATCGCCGAGGAGTTCCAGGCGATCGTCGAGGACTACGTGCAGCACAAGTACGCCCGGGACGCAGCAGCGACAAGCGCAACGGCTGAGCAGGCGGCCGCCTAGACGATGAGCAAGAAGCTTTCCGGGGTGAGGGGGATGAACGATCTCCTCCCTGCCGAATCCGCGTTGTGGGAATGGTTCGAGGCGCGCGTGGCCGACTGGCTGCGCAGCTACGGGTACCAGCAGATTCGCACGCCGATCGTCGAGTGCACCGAATTGTTCGTTAAGGGCATCGGCGAGGTCACCGACATCGTCGAGAAGGAGATGTACTCCTTCGAGGACAAGCTCAACGGCGAGCATCTGACCCTGCGACCGGAGTTCACCGCCGGCGTGGTGCGGGCGGCGATCGAGCACAACCTGACGTACGACGCGCCGCGCCGCGTGTGGTCGATGGGGCCGGTGTTCCGCCACGAGCGGCCGCAGCGTGGGCGCTACCGCCAGTTCCACCAGGTCAATGTCGAGGCGCTCGGCTTCGCCGGTCCCGACATCGACGCTGAACTGATCGTCATGCTGAACCGGTTGTGGCAGATCCTCGGCGTGCCGGCGGTGCGGCTCGAGATCAACTGCCTCGGCCAGGCTGACGAGCGCGCCGCGCATCGGACCGACCTGATCGCCTATCTGCAGCAGCACGAGCACGCGCTCGATGCCGACGCACGGCGCCGGCTGCACACCAACCCGCTGCGCATACTGGACACCAAGAATCCGGCGCTGCAGGGCATCGTCGCCGAGGCGCCGCAGATCACCAGCTACCTCGGCGAGGCCTCGCGCCGGCACTTCGAGGGCGTGCAGGCGCTGCTGACGGCGGCCGGGATCGGCTTCACGGTGAACCCAAGGATGGTGCGCGGCCTGGACTACTACAACCTCACCGTGTTCGAGTGGATCACCGATGCGCTCGGCAGCCAGGGCACGATCTGCGGCGGCGGGCGCTACGACCCGCTGATCGAGCGCATGGGCGGCAAGCCGACGCCGGGCATCGGCTTCGGGATGGGCGTCGAACGCGTGATCGAACTGATCAAGGAAGCGGGCAGCGTGGAAGTCGCGCCGGGCTGCGATGTGTATGTGCTGCACCAGGGCGGCGCCACGCAGCTGCGCGCCTTCCTCGTTGCAGAGCAATTGCGCGATGCCGGTCTCGATGTCGTCCTGCATGCCGGCGAGGCGAGCCTGAAGTCGCAGATGAAGAAGGCCGACGCCAGCGGCGCCGAGTACGCAGTGATCGTTGGCGAGGCCGAGCTTGCAGCCGGCACGGCGGCGGTCAAGGCATTGCGCAGCGGTCAGGGCGAGCGGGCCTTTGCCCAGCAGACGCCGGTACCGCTCGACCGCCTGGCCGAGAACCTGGTCGATGCACTGGCAGCGGCCGACACCGAGGTTCAGTAGGCAGGACCCACACCATTTTCACAGCGCCACCGATTCGTTGGGTCGGCGGCGGACTTTGACGAGACACCATGGCATACGATCTGCAGGAACAGGAACAACTCGCCACCTTCAAGGCCTGGTGGGAGAAGTACGGCAACTTCATCCTTACCGTCATCACCTTGCTGCTGCTGGCGGTGGCGGCCTGGAATGGCTGGCGCTGGTACGAGCGGCGCGAGGCGGCGGCTGCCGCCGGTGTGTACGAGCAGGTGCTGAAGGCCCTGGCGGAGAACAACGGTGCCAAGGTCAAGGAGCTCACGGGCACGCTGATCCAGAACCATGGGCGCACGGTATTCGCCGCAATGGCGGCACTGCATGCGGCCAAGGTGAACCACGAAGCCAGCGACCTGCCAGCGGCGCGCTCACAGCTGCAATGGGTGATCGACAAGTCGGGGCACGAGGAATTCACTCTCGTGGCGCGCGTGCGGCTGGCCGGTGTGCTGCTCGACGAGAAGAACTACGACGCGGCGCTGAAGGTGCTGGCGGGTGATGTGCCCGCGGTGCACCAGACCGCTTTCGCCGACCGGCGCGGGGACGTGCTCTACGCACAAGGCAAGGCGGCCGAGGCGCGTGCCGCCTGGCAACGGGCGCTGGACAAGGCTGAGCCTCAGCATCCGCTGCGCCAGCTGATCCAGCTCAAGATCGACGCAGTGCCCGCACTGGCGGTGTCGTGATGCGCCTGGCTTGGCGTGTGCCGATCGCGCTGGCAGGCATGGCGTTGGTGGGGCTGACGCCGCTGCTGTCGTCCTGCAGCTCGAGCAAGAGCGAGGCGGCCAAGCCGGCCGCGCTGGCCGACATCAAGCCGACCTTGAACGTGCGGACCGCCTGGCGCGTGAGCGTCGGCGGTGGGCGCGGCGCGCCGCTGCAGCCGGCGGTGCTGGAGAACGCCGTCTACGCTGCCGCCAACGACGGTGCGGTGGCGCGCGTGGCGCCGGCCACCGGCGAGGTAGTCTGGCGCAGCAACGCCAACGCGAAGCTCACCTCCGGCGTGGGCAGCGATGGCTTCGTGGTCGTGGTTGCCACGGCGCGCGGCGAACTGATCACCTTCGGCGCCGACGGCAAGCCCGGCTGGCGCGCGCAACTGCCGAGCGACGCTCTGGTCACGCCCCTGGTCGGGCGCGGCCTGGTGATCGTGCGCACCACGGACCAGCGGGTCACGGCCTTCGAGATCGACAGTGGCAAGCGTCGCTGGACCTACTCGCGCGCCGCCCCGCCCTTGACGTTGCGGACGACGTCCGACATGGTGTTTGCGGGCGATAACGTGATCGTCGGTTTCCCCGGGGGACGCATGGTGGCGCTGGCGCTGACCAACGGCGCTGCGCGCTGGGAGGCGGTCGTCGCGGAGCCGAAGGGCGCCACCGAAGTGGAACGGCTGGCGGACGTGGTCGGCGCGATCGCGATCAGTGGGCGCGATGCCTGCGCCGCCGCGTTCCAGGGTCGCATGGTCTGTGTCGACAACACCAACGGCAACCTGCGCTGGGCGCGGGAGCACGCTGCAGGTGGCGGTGTGGCGCTCGATGAGCGTCACATCTATAGCGTCGACACGAAGGGCGCGGTCGTGGCCCACGCGCGCGATTCCGGCGCGAGCGTCTGGCGCAACGAGGCCCTCGCCAATCGCGAGTTGAGCACGCCGCTGGCGCTGGCGTCCGCCATCCTGGTCGGCGACTTCCAGGGCTACGTCCATTTCATGCGCCCGGACAGTGGCGAATTCGCCGCGCGCGTGCAGTTGGACGGTGCGATCACCGCAGCGCCGCGCGCCTGGGGCAACGGCGCGATCGTGCAAAGCCAGGGCGGCACACTGGCCTTCCTGAGCGTCGAGCGGTGAGTACGCCCGCACGCTGTCGGGAGGCTTCGAGATGAAGCCGGTGGTCGCGCTGGTCGGCCGGCCCAATGTCGGCAAGTCGACCCTTTTCAATCGGCTCACGCGTACGCGGGCGGCCCTGGTGGCTGACTTTCCGGGGCTGACGCGCGACCGCCACTACGGTGACGGCCTGGTCGGCCCGCTGCCCTATCTGGTCATCGACACCGGGGGTTTCGAGCCGGTGGACGCGGAAGGCGTGGTTAAGGAGATGGCCGCGCAGGCCGAACTGGCCATCGCCGAAAGCGATGTGGTGGTGTTCGTGCTCGATGCGCGCGACGGCCTGACACCGCAGGATCGGCGCATCGCCGAGCGCCTGCGGCGCGCCGGCCGGCGCGTGGTGCTGGCGGTCAACAAGGCCGAGGGCCTGCCCGACTCAGCGACCGCTGAATTCCACGAAATGGGCCTCGGCATGCCCTACGCGGTGTCGGCGGCGCATGGCGACGGCGTTGCGGCGCTGATGGAACTCGTGCTCGACGGCTTCACCGTCGATCAAGACCCCGACACGCTCGACGGTTCGGGGCGCATCCGGGTGGCGATCGTCGGCCGCCCGAACGTCGGCAAGTCCACCCTGGTCAACGCGCTGATCGGTGAGGAACGCATGATCGCGTTCGACGCGCCGGGCACCACGCGCGACGCGATCGCGGTCGACTTCGACTACGCCGGCACGGCATACCGCCTGATCGACACCGCCGGCCTGCGGCGCAAGGGCAAGGTGTTCGAGAGTGTCGAGAAGTTTTCGGTGGTCAAGACGCTGCAGGCAGTCGAACAGTGCAACGTTGCCGTGCTGCTGCTCGATGGCGGCAGCGAAATCGCTGACCAGGACGCGCACATCGCCGGCTTCATCCTCGAGTCGGGCCGCGCGCTGGTGGTGGCGGTCAACAAGTGGGACGGGCTGGACGATTACCAGCGCCAGACCATCAAGCGCGAGGTCGAGCGCAAGCTGCACTTCCTGAACTGGGCCAACATCCACTTCATCTCGGCGCGCAAGCGCACCGGGCTGGGCGCCCTGATGAAGTCGGTGGCGGCGGCGCACAAGGCGGCCTTCGCCAAATTGCCCACCCCGCGCCTGACGCGGGCGCTGCAGGCGGCGGTCGAGCGCCAGCCGCCCCCACGCTCGGGCCAGTTCAGGCCGAAGATGCGCTACGCCCATCAGGGCGGCCAGAATCCGCCGATCGTCGTGATCCATGGCTCCGGCTTGGCCGCCGTGACCGACAGCTATCGCCGCTACCTGGAAGGCTGGTTCCGCGACATGTTCGAACTGGCCGGCACGCCGCTGCGCATCGAACTGCGCTCGAGCACCAATCCCTACGCGGAGCGGGGACGCTCGCGCTGACGCGCATCGCCCAGGGGACGGCTGCGCGATGGCGTGGCCCCGTCTTTTCATTTACATTGAATTTTCCTGCTGCAGTGCCATCTAAGCGCTGTGTCTTTGCGGCAGGCCGTGCGCGGCGCGCCTTTGAGCGCTGTCACTTCACTCGGAGCCACCATGAGCAATAAAGGGCAACTACTACAAGACCCGTTCCTCAATGCCTTGCGCAAGGAACACGTGCCGGTGTCGATCTATCTGGTCAATGGCATCAAGCTGCAGGGCCAGATCGAGTCGTTCGACCAGTATGTCGTGCTCCTGCGCAACACCGTGACGCAGATGGTCTACAAGCACGCCATCTCGACCGTGGTCCCGGCGCGTCCGGTCAATCTCAGCGTGGAGCCGACAAGCTGACCATCTTCCAGGTCGAAACCGCACGCGCGCAGCGCACCAACCGTGCGCTGCTGGTCAGCGTGGCCGTGGGCCGCACCGCCGCCGGTGACGCGGATGACGCGTTGGCGGAGCTGCGGCAGCTGGCTGAGTCCGCCGGCTTCGTGGTGGGCGACGTCGTGCAGGCACGCCGCGAGCGGCCGGATCCGGCGCTGTTCATCGGTTCCGGCAAGGCCGGGGAACTCGCCGCGCGCATGAAGGCGGACGGTGCCGGGGTCGTGTTGTTCGATGTGGCGCTGAGTCCGGCGCAACAGCGCAATCTCGAGCGTGAACTCGACTGCGTGGTGCTTGACCGCACCGCGCTGATCCTCGACATCTTCGGCCAGCGCGCCAAGAGCCGCGAAGGCAAGCTGCAGGTCGAACTGGCGCAGCTCGATCATCTTTCCACTCGGCTGGTGCGGGGTTGGACCCACCTCGAACGCCAGCGCGGCGGCCTGTCCAAGACCGGCGGCCCGGGCGAGAAGCAGATCGAGCTGGACCGCCGCATGATCACCACGCGCGTCAAGGCGCTGCGCGAGCGGCTTAAGACCTTGCACAAGCAGCGCCGCACGCAACGTCGCGCGCGCGACCGCAACCGCGCCTTCAGCGTCTCGCTGGTGGGCTACACCAATGCCGGCAAGTCGACCTTGTTCAATGCACTGACCCGCGCCGGTACCTATGCCGCGGATCAGTTCTTTGCCACGCTCGACACCACCTCGCGGCGTTGCTTCGTCACACCCGACGTCGAAGTGGTGCTGTCCGACACGGTGGGGTTCATCCGTGGCTTGCCGCATGCCCTGGTCGAAGCGTTCAAGTCGACGCTGGAAGAGACCGTCGAAGCCGATCTGCTGCTGCATGTGGTGGACGCGGCATCGCCCGCACGGGATGCGCAGATTGCCGAGGTCGAGCGCGTTCTGCGCGAGATCGGTGCCGACCGCGTGCCGCAGCTCGTGGTGTTCAACAAGGTCGACCGGATCGACCATGCACCGGGGATCGAGCGTGACCCCTGTGGTACTCTTTCGCGCGTTTTTTTGAGCGCAGCAACAGGCGTCGGACTCGATCTCTTGCGCGATGCAATTGCCGAGCGTGCGCGAGCTGCGCGCTGCAACGACGAGCCTGTAGCGCTTGGCGAGGCGCAAGCCGAAGTGCACGCCGAAGCGCAGATCACGACCGAAGTCTCTCATTGAATGCCGCCGACTTGCGCGCAGAACAGCGCGCCGAATCGTCGCGGCCCACATCAACCGCTTTTGATTATTCCCGGTATGGAAACGCCATGTCGCTGAACGACCCGCAGTGGGGCCGAAGTGGAGGCTCGGGTGGAGATAGCAAGGACGAGGGCGACGCGCACGAACCGCGCGATACCCGCGGCCAGGGCAATCGCCCCCAGCGTCCCGGCGGCCAGGACGGCCCGCCGGACCTCGATGAACTCTGGCGCGACTTCAACAAGCGCCTGAACGGCCTGTTCGGCAAACGCAGTGGAGGCGGCAGCGGGCGCGGCAACGGTGGTGGCTCTTCCGGCGGCGGCATGCGGCCGGACGCCAAGGGCGCCGGCATCGGTGCCCTGGCCGTGCTGGGTGCCTCGGCGCTGATCTGGCTGGGCAGCGGCTTCTACATCGTCAACGAGGGCCAGGCGGGCGTGGTCACGACCTTCGGTCGCTACACGGAGACCACACCGGCAGGTTTCCGCTGGCGTGCTCCGTGGCCGATCCAGTCGCACGAGGTGGTGGACGTGCTGTCCCTGCGCACGCTGGAGATCGGCGCGCGCGGCCGCGCCGAACGTCTCAAGGAAGCGCTGATGCTGACCGACGATGAGAACATCGTCGACTTGCACTTCACCGTGCAGTACCGCATCAAGGAGTCCGCAGAAGGCGCCAAGGACTTCCTGTTCAACAGCAAGTCGCCGACCGAATCGGTCTCGCAGTCGGCGGAGAGCGCGATGCGCGAAGTGGTGGGACGCAAGCAGATGGATTCGGTCCTGTACGAATCGCGCCAGGAAATCGCCGAGGAAGTGCGCAAGCGGATGCAGGAGATGCTCGATCGCTACGGCACCGGCATCGTGGTGCAGGCGGTGGCGATCCAGAACGCCCAGCCGCCCGAGCAGGTGCAGGCGGCCTTCGACGATGCGGTGCGCGCTACGCAGGATCGCGAGCGTCAGATCAACGAGGGTCAGGCGTTCGCCAACGACGTCGTGCCCAAGGCACGCGGCCTGGCCTCGCGACTGGTGCAGGAAGCCGAGGGCTACCGCTCGCGCGTGATCGAGACTGCCTCGGGCGATGCCGCGCGCTTCCGCCAGATCCTGGTTGAGTACAACCGCGCGCCGGCTGTTACGCGCGACCGCCTTTACCTGGAGACCATGCAGCAGGTCTTCACCAATGCCAGCAAGGTGATGATCGACACACGCAGCAGCAACAACCTGCTGTACCTGCCGCTCGACAAGCTGATGCAGCAGGCCATTGCCGATGCCAACGTCGCGGTGAGGCCGCAAGTTGCGCCGGTGCCGGAAAGCACCGCGCCGACCGAGCGCCCGCGTGACCCCGCACGCAGCCGTGACCGCGAAAGCCGCTGAGGAGACGACATGAACAAGATCGTCGGCACCATCGTTGCAGTTGTGGTCGCGGCCGTGCTGTTCCGTGCCTGCGCATTCATCGTCGACCAGCGGCAGTTCGCCATCGTGTTCGCGCTCGGCCAGATCAAGGAAGTGATCGCCGAACCGGGGCTGCACTTCAAGCTGCCGCCGCCGTTCCAGAACGTGGTCTACGTCGACAAGCGGATTCTGACCATTGACACGCCGCAGCCCGACCGTGTGCAGACCTCCGAGAAGAAGAATCTGCTGGTCGATTCGTTCGTCAAGTGGCGCATCAACGATCCACGCCGCTACTGGGTCAGCTTCCTCGGCAACGAGCGCGCGGCGCAGGAGCGCATCAACACGCTGGTGCGCGACGCGTTGAACCAGGCAGTCAACAAGCGCACGGTCAACGACGTCACCTCGCGCGAGCGCGACAAGGCGATGGAGGAGATCCGCGTCGCGGTGCAGGAGCGCGTCAAGGATGTGGGCGTGGAAATCGTCGACGTGCGCCTGAAGCGCGTGGACTTCGTGCCCGAGATCTCCGATTCCGTGTTCCGGCGTATGGAGGCGGAGCGCAAGCGGGTGGCCAACGAGCAGCGGTCGATCGGTTCGGCCGAGGCCGAGAAGATCCGCGCCGACGCCGACCGGCAGAAGGAAGTGCTGCTGGCCGAGGCCTACAAGCAGGCGCAGACCGTCAAGGGCGAGGGCGATGCCAAGGCCTCGGCGATCTACGCGCAGTCGTTCGGCCAGAACCCGGAGTTCTTCAACTTCTATCGCAGCCTCGAGGCTTACCGGGCGAGCTTCCGCAACCGCAGCGACATACTGGTGGTCGACCCGTCCTCGGAGTTCTTCAAGTACATGAAGGCGCCGTCACCGGGCCGCGCGCCGCGCTGACGCGAGCATCGTCATGGCGGCTTCGGTCGGACTGGCGCTGGCGCTGATGCTGGTCCTCGAAGGACTGCTGCCATTCCTCGCGCCAGCGACCTGGCGCGAGATGTTCCGCCGTCTGCTCGATCTGTCGGACGGCCAGATCCGCTTCATCGGGCTGACCTTGATTCTCTCCGGGCTCGGGGTTTCACTGCTGGTCCTTTGACGCGCGTGGCCCCGTCGGCACTCGCCGGTTTCCGACTCCGCACCATGTCCCGCTGGCTGCTGCCCGAAGGAATCTCCGATGTGCTGCCCGCCGAGGCGGCGCACATCGAGCGGGTGCGTCGCGCACTGCTCGATCTGTACAAGAGCTTCGGCTACGAGCAGGTCATCCCGCCCCTGATCGAGTACCTGGATTCGCTGCTGACCGGCACCGGGCGCGATCTCGATCTACGCACGTTCAAGCTGATGGACCAGATGTCGGGGCGCCAGCTCGGCTTGCGCGCCGACATCACGCCGCAGACCGCGCGCATCGATGCGCACATCCTGAACCGCAGCGGCGTGGTACGGCTATGCTACGCAGGTGCGGTGCTGCACACGCGACCGGCGCACCCGCTGGCGGCGCGCGAGCCGCTGCAGGTCGGCGCCGAACTGTACGGCTTCGCCGGCCTGGCGGCGGATGCGGAGGTCCAACGCCTGGCGGTCGAATCGCTGCGCATCGCGGGTATCGATCGGCTGCACTTCGATCTCGGCCACACCGGCATCACGCGCGCGCTCCTGAGCGCCGATGCGGCGGCGGCGGATCGCACGGATGAGATCCTTGCCGCGCTCGGCGCGAAGGATGTTCCGGAGCTGCGCCAGCTCTGCGCCGAACTGGCGGCGCCGACGCGCGAGGCGCTGCTGGCGCTGACGCGCATGCACGGCACGCCGCCCGATGTGCTGGCGGCAGCGCGCCGGCACTTGCCGATGCTGGCGCCGATCACGCGGGCGCTCGCCGACCTCGAGGCGCTAGCCGCCGAGCTGCCGGCCGACGACGTGACGATCGATTTGTCCGACCTACACGGCTATCGCTACTACACCGGCGTCAACTTCGCGGCGTACGGCGACGCGTCTGGCGCACTGCTGCGCGGCGGTCGTTACGACGATATCGGTCGTGCTTTCGGGCGGGCGCGGCCGGCGACCGGCTTTTCGATCGACATGCGCGAACTGTCGCGTGGCAACGGCAAGGCCTCGGTGCGACCGATCCTGGCGCCGCTGGCAACCGATGCCGCCCTGGTCGCCGAGGCGTCGCGCCTGAGGGCGGCCGGCGAAGTGGTGATCCAGCAACTGAGCGCCGATCAGGCGATCGACATCGAGGCGGCCCCGCGCGAACTGCGTCGCATCGACGGACAATGGCGGGTGGTCGAGCGCGGTTGAGCGCCGCCCGAGTCTTCGAGGGAACAATGGCAAAGAACGTGGTCGTCGTCGGGACCCAGTGGGGCGACGAAGGCAAGGGCAAGATCGTCGACTGGCTGACCGAGCAGGCCGACGGCGTGGTGCGTTTCCAGGGCGGTCACAACGCCGGCCACACGCTGGTCATCAACGGCGTGAAGACGATCCTGCGCCTGATCCCGTCGGGCATCCTGCGGCCGGATGTGCGCTGCTACATCGGCAACGGCGTGGTGCTGTCGCCGCAGGCGCTGTTGGGCGAGATCGACGAACTGAAAGCGGCCGGGATCGACGCTGCATCGCGCCTGTCCATCAGCGGCAACTGCCCACTCATCCTCGACTACCACGTCGCGCTGGACAAGGCGCGCGAGACCCGAAAGGGCGACAGCAAGATCGGCACCACCGGCCGCGGCATCGGGCCGGCTTACGAAGACAAGGTGGCGCGGCGTGCGGTGCGCGCGCAGGACCTGTTCGACCCGGGGCGTTTCGGTGAACTCGTGCGCGAGGCGCTGGACTATCACAACTTCGTGCTGACCCGTTACCTCGGCGCACCCGCGGTCGAAGCGGCGCCGCTGATCGACAGCACGCTGGCGCTTGCCGAACGCATCAAGCCGATGATCACGGATGTCTCGTACCGGCTCAATCAGGTGATGGCGGCCGGCCAGCGCCTGCTGTTCGAGGGCGCCCAGGGCACGCTGCTCGATGTCGACCACGGCACCTATCCGTTCGTCACGTCGAGCAACACGGTGGCGGGGGCCGCCTCCGCCGGTGCCGGCGTTGGTCCGCAGCGGCTGAGCTACGTGCTGGGCATCACCAAGGCGTACACCACCCGCGTCGGCTCCGGGCCGTTCCCGACCGAGCTGCTGGACGCCACCGGCGAGCTGCTGCGGGCGCGCGGCAAGGAGTTCGGTGCGGTGACCGGCCGGCCGCGGCGCTGCGGCTGGTTCGACGCTGCCGCCTTGCGCCGCTCGGTCCAGTTGAACGGCACGACCGGGCTGTGCATCACCAAGCTCGACGTGCTGGACAGCCTGCCGGTGGTCAAGCTGTGTACCGGCTATCGCTTTCGAGGCAAGGTGATTGACATCCTGCCGTTCGGTGCCGACGAGGTCGCGCAGTGCGAACCCGTGTTCGAGGAATTCGCCGGCTGGAGCGAGTCGACCTTCGGCATTCAGCGCTGGGACGCGCTGCCGGCCGCGGCGCGCCGCTACCTTGAGCGCCTGTCCGAGGTCACCGGCGTGCCGCTCGACATGGTGTCCACCGGCCCGGACCGGGACCAGACAATCCTGCTGCGCCATCCGTTTGCGGAGTGATCGACCGGTGCGCGATCTTTACGTCAGCTGGGACGAGTATCACCAACTGATCGAGCGGCTGATTGTCCAGGTCTACGAGGCCGGCTATCAGTTCGATGCGATCCTGTGCCTGGCACGCGGCGGCCTGCGCATCGGCGACGTGATCTCGCGCGTGTACGACATGCCGCTCGCCATCCTGGCGGCCAGCTCGTACCGGGAGGCGGCCGGCACCGAGCAGGGACAACTGGACATCGGGGAGTTCATCACCAAGACCGGCGGCGAGATCGCCGGCAAGGTGCTGCTGGTGGACGACCTGGTGGATTCCGGCGTGACGATGTCGCGCGTGATCGAGCACCTGAAGCGCCGCTTCCCGGCCATCACCGACGTGCGCACGGCCGTGCTCTGGTACAAGGCGGTGTCGTCATTCCGGCCGGACTATTTCGTCGAGTACCTGGACGACAGTCCGTGGATTCACCAGCCGTTCGAGGAGTACGACGCGCTGCGGCCGATCCAGTTGGCGGCACGGCTGCGAGGCCGCCATCCGGCGCGCTGACCTGGCGCCGGGCGCGGGCGACACCACCCAAGCAGAGCCACGGTCGGCGCGCGCGCCCGGCGTACATTTGCGGTGATGCCGGCACAAATGCAAAGAGCCGGATTGACCGGCTCTTTGCATTGATCTGGTGCCCAGAAGAGGACTCGAACCTCCACACCTTTCGGCGCTAGTACCTGAAACTAGTGCGTCTACCAATTCCGCCATCTGGGCTGAAACGAGGCGCGAATTGTAATTGGCGAACCTCGCGTGTCAAATTCAGCTGCCCAGGCAATCACGAAGAAAGCACTGCACCTTGTCTCCCTCCAAAGGCCCAGCCGTTCCGCCTGACTCACGCGACGCGGTTCTGGCCGAACTTACCCAGGCGCGCTCGCCGCTGACGCCCGAGGAACTTGCACAGCGGATGGCCATCGATGCAACGGCGCGGGCGCGGTTCGACGCCGATGTCGCCGAGCTCGAGCGCGCCGGTCGCGTCGTGCGCAACCGTGCCGGCCTGCTGCTGGTGGCCGCCCGTGCCAACCTCGTGTCGGGCCAGGTGCAAGGCCATCGCGACGGCTTCGGCTTCCTGATTCGCGACGACGGTGGCCCCGATCTGGCGCTGCCCGAGCACGAGATGAGCAAGGTGCTGCACGGCGATCGCGTGCTGGCACGCCCGGCCGGGCTCGACCGGCGTGGCCGGCAGGAAGGCGAGATCGTCGAGGTCATCGAGAGCCGCACCAACCGCCTGGTGGGCCGCTTCCTGAACGAGCGCGGCGTGACGATCGTCGTGCCCGAGGACCAGCGCATCGCGCACGACATCCTCGTACCGCCGGGCTCGGCGCTGGATGCGGAGCCGGGCCAGGTGGTGGTGGTCGAGATCGTGCAGCAGCCGCAGCGCCACGTGCAGCCGATGGGGCGGGTGGTCGAGGTGCTCGGCGCGATCGACGACCCGGGCATGGAGATCGAGATCGCGGTGCGCAAGTTCGCGGTGCCGCACGAGTTCTCCGGCCGGACGCTGCTGCCGCAGGCCCAGGCGCTGCCGACGACGGTGCGGCCGGCCGACCTGAAGCAGCGGGTCGACCTGCGTGACGTGCCGATGGTGACGATCGATGGCGAAGACGCGCGCG
Organism: Burkholderiaceae bacterium; assembly: GCA_034522655.1. Lineage (GTDB taxonomy): Bacteria > Pseudomonadota > Gammaproteobacteria > Burkholderiales > Burkholderiaceae_F > JALHMQ01. The sequence goes on from JAXHLD010000023.1 coordinate 27,990, forward strand.
ATTTCGACGACGCGGTCTACTGCGAGCCGATGGACAAGCGGCGCCGCAAGTGGCGCCTGATCGTGGCCATCGCCGATGTCAGCCACTACGTCACGCCGGGCAGCGCGATCGACACCGAGGCACAGAACCGCTCGACCTCGGTGTACTTCCCGCGGCGCGTGATCCCGATGCTGCCGGAGAAACTCTCCAACGGACTGTGTTCGCTGAATCCGGCGGTCGATCGGCTGGTGATGGTGGCCGACATGGTGGTTGGCGCCGAGGGCGAGATCGGCGCTTACCAGTTCTATCCGGCGGTGATCCATTCGCACGGGCGACTGACCTACACCGAGGTCTGGGATGCGCTGTCGATCCCCGGCAGCCCGGCCGCGCGCCGGCTCGCGCCGCTGCTGCCACAGCTGCAGGACCTGTACTCGCTCTACAAGGTGCTGGCCAAGGCCCGCGTCGAGCGTGGCGCGCTCGACCTGGAAACCACCGAAACCTACATCGTGTGCGACCCCAACGGCCGCATCGAGAAGATCGTGCCGCGCACGCGCAACGATGCGCACAAGATCATCGAGGAGTGCATGCTGGCGGCCAACGTGTGCTCGGCCGACCTGCTCGAGCGGCACAAGCATCCGGCGCTGTACCGGATCCACGAGGGTCCCACGCCCGATCGACTGGCCAACGTGCGCACGCTCTTGAAGTCGCTCGGCCTGCATCTGGAAGGCGAGGACGAGCCGGCCTCCGCGCACTACGCTGAACTGCTCGAGAAGATCCGGCCGCGCCCGGACCAGCAGCTGCTGCAGACCGTGCTGCTGCGTTCGATGCAGCAGGCCGTCTACAGCCCGCATAACGCCGGTCACTTCGGCCTGAGCTATGAGGCCTACACCCACTTCACCTCGCCGATCCGGCGCTATCCCGACCTGCTGGTGCACCGCGCGATCAAGGCGGTGCTGGGCAAGAAGGTCTACGTGCCGAGCATCGCCGCCGGCGACGACGCGCCGCTGCCGATGCCCCGCGGCAAGGCGGGCCGGCGTGCGCCACCGCCACCGCCCAAGCCGGGCCGGCAGCCGGCCGGCATGGCGGTGTGGGAAAAGCTCGGCCTGATCTGCTCGGCCAACGAGCGCCGCGCCGACGATGCCTCGCGCGATGTGGAGGCCTGGCTGAAGAGCTACTACATGCGCGAGCGGGTGGGCGAGACTTTCAGCGGCACCGTCAGCGCCGTGGTGCCCTTCGGCGTGTTCGTCGTGCTCGACGACCTGTTCGTCGAAGGGCTGGTGCACGTGTCCGAGCTGGGCTCCGAGTACTTCACCTTCAACGAGCCGATGCACGAGCTGCGCGGCGAGCGCACCGGGATGCGCTATCGGCTGGCGGATCGCGTGACAGTGCAAGTCGCGCGCGTCGATCTCGAGGCGCGACGCATCGAGTTCCGCCTGGTGCGCGAGCAGGAGCGCAAGGCACTGCTGGCGGGCGACAGCGAGGCTTCCGCGCGCAAGGACAAGGAGCGCCGCAAGGGCGAGAGCGTGGACGAGCGACGGGCCCGCGTAGCCCGCGTGCAGGCACGCAAGGGGCGCGACATCGACAAGCGAGACAAGGCCCGCAGCGGCAAGCAAGGCGGCGGCACGCATCGCGTGCGCGGTCGCGGCAAGGTGTGAGCGCGATGACTGGCGAGCGCGACGACCGGCAGGTGCTGGCAGGTTTCCACGCGGTGGCAGGGCGGCTCGACAGCGCGCCCGAATCGATTGCGGCGCTGTACGTCGATCCGCAGCGCCACGACCAGCGCATGCGGCGGCTGTGCGAGCAGGCCGAGGCTGCCGGCGTGCGCGTGTTGCACGCAGACGCGCGCCGCCTGCACGGCCTGGCGGGCGAGGTGCCGCATCAGGGTGTGGTGGCGGTATGTGAGCCGGCGACAGGCCTGCATCGCACGCTCGATGACGTGCTGCATGACGTCAGTGCGCAGACGCTGCTGTTGCTGCTCGACGGCGTCACCGATCCGCGCAACCTCGGCGCTTGCCTGCGCACGGCCGATGCGGCCGGCGCGGCAGCGGTGATCGTGCCGCGCGATCGTTCGGCGTCGATGACCCCGGTGGTGGCCAAGGCGGCCGCCGGCGCGGCCGACAGCACGCCCCTGGTCACGGTGACCAATTTGTCGCGCGCGATGGCGGACATCAAGCAGGCGGGGTTGTGGATCGCCGGTGCGGCCGGCGATGCCGACCGCGATGTCTACGACCTCGACCTCACCGGCCCGATCGCCTGGGTGCTGGGCGCGGAGGGCGAGGGTCTGCGGCGCCTGACGCGCGAGAAGTGCGACTGGCTGGCGCGCATTCCGCTGGCCGGACGCGTCGAAAGCCTGAACGTGTCGGTTGCCACCGGCGTCTGCCTGTTCGAAACCGGGCGTCAGCGGCGTGCCCGCGCAGCGCGCTGAAGACCTTGAAGCGGCGCGTCGATCGGGGCAGCATGCGCGCATGACGCGCATTCAGGTGCGACACCTTCTGCAGTTTGCGCTGGCCGCTCTTTCGCTCGGCGTGTTCGCGCTCTCCTGGTGTGGCGCCGTCCGGCTGCGCCTGCGTGCTTTCCTGCTATCCCGCTTTGCGTGGGCGCCATCCAACGCGCGTTGCCGCGCCGCTGCCCGTCTCGCGCTGCAGGCCGCATTGCTCGCCTTGGCGCTTTGGTTGCTTCCGTCGCTGTCGCCACCGGCGCAGGCCTTCTTTGCGCTGGCCGTTGGCACGGTCACCGGCGGCATCGGCATCACGGTGGCGCACGAACTCGGGCACCGTGCGTCGCGGTTGGACCGCGTGCTGGCGCGGATGCTGCTGGTCAGCGTCGGCTACGGCCACTTCCACGTCGAGCACAACCGCGGCCATCATGTGCGCGTCGCCACACCGGACGATCCGGCCAGCGCGCCGCGCGGCATGCACGTGTACCGGTTCATCCTGCGCTCGGTGACCGGGGGGTTCCTGCATGCATGGCGGCTGGAGGCGATGCGCCTGGGCGCACGCGGGCGGTCGGCGCTGCATCCATCCAACTGGGTGTTGACCGGGACGCTCCTGTGGCTGGGGCTCTGCGTGCCGGCGCCATCGGGCTCGCGCGCCCTGTCCTGGTCGGGCAGGCGGCGCCTGGTCCTCGAACTCATTAATAGCATTACGGACTGCAGCGGCACCGTCTGGCCAGCGGGCGCCTTGAACCGGTGGCGCCGCATCACTCCTGGAATGCCGACTTCACGATCAGCAACTGGTTGCTGTTCAATCTGCAGTTGCACTCGGATCACCATGCCCATGTGCAGCGGCCGTTCGAAGCGTTGCGAACGATGCCGCAGGCGCCGCAGTTGCCCGCCGGCTACCCGACGCTGGTGCTGGCCGCGCTGCTGCCGCCGCTGTGGTTTGCCTTGATGGATCGGCGTGTACCGCCGACCGCGGCGCCGCTGCAAGCGGTGGCATGAGTCCGCTCGACACGGCGCGTGCACTGCTCGAGTCCGCGCGGCGTGTCGCGGTGCTTACGGGCGCCGGCATGTCTGCCGAAAGCGGTGTGCCGACCTTCCGCGATGCGCTGACCGGACTGTGGGCGCGCTTCGATCCGGCGCAACTGGCCACGCCGGCGGCGTTTCGCGCCGACCCCGCGCTGGTGTGGCGCTGGTACGCAGAACGGCGCGCGGGCGTGTTGCGCGCGCAACCGCATGCCGGGCACCGTGCGCTGGCCGCGGCTGCCGCGCACTTCGAGCGTTTTGCGTTGGTGACTCAGAACGTCGATGGCTTGCACGCGCGTGCCGGCAGCCCGGAGGTGATCGAACTGCACGGCAACATCCTGGCGTCGCGCTGTTTCGACGAGTGCGGCCTGCATATCGACGATCCGGCGGAGCTGCCGCCCGGTGAACCGCCGCGCTGTCCGGCCTGCGGCGCCTGGCTGCGTCCCGGCGTGGTCTGGTTCGGCGAGGCCTTGGACGCGGCAATGCTGGCACGGGCGGAGCGTGAAGTTGCGCAGGCCGAGTTGGTGCTGGTGGTCGGAACCTCCGGGCTGGTGTACCCGGCTGCCGGCCTTCTAGGCCTGGCACGCGCTGCCGGGGCGAAGGTCGTGATCGTCAATCCGAACCCGTCGGACATCGACGCCGCGGCCCATGTGATCGTGGCGGCGAGCGCAGCGCACGCGCTGCCAGTGCTTTTTGCGGCCCATTGAAGCCCGCTTTGGTCATGTGTGCGTGCGGATGCTCCTGTATGGGCGGGGTGCGGCGTCGGCCGCGGGCCATGGCGCGCTTTGCTTCGAACCGCCGATTCCCTTTAGAATCACAGGCTTTCCTGCTTTCAGGGGGCGAGCATCGAGTTTCTTATCGATCTCGGTAACCGGAAAGCTTTCTCCACCCTTGCCGCACCCGCGCAGCGTCCCACTCATGGGCAGGCTGCATGCACCCGGGGCGGCTTGCATCCACAAGGAGCGTGCATGCGTCATTACGAAATCTGTTTCATCGTCCATCCGGACCAGAGCGAGCAGGTGCCCGCGATGATCGATCGCTACAAGGCGATGATCACCGCTCAGGGTGGCCAGGTCCACCGCGTCGAGGATTGGGGCCGCCGCCAGCTGGCTTACCCGATCGACAAACTCGTCAAGGCCCATTACGTGCTCATGAACATCGAGTGCGGCAAGGCCACGCTGGACGAGATCGAGGGCGGCTTCCGCTACAACGATGCGGTGCTGCGCCACCTGACGGTCGGCATGAAGAAGGCCGAGACGGCTGCCTCGCCGATGATGAAGGTCGTCGAGCGCGAGGAAGCGAAGAAGGCCACCGCGGAAGTGGCGGCCCCGGCGACCGCCTGATGCCGCGGCGCGGGCGCCGTTGAACCGGGTCAGGTTGTCTCGCCCGCCGCCGCGTACGGCAGCGTACCTCTCTCCCCACGCGCCAGGTGGTCGAGCGATCGGCGCTGCGCTATACGCCGGCTGGTCTGGCGGTGTCGGAAGCGAAACTGGCCTACAGCGGCGCGCTGCTTGAAGCTGGTGTCGAACGGCAACTGGATTTCGAGTTCGCGGCGATCGCCGTCGGCAGCGTGGCAGAGACGCTTGCTGCAGTCGGACTGGGAACGGCACTGGACATCGAGGGATTCATCGCGCCAGCGAACAGCAGCGGTCGACGAATCCGATCGCGGGTTCATCGACAGAGATTTGATCGGGAGTTGACAGATGGCATTTGGACGTGGCCCGGGCAAGGGCAAAGGCAAGGGCAAGGGCGGTCGCCGCGGCGACAAGCAAAACGCGCTGTTCAAGCGCAAGAAGTTCTGCCGCTTCACGGTCGAAGAAGGTCGAGCAGATCGACTACAAGGACGTCGACATCCTGAAGGACTTCATCAACGAGAACGGCAAGATCATGCCGGCGCGCATCACCGGGCACCAAGGCGCACTACCAGCGCCAGCTCGACACGGCGATCAAGCGCGCGCGCTTCCTGGCGCTGCTGCCCTACACCGACCTCCACTGAGCGGGAGGGACCGCATGCAAGTCATCCTGATGGAGAAGGTGGTCAACCTCGGCGGCCTCGGCGACGTGGTCAAGGTGAAGGACGGCTACGCGCGCAACTTCCTGATCCCGCAGGGCAAGGCCAAGCGCGCGACCGAGGCGAACCTCAAGGAGTTCGAGGGCCGCCGTGCCGAACTCGAGAAGGCGCAGGCCGACAAGCTGGCCGCCGCGCAGGCCGTGGGCGCGAAGCTCGCCGGCCTGCCGGTCCAGATCACGGCCAAGGCGGGCGTGGACGGCCGGCTGTTCGGCTCGGTCACCAACTTCGACATCTCCGAGGCGCTCGGCAAGCAAGGCTTCACGGTCGAGAAAGCGCAGATCCGCATGCCGCTCGGGCCGCTGAAGTCGGTGGGCGAGCACAAGGTGTCGGTCGCGTTGCACACCGACGTCGTCGTCGAACATCACCGTCTGCGGTGGTCGGCGAGGCCGCCTGACCACGTTCGTCGCGGCGTAGGCCGCGTGAAAGGGATGACGGCACGGCCCGCCCGGGTGCGTGGCGTTTTCTTTTCTGCTGCGCATCGCGCAATACGCACCGGCACGCTGGCACACGCCTTGTAGACTTTCGGTCCAATCACGGAGGGCCGATGAATTCGCCCGTCGTCGATCCGCAGTTCGCCGCGGTTCGAACTCCCCCGCATTCGATCGAAGCCGAGCAGTCCGTGCTCGGCGGCCTGCTGCTCGACAACCAGGCCTGGGACAAGATCGCCGATCTCATTTCCGGCGAGGACTTCTACCGCGACGACCACCGCTTGATCTTCCAGCACATCGGCCGGCTGATCGACGCCAGCCGTCCGGCGGACGTGATCACCGTGTTCGAGTCGCTGCAGAACGCCGGCAAGGAAGGGGAGGCCGGGGGCCTGCCTTACCTGAACGCGCTGGCGCAGAACACGCCCTCGGCCGCCAACATCCGCCGCTACGGCGAGATCGTGCGCGACCGCGCGGTGTTGCGCCGGCTGGTGACGGTCGGCGAGGAGATCACCACCGCGGCGCTGAGCCCGCAAGGCAAGGAGACCAAGCAGATCCTCGACGAGGCCGAGACGGCCGTGTTCCAGATCGCCGAGGCGGGCGCCAAGGGCAAGCAGGGCTTCATCAAGCTCGAGCCGCTGCTGGTGCAGGTGGTCGAGCGCATCCAGGAACTGTACGAGACGCCGAATGCCTCCGACGTCACCGGCGTGCCGACCGGCTTCGTCGACGTCGACAAGATGACGGCCGGGCTGCAGAAGGGCGACCTGATCATCGTGGCCGGCCGCCCGTCGATGGGCAAGACCACCTTCGCCGTGAACATCGCCGAGCACGTGGCGATCGACCAGGGCATGCCGGTGCTGATCTTCTCGATGGAAATGGGCGCACCGCAGCTGGCGCTGCGCATGCTCAGTTCCGTCGGCCGCATCGACCAGCAGCGGCTGCGCACCGGACGCCTGCTCGACGAAGACTGGCCGCGGCTGACGGCGACCATGCAGAAGATGCACGATGCGCAGTTGTACATTGACGAGTCGCCGGCGCTGAACTCGATCGATCTGCGCGCGCGCGCGCGGCGGCAGGCACGCACTTGCGGCCAGCTGGGTCTGATCGTGATCGACTACCTGCAGCTGATGTCGGCCAGCAGCCAGGGCGAAAACCGCGCCACCGAGATCTCGGAGATCAGCCGTTCGCTGAAGGCGCTCGCCAAGGAGCTGAAGGTACCGGTGGTCGCGCTGTCGCAGCTGAACCGCAGTGTCGAGCAGCGCACCGACAAGCGTCCCGTGATGAGCGATCTGCGCGAGTCGGGCGCCATCGAGCAGGATGCCGACATCATCTTCGCGCTGTATCGCGAGGAGTTCTACAACCCGGACACGACCGACAAGGGCATCGCCGAAGTACTGATCCTCAAGCAGCGCAATGGCCCGACGGGGCGGCTCAACCTGCGCTTCGCCGGCGCCCTCACGCGGTTCGATAACCTGGCTTCCGGCGGCATGTCCGCCTCACCCTTCTGAGCCGCCCATGATCGTCAAGTTCGTTGCCGAAGGCCGCGAGCGGCGCAATCCGTGGCGGGTACTGGTGCGCCTGGTCCGGCCGGTGGATCGGCGCTTCTTCCCGCTGTTCGAGTCGCACGCTGCGCTAGCGACCGATGCGCTGCGCGCGCTGACGGCGCTGCTGCAGGACGTGTCTGACCCGCAAGGTCGGGTGCGCGAGATCGAGGCTCTGGAAAAGCGGGCCGACGGGGTGATGGACGAGGTGCGGGCCGGGCTGGCGCGCAGCTTCTTTCCGCCGTTTGGCCGCACCGTGGTCTACGAGCTGGCCAATCGCATCGACGACGTGCTCGACGTGGCCGAAGACGCGGCGCAGTCGCTGCACCTGTATCACGTCGCGCAGCTGACGCCGGAAGCGGTTCGGCTGGCCGAACTGGCTGTCGACAGCTGCGTCAAGCTGCAGGCGGCCATCGCCCAGCTCGAGAAGATGGCGGCGCCGCAGGCCATCCTGCGGCTGTGCGCCGAAGTCGATCAGCTCGAAGCCCAGGCCGACCATGTGATGCGAGCCGCGATGTCGCGCCTGTTCCGCGAAGAGCCCGATGCGCACCAACTGGTCAAGCTCAAGGCCGTCTACGAACTGCTGGAGACGCTGACTGACCGCTGCAAGGTCGTCAGCAACGACATCGAGGCCCTGGTCCTGCGGCACGGCTGAGCGATGAACACGCTGCTCTGGGTGATCGCGGTCGCGCTGATCCTGGTCGGAGTCGCCGGCGTGGTGCTGCCGGCGCTGCCCGGCGTGGTGTTCGTGTTCGGCGGGATCCTGCTCGCCGCCTGGATCGACGACTTCACGCTGATCAGTGGCTGGACCGTCGGCTTGCTCGGCCTGCTGGCCGCGATCGCTTTCGTCGTCGACTACGTGGCGTCGACGGTCGCCGCCAAGCGAGCTGGCGCCAGCAAGGAGGGCCTGATCGGCGCCGCGCTGGGAACCGTGCTGGGCATCTTCACCGGCCTCATCGGACTGCTGTTCATGCCGCTGGTCGGTGCGGCGATCGGCGAGTTCATCGCCCAGCGCGACGCGATCCGTGCCGGAAAGATCGGCGTAGCCACCTGGATCGGGCTGCTGGTCGGCACCGTGCTGAAACTCGCCATCGTGTTCACGATGGTCGGCGTTTTATTCGCTCCACCTATCCACACCTTCACCTTCTTTATTAGATTCATCGGCGCGCTGCTGCTCTAGCAACGGAAGCGCCCATCGGCCCGGCGGCGCGCCGCGCCGCGTCGTCGCCTTCGAAACAGGGCGGGCGCGCGGCCGCGCCGGAGCACGCCCTCTGATCAAGCGGTTCGGATGCATCTGCGACCCGCAGGGTCGCGTGCATGCGCCCCCCGTCTTCCTCCCCCTTCCCCCCCCCCCCCCCCTCCCCCCCCCCCCCCCCTTCCCTCCCCCCCCCCCCACCACCCCCCCCCCGCTCACCCCACCCCACCCCCCCCCCTCCCCAGACCGTCGCTACAGCACTTCCGCCGCGTGGTCCGCCAGTCGCGACCGCTCGCCACGCTGCAGCGTCACATGGCCCGCATGTCCCCAGCCCTTCAGTCGGTCCACCACATAGGTCAGTCCCGACGAGCCTTCGGTCAGGTACGGCGTATCGATCTGCGCGATGTTCCCGAGGCAGACCACCTTGGTGCCGGGCCCGGCGCGCGTGATCAGCGTCTTCATCTGCTTGGGCGTCAGGTTCTGCGCCTCGTCGATGATCAGGTACTTGTTGACGAAGGTGCGGCCGCGCATGAAGTTCATCGACTTGATGCGGATGCGCGTGCGAATGAGATCGTTGGTCGCCGCGCGGCCCCATTCGCCGGCCGACGAATCGGTCTTGATTGAGGACCTCGAGGTTGTCTTCGAGGGCGCCCATCCACGGCGCCATCTTTTCTTCTTCCGTGCCCGGCAGGAAGCCGATGTCCTCGCCCACCGGCACCGTGGCGCGGGTGACGATGATCTCGGAGAAGCGCTTGGTCTCCAGCGTCTGCGCCAGCCCGGCAGCCAGGGTGAGCAGCGTCTTGCCGGTGCCGGCCTGGCCGATCAGCGAGACGAAGTCGCACTCAGGATCCATCAGCAGGTTGAGCGCGAAGCTCTGCTCACGATTACGCGCAGTCACGCCCCACACCGCGTTCTTTGCGTGCTGGAAGTCGCGCAGCACACGCAGCGTCGCGGTCTTGCCGCGGATCTCCTTGACCTGCGCATGAAACGGCTGCGCGCCCTCGAGGAACACGAACTGGTTGACCAGCAGGTCGCCGACGAGCGGGCCGCTGACCCGATAGAACGTGAAGCCGCCCTGCTGCCACGACTCCATGCCCTTGCCGTGCTTGTCCCAGAAATTGGCGGGCAGGGCGAGCACGCCGGTGTACAGGACATCCGTGTCCTCCAGCACCTTGTCGTTGTAGTAGTCCTCGGCCGGCAGGCCGAGCGCGCGCGCCTTGACGCGCATGTTGATGTCCTTGGACACCAGCACCACGTCGCGCGGGGCGTGAAGTTCCTTCAGGCCCGCCACCACGCCCAGGATCTGGTTGTCGGCCTTGCCGGCGGGCAGGCTGGCAGGCAGTTGCGACACCAGCGCTTGCGTCTGGAAGTACAACCGGCCTGAGGCTTCGGTGTTGCCGAGCGAGTTCAGTGCGATGCCGTCTTCGATCGGGTTCTTGCATGCGGCGACCAGCGCATCGAGCGTGCGGCTGACTTGCCGGGCACTGCGCGCCACCTCCGACATGCCTTTCTTGTGGCCATCGAGTTCTTCCAGCGTCATCATCGGCAGGAAGACGTCGTGTTCCTCGAACCTGAACAGGCTGGTCGAGTCGTGCATCAGCACGTTGGTGTCGAGCACGAACAGCTTGGCCGGACCGGCCGGCGCCTTGGGCTTGCGGCCGTTGCGTGGTTTGCTGTTGCTGCGGGTGTCGGGGCGCGCCGGCGTCGGCGCATCGACCAGCGCCAGGCGCGCGGCCGCGGGCTGAGGGCGGTCGGCAGCGGCAGCGGGTTCCTGCCGCGCCTGGGCAGGGGGCAGAACGCCCTTGGGCGGCTTGGCGGTGGCAGTCGGGATGGCGACGAGCAGGGTGGCGGGTTTCGACGGTGCTTTGGGGAGGGGCATCAGAGGGCAGCCAAGAGGGCCGGATCGGCCGGGGTGAAGACAGCGCGACCTGCGCCGCAGTGCCGGGGGCGCTGCGCTACGAGGTCGAGCCGGGATAGGCGCATCGGCCGGGATCAGAGAGCAGCGAGTGCCGCCAGCACCTCGTCGGCATGGCCCGGCACCTTGACGCCGCGCCACTCGCGGCGCAGCTTGCCGTCGCCGTCGATGAGGAACGTGCTGCGCTCGATGCCGCGCACCTGCTTGCCGTACATGTTCTTCATCTTCATCACGCCGAAGAGTTCGCACAGCGCCTCTTCGGGATCGGAGATCAGCTCGGACGGAAAGCCCATCTTCTCCTTGAAGCTGGCGTGCGACTTCAAGCTGTCGCGCGAGACGCCGACGATGACCGCGCCGGCCTTCTTGAACTTGGCGTGCAACGCGGCGAAGTCCTGGCCCTCGGTCGTGCAGCCCGGCGTGTTGTCCTTCGGGTAGAAGTACAGCACGACGATCTTGCCCTTCATGGCCGACAGCTTGAACTCGCCGTCGGTGCTGGCGGCGGTGAAGTCGGCGACCTTCTTGTCGAGCGCAACGGGCATCGGCGTCCTTGTCTGCGTGTGGATCGGGTCTGCGATAAGTCGGAGCGTACGTCAGGCCGGCAGGAACGCGGCGACCACGCGACGCCCCTCGGCCATCAGGATGTTGTAGGTGCGGCAGGCGGCTGGCGTGTCCATCACTTCGAAGCCGATCCGCGCCTCAGACAGCGGGCGCGTGAGTCGTGGATGTGGAAAGCGCTGGCGAGTGCCAGTGCCGAGCAGGACGACCTCGGGCATCAGCGGCAGCAGCGCGATCAGGTCATCTGCGCTCAGCGCTTCGAAGCTCGAGGCAGACCAGGCAGTGACGGGGGAGTCCGGGGCGACCACGACGCTGCCGTCGTGGCGCACCTTGTTGATCTCGACGAAACCGGCGCCGTAGGCGGTGACCGTATTCAGGTGGCTCAGCGGGTCCGCGTGCAGCTTCAATGGCGCTCCGATGGGCGGCCGCTGACTGCGTGGGTTCGATGCTGCACAGCAGCGGCGCGCGGGGTTTCCGGGTAAATTATGCCCAAGCAAGGCGATCACACAAGCGCATGGCCGCGCGGGCCGCGTCACATGCGCGACACACCTCCAGGGCAGCACGAGCAGGGCGATCCGATGAACGAACCCCCCCGCGAATTACCGCGCGAGTTTGCGCGCATCAAGCGCCTGCCGCCGTACGTGTTCAACATCACCGGCGAGCTGAAGATGGCGGCGCGCCGTCGCGGCGAAGACATCATCGACATGAGCATGGGCAACCCGGACGGCCCCACGCCGCAGGCACATCGTCGACAAGCTGGTCGAGGCTGCGCAGCGGATGGACACCCACGGCTACTCGGTGTCCAAGGGCATCCCGCGCCTGCGGCGCGCGATCAGCGCCTGGTACAAGAGCCGCTACGACGTCGACTTCGATCCGGACAGCGAGGCGATCGTCACCATCGGCTCCAAGGAAGGCCTCGCGCACCTGATGCTCGCCACGCTCGACCGCGGCGACACCGTGCTGGTGCCCAACCCGAGCTACCCCATCCACATCTACGGCGCGATCATCGCCGGCGCCGACATCCGCTCGGTGCGCATGACGCCGGGCGTGGACTTCTTCGCCGAACTCGAGCGCGCGATCCGCGAGTCGTTCCCCAAGCCGAAGATGCTGATCCTCGGCTTTCCGAGCAACCCGACCGCGCAGTGCGTCGACCTCGAGTTCTTCCATCATGTGGTGGCCTTGGCCAAGCAGCACGGCATCTACGTCGTGCACGACCTCGCCTACGCCGACATCGTCTTCGACGGCTACAAGGCGCCCTCGATCATGCAGGTGCCGGGCGCGCGCGACGTGGCCGTCGAGTTCTTCACCATGAGCAAGAGCTACAACATGGCCGGCTGGCGCATCGGCTTCATGGTGGGCAACAAGGACCTCGTCTCCGCGCTGGCGCGGATCAAGAGCTACCACGACTACGGCACCTTCACGCCGATCCAGGTCGCCGCGATCGCCGCGCTCGAAGGGCCGCAGGACTGCGTCGAGGAGATCGCGGCGCGAGTACCAGCGCCGGCGTGACGTGCTGGCCAAGGGCCTGCACGAAGCCGGCTGGATGGTCGAGGTGCCCAAGGCCTCGATGTACATCTGGGCCGAGATTCCCGAGCCGTACAAGGCGATGGGTTCGCTCGAGTTCGCGAAGAAGGTGCTGGCCGACGCCAAGGTCGCGGTGTCGCCGGGCATCGGATTCGGCGACTACGGCGATGACCACGTGCGCTTCGCGCTGATCGAGAACGAGCACCGGATCCGCCAGGCCGTGCGCGGCATCAAGGAGATGTTCCGCGCCGACGGGCTGATGCCCAAGGCGGCCGCCTAGCGGCGCGCTGCGGCGGTGATCGTTCAACCCGTGTCCCGGCCCGCGCCGGGGCGACTCGCGTCCACCCCGACATGACCCTGCAACCCATCAAGATCGGCCTGCTCGGCCTCGGCACCGTGGGCAGCGGCACGTTCAACGTGCTCAAGCGCAACCAGAACGAGATCCTGCGGCGCGCCGGCCGCGGCATCGAGATCGCGGCGGTGGGCGTGCGCGACGCGGCCAAGGCGCGCAAGGTGGTGGGCGATGCGCTGCCGATCACCACCAGCCTGGTCGACGTCGTGCGTCACCCGGACATCGACATCGTGGTCGAGCTGATCGGCGGCGACGAGCCGGCGCGCACGCTGGTGCTGGAGGCGATCAGCCGCGGCAAGCACGTGGTCACCGCCAACAAGGCGCTGCTCGCCAAGCACGGCAACGAGATCTTCGCGGCGGCGCAAGCCAAGGGCGTGATGGTCGCCTTCGAGGGCGCGGTGGCCGGCGGCATCCCGATCATCAAGGCGCTGCGCGAGGGCCTCACCGCCAACCGCATCGAGTGGATCGCCGGCATCATCAACGGCACCACCAACTTCATCCTGTCCGAGATGCGCGGCCAAGGGCCTGTCGTTCGACGCCGTGCTGGCGCAGGCGCAGCAGCTCGGCTATGCCGAGGCCGATCCGACCTTCGACATCGAGGGCATCGACGCCGCGCACAAGCTGACGCTCCTGTCGGCGATCGCCTTCGGCGTGCCGATGCAGTTCGACAAGGCCTACACCGAGGGCATCTCGAAGCTGGCCGGCGAGGACATCAAGCTACGCCGAGCAGCTCGGCTACCGGATCAAGCTGCTCGGCATCACCAAGCGCACCGCGGCCGGCATCGAGCTGCGCGTGCATCCGACGCTGATCCCGGCGAAGCGGCTGATCGCCAACGTCGAAGGCGCGATGAACGCGGTGCTGGTCAAGGGCGACGCGGTCGGCGCCACCCTCTACTACGGCAAGGGCGCGGGCGCCGAGCCCACCGCCTCGCGCGGTGATCGCCGATCTGGTGGACGTCACGCGCATGCACACCGCCGACCCGGAGAACCGCGTGCCGCACCTGGCCTTCCAGCCCGATGCGATCTCCGAGGTGCCCTGGCTGCCGATCGACGACACGATGACCAGCTACTACCTGCGCATGCGCGTGGAGGACAAGCCCGGCGTGCTGGCCGACATCACGCGCATCCTCGCCGACCGCGGCATCTCGCATCGATGCGATGTTCCAGAAGCGAGCCGAGCGAAGGCGAGAACCAGACCGACATCATCATGCTGACGCACGCGGCGCTGGAGCGCGACGTCAACGCCGCGCTGGCGAAGATCGAGGCGCTGCCCACCGTGCTGGCGCCGGTGATCCGAATCCGCCAGGAAGAACTGGTCTGATGCGCTACGTGTCGACGCGCGGCCGCGCGCCCGAGCAGTCGTTCCTCGGCATCCTGCTGTCGGGGCTGGCGCCGGACGGCGGGCTGTACCTGCCGGCCTACTACCCGCAGATCGAGCGCGCCGAGCTCGACCGCTGGCGCGGCCTGTCGTATGCCGAACTCGCGTTCGAGGTGCTGAAACGCTTCGCCGACGACATCCCGGCCGACGATCTGGCTGCGCTGTGCCGCAAGACCTACACCGCGCAGGTCTACGGCAATGGTCGGTCCGACTCGGACAGCGCGCAGATCACGCCGCTGCGCTGGATCGAGCCTGGCCTGGGCTTGCTGGAGCTGTCCAACGGCCCGACGCTCGCCTTCAAGGACATGGCGATGCAGCTGCTGGGCGCGCTGTTCGAGTACGCGCTGGCGCGCAGCGGCGATCATCTGAACGTGCTTGGGGCAACCTCGGGCGACACCGGTTCGGCGGCTGAGTACGCGATGCGCGGCCGGCGCGGTATCAAGGTCTTCATGCTGTCGCCGCAGGGCCGGATGAGCGCGTTCCAGCGCGCGCAGATGTACTCGCTGGCAGACGCCAACATCTTCAACCTGGCGGTCGCCGGCACCTTCGACGACTGCCAGGACATCGTCAAGGCCGTCTCGGCCGACCTCGATTTCAAGCAGCGGCTGAGGATCGGCACCGTCAACTCGATCAACTGGGGGCGCATCGTCGCGCAGGTCGTCTACTACGTGCGCGGATACCTCGCGGCGACGCAGACGTCGGGCGAGCGCGTGTCGTTCTGCGTGCCGTCCGGCAACTTCGGCAACGTCTTCGCCGGCCACGTCGCCCGGCAGATGGGCCTGCCGATCGAGCGCCTGATCCTCGCCACCAACGAGAACGACGTGCTCGACGAGTTCTTCCGCACCGGCTGCTACCGCGTGCGGCCGTCAGCGGAGACGCACGCGACCAGCAGCCCGTCGATGGACATCTCCAAGGCGTCGAACTTCGAGCGCTTCGTGTTCGACATCGTCGGCCGCGACGGCGACCTTGTGCGCGAGCTGTGGTGGCAGGTCGACACCGAGGGTGCATTCGACCTGGCCGGCACGCCGTTCTGGCCCAAGGTGCAGGCGAGCGGCTTCGCGTCCGGACGCAGCACGCACGCCGACCGCCTGCGCACGATCCGCGAACTGCACCGGGCGAGCGGCCTGGTCGTCGATCCGCACACGGCCGACGGCATCAAGGTCGCGCGCGAGCAGCGCGGTGCCGAGCCGGTCATCTGTCTCGAAACCGCCCTGCCGGCCAAGTTCGCCGAGACCATCGTCGAAGCCATCGGCATCGAGCCGCCGCGACCGCCGGCGACCCTCGGCATGGAAGATCTGCCGCAGCGCTGCGAGTCGATCGGCGTCGATGTCGATACGGTCAAGCGCTTTGTCGAAACGCATGCCTGAGACGCGTTCCGTGAAGGCGATCGGCTTCATCGGCTACTCCAACACCGGCAAGACCACGCTGATCGAGAAGCTGCTGCCGATCTTCCGCGCGCGTGGCCTCGCGGTGTCCGCGATCAAGAATGCACACCACGGCTTCGACATGGATCGCCCGGGCAAGGACTCGTACCGCTATCGCGAGGCGGGTGCCGGCCAGGTGCTGATCGCCACCAGCCAACGCTGGGCGCTGCTGACCGAGACGCCGCAGGCAGCGGCCGCGCTGGATGACCTGCTGGCGCAACTGGCCCCGTGCGACCTGGTGATCATCGAAGGCTTCAAGAGCGAAGGGCGGATCCCGCGCATCGAGGTCCGCCGCACGACGAACACCGAGCCGCCGCTGTTCCCGCACGACCCCAACGTGATTGCGGTCGCGGCCGACCACGCGGTCGATACGACCCTGCCGGTGCTCGACCTGAACGACGCGGCTAACATCGCTGCGTTCGTCGTCGATCAACTGGGCCTCTGATGCTTTCCGTCGAAGAAGCGCGCGAACGTTTGCTTGCACAGGCGATGCCGCTGACTGCGACCGAGACCGTTCCCACGCTCGCTGCGCTCGGCCGCGTGCTGGCGCAGCCGCTGGTGTCGACGGTCGCGGTGCCGCCGCTCGACGTCTCGCAGATGGACGGCTTTGCGTTGCGCACGGCCGACGTGCCCGGCGTGCCGACCGTACTTCCGGTCAGCCAGCGCATCGCCGCCGGCCACGTGGGTACGCCGCTAGCGGCCGGAACCATTGCTCGGATCTTCACTGGCGCTCCGGTACCACCGGGGGCGGATGCGATCGTGATGCAGGAAGCCACATCGGCGGCGGGCGATGCGGTGTCGATCAACGAGGCGCCGCGCGCCGGCCAGTGGATCCGCCGTGCGGGTTGCGACATCGCGATCGGCCAGACCGTGATCGAGGCAGGCGCGCGGCTGTTCGCGCCGCAGCTCGGGCTGGCTGCCTCGGTCGGCTGTGCCCAGCTCACGGTGCTGCGCCGGCTGCGCGTGGCGCTGTTTTCCACCGGCGACGAACTCGTGATGCCCGGCGCGCCGTTGCCGCCCGGCGCGATCTACAACTCCAACCGCACGATGCTCGCGGCGCTCCTCGCGCAACTGGGCTGCGAGGTGCAGGACCTCGGCATCGTGCCGGACAACGCGGCTGCCACCCGCGGCGCTTTCGTCGACGCGGCGCAGGCCGCGGACCTCATCGTCACCTCCGGCGGCGTCTCGGTCGGCGAGGAAGACCACGTGAAGCCCGCGGTGCAGGCCGAGGGCACGCTCGACCTGTGGCAGGTGGCGATGAAGCCAGGCAAGCCGCTCGCCTACGGCCACGTGCGCGACGTGCCCTTCATCGGGCTGCCCGGCAACCCGGTGTCGAGCTTCGTCACCTTCCTGCTGTTCGCGCGGCCCTTCATCCTCAAACGGCAGGGCGCGGACCCGGGTGAACTCAGGCCGCTGCCGATGCGCGCTGACTTCGATCTGCCGCGCGCCGACAAGCGGCGCGAGTTCCTGCGCGCGCGCGTCAACGGGCAGGGCGGGCTGGAGGTCTTCAGCAATCAGGTGTCTTCCGCGCTGGTTTCGGTGGCCTGGGCCGACGGCCTGGTCGACAATCCGTCCGGATCCACGATCGCGCGCGGCGACGCCGTGCGCTACCTGCCGCTGTCGGATCTGCTGCAATGAGCTGCTCCACCGAACCGAAAATGAAGCTCAACGTTCTGTACTTCGCCCGCCTGCGTGATGCGCTCGGCCGCGATCGCGAAGCGATCGAGGTGCCGGGCAGCGTCACCACGGTCGCGCAACTGCGCGCGTGGCTGATCGCGCGCGGCGAGCCGTTCGCTACCGCCTTCGGCGAAATCAAGCGCATCCGTGCCGCTGTCGACCAGACGATGGTTAGCGACGATGCGCCGCTGGTCGACGGCGCCGAGGTGGCGTTCTTCCCGCCGGTCACCGGCGGCTGAAAGAGCCGGGTATGCCTGTCCGTGTCCAGACCAAGGACTTCGACGCCGGCGCCGAGATCGCGCGGCTGCGCGCGGGCGATCCCAAGGTCGGCGCGGTGGCGAGCTTCATCGGCGTGGCGCGCGACATCAACGACGGGGCTGCCGTGCGCACGCTCACGCTCGAGCACTACCCGGGCATGACCGAACGCGCGCTGGAGGAGATCTGCGCGCGCGCCCGCCAGCGCTGGGACCTGCTCGACCTGCTCGTCATTCATCGCGTCGGCGAACTCAAGCCGCTCGACCAGATCGTGCTCGTGGTCGTCACCAGCGCGCACCGCGGCGAGGCCTTCGCCGCCTGCGAGTTCGTGATGGACTACCTGAAGACCGAGGCGCCGTTCTGGAAGAAGGAAGTGACGCCCGACGGCGCGCGCTGGGTCGACGCCCGCGAAAGTGACGACACCGCGCGCGCGCGCTGGGGCCGGGTGGACTGATGCCGCTGGCGCCGCTGACCCGCGACGGCCCGCTCGGCGTGGTGCTGCTGGCGATCGCCGTCGGCGCCGTGTGCGGCGCGTGGCTGCGCTGGGGCCTGTCGTATTGGCTCAATCCGCGCCTGGCGCACCTGCCGCTGGGCACGCTGGCCGCCAACCTCGTCGGCGGCTACCTGATCGGCGTGGCGGTCGCGGTGTTCGCGGCGCATCCCGCGATCTCGCCCGCCTGGCGGCTCGTCCTCATCACGGGCTTTCTCGGCAGCCTGACGACCTTCTCGACCTTCTCGTCGGAGTCGGTTGCGCTGATGCAGGGCGGCGCCTACGGGCCGGCGCTGCTGCATGCGGGACTGCATCTGTTCGGCTCGATCGCGGCGACATTTGCCGGGATTGCGACCGTGCGACTCGTCGCTGCGTGAGTCGCTGGCGTGCCAGCGACGCTGCCGGGTTCCGAGCCGGCCGTCCAAGCGCTCGGGTCAGTTGCGATGAGCCGTTCCGCACCGGGAAGGTACTTGCTGCACATCGCCACGCGCGCCGGGGCCGACCGTGAACAACTGGCCAACGAGCTCGCGCTCAAACGCCTGACCGTGCGCGCCATCGACGCTGCCCTGGCCGACCGCCCGCTGGCCTTCGACAACTCCGACCCGCCGCTGCTCTACACCCAGGTCAGCCAGCAGTTCACCGCCCGCCGCCAGGCGCTGGCCGACGCCATCGCCCAGGAAGACCAGACCGCCGCCCGCGCCCGCCACGACCGCGCCGCCGCCCAGCAGGTGCGCGACAAGCTCGCCGCCACCCTGCCCAGCTACCGCCAGAGCGCGGAGAGCTTCACCAAGCTGCAGAACGATGGCTTCGTCGGTGAACTGATGGCCAACGACAAGCGGCGCGAGCTGATCGAGCGCGAGCAGGACCTCAAGGCGCAGGAGGCCACGCTGCAGGCGCTCGAGGCCGCCATCGCCCAGAGCGAGCGCCGCATCGCCCAGCTGCGCTCGCAGTTCCGCAGTCAGTTGCTGGGCGAACGGGTCGAAGCCGAAGCCGCCGTGATCCGCCTGTCGCAGGAGACTGCCAAGGCCGGCTTCCGCAGCGGCCTGCTGGAGGTTCGCGCGCCGGTGGCCGGCACGGTGCAGGGACTGACCACGACCACGCTCGGCGCCGTGGTGCAGGCCGGAGCCCCGCTGCTCAGCGTCGTTCCGCAAGGCGACGTCCTCAGAGCCGAGGCCGTGCTCGCCAACGACGACATCGGCTTCGTCCAGGTGGGGCAGCGGGCCAAGGTCAAGCTGGCGGCGTATCCGTTCCAGAAGTACGGGCTGCTGGAAGGCAAGGTGGTCAGCCTCAGCGCCGATGCGGTGGAACCGACCGAAGCGGCCAAGGCCACCGGCAGCGCCTACGCGGCGCCACAGCTGGCCTACAAGGCGGTGATTGAACTCGAAACGCAGAGCCTGAAGCTGCCGAATGGCGAGACGCTGAAACTCACGCCCGGCATGGCGGCGACGATCGAGATCCACCAGGGGAGGAGGACGGTGATGGAGTACCTGTTGAGTCCGGTGCAGCGGGTGACGAGCGAGGCGGGGAGGGAGCGATGACCGACTTTCAGCGCACGGCAGGTCGATCCGCCGAGGCTTCGGAGCTTGATGCCTCTGCCGTCAACCACGACGAGACTCGATGTCGCTTGCGAAGAAGAAGGGCGGTGCAGTGGCTTGTCACGGCCTGCGTCATCCTGCCGCTGCTTGCCTGTAAGCCCTCTGCCGAGCAGGCCGAGCGCGCCGCGGAGCAACGTCGACAGCATTGCCTCGACAACTTCTGCGAAGGCGACGTCGTGCCGCCGCATGACCAGCACACGCAGACGGCGTTCAAGAGGGACGGGCGCTGGTTCGTCGGTCCCAAGGAGTACGGGGCGGGAGGCGCCGTGGTCTTCTACTGGCCGAGCAAGGCGCCAACGCTGTCGGAAGCGGCCAAAGGCGAGTCGCCCGACGGCCGGATCGAGGTGTTTATCCAGCGAGGCACGGCCGGTGACCACTACGAAAACGTCCGCATCTCCGAGAGGGAAGGAAAGATTCTTGAGCGCGACGCGGCCCGGCCGGGGCTGGTGACGTATCGCGTAAAGCGCGACCCGGGCGACCCCAACACCTACCTGTTGCGCGTCGCGACCGAATTCACCGGCATGGGGCAAACGCATCCGACGCTGTTCTGCACCACCAAGGTCAATCCAGCGTGCACCACATATCTCCAATGGATGCCTGGCATCGAGTTGTACGTCCGTTTCGAGGCAAAGCACGGATCAGATTGGCCGCAGATCTATTCCGAAATCGTTCGCATCGTGGCGCTCATCAAGGAGCAATGACATGGCTATCAGGCACAGAAGCTGAAAAGGAAGAAAAGAGAAGAAAAGGAGAAGAAAAGGGGCCAGGGTCGGTTTGGTGGTGTGTCTTTTGTTTTTTTGGTGGTTTTGGTTGGGGTTGTTCTTTTTGTTTTTTATATTTTTTTTAAAATTGTTCTCGCCCGCAGTGAACTGACCATGCCCCGCCGCATCCGTATCTGTATCCGCTTAGACGGTATCCCGCGACCCATCGTGCAGCGCGGCCACGGGAGGATTGGGAGGAGAGGGGTCGGGTGCGACGCTTCGCATCGGTCTTGCTCAGACGTCTACCTGGCCATGGTGGATGTGAAGCTGGGGCTGCACATGCGGCTGCGCCCACTTGGTCGCTCTGCGCTTCGTCGCACTTTCTTTGACCGACTGATCCGCCGGGAACTACATTACTGACCGGTCAGTTAGTAATTTTGGAATCCGGCATGGACTTAACAGTGGGCGGGCAGCGGGTGCGGCGGCTCGTTGCGGTGTTCGTTGCGCTCGGCGCGGTGGCTGCCTGCAGCAAGCCGCCACCGGCCGCGGAAGACGTGCGGCCGGTGCGGGTGATGACGGTGGCGCCTGCGGCGACATCGGTTGCAGCGGAGTTGTCGGGCGAGGTGCGGCCGCGCATCGAGAGCCGGGTCGGGTTCCAGGTGGCGGGGCGCATCACCGACCGGCGCGTGGAAGTCGGCCAGCGCGTCCGGGCCGGTCAATTGCTGGCGACGCTCGACGCCGCCGACTATCAACTCGGCGCCGCCGCGGCGCGGGCGCAACTGACCTCCGCGCAGGTCGATCGCGACCAGCAGCGCCTCGACTACAAGCGCTTCGAGGAACTGAACCGGCAGGGTTTCATCAGCGGTGCGGACCTCGAACGGCGGCGCGCCCAGCTCGACGCCGCCGAGGCGCGCTACGCAAGTGCGGCGGCGCAGGCCAACGTCAGCAGCAACCAGGCTGCCTACGCGACGCTGGTGGCGCCGGAAGCCGGCGTGGTCACCGCGATCGATGCCGAAGTGGGCCAGGTGGTGGCGGCCGGGCAATCGGTGGTGCGCATCGCGCAGTCGACCGAGAAAGAGGTGCTGGTCGCGCTGCCGGAAGGCCGGCTCGACCAGTTGCGCCGCATCTCGGAGGTACGCGTGACGCTGTGGGCCGGTAGCGCACCGCTGCGCGGTCGCGTGCGCGAGATCGCGCCGGTGGCGGATGCCGCCACGCGCACCTATCCGGCACGCATCACCCTGCTCGACGCACCGGCCGACGTGGCGCTCGGGATGACCGCCACCGTGCGCTTCGAGGCGCCGCTGGCGCAGCCGGTGATCACGGTGCCGATGCAGGCGCTGCTGCGCGATGGCGAAACTACCTACGTATGGAAGCTCGACGCCGCGCGCACCGGAGTGGCACGCCACGCGGTGCAGGTGGCGACGATCGCCGGCAACGACCTGGTGATCGCGCAGGGTGTGCAGCCGGGCGACGTGATCGTGACCGCCGGCGTGCACCTGCTGAAGGAGGGCCAGCGGGTCAAGGTGCTGGCTGATCCGGTCACCGCCGCGCCGTCGATGGCGCCGATCACCAAGCCGCAGTCGCCCGCGCCCGACGCTGCCCCGGCGAAGAAGGGCTGAGCCGTGGCCGACGACGCCAAGCCCGACGCGCCGCCGCCGGCGGACGACGAATCGTCCGCCTACGCTGCGGCCCGCAAGAAGCGCATCAGCGCGTTCAACCTGTCGGCCTGGGCGCTGACGCACCGGCCGCTCGTCATCTACCTGATGGCGGTGCTGCTGGTGGGCGGGGTGGTCGCGTTCTTCGCGCTGGGCCAGGACGAGGACCCGCCGTTCACGTTCCGCGCGATGGTGGTGCGCGCGTTCTGGCCCGGCGCCACCGCGCAGCAGGTGGCCGAGCAGGTGACCGACAAGCTCGAGCGCAAGCTGCAGGAGACGCCGTACGTCGACAAGATCCGCAGCTACTCCAAGCCAGGCGAGACGCTGATCATCCTGCAGCTGCGCGACTCGTCGCCGCCGAAGGAGATCCAGCAGGTCTGGTACCAGGTGCGCAAGAAGATCGGCGATATCCGCGGCACGCTGCCGGCGGGTGTGCAGGGACCGTTTTTCAACGACGAGTTCGGCGATGTGTACGGCGTGATCTTTGCGTTCTCGGCCGACGGCTTCTCGAGCCGCGAGCTGAAGGACTATGTCGACTGGGCGCGCCAGCAACTGCTCAAGGTGCCGAACGTGGCCAAGGTCGACCTGTTCGGCGCGCAGGACGAGAAGATCACCATCGAGATCCCGCACCAGCGGCTGGCGCAGCTGGGCCTGACGGTGCCGGCGCTGGCCGAGCAGCTCGGCACGCAGAACGCGGTGGAGGCAGCCGGCGTGCTGGCGCTGCCCACCGACAACGTGCAGATCCGCGTCAGCGGCGCCATCGCGCGGGTGGAGGACCTGCGGCAGTTTCCGATCCGCGCCAACGGGTTGAGCTACCAGCTGGGCGACATCGCGCGCGTGAGCCGTGGCTACGCCGATCCGCCGCGCGAGAAGATGCGCGCCGGCCATCGCGTGGCGGGCGACGCGCTGAGCGGCGGCGAGGTGATCGGCCTGGGCGTGTCGATGGCCAAGGGCGGCGACATCATCGAACTCGGGCAGGCGCTGGCGCAGGCCGAGCGCCAGCTCGAGGCGGCGCTGCCGGTGGGCATCGAGATGTTCAAGGTGGCCGACCAGCCGCGCTCGGTGTCGCGCTCGGTCAGCGAGTTCATCAAGGTCCTGGTCGAGGCGGTGGTGATCGTGCTGGCGGTGTCCTTCGTCAGCCTCGGCCTGCATCGGAAGCCCGGCTCGTGGCGCTTCACGGTCGACATGCGGCCCGGCCTGGTGGTGGCGCTCACCATCCCGCTGGTGCTGGCGGTGACCTTCCTGGCGATGTACGTGGCCGGCATCAACCTGCACAAGATCTCGCTCGGCGCGCTGATCATCGCGCTCGGCCTGCTGGTGGACGACGCCATCATCGCGGTCGAGATGGTGGTACGGAAGATGGAAGAGGGCTTCGACCGCTTTCGCGCCGCGACCGCGATGTTCGAGCTGACCGCGATGCCGATGCTGACCGGCACGCTGATCACCGCCACCGGCTTTCTGCCGATCGCACTGGCGCAGTCCACCGCAGGCGAATACACGCTGTCGATCTTCCAGGTCACCGCCCTGGCGCTGGTGATCTCCTGGTTCGTGGCGGTGCTGTTCGTGCCGCAACTGGCGATCTGGTTCCTGCGCATCAAGCCGCGCGTGGGCGCCGAAGGCGCGCACGAGTTGTTCAACACGCCCTTCTACGCGCGCTTTCGCGCCGTGGTGCACGCCTGCATCGAGTGGCGCAAGACGGTCATCGCGATCACGCTGGCGGCGCTCGCGCTGGGCGTGTTCGGCTTCCGCTACATCGAGCAGCAGTTCTTCCCCGACTCCAACCGGCTGGAGCTGGTGGTCGACCTGTGGCTGCCCGAAGGATCGAGCTTCGCCGCCACCGAATCCGAGGCGCACCGCTTCGAGCGCTGGCTGCAGCGCCAGCCGCAGGTCGAGTACTACGCCGGCTACGTCGGCACCGGCAGTCCGCGCTTCTACCTGTCGCAGGACCAGCAGTTCCAGCAGAGCAACCTGGCGCAGTACATCGTGATGACGCGCTCGCTGGCGGACCGGCAGGCGCTGCGGCAGACGCTGCTGCAGCTGTTCCGCGACGACTTCCCCAACCTGCGCGGCCGCGTGAAGCTGCTGCCCAACGGCCCGCCGGTGCCGTATCCGGTGCAGTTCCGGGTCGAGGGCGAGGACGCGGCGCGCGTGCGCGCCACCGCCGACCAGATCAAGGCGCTGCTGCGCGCCAACCCCAACACGGTGGGCGTCAACGACAACTGGAACGAGCAGGTCAAGGCACTCAAGCTCGCGATCGATCAGGACCGTGCCCGCGCGCTCGGCGTCAGCACGCAGCTCGTCGCGCGCGCGGCGCAGACGATCCTGTCGGGCACGGTGATCGGCCAGTTTCGCGAGGGCGACGAGCTGATCGATATCGTGCTGCGCCAGCCGTATAACGAGCGCGACACGATCGCGCGCCTGGCCGACGCCAACATGCCCACCGCCAGCGGCCGCTACGTGCCGCTGTCGCAACTGGTGAAGGCCGAGTTCGGCTGGGAGCCGGGCGTGATCTGGCGCGAGAACCGCAACTATGCGATCACCGTGCAGAGCGAGGTCAAGGACGGCATCCAGGGCCCGACCGTGACCGCGCAGCTGTGGGACAGCGCGCCGATGCAGGAGCTGCGCGCGGCGCTACCCATTGGCGACCGCGTGGTGATTGCTGGCGCCGCCGAGGAAAGCGCCAAGGCCGGCCGCGCGATCGCGGTCAACCTGCCGCTGGCGCTGTTCATCATCTTCACGCTGCTGATGCTGCAGCTGTCGAGCTTTTCGCGCAGCCTGCTGGTGTTCCTCACCGGGCCGCTCGGCTTCATCGGTGCGGCGGCGGCGCTGCTGCTGCTGCAGCGGCCGTTCGGCTTCGTGGCGCAGCTGGGCGTGATCGCGCTGATCGGCATGATCATCCGCAACGCGGTGATCCTGATCGACCAGATCGAGCGCGACGAGGAAGCCGGCCTCGACACCTGGAACGCGATCGTCGAGGCCGCGGTGCGCCGCTTCCGCCCGATCATGCTGACCGCGGCGGCGGCGGTGCTGGCGATGATCCCGCTGTCGCGCAGCGTGTTCTGGGGCCCGATGGCCGTGGCCATCATGGGCGGCCTGGTGATCGCCACGGTGCTGACGCTGCTGTTCCTGCCGGCGCTCTACGCCGCGTGGTTCCGGGTGCGGCGTGTCGATGAGGCGCCGCAGGTGTTGCGCTGAGGTGCCCGCCACGGCGAGGCGGAACCGCGCGGCGTCGTGGACGATCCGCCGCCGGTCGTGTGCTTCGCGCCAGACCGAAGACTCGGCCGGCCCGATCGCCAGCGCTCAGTCGAAGGTCAGCGTGTAGACCAGGTTCACCGCGTTCTCGGTGCCGGCACGCGCCACCACGGAGACCTGCCGGGTCAGCCGGTAGATGATCTGCACCAGGCTCTCGGCGCCGGTGGCAGCCTGCTCGAAGCTGATCGTGACGTTGTCGGACAGGCGCTTGCCGACGGTGACGATCTCGGTGGTCGCGGCCGTGCCGGTGCCACGCACGTTGCCGGCCACGGAAGTGCGCGGCAGCAGCGAGCCGGTACCGCTCAGCTCGCCGGTGCGCAGGCTGATCTCGTCGATGCCCAGGCGCCGCGCCATCTGCGTGCCGTAGCCCTCGCCGCCGCCGGCGAGGATGCTGGCGGCGGCCGTGGCCAGCGCCAGCCGGTCCTGCCCGGCCTCGTTGTCCTCCGGCGCGCGCCCGAGCACCAGCCAGGTGAGCATCTCCTGCTCGGTCATCGTGTCGCTCGAGTACAGGCGGATCAGCGGATCGGCCGCCGTGCGCGTGACGGTCACGCCCACATCCACCGGCAGCCCGCGCCGCAGTGCCAGCACGTCGAGCCCCGGGTTCTCCAGTGCGCCCTGGAAGTTCACCCGGCCGCGCTCGATGGCCAGGCGCTGGCCGAAGCCCTCGAACACACCGTCGCGCGCTTCGATCGCGCCGGTGGCACGGATGGCGCCGCGGCCCTGCGCGCGCAGCCGCAACTGGCCCTCGACGCGCGTGTCCAGCCCGGCGCCGCGCAGGTAGAAGGCCTCGCCCAGGTCGATGCCGAGGTCGAAGTTGATGCCGATCGGCGCCTCGCTGCTGGCGCCGGCCGGCGCGGTGGCGCGCACCACCCGCACGTCGCTCGACAGCGAGGGCAGGTCGGGCTTGGAGAAGTCGATGAAGCCGGCATTGGCCACTGCGGCGCCGTTCAACTGCACGCGCGTCTGGTCGAACACGATGTTGGCGCCGCCGGTGGCCACCACCCAGCGGTCGGGCCGCTGCAGCACCGGCATGCGCACCGCCTGCACCTGCAGCACGCCAGACAGATCCCGCAACTGCAGCTGGCCATTGAGCGCCAGGAAGCCCGGCTCGGCGGGCTGCTCGCGCGCCAGCGCTTGCGCCGGGCGGCGGTCGGCCGGCGTGACCTGCTGCGTGCCGTTGAAACGCAGTGTGTCCAGCACGATCGTGCGGCCATCGACCCGCGCCTCGAGCTGGCCGTCCTCCAGCCGGATGCCCTGGTCGATCCACGCCACCCGCAGGCCGGCGCCGGTGAAGCGGCCCTGCGCCTGCGGTTCCGCGGGCGTGCCGTCGATGCGCAGCGTGCCCGCCAGCGCGCCGCCGATGCGGACGTTGCTGCGCACCGCCTGCGACAGCAGCGAGTTGACCCAGGCGATCGACGGCATGTCGACGTCCGCCGTTGCCACCAGCGGCCGCTGCTCGGCCAGCGCCCAGCCGGTGCGGCCGCGCTCGACCTCGGCGCGCAGGGTTGCCGTTGCCTTGCCGGCGGCGGCGCCCAGCAGGCGGGCCTCGGCCTGCAGGCGGTTGGCACGCAACTCGGCTGCCAGCCGCACCTCGGTCAGACCCATCGCCTTGGTGCCGACCACGATGTCGCCGTCGCTGCGCTCGATCAGCAGGCTGCCGTCGGCCTGTGCGCCCAGCCGCAGCTGCCATTGGCCGCGCAGCGTGGTCGGTGTCAGCGGCGCGCTGCCACGCGAAAGTGGCCGCGCCAGCGCGCCGTTGCCGCGCAGCTCGGTCGGGCGCAGTCCGCTGAAGCGGCCGGCCGTGCTGAAGACCTCGCCGTCGAGATCGACCGTCACCTGCTCGACGCGGCCGCTGGCCAGCTGCAGGTCGAGCGGCCCCAGCGACCAGCGTGCGAAGTCGGTGCGGATCGGCGCCGGCGCGAGCAGGCGCGCGTTCAGCGGCGCGCCGACGGTGGCGGTGCGCAGCTCGCCGCGCCACTGCGGCCCGGCCTTCGGCTCGTGCTCGCGCCAGCCGCCGGCCAGCAGCAGGTCGAGGTTCTGCAGGTCTTCGTTGCTGGCGCGCAGCTCGATGCGGTGATCGGACGGCCGGCCCTCGGCACGCAGGGTGGCGGTCTGCACCGACAGCGTCGGATTGGCACGGAACCGGTGGTTGGTGGCGCTTGCCTGTAACGCCAGCGCGCCGTCGCGGCCACCGCCGTAGCTGGCCACCGCCTGCACCTCGTCGATGCGGTGCTCGCCGTAGGTCAGGGCGCCCGCTTCGACCTGTGCCTCGATCGCCGGCGCATTCCAGGCGCCCGCGAGCCGAGCGTTGGCACCGAGCCGCCCGGCCAGCGGCAGCCCGAGTTCGCCGAGTTGCGGCACGTTCAGCTCGAGCGCGAGCGTGCGCCCGGGGCCGCCCAGGCCGCCGCGTGCGCTGAGCGACGCGCTGCGCATGCTGACCAGCGCATCGACGTCGAGCGACTGGTCAGGCGCCAGCGTCAACGTGCCGCGGCCGACCAGCGGGCGGCCGAACACCTGGCTTTCAGCCAGGCCGAAGGTGACGTTGCCGGCCGGTTGCGGCGCCAGCACGCCGTTGACGTTGAAGGTGCCCGTCAGGCGCGCGTCGATGCCCTGCACCAGCAGTGCCGGCTCCAGCTCGACCACGCTGCCGGCGAGCGTGATCGCCTGGCTGCCGGTGAGCTGCACCTCGCCGGCCACCATCGCCTGGCCGCGGCCCAGCGTCAGCTGCGCCGTGTTGATCCGCACCCGCGCGGCGCTGGCGCGCAGGTCGAGCGTGGCCTGCAGCGGCAGGCCGACCCGGTTGCGCAACTGGCCGGTGATCGCCATGTCGCCGGCGGCCTGCTTCAAGTCCGCCTGGCCATCCAGCGTGTAG
The DNA here is from genome assembly GCA_034522655.1 of Burkholderiaceae bacterium. GTDB lineage: Bacteria > Pseudomonadota > Gammaproteobacteria > Burkholderiales > Burkholderiaceae_F > JALHMQ01. The sequence continues at coordinate 56,309 of JAXHLD010000023.1, forward strand.
CTGCGCAGGCGCGAGTGCAGCGTCGCCGGGTCGACCCCGGTAAAGGCCACGCGCGCCTGCCACGCATCGAGCTGGGCGAAGGCGATCTCGAATCGCCCGCGCAGTGCGCCGCGTACCAGGTCGGCGTCGATTTCCTCGACCTGCATGGCTTCGGCCGTGGCCTGTATCCGCGCGCGGGCGCGCCGCACCGGGATGCGTTCGCGATCGATCGGTCCGGGCGCGGCATTGACGACCTCCACCGGGCCGGCCACGGTGAAGCGCGCGCCGGCCTGCGGCCGCAGTTCGGCATGGATGGTCAAGTCCGCGCGCGGCGCACCCGCGACCCAGTCGGCGGGGTCGATGCGTTCGAGGTCGGCCACCAGCTCGCGCAGCAGCGGCGGCTCGAAGCTGGCCAGGCGCAGCGCGATGCGGCCGCGGGGTGCGCCGGCGGCCTGCACTGCCGCGCCGGGCGCGGCGGCCGGGGTCACGTCCGCGACGAGTGCGAGGTCGACCAGGCTGCCGGTGGCGGTCACCGCCGCGCTCAGCGGCCGGTCGCGCAGGCGGCCGGCCAGCGTGCCACGCGCGTCGATCGCGAACGGCCGCGCACCGTCGAGCCGGGCGTCGAGCTGCACCTGCAGCGGCCCCTCGATCGGCCCGACCGCGAAACGGCCGCCGGTGACTTCGTAGCCGGTCGGGCCGATCGCGACCTGCGTCTCGATCGCGCGCAGCAGCAGTTGCGGCGGCGCCGGATCGGGCGCACTGCGGTACTCGAACACGCCCAGCGCCAGCCGGCGCGCCGTCACGGTCACCGGCGAGGCGATCGAGGCCGGCGGCGCGGTCGCCGGCGTCGGCGACGGCCGTACCTGCACGACGACCCGTTCGGCCAGCAGTTCGTCGAAGTCAAAGCGCAGCGCGCCCGCCGACAGTCCCAGGCGCAGGTCGTCGAGCGTGGCGCGCAGGCGCTCGACGCGCACCACGGTGTCGCCCGCGTCGTAGACCAGTGCGTCGAAGCCGAACCCCTCGGCCAGCGAGCCGCTGGCGTTGCGCACCTCGAGCCGCGCGGGCAGCACGCGGTCGAGGCCGGCCACGATCGCGGTCAGCGCTGCCGTCGAGCGCCACAGCCAGGTGCCGACGGCGGTGACGCCGGCCGCCAGCAGCGCGACCAGCACGGCCGTCGCAATGAGCGCCCGGCGGCCGCGGCGCGCGGGCGGCTGGAGGGTGGGCGGCGGGTCGGCGGTTGCGGTCATGGGGCGCTAGAAGGCCACGGCGATGGAGAAGTGAACGCGCCATTGCCGATCGCGTTCACCATAGGCCACGTCGAGGCCGAGCGGACCAGCGATCGTGCGGTAGCGCACGCCGGTGCCGTAGCCGCGCGCCAGACGCACGTTGGCGAGGTCGTTGTCGGCGTCGCCGACGTCGTAGAACACAGCGCCGCCCCAGGTCGGCGTGAACCAGTGCACGTACTCGGCCGAGCCCACCAGCAGTGTGTCGGCGCCGGTCACCGCGGCACCGTCCGTGACGCCCAGGCTCTGGTAGTCGTAGCCGCGCACGCTGCCGGCGCCGCCGGTGCGGAACCGGTAGTCCGACGGCACGAAGCGCAGGTCGTCGCTGACCACATGGCCGACTTCGCCGCGCAGGATGATCTGGTGCCGGTTGAACACCGGGATATAGCGCACGTAGCGGCCGTAGCCGTACACGAAGCTCTCGGCGAGCAGGTCGGACAGGCCGCTGCGGCTGATGCCGACCGCGCCGGTGAGGGTGATGACGTCACCGCGGGTCGGGTTGGTCAGCGAGTCGACGCGGCGCCAGGTCCAGGTGTTGGCCAGCGTCAGCGTGTCGTTGGTAAAGCGGCTGGTCGGGTCGCCGCGCTGCTCGGTGGTTTCGCGCTGGACCTTGATCGACGTGCGGTTCTCGTAGTTGACCCCGCCACGGCGCTCGGGGCTTTCGCGCTGGTACAGCCGCTCGACCCCGGCCGCATAGCGCTCGGTGATCTCGTTCTGGATGTCGGTGCGCTCGGCCAGCACGCCCAGGCTGTCGCGCGCGCCGTTCGGCTTGGGCGGCAGCAGGATGTCGGCGTAGCCGATGGTGCGCGTCTTGTCGTAGCCGGCGCCGGCCTGCAGCGTGTACGGAAAGCCGAACAGGCCGACCTGCCGGTACAGGCCTTCGACCTGGAACCCCGTGTTGGTCGAGAAGCCGATACCGGTGCTCAGCCGCTTGCTCTTGCCTTCGACCAGCGACAGCCGGATCGGAATCCGGTCCGGCGCGGCCGGGTTGAGCGGCACGTCGACCAGCACCGACGAGAAGTACGGCCCCGACTGCAGCCGCCGCTGCAGGTCGAGCAGGCGGGTGGCGTCGTAGGGCTCGCCCGGCCGGATATCGTTGAAGCGCTCGACGAGGTCGCGGTCGTAGCGCTTCAGACCCTTGCCGTCGCCCTCGACGATCTGCAACTCGCCGAGCGTGAACGCGGGGCCGCTGTCGATGGCGATGAGCAGCCGCGCGGTGGCATCGTCGGCGTCGATCTCGGCGGCCGCTTCCAGCAGTCGCGCGGTGGGAAAGTCGCGCTCCTGCACCTTGGCCAGCAGGCGCGCCTTGGCGGCGCTCCAGGCGGCATCGCGGAACGGCTTGCCGAGCGGCAGCTCCCAGCCGGCCTGCAACTCGCGGATCCGCTCGGCCTGCGCCTCGATCGCGCCGGTCAGCTTGATGTCGACCGCGCTGACCTGCGCGCGCGGGCCAGGGTCGACGCTCAGCACGTAGCGGCTGCGCTTGTCGGTCTCGTCGGGGTCGACCGTGATCACGGGCATGAAGTAGCCCTCGGTGGCGAGCACGTCGGTCGCGGTGTCGCGCAGGCGGCGCAGAACGCGCTCGTCGTCTTCGGGGTCGAACGGGTCGGCGGTGCGTCCGGCCTCGATCACGCGCGCCAGCAGCGGAGCCAGCGCTGCGTCGCCACCGGGCTTGATCTCGAAGCGTGCAATCGGCGTCTCGCCGGGCAGCAGCTTGTCCAGCACCGGCCGGCCGGTCTCGGCGGCATCGGCCGGCCCGGCTGGCCACCCCATGACGCAACCGACGGCACAGCCGACGGCCACGGTGCACAGGGCACGCGCCAGCGCCAAGGCAGAGGGGGGCGGAAACGTCGAAGCCGGTGGCGAAGGCAAGGCGAGGGGCGGCGCCGGGGCGCGCAGGCGGTGATCCGGCGCGCCGGATCTGACACGGAATTCTATCGGCCGGTTGAAAAACACCGGTCGCAGCCCCAGCTTTACAGCAACCCTCCGCTCTACAGGAAGACGCGCAATGCGCCAGGACAAGTTCACCACCAAGTTCCAGGAAGCCCTTGCCGAGGCGCAGTCGATCGCCGTCGGCAACGACAACCAGTACATCGAGCCGCTGCATCTGCTGGCGGCGATGCTGCGCGCCGACGACAGCGGCGCGAAGTCGCTGTTCCAGCGGGCCGGCGCCAACGTGACGCCGCTGGCGGCTGCGGTGGATGCGGAGATCAAGCGGCTGCCGCAGGTCAGCGGCACGGAAGGCCAGGTGCAGGTCAGCCGCGAGCTGGTGGGGCTGCTCAACCAGTCCGACAAGGAAGCGCAGAAGCGCGGCGACGCCTACATCGCCAGCGAGATGTTCCTGCTGGCGGTCGCCGACGACAAAGGTCCGGCCGGCAAGCTCGCTCGCACCCATGGGCTGAACCGCAAGAGCCTGGAGACGGCGATCGACGCCGTGCGCGGCGGCCAGAACGTCGGCAGCGCCGAGGCCGAAGGCCAGCGCGAGGCGCTGAAGAAATACACGATCGATCTGACCGAGCGTGCGCAGCAGGGCAAGCTCGACCCGGTGATCGGCCGCGACGACGAGATCCGCCGCGCGATCCAGATCCTGCAGCGACGCACCAAGAACAACCCGGTGCTGATCGGCGAGCCCGGCGTCGGAAAGACCGCGATCGTCGAGGGCCTGGCCCAGCGCATCGTCAACGAGGAAGTGCCGGAGACGCTGAAGGGCAAGCGCGTGCTGACGCTCGACATGGCCGGGCTGCTGGCCGGCGCCAAGTACCGCGGCGAGTTCGAGGAACGGCTGAAGGCCGTGCTCAAGGAGATCGCGGCCGAGGAAGGCCGCATCATCGTCTTCATCGACGAGATCCACACCATGGTCGGCGCCGGCAAGGCCGAGGGCGCGATCGACGCCGGCAACATGCTCAAGCCCGCGCTGGCGCGCGGCGAGCTGCATTGCATCGGCGCCACCACGCTCGACGAATACCGCAAGTACATCGAGAAGGACGCTGCACTCGAGCGCCGCTTCCAGAAGGTGCTGGTGGACGAGCCGAGCGTGGAAAGCACGATCGCCATCCTGCGCGGCCTGCAGGAGAAGTACGAGTTGCACCACGGCGTGGAGATCACCGACCCGGCGATCGTCGCCGCGGCAGAGCTTTCGCACCGCTACATCACCGACCGTTTCCTGCCCGACAAGGCGATCGACCTGATCGACGAGGCCGCGGCGCGTATCAAGATGGAGATCGATTCCAAGCCCGAGTCAATGGACAAGCTCGACCGCCGCCTCATCCAGCTCAAGATCGAGCGCGAGGCGGTAAAGAAGGAGAAGGACGAGGCATCGATCAAGCGGCTGGAACTGATCGAAGGCGAGATCAGGAAGCTCGAGAAGGAGTACGCGGATCTGGACGAGGTGCTGCGCGCCGAAAAGGCCGTCGTGCAGGGCAGCGCGCACATCAAGGTCGAGATCGACAAGCTGAAGAGCGAGATGGCCGAGCTGCAGCGCAAGGGGCAGTTCGACAAGTTGGCCGAGATCCAGTACGGCACGCTGCCGAAACTCGAGGCGCAGATGAAGGCAGCCGAGACGGGTTCGAGCGGCACGGCCAAGCGCGAGTTCAAGCTGCTGCGTAACGAAGTGGGCGCGGAGGAGATCGCCGAGGTGGTCTCGCGCGCCACCGGCATCCCGTTCAGCAAGATGATGCAGGGCGAGCGCGAGAAGCTGCTCAAGATGGAAGAGCGGCTGCATGCGCGCGTGGTCGGGCAGGACGAAGCCGTGCGGCTGGTGTCCGACGCGATCCGCCGTTCGCGCGCGGGCCTGGCGGACCCCAACCGGCCCTACGGCTCGTTCCTCTTCCTTGGCCCCACGGGCGTGGGCAAGACCGAGCTGTGCAAGGCGCTGGCCGAGTTCCTGTTCGACAGCGAGGACCATCTGCTGCGCGTCGACATGAGCGAGTACATGGAGAAGCACTCGGTGTCGCGGCTGATCGGCGCGCCGCCGGGCTACGTGGGCTACGAGGAGGGTGGCCAGCTGACCGAGCAGGTGCGCCGCAAGCCGTACAGCGTGATCCTGCTCGACGAGGTGGAGAAGGCGCACCCGGACGTGTTCAACGTGCTGTTGCAGGTGCTCGACGATGGCCGCATGACGGACGGCCAGGGCCGCACCGTGGACTTCAAGAACACGGTGCTGGTGATGACCAGCAACCTCGGCTCACACGAGATCCAGCGGCTGACCGGACACCCGTACGACGAGATCAAGGAAGCGGTGATGGGCGAGGTACGGCAGAACTTCCGCCCCGAGTTCGTCAACCGCATCGACGAGATCGTCGTGTTCCACGCGCTCGACCAGAAGAACATCGCCGCGATCGCCAAGATCCAGCTCAAGCGGCTCGAGCAGCGCCTCGCCGCGCAGGAGATGACGCTGACCGTCAGCGACGCCGCATTGGCCGAGATCGCCAAGGCCGGTTTCGACCCGGTCTACGGTGCACGCCCGCTCAAGCGCGCGATCCAGCAGCAGATCGAGAACCCGGTCGCCAAGCGGGTACTCGAAGGCAAGGTCGGCCCGAAGGACGTGGTGCCGGTGGACTTCCGGGACGGGAGGTTCACGTTCGAGAGGACGGTGCATTGACGGCCGGGTGACTACGGGTAGAAACAGCGGCACGAGCAGGTCAACCGGCGCCTCAGTCGGCGCCAATTACCGCGCTGCTCGCGTCTGATTAGCACCACTCTGTTATCGACTCCGGTCGAGTCGCAGCGGCACTCCGTTTGTCGCATACTTCAGTTAACTCTCGTCGGCCCGGGGAAAGTTCATGGGTGACATCAAGTCAATCGAGAAGGCGATCGAAGCACTGCCGCCGGCCGAACTCGCGGAGTTCCGTCGCTGGTTTGCCGATTACGACGGCGCGGTCTGGGACAAGCAGATCGATGCCGATGCGTCTGGCGGCAAGCTGGATGGTCTCGCTGCGGAAGCCCTTGCCGACTATCGTTCGAGCTCACTTCGCGAGCCTTGAAGCACACCGCTTCGAAGCGCTTCTGGGACTGTTTCGAGGCGCTCCCGCCTGAGGTCCAGGCTTTGGCGCGTCGCAGCTACGCTCGGCTTCGCGCAGACCCATTGCACCCGTCGCTTCAGTTCAAGAGCGTCGGCAACGGCAGGTTCCATAGTGTTCGAGTCGGGCTCTACTACCGGGCGCTCGGCGTTCCGGTCGCGGGTGGCGTCCACTGGTTCTGGATCCGCACGCATGCCGATTACGACAAACTCGTCGGATAGCGCCTTGCAGGGGACCGTCCAAGCGCCAGGCGCGCGGGCCGCGGTCGAGCTCGGAGGTCAGTGGAAGTCCCGGCTCCCCACCTCCAGTCCACCCAGCAGCCCCGAGTGATCCACCAGCCGCTGCGCGATCAGGTGGACGACGGGGGTGTCCTTCGCCTCGATCCGCTCCACGTGGCCGTAGACGGTCAGCAGCGTGGAGCCGAGCAGTTCGCGGCGGTACTTCTCGGCCACGCTTGACCACACCACCACGTTGATCACGCCGGTCTCGTCTTCCAGCGTGACGAAGGTGACGCCGCTGGCGGTGCCCGGGCGCTGGCGGCAGGTGACGATGCCGGTGGTGCGCACGCGCTGGCGCGGCCGGGCGGCGAAGACGTCGGCGGCGGTGCAAAGGCGCATCGCGTCGAAGCGGCTGCGCAGCAGCGCCAGTGGATGTCGGCGCAGCGTCAGCGCGGTGTGCTCGTAGTCGGCGACGATGTCCTGGCCTTCGGTCGGGGCCAGCAGGTCGACCTTCGCTTCGCGCGCGGGCGCGGCCGCGGTCAGCGGCGCACTGCGCGGCGCATCGGGGTCGAGCCCGAGCGTGGCCCACAGCGCGTGCCGGCGATGGCCGGTCAGCGGGGCGAGCGCGTCGGCGGCCGCAAGTGAATTGATCTCCTGCCGGTTCAGGCGCGCGCGCAGCGTGAGGTCGGCCACGCTGTCGAACGGCCGGTCGCGGCGCGCGGCCTCGATGCGCAGGCCGGCGTCCTCGTTGAAGCCGTTGACGAGTTGCAGCCCGAGGCGCAGCGCCGGCCGCTGCGGGTCCTTCGACGACGGCTCCAGCGTGCAGTGCCAGGCGCTGGCGGTGACCTCGATCGGGCGGATCTCCACGCCGTGGTTCAGCGCATCGCGCACGATCTGCGCCGGCGCGTAGAAGCCCAGCGGCTGCGAGTCGAGCAGCGCGGCGCAGAAGGCGGCGGGCTCGTGGCACTTGAGCCAGCTCGACACGTAGACCAGCAGCGCAAAGCTCGCCGCGTGGCTTTCCGGAAAGCCGTACTCGCCGAAGCCCTGGATCTGGCGGTAGATCTGCTCGGCGTACTCGTGGGTGTAGCCGCGCGCGAGCATTCCGGTGATCAGCTTGTCGCGGAACGGGCCGATGCCGCCCTTGCGCTTCCACGCCGCCATCGCGCGCCGCAGCTTGTCGGCCTCGCCCGGCGTGAAACCGGCCGCGACCACCGCGAGCTGCATCACCTGCTCCTGGAAGATCGACACGCCGAGCGTGCGTTCGAGCACGCCGCGCACGGCGTCCGACGGGTAGGTGACCGGCTCCAGCCCCTGCCGCCGCTTGAGGTACGGATGCACCATGCCGCCCTGGATGGGGCCGGGGCGCACGATCGCGGTCTCGATCACGAGGTCGTAGAAGGTGCGCGGCCGCAGGCGCGGCAGCATGTTCATCTGCGCGCGGCTTTCGACCTGGAACACGCCGAGCGAATCGCCCTTGCACAGCATGTCGTAGACCCGGGAGCACTCGGCGGGCAGGTGGTGCATCTCTACCTTGCGCGGCGCGCCGGGCAGCGGCTGCGGGACCGTTGCACCTTTCGGCGCGTGGCTGAGCACCTGTGCGATCGGATCGGCATAGAAGCGGTTGACGTGGTCGAGCGCGCGCCGCACGCAGGACAGCATGCCGAGCGCGAGCACGTCGATCTTCAGCAGGCCCAGCGCGTCGAGATCGTCCTTGTCCCACTGGATCACGGTACGGTCGGCCATCGCGGCGTTCTCGATCGGCACCAGACGGTCCAGACGTTCGCGGGCGATGACGAAGCCGCCGCTGTGCTGCGACAGGTGGCGCGGAAAGCCCACCAACTGCTGCGCCAGCCCCACCACCTGCGCGATCACCGGGTTGTCGGGATCGAAGCCGGCCTCGATCAGCCGCTCGGGCTTGATGCGGCGACCGTCCCACCAGGCCATGGTCCGGGCGAGCTTGTCGACCTGGTCGAGCGACAGGCCGAGCGCCTTGCCGACGTCACGCAGCGCGCCGCGCGGCCGGTAGGTGTGCAGGGCAGCCGTGAGCGCGGCACGGTGGCGGCCGTACTTGGCGTAGATGTACTGCATCACCTCTTCGCGCCGCTGGTGCTCGAAGTCGACGTCGATGTCGGGCGGCTCGTTGCGCTCCTTGCTGATGAAGCGTTCGAACAGCACTGACATGCGGGCCGGATCGACCTCGGTGATGCCCAGGCAGTAGCACACCGCCGAGTTGGCCGCCGAGCCGCGCCCCTGGCACAGGATGTTCTGCGAGCGCGCAAAGCGCACGATGTCGTAGACGGTGAGGAAGTAGGGCTCGTATTGCAGGTCGCCGATCAGCGCGAGTTCGTGTTCGACCGTGCGGCGCACCTTGTCGGGCATGCCCTGCGGATAGCGGCGCTGCGCTTCCTCGTAGGTGGCCTTGCGCAGCCAGGTGGCGGGCGTCTCGCCCGGCGGCACGATCTCCTCCGGGTACTCGTAGCGCAGTTCGTCGAGCGAGAAATTGCAGCGCTCGGCGATGGCCAGCGTCTCGGCGAGCAGTTCGGGCGGGTAGATGCGCTCGAGCCGGTAGCGCGGCCGCAGATACCGCTCGGCGTTGGGCAGCAGCCGCGTGCCGGCCTGCGCCAGTGGCGTCTTGTGGCGCACGGCGGTCAGCACGTCCTGCAGCGGCTTGCGCGAGCGCGCATGCATGTGCACGTCACCCGCCGCCACTAGCGGCAGGCCGCTTGCCTGCGACAGCGCGGTGAGCCGCGCCAGCGTGGCGGCATCGTCGGCCGTGCGCAGCAACTCGCAGGCGATCCACGCGCGGCCGGGCATCAGGTCGTGCAGCCAGCGCGCATGAACGAGATCCACGAAATCGGGGTCAGGTACGGATTTTTCGGACTTCCGAGCGGACTGCAGTGGCGGCTCGCAATTCGTACCTGACCCCGATTTCCGGTTCGAGGGGATGAGGAGCGCGAGCGCGTCTTGCAGCCAAGGCGCGTGGGTTTCGACATCCTTGCGCGTGAGTGTGTAGCTCCCCTTGGTGGCCTGGCGGCGGGCGAGGGTGACGAGCTGGCTGAGGTTGCCGTAGCCGGTGCGGGTCTGGGCGAGCAGCACGAGCTTCGGGCCATCGCTCAACCGGATCTCGGTGCCGTGGATCAGCTTGAATGCGCGCGCGGCGGTGTCTTCTTCGCGCAGTTCGGTGAGCGCCAGGTGCGCGCGCACGCTGCCGGCGAACGAGCATTCGTCGGTCAGCGCCAGGCCCGTGTATTCGAGCGCGAGCGCGCGTTCGATCAGTTCCTCCGGGTGTGAGGCGCCGCGCAGAAAGCTGAAGTTGCTGGCGCAGTGCAGTTCGACGTACTGCATGTCGCCGCTGGCATCGACCCGCGTGCTCACCGGCTACCTCGCACGTGGCGCAGGGTGGCGTTTACCCTGGCGGCGGTGCGTGCTGCGCGGCAGGTGTCGGCGCAAGGCCGGACGGCGGTCATGCGAAGAACCCATGCAGGAACCAGCCGCGCGGCGCGGCCAGGTCGCGGTAGATCCATAGCACCTGGCCGCGCGGATTGCGGGCGACGAAGTAGTCGCGGTGCACGGCGCGGCTTTTTTGGCCGTGCGCGGGCGAGCCGAGGTCCCACCAGCCGGCCTCGATGCGCTCGGGGCCGGCGATCAGCATCAGCGGGCCGCCGTAGGCGGGCGGCGGATCGCCGGCGTGCGATGCGTCGGCCGCAGCCAGCGGCTGCGGCGCCGGCAGCAGCAGCAGCGGGCGCGGCGGGGGCTCGACGCTGCTATCGGTCGGCTGCGCTGCGATCGGCTCGGGCGACAGCGGCACTGCGCGCTGCGCATGCTCGGGACGGTGATCGTCGACCGGCTGCAGTTGAAAGACGCGTGCGGAGCCGAGGCGCGCGTGCAGCGTTTCGGCGAGCTTCAGCCAGTCGAGGTCGGACACGCCGTCCGTGGGCGAGGGTGGCAGCAGGCTGGCATTGAGTGCCGCGAAGCGCTGCAACCGCGTCACGGTGAGCGCCAGCGCGATCGCCGGCTCCGGCAGTTGCACGCGCGTCAGGCGCTCGGCCAGCAGCTTGCCCAGGCGCTGCGCGTCGCGCTCGGGTGCAGCGAGTGCGAGCGTGATCGTGGTCGGCACTACCGGCTGCGTGCGGCGCGGGCTGTGCCGTGTCTCGAACACGAGTTCGGTGGTGCCGGCCGCGCGCCCGCGCAGGAAGCCTTCGAGCGAGCGCAGCAGCCGTTGCGCCGGGAACATCAGCTGCGCGCAATCGGCGACGTCGGCCGGCAGCTCGATCGCGGCCTCGAAGCGCGCGGGCGGCTCGAAGGGCGGCTGCGGGTCAGGCACGCGACCGTAGGCGTGGTCCAGGTCGGCAAGCAGCGTGGCGGCGAAGCGCTTGCGCACGGCCGCACGCGGCAGGCGCTGCAGGTCGCCCAGCGTGCGCAGGCCGAGCGTGTGCAGCGTGCCCTGCGTGGTTTGATCCCAGCCGGTGAGGGCGAGCGGCAGCGGGTCGAGCACGGCGGAAAGATCGGCGGCGCCGAGCGCATCGCGCGTCTCGCGTCCACCGGCACGGGCGAGCGCGATCCACCAGGCGGCCAGCGGCGTGGGCGCGAGGCCGGCCTGCGCGCGATAGCCGAGGTCGTCGAGTTCGCGGCGCAGCCGGCGCAGCAGCAGCGTGCGGCCACCGAACAGGCGCAGGCTGCCGCCGATCTCCAGCAGCAGGCCGTGCGCACGGTCGTCGTCGCGCAGTACAACCGCGGCGCTGAACTGATAGCCCCAGCAGGCAAGTTCGTGCAGCGCGCTCGCCTCGTGCTCGGGCTGGCGCGCGCGCGCGACCAGGCGCGGCGCCAGCGCCTGCGCGGCCGCGAGCTTCAGCCCCGGCGCGATGCCGGCGCCGCGCGCGCTGTCATTGCAGAACGCGACCTGCGGTCGCTGCGCCGGGCCGTCGGTGATGACGAGCGGCAGCGAGGCCGCGGTGGCGGCGTCGAGCGCGCGCGTGGCCAGTTGCAGCGGCAGCGCGGGAAGGGCAAGGGCGAGCCAGAGCGCCATCGGCGGGGAGCGGGGTGCAGCGGCCGAGCGAGGCGGTTGGACGGGCGGGGTGCAGGTGAGGCGGCGGTGGCGGAGGGGCCGTCATCGCACGGGCCGGGCACGAGCGCGTGGCATTGAAAGGCGCGTGTCCTGCATGCGCACCGAGCGGCGCATCGAGCGATGACGCGGGCGGCGCTTCGCAAGTCAGGTCGTGATGCGAATCGCGCAGCGAAACCGCGCCCGGCGCACGGAACCTCAGGCCGGCACGGTCCCCCAGACCTGCGCCTCGTTGAAGCCGAGTGCGGCGAAATCGCCGGCGCGCAGATCCGCTTCGTTGCTGCAGAAGAACTCGTCGAGCTGCGGCGGCGCCACGCGCGTGCCGGCGAGCATCGCGTGGGCCTGGCCGCGATGATGGATCTGGTGCTGGAACAGGTGGGCGAGGATGCGGCTCACCTGATCGATGCAGGTGCCGGCGCGGCGCGGCACCTGCACCGGACCGTCCAGTTGCGCGTCGGTCAGCCCGCGGCACAGGTCGATCAGGCGCTGATCGACGACGCGCTGGGCGAGGAGCAACTCGGCGCTGGTGGCGCAGGGCTGCTCCGTCGCAAAGAAACGGCCGGGGTCCGGGTTGGGCGGTGCGCCGCGCAGGCTGCGCTCGAGCATGTCGACATAGAACCAGTCGACCGTGAGATTGTGGTTCAGCGTGTGCTTGAGCGACGGGAAGAAACTCACGCGCGGCGCGGCGAACTCGGCGTCGGTGAGCTGCGCGCAGGCCTGCAGCAGGCGGTGATTGGCCCACGCATTGTTGTAGGCCATGGTCAGGCAATGGTGGGCAAGCGAGGCCATGACGGCTCCTCGGTGTAGGTTTGGGTGTGGTGGCGGGGGTCGGTGCGGTGGCGGCCGGGGGATCGTCTGGATGATGCGCGGTGAGTCGGCGGCGATGCCGCGGCTGCTCAGTGGCTGAACAACGTCTTCAGCGACCAGCGTTGTTCGCGCTGCACCAGCGCCGCCTGTGTGCCACGGTGGATCGGCGCGGGCACCTCGACCGGTTCGGCTGCGGCCGGCGGCGCCACGTGCGCACTGCGCCAGGACTGCGGATGCACCTGCAGCGCGACCGGATCGAGCAGCGGCCGGCCGCGCCGCTTGAGCACCTGCACCTGCAGCCGGCCGTCCTGTTGCCCGAGTTGCAGCCGCAGCGCGGCGGGCGAGGGCGCGCTGGCGTGCCGGGTCGAGCGCAGCACGAACACCAGGACCCGATGGCGGGCGGCCAGCAGGTGCAGGCGGCGCAGCGCGCGGAAATCGGCATCGCTGCCGTGCTGGGTGGTTTCGGGCAGCCAGCCGATCACCGCACCGATCTGGCCGGTACGCAGCGCCTGCTCCAGCGCCCATGCGCTTTCGCGCGGCGTGGCCGGTTGCACGAACATGCAGCGTGCAAGTGCGATGCCGGCGGCCTGCAACGCCGGCGCGTAGGGCAGGGGGACGGCCGAGGTGAGGCGTGCTGCAGGCCGCGGGCCGGCCTGCACCGGCAGCACCCACACGCAGGCGCGCTGCTCGGCGCTGACTGCAGCCAGCGCCGGCGCCAGCAGCGACAGTTCGCCCAGACCCGGCGTGTCGAGCAGCAACTCGACCAGTTGGCCCTGCGGCCAGCCGCCGCCCGGAAGTTCGGCGTCGAGCGCAGCGAAGCCGCTTGGACGGGCGTGTGCGGCGTCGTCGGCGGGCAGATCGTCGGCGCGCCACACATGGCGCTCGAGGCGACTGTCAGCCGTGGGGCGGCCAAGGTCCGCGGCGACCGGCGCGCCGGCGGCATTGAAAGGCGAAAGAAAGTCCATGGCGGCACGCATGACGCCTCACAAGGGAAAGCGGGTTGGGGGATGCGCGGACGTGCCGCGCTGGAACGCTGCGCTACAGCGACGGCCGGATCACGCCGACCGCAATGCCTTCGATGTCCAGGGGCTCGCGCTTCAAGTCGACCACGATCGGCTTGTAGTCGGGGTTCTCGGCGATCAGTTCGGCCCGGTTGCCGCGCAGCTTCAGGCGCTTGACGGTGACTTCGTCGCCCAGGCGTGCAATCACCACCTGGCCGGTCTGCGCGGTGACCTGCTTGTGCACGGCGAGCCAGTCGCCGTCGAGGATGCCGGCGTCGCGCATGCTCATGCCACGCACCTCGAGCAGGTAGTCAGCGCGCGGCCGGAACATCAGCGGGTCGATGGCGGGGTGCTTGAGCACGTTCTGCTGGGCGAGGATCGGGCTGCCGGCGGCCACCTTGCCGATCAGCGGCAGGCCGAAGTCGGCGGCGGCCTCCTTCAGCGACATCACGGTCTCCTTCAGCCGGATGCCGCGTGAAGTGCCGGCCACCAGTTCGATCAGGCCTTTCTTCTGCAGCGCCTGCAGGTGCTGCTCGGCGGCGTTGAGCGAACGGAAGCCGAAGGCGCGCGCGATCTCGTCGCGCGTGGGCGGCGCGCCGCTGTCGAGCAGCGACTGGCGGATGAAGTCGAGGATCTCGCTCTGGCGGGGAGTCAGCAGGGAATCCGTGCTCATCGGGTGTCCTTCGCGGCTGGATCGACGGCGGCTGCATCGAGGTCAATGCGGCACTGTCAATTCAATGCTGTAAATGTATACAGTAGTTGGCTGTTGGGCAAGGGCCGATGTCCCGTGTTCGGGGATTTTTGTGAGGCGGTTGCCGCATGCCGCAGGCACGCCACACGACCGCCGCCGGATCGACACGCGACGTGCCCGCTCGTGGCTGTTCGCCGAAATCGCGGTGATACACTTTTCAACTATTCGGAATTCGCTGTCGCTCTTGCTCGTGCGTGCGCCGAGCGCTGCACCGTCGACAGCCTGCGCTTTCGCTTCATCCCGTTTTCGGATCGCTCCTTCCGCGGCTGCCTGATTTCACAAGAACAGCCTGCGTCGCGGGGCGCGACCCTCGAGCACCGGATCTCGAACTCACGCAACACATGGGCGCCACGCCTGCGTGTGCAAGCCTGGCCGCTGCATCCCTGCGCGCCACGCCCGCCGCGCTCGCCGCCATCGATCGAAGATGAATACACAAGAGGCGAAAATCGTCCTCGAAACCGCGCTTTTGACCGCGCAGCAGCCCTTGCCGCTGTCCGAACTGCGCCGCCTGTTCGCCGATGAACTGAACGCCGACACGCTGCGCGTGCTGCTCGACGAACTGCGCCACGACTGGAACGGCCGCGGCATCGAACTGGTGACGCTGGCCTCCGGCTGGCGCTTCCAGAGCGCGCCGTCGATGCGACCGTACCTGGATCGCCTGAACCCCGAGAAGCCGCCCAAGTACTCGCGCGCGGTGCTGGAGACGCTGGCGATCATCGCCTACCGCCAACCGGTTACACGCGGTGACATCGAGGAGATCCGCGGCGTGACCGTCTCCAGCCAGGTGATCAAGGCGCTGGAGGATCGCGGCTGGGTCGAGACCATCGGCCACCGCGAGGCGCCGGGCCGCCCGGCGCTGTTTGCCACCACGCGTCACTTCCTCGACGACCTCGGCCTGCGGTCGCTGGAGGAGTTGCCGGCGCTCGATCACGCCGCCGGCGCCCTCCCGGCCGAGTTCGAACTGCAATTCGCGCAGGCGGCCAGCGTGGCGGTCGCGGCGCCGGCCGCCGCTGTCGGTGACGAGCGCGCCACCACCGATCTGATTGACGCGCTCCCCGCGCCTGCCGCTGATTCCGACGATGCCCTGCCGCCGACGGCCCCCGCCGCGGCAACCCAACCGACCCCAGACGCCATGACGCCATGACGCACGCGATCCGTCCGAACCCCGACGACGATTCCAAGCCGGCCGACACCGGCGCCGAGTCGCCACGCAGCGATGAAGCGGCGCCACGCGCCGCAGCGGATGAACCGCATGCCTTGGCCGACGCCGATGGCGATCGGGCGGTCGCAGGCGAGGCCGTGCCCGACGCGGTTGCGCCGGAGGGTGGTGATCGACGCCCGCGCGGTCCGCATGGCCGGCGCCGGCGCGGACGTGGGCGTGGCCAAGGATCGACCCAGGGGCCGGGCCAGAGCCCGCGCGAGGAGCCGCGGGCCGGTCAGCCGGGCGAATCGGCGGGCAGCCAGCAGGCGACCGTGCCGCGAGAATTCGGGCCGCTGGTCGGTGCAGACAACGAACTGAATCTGGCGGCGATGCCGCCGCAGCCGCTGCCGCGTGATCTGCTCGAGCGCGGTCGCAAGGCCACTAAGCAGGCGCTCAACGCGCAGTCGGAGAAGCTGCACAAGGTGCTGGCCGACGCCGGTATTGGCTCGCGGCGCGACATGGAGGAGTTGATCCTGGCCGGTCGCGTGTCGGTCAACGGCCTCCCGGCGCACACCGGCCAGCGCGTGATGCCGACCGATCAGGTGCGGGTCAACGGCAAGCCGCTGCAACTGCGGCTGAAGGCAGCCGGCAAACCGCCGCGCGTTCTGCTGTATCACAAGCCGGTCGGCGAGATCGTCTCGCAGGACGATCCGGAGGGGCGGCCGACGGTGTTCGACAAGCTGCCCAAGGTCAGTGGCGGGCGCTGGGTGGCGGTGGGCCGGCTGGACTTCAACACCGAAGGGCTGCTGCTGTTCACGACCTCGGGCGAACTGGCGAATCGGCTGATGCACCCGCGCTACGAAGTTGAGCGCGAATATGCAGTGCGCACGCTGGGCGAGCTGAGCGAGACGCAGATGCAGGCGCTGCGCGAGGGGGTGACGCTGGAAGACGGCCCCGCGCGCTTCAGCAAGGTCGAAGACGCCGGTGGCGCCGGGGCCAACCACTGGTACCGGGTGACGATCGCCGAGGGGCGCAATCGCGAGGTGCGCCGCATGTTCGAGCAGGTGGGTCTCGAAGTGAGCCGCCTGATCCGCATCCGCTACGGTGCCCTGGCGCTGCCGCGCTCGCTGGCGCGTGGCCGCTATTCCGAACTGGCGCCCGAGTGGGTCCAGGCCTGGATGCACGACCTCGGCATCGGCGCCGACGAGGTGCGCGCCGGCGGCTCGCAGCAGCGTCAGGGCGGTGGTGGGCGCAGGAACAATGGGGCCCTCCGGCTCCCGGCGTCTTACGTCCTCCGCGGGCAAGGTGGGCGCGAGGGCAGGGCGGCGGCAATCGTCCGCCGCGCCAACCCGATCCGATGACAAGCACGGTCCAGTACATCGCGGCCGGTGCCGGCCAGCCGGGCTTGCGGCCATCACACTTTCGTCGGCCGAAGCCGCCGCGCAGTTTCGGCTGATCTGTCGCGGGACCCTTGGGCCCCGCATCGGCGTTGGTGGCCGGCTTGTTCGAGCCTGCGCTAACCCCTATAATCGCGGGCTTACGCAAGCGAGCAGCCGACGTTCGCCGGTGTGCCCTTGCGGTTGTGTCCCGAAACAGGGACGCGCGAGCGCAGTTCGGGTCGCGATCAACTGTTTCACCGCAGGCGGGGCACAAGCCTGTTGGATGATGAAATGGGCTCTTGAGCCCATTTTTTTTTGCTGCGGAGGGTTGCAGGCGGGCGTGACAAGCAGCGCTGCGCGAAGTGGCGTCGGAGGCGTGACAACGTGGTTTCGGTGGCGGGCGATCTTCATGCGCTGATCGAGCGCACCGTCGAGGGGCTCGGATACGAGCTGGTCGACGTGGAGCGTGCTGCCGGTGGTCTGTTGCGAGTCACGTTGGACACCGCGGCGCAAGCGGGCATCACGATCGAAGACTGCGAGCGCGTGAGTCACCAGCTCACGCATCTGTTTGCTGTCGAGAACGTGGCCTATGAACGGCTCGAGGTGTCTTCGCCCGGGGTCGATCGGCCGCTGAAGAAGGCGCGCGATTTCGTGCGCTTCGCGGGCGAGGAAGTGCGGGTGCAGCTGTTTGCACCGCTGAATGGCCGCAAGCGCTGGCAGGGCCGGATCGTCGCGCTCGACGGGGCTGCGGGGGCGGAGCGGGTGACGCTGGCGGTGACGCCTGAAGACGAATCGAAAGAGCCGGTGCGCCGTGTGCGGCCGACGGCAGCAAAACCGGGCAAGGCCGGCAAAAGGCCGCCAGTCGAGCCGCAGAAGATCGAATTTGCACTGGCGGATTTGGACAAGGCCCGCCTGGTGCCGATGCTGGATTTCAGGAGCAAGCAGTGAACGGCAAAGAAATTCTGATGACCGTGGATGTCCTGGCGCGCGAGAAGAACGTGCCGCGCGAGACTGTCTTCGGCGCGCTTGAACTGGCGCTGGCTGCGGCCACCAAGAAGCTGTTCGAGGAAGAAGACGTGGACGTGCGCGTGGCCGTCGATCGCGAGACCGGCGACTACGACGCCTTCCGCCGCTGGGAAGTCGTGCCCGACGAGGCCGGCCTGCAGGAGCCCGGCCATCAGATCATCCTCACCGATGCCAAGGAAGACGATCCGGAGATCGAGGTCGGCGACTTCATCGAGGAGCAGCTCGTCAAGCAGGAAGAGACGCTGGGCCGGCGCTTTGCACAGGACACCAAGCAGGTCATCCTGCAGAAGATCCGCGACGCCGAGCGCGAGCAGCTGCTGCAGGAGTTCCTGGCGCGGGGCGACCAGATCGTCAACGGCACGATCAAGCGCATGGACAAGGGCGACATGGTCCTCGAGATCGGCAAGGTCGAGGCGCGCCTGCCGCGCAGCGACATGATCCCGAAGGAGAACCTGCGCGTGGGCGACCGCGTGCGCGCCTTCGTGCTGAAGATCGACCGTCAGGCCCGCGGCCCGCAGGTGATCGTTTCGCGCACCGCCCCCGAGTTCGTCAAGAAGCTGTTCGAGCTCGAGGTGCCGGAGATCGAGCAGGGCCTGCTGCAGATCAAGAGCGCGGCGCGCGACCCGGGCGTGCGCGCCAAGATCGCGGTGTGGACCAACGACCGCCGGATTGATCCGATCGGCACGTGTGTCGGCATGCGCGGGTCGCGCGTGCAGGCGGTGACCAACGAGCTGGCCGGCGAGCGCGTCGACATCGTGCTGTGGTCGGATGACCCGGCGCAGTTCGTGATTGGCGCGCTGGCGCCGGCCAACGTCAGCTCGATCGTGGTCGACGAGGACAAGCACGCGATGGACGTGGTGGTGGACGAGGACAACCTCGCCATCGCCATCGGCCGCAGCGGCCAGAACGTGCGTCTGGCGTCGGAACTGACCGGCTGGCAGATCAACATCATGACCGCCGAAGAGTCTGCCCAGAAGCAGGAAGGCGAGCAGTCAGGCGTGCGCGCCATCTTCATCGAGAAGCTGGACGTCGACGAGGAGATCGCCAACATCCTGATCGGCGAGGGCTTCTCGTCGCTCGACGAGATCGCCTACGTGCCGGTCAACGAGCTGCTGGAGATCGAGGCGTTCGACGAGGAAACCGTCGAGGAGCTGCGTAACCGCGCCCGTAACGCGCTGCTGACCGAGGCGATCGCGCGCGAGGAGAGCCTGGAGAAGGCCGAACCCGCGATGCTCGAACTCGAAGGCATGGACAAGGACCTGGCGGCCCGGCTGGCCGCCGGCAACATCCATACGCGCGACGACCTCGGCGAGCTGGCGGTGGACGAGCTCGTCGAGCTGACCGGCATCGACGAGGAGCGCGCCAAGACGGTCATCATGGGCGCGCGCGCCCACTGGTTCGCTTAACAGTCAGCATCGCGGTCGCACAGGCGAACGGACGGAGACATCGCACTTATGCCCAGCAATACGGTTGCCCAATTCGCGGCGGAGCTGAAGGTTCCGCCCAAGCTTCTGCTTGAACAGCTGCGCGCGGCCGGCGTGGTCAAGGACGCCGACGAAGACACGCTGAGCGAAGACGACAAGGCGCGCCTGCTGGATTCGCTGCGCAAGGCGCATGGCGCCGCCGAGGCGCCCGAGAAAAAGAAGATCACGCTGACGCGCAAGCAGACCTCCGAGATCAAGCAGGCCGACGGCACGGGGAAGGCGCGCACCATCCAGGTGGAGGTGCGCAAGAAGCGCGTGTTCGTCAAGCGCGACGAGCCGGGTGCCGAGGTCGAGGCGCCAGCGCCGGCCTTGCCCGCGGTGCCGGTGATCGACGAAGCAGAGCGCGCCAAGCGTGAAGAGGAAGCGCGCCGCCAGGCCGAGCTGATCGCGCGGCAGGCGGCTGAAGCGAAGGAACGTGCCGAACGTGCCGAACGCGAGCTGGCAGAAGCCCAGCGCCGACAGCAGGAGCAGGAGGCATCCGCCGGCGCGGTGCAGGCGAGCGACATCGCGGCTGAGCAGGAGCGTGCCGCGCGCGCGCTGGCCGACCTCGAGCGTGCCCGCGCCGATCAGGCTGCAGCGCTGAAGGCAGCCGAAGAGGCGCGCCTGGCCCAGGACCGCGCCAGGCGTGCCGTGGAAGACGAGGTCGCTGCGATCAAGAGCATGATGTCGCAGCCCTCGAAGGTGCTGAAGGCGCCGGAGCCGGCTGCCCCGGTCCCGGCCGCGACCGGCACGCTGCACAAGCCGACCGTCAAACCTGCAGCCAAGCCCGGCGAGGCAAAGAAAGACGAAAAGAAACCGGGCGTCAAGGAAGTCAAGTCCGGCAAGCTCGCCTCGAGCTGGTCGGAGGACGCTGCCAAGAAGCGCGCACTGAAGACCCGGGGTGACACGGGCGGCGCGTCGGGCTGGCGCGGCGGGCCGCGCGGCCATCGCAAAGGAGGTGGCGACGATCGCGACCAGCGCACCTCGGCGCCGATGCCGAACGAGCCGGTGGTGCGCGACGTCAGCGTTGCCGAGACGATCACCGTGGCCGACCTGGCGCACAAGATGTCGCTCAAGGCGTCCGAGGTCATCAAGGTGCTGATGAAGCTCGGCCAGATGGTGACCATCAACCAGGTGCTGGACCAGGACACCGCGATGATCGTGGTGACCGAACTCGGTCACACGCCGATCGCCGCCAAGCTCGACGATCCGGAAGCGCTGCTGGTCGAGAGCGAGGCGGCCGGTGACGTGGTGGCCGAGGCGCGGCCGCCGGTGGTCACCATCATGGGCCACGTCGACCACGGCAAGACATCGCTGCTCGACTACATCCGGCGCACCAAGGTGGCCGCGGGCGAGGCCGGCGGCATTACCCAGCACATCGGCGCCTACCACGTGCAGACGCCGCGCGGGATCATCACCTTCCTCGACACGCCGGGCCACGAGGCGTTCACCGCGATGCGTGCGCGCGGCGCCAAGGCCACCGACATCGTCATCCTGGTGGTCGCCGCCGATGACGGTGTGATGCCACAGACGAAAGAGGCGATCGCCCACGCGAAGGCGGCCGGCGTGCCGCTCGTGGTGGCGCTGAACAAGATCGACAAGCCGGAGGCCAACCCGGAGCGTGTCAAGCAGGAACTGGTCGCCAACGAGGTCGTACCCGAGGAGTACGGCGGCGAGTCGCCGTTCGTGCCCGTGTCGGCCAAGACGGGCGCCGGCGTGGATGCGCTGCTGGAGAACGTGCTGCTGCAGGCGGAAGTACTGGAGCTGACGGCGCCGAAGGATGCACCGGCCAAGGGGCTGATCATTGAGTCCCAACTCGACAAGGGCCGCGGCCCGGTGGCCACGGTGCTGGTGCAAAGCGGCACCCTTAAGCGCGGCGACGTGGTCCTGGCAGGCTCTGCCTTCGGCCGCGTGCGCGCCATGCTGGACGAGGCCGGCAAGCCGGTGGCCTCGGCCGGTCCGTCGATCCCGGTCGAGATCCAGGGCCTGTCGGATGTGCCGGCCGCTGGCGATGAGCTGATCGTGCTGGGCGACGAGCGCAAGGCACGCGAAATCGCGCTGTTCCGCGCCGGCAAGTTCCGCGACGTCAAGCTCGCCAAGCAGCAGGCGGCCAAGCTCGAGAACATGTTCGAGGGCGTGGGCGAGGGCGCGGCGCGCATGCTGCCGCTCATCATCAAGGCCGACGTTCAGGGCTCGCAGGAAGCGCTGAACCATGCACTCACCAAGCTCTCGACCGACGAGGTCAAGGTGCAAGTGGTGCATTCGCAGGTTGGCGGCATCAGCGAGAGCGACGTCAACCTGGCCATCGCCTCGAAGGCCGTGATCATCGGCTTCAACGTGCGCGCGGACGTCTCGGCGCGCAAGCTGGCCGAGAACAACGGCATCCAGATCCGCTACTACAACATCATCTACGACGCGGTCGACGACGTGAAGGCTGCGCTGTCCGGCCTGCTGGCACCGGAGCAGCGCGAGCAGATCCTCGGCACGGTCGAGATCCGCCAGATCATCCGCGTGCCGAAGATCGGTGCGGTGGCGGGTTGCATGGTCAGCGATGGCCTTGTCAAGCGCACTGCCAGCGCACGCCTGTTGCGCGACAACGTGGTGATCTGGACCGGCGAACTCGCATCGCTGCGCCGCTTCAAGGACGACGTCAAGGAAGTGAAGGCCGGTTTCGAGTGCGGCCTGTCGCTCAAGAACTACGACGACATCAAGGAAGGCGACCAGCTCGAGATCTTCGAGGTCACGGAGGTGGCGCGTACGTTGTGATGATGAGTGACGGCGGCATACGCCGCCTATGACGCGCTGCGCGCCATGAGCGGCTTTGCCGCAGTGGCTGCACAGTCGCCTCATGGGCGCCCGGCGCCGCCATCGCGGCCGACGGCCGCATCACCATCTGTCATCGTCGCGCAGCGACTCATGCGGAAGCCCTCCACCCGACTCCAGCGCGGCCTGCGCGTAGCCGACCAGATCCAGCGCGATCTGGCCGAGCTGATTCCGCGCGAGGTCCGCGATCCGCGCGTTGGCCTGGTCACGCTCAGCGGCGTCGAGGTCACACCCGACTACGCCCACGCCAAGGTTTTCTTCACGGTAATCGGTGGCGAGGCTGCCGTGGCCGCGCGCGGACTGAACGCGGCGGCGGGACATCTGCACAATCTGCTTTTCAAGCGACTGTCGATTCATACCGTGCCGCGTCTGCACTTCGTGCACGACACCAGCGTCGAGCGCGGCTTCGAGATCGATCAGCTGATCAAGCGCGCGGTCGGAAGCGACGCCGCGCTGGATGCCGCGCCGGCGCGCGACGCCAAGCCCGAACACCCGAAAGACTGAGGTCGACAGTGGCACGAGCCCGCCGGGGTGACCTGGTCGATGGCGTGCTGCTGCTCGACAAGCCGAGCGGCATCACATCCAACCACGCCTTGCAGAAGGCGCGACGGCTGCTCGCCGCGGCCAAGGCGGGCCACACGGGCACGCTCGACCCGCTCGCCAGCGGCCTGCTCGCGCTGACTTTTGGCGAGGCGACCAAG
The DNA here is from genome assembly GCA_034522655.1 of Burkholderiaceae bacterium. Lineage (GTDB taxonomy): Bacteria > Pseudomonadota > Gammaproteobacteria > Burkholderiales > Burkholderiaceae_F > JALHMQ01. Next base: position 78,958 of record JAXHLD010000023.1, read on the forward strand.
TTCTCCTCGGACCTGCTCGAGGCCGACAAGGCGTACCGGGCGACCGTGCGCTTTGGCATGCGGACGACTACCGCGGATGCCGAGGGCGAGGTGATCGAGACCCGGCCGGTGCAGTTCGCGCGCGCCGACCTGGACGCGATGCTGTCACGCTTCAGCGGCAGCATCGCGCAGGTGCCGCCGATGCACTCGGCGCTCAAGCGCGACGGTCGGGCGCTTTACGAGTACGCACGCGACGGCATCGAGCTGGAGCGCTTGCCACGCGCAGTGACGATCCATCGGCTGGCCTGTGTCGAGTTCGACGGTGCCAGCGCGGTGCTCGAGGTGGCGTGCAGCAAGGGCACCTATGTGCGCGTGCTGGCCGAAGACCTCGGCGCGGCGCTCGGCTGCGGCGCGCACCTGGCTGCCCTGCGCCGCACGCGCGTGGGCGCGCTGTCGCTGGACGGCAGCGTGACGCTGGAGGCACTGGAGGCGATGCCGGCCGCAGCGCGCCGCGAATGGCTGCTGCCGCCCGACGCACTGCTGTCGGCGCTGCCGCGGGTGGCGCTGGGAGAATCGCAGGCACGCCGGTTCCTGCACGGCAACCCGGTGGAGGCCGCCGGCACCGCTGGCCGCGTGCGGGTCTACGGCCCCGACGAACGACTGCTCGGCACGGCCGAGATCGATGAACACGGTGCGCTGAATCCGCGCCGGCTGATTGCGACCGAACTCACGGCAGCCGCTCCTGCGGCGGCCTACTGAACGACCGAAGTACCCCCTGTCCGGCCTTGGCCCGGACGCAGAAAGCGAACCATGACCCGCGCTCTTCGCAACATCGCCATCATTGCCCACGTCGACCACGGCAAGACCACGCTGGTCGACAAGCTGCTCCAGCAGACCGCCACCTTCCGCGAGAACCAGCACGTGATTGAACGGGTGATGGACTCCAACGACCTCGAGAAGGAGCGCGGCATCACCATCCTCGCCAAGAACTGCGCGGTCGAGTACGAAGGCACCCACATCAACATCGTCGACACGCCGGGCCACGCTGACTTCGGCGGCGAGGTCGAGCGCGTGCTGTCGATGGTCGACGGCGTGCTGCTGCTGGTGGACGCGGTCGAAGGACCGATGCCGCAGACGCGCTTCGTCACGCGCAAGGCGCTGGCGCAGGGCCTGAAGCCGATCGTGGTCGTCAACAAGATCGATCGCCCCGGCGCGCGGCCCGATTACGTGGTGAACGCGACCTTCGATCTGTTCGACAAGCTTGGCGCAACCGAGGAGCAGCTCGATTTCCGGGTGATCTACGCCTCCGCGCTGAACGGCTTCGCCGGCACCACGACAGACCTCGAAGAGCTGCGCAGGATCGGCAACATGCGCGCGCTGTTTGACGCGATCCTCGAACAGGTGCCGGTGCGCAAGGACGATCCCGACGGCCCGCTGCAGCTGCAGATCTGCTCGCTCGACTACAACAGCTACGTCGGCAAGATCGGCATCGGCCGCATCACGCGCGGCCGCATCCGCGCTGGCCAGGAGGTGCTGGTGATGCACGGTCCGGAAGGCCAGCAGAACGCGCCGACCACCAAGGGTCGCATCAACCAGGTGCTGAAGTTCAAGGGGCTGGAGCGCCAGCTCGTGGAGGAGGCACAGGCCGGCGACATCGTGCTCGTCAACGGCATCGACGAACTGGGCATCGGCACCACGCTGTGCCCGGTCGACACGCCGGACGCGCTGCCCTTGCTCAAGGTCGATGAGCCGACGCTGATGATGAACTTCTGCGTCAATTCCAGCCCGCTGGCCGGCCGCGAGGGCAAGTACGTCACCAGCCGCCAGGTGCGCGAGCGGCTGGAGCGCGAGCTGAAGTCCAATGTCGCGATGCGCATGCGCGAGACCGGCGACGAGACCACGTTCGAGGTCGCCGGACGCGGCGAGCTGCATCTGACCATCCTGATCGAGAACATGCGGCGCGAGGGCTACGAGCTGGCGGTGTCGCGGCCGCGCGTGCTGTTCAAGGAAATCGATGGGGTGCGCCACGAGCCGTACGAGATGCTCACGGTGGACATCGAGGAGCAGCATCAGGGCGCGGTGATGGAAGAACTCGGCCGCCGCAAGGGCGATCTGCAGGACATGCAGCCCGACGGCAAGGGCCGCGTGCGGCTGGAGTACCGGATTCCGGCGCGCGGACTGATTGGCTTCCAGGGCGAGTTCATGACGCTGACGCGCGGCACGGGGCTGATGAGCCACATCTTCGACGACTACGCGCCGGAAAAGCCGGGCGGGGTGGGCGAGCGCCGCAACGGCGTGCTGATCAGCCAGGACGACGGCGACGCGGTCGCCTACGCGCTGTGGAAGCTGCAGGAGCGCGGCCGCATGTTCGTCAGCCCGGGCGAAAAGCTGTACGAGGGCATGATCATCGGCATCCACTCGCGCGACAACGATCTGGTGGTCAATCCGATCAAGGAGAAGAAGCTCACCAACGTGCGCTCCAGCGGCAAGGACGACGCGATCGACCTGGTGCCACCGATCAAGATCACGCTGGAGTACGCGGTCGAGTTCATCGCCGACGACGAACTGGTCGAGATCACGCCCAAGTCGATCCGCCTGCGCAAGCGGTACCTGAAGGAGCACGAGCGCAAGCGGGCGGAGCGCGAGGCGGCGTAGAGAAGATGATGTGCCCTGCGGCGCCGATGATCGCGACCCTTGTGCCGGCGCGCGCAGCGCGCTGGTAGCGTCCGCAGGGGGCGTCGTCCGCCATCCATCATGTCTTCACCCCATCGCCGCGCCATCGCCACGATGGTGCTGGTCACGCTGCTGTGGTCCACCGCCGGCGTGGTCACGCGCTGGCTGTCGCCGCAGATGCAGACCGAAGGCCGGTTCGAGATCACCTTCTGGCGCGCGCTGTTCGCGGCGCTGTTCATCGCCGGCTACCTGCTGTTCGTCCGGCGCGACGGTCTGCGTCCGGTGATCGCGGCCGGCGTCCCAGGCCTGATCTCGGGCGCGATGTGGGGCGTGATGTTCTCGGCCTTCATGCTGGCGCTGACCTTCACCACCACCGCCAACACGCTGCTGGTGATGAGCGTCGGGCCGCTGCTCACCGCGCTGCTGACCCGCGCGGTGCTGGGCACGCCGATCGCGCCGCGCACGTGGGCAGCCATCGTCGCCGCGATGATTGGCATGACCTGGATGTTCGCCTTTTCCGGCGAAGGCGCAGGGCAGTTCGGCGGTACCCATCTGGTGGGCATGCTGATCGCTTTCGCGGTGCCGCTGGCAGCTGCCATCAATCTCGTCACGCTGAAAAAGGTGCACGCCCGGGTCGACCTGGTCCCGGCGGTGTTGATCGGCGGCGCGCTGTCGGCGCTGGCCATGCTGCCGTTCGCGCTGCCGCTGGTCGGCGGCCTGCACGACATCGCGTTGCTGGCGCTGCTCGGCTTCTTCCAGCTGGGCCTGCCGTGCATGCTGATGATTCGCGCTGCCCGTCACCTGTCGGCACCGGAGATCGCCTTGCTGGCACTGCTCGAAGTGCTGCTGGGCCCGATCTGGGCCTGGCTCGGTGCCGGCGAGGTGCCTGCCGCGGCCACGCTGTACGGTGGCGTCATCGTGCTGGCGGCGCTGGTATTCAACGAGCTGGCGGGACTGCGCAGCCCGCACCGCGCTGCACACGGTTCGCCCACGCCCCCGGCATGACGCCCGAGTTCAGCCGAGCAGCCCGAGCGGGATCACGTTGACCAGCGCACCGGCGTCGTACTGGGTCGCCGGACCGAGCTCGATCAGGCAGTCGGCCTCGGTCAGGCCGAGCAGCATGGCCGAGCTCTGGTCCCTGAGCAGTTCGACCCGGCCCTGCCCATCGAGGCGTGCGCGTCGATAGTGGATCTGCCCACCGCGCACGGACGCGGGCGCGGAAAGCGGCGCGCGCAGGCGAGGCAGCGGACGGGCGAGAGCGCCGGCCAAGTGCAGCAGCGCCGGCCGCGCCACTCGATGGAACATCACATAGGCGGCGACCACATTGCCCGGCAGGCCGAGCAGCAGCATCGACTGCGCGTCGCGCCGCAGGCGGGCGTGGGCGAGGCCGCGCCCGGGGCGCAGGTTGAGCGGCACGAACGCCACGCCGCCGGCCTGCCGCACGATGTCGGCATCGCCTTTGGCTGCACCGCCGCTGATCACGAGGGCGTCGCACCCGGCATCGAAGGCGCGGTCGAGTGTGGCCGAGAAATCGCTGCCGCAGTCGCCGCAGATGCCGAGATCGACGACGTCGAAGCCGAGCCGCGTGCAGGCCGCCAACAGCAGCGGTCGATTGGCGTCGTAGCTGGCAGCCGCGCCTAGGGGCTGCGGCGGATCAGCCAACTCGTCGCCGGTCGACAGCACCCCCACCCGCAAGCGGCGCCGCACGGCGATTTGCGCGCAACCCACCGAAGCTGCCAGGGCAATCTCGACGCCTGACAGCTGGGTGCCTGCCGTCAGCACGACGTCGCCGCGCGCGATGTGTTCGCCGCGCCGGCGGATGTTGGCGCCCGACGGTGGGGTGGTGCGGACGCGCACCTGGCCGTCGCTGGTTTCGACGTTTTCCAGCATTACCACCGTGTCGGCACCCGCCGGCAGCGGCGCGCCGGTCATGATCCGCACGCAGGTGCCGGGTTCGACCGTGCCCGTATGGCCATGTCCGGCGTAGCTGCGGCCGACTTCGCGCAATGTGGCGCAGGCGGCGAGGTCGGCGTGACGCACCGCATAGCCGTCCATCGCGGCGTTGTCGAACGCAGGCAGGTCGAGCGGCGAACGCAGATCCTGCGCAAGCACCGCACCGGCGGCCTGCGCCAGCGGCAGGTCGAGCGTGCCGGTGATCTGCGTCAGGCCGTCGCACAACTGCGCTAGCGCAGCGTCGACGTCGAGTTCGTGTGCCGGGGGCGTTGTCATCGCGGGTCGGTGGCCTGCAGGTCGGCCGTGGCGTTGAGATTGATGAATGCCTGCGCATCGGCAAACGGCACGGCAAGCGCACCGAGCGCCGGGTAGGCGGCGCGCACTCGCTGACCGCCGTCGGCCACGAAGCGCTCGAGCACCGTAGCGAGCGAACGATGCAGCAGGCACACCAGCGAATGCGTCTGGCCGGCGGGCGCAGCGTAGGCCGCCCGCGTGTCGGCGTGTGCGCCGAGCGCGGCGGCGAGACGTGTCACGGTATCGGCCGGGAGCATCGGCAGATCACAAGGGACCACGGCCAACCAGTCGGTCTGCACCGCACGCAGCGCTGCCAGCACACCGGTCAGCGGTCCGGCGAAGGCCGTGGGGTCCGGGTCGGCGATCACCGGTGCCAGTGCGCGATACGCCTCGAAGTTGCGATTGGCGCTGATGGCAACCTGCACCACCTGCGGTCGCAGGCGGCGCAGCACATGGCTGACCAGCGGCTCGCCGCGCCAGGTCGCCAGGCCCTTGTCGATGCCGCCCATGCGAAGCCCGCGGCCGCCGGCCAGCACCAGCCCGGTGATCTGGTCGCGCGTCGGCATGGCAACGCTGGCTGAGGCCGATGAGCCGGTCACGACGATCGGACACGCGAGGCGATGATGCGCAAGGCGACGCCGCCGGGTCAACCGCCGATGTAGGACATCTCGATCTTCTTCAGGCCCACGGTCGCTTCACTACGGACTTCCGAATAGCGATCGGCGCGACTGCGCCAGATGCGGCCGATGGCGGCCGACACCTGCGCATCGGTGGCCTGCTCCCGAACGAGGCTGCGCAGGTCGTAGCCCGTCTGCGCGAACAGGCACAGGTACAGCTTGCCTTCGGTCGACAGCCGCGCGCGCGTGCAATCGGCACAGAAGGCCTGCGTGACGCTGGAGATCACGCCGATCTCGCCGCCGCCGTCGGCATAGCGCCAGCGCTCGGCGACCTCGCCGCAGTAGTTGGGATCGGCCTGAACCAGCGGCAACTCAGCGCCGATGCGCGCCACGACCTCGGCCGATGGCACCACGTCGTCCATGCGCCAGCCGTTGGAGGCACCGACATCCATGAACTCGATGAAGCGCAGGATGTGGCCGCTGCGGTGGAAGTGTCGCGCCATCGGCACGATCTCGTGGTCGTTGACGCCGCGCTTGACCACCATGTTGACCTTGACCGGTGGGAGGCCGGCAGCGGCAGCAGCCTCGATACCCTCGAGCACCGAGGCGACCGGGAAGTCGACATCGTTCATCGCGCGAAACGTGGCATCGTCGAGCGCATCGAGCGACACGGTGACCCGTTTGAGCCCCGCATCGACCAGCGCGCGCGCCTTGCGCGCCAGGATCGAGCCGTTGGTCGTGAGCGTCAGGTCCAACGGCCGGCCGTCGCGGGTGGTGAGCCGCGCCAGCATCTCGATCAATCGCTCGAGGTCCTTGCGCAGCAGTGGCTCGCCACCGGTCAGCCGGATCTTCTCGACCCCGTGCTCGATGAACAGCCGCGCCAGCCGCGTGATCTCTTCGAAGCTCAGCAAGTCGCCATGCGGCAGGAAGCGGTAGTTCTTGTCGAACACGTCCCTCGGCATGCAGTACGTGCAGCGGAAGTTGCAGCGGTCCGTGACCGAGATGCGCAGGTCGCGCAACAACCTGCCGCGGCGGTCGGCCACCGCACCGTCGGCGCTTTCGGCGGTGTCCGCCGGCCCGATCAGCGGCGCACGCAGCGTGGCGGTGCGGGCGTCGAGCAAGGGGATGACGCGGTCGGTCATGGCGTGTCTGCGGGTGACGGCGTCGCTGCCGGGTGAGATGACCGACGCATCGATGCCCGATCACACGTCGATGTTAGCGACGCAAGTCGGTTGCGCAAGGCGGGCTGCATCAAGACCCGACCGGAAGAGCGGGTTCGCTATCCCTTCAGGGATAGCGAACGGCGGACATCGCGTCAGGTACGACGCGTCTCCACCTGCACCAGCGGTCCGCTGTCCAACGGCGGCAGCACTGGACGCTCGCGAGACACGCGCATCGGCTTGGGTTCCGCCGCCATCTTCGCCTGCGTCTGAGCGAGCTTGCTCGACTCGGTCTGCACCAGGTGCAGGCCAACCCCCTGCAACACCGGCAGCAGTTGCTCGATCGGCAGCGGGGCGGGGCGAACCACGGGCGTCTGCGGCGCCGCGCTGGCCGCCACGACGATTTGCGGTGCCGGCGTCGGCGCCGCGGTCGGGATCGCGATCGGGATCGGTGCTGGCACCGCGACGACCGGGGTGGATGCCACCGCTTCGGGTTGTGCCGCCACGCTCGGTGCGGGTGTCGCCGGGGAGGGTTGCGGCGCCTCGGACGGCGCAGCCGCGACAGTGGTCGGCGGAGTCACATCGTCGAACTCCGCATCCTCGGCCTCGTCGCCGTCGGAACCCTCGGCGCCATCGGCAACGGCAGCCTGGCTGCCGGCGGCGTCGCGACCAGCGCCACCACGGCGGCGGCGGCGGCGACGACGTCCGCGCCGCTCATCGGCACCCTCGGCCGCGCCGGTGTCAGGCGCTGCACTCGTCTGGGCGCTGGTCTGGTCGACTTGGGCAGTCGGCATGGTCGACGCATCGGGCGGGAAGGCCACGGCTTCGGCCGTCGAGGGTGGCAGTGCGGCCGCGGCCAAGCCGGCGCTGGCGGCAACCACCTCCAGTGACACGGGCGTGCTCACTGCGGCCCGTTCGCCGCTGTCGGCGCGTTCCGGGCGATCGCGGCGCCGATCGTTACGCCGCTCACCGTCGCGCCGCGGCTGCGCGACCGGGGCCTCGGCGCCGACCGTGCCCGGCGGCGTAGCGCCATCCGGGCTGTCGCGGCCGCCGGCGGGGCGGCGCTCACCGCGCTGGTCCTTGCGGTCACCGCGACCGTTGCCGCGCGAGTCTGGGCGGCCCTCGCTGCGACCCTCGGTTCGGCCTTCGCCGCGGCCGTCCGCGCGGCCTTCGGTCCGATTGTCCGTGCGGCCGTCAACTCGCGCTTCATCGCGCTTGCCGTCGCGCCGCCCATCGCGCCGACCGCCGCGACCGTCGCCGCGGCGTCCGTCACCGCGTCCCTCGCCACGTTCGGTCCGGTCGCGCCGCGGTCGCTCGCCGCGCTCTGCGCGATCGGTCTGGTCAGCGCTCGGCGCGGCGCTCGCCGCAACCGGCGCTGCCGGTGACGGCGTCTCGCCCGTGAAGATCGACTTGATCCGTTGCCAGAAGCCGGCGGGCGCGGGTGCCGGTCCCGGTACTGCCGGCAGCGCGGCAGGGGTCGGTGCTGGCGCTGGTGCCGGTGCCGGTGCCGCCACGATCGGTGCGGGCGAGTCGGGCACGATGCCGCGCACCACCGCTTCCTGCTTCGCCTTGGCGCGCTCGCCGGCGGCAGCCTTGCCGGCGCTGTACTCCGCTTCTGTGGCTGGCGCCTCACTGCGCTCGAAACTGAGCTTGGCCTGGTCCAGGCGCTCGTCGTCGTGACGAAGGCGCTCCACCTTGTAGTGCGGCGTTTCGAGGTACTTGTTCGGGATCAGGATCACCGAGACGCGCAGGCGCGCCTCGAGCTTGGCGATGTCGGTGCGCTTCTCGTTGAGCAGGAAGGTGGCAACGTCGACCGGCACCTGCGCATGGATCGCCGCGGTGCCTTCCTTCATCGCCTCCTCCTGCAGGATGCGCAGGATGTGCAGCGCCGAGCTTTCGGTGTCGCGGATCACGCCGACGCCATTGCAGCGCGGGCAGGTGACATGGCTGCCCTCGGACAGCGACGGCCGCAGCCGCTGGCGCGACAGCTCCATCAGGCCGAAGCGGGAGATCTTGCCCATCTGCACGCGCGCACGGTCGTAGTGCAGGGCTTCCTTCAGGCGGCTTTCGACCGCCTTCTGGTTCTTCGACTCCTCCATGTCGATGAAGTCGATGACGATCAGGCCGCCGAGATCGCGCAGCCGAAGCTGGCGTGCGGCCTCGTCAGCCGCCTCGAGGTTGGTCTTGGTCGCCGTCTCCTCGATGTCGGAGCCCTTGGTCGCGCGCGCCGAGTTGACGTCGATCGACACCAGCGCCTCGGTGTGGTCGATGACGATGGCGCCGCCCGAGGGCAGCGGCACCGTGCGCGAGTGAGCGGTCTCGATCTGGTGCTCGATCTGGAAGCGCGAGAACAGCGGAACGTCGTCCTTGTAGCGCTTTACGCGATCGACCATGTCGGGCATCACGTGCGCCATAAACTGGCGCGCCTGCTCGGCGATGTCATCGGTGTCGACCAGGATCTCGCCGATCGACGGATGGAAGTAGTCGCGGATCGCGCGAATGACGAGGCTGCTTTCTTCGAAGATCAGGAACGGCGCCGGGTTCAGGCGCTTGTTCTTCTGGCCCTCGCTGCTCGACTGCTCGACGCTTTCTCCGGCGGCGTTGCGATAGACCGGACGTGCCGCGTCATCGATCGCGGTCCACAGCTGCAGCAGGTAGTTGAGGTCCCACTGCAACTCTTCGACCTGGCGCCCGATACCGGCTGTGCGGGCGATGACGCTCGCACCCGGCGGCAGTTCGAGCTGGTCGATGGCGTCGCGCAGTTCCTCGCGCTCATTGCCTTCGACCCGGCGCGACACGCCGCCGCCGCGCGGGTTGTTCGGCATCAGCACCAGGTAGCGGCCGGCCAGCGAGACGAACGTGGTGAGCGCCGCGCCCTTGTTGCCGCGCTCTTCCTTCTCGACCTGGACCACGAGCTCGGTGCCTTCGGAAATCGCGTCCTGGATGCGGGCCCGGCCGACGTCCACGCCCTGCTTGAAGTAGGTGCGCGAGATTTCCTTGAACGGCAGGAAGCCGTGCCGCTCCTCGCCGTAGTCGACGAAGCACGCCTCCAGGCTCGGCTCGACCCGGGTGACCACGCCCTTGTAGATGTTGGACTTGCGCTGCTCGCGGCCGGCGGTCTCGATGTCGATGTCGATCAGCTTCTGGCCGTCGACGATCGCCACCCGCAGTTCCTCGGCATGCGTGGCGTTGAAAAGCATCCGCTTCATGTCAGCACTCCTCTGCGCCCACGGCGGGGCGCCTGTGCCGAAGCGGGACGGGGTACAGACAGCGTGGAAGGACCGGCGGCGCAACGGCCGCCTGCGTTCAGGGCAGCGGCGCGTCGCACGGTTCGGCAGCAGGGTCAACCGATGCCGGACCGGGCAGCGATGGACGTCGGCCGCTGGGCCGGACTGCCACGCTGCGAAGGAAATTGCGACTTGACACGATGTGCTCGTAACGGACGACGGTCGATCCTGGGATGTCTGAGGAGGCGCCGCACGGTACGGCGCACGAACCCACCCGATTCAGCCGAGCCGGCCACACCCTAAGGCGGCGCGGCTCCTTGTTGCATCGCCCCGGTCCGCGGCGAACACGCCGCTATGCGGAGCGAACCAGATTGCAAAGGCGCGTCGAACGAGCGTCGCGCCACCCGTGGACTGACGATCGACCGTTCGCTTGGGCCTGCGCTTGTTGCACAAGGCCGAGCGGGACGGCTGGATACAATCGTCGCCCGATGCTGACGTTCGCGCGCCGTGAGCACCATCCATCGAGGTCGACGGTCTTCAGTCGGAATCCGTCTCGATGGTGGCGCCTCGGCGCCCCGCCCGAGAGGCCGCAGACTTCTCAGCACTCTCTTCAAGAGCAGCAGCTAACTTCAGCGCGGGCAAGTATATATGCAGGATTCGAGCCGACCGCGGCGAAGTGGCACCGAAATGTCGACAGGACTTGGCGCGGACCGGGTCGCTCACCTGGTGGTGGGCGAGGACGGGGCCGGCCAGCGGCTCGACAACTACCTGCTGAAGCTGGCCAAGGGCGTGCCCAAGAGCCATGTCTACCGGATCGTGCGCAGCGGCGAAGTGAGAGTCAACGGCGGGCGGGCGGCGGTCGATCAGCGGCTGGCGCTCGGCGACACCCTGCGGGTGCCGCCGATCCGGGTCTCGGCCGCCCCGCCGCCGGCGCCCCTGCCGCGCGGCGAGATGCCGCCGATCCTGTACGAGGACGAGCATCTGATCGTGGTCGACAAGCCGGCCGGCCTGGCGGCGCACGGCGGCAGCGGCATCGCCTTTGGCCTGATCGAACGGGTGAGGGCGGCGCGGCCGAACCAGCCGTTCCTCGAACTGGTGCATCGGCTCGACCGCGAGACCTCTGGCCTGCTGTTGCTGGCCAAGAGCCGGCGCGCGCTGGTCGGCCTGCACGAGCAGCTGCGCGAGGGCCGGGTCGACAAGCGCTACCTCGTGCTGGTCGCGGGTAACTGGGTCAACGATCGCCAGCACGTCAAGGCGGCGCTGGCCAAGTACGTGACGCGCGAGGGCGAGCGGCGCGTGGCGGTGGATGACGAGGGCATGCCATCGCACACGATCTTCAACCTGCGTGAGCGATTCGGCCGCTTCTCGTTGCTGGAGGCGGAGCTGAAGACAGGCCGCACCCACCAGATCCGCGTGCACCTGGCGCACCTGGGCTTCCCGATCGTCGGCGACGACAAGTACGGCGATTTCGACCTCAACAAGCAGGCGGCCCGCGGCGAGTTCGGCGCGCGGCTGCCGCGCATGTTCCTGCACGCCTGCGCCACGCGCTTCGTTCATCCGATAAGCGGCGCGCCGATGGCGCTGGAAGCGCCCCTGCCGCGCGACTGCGACGACTTTCTGCGAGGACTGCCGCGTGCGTGAACGCTTCGACGTCGTCGTTTTTGATTGGGATGGCACGGTGATCGACTCCACCGGGACCATCGCGCGCTCCATCATGGCGGCCGCGGCCGACGTCGGCCTGCCGGTGCCGGATTTCGAGCAGGCCTCGCACGTGATCGGCCTCGGGCTGCGCGACGCGCTGGCGCGCGCCGTGCCCGGCCTGACGCCCGATCGCATCAACGAGTTCTCGGCGCGCTACCGGTTCCACTACTTCGCGGCGGAAGACACGCTGGCCCTGTTCGCCGGTGCGCGCGAATTCATCAACGCCCTGCGCACCAGCGGCGCGCGGCTGGCGATCGCCACCGGCAAGAGCTCGCCGGGTCTGCAGCGTGCACTTGAAGCCACGGGCTTGACGGCGAGTTTCGAGGCCACGCGCTGCGCCGACCAGACTCATCCGAAGCCGCACCCGGCGATGCTGCTCGAACTGTCGGAGGAGATGGCCGTTCCGACCGACCGCATGCTGATGATCGGCGACACCACGCATGATCTGCAGATGGCGCAGTCGGCGCAGGTGCCGGCCATCGGCGTGACCTATGGCGCGCATCCGCGTGAGCAGTTGGCGGCGCTGCAGCCGCTGGCGCTGGTCGACTCGATGGCGCAGTTGCACGCGCTGCTGCTGCCCGCCCGCGTGCACAGCAGCGGTGAAAGTCGTGGGTGACTGGCTGCGCGTGTGCGACGCCGGTGCGCTGCGCGACGGTGGCGACGGCGTGCGCTTCTCGGTGTCAGTCGCAGGTCAGCCCACGCCGGCGTTCGTGGTGCGCCATGCCGGGCAGGTCCGCGCGTACCTGAACCGTTGCGCGCACGTGGCGATGGAACTCGACTGGCAGCCCGGGCGCTTCTTCGACGGTGATGATCAGTGGTTGGTGTGTGCGACCCATGGCGCACTGTACGAATCGGCGACGGGTCGGTGCGCAGGCGGGCCATGCGTCGGCCGTGGCGGGTTGCGGCCGATCACCGTGATCGAACGGGGCGGCGTGGTGTATTGGCAACCAGACGATTACGCGCAGGCGCCCGCATCGCCTTGAGCGACGGATGTGATGCGGGCCAATTCAGTCGCGGCGTGGCCGCTTTGAATCGGCGGTTGCCAGCAGCGCGAACACGGTCGGGCGCTTGTTTAGAGCTGGTCGGGCCGACGCGATGAGGGTCCGCCAGTCGGCGATCGAGTGGGTTCGCACGTCCTCGGTGATTGCGGTCAGGTCCGTGGCGAGCGTGAGGCGGGTGTCGGCCGTGCAGTGCGCGAGTACGGCATCCAGCATGCGGTCATTGCGGTAAGGAGTTTCGATCCAGAGCTGCGTTTCGCCGCGCCGGGCGTTGCGCTCCAGTTCGCCCAGCCGCGCGGCGAGGGCAGTCGCATCCTGCGGCAAGTAGCCAACGAAGCGGAACGCCTGCCCGTTCAGTCCACTGGACATCAGGGCCAGCAGCAGCGACGACGGGCCGACCAGCGGCTGGACGCGCAGTCCGCGCTCGTGAGCGCGGGCGACGACGACCGCCCCGGGGTCGGCCACGCCGGGGCATCCGGCTTCAGCGACGACGGCCGCATCGATCCCTTCGGTGACCGGCTGCAGCCAGGAGTCGACAGCCGCCGGATCCGGTTGGTGGCCGATCTCGACGATGCGCAGCTCCTGGATCGGACGCGGATGACCTGCCGCCTTGAGGAAGGCGCGGGCAGTCTTTGCGTCCTCGGCGAGGAAGTACGACAGGCGGCGCGCGATCGTCAGTGTCGCCGGCGGCAGCACGTCGAGCGCAGTGCCGTCCGCGAGCGGGGTCGGAAGCAGGTACAGCGTGCCGGCGCGGATGCTCATGCGGCCGGAATCCGTAGTCCGGCGCGCGCCAGCATCGTGCTCAGGCGGATCAGCGGCAGGCCGATCAGCGCGGTCGGATCGTCACTTCGCACCGACTCGACCAGCGCGATGCCGAGCGACTCGATCTTGGCAGCACCGGCGCAGTCGTACGGCTGGTCGGCCTGCAGGTACGCCTCGAGTTGCGCGGTCGACAGGCGGCGAAAGCGCACGCGCGTCGGCACGCAGTCGATGTCGAGGTGGCTGCCGCCCGCCGTGGCGACGCATAGCGCGGTATGGAACACGGCCTCGCGGCCCTGCAGTCGCTGCAACTGGGCGAGGGCGGCCGCGTGGCTGCCGGGCTTGTTCAGCGGCTCGCCGTCGAGGTCGGCCACCTGGTCCGAGCCGATCACCACCGCCGCCGGCGCCAGCGTCGCCACGGCGACAGCCTTGGCCTGCGCAAGCCGGCGGGCGGTCGCGCGCGGCGACTCGCCGGCGAGCGCAGACTCGTCGATCGCCGGCGGCACGCTGTCGAAAGTCAGCCGCAGCCGCGACAGCAGCTCGCGCCGATACGGCGAAGTCGACGCGAGTACGATTCTCTGCATGGTCGTGGTGGCTGTGCACGTGCTAATGCGCGTGCTGTGTTCGGCAGCCAGTGTATCGATCGGCCGCCCGGGGTTACTCAACGATGTCCGACCTTGATCGCGCCCGCCGTTTCATCGATGTGTTCGAACTCGCCCGCACGGCCGGTGCGGTCGAGGGGGTGTTGCCGGTAGCGCAGATGTTGCGTCTGGCGCCATCGCTGGTGCGGCCCGAGGGCGAGCTTGCGTTCGAACTGCGCGGCTACGTGGATATGCGCGGCCGGCCGGGGGCCGTGCTTTCGTTCCGCGGCCAGGCGCAGATGACCTGCGATCGATGCGGCGCTCCGGTCACGTGCGAACTGACCGGAATAGCCAGGTTCTACTTCGTGCGTACCGCGCAGGAACTGGAAAGAATTCCAGTGGACGAGAGCGAGGACGAGCCGCTGCTCGGATCGGCGCGCTTCGACCTGCATGAACTGCTGGAAGACGAGGCGATCCTGGCGCTGCCGATCTCGCCCCGCCATGCCGATTGCGCCGCGCCGGCACTCGCGCCCCCGGACGCAGAGGTGGGAGCCGCCGACAGGTCGCATCCGTTTGCCCCGCTGGCGCAGCTAAAGTCCCGCCGGCAATAGACATTTGCCGGCAGCCCGTGCGCTTTTGCATGGCGGCTGGGCTACAATCGTAGGCTTAAGTTTTTTCCCTTGGGGAATGCCATGGCTGTTCAGCAAAACAAGAAGTCGGCGTCCAAGCGCGGCATGCATCGCGCGCACGATTTCCTGACCAATCCGCCGCTGGCCGTCGAGCCCACCACCGGTGAAGTGCATCGCCGGCATCACGTGAGCCCGAACGGCGTCTACCGCGGCAAGAAAGTCATCCAGACCAAGAACGACGAGTAAGTCGTCCGTTCTGAAATGTCCCGGATACGAGCAATCCGGCGCCGCTTGAGCCCGCTGCATCGTCGTGCGCCTCTGCCGAGCGCTCGGCAATCTGACCGGTACTAGCCGGTTGCGGCAGTCGAATTCCGGCAGCCGCGGAGCATTCCGGTGACCGTCCGACTCGCAGTCGACTGCATGGGCGGCGACCACGGTCTCGTGGTGACGCTGCCCGCCTCGCTCGCCTTCCTGCGGCGCGAGGACGACGCGCGTCTGCTGCTGGTGGGGCGCCAAGCCGAAATCGATGCTGGTCTGGCCGGGGCCGGCGAGCTGCGCCAGCGCATATCGACGTCGTGCATGCCGACGAGGTGGTCGGCATGGACGATCCGCCGGCGCAGGCGCTGCGCGGCAAGCGCAATTCCTCGATGCGGCTGGCGATCAACCAGGTCAAGGACGGCCGCGCCGATGCCGCGATCAGCGCTGGCAATACCGGCGCACTGATGGCGATCTCGCGCTTCGTGCTCAAGACGCTCGACGGCATCGATCGACCCGCCATCGCCTCGGCGCTGCCCAATCAGACCGGCGGCACCACGACCATGCTCGACCTCGGTGCCAACGTCGACAGTTCAGCCGAGCACCTGCTGCAGTTCGCTGTCCTGGGTGCGGCGCTGGTCAGCGCGCTCGAGGAAAAGGACCGGCCGACGGTCGGCCTGCTCAACATCGGCGAAGAGGTGATCAAGGGCAACGAGGTCGTCAAGCAGGCGGCCGAACTGCTGCGCGCGAGCCCGTTGAACTTCTTCGGCAATGTCGAAGGCAACGACATCTACAAAGGCACGACCGATGTCGTGGTGTGCGACGGCTTTGTCGGCAATGTCGCGCTGAAGACCTCGGAGGGTCTGGCGCAGATGCTGGCCGGGATGATCCGCGAGGAGTTCACGCGCGGTCCGCTGAGCAAGGTGCTGGCCGCGCTCGCGTACCCGGTGCTGTCACGCTTCAAGAAGCGGGTCGACCATCGCCGCTACAACGGCGCCGCGCTGCTCGGCCTGCGCGGCATCGTGATCAAGAGCCACGGCTCCGCCGATGCCTACGCCTTCGAGCAGGCGATCCGACGCGGCTTCGAGGCGGCTCGCCACGATCTTCTGGCGCGAACGATCGCGGCCATGCAGCCGATTTCGGAGCAGTTGGCCCGGCTGCACGCGGCGCCGCCGGTGGATGCCGCACCGGTCGAGGCCGATCCGGTGCGCGCCGAATGACGCGCCTGTATTCGCGCATCACCGGCACCGGCGCGGCGCTGCCCGCGCAGGCGCTTAGCAACGATGAACTGGCGGCGCGCCTGGCACGCGACGGCATCGAGACCTCCGACGAGTGGATCGTCGCGCGCACCGGCATCCGCCAGCGCTACATCGCCGAGCCCGGACTGACCACGACCGCCCTCGCGGCGGGTGCCGCGCGTCGCGCCCTGGACATGGCGGGGGTCCCGGCGGACAGCGTCGACCTGATCGTGCTGGCAACCTCCACGCCCGACCAGATCTTCCCGTCGACCGCATGCCTGCTGCAGGCCGAACTGGGCATACGCGGCGGCGCGGCGTTCGATGTGCAGGCGGTCTGCAGCGGCTTCGTCTATGCGCTTGCCACAGCCGATGCGCTGATCCGCACCGGCATGCACCGGCGCGCACTGGTGATCGGTGCCGAGGTCTTCTCCCGCATCCTCGACTGGAAGGACCGCACGACCTGCGTGCTGTTCGGCGACGGCGCCGGCGCGGTGGTGCTGGAGTCCGCGCACGAGGCGGGACTGCTGGCGAGTCGGCTGCATGCCGATGGCAGTCAGGCACGCATCCTGTGTACTGCCGGCCGGGTCGACGCCGGCGGCGTGGTGGGGGATCCATTCCTGCGCATGGATGGGCAGGCCGTGTTCAAGCTTGCCGTCAATGTGCTCGACAGCTCGGCGCGCGAGGTGCTGGCCGATGCGCAGCTGAGTACCGCGGACGTCGACTGGCTGATTCCGCACCAGGCCAACGTGCGCATCCTCACTGCGACGGCGCGCCGGCTTGGCGTGCCCGAGAGCCATGTGATCGTGACCGTCGACCAGCACGGCAACACATCGGCGGCGTCGGTCCCGCTGGCACTCGACCTGGCAGTGCGCGATCGGCGTGTCCGGCGCGGCCAGCACGTGCTGCTGCAAGGCGTTGGGGGTGGTTTCACCTGGGGCTCGGCGCTGTTGCGTTTCTGAAGCCCGCTCAAGACATGAAGATCGCTTTCGTATTTCCTGGACAAGGCTCACAGGCCGTGGGCATGCTCGACTCGTTTGCTGACTGCATGCCGGCCATGGAGGTCGTGCGGCGTGCCGATGCCGCCCTCGGTTTGCCGCTGTCGGCGCTGATCGCGCGCGGCCCGACCGACGAGCTCGCGCTGACCGTCAACACGCAGCCGGCCATGCTGACCGCATCGATGGCGATGCTGGCCGCATGGCGCGACGTCGGTGGGCCGGTGCCTGCCGTGATGGCCGGTCATAGCCTGGGCGAGTACAGCGCGCTGACGGCAGCGGGTGTGTTCGCGCTCGACGATGCGGTGCAGCTGGTGCGCTTTCGGGCGCAGGCGATGCAGCAGGCCGTGCCGGTGGGTAGCGGCATCATGGCCGCGATCCTCGGTCTGAGTGACGAGCAGGTCCAGCAGGCCTGCCTGGAGGCGGCACAAGGTGAGGTCGTCGAGGCGGTCAATTTCAATGCGCCGGCGCAGGTCGTGATTGCTGGCCACAAGGCCGCGGTCGAGCGTACCTGCGAGGCCGCCAAGCGTCTCGGTGCCAAGCGTGCCCTGCCGCTGGCGGTGTCGGCCCCGTTTCACTCGTCGCTGCTGAAGCCCGCCAGCGGAACACCTCGCCGCGATCCGTCTGCGCAACTCACCGCTGCAGGCCGCCAGGTGTCCGATCGTCAACAACATCGACGTCGCCGCCGAGTCCGATCCGGCGCGCATCCGGGATGCGCTGGCCCGCCAGGCAGCGGGCCCGGTGCGCTGGTCGCAGATCATCGCGAAGATGGCGGCAGACGGCGTCACCCATGTCATCGAGTGCGGGCCGGGCAAGGTGCTGAGCGGGCTGACCAAGCGCATCGCGCCGGGTGTCGAGTCGCTGTCGATTGCAGCATCAACGACCTGCGCGACACGCTGGCCAGGTTGCACGGCTGAATGGAAAGGACGACGGGGTGAATCGCATGGATGTGTTTGCGAAGGATGCGTTGGCCGGCGAGGTGGTGCTGCTGACCGGTGCCTCGCGTGGCATCGGACGCGCCATTGGCGACCAGCTGGCGCGCATGGGTGCGCTGGTGATCGGTACGGCGACCACCGAAGACGGTGCGGCGGCCATCACGCAGCGCTTGCAGGAGGCGGGCGGGCCGGGTCGTGGCGTGCAGCTGGAAGCTGGCCGACGCGGCGCGCGGCGAGGCGCTGATCGACGAGATCGTCAAGGAGTTCGGCAAGCTCAGCGTGCTGGTGAACAACGCCGGCATCACGCGCGACACGCTGGCGATGCGAATGAAGGACGACGACTGGGCTGCGGTGATCGACACCAACCTGTCGGCTGTGTTCCGCCTGTCGCGCGCGGTGCTGCGGCCGATGATGAAGGCCAAGGCCGGGCGCATCATCAACATCACGTCCGTGGTCGGTTCCAGCGGCAATGCGGGCCAGGCCAACTACGCGGCCGCCAAGGCGGGCGTGGCCGGCATGACCCGGGCGCTGGCGCGCGAAGTCGGCAGCCGCGGCATCACCGTGAACTGCGTGGCGCCCGGATTCATCGATACCGACATGACGCGTGCCCTCAACGAACAGCAGACGCAGTCGCTGCTGGGGCAGATCCCGCTCGGTCGGCTCGGCCAGCCTGACGACATCGCCGCCTGCGTGGCGTTCCTCGCCAGCGGTGCCGGTGCCTACGTGACCGGCGCCACGCTGCATGTGAACGGCGGCATGTACATGAATTGAATCGGTTGTGGAAGCGCGCGCGGGGTTGCCGTGCGCCTTCGGTCAGAGGGTGCTCTGTTAGACTCGCGCCCGCTTTTTCGCAGCTTCGCATGCTTGACGTCGGACTGCGGCAACAAGGAATTCCCCTGAAGGAGGAGCCATGGAGAACATCGAACAACGCGTCAAGAAGATCGTCGCCGAGCAGCTGGGTGTGAATGAGGCGGACATCAAGAACGAGTCCGCTTTCGTCGAGGACCTGGGGGCCGACTCGCTCGACACCGTCGAGCTGGTGATGGCGCTCGAAGACGAGTTCGAGTGCGAGATCCCGGACGAAGAAGCCGAGAAGATCCGCACCGTGCAGCAGGCGGTCGACTACGTCGGCGCGCATCTGAAGAAGGCCTGAGCAGGCCGGTCTGCCGTCGCGGGCGCCTGGCTCGCGCGGCTCTAGTTCCTCGCGCGCAATGACCGCAAAACGCCGTGTGGTGGTGACCGGGCTCGGCATGGTGAGTCCGCTCGGCAACGACCTGCAGTCTTCCTGGGACGGCTTAGTCGCCGGGCGTTCGGGGATCGACCGCATCACCAAGTTCGATGCTTCCACCTTCGGCTGCAAGATTGCCGGCGAGGTGCGTGGCTTCGATGTCGGCGTCTATATGTCGCCGAAGGAAGCGCGCCGGATGGATGTCTTCATCCACTACGGCATCGCCGCTTCGGTGCAGGCAATCAAGGATTCCGGCATCGAGGTGACGGACGCCAACCGTGAGCGGATCGGCGTCATCGTCGGCTCGGGCATCGGCGGTCTGCCGATGATCGAGGAGAACCACACCGAGTTGCGCACGCGCGGAGCGCGCCGCATCTCGCCGTTCCTGATCCCGGGTTCGATCATCAACATGATCTCGGGCAATCTGTCCATCATGTACGGCCTCAAGGGGCCGAACCTGGCCATCGTCACCGCCTGCACCACCGGCTTGCACTCGATCGGCATGGCCGGCCGCCTGATCCAGCATGGCGATGCGGACATCATGGTCGCCGGCGGTGCCGAGGGCACCATCTCCGCGCTCGGGATCGGCGGCTTCGACGCGATGAAGGCGCTGTCCACCCGCAACGACGATCCGGCCACCGCCAGCCGTCCCTGGGACCGCGACCGAGACGGCTTCGTGATGGGCGAGGGCGCAGGCGTGATGGTGCTGGAGGATTACGAACAGGCCCGGCAGCGCGGGGCGCGCATCTACTGCGAACTGGTCGGTTTCGGCATGAGCGGCGATGCTTATCACATGACCGCCCCCGACATGGACGGGCCGCGGCGCTGCATGATCGCCGCCCTGAAAAGCGCCGGCATCAATGCCGATCAGGTCAACTACCTCAACGCCCATGGCACGTCCACGCCGCTGGGCGACATCAACGAGACCAAGGCGATCAAGGCGGCGCTCGGTGCTGTCGCGCACAAGATCGTCGTCAATTCGACCAAGTCGATGACGGGTCACCTGCTGGGCGGCGCCGGCGGCATCGAATCGGTGATCACGGCGCTCGCCATCCACCATCAGGTCTCGCCGCCGACGATCAACATTTTCAACCAGGATCCCGATTGCGACCTCGACTACTGCGCCAACACGGCGCGGCAGATGAAGGTCGAGATTGCGCTGAAGAACTCCTTCGGATTCGGCGGCACCAACGGCACGCTGGTCTTCCGGCGCGTCTGATGGCCGCGGCCGGGTTCGGCTGGACCCCCCTCGATGTCTCGCACGAGCGCCGCGCCTGGCTGCGGGCTGCCGCAACGGTGTCTTTCGGGCTGACGGCTGCGCTGGCAAGCGGTCTCGCCGCCGAGCCATCGGTCAGCCTTGCCCTAGCCGCGCTGGCTGCTTTGAGCGCCGCCGCCGTTTCCACTTGGTGGTCGGTGCGCCCGGTCACGGCTTGGGCGCTTTACATCGGCGCCGATGGCACCATCTGGGGCAGAGTGGAGTCTGCTGGCATCGAGGTCGCTGCGCCCGCGCGCCTGCACCCGCAGGTCGTGGCAGCCCGCATGGTGACGCTCACCACGGGCCGGCAGGTGGTGGCCGTCTGGCGCGACGCGCTTCCGCCCGCGCAATTCCGGCGCCTGTGTGCCCATGCCCGCTGGCACGTCGAGCGCGCGGGACGGCCCGCTGGGCTGGCCGCGGCGGCGATCGATGGTGGGAATTGACCGGGATCAGCCTGCCATGAAGAAGGCGGACGAACTAAATGCCGCGGTGCCGGTCACAGTCTGCGTGTCCAGGATGGCGGGCGGGCAGGGCGGTTGGTTGGGTCGATGAGCGAACGCGACATCGACCAGGCGATCGTCGAGCGCGTCCAGCGCGGCGACAAGCGGGCGTTCGATCTGCTGGTGACGAAGTACCAGCGCAAGATCTTCCGTCTGCTGTCGCGCCTGATCCGCGATCCGGGCGAGATTGAAGACGTCGCGCAGGAAGCCTTCATCAAGGCCTACCGCGCGCTGCCGAACTTCCGGGGCGAAAGCGCCTTCTACACATGGCTGTACCGCATCGCAATCAACACGGCGAAGAACCATCTGGTCGCCCAGGGGCGGCGGGCGCCGACCTCGACCGAGACCGAAGTCGAGGACGCCGAGAACTTCGACGAGGCCGACGGCCTGCGCGACGTCAATACGCCGGATGCAGTGATGATGTCGCGCCAGGTCGGCGAAGCCGTCAACCGGGCGATCGACCGGTTGCCGGAAGATTTGCGCACTGCAGTCGTGCTGCGTGAACTCGAAGGCCTGTCGTACGAAGAGATTGCTGAGTCCATGAACTGCCCCATCGGCACCGTCCGCTCGCGTATCTTTCGCGCTCGCGAGGCGATTGCGAACGAGTTGAGGCCGTTGCTGGACACCTCCAAGGACAAGCGTTGGTGAGGTCGACAATGAACGCGAATTCGATGCCGCGGCAAGGCGAGCCAGCTGAACTGCGCGAACTGGTCTCGAGTCTGATGGACGGCGAACTCGACGCGGCAGATCGCACGCGCTGCCTCGACCGGCTGTGTCGCGACGAGGCGGCGGGCGCCGACTGGGCTGCCTGGCACCTGGTGGGCGATGCGCTGCGTTCGTCCGACGTCGCGTCCCTCCATGCGCAGGGCTTTGCGGCCGGTCTGGCGCGTCGGCTGGCTGACGAACCGACGATCCTTGCGCCGCCGACGCGCGTGTCGCAAGCCCGGCTCATGCGCCGCTTCGCCATGCCGGGGGCGGCGGCCGTGGCCGCGGTGGCGGTGTTGGCCGTCGTGGCGCTGCCGATGCTGCGCGAGGTCGAGCCCGGTCGCGTCGAGATTGCGCGCGTCCAGGGCGCCTCGCAGCCCGCGGGGCCGATGATTCCGGTGGTGGCGTCGGTGTCGCGCGCCCCGGTCGCGCCCGTGCTGCGCCGGCCGTCACCGGTCGATGGCGAACGCTTCGACATCTATCTTTCTGCGCACGGGCAGATGAGCGGCCCGATCGGGATGCCGCGCACGAGCCAGTACCTGCGTCAAAGCGGCGTCGACGCCGCGCCCCAGCGCTAGACGATGCGCGCATCGACCGCATCGCGGGTGCGTCCGTTCCTGCTGCCCGGTGCCGTGCTGAGCGTCGCGCTCGGCATCGCGTCGCCGACGCTTGCCCAGCCGACCTCCCCGTCACGTGCCGTGGCGGCCGAAGCATTGGCGCGCACCGACGTGCAGTGGTTGCAGGCGATCCAGGCCGCGGCCGAGCGCGTCAACTACTCGGGCACGGTCGTGTATCAACGGGGCGGCGCGATGCAGTCGTCGCGCGTTGTGCATTTCTTCGACGGTACGGTCTCGCACGAGCGGCTGCAGGTTCTCGACGGCCGTCGCCGCGAGTACATCCGGCGCGATACCGAAGTGCGTTGCCTCTACCCGGACACCAAACGCGTAAGGCTGGAGCGCCGGCTCGAGCAGGATCGGTTTCCCGCCATCGGCGCCGGAACGCCTGCCGAGATTCTCGAGCACTACCGGTTGATGGTGCTCGGCACCGAGCGCGTGGCGGACATGGAGTGCCGTGTGCTCGTGCTCGAGCCGAAGGACGACTTGCGCTACGGGCAGTGGCTGTGTGTCGAGGCGCGCACCGCCTTGCTGGTGAAGGCGCGCACGGTAGATGGGCAGATGCAGCCGCTGGAACAGATGGCCTTTGCCGAACTGAAGCTTGGCGAACGGCTCGACCGATCCCAACTGAAGCCGTCCTGGTCGACCGAGGGCTGGGCCATCGAGCGGGTGGAACCGCAACCGATCGACGTCGATCGCAGCGGCTGGCAAATCACGCCTCCGCCGGGCTTCCGCCTGCAGCGAGCGGTGTTGCGCAATCTGGCGCCCGACGCGGCGGGCGACGCAACCATGCAGGTCGTCTACAGTGACGGCCTCGCGACGGTGTCGGTCTTCATCGAAGCCAACGCGGGTGATACGCCGACGCACGACGAAGTGCGCCGACATGGGCCGACCAGCGGCTTCGCGCGCCGCGTCGGCGACGCGCTGGTGACGGTGGTCGGCGAGGTACCGCCGGGCACGGTGCGCCAGGTGGCGCAATCGGTCGTCCGCTCCCCGACCAGTCTGCCGGGCCGTTAGTGGCTCGCGCGAGACCTGTCGGCGCGATGCGCCAATTCTTCAATCCCTTTGATTCACGACGGAACGAAACATGATGACTCCAGGCAAGCGCCTCCTGATTGCCGCACTGCCGGCCATTGCCGCCTTGGCGACCTTGTTGCCCCCTGGTGTGCAGGCGCAAGCGGCCGCACCCGGCGCGCCGGTGGCAGTTGCGCTGCCCGACTTCACTGACCTGGTCGAGCGGGTTGGTCCGGTGGTGGTGAACATCCGCACCGTGGCGCGCGTCGGCGGCGCATCAGCGCCGGGCGGCGGGGGCGGTGGCAACATGCCCGAACTCGACGAGAACGACCCGTTCAACGAGTTCTTCCGGCGCTTCTTCCCGCAGCCCGGCCCGCAGCAGCGGCCGGGGCCTGGCGCTGGTCCGCGGGGTCCACGCGCCGAGCGCGAGGTGCCTCGTGGGGTGGGCTCGGGCTTCATCCTGAGCGCCGACGGTTTCGTGATGACCAATGCCCATGTCGTGCAAGGCGCCGACGACATCATCGTCACGCTGACCGACCGGCGCGAGTTCAAGGCCAAGCTGATCGGCGCCGATCGCCGTACCGACGTTGCCATACTGAAAATCGAGGCCAGCGGCATGCCGTTCGTTCGCATCGGCGACTCGAACCGGCTGCGCGTGGGTGAATGGGTGATCGCCATCGGATCACCGTTCGGCCTCGACAACACGGTGACGGCCGGCATCGTCAGCGCCAAGGCGCGCGAGACCGGCGAATTCCTGCCCTTCATCCAGACCGACGTGGCGGTCAACCCCGGCAACTCCGGCGGCCCGCTGATCAACATGCGCGGCGAGGTGGTCGGCATCAACTCGCAGATCTTCACCACCTCGGGCGCCTACGCAGGCATCTCGTTTGCGATTCCGATCGACGAAGCGATGCGGGTTGGCGACCAGCTGCGCAGCTCGGGACGGGTGACGCGCGGTCGCATCGGCGTGCAGATCGGCCCGGTGACGCGCGAGGTCGCCGAGGGCATCGGCCTGGCCAAGCCGCAGGGCGCACTGGTGTCGCGTGTGGAAGCCGGCACGCCGGCGGAGAAGGCCGGGGTCGAAGCCGGCGATGTCATCCTCAAGTTCGATGGCAAGCCGATCGATCGCGAGAGCGACCTGCCGCGTCTGGTCGGTGCGACCAAGCCGGGCAGCAAGGTCACGATCCAGGTCTGGCGCAAGGGCAAGGCGGTCGACCTGCCGATCACGGTGGCCGAAATGGAACCCGACGCTCCGGCGCGCCGCCCGGATCAGCCGCAGCGCAACGGCCCGGTGGCCAATGCACTCGGCCTGACCGTGTCCGATGTGCCGGCCGATCGACTGAAGGAAATGCGCCTGCGCAGCGCGATTCAGGTCGACGCCGTCGATGGCGCGGCGGCGCGGGTCGGCCTGCGCCAGGGCGACTTGATCGTCGCGCTCAACAACGTCGAAGTGGCCAATGCCAAGCAGTTCAACGATGCCGTGTCCAAGCTCGACCCGAAGCGCAATGTCGTGCTCCTGGTGCGGCGGGGCGAGCAAAGCAACTTCATCGTGATCCGGCCGCAGGATCGGCAATAGCCGCCGGATCCGGCCGGGTCGGGCGATTGCGCAGGGCCGGTGGGCGCAGTCCGGCGGTTGGTGCGGCGCACGCAGGTAGAATGCGCTGTAGTGGCAGGGTCAAGGGGGTGCACGCGCACCCCCTTTTCCTTGTCCGGATCCTGACTTCCGGTCCGCCGTCGCGGTCCGGCCCGCGTCAGTCGCAGGGTGGCTTGGATCACCGCTGGGCCTGCGATCGCGGCATTCCGTCGCAACACCGATGCAGCACATCCGCAACTTTTCCATCATCGCCCACATCGATCACGGCAAGTCCACGCTGGCGGATCGGCTGATCCAGCGTTGCGGCGGCCTGTCCGATCGCGAGATGGAGGCGCAGGTGCTGGACTCGATGGACCTCGAACGCGAGCGCGGCATCACGATCAAGGCGCAGACGGCGGCGCTGGAGTACGTCGCAGCGGACGGCCAGCGCTACAACCTGAACTTGATCGACACGCCGGGCCACGTCGACTTCAGTTACGAGGTGAGCCGGTCGCTATCGGCCTGCGAAGGCGCGCTGCTGGTGGTCGATGCGTCGCAGGGGGTGGAGGCGCAGACGGTCGCCAATTGCTACACCGCGATCGAACTGGGTGTGGAGGTGCTGCCGATCCTCAACAAGATGGACCTGCCGTCGGCCAATGCCGAGGAGGCGCGCGCCGAGATCGAGGACGTGATCGGCATCGACGCCCACGATGCGGTGCTGGCGAGTGCGAAGACCGGCATGGGGCTCGAGGAGATCCTCGAGCGGATCATCGCGCGCGTGCCGGCGCCGAAGGGCGAT
Organism: Burkholderiaceae bacterium; assembly: GCA_034522655.1. GTDB lineage: Bacteria > Pseudomonadota > Gammaproteobacteria > Burkholderiales > Burkholderiaceae_F > JALHMQ01. The sequence continues at coordinate 104,637 of JAXHLD010000023.1, forward strand.
CCGGCGGCACCGCTGCAGGCACTGATCATCGACTCCTGGTTCGACAACTACGTCGGCGTGGTGATGCTGGTGCGCGTCGTCAACGGCGTGCTCAAGCCCAAGGACAAGATCCTGCTGATGGCCACCGGTGCCACCCACCTCGTCGAGCAGGTCGGCGTATTCACGCCCAAGTCGCGCAGCCGCGAGCTGCTGTCGGCGGGCGAGGTCGGCTTCGTGATCTCGGGCATCAAGGAGCTGCGCGACGCGCACGTCGGTGACACCGTGACGAACGCGGCCAAGCCGGCGAGCGCGCCGCTGCCTGGCTTCAAGGAAGTGAAGTCGCAGGTGTTCGCCGGGCTGTTTCCGGTCGAGTCGAACCAGTACGAGGCGCTGCGCGATGCGCTGACCAAGCTGCAGCTGAACGACGCTTCGCTGCACTTCGAGCCGGAGGTATCGCAGGCGCTGGGCTTCGGTTTCCGCTGCGGCTTCCTCGGCCTGCTGCACATGGACATCGTGCAGGAGCGGCTCGAGCGCGAGTACGACATGGATCTGATCACCACCGCGCCGTCGGTGGTGTACCAGGTCAAGCTCCGGGACGGCACGCTGGTCGATGTGGAGAACCCGTCGAAGATGCCCGACCCGGCCAAGGTCGACGAGATCCGCGAGCCGATCGTCGACGTGACGATCTTCGTGCCGCAGGAGTTCGTCGGCCAGGTCATCACGCTGTGCATCGGCAAGCGTGGCGTCCAGACCGATCTCACCTACCACAGCCGCCACGTGATCCTGAAGTACGAGCTGCCGCTGGCGGAGATCGTGATGGACTTCTTCGACAAGCTGAAGTCGGTGTCGCGCGGTTATGCCTCGATGGACTACGAGTTCAAGGAGTACCGCGCGGCCGACGTGGTCAAGGTCGACATGCTGATCAACGGTGACAAGGTCGACGCCCTGTCCGTGATCGTCCACCGGGCCAACGCGACGCATCGCGGCCGGGAGGTGACGGCCAAGATGCGCAAGCTGATCCCGCGCCAGATGTACGACGTGGCGATCCAGGCCTCGATCGGCTCCAACATCATCGCGCGCGAGGACGTGAAGGCGCTGCGCAAGAACGTGCTCGCCAAGTGCTACGGCGGCGACATCACGCGCAAGAAGAAGCTGCTCGAGAAACAGAAGGCCGGCAAGAAGCGCATGAAGCAGGTCGGCACGGTGGAGATTCCGCAGGAGGCGTTCCTCGCCATCCTGCAGGTGGACGAGAAATGAACTTTGCGCTGATTCTCTTCATCCTGCTGGTCGTCAGCGGGGCGATGTGGCTGGTCGACGTGCTGTGGCTCGGCAAACGTCGCGCCGCGGCGGCAAAGGCCGCGCTGGCCGACTTTGATGCGCGCAACGCCAGCCGCGCCGGGGTGCCGGTTGAGGTGACGCAGCGCGAGCGGGCCGTGCTCGAAGAAGACCTGACGCGGCGGCCCTGGTACATGGAGTACACGGCGAGTTTCTTCCCCGTGATCCTGCTGGTGTTTGTGCTGCGCTCGTTCCTGTTCGAGCCGTTCCGCATTCCGTCCGGCTCGATGATTCCGACGCTCGAGATCGGCGACCTCATCCTGGTCAACAAGTACACCTACGGCATCCGGTTGCCGGTCATCAACAAGAAAGTGGTCGAGCTCAATGACCCGCAGCGCGGCGACGTGATGGTGTTCCGCTTTCCGCACAACCCGACGCAGGACTACATCAAGCGGGTGGTGGCGCTGCCCGGCGATCAGGTGGCCTACCTGGGCCGGCAGCTCATCCTGAACGGCAAGCCGGTGCCGACACGAGCGTTGGAGCGCTACCTCGATCAGGAGCGAATGCAGCATTACGCCCAGTATTCCGAGCAACTGGGCGAGGTCGACCATCGCATCATCCTGAGTGAGGGCATGGGCGTGCCCGTGATGCGAGCCTTCGTCCACACGCATCCGGACGCCTGCCGCTACAGCGCCGAGGGGGTGAGCTGTACCGTGCCGCCCGGCCATTATTTCGTCATGGGCGATAATCGGGACAACAGCGAGGACAGTCGCTACTGGGGCTTCGTGCCGGACGAGAACATCGTCGGGCGCGCGTTCTTCGTGTGGCTGACCCTGAAGGGCTGGGTCCCGTCGTTCGAGCGGGTCGGACGATTCCACTGAGGTTGGCAATGCGAACACCACCACTTCCGCAGCGTCAGCGGGGCCTGTCGATCGTCGGCCTGATCTTCATCGGCGGCATCGTCGTGGTGCTGCTGCTGATCGGCTTCCGCCTTGTGCCCGCTTTCACCGAGTACATGGCGATCGAGCGCGCCGTGCAGAAGATCAAGAACGAAGCCAACACGGTGCCGGAGATCCGGGCCGCCTTCGACCGCCATGCCGTGATCGACGACATCAAGTCGATCAACAGCAGGGATCTGGATATCACCAAAGACAACGACCGCGTTGTCATTTCCTATGCCTACTCCTACCAGTTGCAACTGCTCGACAACGTTCGGCTGGTAATCGACTTCTCGGGCACGACGCGCGATCGTCCCGGCAAGCAGGTGCCATAGGAAATGAACCCGCGGCCTCACCCGGCGGGCATGCACGATGGATCTGGCGGCGCTTGAAGAGCGCCTGGGGTATCGCTTCACTGCACCGGCGCTGCTGGAACAGGCGGTCACGCATCGCTCGCACGGGGCGGTTCACAACGAGCGGCTCGAGTTCCTCGGCGACGCGGTTCTCAACTGCACGATCGCCCAGTTGCTGTTTCAGAAGTACGCGCGCCTGAACGAAGGCGATCTGTCACGGCTGCGGGCCAACCTGGTCAAGCAGTCGTCGCTGGCCGACATCGCCGAGCGCATCGAACTGTCGGAGTACCTGCGCCTGGGCGAAGGCGAGATGAAGAGCGGCGGCTTTCGCCGCCCATCGATCCTCGCCGACACCATGGAAGCCATCTTCGGCGCGGTGCTGGTCGATGGCGGATTCGAGGCCGGCAGCGGCGTGATCGCGCGCCTGTTCGAGCCGGTGCTCAAGCACGTCGACCCCAAGACGCTGGGCAAGGACAGCAAGACGCTGCTGCAGGAGTACTTGCAGGGCAAGCGCCTGCCGCTGCCGGTCTACACCGTGGTCGAGACACGCGGCGCCGCGCACAACCAGGAATTCGAGGTCGAGTGCGCGATTCCCAAGCTCGAGATCAGCGTGCGCGGCAACGGCCGCAGTCGGCGTGCGGCCGAGCAGACCGCGGCCAAGCTGGCGCTCGACCAGGCGCATGCCGCGTTGAGCGCCGCGCGTCGCGCCAAGCGCAAGCCGCTCAGCGCGCCTGACAGTGACGCGGGCGATACGACCGAAAGTGGTGTGGCGCCCTCGCTGTCTTCCGCTGCGGCGGACGGGCCGCCCGCCCCGCCGACCGCCAAGGCCGCGACGCTGCCAGGCGAGCCGGCGGTGGCCGATGCGGCAGCGGCGCCGACACCGGTGCGTACACCGTCGTGACCGATCCCGCACCCGTCGCCCAACGGGCGCACACCGGCCATGTGGCGATCGTCGGTCGTCCCAATGTTGGCAAGTCAACGCTGCTGAACGCGCTGGTGGGCGAGAAGGTCTCGATCACCTCGCGCAAGCCGCAGACCACGCGCCAGCAGGTGCTGGGCGTGCTGACACGCGGCACGGCGCCTGCGCTCGAGCAGTTCATCTTCGTCGATACCCCTGGCCTGCAGCGCAAGCACAGTTCGCTGCTGACGCGGCGCATGAACGACGCGGTGGCCGCGGCGCTCGGCCAGGTGGATGCCGTGGTGCTGGTGATCGAAGCGCGCGGCTGGACCGCGCAGGATGCCGAAGTGCTGAAGCTGCTGCCGCGGCCGGCCGAAGGCGCAAGCCGCGTGGTGCTGGCAATCAACAAGGTCGATCTGATGAGCGGGCGGGACGCCTTGCTGCCGCTGATGGCGGAGTCGATGCAGAAGTATCCGTTCGCGGCCATCGTGCCGGTCAGCGCGGAGCGTCGCCAGCAACTCGATCCACTGCTCGAAGAACTGGCGCGGCTGCTGCCTGAAGGCGAGCCGCTGTTCGACGCCAGATCAGTTCACCGACCGGCCGGTGCGGTTCCTGGCGGCCGAGTTGATCCGCGAGAAGGCGTTCCGACTGCTCGGCGAGGAACTGCCGTACGGCATCGCGGTGGCGATCGACCGCTGGGAAGAACCGGATCCCGAGGGTGGCCGGGTCAACATCCTCGCCACGCTGCTGGTCGAGCGCGACTCCCACAAGGGCATCGTGATCGGTGCCGGCGGCGCCAAGCTGCGCGAGATCGGCCGCCTGGCGCGCGCCGACATCGAGGCGCTGCTCGGCAGGTCGGTGCACCTGGAGACGCACGTGCGCGTACGCAAGGGCTGGGCCGACAGCGCGCGCGACCTGAAGTCGCTCGGCTATGGCTGACGCGAGTGCCGTCGCCGGCGCCGGCGTGCGCGCCGCGCCGCGGCGCCGGGCGAGCGATGTGCGCGTCGAGCAGCAGCCGGGGTTCGTGCTGCACAGCTACCCCTGGCGCGAGACGAGCCTGATCGTCGAGGTGTTCACGCGCGACTTCGGTCGCGTGCCGCTGGTGGCGCGCGGTGCCAAGCGCCCGACCTCGCAGTTTCGTGGCCTGCTGTCGCCGTTCTCGCCACTGGCCCTGGGCTGGAGCGGCCGCAACGAGATCAAGTCGCTGGTGCGGGTGGAGTGGCTGGGCGGGCTGGCGCCGATGCGCGGCGACGGCCTGCTGGCAGCGTTCTACCTGAACGAGCTGCTGGTGCGCCTGCTGCCGCGCAACGATGCCCACGCGCCGCTGTTCGCCAGTTACGTGCAGACGCTGCGCGAACTGGAGCGCGATGGCGGATCACGCGCCACCTTGTTGCGCAGCTTCGAGCTCGATGTGCTGCGCGAGATGGGCTATGCACCGGCGCTCGATCACTGCGCCGCGGGTCGGCCGATCGACGCTGCCGGCTGGTATCGGGTCGATGCGCAGCAGGGACTGCTGGCGGTCAGCGGCCCGCTCGACGAACTGTGCCTGCGTGGTTCGTCGATCATCGCGCTGGCGCAGCGCGACCTGTCGCAGCCGCAGGCCGCTGCCGACAGCAAGACGCTGCTGCGCCAGCTCATTCGCTACCATTTGAACGGCCAGCCGCTCAACACCCGGCGCATCCTGCAGGACCTGCGCCGCCTCGAGCTCGAGTTGCCCTGAACCACTGCCTGCGATGACCGCCCTCAGCGTCAATCTCAACAAGGTCGCCCATCTGCGCAACACGCGCACGATCGGCATCCCCAGTGTCGCGAAGTTCGCCCTGATCGCGCTCGAGGCCGGCGCCGATGGCATCACCGTGCATCCGCGTCCCGATGGCCGCCACGTGCGCGGGCCGGATGTCTCTGAGCTGGCGGCGCTGCTGGCGCGCTGGCCGGCGTGCGAGTTCAACATCGAGGGCAATCCATTCCACCAGTTGTTGGATTACGTGCGCGCGGTGCGACCGCACCAGTGCACCTTCGTGCCGGACGAAAGCGGGGCCTTCACGTCCGATCACGGATGGGACCTGGCTCGGGACGGTTCGCGCTTGCAGCCGCTGATCGAAGAAGCGCGGGCGCTCGGCGTGCGAGTGAGCCTGTTCCTGGATCCGGTGCCTGAAGCGATGCAGGCCGCGCGCGACCTCGGGGCCGATCGCGTCGAGCTGTACACGGAGCCGTATGCGAAAGCCTTCGGCACGCCGGAGCAGCCGGCGCAGTTGGCGCGTTATCGCGCGGCCGCCGAGGCCGCGCGGCGTGCCGGCCTCGGCGTCAACGCCGGTCACGACTTGAACCGCGACAATCTTGCGCCGTTCCTGATGGCCGTGCCCGGCGTCGATGAGGTGTCGATCGGTCACGCGCTGATCGCCGATGCGCTCGAATTCGGCCTGGACCAGACGGTGCGGCTGTACCTGGCGCAGATCCGCAAGGCAGGCGCCACGCTGACGGCGGTCGGATGATCGTCGGCATCGGCACCGACCTGGTCGAGATCGCGCGCATCGAGGAGTCGGTCGCGCGCTTCGGCGACCGCTTCGCACAGCGCATCCTCGGCCCGGCGGAGTGGCAACGCTATCTGGCACGGCGCGCGCGCAGCGCCCGCCGCGGCATTGCCTTCCTGGCCACGCGCTTTGCTGCCAAGGAAGCGATCAGCAAGGCGCTCGGACTGGGCATGCGGATGCCGATGACCTGGCGCGCGGTCGAGATCCTGAACGCCCCGTCCGGTGCGCCAATGGCCCAGGCGCGCGGCGCTCTGGCCGAGCATCTGGCGCAGCAGGGCGTTCGCCTGCACGTGTCGGTCACCGACGAACGCTCGCTGGCGATGGCCTATGCGATCGCAGAAACGATCGCCGAGAAGGAGGCGCGATGAAGGCATCCGGACTGGGGCCGGTGGTGGTTGACATTGCCGGGACACGGCTTACGCCGGCCGACCGCGAGCGCCTGTCGCACCCGCTGGTCGGCATGGTGATCCTGTTCACCCGCAACTACGAAAACCCGGCCCAGCTGGCGGCCCTGACGGCGGAGATCCACGCGTTGCGCGAGCCGGCGCTGCTGATCGCGGTGGACCACGAGGGCGGGCGGGTGCAGCGTTTCCGGGAGCGGCCGTTCACCCGGCTGCCGGCCATGGCTGAACTCGGTGCGCTGTCGGGAGCGCGATGTGCTGCAAGCCTGCCGGGTGGCCACCTCGGTGGGCTTTGTGCTGGCGGCCGAGTTGCGCGCGTTCGGCGTCGACCTGAGCTTTACGCCCGTGCTGGATCTGGAATGGGGCCGCAGCGGTGTGATCGGCAATCGCGCCTTCGCCCGCGACCCGCGCAATGTCGCCATGCTCGCCAATCACCTGTGCCACGGCCTGCAACTGGCGGGCATGGCCAACTGCGGCAAGCACTTTCCGGGTCACGGCTGGGCCGAAGCCGACTCGCACACGGCGATCCCGGTCGACGACCGGGCGCTTGACGACATCCTGGCCGATGACGCAGCGCCCTATGGCTGGCTTGGCGTGTCGCTGGCCAGCGTGATGCCGGCGCACGTGATCTATCCGCAGGTCGACGCCCTCCCGGCCGGCTTCTCACCGGGCTGGATCGGCGAGATCCTGCGCGGCCGACTCGGCTTTACTGGCGCCGTGTTCAGTGACGACCTGTCGATGGAAGGGGCACGCGTGTGCGGCACGGCCGCCGAGAGCGCGCAGGCCGCGATCGATGCCGGCTGCGACTTCGTCATCGTCTGCAACGCCGAGGCGGCCGATTCGATCCTCGCTTCTCTGGTCTGGCAGTCCTCAGCCGCGTTCGAGGAGCGGCTGGCGCGGCTGCGGCCGCCGGCCCCGGCCCTGCCGATCGAAGCGCTCACGGCCACCGCGATGTATCGCAGCGCGCGGGCCGATCTAGCCGCGCTGTCGGCCGCGCCGCCGACCGCCTAGGAATTAGCGATGGCGCCCGCCGGTGCTGCGGACGATGCGTCGCCCGCTGTGTTCGATCCGAAGCCGGTGCTGGATGGGCTGCCTGGCCTGCCGGGCGTGTACCGGATGCTCGATGCAGGTGGCGCCGCGCTCTACGTCGGCAAGGCGCGCGACCTGAAGAAGCGCGTTTCGTCCTACTTCAACAAGGGCGTGGGACCGCGCACGGCGCACATGCTGGCGCGGGTGGCGCACATCGAGACCACAGTCACGCGCTCGGAGGCCGAGGCGCTGCTGCTGGAGAACAACCTGATCAAGGCGCTGGCGCCGCGCTACAACATCCTGTTTCGCGACGACAAGTAGCTATCCCTACGTCTGACCTTATCGGCGACGCCTATCCGCAGCCTCCTCTTCCACCGCGGCGCGCTCGACCGGCGGCACCGCTACTTCGGGCCGTTCCCGAGCGCCGGGGCCGTGCGCGAGGGCATCGCCCTGCTGCAGAAGGTATTCCAGATCCGCACCTGCGAGGACACGGTGTTCGCGAACCGGTCGCGGCCCTGCCTGCTGCACCAGATCCAGCGCTGCAGCGCGCCCTGCGTCGGAGCTGATCGACGAGGCGAGCTACGCGAGGACGTGCATCGCGCGGTACCGTTCCTGCAGGGCAAGACGGACGCGAGTGATCGGCCGAGTTGGAGGCGCAGCATGGACGCAGGCGCGCCGCCGCACTGGAGTTCGAGCGGGCGGCGCGGATGCGCGACAAGATCACGCGCTGTAACGCGGCTGCATCAGCAGTCGGTCGAGCAGAGCAGCGGACGCAGCGCCGACGTGGATGCCGTCATCGGCGGTCGCGGTAGTGCGGCCAGGCCTGCGTCAATCTGGCCATGGTGCGCGGTGGCCGCCATCTCGGCGACAAGCCGTTCTTCCCGGCGCGCGCCGACGAGGGCAGTGAAGCGGTCGAGGTGCTCGAAGCGTTCCTCTCGCAGCACTACGCCGAGCAGGCGCCGCCCCCCGTGCTGGTGGTCAATCTCGATCTTGACGTGGCCGCCTGGCAGGCGCTGTTCGAAGAGCGCGGCCAGGCGGTGCAGATCCTGCGCCAGCCGCAGACTCAGCGACGGCGCTGGCTCGAAATGGCCGAGTCCAACGCGCAACTCGCGCTGGCCCGGCGCCTGGCGGAGGCCGGTTCGCAGCAAGCCCGCACCCAGGCCCTGATCCAGCCTCGCGCGTTGCAGACGAGGCGCTCGGATTGCCCGACACGCGCTGCGCATCGAGTGCTTCGACGTCAGCCACACGATGGGCGAGGCGACCCAGGCCTCGTGCGTGGTGTTCGAACCACGCCATGCAGCCGAAGGAGTACCGCCGCTTCAACATCGAAGGCATCGAGCCCGGCGACGACTACGCGGCCATGCGCCAGGCGGTCACGCGCCGCTACAGCGCAGTGGCACGCGGCGAGGGCGCGTTGCCGAACCTGGTGCTGATCGACGGTGGCGCCGGCCAGGTCGCAGTGGCGCGCGAGGCGTTCGAGGAACTCGCGCTCGACACGGGCCTGCTGGTCGGCGTGGCCAAGGGTGAACAGCGCAAGGTCGGCCTGGAGGAACTGGTGTTCCCTGACAGCCGGCCGCCGCTGCTGCTCGGGCGCGACTCGCAGGCGCTGATGCTGGTTGCAGCAGATCCGCGACGAGGCGCACCGCTTCGCCATACAGGGCCATCGCGCGCGCGCCGCGCCAAGGTCGCGCACACACGTCGCAGGTCGAAGACCTCGAAGGCATCGGACCCAAGCGACGGCAGAAGCTGCTGGCGCGCTTCGGTGGACTGCGCGGATTGCGCGCGGCCTCGGTCGAGGACATCGAACAGGTCGAGGGCGTTTCGCGTAAGCTGGCCGAGCGTATTTACGGCCAGTTGCACGGTGTGACGGCCGCGCCAGACAACGACGCCGCCCCGTGACCCCCGCTGACCAGGTTGCCGCCGTGACTGCCCGGGCCTCGCTGCTCAACGTGCCCATGGTGCTGACCTGGGCGCGCATCGCGATGATTCCGATGGTGGTCGGCGTCTACTACCTGCCCGACACGTGGCTGGCATTGCACTGGCGCAACGTCACCGGCTGCGTCCTGTTCACGCTGGCCGCGATCACCGATGCGTTCGACGGCTGGTATGCGCGCAAGTACGGTCAGATCACGCCGCTGGGCGCCTTCCTCGATCCGGTGGCTGACAAGCTGATGGTTTGCGCTGCGCTGATCGTGCTGCTGTCGCTGGATCGGGTTGATGGCTTTGTCGCGCTGGTGATCATCGGCCGCGAGATCACGGTCTCGGCGCTGCGCGAGTGGATGGCGCAAATGGGCGCCTCGGCCAATGTTGCGGTCAACTGGCTTGGCAAGCTGAAGACCATCATGCAGATGGTGGCCATCCCAGTGCTGCTCTTCTGGGATCCGCTGTTCGGCGTGATCCCGGTGGCCGCCATCGGTACGCTGCTGATCTATGTCGCCGCCGTGCTGACCGTGTACTCGATGCTCTACTACCTGCGGCTGGCCTGGCCGCATCTGACCGGCCGGCGATAACCAACGCGGCGACGCACGACATCGTTTTGACTTGTCTTTCGGCGCCGATATAATCGCGTTCCGCTTTGCGGGAGTAGCTCAGTTGGTAGAGCGCAACCTTGCCAAGGTTGAGGTCGCGAGTTCGAGACTCGTCTCCCGCTCCAGGATTTCAAGGGGAAGCCCGGCGGGCTTCCCCTTTTGTTTCCCGGGGCAGACTTCAGCTAATGTGCCGGGGTCGCCGACGGTTTCGGCGGGGTGGCAGAGTGGCCATGCAGCGGACTGCAAATCCGTGTACGCCGGTTCGATTCCGACCCCCGCCTCCAATTCAAGAGTGCGTCAAGTGGATGCTTGGCTGAGCGGCGCAAGCGCGCCAGCCACGATGGTCGGGTGCGCCGGGCTGCGGATGGCTGCCTCTGCCGGCACGACGACGACAGCCGCACCGTGCCGCGGTGGTGAAATCGGTAGACACAGCGGACTTAAAATCCGCTACTAGCAGGTTTGGACCCCTAAACCGGTGTTAGCGGGTTCTGCCGATATGGACAGATCGGCGCTTGTTGGCTCGGATCGTCAGGGTCTCGGCGTCATCCAGCTTTTCGAGTTGACCCCGTCCCTCGGGGAAGGCTGAGGCTCGATTTTCCGGACCTCGGCGATCTGCGGCGCAGGCTTGTCCACGGCGCCGCCGCCGGCCCATACAGGCCGGGGGCGAAGCGGCGCGGCGGGCAAGCCGTGTTCAGCGGATGGAGCAGGCATCCTGTCGTGCACAAGCCGGTGAACTGCGCAATGCGCACTTTGTGATCAGCCCATGCGCTCTTGGCGACATGCGGTCTGAGGACAGGTCCTGATCACTCGTTGTTCATCTATCTTGATCAGGCTTGCGGGGGTCGTAGGGGGCGGAGCCCCCTACACCTCCAAAGTGGACCTGCTGGGTGCTAGAACCTCGGCAACCCTTCACTTCGAAGACCTGAACGACAGCTCCGCAGCGGCTGCTGACGGTGGCCGCCGGCAGGCGGATCCACGCTGACGGTCACAAAGGGGACATTGGCCCCGGAGGATTCGCGCGCTACCAGCGGATGATCGACCGGGTCCCCCCTGCGCGGCTCGAACGGCAGTTCGCAATCGGCCGAACCCGCGCACTTACTCAGCGGTCAGAAATATAGGCGACACTCGGCGCCATGAAGAACGAGCGAATCAGATGCGGCATGCGCTTCAGTTGTGCCAGTTGCTGCTCGATGCGCTCGCTCAGTGTTTCGCCCGCACGCAGCGGGGCGCGGGCCACCCCGGTGCGCTTCACATGACTCCAGACCAGCTCGTCGGGGTTCAGGTCCGGTGCGTAGCCGGGCAGGAAGTGCAGCGTCAGCTTGCCTTTGGTGCTGGCCACGTAGTCGCGCACCGCCAGCGTCTTGTGTGCCGGCAGGCTGTCCAGAATCAGGTGCACCGGCTTGCGCCGGCCGCGCATGAACTGGCGCAGCAGATCGACGAAGAGCGTGGCGTTCAGGGCCCCGCCGAACGTGCAGTACCAGAACGCCCCCTTCGCACTCACCGCCGAGGCCGCGCTGATCGACTGCCGCTGTCCCGGCCGATTCACCACCGGTGTTTGCCCGCGCACGCCCCAGGTCTTGCCGTGCACCGCATCGGCACGAAAGCCCGACTCGTCCCAGAACAGGATCTCGGCGCCGTCGCGCCGCGCCTGCAGGGCGATGCGCGGGTAGTGCTCGCGCTGCCAGCGTTCGATGGCCTGCGCATCGCGCTGATAGGCCCGTTGCAGCGGCTTCTGCGGGCTCAGGCCCAGCCGCTCGAGCAACGCGCCCACGCTGGTCACGCTCAGTCGCACACCGAACTTGCGCTCGATCAGGTCGGCCACCACCGCCCGCGTCCACAGTCCGAAGTCCAGGCCGTACTGGCGCGGATCGCGACCGTTGACCCAGCGAAACACCTGCTGCTCCTGCTTCGGCGACAGGACGCGCGGGCGCCCGGTGCCGACCGTGGCGCCGAGGGCGGCCACGCCGGCGCGCGAGCGCAGCGCCTTGTCGATCCACTTGTAGATGGTGGTGCGGTTGAACCCGTAGGAGTCGATCACCGCGGCCGGCGACTCGCCCTCGGCAACCCGTTCGATCGCCATCAGGCGGATCGTCTCCAGCGTGGCGTGATCCAGCGTGCGGCCGTCTCGCTTCATGACGGCTCCGACTGTACCCGGTGCTCGGAGTTCCATTTTGTCGCCTAAATTACCGACTTATTAAGAAACGGCCGGCCGCAAAGCAAACGCTGTTCTAAGGCCGCCCAGAGGCGGTCTGCAAGCTCTATCTCAAAGCCCGACTTACTCTTCTGTGCTCGACGGACTTTGTTCGTTCGAGTCAACGCATGGGGCGCACTTTTCGTGCGTACTGCCTTTGTTGCCTAGCCAACTGTCAGTACGTACGCGCGCCTTCCTTGGCTACCTCCAGGATTCGCTTGGGCTTGAGGAACTCGCCAGACGAACTCGGCGACAGGATCTGATCGACCAGCGCCGGCGCTCGAGCCACCGCCTCCAGTTTGCGAGCGTAGAAGGCACGCCTCATTCCCCGCGCGCGTAGCCAGTTCAATTGCTGATGCCAGTTCCACGTCGGCAGCGGGATCGCCTGCTATCAGCGCCTCGCGTGCCGCAAAGATGGCCGCATGGGCCGCGCTGTCGAGGCCATCAGTCTTCCGGGCGAGATCGATGGCTGCCCGATACAGCGCCTTGCCAAGTTCGTGCTGATGGCGGTAGTTCAACAACGCCAGGTTCGCCGTCGCATGCACGGCGACTTGAGCGTTCATCTCGGCCAGTTCCTCTAGGCGTGCTTCCACGCGGCGCAGTTCTGCAAGGTTACCTTCTCCATATTTTTCACCGCTTAGCTTCGCGAAGATCGCGTTGAGTTCCAGCCTGACCGAGAGCTTCCCATCGATCCGCAGTACCTTTGCCGCCATCTTGCGCGCTAGCTCGTGGTCGTCGAGGAGCGCCGCGATGTAGGTGATCTCCTGCTTCGGTCGTGCCGCGAATGGCTCGTCTTCCATCCACCTTCTACAAGCTGCCAGCGCCTGTGGCATGGCGCCTTCCCGAAGGCGAAGCTTGAACTCCGCCTCGAAGGCGTCAGCTCTCCGTCGGACCAGCGAGTCGAGTTGCGCGATCCCATCACCGAGGTGCTTTGCCTCCTTCGCCCACAACACCTGGGCCAGGGTGTTCCTCGCTGGTGTGATCAGCCCACGGCTCACCAGTTTTCGCGCCGCTTGATTACCGACTCCAACTCCATCATGGCGATCGCCGTCGCCAGTTCGGAGATGTGCATTGGCGGGTAGCGGTCAACCAACCACCGAGGTTGCGGTTTCCCAGAACTTCGGCTTTCTGCCCGCCACGTGTGCGCACGCCAACTCCGCGGCGATTAGCCACGGGTCGGTGCGTGTACGAGGGTGCTCTGCCAGCAGCCGATGTGCCGCTTCAGTCTCATCCAGATGCAACAGTAAGCGCGAAGCCGTTCGCAACACCCACCGGTGATTGGGGGCCAGTTGCAGGGCCGCCTTCATGTACCTGCCCGCTTGCCACTTATCCCCGTTATTGGCGTGGTACCTAGCCAAGTCTGACCACAACGCCGCGTTTCGAGGGTACAAGCGCAGCAGCGCCCTCGCTACCTTCACATCCCGGCTGGCGGCGCCAATACGTGATGTGGGTCGAGACTTTGGTGCGCGAGGCTCAATAGCAGCGGCGGCGCATCGCTTGCTTGCTGGACAATGTACGAAGCGGCGGTCGCCTTCCCTCGGCATCACCCTGGAGAATTGCTTCCGCAAGTGCCTCCGACGCGCTACCAACGCTTTGATCCGCGCGAACGCCGAGCTGCGGACCCTGGTCGGCCGATGAAGTTGAGGGCTTCGGCTGCGTCTCGATCGACGCGAACTCCGGCGCGGATGGCGCCGTAGCCGACTGGCGCCACCTGGGAACGCACGCGGTGCTGAATGAGTCCCGCAGCAACGTCATGCGCGGCGGATCTTGACGTTAGCCTGCTTGGCGAGCCGGTCGAAGCGCGAAACGTAGGCGCTCTACCCAATTGGGCTGCCGGTGCGCCGTCGCGCTGCAGGATCGCCGCGCAGCCTGTAGTCCGGGTTGCAGGCACTCAGGATGATTTGACTGAGCTCGTCGACCGCCCACGTCGGGAAGTGAGGCCGGGCGCGCCACACGAAGTCCGTCAGGGCTTGTACCAGGCTCGGCAACGCCGTCTCATAGTCACAGCCCCCTTTGCCGCCCCACACGAACGGCCGCATTTCCGCGGGCAGCTCCTGCGCCAGATGAACGAAAGGACAACACCGGAAAACAAATACGCCGCCAGGCTTCCCAAGTGGTAGACGTCACAGCCTTCGCGCCGGTCCTCCCATCGTTCGGGGGCGGATGCCGAAAACCGTTCCGGCGGCGCGCATGTTTGACCGCGCCCGGGATATCGCGCCCGTCGTGTTCCGCCGGGCGCCCCGGCGGGAGCATCGCCGAGGTTCTTCGAACTTTGCCTTCGCTGGTTGGCTGAACACCAGCACGTTCGACGGCTTGATGTCTTGGTGCGAAATTTCGTTGCGGTGCAGTTGCTGAATGCCCACGGCGACGTCGTGCAGGATCCGGAACCGCCATGGTGTTGTTTATCAATATCGCTCGTGCCGACGACCTTTCTACGTCGCCGTCGGCGAGTTCGAACATGATGTACGGCACCTCGATGCCGAGCGGCGCATTTGGCAGCGTGATGTCATCCGTGGCGATTTAACTCAACGATGCGGTCGAGCCTCGCCTTCTTGCATATTGAGGATCGCGCTCTCGAACGTATGCCGATCCGTCATCCGCCGAGCCGGTCCACGATTCGTAGGCCACTGCTCCTGTCCGCGATGACCCCCTGCACGTCGAGCGCCTTGACGAACGCCTTCTTATTCCCCTTCGTAGCGATGTATCCGATGGAGAAGTACGAGCCCGTCAAATCCTCCGCGCCTGGCTCGCCGCGCGGGCAGGCGCTTCTCCACGAGCCAGCCGTCCGCGATGGTCTGACCTACCAGGTCGAATGCTGGACTCTCGGGTGTGTTTGGACGCTGCTCATTGATCTTCTTCTTGGTCTTGTTGCGAATCCTCGCCGAGTCCTCGACTTGCCAGCCTTCTCTTTGAGCGAGCGCCGGAACTGCAGATACTCCAGCAGCTCCTTCTCTTTGTCTTCCGACAAGTTCAATTCCGCCAGCGTGCTTGGCCGCGCTGGCGTAGCTGCGCGACGCTTGCCTGCCGCGATGTACCCCGCCATCTCCATCAACTGTTCATAGCTGATCTTGTACGCACTAGACAGTGCGTGCAGGATATTCGGCGAGGGCTGCTGAATCTTGCCGCCTCCTACCGACCAGCATAGGCGTCGCACACGGCCTTCTTCGTCAAATCCTCTTCAACCTGACGCAGCGAGTAGCCGCGGTCCTTTCACGGCGGCCAAGTGTGCGCCCAGGTAACGGTGGGCCTTGTTCCCCGACTCGTTCCGCATGGTTCACCGATTGTGCCGATTACTGCTAAGAATAGCAAGCGTGCGGCGTCGCCGCTAAGAAGGATTAATAGGAAAACGCCCGGCCAGTTCTGTTCCGGGCGGCGGCAGGGCACCCTGCAGGGTGGTGGGCTGCTCCCTCCATAAAGTGGACAGCATCGCCGCGTTGCGCCGATAGCGACGCGCATCAGCAGCGTCGATCTCGCCAGGATCTGCTCGATGTCCGCGCCGTTGTTCCGCCGGATGCCGGTGGTCGGCGAGCAGGTGCTGAACAACCGGGTAGGAGTTGCTGAACGCGCCATGTGTTTGAAGATGGTGTTGAGGACGTGGGGTCAATGGTCACGCGCGGGCTGCGGCCTCGTGATCGCGGCCCGTACGGTGTGCTTGTTGGCGACCCCGCCCTTGCCTTTCGTCCGCCGTACTTGCTGAGCCTGTCGTCACGGCGCAGCAGATTCTTCTCGGCTGCCGGCATCGAAGCCACGCCCGAACACGTCGTGTATCAGATGCTGGCCGCTGGCCAACTGGAGATCCTCAGGCCCGATGAGTCAGTGGACCTGCGAGCTACCGGTGCGGAGCGCTTCATCGTATTCCGCGGCGATCGGTCCTTTCGGTTCCTGGTCGACGACCGCACTTTCGATTGGGGCGCCGCCCACATCACCGGCGCCACGATCAGTGCGCCTGGCCGCGCCAAGGCCCACTCCAATGACGTCTGGCAGTTGATCCCGACAGCGATGACCGCGTCATCGGCGACCGGGAGTTCGCGAATTTGGCGACGCCGGGCGGGTGGAGTGCTTCGTGATCAAGCCGATCGTGGTCCACATCATCGTCAACGCGCGGCCGCGCGAGGTGCACAAGCGCGAGGTGGCCTACTGGACGCGGTGAAGTCTGCTTCCGAAGCCGTCCCAGCCGAAAACACGGTTTACACGATTACCTACGCTCGCGGCCCTCACCAAAACCCCGAGGGGTCGCTCGTCGCCGGTCAACGTGTTGTGGTGAAAGATGCGATGTCGTTCTATGTCACGGTCACTGATAAGTCGTAGCAAGGATCTGCGGTGGCTGCGGGATGAGGGGTACGAGGTAGAGGTTGTTTCCAACTATCTCCTCGTTTGCTCCGTGCCGTATCTTGATGAGCTCGGCAACCTTGGCCTGGGGAGTCCTGTGCAGCGAGCTGACGCTTGCCTCGCCCGAGCAAACCAACCCGCCCAGTACGCACGTTGCTCATTTCATCGGGCCCACCCGCAGAAGCGCTGACGGAGAAGATCACGGCACTCGAACACGCGCGCGGCCCGTTTCGTTGGGCTGACGGCCTATCGCCCGACTTCGCGTTCCTCGAATAGCTCGCAGCGGCGGCTTCGCCGACTACTACGAGAAGATGACCAGCTACATCGGCATCATCTGGCATCAGGCACGTGCCAGTTTCCGACTGCGACCCGCGGACGTTCAAGACGATCGATTCCAATGAGTCCGAGTCCGTCTTTCTGTTCGAGGACACCGCGTCCAGCCGAGCTGGCATTCAACCGATCGCCCAAGCGCTGCGCGAGTACAAGATCGCCATCGTTGGCCTGGGCGGCACCGGCGCATACATCCTGGACCTCGTCGCCAAGACCCACGTCAGCGAGATCCACCTCTACGACGCTGACAAATTTCGTCAGCACAACGCCTTTCGGGCGCCAGGGGCGGCTTCCCGCGGAGTTCGGTGAGCAGTTGCTCAGCGCTCGAGGTTCATAGCGTCTACTCCGTATGCGTCGAGGCATCGTTACGCACGAGACGCACGTCGGCCAGGGCAAACGCCGTCGAACTGACGCGCTACGACTTCGTCTTCGTATGTGTCGACAACGGCGCGGCGCGCAGGGCACTCATTGATGCGCTCAGCGCGACTGGCGTAGCCTTCATCGATGTCGATGGACGTACACGTCACCGACGACGGCAGAAGGCTGTGGGGCACGTGCCGTGTGACCACCAGCACCCGGTACGGGAAGGGTGATCACATCATCAGGCGCGTGTCCACTACGATCGCGCCGGCGGCGACCTGCATGACCAACATTCAAGTCGCGGACCTGAATGCCCTCAATGCCGTGTTCGGCGGCGACGATGGAAGCGCCTATGCGGCTACGACCCACGACAGCCGCGACCACGACTGCACCTTCACCACCAGCTTGAGCAAGATCGTCAACGCCGAGATTTGCCTTTGAAGCAGAGCAGGTTTTTCCACCGCTTCGTTGAGTTCATCCCGGAGATCACCAAGGTAAGGCGTCCTCTACGTCTCGCTGGAGCACCGGACTGTCATGCACAAATGCGCCTGTGGCTGCGGTCGCGAAGTTGTGACGCCGCTGTCGCCCACTGACTGGAAGCTTGTCTTCGACGGCGAACATGCTCCGCTCGATCCCTCGATCGGCAACTGGGCAGTTTTGCCGTTCGCACTACCACATTCGATCAGGGCCCGTGCGCTGGGCAGCCAGCATGTCTGATGCGGATATCCAGCGAGTTCGGTCGCAAGATCGTGTCCAGAAGGCGCAGCACTTTGCGCGTAGATCTGCTTCGCACGTGGTCGCCTATCCGCCGACCCGTTCAAGCGACGTCCTCGCGAAACAGTCGACACTCGTCATGATCACGCGCCGCGATCTCGCTGGGCTGGCTACGCGACCGTCGAGGAGGTCGTCGTCGGCCGACTGAATCGCGGCGTCATGCCCGTCGATCTCGATGCGAACTTCGGTCCACCGGTTACTCCAGCATCTTCGCCTGAGGCTGAAGCTTGTACGAGAAAGCGGCGACTGTGAACTCTTGGCAATCAGCGCCTTCATGGCGGTGTTCGCCTTGCCTGCCTCCAGCGGGAACGCGGCCTGATGGCGATCAGGCCTGGCGGAGCAGTACCGACCGCCAACGTCGCAGCCACCTGTTCACGGCTGCATCGTTGCCGGGTGCCGGACTTTGGAT
>JAXHLD010000024.1:0-89573 GCA_034522655.1 Burkholderiaceae bacterium
AATATTTTAACCGCTAGATGAAGAGCAAGCGCATGGAGCGACAAAAATGAATAAAGAACAATCTGCTGATGATCCCTCCGTGGATCTGATTCGTGTAAAAAATATGCTTAATAGCACCATTTCTATGAGTTACCCTGATGTTGTAATTGCATGTATAGAACATAAGGTGTCTCTGGAAGCATTCAGAGCAATTGAGGCAGCGTTGGTGAAGCACGATAATAATATGAAGGATTATTCCCTGGTGGTTGACTGATCACCATAACTGCTAATCATTCAAACTATTTAGTCTGTGACAGAGCCAACACGCAGTCTGTCACTGTCAGGAAAGTGGTAAAACTGCAACTCAATTACTGCAATGCCCTCGTAATTAAGTGAATTTACAATATCGTCCTGTTCGGAGGGAAGAACGCGGGATGTTCATTCTTCATCACTTTTAATTGATGTATATGCTCTCTTTTCTGACGTTAGTCTCCGACGGCAGGCTTCAATGACCCAGGCTGAGAAATTCCCGGACCCTTTTTGCTCAAGAGCGATGTTAATTTGTTCAATCATTTGGTTAGGAAAGCGGATGTTGCGGGTTGTTGTTCTGCGGGTTCTGTTCTTCGTTGACATGAGGTTGCCCCGTATTCAGTGTCGCTGATTTGTATTGTCTGAAGTTGTTTTTACGTTAAGTTGATGCAGATCAATTAATACGATACCTGCGTCATAATTGATTATTTGACGTGGTTTGATGGCCTCCACGCACGTTGTGATATGTAGATGATAATCATTATCACTTTACGGGTCCTTTCCGGTGAAAAAAAAGGTACCAAAAAAAACATCGTCGCGAGTAGTGAACCGTAAGCGCAGCGTCGTGCCAGGTGGCGGATCGCGACGAGATCGTCGAGGAACTCGGCGAGCCGGGGCCGGACCGCATCTGGTACGTCGGCGACGCGTTCCGTATCGGCATGACTGTCAGCGAAGTGTTCGAGGAGACCGCGATCGATCCGTGGTTCCTGACGCAGATCGAGGAATTGGTGCGGATCGAGGAGCGGCTGCAGGGCCGCACGCTCGCATCGCTCACGACGGAGGAAGTGCGTTTCCTCAAGCGCAAGGGCTTCTCGGACCGGCGCCTGGCCCGGCTGCTGAAGGACACCCCGGCCGCGGTGCGCGCGGAACGCCTGAAGCACGGCGTGCGGCCGGTCTACAAGCGCGTCGATACCTGCGCGGCCGAGTTCGCGACCACCACCGCCTACATGTACTCGACTTATGAAGACGAGTGCGAGGCCCAGCCGACGGATCGCAAGAAGGTGGTCGTGCTCGGCGGTGGCCCCAATCGCATCGGCCAGGGCATCGAGTTCGACTACTGCTGCGTGCACGCGGCCTTCGCGCTGCGCGAGGACGGGTTCGAGACCATCATGGTCAACTGCAACCCGGAGACGGTTTCCACCGACTACGACACCAGCGATCGCCTGTACTTCGAGCCGCTGACGCTCGAAGACGTGCTGGAGATCGTCGACAAGGAGCAGCCGTTCGGCGTGATCGTGCAATACGGCGGCCAGACGCCGCTCAAGCTCGCACGCGACCTCGAAGCCAATGGCGTGCCGATCATTGGCACCTCGCCCGATTCGATCGACATCGCCGAGGACCGCGAGCGCTTCCAGCAACTGCTGGTGCAGTTGCAGCTGAAGCAGCCGCCCAACCGTACCGCACGCACCGAGGCTGACGCGCTGCGGCTGGCGGAGGAGATCGGCTATCCGCTGGTGGTGCGCCCGAGCTACGTGCTGGGCGGCCGTGCGATGGAGATCGTGCACGAAGGCCGCGACCTCGAGCGTTACATGCGCGAGGCGGTCAAGGTCAGCAACGAGTCGCCGGTGCTGCTCGACCGCTTTCTCGACGATGCGATCGAAGTGGACGTCGACTGCGTGGCGGACAGTGCGGGCGAGGTGCGCATCGGCGGCGTGATGGAGCACATCGAGCAGGCCGGCGTGCACTCGGGCGACTCGGCCTGCTCGCTGCCGCCGTATTCGCTCGACGCTGCGGTCGTCGAGGAGCTGAAGCGCCAGACCGCGCAGATGGCGCGGTCACTGAAGGTGGTCGGCCTGATGAACGTGCAGTTCGCGATCAAGGGCAGCGGCGCTGCGAGCGAGATCTACGTGCTCGAGGTCAATCCGCGCGCCTCGCGCACGGTGCCGTTCGTATCCAAGGCCACGGGCGAGCCGCTGGCAAAGATTGCCGCGCGCTGCATGGTCGGCCAGACCATTGCCGAGCAGGGCGTGAAGATCGAAGTGATTCCGCCTTACTTCTCGGTCAAGGAAGCGGTGTTCCCGTTCGTCAAGTTCCAGGGCGTGGACCCGCTGTTGGGACCGGAGATGCGCTCGACCGGCGAGGTGATGGGCGTGGGGCGCACCTTCGGCGAGGCGCTGTTCAAGTCGCAACTGGCTGCCGGCGGCACGTTGCCGCCCAAGGGCACGGTGTTCCTCAGTGTGAAGGACAGCGACAAGCCGCGCACGGTGGAAGTGGCGCGGCTGCTCGCCGACATGGGCTACACGCTGGTGGGCACGCGCGGCACGGCAGCTGCGGTGGAAGCGGCCGGCATCCCGATCAAGGTGGTCAACAAGGTCAAGGACGGCCGCCCGCACGTGGTCGACCTCATCAAGAACGGCAATATCGACCTGGTGATCACCACGGTGCCGGAAAGCCGGGCGCAGATCGCCGACTCACGCTCGATCCGCACCACTGCGCTGGCGCAGCGCGTCACCTACTACACGACGATCGCCGGCGGCCGCGCCGCGGTGGAGGGCCTGAAGTATCTCGACCGCATCGAGGTCTACGACCTGCAGGGCCTGCACCTGTCGCTGGCCGCCTGAGTGCCGCGCGCTTCCGTGGGATGCGCCGCGGCTGATCTGCCGGGTTGAATCCGGCCGCCTACGCCGTTAGAGTCAGTTCCGTGCCCCGGCCTTGCGCCGGGGCTTTCTTCTGATGCGAAAGAATTCGACATGCCGATTCCGATCACTGCGCGCGGCGCGGAGCGACTCAAGGAAGAACTGCAGCGGCTGAAGAGCACCGATCGGCCGGCGGTGATCCAGGCGATCAAGGAGGCGCGCGAAAAAGGCGATCTGTCGGAGAACGCCGAGTACGACGCCGCGCGCGAGCGCCAGGGTTTCATCGAGGGCCGCATCCAGGAACTCGAGGGCAAGCTCTCGGCGCTGCAGATCATCAACCCGGCCACGGTGGATGCCGGCGGCCGCATCGTGTTCGGCGCGACCGTGGGCCTGGAAGATCTGACTGCGGGCCAGATGGTCAAGTACCAGATCGTCGGCGACGACGAGGCCGACATCAAGGCCGGATTGATCTCGGTGTCGAGCCCGATCGCGCGCGCGTTGATCGGCAAGCTCGAGGGCGACCTGGTCGAGGTCATCGCCCCAGGCGGCAAGCGCGAGTACGAAGTGCTCGAGGTGCGCTACGAATAACGCGCTGCTCGCGCTGCGCTCAGCGGCTGCGCGCGCGCCCGCCCGTCGTCTTGCGCGGTGCACTGGTGCGCGGCGCGGCCTGGCGGATGTCGCGCCGGCCGGGTTTGGTGGCGGCGCCGAGGCTGCCAGCAGCCTTCTTGGTGCGCACGACGTCGGCCGGCGCCTTCTTGGAACGCTGCTGTGCACGGGCCACGGCGGCGGCTTTCTCGTCGTGCCGCGCCTGCGCTTCTTCGGCCCGCGGTCGGAACAGCACCAGCAGCTTGCCGATCGACTGCACGCGCGCCGCGTTCAGTTCGTCGGCCAGGCGCCGGAACATGGCATCGCGTTCCTCGCGTTCGTCGCCCGGCACGCGCACCTTGATCAACGCGTGCGCCGTGAGCGCGCGGTCGATCTCGCGTATCACCGCCGCAGTCAGGCCTTGCGCGCCGAGCAGCACGACCGGGTCCAGCGCGTGCGCCTGGCCCTTCAACGCCTGCCGCTCCTTGGGACTCAGTTCGATCTCGGGCATCGGGTTCTCCTTGGCGACGAAGTCTAGCGACCCGCGCACTCTTCCTTGATCCCTCGAACCCAAGCCGTGGCGCCGATGCCGACTGCCAAGAAGAAGAACAAGTCCAATCCCCAGTGGATCCGGCGCCACGTCACCGATCCCTACGTGAAGGCAGCGACCCAGCACGGCTATCGCTCGCGCGCCGCGTACAAGCTGATGGAGATCGACGACAAGGACAAGCTGCTGAAGCCCGGGGCGGTGGTGATCGACCTCGGCGCGGTGCCCGGCAGCTGGGCGCAGGTCGTGCGCGAACGGCTGACCGGCAAGGATGGCCTGCTCAAGGGCCGGATCATCGCGCTCGACCTGCTGCCGCTCGATCCGATTCCCGAGGTCTGCTTCATCCAGGGCGATTTCCGCGACGACGACGTGGCCGCCCGGCTGGCGGCGGAACTGGCGGGCGCCAAGGCCGATGTCATCCTGTCGGACATGGCCCCCAACCTGTCGGGCATCGCCATGGCGGACGCGGTGCGCAGCGCCCACCTGTGCGAGCTGGCCGTCGAGTTCGCGCGCGAACACCTGAAGCCCGCGGGGGCGGTGCTGATCAAGGCGTTCCAGGGCTCGGGCTACAGCCAGCTGGTGGAACTGCTGAAGAAGAACTTCGCCAGCGTGGTGGTTCGAAAGCCGGCGGCGTCGCGCGCGGAGTCCGCTGAAACCTATCTGCTGGCGCGCGGTCTGAAGGTGCGTTGAACCCCCCCGGGGTCGCTGCGCGCCGGGCAGGCTCGGTGCCAGGACGAAGGGTCGGTAGGGTGTCGTCGGGTCTGTCCTCGATCGTTCCAGTCGTCGAAAGCCCGGGGTCTGAGGCGGGTTGAAGTGCGGTTGCAATCGCGCTTTGCAGCCTCAATTAAGCCTAGAATGAAAAATTCGATCGTTTCATTCTGTGCCCTCGAAAATCTGACATCGATCGTCATGGCCGTCGCGCCTGCCTCTCCTTGGCGCCTTCCGGAGTCTTGCCTTGAACAACAACATGCTCGCGAAAGCCGCCATTTGGCTGGTGATCGCGCTCGTTCTGTTCACCGTCTTCAAGCAGTTCGAGGGTCGCCAGCGACCCGGTGAAGCCTACATGCCGTATTCGGAGTTCCTGGCCGAGGTGAAATCCGGTCGGCTCAAGCAGGTGACGATCCAGGAATCGGGCGTGACGCCTGAAATCGTGGCGGTCACCCAGGATGACCGCCGCATTCGCACCGTGGCCACCGTGCTGGACCGCGGCCTGATGGGCGACTTGATTGGCGCTGGCGTCAAGGTCGAAGTCCGGCCACGCGAGGAGCAGTCGCTGCTCACCTCGATCTTCGTGTCGTGGTTCCCGATGCTGTTGCTGATCGGCGTGTGGGTGTTCTTCATGCGACAGATGCAGGGCGGAGGACGCGGTGGCGCGTTTAGTTTCGGCAAGAGCCGCGCACGCATGCTCGACGAAAGCAACAACAACATCACCTTCGTCGACGTCGCCGGCTGCGACGAGGCCAAGGAAGAGGTGCAGGAACTGGTCGAGTTCCTGCGCGACCCGTCCAAGTTCCAGAAGCTGGGCGGCCGCATTCCGCGCGGCGTGCTGATGGTGGGTTCGCCCGGCACCGGTAAGACGCTGCTCGCCAAGGCGATCGCCGGCGAAGCGAAGGTTCCGTTTTTCTCGATCTCCGGCTCCGATTTCGTCGAGATGTTCGTCGGCGTGGGCGCGGCGCGCGTGCGCGACATGTTCGAGAACGCCAAGAAGCACGCGCCCTGCATCATCTTCATCGACGAGATCGACGCGGTGGGCCGCCAGCGCGGGGCGGGCCTGGGTGGCGGCAACGACGAGCGCGAGCAGACGCTGAACCAGATGCTGGTGGAGATGGACGGCTTCGAGACCGGCGCGGGCGTGATCGTGATCGCCGCCACCAACCGGCCCGACGTGCTCGACCCGGCGCTGCTGCGCCCGGGCCGCTTCGACCGCCAGGTGGTCGTGCCGCTGCCCGACATCCGCGGCCGCGAGCAGATCCTCAACGTGCACATGCGCAAGGTGCCGATTGGCGCCGACGTGAAGGCCGACGTCATCGCCCGCGGCACGCCCGGCTTCTCCGGCGCGGACCTGGCCAACCTGGTCAACGAGGCGGCGCTGTTCGCTGCGCGCCGCAGTGGCCGCGTGGTCGACATGGAAGACTTCGAGCGCGCCAAGGACAAGATCATGATGGGCGCCGAGCGCAAGTCGATGATCATGTCCGAGGAGGAGCGCAAGAACACCGCGTACCACGAGTCCGGTCACGCGATCGTCGCCAAGCTGCTGCCCAAGTCCGACCCGGTGCACAAGGTCACCATCATCCCGCGCGGCCGTGCTCTGGGCGTGACGATGCAGTTGCCAGAGCAGGACCGCTACTCCTACGACCGCGACTACCTGCTGAACCGGATCGCGGTGCTGTTCGGCGGGCGCATCGCCGAAGAGGTGTTCATGAACCAGATGACCACCGGCGCCAGCAACGACTTCGAGCGCGCTACGCAGATGGCGCGCGACATGGTCACCCGCTACGGCATGAGCGATGTGCTCGGCCCGATGGTGTACGCGGAGAACGAGGGCGAGGTGTTCCTCGGCCGCTCGATCACCAAGACCACCAACATGTCGGAAGAGACCATGCGCAAGGTCGATTCCGAGATCCGTCGCATCATCGACGAGCAGTACGCGCTGGCGCGTCGGCTGATCGAGACCAATCGCGACAAGATCGAGGCGATGACCAAGGCCTTGCTCGAGTGGGAGACCATCGACGCCGAGCAGATCGAGGACATCGTCCAGGGCAAGCCGCCGCGTCCGCCCAAGTCCACCACCAGCGGCGGCAAGCCGCCGGCGGGCGGAAAGACAGCGCCGGGCGGCGCCGAGAGTGCACCGCTGCCGGCCTGATTTACGGCACGCACCAGTCAAGCCAAGGCCGCCCAGATGGGCGGCCTTGTGCTTTTCGCGGCTTCGACTGGTGGTCGGGCTGCCTAGAATCGCGCTATTCCTGTTTACTCGGCCTCGAATGCTCGTCTGGCACTGCGGTGCGCATCGGATCAGTCTGGCGTCGCCCCGCATCATGGGTATCGTCAACGTCACCCCGGACTCGTTCTCCGACGGCGGCCAGTTCTTCGATGCCGACGCCGCGCTCTCACATGCCCGCCGCCTGATCGACGAGGGCGCCGACATCCTCGACATCGGTGGCGAGTCCACCCGGCCCGGCGCACCGGCGGTCGGCATCGACGAGGAACTGCGGCGCGTGCTGCCGCTCATCGAGGCGTTGCGCACGGCGAACGTTCCGCTGTCGATCGACACCAGCAAGCCTGAGGTGATGAGCGCCGCGCTTGCCGCCGGCGCCTGCATCGTCAACGACGTATTCGCGCTGCGCACGCCCGGCGCGGTCGAGACGGTGGCAGCGCATGATTGCGGTGTGGTCCTCATGCACATGCAAGGTACGCCGCGGACCATGCAAGTGGCGCCCCAGTATCACGATGTGGTGGTCGAGGTCGGCCTGTTTCTGCGCGCGCGCAGCGCGGTCTTGCAGGCCGCCGGCGTAGCGGCAGAACGCATCGCGCTCGATCCGGGTTTCGGTTTCGGCAAGACGCCCGCGCATAATTGGACGCTGCTGGCGCGCCTTGCGGACCTCGATGTCGGCGGCGCGCCGATCCTGGCGGGCGTGTCGCGCAAGTCGATGCTCGGGCACGTCACCGGGCGGCCGGTGACCGATCGACTCGCGGCATCGGTGGCGGCGGCGCTGGTGGCCGTGCAACGCGGCGCCGCGATCGTCCGCGTGCATGACGTGGCCGCCACGCGCGACGCGCTGGCCGTCTGGCAAACCATCAAGAACAACGAGGGAGCATCGTGAGTCGAAAATTCTTTGGCACCGACGGCGTGCGTGGCCTGGTCGGGCAGATGCCGATCACGCCGGAGTTCGTGTTGAAGCTCGGCCAGGCCGCGGGCCGCGTGCTGGCGCAGATGGGCGAGCGCATGCCGCAGGCGCGGCCGACGGTGCTGATCGGCAAGGACACGCGTGTTTCCGGCTACATGCTGGAAGCAGCGCTCGAGGCGGGACTGGCCAGTGCCGGCGTGGACGTCGTGCTGTGCGGGCCACTGCCGACGCCCGCCGTGGCCTACCTGACGCGCGCGCAGCGCGCCACCGCCGGCGTGGTGATCAGCGCGTCCCACAATCCGTACCAGGACAATGGCATCAAGTTCTTCTCGGCGATGGGCAAGAAGCTGCCCGACGACGTCGAGTCGCTGATCGAGGCCGAGATCGACAAGCCGTTCTCATGCGTCGAGTCGCGCCTGCTCGGCAAGGCGCGCCGGCTGGACGATGCGGCGGGCCGCTACGTCGAGTTCTGCAAGAGCACGTTTCCCACCCACTTCGACCTCAAGGGCCTGAAGCTGGTGGTCGACTGCGCGCATGGCGCCGCCTATGCCATCGCGCCCGAGGTGTTCCATGAACTCGGCGCCGAGGTGGTGGCGATCGGCGCCAGCCCGAACGGCTTCAACATCAACGACGGCGTGGGCGCCGTGCATGCCGATCACCTCGCGCATGCGGTGGCCAAGGCCGAGGCCGATCTGGGCATCGCGCTCGACGGCGACGCCGACCGCGTGGTGATCGTCGACGCCGAAGGCAATGCGTACAACGGCGACCAGTTGCTGTACGTGATCGTGCAGGACCGCATCGCCGCCGGCCGCTTCCGGGCCGAAGCGGACGGCGCGGTCGGCACGCTGATGACCAACTTCGCGCTCGAGCGCCGCTTCGCCGAGATGGGCGTGCAGTTCGCGCGTGCAAAGGTGGGCGACCGCTACGTGCTCGAGCTGCTCGAGCAGAAGGGCTGGCGCTGGGGGGGCGAGGGGTCTGGCCACCTGCTGTGCCTCGACCGCCACACCACCGGCGACGGCATCGTCAGCGCGCTTCAGGTGCTGGCTGCGATGAAGCGCACCGGCAAGTCGCTCGCCGAACTCACCGCCGACCTGCCGCTGATGCCGCAGTCGCTGATCAATGTGCGACTGCCGGCGGGCTATGACTGGAAGTCCGATGCGCGCCTGAGCGCGGAGGCGCGCTCGGTCGAAGCCGATCTCGCCGGTCGCGGCCGCGTGCTGATCCGGCCGTCGGGCACCGAGCCGCTGCTGCGCTTGATGGTCGAGGCCGAGGAAAGCGATCTGGCGCTCGCGCTGGCGCAGCGGCTGGCGGCGAGCGTGCCGGCAGCCTGACGCCTGCGAGGTTGCGAGCGGTGCTGCGGCGGCGCGCTGCTCAGCGGCGCGCACCTGCCTCGTACCAGCCCTTGCTGGCGTTCACCCAGCGCACCACCAGCAGCATCACCGGCACCTCGATCAGCACACCGACCACGGTCGCCAGCGCCGCGCCCGAGTTGAAGCCGAACAGGCTGATCGCCGCCGCCACCGCCAGCTCGAAGAAGTTGGAGGCGCCGATCAGCGCCGACGGGCAGGCGACGCTGTGCTTCTCGCCCAGCGCCCGGTTGGCGAAGTAAGCCAGCCCCGAGTTGAAGAACACCTGGATCAGGATCGGCACCGCCAGCAGGGCGATCACCAGCGGCTGGGCGAGGATCTGCTCGCCCTGGAAGGCGAACAGCAGCACCAGCGTGGCCAGCAGCGCGACGATCGACCACGGCGACAGACGGTGCAGCAGTCGGTCGAGTGCGGCGGCGCCACCGCGGGCCAGCACCTGCCTGCGGATCAGCTGCGCCACGATCACCGGCACCACGATGTAGAGGACCACCGAGGTCAGCAGCGTGTCCCAGGGCACGGTGATCGAGGCCACGCCCAGCAGCAGTGCCACGATCGGCGCGAACGCGAAGATCATGATCGTGTCGTTCAGCGCAACCTGCGACAGCGTGAAGTACGGATCGCCGTTCGTCAGGCGGCTCCACACAAACACCATCGCCGTGCACGGCGCCGCCGCGAGCAGGATCAGGCCGGCGACGTAGCTGTCGACCTGGTCGGCCGGCAGATACGGCGCGAACAGCTGCTTGATGAAGATCCACGCCAGCAGTGCCATGCTGAACGGCTTGACCAGCCAGTTGATCACCAGCGTGACGCCGATGCCTCGCACGTGGTCCTTGACCTGCCCGAGCGCGGCGAAGTCGATCCGCAGCAGCATCGGGATGATCATCACCCAGATCAGCACGCCGACCGGCAGATTGACCTGTGCGAATTCCATGCGCCCGATCGCCTGCACCGGCGCCGGCAGCAACTGGCCGAGGGTGATGCCAGCCACGATGCACAGCGCCACCCAGACCGTGAGGTAGCGCTCGAACAGGCTCATGCCCGAGGCGGGCGGGGGGCTTGCGGTGGCGGTGTTCATGGGGTCTTCAATGATGTGGCGCGGGCGATCAGGCTTTGCCGATTTCCTTCAGGCGCGAGGTCAGCGCCACGCGATCCAGCTTGGCCAGCGGCAGGCTCAGGAACAACTGGATCCGGTTCTGCAGGCGGTTGTAGGCGCTGAAGAATGCCTTGCGCTTTTCGTCGTCGCTGCCCTCGACCGCGGCCGGGTCCTCCACGCCCCAGTGCGCGGTGATCGGCTGGCCCGGCCAGAGAGGGCAGACCTCGCCGGCGGCGCTGTCGCAGACCGTGAACACGAAGTCCAGCTCGGGTGCGCCCGGCGCGGCGAACTCGTCCCAGCTCTTGCTGCGCAGACCCTCGACCGGCATGCGGTTCTTCTGCAGCAACTCGATGGCGAACGGGTTGACCCGGCCATTGGGGTGGGAGCCGGCGGAGAATGCCTTGAAGCGGGGCGCGCCCATCGCATTCATCATCACTTCGGCCAGGATCGAGCGGGCGGAGTTACCGGTGCACAAGAAGAGGACGTTGAGTGGGCGGTCGGTTGTCATGGAGTCGGGTCGGGTGGCGGTTGAGTGCAGTCAGTCATCGCTTCGAGCGAGGGTCTTGGTCAGGCAGTTGCTGCTGGCTGGGCACAGGGTCGTGAACTCGCTGCTCGCCTGCACCGGTGTCGGCGCCTGCGCACGATCGATCGCCGTGTAGCGCCGTGCCACAAAGAACGGCGCCGCGGTCTGCGTGAGCAGGGTCAGCGAACGTAGGCCAGCCGCGGTGGCGCGCGCTTCGATCGCCTCGACCAGCGCGCAGCCCAGCCCCTGGTCGCGCCACTCTGGCGCGACGACCAGCGAGCGCAGCAGACCGTGGTCGCCGTGCCGCTCGAGGCCGACCGCGCCGATCACCTCGCCGCCATCGAGCGCGACGATGAAGTCGTCCAGCGCGGCAGGCCCGAGGTCGGCGGTCGGCAGGCCGGCCTGCGCAAGCAACGCCACGATCGAGGGCACGTTGTCGGCTGCAGCCTCGTGCAGTACCGCGGTGATCAGCATCGGCCGGCGCTCAGTTGCAGCAGCCGCCCGCGGCCTTGACCGGAATCCGGGCCGCGACCTTGGCCACGGCCGGCGCCGGCGTGCAGCAGACCTCGGCCGAGGGCGTGTCGCCGTGTGCAGCCGCTTCGTCATTGAAGGTCGGTACATCGCCCAGGGTATGAAACGTCTCCCACGCGATGCCGGTCGGGTCCGTCACCCAGTACTTGTTGGAGCGCGCGTAGCAGCACGCGGTCTCCTTCTCGGCGGCGGTGGCGAGATCCGCGGCTTGCAGTTGCGCGTTGAGCCCTTCGAGCTCGGCGTCGGAGTCGGTCTGCAGGCCGAGGTGGTTGATGCCGAGCTTCGCGCTGCGCTGGGAAATCGCGAAGTTGACGCGCGGATCCTCCAGCATCCACTTGGCGTAGTCGCTCTTGACCACCGCGGGCGCGGCACCGAACAGCGTCGAGTAGAAGCGGATGCTCTGCGCCAGGTCGGGGACCGAGACGTGCACGTGAAAGCGTTTCATGCTTTGACTCCCGTGTTGCGCGCGCGGCTGGCCTTGGCAGCGCGCTTGGTGGATTCCGCCGGCCGTTGCCCGGCCCGGGTCGATGATTTGCAGGCCGCCGCCGGAGAGCACGCCGGCCCGCAGTCGGCCACGCAGCAGTTCTCGGTGAGGAACGCGAGCAGCGCGTTCATCGCCTCGAAGTCGGCGGCGTAGAAGATGAAGCGGCCGTCCTGGCGCGACTTGACGAGACCGGCATGGGCGAGTTCCTTCAAGTGGAAACTCAACGTGGCCGGCGCCAGTTCGAGTTGCGACGCGATCTCGCCGGCGGCCATGCCGCTCGGCCCCTGCTGGACTAGCAGGCGATAGACGGCGAGGCGCGTTTCCTGCGCGAGGGCAGCAAGCGACTGGACGATAGCTTTTTGTTTCATGTTTCGAAGAGTATGGAAATATTAAACTGTTTGTCAAGCCCTCCTGTCGCGATCGCGGCTGCCAGGCGATGGTCCGGCAGAAGTGTTTAACCGCGCCACGGCGCTGGACAAAACAAGCCGCCGGGGCCCGGGTTGACCGCGGCGGCCAATTGTTGAGAGACAACCTCTTGAGCGACGTGCAATTGCCTAATCTCGAGCGTGTACCGGTGCTCGGCCATCGCTCCCTTCTGCTTGGCGCTGGACCAAGTTCACATGCGGTACGGGTCAACGCGACGGTCGGTGCTTCCTTGAAAAGAAAGGGCCGCTGTTTGGCGGCCCCAGGAGGAGACAACCGGTGCGGAAGTGTGGCTCAGGTCTGATAGCGGCGGGACTTGAAGCTCACCGTTTTCGCGAACTGATCGCGCCCGCCGATCCGCCGAATACTTGCCCAGGTGCCCTTGTAGTACGGCACGAAGTTGCGGTCGGTCCAGTCGGTCACGACGTCGCCGGCGATGCCATTGAACCAGCCAAACTGCATGAAGGTGTGGCCCGACTTGATCGACGCGTCGGGATAGGCCATCGCATAGCTCCCGCCGTAGTCGTTGAAAATCTCGACGATGTCCCCGGGCTGCACGTTCATTGCTTTGGCGTCAGTCGGGTTCATCTCGATGATCGCCATCGGATAGCGATCCTTGACGTGCGCGTCGTATTTGTTGTGGTAGCCCGTCTGCCAAACTTCGTTGACCCGCCCGTTGTTGA
Organism: Burkholderiaceae bacterium; assembly: GCA_034522655.1. Lineage (GTDB taxonomy): Bacteria > Pseudomonadota > Gammaproteobacteria > Burkholderiales > Burkholderiaceae_F > JALHMQ01. The sequence goes on from JAXHLD010000024.1 coordinate 12,946, forward strand.
TGTAGAAGCGGTGCTTAGTCTTCTGCTCGGCGACTGGCTTCGGCAGGCCGGGCCAGGTTGCCGGCAGGAACTTCGCCTTGCCGTCCGCGGTATCGAACTTGTCTGTGTAGAGCATTTCGGTGCCGACCAGCGTGTCGCCCTTCACCTCCTTGATTGGCAACTGCACGCCGTTGTTCCCGGCTTTGCGCAGCAAGGGGTAGGTGGCGAGATAGCCGGTGTCCCCACCCTGGCTGTCGATCGGAGGTGCACCGGGGCGCCCGGCGCGGCGGAAGCCGTCGTTGAAGGCGTCCTCCTCGGTTCTCCAATCGAAGCCGGAGAATCGCTGCACCATCGCCGCATTGCCCTCCTTCTGATACATCGCCTTCATCGTATTGGCGATTGAGGCAGCGATCAGGCAATCGGGCATCGCTACACCGGGTGGATCCATGAACCTTTCGGACAGCCGCATCCGCCGCTCACCGTTCATCGATGTCAGGTTCATCTCGCCCGGGTGCGCGGCGGGCAGTGCGACGTGCGCCGCATCCATCACCATGGTCGGATACAGGTCGATCAGCGTCACGAACAAGCCGCCCTTGTTCATTACGGCATCGACGACCACGTCGACCATCTGCTCGGTGGTCGCGCCGCGCGCCTTGCTCATGGCTTCCTTGACGATGTTGGAACGCCGCAGGACCGTGGCGCGAAACTGCTCGGCGTTGAGGGTGGTCTGGAACGAGTTGCAGGCCCAGACGGTGAGCGTGCGGCCCTTGCCCTGAATGATCTCGCGGTCCACGTATAGGTTCTGCTTGGCAGGATAGGGCGGACGCGTGTAGCCCTCCTGGTGGCCGCCCATACGGACGCAGCCGGTGCCGCGCCGTCCCCCCACGTTGTGCGTGGCGAGTACTAGGTCGAGCAGTGACGACTGGATCAGGTAGTTGTCATTGCCCCAGATGACCCCCTTTTCATAGCCGTGCATCGTTCGCTTGGGTTTGCCGCCGGCTTTCGGCTTGTAGGCCCACTCGGCTGCCATCCGGATCTTGTCAGCCGGCACGCCCGTGATCTTGCTTCCTTCCTCCAGCGACATCCGGTTCGCCTTTAGCGCGTTGTCGAACCCGACCGTGCGTTTGGCGATGAAGTCGCGGTCGATCCAGCCCTGATCCACCACGTACGTCAGCATCGTGTTGAAAAGCGCAATGTCCGTCCCTGGCTCGAGTTCAAGGTGCAGCACACGGTCCTTGGCGATCGCTTCGCAGATCGTCACGGTGGGCGTGCGGCGGGGGTCGACGAAGATGACGCGTCCCGCCTCGGCAGGCTCGCCGGCGAACCACTTCTTCTTCTTATCGACGGTTGCTCCTTGCAGGTTCGGCACCCAGTGTGCGAGGAAGTAGTTGGTCTGCGTCTCGTAGGCGTTGGCACCGACCGAGAAGATCACATCGGCCAGTTCCGCGTCCTCGTAGCTGTTGTTCAGTTCGCCGATGCCCATGTCGCGCGTCGCATGGCACTCGGAGTTGTAGGCGGGGCGGTTGTGAATTCGCACGAGCGGCGTCTGCAGCGCGGTGAACATCAGCTTTCCGCTGCCCCAGGTGTTCTCGAAACCGCCGCCGGCCCCGCCATGGTCGAACGCGGAGAATCCCAGGCCGCCGGGACCTTCCTTGTCTAGGATTTTCTTGTGCACGCCGGCATACAGCGCTAGCGCGGTCTCCCACGTCGTGTCCAGCCACTGATCGCCCGTGTACAGGCGCGGATACGCGAGCCGCTCCTTGGTTATCCCCTCGGGCGTATACATGTACGAGGCCATCTTGCCGCCGCGCGTCGAAGACAGGCCCTGGTTCACCGTGCAGGCTTTGTCCGGCACGATCATGATGTTGTGACGCTTGCCATCGGCATCCGCGACGGTGTTGGTCATCGCCGGTGTCATGGTCACTGACAGCGGCGGCAGTTGCTTGCGAAAGTCGAGTCCGAGCGCGTTCTGATTGGGCGCACGACCGCCTTCCTGGTGCTCCGGCCACTTGTAGACGTGATAGCCACAACCCACGATGCAGAAGTGGCAACTCATGTTGGTCTTCTTTGCGTTGACGGGCGGCAGCGCGACGCGGTCTTTTTTGGTCATCGTTGTCTCCCGGTTAGAGCACGTTGGCTTGTCGGCCGTAGATAAGACCGTTAACTGCCGTGGCGACGATGCCGCCCTTGGCGTCGACTTCGAGCGTTACCTGGGGCAGGTTCTCGGTCGCTTGACCGCACACCATCTGCCCGCCCATCTCGGCATCGAAAACGCTGTAGTGGCAGCCGCAGCGGAAGGTGCTTGTCGCGCTGTCGTATGCGACCGGGCAGCCCATGTGCGTGCACAGGATCGAATAGGCGACGATGTCCTTGTCTGGGCCAACGCCACCCGGCACGGCCCGCCCCATCTTGACCAGCGAACAGGGCGAGGAGGCGTCGGGGAAATTGAAGGAGACCGGCGCGTTGATCTTCAAGCTGGCCAAACTTGCGACCTGCGTGCGTGGATAGGGAAGGGTCGTGCGTCCCGCCTCGGCCTGCGCAGCCTGGGCCTGCGTCGCGAATCCGGCCGTGCCGATAGCCGCGGCAGTGGTGGCGGCGCCGCTTCCTGACAGTTTCAAGAACACCCGACGTGTCACGTCGGCCGATTTATCGGTCATGTTGTCTCCTCGTTACGGGCGCTCTTTGCGCCTTCGAGGAGTTAAAGGAGCAAGAACCGTGCCCGCTTAGCTGGATTTCCCATCGCGTCGGTCGCGGCCTGGACCACAGCGCGCGAGCGCGCCCTTCATGCGCCATCTCGTGATGGGTGCGGCCCAGGCGCGTTACCAATCGGTAACGCGATCACCTGATTGCGGTGGGGCGGCCGTTACTCGCCAGTGACGAGGATGCTTGCGCAGCGCGCGATGCGGTGGTGACGCACGATGCTTAGACTGGGTCCTACGATTCAAGGCCGATCGAGACGAATGACACTCGTTGTGCGCCGCGAGGCAATTCGTGCACTGGTCGCTGCCGGCGGCCTGTGTGCGTTGCCTGTTGTCCGTGTCTCGCGTGCTGCGTCGGGCCGCACGATCCGCATCGGCGTCACTGCGGTCTTTCCCGAGGACGAGGTCGGCCTACTTCATCTGTGGAAACAGTGGCTCGAAGAGCGCCTGCAGCGGCCCATCGAATTCGTTACGCGCAGCAGCTATCGCGAGATCCTCGATCTCATCCGTTCGAGCCAGCTAGATTTCGCATGGATCTGTGGTTACCCGTTCGTCCGCTACAAGGACGAACTGCGTCTGGTTGCCGTCCCCGTGTGGCAGGGCAAGCCACTCTATCGCTCGTACATCATCGTTGGCGCCGACGACCCGCATCCACAGGGAATTCTCGACCTGGCCGGCCGCGTCTTTGCATTCTCCGATCCGGACTCGAACTCGGGGCACCTGTATCCGCGCTATGCGCTGATCCGTGAGGCGCGCGATCCGGACGCGTTCTTTGGGCGAACTTTCTACACTTGGGCGCATCGGCTGGTGGTGCGGGCGGTGGCCGAGGGCTTGGCGCAGGGTGGCGCGGTCGACGGGTATGTCTACGACATGGTCGCCACGCTTCAACCTCAACTGGTTGCGCGCACGCGAGTCCTTCAGCGATCCGCGTATTTCGGGCACACGCCGTTCGTGGCCCGACGCGACATCGATTCCGCAGAGGAGCAGGCGTTCTTTGACGCGCTCGCAACCATGGCTACAGATCCACGCGGCCAGCAGCTGCTGCGATCGATGCAATTGGACGGATTCGTGCACGGCGATCTGGCGCTGTTCGCTTCGATTGCTGAAATGATGCAGGCTGACGCGCAGTTCCGAGAGCGCAAATTCGCGGCGCGATCGTGAGACTCTCTGTCTTCCCGCGCCTGTCGCTGCGCTACAAGATCCCGCTGCGTGTCACCGCGCTCGTGCTGCTGGTCGCGCTGACTGTGACCGGGGCCATCGTGCTGCGGCAGGTGAGCCAGGCGCGTGAGGACCTCGATCGCTATTCGATCAGCCTAGCCCGTGCACTGGCCAACACGCTGCAGCCGTACCTGCGGCATGACGATGTATGGCGGGCCTATGAAATCGTGTTGGCGGCTTCGGACGACGCAGGGGCCCCGAGCGCAGTGTCCGCGCCCGTGATCGTGATGGACGGCGCTGGCAAGGTCTTCGTTTCATCGAGGCCGCGCGAGTTTCCAGTGGGCGCGCAACTTGCAACCACCGGGCCGGACTTCGCCTCGTTTGTCGCGCAACAGGCAGCGCAAGGTCCGGGCGGATCGGTGGCCTTTGGTGCAGTCGACTCGGACCGGCTGTTCTATTCCGCACCGATCAGCGCGGAAAGCGTTCATCTGGGCGACGTGGTGCTAGTGGCATCGCGCGAAGCGCTGTGGCCGCGCTATACCGAGATCCTGACGCAGGCCAGCGCGGTGACGTTGCTGGCGCTCGCGGTACTGTTGCCGGCGAGCTGGTTCTGGGCGCGTCGCACCGGCGCGCCATTGGTGTCGCTGGCAACCGCGATGGCCAAGGTGCCGGCGCAACTCGACGACATCGCAATGGACACGCTGGCCGATACAGGCGACGAGATCGGCGATCTGACGCGCACATTCCAGTCGATGCTGGTCGACCTGAAACACAAACGCGAGCTAGAAGAACAGGTGATGGCATCGGAGCGGCTGGCAGCGATCGGCCGGCTGGCGGCCGGGATCGCGCACGAGATCAACAACCCGCTGGGCGGCATGCTCAATGCCATCAGCACCTATCGCAAGCATGGCAGTGACGATCCGCTGGCAAACAAGACGCTGGCACTGCTCGAACGCGGGCTCACGGAGATTCGCGGTTCGGTCGGCGCGCTGCTGGTGGAGATGCGACTGACCGATCGGCCGCTGACGCGCGAGGACGTCGAGGATGTTCTCGTCCTGGTTGCGCCCGAGGTGGATCGCAAGCGTGGAAAGATCGAGCGCGACATTCAGCTGGATATCCCTTTGCCGCTGCCGGCGCGCCAGGTGCGGCAGATACTCCTCAATCTGATGCTGAATGCCGCACACGCGATCGAGCGCAACGGAGCGATCCGGCTCGACTTGCGGCATCAAGGCGAGTCGATGTCGATTCGCGTTGCCAACGATGGGCGCCACATCCCCGAGGAGAAACTGCAGTATCTGTTCGAGCCGTTTGCGCTTGCCAGTGGTGAAGGCAGCGGCCTTGGTTTGTGGGTCGTCTACCAGATCGTGCGGCAGCTTGGCGGCGAACTCACGGTCGAAAGCAGGCCCGGCGTCACCGTGTTCGCGATCGAACTGCCACTGGCAACGTCAGGCGTACAACTGGCCAAACAGCACGAAGATGAACCCAAATCCGCAGCTGTGTCTGATTGAAGACGACGCGATCATGGGCGAGTCGCTCGCCGATCGCTTTCGACTTGAAGGCTTCGATGTGGACTGGCATCGGCGCACGGTCGATGCGCGGCTAGCGCTTTCGCGGCGGCGCTATGACGCCGTGATTAGCGACATTCGCCTCCAGGACGGAGATGGCGGGCAGGTTTTTCTCAGCCTCCTCGAGGAAGGTGGCTCGGCAACGCGCTTGCCCCCGTTCGTCTTCATCACCGGCTTCGGCACGATCGACCGCGCGGTCGAACTGATGAAGGCCGGCGCCGCCGATTACGTGACAAAGCCGTTCGATCTCGACCGGCTGGTCGAACGCATGCAGGGTCTGTGTGAACGCAGCAGCAGTGCGGGAAGCGGGTGCGACCTCGGCGTCTCGCCGGCGATGCAGCGCGTCGCGGAGGCGATGCCGCGCTTGGCGGCGCAGGCCGATACGCTGCTGATCACGGGCGAATCAGGCGTCGGGAAGGAATACGTTGCACGCCTGTTCCATCGCCATCTGTGCGCTCCGGGCGGCGTTGATCGAACGCGGGAGCTAACACGCCCCTTTGTTGCCGTCAACTGCGCAGCGTTACCTGAGTCCCTTATGGAAGCGGAGTTGTTCGGCTTCGAACGCGGTGCGTTCACTGGCGCGAACCGTGCCAAGCGCGGACTGATCGAGCAGGCCGACGGCGGCGTTGTCTTCCTCGATGAGATCGGCGACATGCCGCTCGCCATGCAGGCAAAACTGCTGCGCGTGCTCCAGGACAAGCACATCGTGCGGCTGGGCGGGCAAGGCCCGACGAAGGTGGACTTCCGTCTGATTTGCGCGACCCATCGCGATCTGAAGGTGATGGTCACGCAGGGGGCGTTCCGCGAGGATCTCTACTACAGGATCAACGTCATTCAATTGCGCCTTCCGCCTTTGCGCGAGCGGCACGACGACATCCTGCACTACCTGCGCGAATTCGTTCACGACTTCAATCGTCGTCACCCGGGCGAGGCAAGGCGGCTCGACGCGCGCGTCGAGAGCCTGCTGCTGCGGTACGCGTGGCCGGGCAACGTGCGCGAACTGAAGAACGCAGTCGAACGGGCGTGCATCCTCTCGCATACGGCGCTGTTGTCGCCAGAGGCGTTCTTCAGCGATCTTCTTTCCGACAAGGAGCCGGCCGCTCCGGAACTGTCCCGTTCGTTGGCCGCCTACCTGGCGACGGTGGAGCGCGAATTTATCCAGGGCGTGCTGCAGGAACACGACGGCCAGATCGCCCGCTCGGCCGAGGCGCTGGGAATTAGCCGAAAGAATCTCTGGGAGCGCATGCGTCGACTGGGACTGAGCCAAGGGAAAGCCGAAGTTCCACCGGCTGGTTGACGAGTCGCGCAGTCAAGGGCGCAGCCTCTGGTCAGCCTGCGCGGGCTGCCGGATGCAGCCCTGATGCGCCACCGCACGGGGGGCGGTAACGTTTCCGTCGGCCGGACCCCGCAATCCCCCCGGGCGAGCGCCGCCTGTGCCGCGGTGCCTTCCTCGCTGCCGCCTTACATAGTGGCGAAGGCGCGCGGGTTTCTCGGAGGTTTGTCTCGCGGCGAGCTGAGCCGCTGCACCGGGCCTGCGTGAAACTCACGCAGGCCTGCATCACGCCGCCCATCATCGGCGCCTGCACCTTCTCCGATGTGACGCTCGAGCGTTTGAGCACTTCGTGGACGGCGGCGCGCCCAGATCGGGGGCGGCGATGACATTCGGGCTGCCGCCGTAGGTGCCGATGGCTGTGCGCACGGCGTTGCACAGGTTGACTTAGCGGGGACTCTTGTCTACCCACCTCGGGAGGGTGTGGCGCGGCCGCGGCCGGACCTACTCCTTGGCGATGCTGACCGGCCGGGTCGGGTCCTTGGTCCACTCGTGCATCGAGCCGTCGTACAGCTTTACGCTGGGATTGCGCAGCAGCTCGTGTGCAACGAACCAGACTCCCGTGCTCAAGTGGCCCGAATCGCAGTAAGTGATGATCGGTGCGGCGGCGTCGACCCCGCTACTTGCCAAAAGTGTGCGCAATTCGGCCATCGACTTCAGCGTGCCGGTCTTCGGATCAAGCAGGTCCGCATTCGCCACCAGCCGGGCGCCCGGGATGTGGCCTTGGGCGTAGACGTAGTCCTTCTTCTTCTCGCCGAGATAGAAGTCGGGGGCGCGGCCATCGACCAGTTGCGCGCCGGTCTTCTTGTAGGCCGTGGCGAGCACTTCCGGCGTCAAGGCCAGCAGTTCGTCATGCACGGCCTTGACCTTGTACCCGCTAGGTCTGGGGGTCGGCGCTGGCGCAGCGGCAGTCGGGCGCTTCTCCGCGGTCCACTTGACGACACCGCCGTCGAGCAGGGCAACCTTGTCGTGTCCGAAGTACTTCATCGTCCAGTAGGCGCGCGTGCCCATCGTGAACGAGGAGGCATTGTTCGAGGGCGAAACGATGACGACAGCGTCGCTGTTGCCGATCCCCAAGCCGCGCATCAAGGACTCGAACTGCTGGCGGGTCGGCGCGATCGCCTCGATCTCGACACCGTCGACCTTGCGGTCGACGCGCACCGTCTCCCAGTTCCAGTACCGCGATCCGGGCACGAAACGGAAGGCGGCCTTGTCCTTTTCGTTGCGAACGTCCAGCACCACCAGCCCCTTGGACTGCTGGTGCGCGGCCAGCCAGGACGTCTCGATCAGAGGCCCTGGCAGATCGAGTGCGAGCGCCGAGCCGCTCAGGAGCGAGGCTGCGGCGGCGAAAGCGGCAAGCAAAGTGCGTTTGACTGCGATCACGGTTCGATTCCTTTCAATCGAGGTCTGAGCGATCGCGCGGCGAGCGGGCCGAAGCCGCGCCGACAGCCCGGGTTGAATGCGTGACTGCCGGCTCGCATGCTTCGCTCGTGGCAAGGCGCGCGCACGCATGGAGTGCCAGCGCCGGCAGCATGACGCACGCGAGGCCCGTCTCGCTTGACGCGCCGCAAACGGCTCGCGCATTGACACGGTGCCGCGTAACCAACACGCCCAGGGCGGTTCGACCAGAGGCACCCATAGATCGAGTGTGAGTGCCGGACTGGTCAGTCGCAGCGCTCGGCACCGCGTCCACCACGCTGAGCGTCCGATTGAAGCAGCCGGTGCGTGCCGGACGGATGATGCGCGCCATGAGGGCTGGTTCATGTGCAGCGCGGCCCGGTCCCGCAACCTGGAGTCGATGGCGCTGCGCTGACATGTCGACGCAGCGTCAATGGATTGAACAGTCCGATGCGATGCCGGGCTACCTCAGCATCCCACGCACCAGAATGTCGACCGCTTCGTCGGGCGCCAAACCGCGTGCCATCAGCGTCTCGAGCTGTTTCGTGTCCACCGCGCCGATGGCCGCTTCGTGCGTGACCTTGGCCAGCGGGTGAGTGACGCTGACCTCTGGCACGGCGCGCACAACTGCGCGGTCGCGCACGATCTCCGTGCAGTCGACATGGCCGCGCGCGTGCGGCGCGTTGCCGTGGGTGGCGCCGACGATCTCCGCGGTCGCGTCGTCGCGCAGCGCCACCCGCGACTTGACGATCGCGTGCGACGAGGCGCCGTTCAGATCCACCCGCTCGCGGATGCGGATGGCATCGTTGCCAGTGCCGTAGACGCGGCTGATGAGTTCGGCCACTGCCCGCTCGCCCGCATCGACCGTGTAGTCGAGATCGAGCAGGCCGACGCGGCCGTGCAGCAGCGAGAAGTCAGCACGGAAGCGGGCGCGCGGCGCCAGCTTCACCGCAGCGGGGGCACGCACCTCGATGCCGCCGGAATCGCCGTGATAGTGCGACTCCTGGAACTCGAGCGTCGCCCCCTCTCCGACGAAGATGGCCGCCTGCATCAGGTGCTTTGCGCTCTCGACCCGGGTGAACAGGCAATGGGACCAGACGGTGACCGCCGCGCCCGCGCCGAGCGTCAGGTCGAGCCGCACCATCTGCGCGCCGCGCGGATCGAGCAGGCCGAAACAAAGGTGAACCGGCTGCGCCACACGGACGCCGGCATCGACGTCGATGCGCGCCTCGATGCAGTGCGGCGTGCTGGTGGCCAGCACCATTACGCCGGGGATCGACTGCTGGCTGGCCAGATCGTGGCCGTAGGCGACCAGGTGCGCGGTGTCCGGCGTCAGCAGGGCGACGGGATCCTCTCCGGCCACCGCGAAGGCATCCAGCATCGGCTGCAGGTCAGTCATGGCGACAGGTGGTGCCATTGCAGCGCTCGCAGGCGCGCGATTTGTAATGCGCGATCACGTCGGCGGGCGGGCCGCTGCGCACGATGCGGCCGCCGCACAGCTGCGAAGCGCTATCGGCGTGCTTTGCCACGTCTTCCGCGTGCGTGATCAGCAGCACACTGGCGCCGCCGGCCTTCAGCAGGTCGATCAGCGCGACGATCTCCGCCATCGCCAGCAGGTCGATGCCCGCGGTCGGCTCGTCGAGGATCGCCAGCCGCGGCCGCCGCGCAAGCACGCCGGCCAGTTCGATGCGCTAGCGCTCGCCCCCGCTCAGGGCCTTGTCGAGCGCCCGCGGCAAATAGGTCTCGGGTCGCAGCCCGACACGGCGCAGGCACTCGGCCGCGTCGTCGGCCCGCGAACCGAGAGCGAGGAAGTCGGCCACGCTCAGGCCTTCGAAGCGCGCCGGCTCCTGCCAGGCCAGCGTGATGCCGCGGCGCGCGCGCTCGTGCAGCGGCAGGGTGTCGATCCGTTCGCCGGCGAAGTGCAACTCGCCCGACAACGGCGCGTAACCGCTGTAGCCGATGACGGTGTAGGCGACCGTACTCTTGCCGGCGCCGGTCGGGCCGAGCAGCGCGTGCACTTCGCCGTCGGCGATCGCGAGCGTCAGGCCGTCGAGCACCGCGCGGTGCCCGAGTTCGAGCCGCAGATCGCGCGCCGCCAGCAGCGGTTCGGCGGAGCGCCCGGTCGTGGCGCGGCTCTGCTCGGCGCCGGTCGAAGACATGAGTGACATCACCCCGTCGGCAGTCGCTTCAGAAGTACAGCCGCAGCCGCAGCTCGACGCGCTGCGCGGCGGGCTTCTCGCCGAATTCGGTCGCGTCGTCGCCGTTTGTCAGCACGCCGCGCAACCGCAGCTCGACATTTTCCCAACCGGTGTAGAGCAGCTCGAAAGTTAGCTGGTAACTGCGGTCGTCGAGGTTGACGATCGACGTCACCGACGGCGAAACGTACAGCCAGTCGAAGGGGTCCTTGGCGCTGACCCGCAGGTACGCATAGTTGCGCCCCGGGTTGGCGCGGCCGTAGCCCGCCTGCGCCAGCGATCGCGCCTGCGCCTGCAGCGCCTGCCCGCCGCCGGCGGCGAAGGCCTGGTCGAGCAGGGCGTAGAAGCGGCCGAGCTGGTCCTCGTCGAATCCGGTGCCATTGCGGTACAGCTCGCCGATCACCGTGACTTCGTTCTCGCTCAGGTAGCGCGCGCCGATCAGCCAGCTGTCGGCATTGGCCGTCCTCGTGCTGACGCTGCCGCTGGGCACCAGTTCGCGGCGCGTCACGCCGATCGCCCGCGCCCACTCGCCGTGCACCTCGAGCTGCGTGCCCAGGTTGCGCGAGAAGTCGAAGCCGAAGCGTTCGGGCCGGCTGCCCTTGCCGGCCCACATCAGGTCGATGTCGGTGTCGGCCACCAGCAGGTACAGCTTCGCGCCCAGGTTGGTATGACCCGGCGCGCCGTAGTCGTCGTTCACCGACGACGACACCGGCATCACCACCGGCGTGAATCCCACCGCCGCCAGCGTGCCCGGACGGCTGGTCACCGCGTCGGCGCTGGCCATCACGTAACCCTCACGCGACTGCTGCGGGTCGTTCGGGTCCTTGGGCCTCTCGAAGAAGCCCACCGGGTTCCACGCATAACCTTTACCCCAGCGCTGCACCTGTTTGCCGAGGTCGACGCTCAGCTTCTCCGACGGGCTGAGGCGCAGCCCACCCTCGAGCCACTGGAAGTCGCTGGTCGACGCGGTCTGGTCGACCGCAGCATCGCCGCGCACTCGCGCGTACAGACCGAGCATGTCCTTACGGTACTTGCCGCCCAGCTCGAAGCCGACCGTACCTCGGTCCAGTGCATTGCCGGAAGGCGGCGTCGAAAAGCTCAGCGGCAGCAGCGCGGCGTCGGAGCGCAGCCAGAAGTGCTCGTAGCGGCCTTCGACGAAGCTGTTGACTTCGTAGGCCCGCGGCTCGATTTCCGACGCGTCGAAGCTGTAGTCCGCAGCCCACGCTGGCATCACGGCCGCCACGAGCGCCAGGCCCGCTGCGACCGCGGCCCTCATTTGCGCAACTCGTCCAGCCGCGACATGAAGTTCAGCGTGAACACCTCGTCGGGCACGTCGCGCTTCTTCACGTTCGCGTACAGCATCACCGACTTGTAGCCCTTGTACAGCGGGCTGTCGGTCTCCAGCGTGGCCGGCCGCACGATGCCGCCGCCGAAGTCCTTGATGTCCTTGAAGCGCAGCGTCTTCACCAGCAGGCCGCTGGCGGCGTACGCCTCGATCGCCGTTGGCAGCACGGTCTTCTTGTCCACCGTCATCTTCAGCCGGTCGTAGGCCACGGCGCCGGTCTTGGCCTTCAGGTCGAGCAGGTAGCGGCCGCCGTCCTCGCTTGCCGAAGTGACGTCGTATTCCTCCGTGTAGTCGACGCGCAGGATGTCGGCGTTGTTGAACACGCCGCCGGTGACGCTCTGCAGGCTGGTGATGCGCACCGGCTTGCCGACGCTGGGGATGTACAGCCACATGTTGTCGCCCTGGCGCAGCGTGCTGCGGCCCTTGTCGCTCGCCGGCGCGAGGAACAGCGCTGCCACCTTGTCGCGGCCTTTCTTCACCGAGTACAGGATGAACTCCTTGCGCCTACCGTCGGGCTCCTCGTTGATGAGCTTGCGCGTCATCTCGTAGTTCTCGGGCTCGAGGTTGCGGTCGACCTTCTCGAGCAGCGCCCTGCCGTCCAGTCCGGCGGCATTCGCGAACAGCGTGAACGCCGTCACGATGACCGCCAAGGCGGACGTGCGGATCGCGGCGCTCATTTCGCCGCCGCCTTGACTGCGCGATCTGCCGGACCGCTGGCGACGATGCTGCGGATCTTCAAGCGCTGAAGCTCGGGAGCCATCTTGTCGCCCACATCGCCGGCGATGAACAGCGCGACCTGATGATCGGCCAGCCACTGGGCCAGCGCCGGCCCGGCGCCGCCGGGTCTTGCGGCCACAGGATTGGAATGCGCAGCCACGAATCGCCCTTCGCCATCGAAGATCAATATCTGCGGTGCGCGGGCAGCAACGGTACTCACCGCCGCCTGGGCGCCCGGACCCTTGGCTGCCACGGCGATATAGGGTCCCGCGGCAAGCCCGGTGCCGGCACTGGAAATCGCCGCCAGGGTCAGCAGGACTTTCGTGAGGAATCGTCGTACGCGCATGACTGTTCTCCTAAACGTGCCGCAGCGCGACGATCGGGTCCATGCGCGAGGCGCGCCAGGCCGGCTGCAGGCTGGCCAGCACCGCCATGCCAATCACGAGCAGCGCGACGGTCGTGACCTCGGCGACCGAAATCGTCGGCTGCAGCGTGATGACCTGGCGCCCGAACGGGAACTGCAGCGGCCAGAAGTTGAGCAGCGCGACGACACCCAGGCTCAGCGCAACGCCGATCGCCGCCCCCAGCAGCCCGAGCAGCAGCCCCTCGCCGACATACAGCCCGAGGATGCGCCGCGGCGGGGTGCCGATCGCGGCCAGCGTGCCGATCTCGCGGATGCGCTCGTAGACGGCCATCAGCATCACGTTCATCACGCTCACCAGCACGATGGCCACCAGCATCACGCGGATGAACAGCGTCATCAGGTCGATCATGTTGGCGATGTTGGTGAACGGCGACAGCTGCTTCCAGCTGTGCAGCTCGAGCATCGGCTTGCCCTCCTTGTTCAGCAGCCTGTCGAGCTTGGCAGCCAGCGAGGCCTGCACGGCCTCCAGCTTGCCCAGGTCGTGCAGCCGGACCGCGATCTCCATCGCCTCGGGCTCGTCCATGCGCAGCAGTTCGCGCGCATCGTCCTGGTGCAGGTAGCCGTCGCGCCCGCCCGGGCCGGTGATCGGCTCCAGGACGCCGCGCACGGTGAAGTTCTTGCCGTTGACCGAGCCGTCGCGGTTGGTCGCCACCAGCACCACCGTGTCGCCGACCTTGACCTTCATCCCGCGCGCGATCAACTCGGGAATCAGCAGCTGCCCCGGCGCCACCAACGCACCGTCGCGCGCACCGTCGGTGATGCGCGTCCGCAGTCCCGGCGCGGTGGCGTCCTCGGCGGCGGGGTCGACGCCGTTCAGCCGAATGCTCGTCGTCTCGCTGTAGTTGCTGAACATCGCGCCCATCTTCAGTCGCACCGAGGTGGCCGCGATGGCGGGTTCGCCGGCGAGCTCGGCCTTGATGCGATCGACCAGCTTGGCGCCGATGTTCAGGTTTAGCGGCAGGTTGTCGACCGAGGCCACGTAGCCGCGCCGGTGCACCTGCAGGTGGCCGAGCAGGCTGTCGGTGATCTGGCCGATCATCACGTTCTTGAACGAGCCGGCGGCCGAGACAAACAGCAGCATCGCCACCACGCCGATCGTGATCAGGCCGGCCGTCAGCAGCGTGCGCCGGCGGTAGCGCATCAGGTTGCGCGTGGAGAGCCTGAGGGTGGCGATCATGACGGGCGCTCCTCCCGCACGAGGCGGCCGTCCTCGAGCACGAGCATGCGCTCGGCGGCCTCCATGATCTTCGGGTCGTGGGTCGAGAACACGAAGGTGGTGCCGAACTCGTCGCGTAGCCGTTTCATCAGGTCCAGCACCTTGTGCGCGCTGTCGTGGTCGAGGTTGGCGGTCGGCTCGTCGGCCAGCACGAGCCGGGGCTCCGAGACCAGAGCGCGTGCCACCGCGACGCGCTGCTTCTGCCCGCCGGAGAGCTGGTCGGGGCGCTTGAGTGCCTGGTCGGCCATGCCGACTGCGTCGAGCAGCTTCATCACCTGTGCGCGGCGCTTCTCGGCCGGCCACGTCCGCACCATCAGCAGCGGGTACTCGACGTTCTCGTAGGCCGACAGCACAGGCACCAGGTTGAACTCCTGGAACACGAAGCCCAGGTGCTCGCCGCGGAAGGCTGCCGCGGCGCTGCGGTCGAGCCGGGCGACGTCGGTGCCCATCACCGTAAGCGTGCCGTCGCTGGGATGGTCCAGGCAGCCGACCAGGTTGAGCAGCGTCGTCTTGCCGCTGCCCGAGGGGCCAACGAAGGCGATGAATTCGCGCGCATCGATGCTCATGCTCACGTCGCGCAGCGCGGCGACCTCGACATCACCCGTCTTGTAGACGCGGGAGATGGCCTCGGCCGAGATCAATGGCATGGGAATCTCCGCAGGGTTGCGATCGTGCACTCGGGTCCGGCGCGGGTCGTTGTCACAGCATTTCGACGGCGAGTGCGATGCCCTGGCCGCCGCCGATGCACAGCGTGACGATGCCGCGCTTCACTCCGTCGCGCTGTATCGAGTGCAGCAGCCGCGTGGTGAGAATCGCGCCGCTGGCGCCGATCGGATGCCCGTGCGCGATCGCGCCGCCTTCGACGTTGACGACCTCCTCGGCAAACCCCAGCTCGCGCAAGCAGGCGAGTGCAATCGCCGCGAACGCCTCGTTGATCTCGACGCGGCCGACGTCCTTCACGGTCCAGTTCGCACGTGCCAGCGCCTGCCTGACCGCCGGCACCGGGCCGAGCCCGAAGAAACCGGGCTCGACCGCGCCCACGCCGTAGGACACCAGCCTGGCTATCGGCTTCAGGCCGTTCTTCTCGGCCCAGTTGCGCTCGGCGACGAGCATCGCCGCGCCGGCGGAGTTCAGCCCCGGCGCGTTGCCGGCGGTGATGGTGCCGTCCTTGCGGAAGGCCGGCTTCAGCTTCGCCAGCGATTCGGCGGTGGTGTCGGGCCGGTTGTGCTCGTCCTTCGCGAATGGCACCGGTCCCTTCCTGCTCTTGATCTCGACCGGCACGATCTCGGCGTCGAACTTGCCGGCCGCCTGCGCCGCGCTGAAGCGGCTCTGCGAGCGCAAGGCCCACCGGTCCTGGTCGTCGCGGCTGATGCCGTTCTTTGCCACCAGGTCCTCGGTGTGCCAGCCGGAGTGCTGGCCGCTGAAGGCATCGTTGAGGCCGTCGTACAGCATGCTGTCGAACATCGTCACGTCGCCCATGCGCGCCCCCCAGCGGCCCTGCGGCAGAAGGTAGGGCGCACGGTCCATGTTCTCCATGCCCCCGGCGATCGCGCAGTCGATCATGCCGCTCCAGATCTCCAACGCGGCGCTGGCCAGCGCCTGCGCGCCGGAGCCACAGACGCGGTTGACCGTCAGCGCCGGCACTGCGACCGGCAGGCCGCCGCCGATGCCGGCCTGCCGCGCCGGGTTCATCTTTACGCCGGCCTGGATCACGCTGCCCATCACCAGCGCCTGAACCTTCTCGGGTGCCAGACCCGAGCGCTTGAGCACCTCGCGGATAGCGGCGGCGCCCAGATCGGGCGCGGGGATGTCTTTCAGGCTGCCACCGTAGGTGCCGATGGCGGTGCGGACGGCGTTGCACAGGACGACTTCGCGGGTAGTCATGAGTTCTCTCCTACGGAAATGGCTTCGGCCAACGGCGACCCTTACGCGTTCGCACCACCGATGGGTGGACCGGCGCCAGTGAGACGGCGCTTGTCGATGGCGCGCGTGGCGGCGATGGTGACGACGGATACAAGTGCAAAGCGGCCGGTCGCGGCTGTCACGTACTCGCCGAACTGGCGCATCACGTGTTCACGTTGATCTCAGGGCAGGGCGTCGCCCCACCGAGCAAGGCGATCAACGCCGCCATCCGGCCCACGCGGGAACCCCGGCCGCATTGCGCAGGACCAGGGTTTTGTCCCCTTTCCTGATCTCTGCCGCGATCACGACGACCTTGCCGTCGATCGTGACCCGCGAGCCGCGGAAGTCGATCTCGTCGCCCGGATCGAATGCCGGCTCAAGGCGCTCGATGAACCACATCGGGCCGAGATGCAGTTCGACGACTTCGCTCGCGGTCTTCACCATCATGTGAACCCCGGGCGCCATGCCCGGCGCCGGGACGAACGACTGGATGGTCTCGATCTTGCCGTGGGCGCTGTAGGCGGACTCCGGGTTGTACAGGCGCTGGTAGGGACCGGCGCCCCAGCCGCCGGCGCCGCGCCAGCCGCGCCAGCCTTGCGCAAAGGCCGCCGGCGCAAGCGCCGCCAGGCCGGCTGCGAGAGCCGTGGTCTTGATCGTGTCTCGACGATTCATCGTGACTCCTTTCATGGTCGACGTTGCGTGGCGCAAGGGCCGTTCACCACCTGAGCGGCTCGTCGAGCCACGCGCTCGAACGATGCGCTCTGTCGATCCTTGCAGCGGCCGCCAACGGCCACTGTCCACTTAGTAGTCCATGCCCGCTTGAAGTCACTCCCGGAAGACAGTGACTCGCGTTGATCCGCGACAAGCAGGCGCTCAGGCGAAGGCAGGCTGCAAGGCCAGCCAGGCCCCGGCGACGACCATCAGCGCGGCAAAGCTGCGCCGGCCCGGCAGCCAGCTCGCGCCTTGGTCGAGGCGGTTCATCAGCGCTTGTGCGGCGGACGGTGACGCCCCTGCGGCAAGCACCAGCAGACTGTGACCGAGCCCGTAGGCCGCCAGCAGCGCCGCGCCGAACCACATCGACTCGCCGAAGGTGCCGCCGCTGCCGGCCCATGCCAGCGCCGCTGCGAGCGCAGGCGAGGCGCAGGGCGTCATGACCGTGCCAAGCAGCGCCCCGAGGACAAGTGCGCCCACCCATCCCGACCCGGCGAGGCGCCGCTGAAGCGGTGCCGGCAGATGCAGGCCGCCACCGTCGCGTCCCCAGCCGATCCACACGCCGACCGCGATGACCAGTGCGCCGGCGACGACCGTCCACAGGCCTGGCAACGTGCCCATCAGGATGCCGAGCCGTGCTGCGGCGAGTCCGAGCACGGTCAGTGCGAGCGTCATGCCCGCCACGAGGACCAGCGCCAACTGCAGCGACTGCCGCGGCGTAGCGCCGCGGCCGCCCACGAACCCGACCGCGACCGGTACCGCGGCCAGCACACAAGGCGAGGCCGAGGTCAGCACCCCGCCCGCGAAGGCGGCCAGCAGCGTGGCGTGCGCTTCCATCGCCATCACCGCGGCGGCGCATTCACGCCGAGCCGGGCGAGGATGCCTGCACCGTCGATGACGCCGATATGGCGTCCTGTTTCGCGGCCCTGCGCGTCGAAGAAGATCTGTGTCGGCATCACCTGGATCCGATATCGCGGGATCACTTCGCGCTGCTGGATCAGGTCGATCTCGGCAATGCCGATCTGCGTGCCGTGGGTGTTGCGCAAGGCTGCCAGCACGACCTTCATGTCGCGGCAAGACGCGCAAGCGTTGGCGCCGAATTCGATCACGGTCGGCCTGCCCTGCCCGACGGAGAGCGCAAGGGCATCGGGTGCGTCGATGCCGGCGAGCATCGCGGTCGCCGGCGGCGGCCGCTGCGGCTCGCCGCAGCCCGCCACCAGCAGCACCGCCGTCGCCACGACGGCGCCGACGACAGCGCGGCCGGCTCCGGTGGGTGTTGTGTACCGCTCAGCCACAGCAGCGCGGGGCCGCGGTCGACGCAGGTGCCTCGGAGGCGCCCGCGAGCCACTGGCCGACCTTGTCCCTGGTCGGAATGCCGCCCGCATGGACGACCTTGCCGTCGACCACGACGGCGGGTGTGGACATCACGCCATAGGCCATGATCTTCGGCAGATCCTCGACCTTGACCAGGTCGATGGTCACGCCGTTGGCCTTGGCCACGTCTTCCACGATCTGCACGGTGCGCTTGCAGTTGGCACAGCCGGTGCCCAGGACTTCGACTTTCATGACGCTTTCCTTTCGCAGTGGGGCGCGCTCATTCGCGCTCGAGTTCCAGATAGGTCCGGCTGGCATTGCCGGGATGAAGTTCCGCGGAATTCAGCAGGCGCATGAACGGCGTGGCATCGAAGCTCTTGATCGCGGCGCTGATGTCGGTGCCGTCGTCCACCGCCTTCTTCATGTGCGCCCGCAGTGCGTCGAGGTAGGCGTGGGTGTCCGCGCGGGCGGTGGCCACATCCGTGACCTGGCCGTGCCCGGGCACGAGGCGTGCAGGCGCAAGCGGCTCGATCGCGTCGAACGTGGCGAGCCAAAGCCTCGTGTTGCTCACCGGCAGCACGCCCAGCATGCGCTGCACGTACACCACGTCGCCGGTGAACAGCACCCTCGTCGCCGGCAGCCAGATCATCGTGTCGCCCGGTGTGTGTGCGCCGCCGCGGTGACGCAGCTCGAACACGGTGCCGCCGAGCTCGAGACGGATGTCGGTGCCCTCGACGAAGCGGTCGGGCAGGGTGGGTACGGTGCCGTCGACCCGCTCCTTGAGCACCGTGCGCAGCGCCTGCAGATGATCGTTGCCGCGGCTCGTCATGTCGGCCTTCGCGTTGGCGTGCGCGATGACCTGCGCGCCCTGCGCCTTGAAGTAGCCGTTGCCGAGCCAGCGATGGTCCTGGCCGCCGGTGTTGATGACCCAGCGCACCGGCTGGTCGGTCACGCGCCGGACCGCGGCGTGCACCTGCGCCGCGCTGCGGGCGGTGGCACCGCTGTCGATCAGCACCGCCCCGCCCGGCGTGACCACCAGTCCGAGGTTAGCGTTCAGCCCTTCGTTCTCGTAGGTGCGGCCGCCGAGTTCGCCGATATGCGCGTACACGCCGTCGGCCACGCGCTCGAAGCGCACGTCGACGGCGTGCGCCGCCGCGGCGACCAGGCCGAGCGGCAGCAGCAGCGCGTGAAGCCAGCGGCGCGTCATCGGTGTGTCGGCGGCATTACTTCGGCTTGGCGGCGCTGCCGGCGAACGGCAGGTCGCGCTGGAGGTCGGCCGGGAAGCGCTTGAAGCCGCCCATCAGCGCGTCGTCCTTGCTCCAGCCCATCATTCCGTATTGCAGGCCGCGCGCGTTGTAGCCGAGGATCGACAGCATGTAGCTGACGCCGACGGTGGCCTGGCCGTTGTAGTCGACGGTGACGATGCGACGGCCGAGCGGCAGCTTGGCGAGGCTGCCCGGCTGGTAGATCGTGGCGGCGGGGATGTTGATGGCGCTGGCGATGTGACCCTTGACGAAGTCGGCCGGGCTGCGCAGGTCGACGATGAACGGATCGTTGCTCTTGTCGCTGTCGGTCAGCAGCGCCTGCACCGCCTCGGCAGTCATCGAGACCGTGCGGTCGGCGGATTCGACCGCGTCACCGCGCTCGATCAGGATCTGGTCGAGGCTCGCCTTGCCGGTGGCAATGACCGGCCGCGCATACGTCACGGCGGTGCCTTGCGGGCCGGTCACGACCGGGTAGTTCTGCTGCGATTCGGGAAAGCGCGTGGCGGGGCCGAGCACCGCGTCGTTGCGACTCCAGCCCATCGTGCCCCAGGCGAGTTGGCGCGCGTCGTAGCCCATCAGGTTGAGCACGGTGGCCGTGCCGATCGCGCCGGTGCCGGTGTAGCAGTAGGTGACGATCGGCTTGTCTTTCGTCGGCAGCTTGGCGATGTTCGCGGGCTTGAAGACTGCGCCGCGCGGAATATTGATCGAGCCCGGGATGTGGGCCTTGGCGTAGTCGTCGGGCGCACAGACGCTGACCAGGAACGGCGCGCGCACCGGGTCCTTCATCAGCGTCAGCAATTCGTCCGCGCTGATCAGCAGCGACTTGCTGCTGGCGGCGAGTCGGTCAGCGGCCTGCGCGACCAGCGTCGACTCATCGACAGGTTGCGCATTCAGCGCGGGCGCCGCAGCAAGAAACGCCGCGGCGAGCAGGGGGATCAAGCGATGCAAGGACATGAATGACTCCGTGGATGGCAACGAGAAAATCGGTCGTGTACGGCGGGCTCGCGGAGATGGCGCTACAGCACGGCGTTGAAGATGAGTCCCACCAGCAGGATGCCGGTGGCGACTACGCCGACGAAGGTGGCGATCAGCCGTGGCTTGAGCACCTTGCGCAGGATCACCATCTCCGGCAGCGACAGCGCGATCACGCTCATCATGAACGCGAGCACGGTGCCCAGCGCCGCGCCTTTGGCGAGCAGCGCCTGCACGATCGGGATGATTCCGGCCGCGTTGGTGTACATCGGCACGCCGATCAGCACCGCCAGCGGCACCGACCACCAGGCGTCCTTGCCCATGAACGAGGCCATGAAGTCCTGCGGCACCCAGCCGTGGATGCCGGCGCCGATGGCGATGCCGGCCAGGATGTACGGCCAGACCTTGCCGACGATGTTGCGCACGGCGGCAAGGCCCGCGTCGATCCGCTCGGCGAGGGTGAGCTGGTCTAGCCCTGCCTGCGCGCGCACGTGCGGCATCTCGCGCACCCAGCCTTCCAGGTGGTGCTCCATCTTCAGCCGGCCGATGACCCAGCCGGCGACGATGGCAACCGTCAGCCCCAGCGCCAGATAGAGCAGGGCGATCTGCCAGCCGAACAGCCCGAACAGCAGCGCCAGCGCGACTTCGTTGACCATCGGCGCGGCGATCAGGAACGAGAAAGTCACCCCCAGCGGCACGCCGGCCTGTACGAAGCCGATGAACAGCGGCACTGCCGAGCAGGAGCAGAACGGCGTGACGATCCCGAGGCTGGCGGCCATCACGTTGGCCACGCCCTCGCGACGGCCGGCGAGCAGCGCGCGGGTGCGCTCCGGCGTGAACCACGAATTGACCATGCCCATCACGAACACCACGGCCGTCAACAGCAGCAAGACTTTGGGCGTGTCGTACAGGAAGAACTGGACGGCCGAACCCAGGTGGCTTGCGCGGTCGATTGGCAACTGCGCTACGAGCGCTTCCGACAGCGGTGCGAGCGACCGATACAGCGCGAGCCAGAGCACCGCCCCCACGCAGAGGGCGAGGCGCGGATGCCGGCGCGGCAAGGTGATGGCGAGGATCGTCATTGAAATGTGGTGTGGCGCGAGCCAGACCCGGCGAGCAGAGAGAGGGGAAGAGAGCCGGGTCTGGCCCGTACACCGGGAAGACGCACGAGGGTCGAAAAGGATGCGCCCGCAGCCGTGCCGATCCAGCCCGGCTTGATCCAGCGCAAACCGCCCAGCCGCGCGCGTCAGCGTGGGCGGCGCGCGCAGCAGGCGTTCAGGTCCGTCTCGACTTGCGGCGCGCAATGCGTGACCAGCCGTTCACGCAGACGCTGGCGGGCACGCGAAAGCCGCGCCTTGACCGCGGCCAGCGTCAGGCCGTGCGCGTCGGCGAAGGCCTGCTGACGCTGTCCTTGCAGATCGCACGCCTGCAGCACGCTGGCGTCGTTGGCGTCCATCTGCTGCAGCTGACGCTCCAGACAGGCTGCCAGGAGATCCGGGAAGCCGCCCTCCGGGTCGATGGCCGGGAGGTTGTCATCGATCTCGACCGTGGGCCGCTGACGCCGTTGGAAGTCGGTCGCCGCATTGCGGGCGACTTCGAACAGCCAGGCGCGGGGCTGGGCGAGCACGCAGAAGTGCTGGCCCGCGCGCATCGCGCGCATGAACACGTCCTGGAGCAGGTCGTCGACCTGGTGCGGATCGCCGACGCGGTGGCGCAGAAAGCCGCGCAGCTCCGATTCGTGCGCTCGCCAAGCCAGCGTGACGCACGTAAACGGCGCTGCGTCGTCCGCGGCAGCAGAGGGCAGCGGACGGGCGCCCTCAGCCGAGTCCTGGGATTTGATGTTCATGACGGTGGTGACTGACTGCGAGTTTCTCTTGTGGTTGATACCACAGCAAGACGCCGGGTGCCCGGGCAGCGGCAGCTGCATGAGTCAAGTCGACTATTGGCAAATGCCGGCTCAATCAGGCGAGCGCAACTTGCCGTCAGTCAACGACCGGCGTCGTCACGCGACATCCATGGTGTTCGGGCCTCGCGACGTCCGGGTCTGGCGCGCGCCGAGAGTCGATGGTCAGGAGGCCGGCGGGTCAATGCATGGTCGCGGCCGCAGCACTGTCTGTCATTGCTTCAGTGGCCACTTCCTGATCGGTTGCCATGAAGTCCACTCCTGCCTGTTCCTTCTTTGCAACTACGCCGGGTGTGGCCATCGCAGCCCGCGCGCAGGCCGAGAAGCCCATGCCTGTCGCTTCACCCGCCGAGCAGGTGGTTCTCGAGAATTTCGTCAATGCCTACCTGTCCGGCCTGCCAGAGAGCGACTGGTACGACGTGATGGCCGAGGATGTCTTCAAGCGCATCCAGTCCGGCAAGAAGGACTTCGTGGTCGTCGACGTGCGCGTACCGAAGGACAAGAAGTTCGACAAGGGCCGCATCCCCGGCGCGATCTTCATTGGCGCTCCGGACATTGCCAAGCCCGAGAGCCTCGCCAAGCTGCCCAAGGGCATGGACATCATCGTCCACTGTGATGCGGGCCAGCAGCAGAACAAGGCCGTGACCGCACTGCGGCTGCTGGGCTACAAGGCCTATGCGATGAAGTGGGGCTACATGGCGTGGCAGCCGGCGCCGCCAACGGCCGGCACACTGGAAGAAATCAAGCGCTCCATTACCGCCGGCTATCCGGTCGAGCGCTGAGCAGCGGCTTTTCTTCTTCAGGCGGGATCACGAGCGATCGTGATCCCGTTTTTTCTTGGCCACGCAGCGCCGCCTTGCCGCGCGCCGCAAGCGTCGAGTCGTGCGTCGAGCGTCGCGCTTCAACGACGACACCAACGCACCCGCCAATTCATCACGTGCAGCGGCCAGCCTTCGCGCGCCGCGCCGATGGTTGGTGTAACGGTAGGCGTAAATCTTGAGCGATAAAGTCTGAATTGAATTACTCGCTGCGTGACATAGATCACATCGCCGACGGTGACTTGGCGGAAAGTGCGCACCAAGCGTGAGTCATGCAAGGTCGGCTCGCGATGTGTTCGAAGACTGCTTTGGTGCGAGAGGAGCCCATCAATGAGACTGACCCGCAGGTCCTTCATCCACGCGTCCGCCGCGACCGCGAGCCTGCTCGCCACCGGCTGTGCGACGCAGCCCCCGGTCAGCGCCGCCATGGCGCCGAGAAAAGTGAAGGGCGCCACACCCGCCAAGGGCAACTGGGTGGCCAGCACCTGCCAGGGCTGCACGCAGTGGTGTGCGATCGAGATCTTCACGCAGGACGGGCGCGCGGTGCGCGTACGCGGCAACCAGAACTCGAAGACGAACCACGGCTATGTGTGTCCGCGGGGTCACCTGATCCCGCAGCAACTGTATGACCCCGATCGAATCAAGGTGCCGATGAAGCGCACCAATCCGATGAAGGGTCGCGGCGTCGATCCGAAGTGGGTGCCGATCTCCTGGGACGAGGCGCTCGACACCGTGGCCGACAAGATGATGGAGCTGCGGCGCGGTAACGAGACGCACAAGTTCGTCTACATGCGCGGCCGCTACTCGCCGACCTCGACCAACCTGCTGTACGGCACGCTGCCCAAGGTCTTCGGCACGCCGAACTACTTCTCGCATAGCGCCATCTGCGCCGAGGCCGAGAAGATGGGCCCGGGTCTGACGCAAGGCTTCTTCGGTTATCGGGACTACGACCTCGAGAAGACCAACTGCCTGGTCATCTGGGGCTGCGATCCGCTGTCTTCCAACCGCGAAGTGCCCAACACCATCCACCGCTTCCACGAGATCGTGAAGCGCGGCACCGTGATCGTGGTCGATCCGCGCCTGTCGAACTCGGCGTCCAAGGCGCAGGAGTGGCTGCCCCTCTTGCCCGGCACGGACGGAGCGCTGGCCGGCGCGATCGCCCACGTGCTGCTGACCGAAGGTCTGTGGAGCAAGGAATTCGTCGGCGACTTCAAGGAAGGCCGGAACCTGTTTGCCGCTGGCAAGACCGTGGACGAGGCCGCTTTCGGCGAGAAGGAAACGAACGGCGTCGTGCGCTGGTGGAACCTGGAAGTGAAAGACCGCACGCCGGCGTGGGCCGAGAAGGAGTGCGGCATCCCCGCCGCGCAGATCGTGCGCGTCGCGCGGGCCATGGGCAAGGCGGCCCCGAAAACCGCCGTCTGGATGGGGCCGGGAGCTGCCATGCATCCGCGCGGCACGTACACCGGGATGTACGTGCATGCGCTCAACGGCCTGCTCGGCTCGATCGACAGCGAGGGGGGCGTCTGGCAGTCGAGCAGTGTGCCGACGGGCAAGTTCGCCAGCGCCGATCCGTACGTCGACGACCTAGCCAAGGCGGCGAGCAAGGGCAAGAAGCTCGACGGCCGCGGCGCCAAGGACATGCCGGCGATGATGAACGCGAAGCCGGGCAGCGGTGTCGTGACCAACAACGTCGCCAACGGGTTGCTCAAGGACCCGGGGGCGTGCAAGGTGTTCATCGCCTCCTGGGCCAACTTCAACTTCTCATGCACCGGTGCGGATCGCTGGGATCGGGCGATGTCCAAGGTGCCGTTCTTCGTGCACATGGTCACCAGCGCGTCGGAGATGACGCAGTTCGCCGACATCGTGCTGCCGTCGACCTTCAACTCGGCCGAGGGCATGTCCATCATCACCAACATGGGCAACGGCTTCGGCTACGCGTCGATCCAGCAGCCGGTTGGCAAGCGGCTCTGGGACGTCAAGCAGGAAGAAACCGAGGTGATGTGGCTGCTGGCGCAGAAGCTCAAGGCCAAGGGTTTCGCCAACCTGGCTGACTACTACACGAAGGAGTTCAAGGATCCGGAAACCGGCGCCGTGCCGACCAACGAACGCGAGTTCGCCGAGTACGCGGCCAAGATCACCAGCGCGCCGCTGTGGAAAGCCAAGGAGCCGCTCAAGGGCGATGCGCCGATCAATGGCTGGGCCGACTTCCGCAAGCGCGGCATGTTCAGCGGCGCGAAATACACGCTGAAGAAAGGCTGGGGCGGCAAGTTCAACACCGCCACCAAGAAGTTCGAGTTCTACAGCGAGACCCTGAAGAAGGGGTTGCTCGAACATGCCAAGAAGTACGACACGTCGGTCGACGACATCCTGACTGTCAGCGGCTACGTGGCCCGTGGCGACGTGGCCTTCGTGCCGCACTACGAGCCGCCCAAGCGGCACGGCAGCATGCAGGACTACCCGTTCACTTTCATCGACTACAAGTCTCGCCTGAACCGCGAGGGTCGCTCGGCCAACCTGACCTGGTACCAGGAGTTCAAGAAGGTCGATCCGGGCGATGTGTCCTGGGACGATGTGCTCAAGATCAACCCTGTCGATGGCAGGAAGCTGGGGCTCAAGACCGGCGACATGGTCACGGTGACATCGCTCGCCGGCTCGATGACGGTCAAGCTCAAGCTGTGGGAGGGCGTGCGCCCGGGCACGGTGACGAAGTGCTTCGGCCAGGGCCACTGGGCCTACGGTCGGGTGGCCGCGGCCGAGTTCGGAAAGAAAGCGCGCGGCGGCAGCAACAACGAGATCCTCGTCGATGACTACGACCGGTTGAGCGGCTCCACCGCGCGCAACGGCGGCTTCACCGGCGTCCGGATCGTCAAAGCCTGAACCTACACGCGAGCTGAAGGAGAGATCAATGAGACTCGGAATGGTCATCGACCTGGCCCGCTGTGTCGGCTGTGGTGCCTGCGCGTTCGCCTGCAAGGCGGAGAACAACACGCGCGACCGCGACGTCGCCACCGGTCAGAGCTACAACTGGGCCGACTTCATCATGAAGACCGAGGGGACCTTCCCCAACGTCACGCACTGGGTGATGCCGGTGCTGTGCAACCACTGCAGCAACGCAGCGTGCGTGGAGGTCTGCCCGACCAAGCCGCAGAAGGCGATGTACAAGACGCCCGAGGGCATCACGATGCACGACCCGGCGCTGTGCATCGGCTGCGGCCGTTGCATGAAGGCGTGCCCGTACAGCCACGAGGAACTGGACGCCACC
The DNA here is from genome assembly GCA_034522655.1 of Burkholderiaceae bacterium. GTDB lineage: Bacteria > Pseudomonadota > Gammaproteobacteria > Burkholderiales > Burkholderiaceae_F > JALHMQ01. Next base: position 39,119 of record JAXHLD010000024.1, read on the forward strand.
AGCCTCGAGGGGGAAACCTACAGCGTGCTGAGCTTCAACTACCCGGAGGAGCCGACGCAACCCAAGTGGGCCGACAAGACCGCGCTGATCCCCGGCTGCACGCCGTCCCCGGCCGAAACTGCGGCGCGCGTGGGCGTGCAGATTCCGGCGCTCAACCTCTTCGCAAGCAGCGACGTGACGCCGATCCGCAAAGAAGGTGTGGTCGAGAAGTGCACCTTCTGCGCGCACCGCACGCTCAATGGCATGCAACCGGCCTGCGTGGAGGTCTGCCCGTCGCAGGCGCGCATCTTTGGCGACCAGGAGGACCCGAAGTCGCAGATCTCGCAGGTGCTCAAGGCGCAGAAGAGCTTCCGCCTCAAGGAGGAAGCGGGCACGCAGCCCAACGTTCACTACGTTGGAAAGTACAGCGCGCGCGCCTAGTTGCGCCGCGATGCCATGATCGGGGCGGGCGCATGCCCGCCCTTTTTTCGCTTGGAGTGATCGTGTTGTCTGATGCCGAACGCCTGCTTGCAGCGCGGTCTGACCTGAGCCGCCTGCTGGCGGCCTGCTTCTACGAGCCCGGGCCGGAGTTCGCCGAAGAGAAGATGTTCGACGCGATCGTCGCTGCGGCTAAAGACATCGCCCCCGACCTTGGTGCGGCGGCGCGGCGCCTGGCTGCCGCATTCACGGCCGACGACCTGCAGACCCTGCTGATCGACTACACACGCCTGTTCCTCGCGCCGGAGGGAGCCCTGGCGCAGCCCTATGGCTCCGTGTGGCTGACCGGGGCACAGCCGTTGATGCAGGAATCCACGCTGGACGTGATCGCGTTGTACGCCGAGGGCGGCTTCGAACTCGCCGACGACTTCCGCGACCTCCCCGATCACATCGCCGCCGAGCTCGAGTTCCTCTACACGCTGATCTTTCGCGAAGTGCAGGCGTTGCGACAAGGCGATGCCGACGTGGCGGCTGCCGTGGGCGCGCTTCGGCGACGCCTGCTCACCGAACACCTCGGTCGATCGATCCCGCCGTTCGCCACGGCCATGCGCGCGGGCGCGCAGACGGCGTTCTATCGCGAGCTGGCGACCCTGACCGCGCTCTTCATCGAGCGCGAGGACGCGATCACCTAGCAGCAGGCCGGCGCTGATTGTCTAGCGGCGCTGGCGGACAGTGTTGCTGCTGCTCGCCGGGCAGCCTGCACGATCAGGTCGGCCGGGATCGTCTCGAACGTCGTCTGGTCGACCGTGACCGTGCGGCAGTCCGCGTCTCCGCAGGCCGCACCGCAGCGGCTCTTGCCCACGCCGGCGCCCAGCCAGTCTTCCATCGGTACGCCGGCGATCCAGATCCGGTTCGAAGCGGAAGGATCAACCCGGAACGTGGCCTCGTCGATCTCGCGCAGTTCGACGAACGGCTCGATGCCGCGCGGGCACAGTTCGCGATCAAGCGTTGCCAGCGCCTTCTGCAGTTCAGCGTAGGTGCCGCCGCAGCGATCGCAGGTGGTGCCGTCCTTGACCAGACGCTGCCAGAGAATGGGTAGGGCTGTCATCGGGGTCTCCGGGTCGACGCGTGGCCTGGGTTCATGCGGCCAGCCATTGCCTGATCTCGGCCTGCGTGGGAATGCGGCCGCTGGCCACGACCTTCTCGTCGATCACCAGCCCCGGGGTCGCCAGGATGTCGTAGCCCATGATGGCCTTCATGTCGGTGACCTTGACGAACTCCGCCTGCACACCGGCGCTGGCCGCTGCTTCACGCGCCACGGCCTCGAGCTTGCGACAGTTGGCACAGCCGGATCCGAGAATCTTCACGGTGGTCATGCGTGTCCTCCTTTCAATGTGTCCGGGTGCGGCCGATGGCCGTTCCGCCACAACAGAATGGCCGCCAGCACAGCGGCCAGCGCGAGCAGGCCCGCGCCGATGAGGGCCAGACTCAGGCCATCGACCCAGGCGCCGTACAGCAGCCCGGCGGCGATGCTGAACACGGCCACCAGGCCAACGTAGGCCGTGGTCTTGGTCCGCCCGATCACGGCGGCGACCATCAGCATGCTTTGCAGGCTCAGCTCCGGATCGGACATCAGGTAGGCCATCAGGGGACCCGGATGCATGCCGAGGTCGAGGAACATGCGCGCCACCGGCACCTCGACCAGCGTCGGGAAGTACATGAAGACGCCGAACAGCACGGCGATGGCATTTGCGCCCAGGCTGTTGTCACCGGCCAGGCGCTCGATCCATGCGGGCTCGATCAACTGCCGGATCACGCCCACTGCGAACACGCCGATCAGCAGCAGCGGGAAGATCTGCTTGATGAAGCGCCAGGACTCCCACAACCAGGCGTGCCATGCGTCGGCATCCAGCCGGCGCGCGAAATGCAACGTCGCCCACAGCGCCGCGGCGACCGCGAACACGCGGCCCGTGACGACGATCTGCAGTTCGCCCTGCGCCGGCACCAGCCGCAGCGCCGCCACCGCCAGCGTGAAGGCTGACAACCCGAGCGCGATCCAGGTCCAGCGATTGGCGCCCTCGACGATGTCCTCCATGCCTTTCCACGCCGACACGCCGATCAGCGCGAGCAGCCCGATCAGCAGCGAACCCTGCACGCTGACGCCTTCTTCGCCCTTGGCGGCGTCGAACGGCACCCACTGCGCGAGCGTGGCCTGCCAGGCCTCGGCCCATGCCAGCGGCATGTCGAGTGTGACGAGTGCCGCAGTCAGCGGCGCCAGCTTCAGCGTGCCCGCGAGCAGGACGGCCAGCAGTGACAGCAGCAGGCCGGTGGTCGCCGGGCCGATGCGCGCCTGTTCGGCGAACAGCGTGTCGGTCTGCGCGTCGTGGCCGGCGTCGTCGCGCCAGAACAGCCGGGCTATCAGCAACCCGATCCCGATGCCGAAGATCAGGCACAGCACCAGCCGCGCGAACGCGAACTCGCCGCCGAGGATGCTGCCGGTGTAGGCCAGCGCCATCACGTTGCCGGCCGGCGCAAAGAACAGGAAGGTGATGGCCGGGCCGAGTCCGGCCCCCTTGCGGTAGATGCCGGCGAACAGCGGCACGATCGTGCATGAGCAGACCGCGAGCAGTGACCCCGCGGCGGCCGCCGCAGGAAAGGAGACGTGGCGCGGCGTGTTGCGGCCCAGCCAGCGCGTGATGCTGGGCTTGGGGATCAGTGCCGTCATCGCGCCGGCGATGAAGAACGCCGGCAGCAGGCAGAGCAGCACGTGCGCCGCGAGATACGCGGCGAGGTTGCCGGCGCCGCTCTGCAGCAGATGCAGGACCGTGTCCATCAGGTCGTTCGCCAAGCGGCTGCGATCGCCGCCCACGCAAATGAGCCTAGGCCGATCGCATCCGCCTCGAGTGGGACTGGATCAAGGATTGCTGCCTCTTGTGTCGGACTGCGTGATCGGCGACCCTTGGCGGCATGCAAGCCGACATCTCCCCTGCCGACCCGCGCGCTGCGGCGCTGAATCTCCTGTGCTCGCGCCACTCGGTGGGGCCGAAGCATCTTGCCGCGCCCGGCCCGACGGATGAACACCTGCGCGCCGCGTTTGCGGCGGCGCTGCGCGCACCCGACGACGGCAAGCTGATTCCTTATCGCTTCGTGGTCGTGCGCGACACCGGGCTCATACGGCTGGCGGAGCTTTTCGTCGACTACGGCCGCCGTCACGGCAAGGGCGTGGCCGAACTGGAGCAGGAGCGCACGCGGGCGCGGCAGGCGCCGGTGGTGATCGCGGTCGTGGCCCGCATCGATCCGATGCACGAGGTGCCGGTGCACGAGCAGTGGATCGCGATCGGCGGCGCGCTCACCAATCTGCTGAACGCGCTGCATCTGCAGGGCTTCGGCGCCAAGATGCTGTCGGGCCGGCGTGCGGCCGATGCGCAGATCGGCAAGGCGTTCTGCCGCGACGGTGAGCAACTGGTGGGCTGGGTCTCGGTCGGCACAGCGACCAGTGCGCCGAAGGCGCGCGGCGCGGACCCCGCGGACGGCATCGCCTCGACGTTCTAGCCGATCGCCGCCCGTCGATTCAGGCCGCCGGGCGGAGCCGGCGGCGGCGCCACGCCAGCCCGAGCAGGGTCAGCACCGCGAAGCCCGCGCCGGCAGCGAAGGTGGCTGAAGGCCCCGCAACGTCCCACAGCGCACCGGCGATCACGCTGGCCGCAAGCATGGCCACGCCCGTCAGCAGGTTGAACATGCCGAAGGCCGTGCCGCGCAGCTCGGGCGGGGCGGTGTCGGCGACGAGCACAGCAAACAGCCCCTGGGTGAACGCCATGTGCAGGCCCCAGAGCACGACGCCGATGCCAGCGCCAGCAAGCCGGCGGCATCAAGGCCAGCACGAGATCCGCCGCGATCAGCAGCGCGAAGCCCGATGCCAGCAGCAGCGTGCGCGGTCCATGCGATCCGACAGCGCGCCGACCGGATAGGCCGACAGCGCGTAGGCGAGGTTCATCACCACCAGCACCACCGGCACCCAGGTCAGCGGCAGACCGTCGGCCTGCGCGCGCAGGATCAGGAACGCCTCGCTGAAGCGCGCCAGCGTGAACACGGTGCCGATCGCCACCACCCACCAGTAGCGCACGGCCAAGGCGCGCCGAGCTCGGCGCGGCTCAGCGGCGCTCGCACCGGCGCGCGATGCCGCTGGCGCGCTCCGGCTCGTGCACGCCGAATACGATCAGCGGCGAAGGCAAGGAAGGCCGGGATCACGGCGACCCAGAACACCGCCCGGAAGTCGTTCGGCGAACAGCCACATCAGTCCGATGGCCAGCAGCGGTCCGAGGAATGCGCCCACGGTGTCGAGCGACTGCCGCAGGCCGAAGGCCGCGCCGCGAACTTCCGGCGGCGCGAGGTCGGCCACCAGCGCATCGCGCGGCGCGCCGCGGATGCCCTTGCCGACGCGATCAATGAAGCGCGCCGCGACCAGCCAGCCCACGCTCGGCGCGAGCGGAAAGACGGGCTTGGTGAAGGCCGCCAGGCCGTAGCCGATCGCGGCCAGCAGCTTGCGCTTGCCGAGCCAGTCGGACAGCGCGCCGGAGAAGACCTTGGTGATCGAGGCGGTCGCCTCCGCGATCCCCTCGATCACGCCGACCGTCAGCGCCGACGCGCCGAGCGCGACCACGAGGTAAACCGGGAGCAGCGCATGGATCATCTCCGAGGAGATGTCCATCAGCATCGAGACGAAGCCGAGCACCCAGACGCCGCGCGGGATGGACGGGGCAAAGGCGGTTTGCATGGGCCGGAGGACATCGGTCCGGACGGCGGGCCATCGAGGCGGCGGCGAGGGCGGGCTTCCGAACCTCGTCAGTATGGAGGAGGCGTTCGTCGCTTGCGTCGACTCGGGTGCGGCCTGGGCGACGGATCGGGGTGACGCAGCGGGCGCTGCCTGCGTGGCCGTCAGCGGCTCGCGCGCCGGCCGTACGCGTTGGTCGAACGCCTCGGCGCGTTGCACGGGGCCTGCGAAACCGCCGGGTGGGCACTGAATCGATAGGCAAACGGCCGACTGACTTGCCGGGCCAGCGCGGGTTGTGGCCGGCGCAACAGCCTTGCCGGTTGTCATGGATCAGTCATCACTGCCGAACAGACTAAGACCTGGTGTCCCGTTTCATGTCTCCTACAAGAGGACCGTGTCAATGAAACTCCAGTTTCTGTTTTCTCTTGGCGCCGCCGCCGCACTCGCGGGCTGCGCAACTACGCCGCCGGTGCCGGCTGGCCTCGAAGCCGGCAAGTTCGTCAGCTTCGACTGCGAAGGCCAGGACTTCCAGGCTCGTTACAACCCGGATGGTAATACCGTCCGCGTGCGCACGCATCACGGTGCGGCAGAACTCGCCTCGGCCGGGGACGGCGTGTATCAAGGCGATGGCTACAAGCTGTCCATGAAGGGCACCTCGGGCGTGACGATCGAGCATGCCGGCAAGGCGCTCGGCAAGAACTGCAAGCGTGCGTGACAGGCCAAGGTGGTTGGCCACGAACGTGTCATGTGACCCGATGACATGTCATTAATTGGTCATTTGCCGCCCCTAAAGTCCGGGTCGTGTCTGGGGCAAGTCGGCCCCCTCAAATGGAGATTCACATGAAGCAAGACAAATTCTTATCGCGTCGTTCCGTGCTCACCCTGAGTGCCGCTGCAGTGCTTGGTGCGGCTTCGATGTCCGCTTTGGCCCAAGTCACGGTGAAAGTCGACGGCTCGAGCACGGTCTTCCCGGTCACGGAAGCGGTGGCGGAGGAGTTCCAGAAGTCGAAGAAGAACCAGATGAGGGTGACGGTTGGCGTGTCTGGCACGGGCGGTGGCTTCAAGAAGTTCTGCCGTGGCGAGACCGATGTGCAGAACGCATCGCGGCCGATCACGAAGGCCGAGATCGAAGAGTGCAAGAAGAACGGTGTCCCGTACATCGAGATGCCGGTGGCCTATGACGCGTTGTCGGTGGTGATCAACCCGAAGAACGCCTGGCTCAAGGAAATTACGGTCGACGAACTGAAGAAGATCTGGGAGCCGTCAGCGCAGGGCAAGATCATGCGTTGGAACCAGGTCAATCCGGCCTGGCCCGATCGTCCGATCAAGCTGTTTGGTGCCGGCACCGACTCGGGCACGTTCGACTACTTTACCGAGGCCGTCAACGGAAAGTCGAAGGCAAGCCGCGGTGACTTCACGGCGTCGGAAGACGATAACGTGTTGGTGCAGGGCGTGTCGCGCGACGTCGACGCGATCGGGTTTTTCGGATTTGCCTACTACGCGGAAAACCGCGACAAGCTGAAGTCACTGTCTATCTCGTGGAAGGGCGGCAAGGCGATCAAGCCGACGGAGGAGACTGTCATCAACGGCACCTACCAGCCGCTGTCGCGCCCGATTTTCATCTACATCAACGCCAACGCGGCCAAGCGGCCCGAGGTGCGCGAGTTTGCCGAGTTCTACAACCGCAATGCCGCGAAGCTCGTCAAGGAAGTCAAGTATGTCCCGCTGCCGTCTGCGGCGTACACATACAACCTGGATGCGTTGGCCAAGAACAGGACCGGCACCAAGTTCGGCGGGGAGAATCTCGTCGGTGTGACGATCGAGCAGTTGATGAAGATGGAAGCCAAGTAATTGTCTGAGCCACTAGTAAGTCCGGGCTGGCCGTACCCGTGACGGCCAGCCTCGAACAATCTCCGGCGCGGGTGATCCTGGCCCGCGCCGGAGATCAAATTGAAAGAGCTCCCTGACATGCCGCACTCCGATGCGATCGCGCCGTCCTCGCCGGCGCCCGATGCGATTGCGGAGTCGCTCGGTCACAAGAAAAGCCGTCTCTTCAAGGAGCGGCTGATTGAAATTTCTCTGCTGTGCACCGGGCTGGTCGCAGTCTTCACGACCGTGGCGATCACGTTTGTCCTGGTTTACGAGTCCCTCGACTTCTTCGAGTACGTCAGCATCTGGGACTTCCTGACTGGAACCGTCTGGACGCCGCTGTTCGCCAATCCAAGCTACGGCATCCTGCCGCTCATTTCGGGCACCGTGACCGTGACGGGGATTGCGCTGCTGGTCGGGGTGCCGATGGGCACCATCATCGCGATCTACCTGTCTGAGTTCGCTTCGCACCGAGTGCGCGAGACGATCAAGCCGGCGCTGGAACTGATCCAGGCCGTGCCGACGATCGTTTTCGGCTACTTCGCGTTGTTGTTCGTCACGCCGCTGCTGCAGGACACCTTTCTGCCTGGACTCCCCGGTTTCAACATGCTGGTACCGGGCATGGTGGTGGGCGTGTCGATCATCCCAACCATCGCCTCGCTGTCGGAGGATGCGATGCGCGCGGTGCCGATGGCCATGCGCGAGGGCGCCTATGCGGTCGGCAGCAACAAGATGCAGGTGGCTCTGCGCGTCGTGATGCCGGCAGCGGTTTCCGGCGTGGTGGCAGCCTTTGTGCTGGCCGCAGCGAAGGCGATCGGCGAGACCATGGTGGTGGCGATCGCGGCCGGTCAGAACGCTAATTTCACGTTTAATCCGTTCGAGGCAGCGGCCACGCTGACTGCGTACATCGCGCAGGTCAGTTTGGGCGATCTCGATCACGGTTCGGTGGCCTATCGAAGCATCTTCGCGGCCGGTCTGGTCTTGATCGTCATGACGCTCGTACTCAACGTCGCCGGCCATTTCCTCCGGCGCCGCTACCGCAAGGCCTACTGATGAGTACTGTTGCTCAGACCGGCCACGAGGAGCAACTGCGCGCGATGCGTGCGCTGGTCGCTTCGGGAAAGCGCAAGCAGGCAATATTTGCAGCAGTCGGGTTGCTGTGCACTGCGTTTGCAATCCTGGTGCTACTCGCGGCCTTCCTCGATCTGCTGTTCGATGGCGTGCCGCGCCTGTCGCTCGACTTCCTCGGCAATTTCCCTTCGCGGCGAGCGGAACAGGCGGGCATTCTCTCGGCCTGGGTCGGCAGCGCCATGGTCATGCTGGTGACTATTTCCGCTGCGGTGCCGATCGGTGTCGGCGCGGCGGTCTACCTTGAGGAGTACGCGAAGAAGAACTGGCTAACCGACCTCATCGAGATCAACGTGACCAATCTCGCGGGGGTGCCGTCGATCGTCTACGGCCTCCTCGCGCTCGGCCTGTTCGTCTACCAGTTTGGCTTTGGCGAGAGCATCCTGACGGCAGGCGCAACTCTGGCCCTGCTGATCCTGCCGATCGTGATCGTCTCGTCGCGCGAGGCGCTGCGAGCGGTCCCCGGGCACATCCGCGAGGCGGCTTACGCCATGGGTGCAACGCGCTGGCAGATGATCTCCGACCATCTGCTGCCTTATTCGCGCGGCGGCATTCTCACCGGCATCATTCTCGGCATGGCGGAGGCCATCGGCCAGACGGCACCTCTGATCACGATCGGCGCGCTCACCTTCATCGCCTTCCTGCCCCCGTCCCCTATCACGGGCGAGTTCCCGTTCGTGAGCTTCCAGTGGGTCTGGTCCGAGTTCACCGTCTTGCCGATCCAGATGTACAACTGGGTCTCGCGTCCGGACAAGGCCTTCCAACTCAATGCGGCCGCCGCCGGCGTCATCCTGATGGGTATGACGCTGGTGATGAATGGCCTGGCCATCTACCTGCGCTACCAGGTGCGAAAGAACATCAAATGGTGACCCTTGACTCATCTCTCTCCGGCCGTGCGGCAGGTTCCCCGGAAGCGGATGCGCCGTCGCTGAAGGCGGAGGCGCGCAAGCTTGATTTCTTCTACGGTGACTTCAAGGCACTGAAGGGCATCAACATGCCCATCTACCAGAACAAGGTGACTGCGCTCATCGGCCCCTCGGGGTGCGGAAAGTCCACTTTCCTGCGCTGCTTCAACCGGATGCACGACCTCTACCCGAGCACGCGGTACGACGGCGAGATCCGTCTGATGCCTGACAATGTCAACATCCTGGCGAAGGGTGTCGATCCAATTGAAGTGCGGATGCGCATCGGCATGGTTTTCCAGAAGCCGAATCCCTTTCCTAAGTCGATCTACGAAAACGTCGCGTATGGGTTGCGCGTGCGCGGCGTGACGTCGAAGTCGGTGATCGACGAAGCAGGTCGAACAGGCATTGCGTGCCTCGGCCCTATGGAACGAGGCCAAAGACCGGCTCAACGATCTCGCCTCCGAGATGTCGGGCGGTCAGCAGCAACGTCTGTGTATCGCGCGCGCGCTGGCGACCGATCCTGAACTGCTTTTGTTTGACGAGCCGACCTCAGCCCTTGATCCGATCGCCACGGCGTCGATCGAGGAACTGATGACTGAGCTGAAGTCGCGGGTGACGATCCTCGTTGTCACCCACAACATGCAGCAGGCCGCACGCGTCTCGGACTACACGGCCTACATGTACCTGGGCGATCTGGTTGAGTTCGGGATCACCGACCAGATCTTTATCAAGCCCAAGCGCAAGGAAACCGAGGACTACATCACCGGCCGCTTCGGCTAGCAAAGGAAGGGCAAGCGCATGTCTACGGGCGATCATTCGTCGAAGGTCTACGATCAGGAGCTGGAGGCGATCCGCTCGCGGGTGCTGCAGATGGGTGGGCTGGTCGAGTCGCAGCTCAAGCTGGCCATCGATGCGTTCGAGTCCGGCGATCTGACCGAGGCCGAGCGCGTGGTCAATACGGACCGGCGTGTCAACGACCTCGAGATCGAGCTGGATCGCGCGGTGAACAACGTCATCGCGCGCCGCCAGCCCGCAGCGGTCGATTTGCGCATGATCATGGGCGTGGCGCGTGCGATTCCGGAGCTCGAGCGCATTGGCGACGAGGCCACCAAGATTGCGCGGGCGGTCAAGTGGGTGAACGAGAAGCAGGTGTCTTCGGTGCGCCTGCCGCGCATTCCCGACATTCGTCTCTCCGCCGAGCTTGCCGCCGGCCTCTTGCGTCGCTCGCTCGATGCCTTCGCCCGCATGGATGTGAGTGCGGCCGCCTCGATCATCCGCGACGACCAGAGTGTGGATGATCGCTTCCGCGCCATCCTGCGCCAGCTGATCACCTTCATGATGGAAGACCCGCGCACGATCGGCGCCTCGATCGACATGGTGTGGGTCGCCAAGGCGATCGAGCGCATCGGCGACCACAGCAAGAACATCGCCGAGCACGTCATCTTCATCGCCGCCGGCACCGATGTGCGGCACGCGAGCCCGGAAGAAGTCGCGCGCTTGGTCGCTCAAGCCTGAGCTGCAGATGCGAACTGACGAGGTCACCGCATGAGCGGTTCGATCCTGGTGGTCGAAGACGAGCCGGCGATCCAGGAACTGGTGTCCTTCACCTGCGCCAGCAGCGGCTACAAGGTGCGGCGTGCCGAGTCGGTGGGCGCCGCGCAGGAGGCGATCCGCTCCGAGTTGCCGGATCTCGTAATTCTCGACTGGATGCTGCCGGACCGCGGCGGCATCGACTTGCTGCGCGACCTGCGCGCGCAGGAGCGCACGCGCAACCTGCCGGTCATCATGCTGACCGCCAAGAGTGCCGAGACCGATCGCGTGGCCGGGCTCGACGCGGGGGCCGATGACTACGTGGTCAAGCCGTTTTCGCCGCGCGAACTGGTCTCGCGCGTGCGCGCGGTGTTCCGGCGGCGAGCGCCGCAGCACGCCGGCGAGGCGCTGTCGTACGGCCCGCTGACGATCGATCCGGTCAAGCACGAGGTGCTGGTCGAGGGCCGCTCGATCAAGATGGGGCTGGCGGAGTTCAAGCTGCTCAAGTTCATGCTCGGCCACCCCGACCGCGTCTTTTCGCGCACGCAGTTGCTCGACAGCGTGTGGGGTGACCATGTGTTCATCGAAGAGCGCACGGTCGACGTGCATGTTCTTCGCCTGCGCAAGGCGCTCGCTCCGGGCGGCGCGCAGAACCTGATCCAGACCGTGCGCGGCCTGGGTTACCGTCTGTCGACGCGTACCGACGCCTGAGCCGGGCGGCGCGGCCGGCCGCCCAGTACACTTTTCCGATGGCGGCAGACAGGCTGCAGTTGCGAATGCAGGTGATCCTGCCGGCGGTGCTCCGGCTGTTCGCTCTCGCGGCCGTGGCCTGCGTGGTGGGCCTGATCTTCGGCGCGCAGGCCGGGCTGTGGTTCGCGGTCGGCGCGCTGGCGCTGCTGCTGTTCATCTACCTCGCCTACCTGAGCTTGCTCGGCGTCTGGCTCGAGCAGCCGAAGCTCGACACGATTCCGGATGGCATCGGCGCCTGGGGCGAAGTGTTCACTCGCCTTTACAAGGCACGGCGCGAAAGCGAAGCGACGCAGCGTCGCCTGCTCGACAACGAGGAACGTTTCCGCCGCACCATCAGCGCCCTGCCCGAAGGCATCCTGCTGATCGATGCGGCGCTGCAGATCGAGTGGTGCAACCCGGAGGCCGAGCGTCACCTGGGCATCTCGCTGAAGGCCGACCAGGGCCTGCGCCTGACCAACCTCGTACGTGACCCGTCCTTCGTCGCCTTCATGACCTCGGCCCGGTTCGAGGAGCCGCTCGTGTTCCGGCCGCTGTCGCGGCCGAGCCTGGTGCTAAGCGTGGGCGTCATCGAGTTCGAGCCGGCGCGCTCGATCGTCATCACGCGCGACGTCACGCAGACCGAGCGGGTCGATGCCATGCGGCGCGACTTCGTGGCCAATGTCTCGCATGAACTGCGCACGCCGCTGACCGTGGTCAACGGCTTCCTCGAGACACTGCTCGATGCCGACATGCCGCTGGACGATGTGCGCCGGCGCCACCTGCAGCTGATGCACGAACAGGCCGGTCGCATGAACCGCCTGATCGAGGACCTGCTGATGCTCTCGCGCCTGGAGTCACAGGAGAGCGCGCTGCTCGAGGAGGATGTTGACATGCCGCGCCTGCTGCGCGACGTGGCCGACGATGCGCGCGCGCTGTCCGGCGGCCGGCACACGATCACGGTCGAGTGCGACAGCGCGCACGTGCGCGGCAGCCGCGACGAGTTGCGCAGCGCGGTTGGCAACCTGGTGTCCAACGCGATCCGCTACACGCCCGCCGGCGGCACCATCGCGCTCACCTGGAAGGTCGGGACCGACGGCGCCATCGTCAGCGTGCAGGACACGGGCATCGGGGTCGCGCCCGAGCACGTTCCGCGCCTGACCGAGCGCTTCTACCGCGTCGACAAGAGCCGTTCGCGCGAGACCGGTGGCACCGGGCTGGGGCTGGCAATCGTCAAGCACGTGCTGCTGCGCCATGACGGCAGGCTCGACATCGACTCCCAACTGGGCCACGGCAGTACGTTTAGCGCATGGCTGCCGCGCGCGCGGCTGGTGGCGCCCGGCGTCGAGCGCGGGGTGGCGCAAGCCGCCTGATCGGTGCGCTTGCCGGTGCGGGCTCGCGTGGGCTGCGTCGCCAAATTGCCCGGCGCGAGTGGCTCCCGTATCATTCGCGGCCTTTCGGGGTGTAGCGCAGCCTGGTAGCGCACCTGCCTTGGGCGCAGGGGGTCGGAGGTTCGAATCCTCTCGCCCCGACCAGTTCTCACGGCAGTCCCGTCAGAGCAGGTCGATCGAAAGAGTTCGCAGTAGCTTGCTTTGCCCGCATTGGCTTTGAAGGTCCATGATCACGACGTGGACCGTCAACCTGCCCGTAGCTCAGTTGGATAGAGCATCAGCCTTCTAAGCTGAGGGTCACTGGTTCGAGTCCAGTCGGGCAGGCCAGATGTCTTGCAAGTGGTGGCCGTAGCTCAACGGTAGAGTCCTGGATTGTGATTCCAGTTGTTGTGGGTTCGAATCCCATCGGCCACCCCACTCCGTACATGATCTGCGCCTGCGCCTCGTCCGGCTTCTGAGGCGGCGCCGCAGCCCTTCTCCCGAGCGTTCGCTCGGCACTCCGACCGACCGTCAGTCTGACTGTTGCATGCGCGCTGACGGTAGCCGCGTGACGCCTGCGGTCGCGTTCCAGGCCGCCGCGTGCAGCGCGTTTGCGACAGCGGTCGCCGCGATCGGCCGCACGCGCCGTGGCAGCAAGTTCAGCCCGGGGCGTAGCAGCCACTGCGCCGCGGCTTCGCCCAGTCGCCTTGGCTGACCGAGCGCAGCGCGATCGCCCAGCAATAGCGACGGCTGGGCCAGCACCACGGTGTCGTAGCCTAGCGCCGTCACCGCCTTTTCCATCTCGCCCTTGACCCGGTTGTAGAACACGCGCGATCCGGCATCGGCGCCGAGTGCCGACACCACCAGCAGCCGTCGTCCCCCGGCGGCCCGGCCAGCGCGCGCCGTGTTGACCACGGCGTCGAAGTCGACCTTGCGAAACGCCGCTTGCGAACCAGCGGCCTTGATGGTCGTGCCGAGCGCGATGAACACATCGTCGACCGGCGCCAGCGGCGGCAGGTGATCGAAGTCGACCTGGCGACAAACGAGTCGCGGATGCGCCGGCAGGTCCACCGGCCGCCGCAGCACTGCGAGGACCTGCACGTAGTGCTCGTCGGCTAGCAGGCGGGCCAACAGGGCGCGGCCGACCAGTCCGCTGGCGCCCGCCAGCCAGGCCTTGCGCGGATGCGTTGCAGGCGGTGTCGTGCGTGCGACGGGCGGGCGTTCGGTGGCCATGCGGCACTGTAGTCCGCGCGCGGACGGCGCAGCGGATCGCAGGGGCGACGGATCGGCGCAGCCGATGCGCCGACTAGACTCGCTGCGTTTGCCTCGCTCGATACATCCGACCTCTCCGCCGCCCGATGCACGACACCGATTCCCCGTCCGCCTGGGTGCGTCGCTGGGCGCCGTTGGTCGTATCGGGCGCGCGCGTGCTCGACGTCGCCTGCGGTCCTGGGCGGCATGCACGATTCTTCGCGGCGCGTGGGGCGACGGTCGATGCGGTCGACCGCGACGTGATGGCCGGGCACGCGCTGCAGGACGAGCCCGCGATCCGCTTTCTCGCGGCCGACATCGAGACCGGACCGTGGCCCTACGCGGGATGCCGATTCGATGCGGTCATCGTCACCAACTATCTGCACCGCCCGCTGTTCGGGCCGCTGCTGGCTGCACTGGCGCCGGGCGGCGTGCTGATCTACGAGACCTTCGCGCAGGGCAATGCGCAGTTCGGCAAGCCGTCGAACCCGGACTTCCTGCTGGCGCCGGGAGAACTGCTGCAGCGCTGCGCCGGCCTGCACGTGCTGGCCTATGAGGATGGCGTGGTCGAGGCACCGCGGCCGGCGCGCCTGCAGCGCATCTGCGCCCGCGCCGGTGTCACCGAGGCGGCGCAGCTCAGGCTCGATCCGGCGCCCGGCTGAACGGGGCGCCGCGGCGCCGGTCGAGCAGGGCTGCGCAGGTAGAATCCGCTGCTTGTTGTGGGCTAGGGACAGAAGATGATCACCGGCAGTCTGGTCGCCATCGTCACGCCGATGCAGGACGATGGCTCGCTCGATCTGGAGGCCTATCGGCGCCTCATCGACTGGCATATCGCCGAGGGCACGCACGGCATCGTCGCCGTCGGCACCACGGGCGAGTCGCCCACGGTCGATCATGACGAGCATTGCCTGCTCATCAAGACCGCGGTCGAGGCCGCCCGCGGGCGGGTGCCGGTGATCGCCGGCACCGGCGGCAATTCGACCGCCGAGGCGATCGAGCTGACGCACTACGCGAAGCAGGTCGGCGCCGACGCCACGCTGCAGGTGGTGCCGTACTACAACAAGCCGACGCAGGAAGGGCTGTACCAGCACTTCCGCAAGGTGGCCGAAACCTGCGGCCTGCCGGTCATCCTCTACAACGTGCCGGGCCGCACCGTCGCCGATCTCGCCAACGAGACCACGCTGCGCCTGGCGCAGGTGCCGGGCATCGTCGGCCTGAAGGACGCCACCGGCGACCTGGCGCGCGCCGCCGACCTGCTGCGGCGGCTGCCGGCGGGCTTCGCTGTCTACAGCGGCAACGACGACAGCGCCCTGTCGCTGATGCTGCTCGGTGGCCACGGCGTGATCTCGGTCGTGGCCAATGTCGTGCCGCGGCTGTTCAGCCAGATGTGCCGTGCCGCGCTCGACGGCGATCTGCCGCGTGCGCGCCAACTCAACAATCAGCAACTGCCGCTGGCGTTCAAGCTCTTTGTCGAGGCCAACCCGATCCCGGTCAAATGGGCGCTGGCCAAGATGGGTCGCATCACGCCGGGCCTGCGCCTGCCGCTGGTGCCGTTGTCGGCTACGGCCCAGCCGGTAGTCGAAGCGGCGTTGCGCGAAGCCGGCGCGCTGTAGCGTGCGCCCGTGATCGCGCTGCCGGAATCCTGGCACGGCGGTCCGGTCGAAGCGCTCGTGTGGGCGGCCGTCAGCCGCGGTCCGTGTTCCGCCGTTCAAGTACACCGTTGCCCGCGAGGGGCAGCGGCCGAGGAGAATTCCTGATGCACGTGGTGTCCCCCCGAGGTTCCGCCAGCAACGCGCGCCGCGCTGCGGCCGCGAGCTTGCTGGTGATCGTGGCGGCCGGCCTGGTGGCCGGTTGCAGCTCGCTCGGCATCAGCACCGACAAGGTCGACTACAAGGCGGTGCCGCCGCAACGTCCGCTCGACCTGCCGCCCGACCTGCCGCCGCCGCCCACCAACGACCGCTTCACCGTGCCGGGCGTGGCCACGGCCTCCGGCACCGCGCAGCAGATGCAGCGTCCGGCGACGGCGCCTGCCGCTGCCGCCGCGACCTCGGTGGCGGTGGCACCGACCGCCAGCAATGCGCGCATCGAGCGTGCCGGCGCCCAGCGCTGGCTGGCGGTGGATCTGCCACCGGAACAGGCGTTCGCCGTGGCGCGCGAGTTCTGGGGCAGCGTCGGCATCAAGCTCGAACGCGAGGATCCGGCCGTCGGCATCCTGGAAACGGAGTGGGCCGAGAACCGCGCCAAGATTCCGCAGGACATCATCCGCCGCACGATCGGCAAGGTGTTCGACGGCCTGTATTCCACCGGCGAGCGCGACAAGTTCCGCACGCGCATCGAGCGCACGCCGAAGAACACCAGCGAGGTCTTCATCAGTCATCGCGGCATGATCGAGGTGTACACCACCTCGCAGCAGGACCAGACCAAGTGGCAGCCGCGTCCGGCCGATCCGGAACTCGAGGCCGAGATGCTGCAGCGGCTGCTGCTGCGCTTTGCGCCGGCGATGCCGACGTTCGTCGCGGCGGCGAGCAGTGCGCCGGCGGCGGCGCCGACGGCAGCTTCTGCCGCCGCGCCCGCACCGGGCTCGGCCCCCGCGGCCGCCGCGAGCGTGGCCACGGTTGCGCCAACCGCCACGGCACAGAACGTGCGCATGATCACTGGGGGCGACGGACGCGTCGCGCGACTCGAGATCGACGAGCCCTTCGACCGCGCCTGGCGCCGGGTCGGCCTCGGGCTCGATCGCGGCGGCTTTACGGTAGAAGACCGCAACCGCACCAACGGCGTCTACTTCGTGCGCTATCTCGATCCGGAGTTCGAGGCCAAGCAGCGGGCCGAGCAGGGCGTGCTGTCCAAGCTCTTCGGTGGCGATCCGAAGATCGTGGCGCAGCAGTTCCGTGTCCAGGTCGGCACCACGGCAGCGGCGGGCGCGACCAGCACGATCACGCTGCTCGACCGCGACGGCAAGCCGGAGGCCAGTGCCACCGGCGACAAGATCCTGCGCCAGTTGAGCGAACAGATCCGCTGAGCGGCGGCAGCTGGGGCGTACGCACGCAACCATGCTGCGCTGGTGCTGCCTCGGGTCGGGCAGCGAGGGCAATGCCCTGGTGATCGAGGCCCGCGCCGGGTTGTTCGCCACGCGCGTGCTGGTCGACAACGGCTTCGGTCCGCGCGCGCTGCAACGACGGCTGGCGGTCGCCGGGCTGGCGCTCGACGACCTCGATGCCGTCTTCGTCACCCACGAACACTCGGATCACGCCAGCGGCGTGGCGGCGCTGCTCAAGCGCCGTCGCATCGCGCTGCTGTGCTCGGCTGGCACGCGCCGTGCGGCCGGGCTGCACGATCCGGACATCGACTGGCGCCCGTTGCGCGCGGGGCAGCCGGTTGACCTCGGCGAACTGCAATTGCATCCGTATGCGGTGCCGCACGACGCCGCCGAGCCGCTGCAACTGGTGGCCACCGACGGCGCCCGGCGCTTCGGCCTGTTGACCGACATCGGCACGCCCACGCCCGCGGTAGCGCGCGCGCTCGATGGCGTGCATGCGCTGCAGCTCGAATGCAACCACGATGCCGACCTGTTGCGCGGTGGTACGTATCCGCACTTCCTGAAGCAGCGTATCGGCGGCGACGCCGGTCACCTGTCGAACGCGCAGGCGTCAGCGCTGCTCGGCATGATCGATCGTGCGCGACTGCACACCGTCGCCGCCGCGCATCTTTCGCGCAGCAACAACCGGCCGGAACTCGCGCTGGCCGCGCTGGCCGCGTGGCGTGATCGCACGCTGGCGCGCGTGCGGGTGGCCACCCAGGACGACGGGCTGGACTGGACCGAGGTGTGAGGCGCCTGCCGCATGCGCGGCTGCGGTGTGGCGTGGGTCAGCGGGGCCAGAAGCGCAGCACGAGCCCGACCAGCAGCAGCACGGCGCCGACCAGCGCGAGCGCGTTGATCCAGCGCGGCGCCGCCGGGCGCGCGGTGTTCTCTGCAAAGATTTGCTTGATAGGCGTACGAAAGGCAAAGCTGCTTCGCACGCCGAGCGGAACCAGCGCGGCGAAGCCCAGGCCCGATACCAGGTGGGTCGGGTCGCCGGATTGCAGCCAGGCCCACCCGCTGATGGCGGCGGCGAATGCGAACACCAAAGCACCGATCATGGGTGGCTCCTGAGCACTTGACTGGGTGTCGAAGCGGGTCGTGAGCGGGCGCTACAAGCGCACGGCGCCGGTGTACGCCAACGCTTGGCACCGGCGACGATTCGCGGGGTGTCGCCCGGTAAACGCAAACGGCCCGCGCGGGGCCGTTGCGGTTGGGCTGTTTCGTCCACTCAGCCCTTCAATTCGTCGATCAGCGCCACGTACTGCTTCATTGCGTCGTCGGTGCCGGTGCCCTTGATCTCGTTCCAGGCATCCCACTTGGCGCGGCCGACCATGTCGGTGAACCCGGGGCGCTTGCCGTCGACATCGCCGCTGCTGGCCTGCTTGAACAGTGCGTACAGCTTGAGCAGGGTCTGGTTGTCGGGGCGCTCGGGCAGGTTCTTCGAGTCGGCCACGGCCTGCTCGAATTTCTTCTTCAGATCGCTCATCGTGTCTCCTCGTGGGTATCGTCCGCGATGCGGCGTCGCAGGGTGTCGCAAAGCTATCATGTTTCGCCCTGCCCATTACAGACAGCAGACAGCGCGCGCCCGTCGTCGAATGCCTGCCGGACCGCAGCGCGCGAAGGAGACCCATGGCCCGCTCAGCAACCCGCCGCGAACGCCTGTCGCCCGTCGACAACGCGTGGCTGCGCATGGATTCTCCCGGCAACCTGATGATGATTGTCGGGGTCGATCTGTTCGAGGGGCGCTGCGACGTGCCGCGCCTGAAGCGCACGCTCGAGACGCATCTGCTGCAGTATCGCCAGTTCCGCTCGCGCGTCGTGCACGATGCGGCCGGCGCCTGGTGGGAAGAGGACGCGGACTTCGACATCGATCACCACCTGGTCCGCATCGGCCTGCCGGGCCGCGGCGGCAAGGCCGAGCTGCAGAAGCTGGCGGCCACACTCGCCGGCCAGGCACTCGATCCGACCAAGCCGCTGTGGCAGTTCCATCTGGTCGAGAACTACCGCGACGACAAGATCGAGGGCCACGCGATCATCGTGCGCATCCATCACGCCATCGGCGACGGCATCGCGCTGGTCGGCGTGTTCCTGTCGATGACCACCAGCTCGCCGGCGGAGCATCTGCATCCGGTGGAGCGCAAGAAGCCGGCCGAGGAGCGCGAGTGGTGGGAGCAGTGGCTGCGTCCGTTCACCCACGCCACCGTGCGCGCGATCGACGTCACCGGCGATGTCGCCACCAGGGTGCTGCAGGCGTACGGCGCGGTGCTGGAAGATCCGGATCTGGCCGGCGAGGCCGCCAGCGAGTACGCGCGCATGGCTGCCCAGGTGTCGCGCGATGCGGCCGCGTTGGCGCTGATGGAGATGGATTCGCCGACCAGCCTCAAGGGCCGGCCGGGCGGCTCGAAAGTCGTGGCCTGGACCGAGCCGCTGCCGCTGGCCGACGTGAAGATCGTCGGCAAGGCGCTCGGCTGCTCGGTCAACGACGTGCTGCTGTCATGCGCTTCGGGCGCGATCCGTGGCTACCTGCTCGAGCGCGGCGACGACCTGGCCGGCGCCGAGCTGCGCGCGATGGTGCCGGTGAACCTGCGCTCGCCGGGCAAGGCCAAGTCGCTTGGCAACAAGTTCGGCCTGGTGCCGCTGCTGCTGCCGATCGGCATCGAGCACCCGATCGAGCGCGTGCTCGAGGTCAAGCAACGGATGGACGAGCTCAAGAACGGCTACACGGCCGTGCTCGCCATGGCGCTGCTCGGCATGGCGGGCCTGGCGCCGCGCGCGGTGCAGAAGCAGGTGCTCGACCTGCTGGCGCGCAAGGCCACCGCGGTGATGACCAACGTGCCCGGCCCGCAGCAGCAGCTCTATCTGGCGGGGGCGCCGCTCAAGCAAATCATGTTCTGGGTGCCGCAGTCGGGTGACATCGGCGTGGGCGTATCGATCCTCTCGTACGCCGGCGCGGTGCAGTTCAGCCTGATCACCGACAAGAAGGTCTGCAAGAACCCGCAGGCGATCATCGACCGCTTCCGCCCTGAATTCGAAAACCTGGTGCACGCGGTGCTGCTGATGCCGTGGGACGAGGAAGCCGACCCGAAGCTCGCTTCGCGTGCGCTCGACGCCACCGACGCGCTGGCCGATGCGGCCCAGCATCTGCAGCGCAACGGCGCCGCCGCGAACGCGCTGTCGCCCGCACCCGGGTCCGCACCCGCAGCCGACTTTGCCGCGGCGGCCCCGCCCGCGTCCGAGAGCGCCGCGCCGCGTCCGGCCGGGCTGCGCAAGCGCAAGTCCGCCTTTGCCGCGGCGCGTAGCGCGCAGCGTTGAGCCGCGGCTCCGACCGGCATCGCAGCGTATGACCGAGGCCTTGCATCGCTCGGACGCCTATCTGCGCAGCTGCAGCGCGCACGTCACGCAGGTCGGCGACGACGGGGTCGAACTCGATCGCACCGTATTCTACCCGCTCGGCGGCGGGCAGGCGGGCGACTGCGGCGCGCTGCTGCTGGCTGACGGCACACGCATTCCCGTGCTCGATGCGCGCAAGAGCCGACGCGACGGCGCCACGCCGGACGACACGCTGCACGTGATGGACCCGGCCAGTGCCTGGCGCGAGCGCCTGCCACCGGGCACCGAGGTCACGGCCGAGATCGACTGGGCGCGCCGCTTGCGCCACATGCGGCTGCACACCGCGACCCATCTGCTGTGCGCTGTGGTCAAGGAGCTGGTCGACGGCTGCTCGATCACCGCCGACTACGCGCGGCTGGACTTCGCAATGACCGCGCCGCTGGAAAAGGAGACCGTGCAGGCCGGGCTCGACCGGCTGATCGCCGAGGCGCATCCGGTCGCCTGTGAGTGGATCACCGACTCGGAAATGCTCGCCAATCCGCAACTGGTCAAGAGCATGAGTGTCAGCCCGCCGATCGGTTTCGGGCGCGTGCGGCTGCTGCGCATCGAGGGCGTCGACCTGCAGCCATGCGGCGGCTCGCACGTGTGCAACACGCGCGAGATTGGCGCGCTAAGGGTGGCGAAGATCGAGAAGAAAAGCGCGCGCACGCGGCGCGTGGTGCTGGAGTTCGCGTAGTTGCGGGTGGTGGCTGAAACGTAGCCGCGTTCGAACAGGCCGTGATCTGCCGCGCGAGGGTGGATTGCACCGGCCTGCTGCAACTCGATGCGCCGGTGCGAGCCTTGCCGAGTCGGGTCGAGTTGCCTGTGAGGCCGCGCGCCGGAGGCCCGACCGCCTGTGCTGCGCCGATCTCACGGACTCCAGTGAGGGCCGCGCTCGACGCCCGCTGCGACCTCGCGTGTAATGCGACCCCCGGGGCTCGCTCGAGCCCTACGCGAACAGACCCGCAAGAACATCACAGGCAATGCCGGCGCCCACGCAGCGCCGAGTTCAAGGAGACTCGATGAGCCATCATGGCTACTTGCGCCAACCCACGATCCGCGGCAACACGATCGTCTTCGTGTGTGACGACGACCTGTGGACCGTCTCCGCCGAGGGCGGCCTGGCGCGCCGACTCACGGCCGGCCTCGGCGAGCCGTCGACGCCCGTGCTCTCGCCCGACGGCCAGTGGCTGGCCTATGCCAGCCGCGATGAACTGCACCCCGAGGTCTACGTGATGCCGGCCGAAGGCGGTCCGGCGCGGCGCCTGACCTGGCTCGGCCCGTTCGTGCATGTGCGCGGCTGGACCGAGAGCGGCGAGATCGTGTTCGTGACGACCTGGGGCCAGCCGTTCTTCCGCAACTTCCGCGCCTACACGATCGCGCGCGACGGGGGGCTCCCGAACCTGCTGCCGCTGGGGCAGGTGAACCACCTGGCGTTGACGGCGCAGGGGCTGGGCGGGCCCAAGGTCATCGGCCGCAACACCGCCGACCCCGCGCGCTGGAAGCGCTATCGCGGCGGCACCGCTGGCCACCTGTGGGTCGATGCGCGTGGCGACGGCGAGTTCGCTCGTCTGCCGCTGGCAGGCAACATCACGAGCCCGATGTGGCTTGGCGAGCGCGTGTACTACCTGTCGGATGCCGAAGGCGTGGGCAACCTGTACTCGTGCCGCGTGGACGGCGGCGACGTGCGTCGCCACACCGATCACGCCGGGTTCTACGCGCGCGAGGCGCAGACCGACGGCGCGCGCATCGTCTACCAGTGCGGCGCCGAACTGTGGCTGTACGAGGCGGCCACCGATCGCACGCGCAGGCTCGACATGCGCGTGCCCGCGCATCGCGCGCAGGCCGCTCGGCGCTTCGTGCCGGCCAGCGAGCACCTCGGCGAGTTCGCAGTGCATCCGCAGGGCCACAGCGTGGCGCTGGACGCGCGCGGCAAGTGCTTCACGCTGCCGCTGTGGGAAGGTGCGGTGCGCCAGCACGGCACGGCCGATGGCGTGCGCCACCGGCATGCGCAGTGGCTGGCCGACGGCCAGCGGCTGGCTGTGGTCAGCGATGCCTCGGGCGAGGAGCGCGTCGAGGTGCATGCCAATGGCAGCGTGCAGTCGCTGCCCTGGGACATCGGCCGCGTGATCGCGCTAGCGGCCGCGCCGGCGGGTGACCAGATCGCGCTCGCCAACCATCGCAACGAGGTGCTGGTCGGCAACGTGGCCACCGGCGCGCTGACCGTGCTCGACCGCAGCGAAGCGGCACGCACCGAGTCGCTCGCCTGGTCGCCGGACGGCGCCTGGCTCGCCTATCCGTTCTGGACCAGCGGCCGTCACTGCGCGATCAAGCTGGCGCATGTCGCCAGCGGCCAGCGCACGCTCGTGACCACGCCGGAGTTCCGCGACTACGCGCCGAGCTTCGATCCGGCCGGGCGCTACCTGTACTTCCTGTCGGTGCGCACCTTCGACCCGGTGTACGACAACGTGCAGTTCGAACTGAGCTTCCCGCGTGCGGCACGGCCCTACTTGATCGCGTTGCAGACCGATGCATCGCCTCCGTTCGAGCCGCCGCTGCGCGGCATGAAGCTGGCGCACGACGACGCCGAGAAGCAAGGCAAGGGCGAGCAGAAGAAGGCGCTGCGGGTCGACCTCGACCGCATCGCGCAGCGCGTGGCCGCTTTTCCGGTGCGCGAAGGGCTGTATGGCCAGATCGCCGGCGCGACGGCCGGCCGCGGCAAGGTGTTCTGGACGCAGTTCGACATTCCGGGCGCGCACGGACGCGGCGGCCACAAGGAAGGGCCGGGCCGGCTCGAGGTGTTCGACTTCGACAGCGGCCGTGCCGAGCCGCTGATGGACAAGGTCGAGCGCTTCTGCCTGTCGGCCGACGGCAGCACGCTGCTCGCCAAGTCCGGCAAGCGCCTGCGCGCGCTCGATCCGCACGCCGGGCCGGAGAAGGACGGTCACGGCAAGGACGACGATGCGCCGTCGCGCAAGAGCGGCTGGCTCGATCTGGCGCGCATCCGCGTGTCGGTCGATCCGCGCGCCGAGTGGAAGCAGATGCTGCGCGAAGTCTGGCGCCTGCAGCGCGACCAGTTCTGGGTGCCCGACATGTCGGGCGTGGACTGGCCTGCGGTGTATGCGCGCTATGCGCCGCTGGTCGAACGCGTGGCCACGCGCGCCGAGCTGTCCGACCTGATCTGGGAGATGCAGGGCGAACTGGGCACCTCGCATGCCTACGAGATGGGCGGCGACCATCGCAAGCCGCCGGCGGTTGCGCTCGGGCAGTTCGCCGCCGACTTCCGCCTGGCGGGTGGCGCCGTCGAGATCGCGCATGTGGTGCGTGGCGATGCCTGGGACGCCAGCGCCGACTCCCCGCTGAATGCGATCGGCGTGCAGGCCCAGCCGGGCGAACAGGTGCTTGCCGTCAACGGCCAGCCGGTCACGCGCGAGCGGCCGCCGCAGGCGCATGCCGTGCACCAGGCCGGCTGCAAGGCCGAGCTGCGGTTGAAGCGACCCGACGGCAGTACGCGCGACGTGCTGGTCACGCTGCTGGCCGACGAAGTGCCGGCGCGCTACCGCGAGTGGGTCGAGCGCAACCGCGCCTGGGTGCACGAGCAGTCCGGCGGCCGCGTCGGCTACCTGCACCTGCCTGACATGCAGTCGGCGGGCTTTGCCGAGTTCCACCGCTACTTCAATGCCGAGTGCGACCGCGACGCGCTGATCATCGACGTGCGCTACAACCGCGGCGGCCACGTGTCGCAGCTGCTGCTGGAAAAGGTCGCGCGCACGCGCATTGGCTACGACCTGCAGCGCTGGGGTCCGCCGCAGCCATATCCGCTCGAATCGCCCGCCGGCGCCGTGATTGCGCTGACCAACGAGCACGCGGGATCGGACGGCGACATCTTTTCGCACTGCTTCAAGCTGATGAAGCTCGGGCCGCTGGTCGGCAAGCGCACCTGGGGTGGGGTGATCGGCATCTGGCCGCGCCACGCGCTGGTCGATGGCACCGAGACCACGCAGCCGGAGTTCTCGTTCTGGTTCAAGGACGTCGGCTGGCAGGTCGAGAACTACGGCACCGATCCGGACATCGACGTCGACAACGCGCCGCAGGACGCCGTCGCCGGCCGCGATCGGCAGCTGGAGAAGGCGCTCGAGGTCGCGCTCGAACGCGCCGGCGCGCCGGGTAGTCGCGCGCCGCATTTCGGGCCGAAGCCCAACCTCGCCTGCCCGCCGCTGCCGGTGCGGTCGTGATGCCGCCAGGTCGCCGACCGCGTGGTGCCGCCGTCACGCCGACGATCGCCGCGGTTGATCGCCGCCTGAGGCTCCGGTCGCTGATCGATGCCGATGACTGATGCGATGACTGATGCGATGGCTGATTCCGCAATCGATCCGCGCGCAGCCGACGTGCTTGACTTCTGGTTCGGTGCGCCCGGCACGGGCGAGCACGGCTGCACGCGCGACCTGTGGTTCACCAAGCAGCCAGCGACCGATGCGTTGATCGCTGTGCGCTTCGGCGCGCTCATCGAGTCCGCGTTGCGCGGCGAACTCGACGCGTGGTCCGACACGCCGCGCGGTGCGCTGGCGCAGATCGTCCTGCTCGACCAGTTCACGCGCAACGCCTTTCGCGACACCCCGCGCGCCTTCGCCGGCGATGCGCAGGCGTTGTCGATCGCGCAGGCGCTGGTCGATCCGGGACACGACCGCGCGCTGGGCCTGCACGAGCGCTGGTTCGTCTACCTGCCGTTCGAGCACGCCGAGTCGTTGCCGCTGCAGGACCGCGCGGTCGCGTTGTTCACGCAGCTGGCGGCCGACGGGCTCGACGCGCCGCTGGCGTGGGCGATCAAGCACCGCGACGTGGTGGCGCGGTTCGGGCGCTTTCCGCACCGGAACGCCATCCTCGGCCGCGCCTCGTCGCCGGAGGAAGCGGCGTTTCTCACGCAGCCCGGGTCGCGCTTCTAGCCGCTTTCGACCGCTTTGCGCACAGCGCTAGACATCGAACAGCCCGCCGAGATCGAGGTCGCCGGCGTCTTCCGGCGCGGCCAGGCCACTGTCCGCGACTTCCTCCGGCAGGGCGGCCTCTGTAATCGGGGGGTCGTCACTGGCGAACAGCGCGCCACCGATGGCGCCCCCGATCGCGCTGCCGACCACGGCCCCGACCACGCTGCCCGCGACCACGCTGCCCAGTAGCGAGGCGCCCAGCACGCTGCCCTGTCGCCGGCCGCCGTGCGCGCCGACCACGGGCACTGCGGCGAGCATCCGCTCAGTCAGGCCCGGTTGCCGCATCTCGGCGCGTGTGATCAGGCGCGCAATGCCCTGTGGCGTCGCGTTGGCCGGCCCAGCCAGCGCGCGCTCGTACGGCGGCAGCATGGCGCCGACCTGTTGCAGCAATAACTGACGCTGCGCGGGGGTGAGGCGGGCGATCGCCTCGGCGTGCGCCCGCTCGATCGACTCCGGCGGTGCTGTCTTCAGCAGGTAGCGGTAGCGCGCGAGCGCGCGCTCGTCTTCGGCGTCCGACGTGTGGGTCACTGCAGGTTCAGGCAAGGCATCGTTATTTGGCGGGTTCGGTTTCATCGGACGGCACCATGTTCGACGGGTCGGGCGACACGCGTGGGAGTTTGATCGTCCGTGTGCAATCAGGTGCCGCCGCTGTATGGGGTCCGCGGGAAAGCACGGGGTCACGGGTGCTGCGGCCACGGCGCGGCTAGGCGAAGCCACTTGCACGCGCACCGACGCGGTGGACCACGCCGCCCGCTGCCTCCCAATCGCCGCCCATCCGTCGCTGTCGCCTTACCGGTGCCCGCCGGCCGCAGGCCAGGCGCCTTGCACGGCACCTCGGCAGCCCCGCAATGCAACCGGTCTGGCCGTTCCCCGCGCCGGGCGCTGTGCCGCCCGCGCGACGCTCATCGCGCTGCCGGCGCCCGATCCGGCCGCGATGCCCGGCCGGGCAAGCACGCACGCCGCAGTTTCCGGTACAAGCAGACTTGTGTCGACGCGGCGCGACCGGGCCGGCGCCGGCGATTTGCGCGCGCCGTCGCCTGCGGCCACCTGCCGCGTTCGTTGCCCGTGCCCGCCGTGGCGCGACAATCGCGCTCCCGACGCCTTTGCGGCGTTCTCATCTCAGCCTGTCCTCGCATCGTGCTCAACAAGCTCTTCGGCGCCCCCCTTCATCAACACCCCGACGCCGCGCAACGCGTGCTCGGTATCGCCCAACTGGCTCCGGACGCGAAGGCGCTGTCCGACCTGCTGGCGTCCGATCCCGCGCCCGAGGTGCGCAGCGCCGCCGCCGGCCGCTGTGCCGATGCCGGCGCGCTCGAGACTGCGCTGCAGGCCGAGGCTGACCCTGCCGTGTGCGCTGTGATCGGCGCCGCGCTCGGCCGCCTGCTGGCGACCCTGCCCGATGCGGCGGCCGTGGCGCGCGTGCTGGCCGCACCGCATTGCACCGACGATGTCCGTGCCGGGATCGCGCAGCACGGCGCGGATCCCGATCGGCAACGAGCCGCACTCGACGGCATGGTCGATCAGGGGCGGCTGGTCGACATCGCGCTGGCTGCCACCCATGCGCCGCAGCGGCAGGCTGCGGCCGAGCGCGTCCACGAACCGCAGGCGCTGCGCCGGCTGTACGAGGCCGCCAAGGAGAAGGACCGCGGCGTGGCACGGCTGGCCCGTCAGCGGCTGGACCGCATCGCCCAGCGCGCGCGCGATGCGGCCACCGCCGACGAGCTGCTGGCGCAGGCCGCCGCGCTGGTGGCGCAGCCGGGTGCGATCGTGATGGCGGCCGTCGAACTGGATCGGCGCTGGCGTGCACTGCATCTGGGCGAGGACGGCGAGCGGCAAGCGCGCTGGGAGGCGATCGGCCGCCAGATGCAGGCGCGCTTCGAGCAGGAACGACTGGCCCAGCAGGCGCACGTGCGGCTCGAACACCGGCTCGATGCCTGGCTGGCATCGCTGCCGGCGCCACCGCCGGCGGCGGCGCTGCCGGTGCTGCGCGAAGAACTGCAGGCACTGCAAGCCGAGGCGACCCAGGCCGACGACGCGTCGGCGCTGGCGCGGCTGGCGCCGGCGGAGCAGCGGCTTGCCGCCTGGGAAGCCGCGGCGCCCGCGCTGGTGGCCGCTGAAGCCCTGGTCGCCGAAGCCGAGGAACTTGCCGCCGGCACCTCGATCGACGATGCCCAGCTGCCTGCGCGCTGGCAGACCGTGGATGGCGCCGCGCGCACGGCGGCACTGGCGCAGCGTTTCGAGGCGG
Source organism: Burkholderiaceae bacterium (assembly GCA_034522655.1). Taxonomy (GTDB): domain Bacteria; phylum Pseudomonadota; class Gammaproteobacteria; order Burkholderiales; family Burkholderiaceae_F; genus JALHMQ01. The sequence continues at coordinate 66,764 of JAXHLD010000024.1, forward strand.
CGATCGCCACCATCGAGCAGCGACGCAGCGCCCACGCGCGCGCCGAGCAGGATGCCCAGGGCAGCACGCGCAATCGCCTGCATGCGGCCTTGCACGCGGCCGAGCAGGCGCTCGCGGCGGGCCAATTGCACGACGCCCGCGCCGCCGCCGACGAAGTGCGCGCCTTGAAGCCGGGCGCAGGTCTGCTGCCCAAGCCCACCGTCCAGCGCCTGAGCCGCGTGGTGCAGCAGCTCGGCGACCTCGAGCGCTGGGAGAAGTTCGGCCAGCAGAGCGTGCGCACCCAGCTGTGCGAGCGGGCCGAAGCGCTGGCGCAGCAGACGCTGACGCCGGCCGCGTTGGCGCGTGAGGTTCAGCAATTGCGCGCCGAGTGGAAGGCGCTCGACGTGCAGCACGCCGGCGTGCCCAAGCCGCTGTGGGAACGCTTCGACGGCGCGTGCGAGAAGGCCTACGCGCCGGCCGCCCAGCACTTCGCGGAGCAGGCCGCCCAGCACAAGGCCGCGCGCAAGCAGCGCGACGAATTCATCGCGGCCGCGGCCGCGCAGGCGCCGACGCTGCTCGGCGAGACGCCCGACTGGCGCGCAATCGAGCACTGGCTGCGCGATACCGATGCCGCCTGGCGTGGTCCCACGCTGGGCAGCGTCGAGCCGGCGGCGTGGAAGAAGCTCGATGCCAAGCTAAAGGCGGCCGTGGCGCCGCTGCGGACGGCGCTCGCGACTGCGCGCGGCGAGGCCAAGGCGGCGCGCGAGGCACTGATCGCCGAGGCCGAGGGCTGGGTTGCCAAGGCGCAGGAGCGCGACGCGCCGGCCGCGGTGCGCGATCTGCAGGCGCGCTGGCAGGCCAGTGCAAAGTCGCTGGCGCTGCTGCAGCGTGACGAGCGCGTGCTGTGGGAGCGCTTCCGCACCGCGTGCAATGCCGTGTTCGACGCGCGCAAGAACGTGCGTAAGGACGCCGATCAGCAGAAGAGCGCGCAGCGCCGTGCGCTCGAGGCGCTGTGCGAGAAGGCGGAACAGGCGGTGCAGGCGACCGATCTCGACGAGGCCCAGGTGCGCCAGCGCCTTCGTGAACTGCGCGAGCAATGGACCGCGGCGCAGGCCGATGGCGGGCCGGCCCCGGCCGCGCTCGAGAGCCGTTTCCGCGCGGCGCGCAGCAGCTTCGACGAATCGCTCAAGCGCCGCGCGCAAGCGCAGGAAGCGGCGGTGTGGCGGGCGCTGCTGGATAAGACCTGGTTGTGCGATGAACTGGATGACCTGGTGGCCGGCGAGACCCCGCCGGCTGACCTGGCCGCGCCGGTCGAGGCGCTGGGTGCGCGCTGGGCCGCGCTATCCGGGATCGATCCAGCCTGGGAGGCCAGGCTCGCGGCTCGGCGCGACGCGGCCATCGCCGCGCTCGCCGACGAGGATGCGCGCTGGGACCACCGCGACCGGATCGAGGACAGCGCGGATGCGCGCCGCGATCTGTTGCTTGAGCTGGAGCTGCAGTTCAACCTGACCAGCCCGCCGGATCTTCAGGCGCAGCGTCTGGCCGTGCAGGTCAAGCACCTGCGCGAACGCTTCAAGCGCAGCCCGGCCGGCGAGGCCGAGCGCGCCGACCGCCTGCTGCTCGACTGGTGCGCGCTGCCCGGCTCGACCGACACGCGCGAGCGCGCGCGCCTCGAGAAGGTCGTCGGCGCGATCGAGCGGCGGCGTTGAGGCAACGCACAAGGCGCCGACGGGCACCCTCCAGCGTGCAGGTTCGGAGTCAGCGAGTGCGGCGTGGCGGCTGGGTCTGTCGGCTGCGTACGACGGGGTGAGTGCGGCGCTACTTGAACCTGAACTGCCCCGCTGCGCGCACCGCCGGCTCGGCGTTCGTCCGCAGCCAGCTTTTCGCCTCGGGGTCGTCCATCAAGTGCGCACGCCAGAAGGCAGTGGTCATTGCCTGCGTCAGGCGCACGTGCTGCGCGTCGCGCGCCGGATCGGCGCCGTCGGTGCGCCGCCGCGGCCCGCCATTGAAGATCATGTGATCGGCGCCGTCGAGGTTCAGCAGGTAGGCGTCGGGCCCAGGCATGCCTTCGAACGGCAGCAGGCGCCGCGGCGGCGGCACGCCCAGCCCCAAGCCGACCATGCCGTCCGCGGTGCCGGTCACGCTGAAGAACGGCCGGGTGATGGCGCGGAACTGGCTGATCGCGTCATCGGTACGGGCCGAGGGCGAGAACGCGACGAAAGCGCGTAGCCGATCGTCGGCCAGCGCATCGGCTTGCGCCCGCAACCGGGCAGGCACATCGAAGCGCTGGCCGGCGAGCGCCTGCGTGGTAACCGCGCCGAACGAGTGGCCAGACATGCCGATGCGGGCCAGGTCGAGGCGCAGCGCGAAGGCATCACCGGCGCGTTGGCGACGCTGCAACTCGTCGAGCACGAACTTGACGTCGAGCACGCGCGCGTTGAACTGCTCGCGACCCGCGGCCTGCTTCAGTGCGCGCGCCGGTTGGCGGGCGTCCTGCCAGACGGCGGCGTCGCTGCCCGGATGCTGCAGGTGGATCACGACGAAGCCGTGGCTGGCCCAGTGCTCGCCCCAGAAACGGCCGCCGTCGACCGAACCGCCGAGCCCGTGCGAGAACAGCACGACCGGCCGCGCACCAGCAGCCTCGGGCAGGCGGATACGCAGCGCCAGGGTGCGATCGCGGGTGGGGTCGGTCCAGGAGGTGTCGCTGACGTCGACGCGGAACGGACCGGTCGTGGCATCGCTGGCCGGGTCCGCAGCGCGGGTAGCGCCGGGCGCGCCGAGCACGCCGGCGAGCGATATCACCAGCGCGAGGGCGGCACGGCGGTGCAACAGCAGACGGTTCGACATGGGCGGATCCGGGGGTGGCGCAATGGAGCGCATCGTGCACGCGGCGCGCGCGACTGCGGGTAAGTGCCGCGCGACGGCGGTAACCACGTGTTGCGAGTTGCTTGCTGAACGCTGAGTCGCGCGACGGACGGCGGCTTGCGGCGTTGACAGGGTGCGGCGTGCCCGGCATCGTGGCTTGGCCATGAGACATGCATCGATTGCACTGCTGCTGGGCGCCGCCCTGTGCGCGCTGGCGCCTGCGGCGGGCGCCCAGATGTACCGCTGGGTCGACGAAAACGGCGTGGTCAACTACGGCGACCGTCCGCCGCCGGCGCGAGCCAAGAGCGCGCGCACGGTCAGCGAAAGCGCCGGCAGTCTGAGCGTGGTGCCGGGTATCTCGAAGGACGAGATGCAGCGGTTGCGCGAGCGCGACGAGCAGCAGCGCATCCAGCAACTGGAGCGCGAGAACGAGGAATTGCGTGCGCGCGATCGCGCCCGCGTGGCCAAGCCGCCGGAAGTCGTGGTGCAGGAGGTGTACGTCCCGGCCTACGGGTATCCGGGCGGGGCGCGGCCACCGCATCGACCGCCGGGGGCGCGGCCGGAGCCGCCGGTCAACCGACCGAAGCCGCCGCCGCCGCGGCCGCAACCGAAGGCTGACGCGCCGCTGTTTACTTCGGGCAAATAGGGCGCCCGCGGTTCGCGCACAGCAGCGTGCGCGGCGGGCTGCACGGCGTCGGCCGCGTGCGGATCGCCGTCCTCAGACCACCGACACGCCGGCCTGCTTGAGCAACTGCGCGGTTTCGAACAACGGCAGGCCCATCACGCCCGTGTAACTGCCTTCCAGGCGCTCGACAAACACCGCGGCCAGGCTCTGGATGCCATAGCCGCCGGCCTTGTCGAACGGATCGCCGGTGGCCAGGTAGCGCTCGATCTCGCTCGCTTCGAGCGCACGGAACGTGACGGAGGAGACCGACACCGCACGCAGCACCCGGGCGTTCGCGCCGAAGGTGCCGCCACCGGTCAGGCCGAGTGCGACCGCCGTGCGCACTTCGTGCGTGCGGCCCGACAGGCGCCGGAGGAAATCCGTCGCCTGCGCCTTGTCGGCCGGCTTGCCCAGGACTTCGCCGTCGAGGATGACCACGGTGTCGGCGGCCAGCACCGGCTTGGGCAGCATCGAGCGCAGCGTCAGCACCTGCACGCCGTGCTCGGCCTTTTCGTGCGCGATGCGCTCGACGTAGCGATCGGCCGGCTCGTTGGCGTGCTGCAACTCATCGACGTCGACCGCGCGCGGGCTCGCCAGCCGGATCAGCAGCGGCTCGAAGCGCACGCCGATCTGCTTGAGCAGTTCACGGCGGCGCGGGCTGCGCGAGGCGAGGTAGAGATCGGCCATGGGGAGAGGTTAGCGGGACCGCTCAGCGTAGGCCATCGGTGCCGATCTCGAGCGCCGGACGGGGCGGTGAATCACCGTGCATTTGCGCGGCACGCCCTGACCGGCCTGGCGCGGTGCGCGGCGCCATTCAGACGCGGTGATACGGATGGCCGGCAAGCAGTGACCAGGCCCGATACACCTGCTCGGTCAGCAGCACGCGCGCCAGGGCGTGCGGCAGCGTCAGCGACGACAGGCGCAGCAGAACGCGCGCGCTGCGCTTGAACTCCGGTGCGAGTCCGTCCGGGCCGCCGATGGCGAAGGCCACGCTCTCGGCGGCATCGCGCCAGGTGCCGATGGCCGTAGCCAGTTGCGCGGTGGTCCAGTCCTTGCCGCGCTCGTCCAGTGCGACCACCAGGCTGCCGGATGGGATCGCCGCGCGCAGCCGCTCGGCCTCGCCGGCCAGCAGGCGCTCGACCGGCGCGCCATTGCGCGGCTCGGGCTTGATTTCCTTCAGCGTGACGCTGAAGTCGGCCGGAAAGCGGCCGAGGTAATCGGCCACGGCCTGGTTGACCCAGGCGGGCTGGCGTTGGCCGACCGCGACGATGGTGAGCTTCACCGCGTCGGTCTGACCGCCGTCAACGAGCGACCGCGCGGCGTGGGGTCGCCTTCTTTGCCGCCGGCTTCCCGATCGCCGACTTCTTTGTGGCCGACTTCTTCGCTGCGGTCGGCTTCTTCGCGGCAGCGGATGCCGGGCGGACAGGCTTCCTGCCCACTGCGCTTCCCTTGGCGGCCGACCGGACCGACTTCGCCGCGGGTTTGGCGGCAGAGGTTTTCTTTACAGGCTTGCGAGCCGGCTTGGCCGCCGCGGACGCGGCTGGTGTCGTCCGCTTGGCAACTGCTTTGGTCCTGGCCTTGGGCGCGGCGACTTTGCTCGGTGCGGCTTTCGGTGTCGCGCGTGGCAAGGCCGCCGTTTTGCGCGGAGCCGCTTTCGCGGCAGGCTTCGCAGCGGCCTTCGCCGCCCCCTTCCGCGCGCCTTTTGCAGCGGGTTTCACCGCCTTCGTACTGGGCTTGACCGACGGGCGGGCCGTCGTCTTGCGTGCCGCGTTCTTTGCGACAGGCGCCTTGCTGGCCGCGCGCTTGCGCGTGGCAGCCACCGGCGTGACGGGCGCGGCGGCCAGCGCGCGCGCCGCCGACGGGCTGGCGGCTCCTGCGTCGCTTTCAGGCGATGCCGCGGGCAGCTCGTCGCGGTCGGGCCGATTGCCGCGCAGCTGCGCGGCGAGCTTGACCTTGACCGGCTTCGCACCCCACATCTCTTCCAGTCCGTAGTACTCGCGGATGGCCGGCTGCATGATGTGGACGACGATGTCGCCAAGGTCCACCAGCACCCACTCGCCCGGATCGGTGCCCTCGACGCTGACCACCTGGCCGCCGGCCTGCTTGACCTTTTCCACCACGCTCCAGGCCAGCGCGCGCGATTGGCGGTTGGAGGTGCCGCTGGCGAGGATCACGCGGTCGAACATGTCGGACAGTCCGACCGTGTTGAACACCAGGATGTCCTGCGCCTTGACGTCTTCCAGCGCCTCGACGACGAGGCGCTGCAGTTTCTGTAGATCCATCAACTCGGGTTTCTCTTTCTCTCGCGCGGCGAGTCGGGCAGGGGGTGCATACAGCCCCTGCTGGCGAATATAGAGCAGCACCGGGGCCGGCACGAGCGCGCGTAGCCGCGCCTCGCGCGCCGGTGACGGCGGTGCGGACAGCAGCGCGCGGATCGCGGTGGCTGCGGCATCGACCGGCGTCATCGGCAGGTCGACGACGGCGCCGTGCGGACGGGCGTGCAGCGCAGCGGATTCGGCGTGGTGTGCCTCGGCGAACGCACGAAGCGTCGGGTTCAGCGCCGGCGGACTGGCGTTGCGATGGGCGACGGCGAGGTGCGCATAGTCGAGCAGCGCCTGCCATTCGCGCCAGGTGTCGAGGCGCGCCATCTGGTCGGCGCCGATCACCAGGACCAGCGGTCGCGCGGGGCCGAGGCTCGCGCGCAGCGCGCGCAGCGTGTCGATCGTGTAGCTCGGCCCGCCGCGCTCGATCTCGCGCATGTCGAGCGCCAGGCCGCGTTCGCCCGCGATCGCCAGCGCCACCATGTGCGCGCGCTGCGCGGCATCGGTGATCGGGCCCTTTTGCCAGGGCTGCGCGGCGGGGATCAGGCGAACTTCGGCGAGGCCGAGCCGGTCGCGTGCATCGCGCGCCAGTTGCAGATGGCCGACGTGGACCGGATCGAAGCTGCCGCCGAGGAGCCCGATCGGTTCGATGTCGGATGATCGCCGCTGTGCGGCAGCTGAGGCCGGCTGCGCTGGCGACGATGAGGACTGCCGCGATGTGCGCATCATCCATCACCGAAGCCGCAGGCCGCATCACCCATCATGCGTTTCAGGTCCAATCGCGCGGCCGCAGGAAGTCGGAGTACAGGCGCGCCTCGGGTGTACCGGGCTGCGGATGCCAGTCGTACTTCCACTCGACCTTCGGCGGCAGCGACATCAGGATCGATTCGGTGCGCCCCCCCGACTGCAGGCCGAACAGCGTGCCGCGGTCGAACACGAGGTTGAACTCGACGTAGCGGCCGCGCCGGTAGGCCTGGAACTCGCGCTCGCGCGGGCCGTAGTCGCGGTCGCGGTGACGCTCGACGATCGGCACATAGGCGTCGAGGAAGGCGTCGCCGACCGCGCGCATCATCGCGAAGCTGTCGTCGAAGCCGAGCTCGTGGAAGTCGTCGAAGAACACGCCGCCGACGCCGCGCGGCTCGTTGCGGTGCTTCAGGAAGAAGTACTCGTCGCACCACTTCTTGAAGCGCGCGTGCTTGTCGGCGCCGAAGGGTTCGAGCGCCTGCTTGCAGGTGGCGTGGAAGTGGCGGGCGTCTTCTTCGGTGGCGTAGTAGGGCGTCAAGTCCATGCCGCCGCCGAACCACCAGACATCGGCGCTTTGCGCCGATGTCTGGTGGCGGGCCACCCTATCGGGCTCTCCCACTCCCCCTTGCCCCTCGCCCAGGGGCGAGGGGTGGTGATCGGAGCGCTTCGCGCTTTCCTGAGCGCGGGCGATGAAGAAGCGCACGTTCATGTGTACCGTCGGGACGTACGGATTGCGCGGATGGAACACCAGCGATACGCCCATCGCCTCGAAACCGCGGCCGGCGAGTTCGGGCCGCTGCGCGGTGGCCGACGGCGGCAGCTTCTTGCCGAGCACGTGCGAGAAGCCGACGCCGCCGCGCTCGAGCAGGTTGCCCTCTTCGATGATGCGCGTCAGCCCGCCGCCGCCGAGCGGCGCGTCGGCCGGCTTCTCCCACGCATCGCGCTGAAATGGCTTGCCGTCGAGTGCCTCGAACTTGCTCACGATGCGCTGCTGCAGGCCGAGCAGGTACTCGCGGACGGATTGGCTGTCGATGAAGGTGTCGGTCATCTTGTGTCGTCCCCGCGAATGCGGAGACCTGGTGTCGTTCGCCGAAGTGGGAAAGCCGCTGGGTTCCCGCCTGTGCGGGAACGACGGCTAGGCCATGTGCTTGCCGAGGAAGCCCAGCACGCTGTCGTACCAGGCGACGATGTTGCGCGGCTTAAGGATCCAGTGGTTCTCGTCGGGGAAGATTGCCAGTTCGCTGTCGACGCCGTGGTACTGCAGTGCCTCGAACAGGTTCAATCCCTCGCCGATCGGGCAGCGGTAGTCCAGTTCGCCGTGAATGATCAACGCTGGCGTCTTCCAGTTCTTGATGTAGCGGATCGGCGCGTAGCGGTCGTAGCTGGCCGGGTCGGCATAGGGATCCTCGCCGCCCATCTCCAGGTACCACCACGCCGGGTGATCGGTGGTGCCGGTGAACTGCGCCATCGTGACGATGCTGGCGTGCGTGATCAGGCAGCGGAAGCGCTGCGTCTGTGTGCCGATCCAGTTGGTCATGTAGCCGCCGAAGCTGCCGCCCATCGCCATCACGCGCGTGCGATCCACCTCCGGCCGCTGTTCGATCGCATCGGTGACCGCCATCAGGTCCTGGTAGCACTGGTCGCCCCAGACATTGCCCCAGATGCCCTGCACGAAGGTCTGGCCGAAGCCGGTCGAGCCGCGCGGGTTGGGCTGCACGACCGCGTAGCCCTGCGCCGCGGCGAGCAGCGCATTCCAGCGCCAGTGCCAGCCGTCGCCGCCCATGCCGATCGGACCGCCGTGGATCCACAGCAGCGTCGGTGCGTTCTTCGCACCCTTCGGCCGCGTGATCCAACTCTGGATCGGCGTGCCATCGGTCGAGCGGGTGACGATGCTCTCGCATTCGGCCCACGCGTGCGCGGGCGTGAAGCCCGACAGGCGCGCCAGGGGTGTCGGCGCGGCACCTTCGGCAGGGGCCGCCGCCGCATCGACCACGAAGCACTCGGGCGCGTCGAGCAGCGTGGAGCGGATGCATGCCACGCGGTCGTCGACCAGTGCCTGCACGTTGCTGTGCGAGCCGCCGGCAGCACGGGAGGTCAGCGGCCGCACGGCGCCGGAGGATGCGTCGATCGCGAACATGGGCACCAGGCCGTCGTCGTCCGCGGTGACGATCAGCGACCGGCCATCGGCCGACCAGTCGGACAGATTCGGCCAGCGATCCCAGTCGCGCGCCAGCTCGCGCGCGCTGCCGGTCGCGGCGTCGATCAGCGTCAGCGTCGGCCGCATCACGAACTTCGGCGAGCGGGTCGCGCGGATGGCGGCGATCGTCGTGCCGTCGGGCGAGAACAGCGCGCTGTCGGTGTTGCTGTTGGCCGGCTGCGGCACCAGCAGGCGCGCCGTGTTGGCGAGATCGATCAGCAGCAGATGCGAGTCCTCCTCGCGGTCGCTGCCGGGGGTGGCCCAGCTGGCGAGCACGCGCCGGCCGTCGGCGCTTAAATCGAGATGCGGCTCGATCGAGAACTCGCGCGTGACCTCGGGCGTCAGGTCTTCGCGGTTCTTGCCCGAGGCGTCGCAGACGATGAGGTGGGTGTTTTCGCGCTCGGGGTTCTGGTGCAGCCAGTGGTCCCAGTGGCGTACCGGCTGGCGCGAGTAGCGGCGCACGCTCGGGCCCTTCTTCGCGCTCTCGGCGGCGGTCTCGCGCTGCTTGTCGTGCGGCACGCCGGCGATCACCGGGGTGAACAGCACCATGCGGTCGGCGCGCGCAGCGAACTTGAAGGCCTCGACACCGAGCGGCTCGTCGGTGATTTGCTGCGGCTCGCCGCCCGCGGCGGGCAGCAGCCAGACCTGCATCCGCTTCTCGGCGTCCTCGTCCGGCTTGACGTCGTTGGGCTTGCGGTTGGACAGGAAGCCGAGTGCGCCGTCGTGGCGGAAGCAGGGTGCGACGTCCTTGCAGTCGCCGCGCGTCAGTTGCACGGCAGGGCCGCCGTCGGTGGGCACTTTCCACAGGTCCGAGACGTACTTGGCGCCGTCGAGATCGAGGCGCTGCACGACCAGGGCGAGCCAGGTGCCGTCAGGCGCAGGCGCGATCGAGGCCACGCGCTTGAGCGCGATGTGTTGTTCGACGGTGTAGGGAGCGGGCATGGCGGGCGGCAGAGCGACGAAGGGGCGGATTGTGCGTCATCCGTCCCAGCATGGCCGATCGACCGACGACGCGACGCACCAAGCGTCGCGTGCAACCGACGCCGCGACCGCCCGGCAGGACCTCTTCAGCCCCGGTTCTTCAGCGCCCGGTGCCCGATGTCGCGCCGGTACTGCGCGCCGTCGAAGCGCACCTGCGCGACCGCCTCGTACGCGCGCTTCTGTGCGGCGCGCACGCTGTCGCCGAGCGCGGTCACGCACAGCACGCGGCCGCCCGTGGTGCGCAGCCCGCCTTCGACGAGTTGCGTGCCGGCGTGGAACACCACGCAGTCATCGGCGTCGGCGGGCAGGGCGGTGATCGCATCGTTCTTGCGCGGCTCGTCGGGGTAGCCGGCCGCGGCCAGTACCACGCCGAGCGCGGTGCGGCGGTCCCAGGTCACCTCGGCGTGGTCGAGCGTGCCGTCGATTGCGTGCTCGAGCAGTTCGACCAGATCCGACTTCATCCGCAGCATGATCGGCTGCGTCTCCGGGTCGCCCATCCGGCAGTTGAATTCGAGCGTCTTCGCCTGGCCGTCGGCATCGATCATCAGCCCGGCGTACAAGAACCCGGTGTAGGGGATGCCGTCGGCCGCCATGCCGTGAATCGTCGGCAGGATGATTTCTCGCATCACGCGCGCATGCAGTTCCGGCGTGACCACCGGCGCCGGCGAGTAGGCGCCCATGCCGCCGGTATTCGGGCCCTGGTCGCCGTCGCGCAGCCGCTTGTGGTCCTGGCTGGTGGCGAGCGCCAGCACGTGGCGGCCGTCGCTCGTGACGATGAAGCTGGCTTCCTCGCCGGCGAGGAATTCCTCGATCACGCACGCGCGCCGCCGGAGCTCTCGCCAAAGCGCGCCGCGTCGTCGCCCAGCATGTCGTCGATCGCGGCGTGCGCCTCGGCCACGGACTGCGCCACCACCACGCCCTTGCCGGCGGCCAGGCCATCGGCCTTGATCACGATCGGCGCGCCGCGCCGGCTCACGTAGTCGCGCGCGGCCACGGCCTCGGTAAAGGTCTGGTACTCGGCGGTGGGAATGCCATGGCGCTGCATGAACGCCTTGGCGAAGTCCTTGCTCGATTCGAGCTGCGCCGCGGCTTTCGTGGGGCCGAAGATGCGCAGCCCGCGGGCGCGGAACACATCGACCGTGCCGGCCGCCAACGGCGCTTCGGGGCCGACCACCGTCAGATCAATTTTCTCGCGCAGCGACGAAATCGGCGGAGTTCAGCTCGGCTTCGGTGATCGGCGACATTCTTCAGCCGCCGGTCGCGCGCCGTGCCGCCATTGCCCGGTGCCACGTAGACCAGCTGCACGCGCCGCGACTCGGCGAGCCGCCAGGCCAACGCATGCTCGCGGCCGCCGCCGCCGATCACCAGAACCTTCATTCGATCGCCGCGGTCGTGTAGACGTCCTGCACGTCGTCGAGGGCCTCGAGGATGTCGAGCAGCTTCTGCATCTTCTGCGCGTCCTCGCCCGCGAGCGGCGATCGCGTTCGTCGGCGTTCATCGTGACGTCGGCCATCTCGGGCTTCAGGCCCGCTTTATCGAGTGCCGCGCTGACCGCCGGGAAGTCGCCCGGCGCGCAGGTCACTTCGATCGAGCCGTCATCGCTGGTGATCACGTCCTCGGCCCCGGCCTCGAGCGCGGCTTCCATCACCTTGTCCTCCGAGGTGCCCGGCGCGAACAGGAACTGGCCGCAGTGCTTGAAGAGGAACGCCACCGAGCCGTCGGTGCCGAGGTTGCCGCCGTGCTTGGCCACGCGTGGCGCACCTCGGCGACCGTGCGCGTGCGGTTGTCGGTCAGGCAGTCGACCATCACCGCCGCGCCGCCGATGCCGTAGCCCTCGTAGCGGATCTCCTCGTAGCTCACGCCCTCGAGCTCGCCGGTGCCGCGCTTGATCGCGCGCTCGACGTTGTCCTTGGGCATGTTGGCCGCCTTGCGCCTTGTCCATCGCCAGGCGCAGGCGCGCGTTCATCGACGGGTCGCCGCCGCCCAGCCTCGCCGCGACGGTGACCTCCTTGATCAGCTTGGTGAAGACCTTGCCGCGCTTGGCGTCCTGGCGCCCCTTGCGGTGCTGGATGTTGGCCCACTTGGAATGACCGGCCATGGCTGCTCGTGCGCGCGATAGCGGTTGCGAAGGCGTTGCATCGTGAGCAAAACTGCGTACGCTGGCCGACGCAATCGCGTGCTAATCGCGCTATTCACGCCGCTATCCTACGAGGACACCCCCATGGCCGCCCCGCTCCTCATCGCCAAGCGCCGGCGATACCGAACTCGCGCTGCTGCCCGCGCTGGCCAACCGCCACGGCCTGATCACCGGCGCCACCGGCACCGGCAAGACCGTGACCCTGCAGGTGCTGGCCGAGCAGTTCTCGCGCATCGGCGTGCCGGTGTTCATGGCCGACGTCAAGGGCGACCTGTCCGGCATCGCGCAAGGCCGGCGACGCTCAGCGACAAGATGCAGAGCGCGTCTGGAGAGCGCTGGAGCTCGCCGAGCTCGCATGCGCGCGCCTGCCCGGTCGCGTTCTGGGACGTGTTCGGCGAGCAGGGCCATCCGGTGCGCGCCACCGTCTCCGACATGGGGCCGCTGCTGCTCGCGCGCCTGCTCGACCTCAACGACACCCAGGAAGGCGTGCTCACGCTGGCCTTCAAGATCGCCGACGACAACGGCCTGCTGCTGCTCGACCTGAAGGACCTGCGCGCGATGCTGCAGTTCGTCGGCGACAACGCCGCGCAGTTCAAGACCCAGTACGGCAACATCTCGCCGGCGTCGATCGGCGCGATCCAGCGCGGGCTGCTGCAGCTCGAGCAGCAGGGCGGCGAGAAGTTCTTCGGCGAGCCGATGCTCGACATCGACGACCTGATGCAGACCGACGCGACGGCCGCGGCGTGGTCAACATCCTCGCCGCCGACAAGCTGATGAACTACGCCGCGGCTCTATGCCACCTTCCTGCTGTGGCTGCTGTCCGAACTGTTCGAGCAGCTGCCCGAGGTCGGCGACCGCGACAAGCCGAAGCTGGTGTTCTTCTTCGACGAGGCGCACCTGCTGTTCAACGACGCGCCGCAGGCGCTGCTGGAGAAGATCGAGCAGGTGGTGCGGCTGATCCGCTCCAAGGGCGTCGGCGTGTATTTCGTCACCCAGAACCCGCTCGACATTCCCGAGACGGTGCTCGGCCAGCTCGGCAACCGCGTCCAGCACGCGCTGCGCGCCTTCACGCCGCGCGACCAGAAGGCGGTCAAGGCGGCGGCCGAGACCATGCGCCCGAACCCGAAGATCGACATCGAGGCGGCGATCACCGAACTCGGCGGTGGGCGAGGCGCTGGTCTCGCTGCTCGACGAGAAGGGCACGCCCAGCATCACCGAGCGCGCCTACGTCTTCCCGCCGGCGAGCCAGATCGGCCCGATCACGCCCGACGATCGCCAGGCGCTGATCAAGGGCTCGGTGGTCGCTGGCGTGTACGAGAATGCGATCGACCGCGAGAGCGCGTTCGAGAAGCTCAAGCAGCGCGCCGAAACCGCGCCGACGGAAACCGGCGGCATGCGCGGTCGGCCCGAGGGCGTGGCCAAGGGTCAGCCGGCGCCCGCCGAAGGCGGCGGCATGATGGGCGGCCTGGGCGACATCCTGTTCGGCTCCACCGGCCCGCGCGGTGGCCGCCGCGAAGGCGTGGTCGATGCGCTCGCCAAGAGCGCGGCGCGCTCGGTCGGCAGCTCGATCGCGCGCGAGATCACGCGCGGCGTGCTGGGCTCGCTGCTGGGCGGGCGGCGGCGCTAGACGGTGGCACCGTCGATCGTCGCGCCGCTCGCGGTGCTGGACCGCCTGCCACTGGCAGTCGCGATCCGCGAATCGGTGTGGGCGTTTCCGCTGCTGGAGATCGTCCACATCGCGGCCTTCGCGGCGATGATCGGGTCAGTGCTGACGGTCGAGTTGCGCGTGTTCGGCCTGCGGCGCGCGCTGCCGCTGGTGGAACTCGGCAAGCTCGGCGCGGCGATCGGCGTGACCGCGTTCGCGGTGATCGTCGTCAGCGGCAGCCTGTTGTTCCTGTCGGATGCTGCCGGCTACATCGGCAATCGCGCGTTCGTGGTCAAACTCGGGTTGATCACAGTGGCGGCCGTCAACATGCTGGTGTTCCATGCACGCGGGTCGCTGGCACGCCCCGATGCCATCGCCAAGATGCAGGCGGCGCTTTCGCTGCTGCTCTGGCTCGGCGTGATCAGCGCCGGCCGCATGATTGCCTACGTCTAGGAGTGTTCCAATGCATCGTCGATTCATCCTCGCCGCCGCGCTGGCGGCGGCCGCGCTGCCCGCGGTGGCGCATCACGGCTGGTCCAGCTTCAACCAGGACCAGCCGCTGTACATCGAAGGCCGCATCAAGAGCGTGCAGTGGCGCAACCCGCATGCCGAAGCGGTGGTCGAGGTGGCGCCGGCGCTGAAGCTGCCGGGTGACCTGGCGCAGCGCAAGATGCCGGCGCAGAGCCAGAACGTGGACGGCGCGGCCATCGTCGGCAAGACCCAGTTGCCGCCGGCCGCGGCGGGTGACTGGGAAGTGGAGTTCGCGCCGCTGTCGCGCATGGAGGCGTGGCAGGTGGCGCCGCTGAAGGCGGGTGACCGGATCGAATTGATCGGCTACAGCGGTGTGCCGGGAAAGCCCAAACTGATGCGGGTGGAGTACCTGATCGTCAACGGCCAGGCCTACGGCCTGCGCTCGTCGCCGCGATAGCGGATCGAGGGCCGCGACCGCCCGGACCGCGAACGGTGCGGCTGCCGGCACGGCAAGGTCGCGGCGCTCTTTGCCGGCGCCGGGTGCCGATGCCTACTTTTTCGTGCTGGCGACGATCGCGTCCCAGTCGACACCGCGGCGGGCCGCCATCGCGCGGCTGATTTCCTTCAGGTCCTTGGCCTTGAGTGCGCGCTTGAGCGCGGGCGCGATCACCGTGTCCTCGACCTCGATGTGCGCGCGGTAGCGCGTCACGAACAGCATGATCTGGGTGTCGTCGAAGTGCGGGTCCTGGCCGGCCTCGACCTGCTGCAGCTGGGCCCGCACCACCTGGTAGAGGTCGTGCATCTCGGCGTGGTCGGACAGCAGTGTTTCGATGGCCTGGGTGAGGGACTGCGTGGCCTCGGCATTGCCCTGCGCGCGCAGCCGCTCCAGCAGGCGCGGAAACAGATCGACTTCCTCGTCGTCGTGGTGGCGCGGCGCCGCTTCGTCGAAGTAGCGGCGGATCGAGGTGGCGGTCACGCTGGCGTGCTTGTCCACGGCGTGGTCCTTCAGGTGATCCACCAGCCGCTGCAGCAGCGCGTTCATGCGCGCGATGCGCTTGTGGCAGTCGATCCACATCTCGAGCGGCTGGTCGTAGCCAGCGGAGGGGGAACTGAATTCGATGCGGGAGACGGCGTTCATCGGCGGGACCGGCAGCAGGGAACGAGAGGCCGAAGCGGGCGTGGCGCAGCGGATGGCATCTGCCGCGCGTGACACACAGTTGATGGCATCTGCGCCGGATCGTGTTTGAGCGGCATCAACCGGCGGCGGCTTGAAGGCGCCCCGTGCATCGGCGATCACGTGCCGAGGCGTGCGTCGCGCAGGCCGCTTCTGGCACGCGGCGTGGGCGACTCAAGTGCCGCGTGCGGCTCAGGTCGCCTGCGCGGCCTCGCCGAGCGCGGTCGGCGCCGGCGTCAGCGCGGCAACCCGCGCCGGAGGGCGGAGCAATACGATCGCTTCGCCGGCGATGTGGCTGCCGAACGGAAGCGGCGCAACGCCACCGCGAAGAACAGCCCGGCCTTGACGTCGCCGCGCAGCGCCGCCGCCAGCTGATTGTCGATGCAGAACTGGCCGAAGCGGGCGATGCCGTCGCGCAAGCCGCACTGGGCCAGGCAGTCGAACACCATGGTGCAGCGGGCGCGCGGCGCGTTGCGCGCGGCCACCTTGGCCTGCAGCTTGCCTTCGATCCTTCCAGTCCGGCTTGCGCGGCCACGGCGTCGCGCACCGCGCGCGCCGGCAGGCCCGGCCGGCGCTCATCTGAAGGTCGACGATGTCTTCCGGCTGGGCGCCGGCCAGCACGCGCTTGAACTCGGGGTGGGCGTCGCCTTCCTCGGTCACCGCGAAGGCGGTGCCGACCTGGACCGCCGCGGCGCCGAGGGCCATGACCGGGCCCGAGCTTCGCGGCGATCGATGACGCCAGCCGCGATCAGCGGAATGCGTGCCGTGGCCACGCCCATCGCACGCAGCAGCGCCAAGGTCTCGGGCAGCACGTTTTCGAAGTCGAACCGCGGATCGTCGAGATCGGCGATCTTCGCCGCGCCCAGGTGGCCGCCGGCATGCTTCGGGTGCTCGATGACGACGGCATCCGGCAGGCGGCCCTTGCGTTCCCACTTCTTCAGCACCAGCGAGATGCCGCGCGCATCCGACAGGATCGGCAGATCGCCACGCTGCGGAATATCGGCGGTCAGCTCGGGCAGGTCGAGCGGCAGGCCGGCGCCGACCACGATCACGTCGGCGCCGCTCTCGCAGGCCTGGCGCACCAGCCGCGCGTAGTCGGCCACCGCCCGCATGACGTTGACGGCCACCAGGCCGCGGCCCGCAGCGATCGCCTTGGAGGCGCGGATCTCGCGGTCGAGTGCCTCGAGGTTGACGTCGTTGATGAACTTCTTCGCCGCGGCGTCGGTACCGACGTTGCGCGTGCGTTCCATCAGGTCTGGGTGGGCGCGCCGGGCATCGGCCGCCGACAGCGTGCCGGTGGCGTTGCAGCTCGCCACGGCACCGACCAGTCGATGGCCGGAGATGCCGACCCCCATGCCGCCCTGGACGATCGGCAGCACCGTGCGGCCGGCCAGTTTCAGCGGCGGCAGGTCCGGCAGCGCGGCGGCCGGTGCGGCGGGGCTCTCGATCGTGGCAACGTTCATGGGCAAGCGCGTGCGGTCGCGCGTCGTCAATGGCACGAGGGGCGCAGCTTGGCCTGCACTGGAATACCGCCGTTTGCGCCGGATCAATGCGAACTGCCGTGGGTAGCGCAATAAGGCTGCTGTACTGCTTTCGAAGAATTGCGCACCGCGGGCCGATCGCGTCAGATCGCGTCTCGAGCAGTCGCCACCGGTGCGCCCCGTTGCGCAGCCGCGCGGTCCGAGCGGGCCGGATCAACGCTGGAGATCGACCATGTACGACCAACCACTGCGGGAAGTGATGAACAAGCGCAAGCTGCTCAAGTGCGCGCCTGCGACCACCGTGATCGAGGCTGCCCGCCAGATGGCCGCCAAGGGCATCGGCGCCGTGCTGGTGATCGAGTCCGAGCACCTGGTCGGCATCTTCACCGAACGCGATGCGGTCTACCGCGTGATCGCCCGCGGCCTGCCGGCCGACACCACGCGCCTGAGCGAGGTGATGACGGCAGCGCCGTTGACTCTCGGACCGGATGAACGCTTCGGCACGGCGCTCGCGCTGATGCACAAGCACGGCTTCCGCCATGTGCCGGTGGTCGAGAAGGGGGCGCCGATCGGCATGGTGATGGCACGCCAGGCACTCGACCCCGAGATGGAAGACTTCATCGTCGAGGCGCGGCGCCGCGAGCACTTCAATTCGGCCTGAACGCCTGCGCCGGCAGCATGTCCGGCGCACATGCGATCCGGCGCCAGGGCGGCACCGGCCCAGCCGACCGTCGGCGCAGACGCTGCTCAGCCGGCGGGCCCGGGCATCCGGAACCAGTGTGACGCGTCGATCTCGTTGACGCGCGGGTCGCCGTCGCTGCGCGCCGATCCAACGACGTCGCCTGGTGCGGCAGCGGTATCGACCGGCCGGCCCAGGCCGGCATGCGGCACGAAGGCGCCGCGTGCGGCGTCCAGCACCAGCACCTGTCCTTCTTCGATCACGTAGTACCACGCGTGCAGGAACAGCTGCCCGGCGCGCACCTGCCGCTCGACCATCGGGTAGGTCAGCAGGCGCTCGAGTTGGATCACCAGCGAGCGCTGCTCGACCCGCCTGAGGGCTTCCGGGCTGGCCTGCACCGGCAGCACGGCATCGCGCGCCAGGTCGAGCCAGGCGTTCAGGTGGGTGGCCTCGGCGGGCGGCGGCTCGTACAGCGCGCGGATCGCGCCGCAGTGCGAATGACCGCAGACGACGATGTTCTGCACCTGGAGCTGCAGCACGGCGAACTCGATGGCTGCCGCGGTGCCGTGGAAACCTGCGATCGTGGGTGCCCCCTCGGCGCTGCGCGCCGGCCCCCGGTGGGGGTCCGTGTCCCTGGGGCGGCCCAGCGGACCCGGGTCCCACGGCGGGATCAGGTTGCCGACATTGCGCGCGATGAACAGCTCCCCCGGCCCGCAGTCCATCAGCGCGTACGGCACGACGCGCGAGTCCGAGCAGCCGATGAACAGCGTCTTCGGACGCTGTCCCTCGGCCACCAGGTCGCGGTAGGTCTGCTCGTAGCGCGGGAAGAACTGCTTCTCGAAGCGCGCCAGGCGCGACAGCAGGGTGTCGCGCTCCGCGTCCGCGCCGCTCATGGTCCGCGCCCTGTCACTGCACCAGCGGCGTGTCGGCCTGCTCGAGCGCGACGCCATTGATGCGTGCGGCGGAGGCCAGCACTTGCAGGTACTGCCGCAGCGCGGTGGCAAACGCGAGCTGGCGCAGCGACTGCGCCACCGCGCCGCGCACCGTCTCGAATGCCGGCTGGATGCCGGGCTCGCGTGCCAGCACCTCGACCACGTGCAGGCCGAAGCGGCTGTGCACCAGGTGCGCCAGCACGCCGACGCCGGCCTGACCGAAGATCTCGCGCGCGAACTCGGGCGCGCAGTCGGCGCTGGTGAGCCAGCCGAGCGTGCCGCCGTCGGCGCCGCTCGGGCAGTTGGACAGCGTGCGCGCGGCGGCGGCAAAGCGGTCGCCGGACTCGTTGGCGTCGCGCGCGCGCAGGTCGATCAGGCAGGCCTCGGCGCGCTGGCGCAGCGCGGTGACGTCGACTCCGGGGGTCACCGCGAACAGGACGTGCCGCAACTGGACGCCGTCTCGCCGACCGCATGGCGCGCGGCGTGCGCGGCGAAGTGACGGCGGCAGGCCGCTTCGGACGGCTCCGGCACCGCCAGCTCGCGCTCGAGCAGCGCGCTCGATCGTGCCAGCGCGGCGGCTTCGCTGATCACGCCGGCGGCCGGCAGCGGATCGTCGGCCGGCAGCAGGCCGGCGCGCATCGCCGCCTGGCGCAGCAGCTCGGTGCAGGCGCGCTGGCGCAGCTCGCCCGGGTCGAGCACTTCGGCGGCGTTGTTCAGCGGCACGCCATTTACCTGTGCGATCGCGGCCGCGGCGGCGGTGGCAATGTGCGGCGCGCTCATGTCGCGCTCCGCGGCCGGTTGTGGCCGGCCGGCACGTTCAGCCGGCGCGACCGCACCAGCTGGTAGGGCCGGAAGACGTAGGCGATGGTCGCCAGCCCGCTCCACACATGCACCAGGCGGCTGAAGGGGAACAGCAGGAAGATCGTCATGCCGAGCAGCATGTGCGCCAGGAAGTGCCACTCGATGCCGACCAGTTGGCTGGCGTCCGGCCGCAAGGTGGCGATGCCTTGCAGGTAGTTGGCCAGCGTCAGCATCGTCTGCGGGTCCTTCACGTGGCTGAGCGACGCGGGCAGCGTGGCCAGGCCGATGCTCAGTTGTACCCACAGGATGATCAGCACCGCCAGATCGGTGCGATGGCTGGTCAGGCGGATGCGCGGGTCGAACAGGCGCCGGTGCAGCAGCATGGTCAGCCCGACGAAGCAGGCGAGGCCCGCCACGCCGCCGGCCACCACGGCGAGCAGCTGCTTCTGCGGCGCGGTCATCACGAGCTCATAGACCGAGTGCGGCGTGAGCTGGCCGAACAGATGGCCGAAGAACAGGAACAGGATGCCGAAGTGGAACAGGTTGCTGCCCCAGCGCAGCTGGTTGGCGCGCAGCAGCTGGGACGAGTCGCTCTTCCACGTGTACTGGTCGCGGTCGAAGCGCGCCAGGCTGCCCATGAAGAACACGGCGAGGCAGATGTACGGGTAGACGACGAAGAGGAAGTTGTAGAGCGTGGTCATCTGTGGGGCTCCTCAGGCAACGCGGTGCGCGGGCGCAGCGGCGGGGCGGACGATGTGGATCGGTTGCGGCTGGCCCGGCTTGCTCTGGCCGGCGCTGGAGCAGCCGCCGAAGGCGGCCGGCTCTTCCCAGCTCTCGTCGAGCGGCGGCTCCTCGGCCAGCACGACCGGCTCGGCTTTCTCGCCCGCCAGGTCGAGCACGGCGGCGAGCACGCTGGCGTATCCGCTGTTGCGCTTGAGCAGGGCGCTGAAGATGACGCGCACGATGTGCGCGGTCTCGGCCAGGAAGGCGCGCGCCGCAGCCGGCGGCTGCGTGCTGGCGAACTCCAGCGCCACTGGCAGGTAGTCGGGCAGTTCGCCTTCGGCCAGGTGCAGACCGGCACGCGCGTAGTTCTGCGCCAGGTCGATCATCGCCGGTCCGCGGTCGCGGCTGTCGCCATGCACGTGCTCGAACAGGTGCAGCGCGGTCTGGCGGCTGCGGTCGAAGAGATCCACGTAGTCGGCCTCGACCCGCAGCGGCGGCTGCGTGGCCAGCCGCGTGGCGAGCAGGTCGAGTTCGTCGAGGCGGCCGGCGGGCAGGGCGGCCTCGCTGCGCAGCGCGTCGATCAGCGCGGGCAGGGCGGCGCGCAGCTCGGCGTCCGGGTAGCGCAGCAGCCAGGCCAGCGCACGTAGCGAATGCGCCATCCTTGGGGCGGGGGTGTCGAAGAAGCTCATGGCTAGACCTCCGCCTTGATCGGGATCGTGCGTTTTTTCTCGCTGCCGAACAGACTCGTTTCCGTGACGCCTTCCGAGCAGCCGTTGCCGAACGAGAAGCCGCAGCCGCCGCGCACGTTGAAGGCGTTTTCCGCGTACTCGCGGTGCGTGGTCGGGATGACGAAACGGTCCTCGTAGTTGGCGATCGCCATCACGCGGTACATGTCCTCGACCTCGGCCTTGGTCAGCCCCACCTGCTGCAGCGCGGCCAGGTTCTCCTGCTGGTCCACGTGCACGCTGCGCTGATAGGCGCGCATCGCCAGCATGCGTTCGAGCGCACGCACCACCGGGCCGGTGTCGCCAGCGGTCAGCAGGTTGGCCAGGTACTTGACCGGGATGCGCAGCTGGTTGACGTCGGGGATCTCGCCGTTGGTGCCGACCTGGCCGGCGTTGGCGGCGGCGGTGATCGGCGACAGCGGCGGCACGTACCAGACCATCGGCAGCGTGCGGTACTCCGGATGCAGCGGCAGCGCCACGCGCCAGTCCACCGCCATCTTGTAGACCGGGCTCTGCTTGGCCGCCTCCAGCCAGTTGTCGGGCACGCCATCGGCCCGGGCCTGGGCGATCACCTTCGGATCGTTCGGATCGAGGAAGACGTCGAGCTGCGCCTGGTACAGGTCGCGGTCATGCTCGACGCTGGCCGCCTGCGCGATGCGGTCGGCGTCGTACAGCAGCACGCCGAGATACCGGATACGGCCGACGCAGGTCTCCGAGCACACGGTCGGCTGGCCCGCCTCGATGCGCGGGTAGCAGAAGATGCACTTCTCGGCCTTGCCGCTCTTCCAGTTGTAGTAGATCTTCTTGTACGGGCAGCCCGAGACGCACATGCGCCAGCCGCGGCACTTGTCCTGGTCGATCAGCACGATGCCGTCTTCCTCGCGCTTGTAGATCGAGCCCGACGGGCAGGAGGCCACGCAGGTCGGGTTCAGGCAGTGCTCGCACAGCCGCGGCAGGTACATCATGAAGGTGTTCTCGAACTGGCCGTAGATTCCACCCTTCTGGACGTCGTCGAAGTTCTTGTCCTTCGAGCGCTTGGAGAACTCGCCGCCGAGGATCTCCTCCCAGTTCGGGCCCCACTCGATCTTCTCCATCCGCTGGCCGGTGATCAACGAGCGTGGCCGCGCCGTCGGCTGGTGCTTCATTTCCGGCGCCGAGTGCAGGTGGTCGTAGTCGAAAGTGAACGGCTCGTAGTAGTCGTCGATCTGCGGCATGCGCGGATTGGCGAAGATCTTCATCAGCAGGTGCCACTTGCCGCCCTGGCGCGGCACGATCGAGCCGTCGCCCTTGCGGACCCAGCCGCCGCGCCATTTGTCCTGGTTCTCCCACTCCTTCGGGTAGCCGATGCCCGGCTTGGTCTCAACGTTGTTGAACCAGGCGTATTCGACGCCGGGCCGGCTGGTCCAGACGTTCTTGCAGGTGACGCTGCAGGTGTGGCAGCCGATGCATTTGTCCAGGTTCAGGACCATGCCGATCTGTGCGCGAACTTTCATGTTGCCTCCTGCCGAGCCGCCTCAAGGGAGGCGAGCGCCCCCTCGGGGGGCAGCGAACGGATGTGAGCGTGGGGGTTCATACGGTTGTTCCTCGTCGGTCGGCTTGGATCAGGGGTTCTCGCCCTGCGACTGGTAGGCCTTGGCGAGGTGGTCGTCGCGCGGCGTATCCAGCCAGTCGACCTTCTTCATCTTGCGCACCACGACGAACTCGTCGCGGTTGGTGCCGATGGTCCCGTAGTAGTTGAAGCCGTAGCTCAACTGCGCGTAGCCGCCGATCATGTGGGTCGGCTTGGTGACGATGCGCGTGACCGAGTTGTGGATGCCGCCGCGCACACCGGTGATCTCGCTGCCCGGCGTGTTGATCATCTTTTCCTGCGCGTGGTACATCATGGTCATGCCCGGGTTGACCCGCTGGCTCACCACCGCGCGGGCCGCGATCGCGCCATTGATGTTGAACAGCTCGATCCAGTCGTTGTCCTCGATCCCGGCCTTTTTCGCGTCCTCCTCCGACAGCCAGACCACCGGGCCGCCGCGGTTGAGCGTCAGCATGATCAGGTTGTCGCTGTAGGTGGAGTGGATGCCCCACTTCTGGTGCGGCGTGATGAAGTTGAGCTGGATCTCGGGGTTGCCGTTGGGCTTGATGTTGTGGATGCCCGAGGTGGTCTTCAGGTCCACCGGCGGCCGGTAGCTGGAGAAGCCTTCGCCGAAGGCGATCATCCACGGGTGGTCCTGGTAGAACTGCTGGCGGCCGGTCAGCGTCCGCCACGGGATCAGCTCGTGCACGTTGGTGTAGCCGGC
>JAXHLD010000025.1:0-91685 GCA_034522655.1 Burkholderiaceae bacterium
ACGTATTGCTGCGCGCGCGCGGACCAGGTAGCGCACCAGTACACCAGCACCATCGAGCAGTTGGCCTCGTACGACTCGCTGACCGGCCTGCCCAACCGCAATCTGCTGCGCAGTCGATGCGCGATCTGGTCGACCGCGGCAATCGGCGCCGGCGGATGGCGGTGATGTTGATCGACCTCGATCGCTTCAAGGACGTGAACGACACGCTCGGCCACCTCGTGGGCGATGCGCTGATCAAGTCGGTCGCGCAGGTACTGCGCGAGACCGTGGGCAGCACGGGCCTGGTCGCGCGCCTGGGTGGCGACGAGTTCGTCGTGCTGGTCAACGAGTTCGAACACCGGCAGGAGGTCGCGCTGCTTGCTGCGCGCCTGGCGCAGTCGCTGCATCGCACGGACTTCGTGCCGAACGTCGACACGCAGGTGTCGGCCTCGATTGGCATCGCGCTGTTCCCGGAGCACGGGCGCGAAATGAGCACGCTGCTGAAAAATGCCGACGCTGCGATGTACCAGGCCAAGCGCGACGGCCGCAATCAGTTCAGCTTCTTCAATCCGATCCGCCACGAGCGGGCGGCGCGCGAAGTGCAACTCGGGATCCAGCTGCTCAAGGCGGTGCAGGCCGATGCGGCCCAGTTCATCGTCGAGTATCAGCCGCAGGTGGAGATGGCGTCGGGCCGCGTGGTCGGCCTCGAGGCCCTGATTCGCTGGCAGCACCCGACCTTCGGCCTGCTCACCCCCGATCGGTTCATCGGCGTTGCCGAGTTGAGTGGGCTGTCCGAGCGGATCACGCGCTGGGTGGTCAACGAAGTGTGCGCGCAGATCGCACGCTGGCGCCAGACGTTGCCTGCCTTCGACATTCCGATCGCGGTCAACGTGGCCGGGCGCGAGATGGGCAGCGTGGCGTTGCCCGGAATCGTGCGCGCCGCGCTGAGCAAACACGGGGTCGAGCCGGCCATGCTGACCCTCGAGATCACCGAGCGCACGCTGGTGCGCGAAGGCGAGGTCAACAACGACGTGATGAACGAGTTGGTGAACCTCGGTGTCGGGCTGGTGCTCGACGACTTCGGTACCGGGTACTCAATGCTCGGGTATCTCAAGCGCATGCCGATCCAGGCCCTGAAGGTTGACCAGTCCTTCATCGTTGGCGTGCCGGAGGACGCAGACAGCCGGGCGATCGTGCGCGCGATGGTTGCGGTGGCCAGCCACTTCCGGCTCAAGGTGGTGGCCGAGGGGATCGAAACGCCGGAGCAGGTCGAGTACTTGCGCTCGATCGGGTGTGAGTACGCGCAGGGCTACTACTACTCGCGCCCACTGCCGCCGCAGACCATCGTCGACTACGTGCAGCGCGGGCGCGCTTAGCCGACTCGCGTTAGCCTTTGTCTTTCAGTCCCTGGCCGGCGGGTCAGGGCATTGACTGTCACTTCTCCGCGAGGCACCTATGACCTACCAGAACATCCTGGTCGAGACGCGTGGACGCGTCGGACTGATTACCCTCAGCCGGCCCAAGGCCCTCAACGCGCTCAACGACGAGCTGATGAACGAACTCGGCCGAGCGCTGCTCAAGTTCGACGAGGACGACGGCATCGGCGCAGTCGTGATCACAGGTTCGGAGAAGGCGTTCGCGGCCGGCGCGGACATCGGCGCCATGAAGGACTGGTCCTACATGGATGTCTACAAGAGCGAGTACATCACCCGCAACTGGGAGACGCTCAAGCGGGTCCGCAAGCCGGTGATTGCCGCGGTCTCGGGCTACGCGCTCGGTGGCGGGTGCGAACTGGCGATGATGTGCGACTTCATCATCGCGGCCGACAGCGCGCGCTTCGGGCAACCCGAGATCAAACTCGGCATCATCCCCGGCGCCGGCGGCACTCAGCGACTGCCGCGCGCGGTGGGCAAGGCCAAGGCGATGGACCTCGCGCTCACCGGCCGCCTGATGGACGCGCAAGAAGCCGAGCGTGCGGGACTTGTGTCGCGGGTGGTCGAGGCAGACAAACTGCTCGACGAGGCGGTTGCTGCCGCCACCGTGATCGCCGGTTACTCGCTGCCGTCAGTGATGATGGCCAAGGAGGCGATCAATCGTGCCTACGAGCTGCCACTGTCGGAAGGGATGCTGTTCGAGCGCCGCCTGTTTCACTCGCTGTTCGCTACGGACGACCAGAAGGAAGGCATGAGCGCGTTCGCCGAAAAGCGTGCCGCCAAGTTCTCGCATCGGTAGCGCGCCCCGTCCGCGCCGGCGATTGACGGTCGCTGAATACCTGAAGACGCACGACCCTCATGAAATTCAAGGAGTTGCGCGTCAGTCCAGAGCTGGCGGATGGGCTGATTTGACAGGCCTTCAGCGCATCCTCATAATCTCGTTTCTGTGCTGCTGACGACACCGCGCTGCGAATCAAAACGTAGCGAAGCATCAAGATGAGTCGCCCGTAGCAACGTTCTTTAAAAATGAAACAGCCGATAAGTGTGGGCGCTTGATGAGCAGGCGCAACCGCAAGAGCAGGTTCTCACGAGCCAGCTTGAGCGGCATGCTCAAACCATCAAACGCCTCACTAAAGTAATGATGAGTCTTTGGACTCAATCAATTCCGCAAGTGAGAGCGATCGCGATTCGTCTTCGGATGAGTCGTAACAGTGATTGAACTGAAGAGTTTGATCCTGGCTCAGATTGAACGCTGGCGGCATGCCTTACACATGCAAGTCGAACGGCAGCACGGGGGCAACCCTGGTGGCGAGTGGCGAACGGGTGAGTAATGCATCGGAACGTGCCCAGTAGTGGGGGATAACCAGTCGAAAGATTGGCTAATACCGCATACGACCTTCGGGTGAAAGCGGGGGACCGCAAGGCCTCGCGCTATTGGAGCGGCCGATGTCTGATTAGCTAGTTGGTGAGGTAAAGGCTCACCAAGGCGACGATCAGTAGCTGGTCTGAGAGGACGACCAGCCACACTGGGACTGAGACACGGCCCAGACTCCTACGGGAGGCAGCAGTGGGGAATTTTGGACAATGGGCGCAAGCCTGATCCAGCCATGCCGCGTGCGGGAAGAAGGCCTTCGGGTTGTAAACCGCTTTTGTCAGGAACGAAACGACGCCCTCTAATACGGGGCGCTAATGACGGTACCTGAAGAATAAGCACCGGCTAACTACGTGCCAGCAGCCGCGGTAATACGTAGGGTGCAAGCGTTAATCGGAATTACTGGGCGTAAAGCGTACGCAGGCGGCTATGCAAGACAGATGTGAAATCCCCGGGCTTAACCTGGGAACTGCATTTGTGACTGCATGGCTAGAGTTTGTCAGAGGGGGGTGGAATTCCACGTGTAGCAGTGAAATGCGTAGAGATGTGGAGGAACACCGATGGCGAAGGCAGCCCCCTGGGATGTGACTGACGCTCATGTACGAAAGCGTGGGGAGCAAACAGGATTAGATACCCTGGTAGTCCACGCCCTAAACGATGTCGACTAGTTGTCGGGCCTTTACAGGTTCGGTAACGCAGCTAACGCGTGAAGTCGACCGCCTGGGGAGTACGGTCGCAAGATTAAAACTCAAAGGAATTGACGGGGACCCGCACAAGCGGTGGATGATGTGGATTAATTCGATGCAACGCGAAAAACCTTACCTACCCTTGACATGCCTGGAACCTCGCAGAGATGTGAGGGTGCCCGAAAGGGAACGAGGACACAGGTGCTGCATGGCTGTCGTCAGCTCGTGTCGTGAGATGTTGGGTTAAGTCCCGCAACGAGCGCAACCCTTGTCACTAGTTGCTACGAAAGGGCACTCTAGTGAGACTGCCGGTGACAAACCGGAGGAAGGTGGGGATGACGTCAAGTCCTCATGGCCCTTATGGGTAGGGCTTCACACGTCATACAATGGCCGGTACAGAGGGCTGCCAACCCGCGAGGGGGAGCTAATCCCAGAAAGCCGGTCGTAGTCCGGATTGCAGTCTGCAACTCGACTGCATGAAGTCGGAATCGCTAGTAATCGCGGATCAGCATGTCGCGGTGAATACGTTCCCGGGTCTTGTACACACCGCCCGTCACACCATGGGAGCGGGTTTCACCAGAAGCCGGTCGCCTAACCGCAAGGGGGGCGCCGACCACGGTGGGATTCATGACTGGGGTGAAGTCGTAACAAGGTAGCCGTATCGGAAGGTGCGGCTGGATCACCTCCTTTCTCGAGTGCGCGCCAGGATTCAGGCGTCCACACTTATCGGTTCGTTTCTTGCAAACAGCGAGTGGCGCGGGGTCGCGCGAACTCAAGTTCGCGTTCCGGCGCGGCGCCAGCCCTGAGCCGGAACGGTATTGCCGGGTCTGTAGCTCAGTCGGTTAGAGCACCGTCTTGATAAGGCGGGGGTCGTTGGTTCGAATCCAACCAGACCCACCAGCGATTTCGATCGGGGGTGTAGCTCAGTTGGGAGAGCGCCTGCTTTGCAAGCAGGAGGTCATCGGTTCGATCCCGTTCACCTCCACCAGTCTCCGGGGCCAAATGAAAGCGCGTGCTTCTGCGCGGGTT
Organism: Burkholderiaceae bacterium; assembly: GCA_034522655.1. Lineage (GTDB taxonomy): Bacteria > Pseudomonadota > Gammaproteobacteria > Burkholderiales > Burkholderiaceae_F > JALHMQ01. The sequence continues at coordinate 4,500 of JAXHLD010000025.1, forward strand.
TTGACTTGGTCCTAGACCAAAACGCTGTTTCGATCTTTAACAATTTGGAAGAAGTCAGTTAGAAGCGCATAAGCACATTCCGTGCAGCTAATGGTGAGAGGAACATGATATCGTCGGGTTTAATTGCATCGGTCAAGCTCTCAAGCAAACCCGAAGTAAGCGGCAGAACGCGCTCGTCTTGCCTCTGTAGCGCCCGCCTCGAATGAGGCGGCACCGTTATAGGATCAAGCGACTAAGTGCATGTGGTGGATGCCTTGGCGATTACAGGCGATGAAGGACGTGGCAGCCTGCGAAAAGCTCCGGGGAGTCGGCAAACAGACATTGATCCGGAGATGTCCGAATGGGGAAACCCACCCGCAAGGGTAGCCCGCGCCGAATTCATAGGCGCGTGGCGGCGAACCTGCTGAACTGAAACATCTAAGTAGGCAGAGGAACAGAAATCAACCGAGATTCCGAAAGTAGCGGCGAGCGAAATCGGACCAGCCTGTGCGTTTTAGCTTCGTTTCTAGTGGAACTGTCTGGAAAGTCAGGCCATAGTGGGTGATAGCCCCGTACACAAAAGAAGCGGAGTAGAACTAAGCGCACGACAAGTAGGGCGGGGCACGTGAAACCCTGTCTGAACATGGGGGGACCATCCTCCAAGGCTAAATACTCGTAATCGACCGATAGTGAACCAGTACCGTGAGGGAAAGGCGAAAAGAACCCCGGGAGGGGAGTGAAATAGATCCTGAAACCGCATGCATACAAACAGTAGGAGCCTCGCAAGGGGTGACTGCGTACCTTTTGTATAATGGGTCAGCGACTTACATTCTGTGGCAAGCTTAACCGAGTAGGGAAGGCGTAGCGAAAGCGAGTCCGAATAGGGCGTTCAGTCGCAGGGTGTAGACCCGAAACCAGATGATCTATCCATGGCCAGGTTGAAGGTGGGGTAACACTCACTGGAGGACCGAACCGACTACTGTTGCAAAAGTAGCGGATGAGCTGTGGATAGGGGTGAAAGGCCAAACAAATCTGGAAATAGCTGGTTCTCCCCGAAAACTATTGAGGTAGTGCCTCGCGTATCACTCCAGGGGGTAGAGCACTGTTATGGCTAGGGGGGCATGGCGCCTTACCAAACCATTGCAAACTCCGAATACTTGGAAGTGTCAGCGCGGGAGACAGTGCACCGGGTGCTAACGTCCGGACACGAAAGGGAAACAACCCAGACCGCCAGCTAAGGTCCCCAATATCGGCTAAGTGGGAAACGAAGTGGGAAGGCTAAGACAGTCAGGAAGTTGGCTTAGAAGCAGCCATCCTTCAAAGAAAGCGTAATAGCTCACTGATCGAGTCTTCCTGCGCGGAAGATGTAACGGGGCTAAGCCGGTAACCGAAGCTGCGGATGCGCCGCAAGGCGCGTGGTAGGGGAGCGTTCTGTAAGCCTGCGAAGGTGGCTCGAGAGGGTTGCTGGAGGTATCAGAAGTGCGAATGCTGACATGAGTAGCGTTAAAGAGGGTGAAAAGCCCTCTCGCCGTAAGCCCAAGGTTTCCTGCTCCACGTTCATCGGAGCAGGGTGAGTCGGCCCCTAAGATGAGGGCGAAAGCCGTAGTCGATGGGAAGCAGGTCAATATTCCTGCACCGATTTCCAATGCGATGGGGGGACGGATGAAGGTTGAAGATCATCCGGGTGTTGGATGTCCCGGTTCAATACTTGTAGGGTGCCAGTAGGCAAATCCCCCTGGCGTATCACCGAGGAGTGGAAGAGCGAGGAGCTGGCTTCGCGAAGTGATTGGATGTGGTTCCAGGAAAAGCCTCTAAGCTTCAGTTGGAAACGACCGTACCGAAAACCGACACTGGTGGGCGAGCTGAATATGCTCAGGCGCTTGAGAGAACTCGGGAGAAGGAACTCGGCAAATTGACACCGTAACTTCGGAAGAAGGTGTGCCTTTGTAGCGTGACCGGAGAAACGCCGGAAGCGTGAAGAGGTCTCAGAGAATCGGTGGCTGCGACTGTTTATTAAAAACACAGCACTCTGCAAAGACGAGAGTCGACGTATAGGGTGTGATGCCTGCCCGGTGCTGGAAGGTTAAGTGATGGAGTGCAAGCTCTTGATCGAAGCCCCAGTAAACGGCGGCCGTAACTATAACGGTCCTAAGGTAGCGAAATTCCTTGTCGGGTAAGTTCCGACCTGCACGAATGGCATAACGATGGCCACACTGTCTCCTCCCGAGACTCAGCGAAGTTGAAATGTTTGTGATGATGCAATCTACCCGCGGCTAGACGGAAAGACCCCATGAACCTTTACTGTAGCTTTGCATTGGACTGTGAACCGATCTGTGTAGGATAGGTGGGAGGCTTTGAAGCGGTGCCGCTAGGTGTCGTGGAGCCAACCTTGAAATACCACCCTGATTTGTTTGCGGTTCTAACCTTCGCCCGTTATCCGGGCGGGGAACAGTGCATGGTAGGCAGTTTGACTGGGGCGGTCTCCTCCCAAAGGGTAACGGAGGAGTACGAAGGTACGCTAGGCACGGTCGGAAATCGTGCTAATAGTGCATAGGCATAAGCGTGCTTGACTGCGAGACCGACAAGTCGAGCAGGTACGAAAGTAGGTCTAAGTGATCCGGTGGTTCTGTATGGAAGGGCCATCGCTCAACGGATAAAAGGTACTCTGGGGATAACAGGCTGATACCGCCCAAGAGTTCATATCGACGGCGGTGTTTGGCACCTCGATGTCGGCTCATCTCATCCTGGGGCTGTAGCCGGTCCCAAGGGTATGGCTGTTCGCCATTTAAAGAGGTACGTGAGCTGGGTTTAAAACGTCGTGAGACAGTTTGGTCCCTATCTGCCGTGGGCGCTGGAAGATTGACGGGGGCTGCTCCTAGTACGAGAGGACCGGAGTGGACGCACCTCTGGTGTACCGGTTGTCACGCCAGTGGCATTGCCGGGTAGCTATGTGCGGAAGAGATAACCGCTGAAAGCATCTAAGCGGGAAACTTGCCTGAAGATTAGTCTTCCCGGGGACTTGATCCCCCTGAAGAGTCGTTCGAGACCAGGACGTTGATAGGCCAGGTGTGGAAGCGCTGTGAGGCGTTAAGCTAACTGGTACTAATTGCTCGTGCGGCTTGATCCTATAACCGTGCTGCCTCGTTCTTGAGGCTGGTAGCGAGATCAGTCACAACCTCACGCATCGCTAGACGCGATCGGCGTGATTGCTTCTTCCAAGTTGGATCGCTTGATCCGCGGCGCTCCGCGCCCGATCAACCGGTCGTCCTCTTTGCCTGACGACCATAGCGAGGTGGTCCCACTCCTTCCCATCCCGAACAGGACCGTGAAACGCCTCAGCGCCGATGATAGTGGGATGTATTTCCCGTGAAAGTAGGACATCGTCAGGCTCACCTCCAAGAAAAGGGCCCTGAAGCGACAGCTTCAGGGCCCTTTTGCTTTGGCGATCCAAATGGCATCACCAAACACTCGTCAAGGTTTAACGTAAGCAATGGGATGGACGCCCCCGCCCCGATGTCGGCACGGAAGTGCCAGAGTGGAGTGTCAGGAGCCACTTAACCGGAAGGAGCGTCCACCATGCAGGTAACGACGATTGGTCTCGATCTGGCCAAGAATGTGTTCCAGGTTCACGGCGTCAACGCCCACGGCAAGGTGGTGCTGCGCAAGCAGCTGCGCCGCGACCAGGTTGCACCGTTCTTCGCCAATCTGCCGGCGTGTCTCGTTGGGATGGAGGCATGCTCCAGTGCGCATCACTGGGGGCGCAAGCTCCAAGCGCTGGGCCATACGGTTCGGCTGATGGCACCTCAGTTTGTCAAGCCGTACGTCAAGAGCAACAAGAACGATGCAGCCGATGCCGCAGCGATCTGCGAGGCGGTCGCTCGACCGTCAATGCGCTTCGTGCCGATCAAGAACACCGAGCAGCAGGCAGTGCTCTCCTTGCATCGAGTGCGCCAGAGCTTTGTGAAGGCGCGGACTGCACAAGCCAACCAGATCCGAGGTCTCCTCGGCGAGTACGGCTTGGTCCTGCCGCAAGGCATCGCCTACATCGCCCAGCGCATGTCCCAGGGATTCATCGAAGACGCTGGCAACCACTTGCCGGGTTCGTTCCGGCCGCTGTCATGAAGCGGTTGCTCGAGCACCTGAAGGAGCCGCAGCAGCAGGTTGACGAGACTCGAGGTGCAGATCAAGGCCTGGCATCGGGCGAGCCCGATGCAAGTCAGCGGGCTCGAGAAGGTGCCCGGCATCGGTCCGTTGACGGCGACGGCGCTCGTGGCAAGCGTCGGTGACGCGAGGAACTTCGATAGCGGACGGCAGTTCGCCGCATGGCTCGGCGTGGTACCGCGACAGCACTCCAGTGGCGGCAAGCCCACGTTGCTCGGCATGAGCAAGCGCGGCGACGCCTACTTGCGCACGATGTTGATCCACGGAGCCCGGTCGGTCATCTACCGGGCAACGCAATGCGCCAACGCCGACAGCTGGCTGACCAAGCTCACAGCGCGACGCAACAAGAACGTGGCGGCGGTCGCGTTGGCCAACAAGACCGCCAGAACGGCCTGGGCCCTTCTGGCGCATGGGCGTCAGTACAAGGTCGACTGGGCTGCGACGTAGAAGGCAGCCAGCGAGCACACCGCCTGTCCCCAAATCAGGACGACACGCGCGCCACAAGGAGGAAGACCCACCTGCCTGATCGCCCCAGGCAACCAGCAAGTTGATGGCAAGACAGGTCAGACCGTGGTTGGCAAAGCCCGCGCCGGACCAAGGCACCCAGAGCGGCGGGTATGCGATCAGGCGCCGACCAGCAGAACCCATCAGGGACAGCGAGCTCGTCGCATCAGAAGTCCGGATGTACGGGTGCAATCTTTTCCTTCGTGCAGCAGCAAGCCGGGAGCTTGGCAAACCGGGGGCGTCCATGTACGGCTAGCCAAGTCATCTTGACCCGCGCTGGTTGAGCTTGCCGACCCGGCGCCGCACATGGGCGATCCGTCGTGCGCCAGCCGGATCAGTCGCTCGGCGGGTTGATCTCGTCGGTCGTTTTGCCGCTGTCGTAGTACCTGGCGATGGCCCGGTCCAGTCGCTTGAGCAGAGCGGCGAGCGTTTCGCCGTCGCGCCTGACCAGCATGGCCAGCGCGTTGTGGCCGTCGGCGGCGGTAGCCGCGCATGCGATCGGCCCGATCGACCCGACCGTTATCTCGCCGCCGTCGTCGATCAGCGCTTCGATGTTCTTCATGCGGCGGGTTTCGCTGCACTGCCCGTCCAGCGATGCGGCAGCAGTTCACCGACGCGGCTGGCCCGTTGCGTCGGCAACCGCTCCAGCACGTCCTTCAGGTACGCATACGGATCGTGGCCGTTGAGCTTGGCGGTCTGGATCAGGCTCGTGATCGCTGCGGCCCGCTGGCCGGCCACCAGCGTGCCGGCGAACAGCCAGTTCTTCCTGCCCGTGGCCCACGGCCGGATCTGCTGCTCGTCGTGGTTGTTGTCGATCGGCAGTCGTGCGTCGGCCAGATATCTGGTGAGCGCTGTCCAGCGCCCCAGGCTGTAGTCGATCGCCCTGGCCGTGGCCGTGCCATCGGTCACCCGCGCCCGTTGCGCGGTCAGCCAGTCGTGCAGCGTCTTGGTGATCGGCACCGCGCGCTCCTTGCGCTGCTGCAGGCGCTCGACGTCGTCCAAGTCGCGGATGTCGCGCTCCACGGCATACAACTGCCGGATCAGCGCGATCGCTTCGGTCGCGATCGTGCTCTGGTTGGCCGCCTGCAACTCAACGAACTTGCGCCGGGCGTGCGCCATGCAGCCCACCTCCGTCACCCCTTTGGTGAAGAGCGCGTCGTAGCCGGCGAAGTCGTCGCACACCAGGTGCCCCGTCCACGGCGGTCGCTCGGGAGGATCGGCGCCGTGGCCGAGGAAGCGCCGGGCGTGCTCGCCGGCGCGGCTGGGGGTGAAGTCGTAGATCACGGCCTTCAGGTGCTCGCGTGGCCCGGCGGCATAGGCCCAGAGGTAGGCGCGGTGGGTCTTGCCGGTGCCCGGTGCCAGCATCGCCACTGGCGTCTCGTCGGCCTGCAGCACCGCGCAGCCAAGCAACTCGTCCTTGAGCGCATCCACCAGCGGCTGCAACTGCACGCCGCACTGGCCGACCCAGGCCGCCAGCGTCGGCCGCGGGATCGCCAGGCCCGCGCGCCCGAAGATCTGCTCCTGCCGGTACAGCGGCAGGTGGTCGGCATGCTTGGCCACCAGCACCTGCGCCAGCAGCCCGGCGGTGGGGATGCCCTTGTCGATCACGGCGGCCGGCACCGGCGCTTGCGTGAGCGTGCGGCAGTGCGCGCAGGCCCATTTGCCGCGGATGTGGCGCTCCACGGTGAAGACACCCGGGGTGTAGTCCAGCTTCTCGGCGACGTCCTCGCCGACGCGCTTCATCGGCGCGCCGCAGCCGCAGTCGGTGTGCTCGGGCTCGTGGCGGATCTCGCGCCGCGGCAGGCTGGCCGGCAACGCTGTGCGCTTGGGCGTGCGCTTCGGTTCGTCTGAGCGTTGCGGCAGGCTGGCGCGCAGTTGTTCAAGTTGTGCCTCGGCCGCCGCGATGTCGGCTTCGATCGCCTCGTCGAACAGGGCTTGCTGCTCGCTGCTCAAGCGTTCGCTGCGCCGGCCATACTTCTGGCGCTTCAGTTGCGCGATCTCGAAGGTGAGCTTGTCGATCTTGGCGTCGCGCCAGCCGATCTCCTGCTGGCGGTGGGCGTCGCGCTGCTGGTAGGCCACGAGCAGTGCCCGCAGCTCGGCTGGGTCCATCCGGGCGATGGTGGCCTCGTCGGGCAGGTGCAGCGGCGTGCTGTCGATCATGAGCGCGCAGTGTGCCGATGTGCGCGCATGCCATCCATCCTCGCTTGCGGCGATTGCGCGCGTGACGGCGATCTGAACGATCTGCCGCGTGACGCTGTGCGAGCGTCAGGTCACGCGGATGACGCCTGCCTCGCCCACGCGATGCCATGGCAGACCGAGCACGAGGGCATCGAACTGCTCGCGCGTAAGCGGCTCGTTGAGGCCGAGCCGGCCGCGGGCGAAGCCGCCCTGGTGCAGGCGGCGGGCGGCCAGCCACAGACCGATGCCGTCGTGCACGAGAACCTTGAGGCGGTCGCTGCGGCGGTTGGCGAAGACGTAGGCGGTGTACGGGTGGGCGGCGCCGAAGACGGCGACGACGCGGGCCAGCGCGGTGTCGAAGCCGGCCCGCATGTCCAGCGGCTCGACCGACAGCCAGATGGACTCTATGCGGATCACAGCAGCTCGCGCAGCCAGGCGGCGCACTGCGCGGCGGCTGACAGCGGCCACTGCACGCGGATCGCGGTCGTGCCGCGCGTGAGCTCGATGCGGATGGGATCGGCCGGCGCCACCGGCGATGCGGATGAAGGCGTCGGCAGCGGCAGCGCGACGAACGCGGGGAGCGTGGTGGTGTCCGTGAGCGTCGGCGATGCACCGGGTAATGCTCGCTGCGGGCTGTGCCCGGCTTCGACGACCCAGCGGCGCAGCAGGTTGGCGTTCAACCCATGGGCCAGCGCGACGGCGGCCATCGATACGCCGGGCTGCCGGCTCGCGGACACGACCTTCGCCTTGAACTCGGCGCTGTGCCGCCGCCGCTTGCGTCCGCCTTCGGAAGTGTTCACGTGTCCACCTGACAGTTAAGTGGACACGAGCCTCCTACGTCACGTCGCCGCGCTCAAGCATGTGTTCGCCAGCCGGTTACGGTTTAACCCCCAAGTCAACGTTCTGTCACGGACCACGAACGAAGCTGTCACATCGAGCAGCGACAGTCTCCGCCTTAAACGGCGGAGGCATGCATGTCGACTCACGACAACGACCCGATCAGCAACACGTCCGATAACACGCACCTACAGACACTCGTCGATCAGCAGCTCGCTTCGCCGGCACGGCGCCAAGCGATTCGGCGCGGCTTCGGCCTGGCTACCTTGCCGTTCTTCGGTGTCGCTTCCGCCGGCGCGCTGACCGCCTGTGGCGGCGACGACGACCCCGCACCGGCGCCAGCACCCGCACCAGCGCCGGTGCTCACGTTCACGCCCGTGAACATTTCGAGCGGCGATGAGGTCGTGGTTCCGTTTGGCTACACGGCGCAGACGATCCTGCCCTGGGGGGACCCGATCCGTGCCGGCGCACCCGCGTTCCTGCGAGACGCATCACAGGGCTGGCAGGAGCAGGAGCAGCAGATCGGCGACAACCACGACGGGATGCACTTCTTCCCGTTCAACGCCGCCGCCGACGGTCCTGGCACCCGCAGCGACGAAGGCCTGCTCGTGATGAACCACGAGTACATCAACCCCGAGTACCTCTACGCCCCCGGTACCGATGCCGCCGACTGGCTGCTGCCTTTCACCAGCGACAAGGTTCGCAAAGGTCTTGCCGGCCACGGCGTATCCGTCGTGCACGTCCAGCGCGCCGCCAACGGCACGATCAGCCATGTCCTGGCTTCGCCGTTCAACCGCCGCATCACCGGCTATACGCCGATGGATATCACCGGACCGGCCGCCGGGAACGACCTGATGAAAACCGCCGCCGACCCGACCGGCATGGAGGTGCTGGGCACGCTGAACAACTGCGCGCACGGCTACACGCCCTGGGGCACCTACCTGACCTGCGAGGAGAACTGGAACGGCTACTTCGGCGGGCCCGACTTCAGCGGCGTCATCATCGCGCCGGACTTCGAGGACCAGAAGGCCGAGATCCTGGCCGGCCAGACGCGCTACGGCATCAGCACCACCGGCTTCGGCTACCGCTGGCACACGGTGGACGCGCGCTTCGACGCCGACGTCAACCCCAACGAGCCGCACCGCTTCGGCTGGATCGTCGAGATCGACCCCTTCGCGCCCGCCTCCAAGCCCGTCAAGCGCACGGCGCTCGGCCGCTTCAAGCACGAGAACGCCGAGCTGGTGGTGGCGCCCAACGGCACGGTCGTCGTCTACATGGGCGACGACGAGCGCAACGAGTACCTCTACAAGTTCGTCTCGGCCGGCACCTTCGACCGTGCCAACCCGACCAGCGCCGCCAACCGCCGCCTGCTCGAGGACGGCACGCTGTACGTGGCGCGCTTCGACGCCGGCGCGACGGCGGGCGACAACATGGGCACCGGCGTGTGGCTGCCGCTGGTCTTCGGCCAGAACGGCCTGACCGCCGCCAACGGCTTCGCCAGCCAGGCCGAGGTGCTGATCAAGACCGCGCCAGGCCGCCGACCGCGTCGGCGCCACGATGATGGACCGCCCGGAGTGGGTCGCCGTCAACCCGAAGAAGTCTCGGCGAGGTCTACTGCACGCTGACCAACAACAACCGTCGCGGCACCACGCCCGCCAGCTCCAACAACGTCGCCGGGACAACCGCGGCAGGCAGCGCCCGCCCGCCGGTGGACGAGGCCAACCCGCGCGCCAACAACGTCTGGGGCCACATCGTGCGCTGGAACGAGGCCAACGACGATCCGCGCTCGCTCACCTTCGCCTGGGACATCTTCGTGCTCGCCGGCCAGCCCAGCGTCAACCGATGCGCGTGCGCCCTCGGCCAACATCACGCTGGACAACCTCTTCAACAGCCCGGACGGCATCTGGTTCGACCGCAACGGCCGGTTATGGATCCAGACCGACGTGCGGCTTCGGCCACACCACGCGGGCGACTACGCCCTGGTAAACATCGGCAACAACCAGATGCTGTGCGCCGACCCGCGCAGCGGCGAAGTGCGTCGCTTCCTGGTTGGCCCGTCGGGCTGCGAAGTCACGGGTGTGGTCCTGACGCCCGACAGCCGAACGATGTTCGTCAACATCCAGCATCCTGGTGAACTCGGCGGTCATCCGAATGCTCCCCGCAACCCACCGACGGGCCAGCAGCAGGTCGGCACGGTCTGGAGCGAAAACCAGATCGCGCGCGTAGCCTGAACGCGCTTCTCACGCTTCCCGGAAGGTGGTGCCTCCGGTCGCCCGCGCTCCTGCACGGTGGTGATCCGCAAGAACGACGGCGGCTTGATCGGTTCGTAGTCGCCCTCAGCACCGCCCGCACCGCCGCGGCAAAGTTTCGCCGCGGCGGTGAAGCCTGGCCAGGTCGACCAGTTCACCCAACGCGCTGAATCGTCCCCGACGCCACCACCTGAAGTGACGCCAATGCGACGGCGACGACTACGCGCCCGAGCCGAAATCAACGGCCACGCGATCCAAACACGCTCGCTGGCCTGCGCCGCCCGCCCTCTAAAGCGACCTCGCCCGCACATGACCGTCGCCGCACCGCCCGCGTCTCATCCATGTCGCCGCAGGCGCCAAGGCGCCGTCGCGCGCTCGGCCCGCGTTGCCGTCGCAGCGGCGCTTGCCATCGTTGCCGCCGCTGCGGTTGCGCAAGTGCTGCGCGGACGCGACCTGTCCTGCCGAATACCGCTGAGTAGAGGGCGCGCCTACGAAGCTCAGTTCAATGCCGCCGGTTGCCGCCGGACGCCGAGCTGAAAGGGGCGGCGCCCGACTCTACGGCCCGGCATCCCCAGCGTGAACGGAGTGTCCGGCTTCATCACCGCCTTCACGCAGGCCGACGTGGCAGACCTGTCGGCGTTCCTCGCCAATCCCTCCGCCACGCCGACGCCGTTACCCGCGATCGATCTGCTGGTGCTGCGCTTCGCCGCGCCGCTCGCCGCCAGCAGTCCGGCAATCCAGGTCGCCCTGCGCAACGATGGGGCTGCACCCCTGCGCCTAGCTGCCGACCCGATCCAGATTTCCGGCGTCGACGCCGATGCCTTCCAGGACGTCCTCCAGCTGCGCGCCGCAGATCCTGCTGCAGCCGACCGCGTCCTGCCAGGCTCGGATTGCGCTCACGCCAGCAGCTGGCCAGGTCCGCCCGGTGGTCATGCGCTGGGGCGCCGTCGCCAACCCGGCGAGCATCGACTACGGCGAGCCCCAGCCGCGGGCCCGTTTCTCGTACTCGGCCGCCGGGCTCGCCTTCGGCGCGCGCCCGCTCGGCGCGACGGCGCCGCGGCAGTCGGTCCGGGTGGTCAACGCCGGCACCGTACCGCTCGCCGTAGCCGAACGGCGGCTCGATGGCGCCGCCGCCGCGGACTTCGCACTGGAAGGCTGCGCAGTCGGCAGCGTGCTCGCGCCGGGCGCTACCTGCCGCCTCGACGTCGACTTCACGCCATCCGCCGCCGGCGCTCGCAGTGCCACGCTGACGCTCGCGTCGCCCGACGCAGTCGAGCCGATGACATTGACGCTCACTGGCGCCGGCAAGGTGACCGGAGCGGGCCCGGCGCCAGCCCCGCCCGCATCCCCGCCACCACCCCCGCCCGCGCAGCCGCAGGTTGGCGCGACGTCCAACGCCGGCGGCGGCGGTGCGTTGCCGCGCATCGTTCTGTTTGTGCTGCTGTTCGTGGCCGCGCTGCGTTGGCGAAACCGCCACGGATCAGCGCACCCGGGTTAGCGCCGCTGACCAAAGCCTCGGTCGCGCCGCCAGACTGCGCCGTCCGGACCCCATGCCCCGCCCATGCGTCGACTTTCCCTGCGCTCCGCCGCCCTTGCCCTCTCGTCGCTCGCACTGCTGACCGCCTGTTCGACCACGCCGGACACCGCGCCGGTCTTCACCGACATCCAGCCGTTCTCCGACAACCGCCCCGGGCTGGACCTGCCCCGCGGCTGGTCGCCGTGGATCATCACGCGCGCCAAGGCGCCGACGCGCTACGACCTGGTGGTCGATCGGTCGACCCAGCGCATCGTCCTGCACGCGGTGGCCGAACGTTCGGCCACCGGACTGAAGCAACGGCTCGACATCGATCCGGCCGCGCGGCCGATCGTGCAGTGGGAGTGGCGCATCGTCGACCTGCTGCCCGCCGCCGATCTGACCGACCGCGATGCCGACGACTCGCCGGCGCGCCTGCTGCTGTTCTTCGACGGCGACCGCGACCGGCTGTCGGCGCGCGACAAGATGCTGATGGAGACCGCGCGCATGCTCACCGGCCAGCCGATCCCGTTCGCCACGCTGATGTACGTGTGGGACAACCGGCACCCGGTCGGCACCGTGATCCCGAGCGAGGTCTTCGGCCAGCTGAAGATGGTGGTGGCCGGCACCGGACCCGACCGGCTGGGTCAGTGGAAGCAGTTCGCGCGCAACTACGCGCAGGACTATGAACGGGCCTTCGGCCACGCGCCGGGAAAGCTGGTCGGCATCGGCGTGCTGACCGACACCGACAACACCGCCAGCGCGATCGAGGCGTTCTACGGCGACATCCGCTTGCGCGCGGCGCCGTAGGGCGCCACGCCGCCGCCGCTACATCGTCTCGTACTTGCCCTCGCCGGCCTCCGCGGCATCGACGCCGCGCAGCCGGTCGTACCAGGCACGCAGCCTCTTCTGCGCCGACTTCACGCCTTCGATCAGCGGACCGCGGTCGTAGCTGATGATCACCATCAGGCTGTTGCGCGGACGGTCGCTGGCGCCCATCGGATGCACGCTGTGATAGCTGATCGGCGACACCGCGAACGCGTAGCCGCTGTTCGGGGCGAAACGCATGGTGCGCGCGACGTCATAGCCGCCATCTTCGCGCCGCGTATGGAACACGGTGCCGAGGTGGACCTGGCTGTCGTCGGCCGGCAGGTAGTACTGGGTCGTAATCGCCTTGCGCGGCGAGTCCGGGTGGATCGAGATCTTGTAGCCGCCGATGTCGCGAAACAGCGTGGCGTACGGGCGCAGCCGGATGCGGCTCGCCGGCCGCCCGCTAACGCGCTCCAGCGCGGGCGCAAACCGCTGCTTCCACGCCTCGATCACACGCGGCGAGGTCACTGCGCGCGTCACGTCCATCCAGAACTCGCGCAGGCCCGGCGGCAGGCGCTGGATGTTCTCCGGCAGCAGCGGAAACTGCAGCCGCGCGCTGCGGCCGTCCGGCAGCAGCGCATCGCTGTGCTTCAGTTCGCGGTAGTAGGCGTCCGCCGGCAGCGCGCCCAGCAGTGCCGGGTAGTCGCGCGCCGGCCACAGGCCCTCGAGCACCATGTGCTCGAACGGGGTGTCCGATACCGGCGTGCGACCGATCACTTCGACGAAGTGGTTCGCAATGCGCACGGCCAGCGGCACGGCGGGCGCGATTCGGTCGGGCGAGGTCAAGGTAGCGTCATGCATCGGCAGGCCCCGGCAAGGGTGGTCATGAATGTGGCATCGGCGCGAATGCGGGAAAACGCGCGGTGCAACCAAGGCGAATGCTACGCCGCTGACGAGATTGGCGGCTGCGCAACGCCGCCGCCGCGCCCTCACGTCAGGTCCGATGCGGCCGGTTGGCCCGGCACGCCAGTGGCAGCGCCGCAGCGCCCGGCCGTGCCTGGGTGGTTTCCTGCCAGCCAGTGGGCTTTGTGCAACATCGGTCCGCCCTGCCTCCCGCGTGCTGCGTGAAGGGGCAGATCCCAACAAGGAGAACCACATGCGACGCTTTGCGATCGCGTCCCTGATCGTCGCGGCCAGTGCGCTGGCGGCCGTGACGGCCGACGCCAAGAAGCCCTACGCGTGGGCCAGCCGAGGCCGACAACATCCGTCACGTTTGATCCCGGCGACGTTCGCAGAACGAGGGCCTGAACAACACGGCCAACTCGTACATCTACGAGCCGCTCATCAACTACAACGAGAAGTTCGAGCTCGAGCCGGCGCTGGCGGTGTCGTGGAAGCAGGAGACCACGCTGATCTGGCGCTTCAACCTGCGCCCGGGCGTCAAGTGGCACGACGGCTCGCCCTTCACCGCCGCCGACGTGGTGTTCTCGATCGATCGCGCGCTCGCGCCGTCGTCGAACTTCCGCGCCTACACCACCAGCATCCAGCGCGCCGTCGCCGTCGACGACCTGACCGTGCTCATCTACACCACCGCACCCAACCCGGTGCTGCTGCGCCAGCTGCCCGAGCTGCGCATGATGAGCAAGGCCTGGTCCGAGAAGAACAAGGTCATGCTGCCGCAGAACTTCGTGCAGCGCGAAGAAACCTACGCCGCGCGCAACGCGATGGGCACCGGGCCGTACACGCTCAAGTCGCGCGAGGTCGACGTGCGCACCGTGTTCGTCGAGAACCCCAACTGGTGGGGCAAGAGCACCAAGAAGGGCAACGTCACCGAAATCGTCTACACACCGATCAAGAACGACTCCACGCGCACGGCGGCCCTGTTGTCGGGCGAACTCGACTTCGTGCTCGACCCGGCGCCGCAGGACCTGGCGCGCCTGCGGCAGGCGGTCAAGGTGGTGGAAGGCGCCGAGAACCGCACGATCTTCCTCGGCTTCGACCAACTGCGCGACGAGCTGCAGTACAGCGACGTCAAGGGCAAGAACCCGTTCAAGGACCTCCGCGTGCGCCAGGCGCTGTATCACGCGATCGACATCAACGCGATCCAGAAGGCAGTGATGCGCGGTTCGTCCGACCCCACCGGCGCCATCATCGCGCCGCAGGTCAACGGCTGGACCAAGGAAGCGCACCAGCGCCTGCCGTACGACCAGAAGCGGGCGCGCGAGTTGCTGGCACAGGCTGGCTACCCGAACGGCTTCGGCTTCACGCTCGACTGCCCGAACAACCGCTACATCAACGACGAGGAGATCTGCAAGGCGATCGTCACGATGTGGGCGCAGATCGGCCTGAAGGTCAGCCTCAACGCCATGCCGCGCGCGACCTACTTTCCGAAGATCCAGAAGTTCGACACCAGCGCCTACCTGCTGGGCTGGGGCGTGCCGACCTTCGATGCGCTGTACTCGGTGCAGTCGCTGGCGCGCACGATCGGCAAGGACGGTGACGGCAACTTCAACCTCGGCCGCGTCAGCAATCCGGCGTTCGACAAGCTGGTCGATGCGATGAAGAGCGAACTTGACCAGAAGAAGCGCAACCAGGTCATTGCCGAGGCGCTGCTGCTGCATAACCGCGAGGTCATGCACATCCCGCTGCACAATCAGGTGATCCCGTGGGCGATGCGCAAGAACGTCACCGTCGTGCATCGCGCCGACAACCGGCTCGAGGCGCGCTGGGTGCGCGTCGACTGACCGGCTGCCACGACCGCATGACCAGACGGGCCGCCGATGCGGCCCGTTTGTCTTTTATCGCTTGGTGTCCGATGTTGCCCAAAGCGACGCACGCGTCGTCTGAACGCCGGATGACCGTCGGCATCGCGCCCGCTAGCCTGTGAGCTGTGTCCGGCGGCGGTTCATCGCGCATCACGACCCGCCATCGCTTCTGCGTTGCGGCCGATCGCCGATCGCCCTGACTGAGGACGTGCGCCGGGTAGCATGCGCTCGGCTTTGGACTGGCTAGAAACCTCGGCTGCGCCGACAACACCTGCACGCCTTGTTGATCGACATGAGGACCTGCATGACGACCCGCACCGGATTCAACTGGCCCGCCCGCAGCGCCGCGGCCCTGTTCACGATCGCACTCGCCGCCTGCGGCGGTGGTGGCGGCGGCAGCGCGCCGGCGCCCGTGCCGCCCCCGCCGAGCGGTGGCCTGCCGCCAGCCGCCTCGTTGGCACAGCAGTGCGCGCCGACCAACCTGCTCGCGCCGGTCGGCAACCGCATCGCATCGCTCGATATCGAGAAGCGCTGGGTGCGCTCGTACATGGACGAGGCCTACCTGTGGTTCAACGAGGTGCCGACCGTCGATCCGGCGCTGCCCGCCTTCAGCAACACCGCCGACGTCAGCACCTCGCTGGCGGCCTATTTCGATGCGCTGCTCACGCCCGCGCGCACGCCCAGCGGCAAGCTCAAGGACGAGTTCAGCTTCACCTTTGCCACGGCCGAGTGGAACGCGCTGTCGCAGGGTGGCACTACCGCCGGCTACGGCATCGAGTGGTTTCTCGGCTCGCCGGTGCCGCCGCGCAACCTGCGCATCGCCTACGTGGATCCGAGCACGCCCGCTGCGACGGCCAGCCTGACGCGCGGCCTGACCGTGGTGTCGATCAACGGTGTGTCGATCGACGACACCACGCAGGCCGGGGTAGCCACCATCAACGAGGGCGCGTTCTCGCCGCGCGCCGGCACCAGCTACAGCTTCGTGTTCCGCGATGCCGCCAATGCCACGCGCACGGTGCAGCTGACCGCCGGCACCGTGACCAAGGTGCCGGTGCAGAACCCCCAGGTGCTGACGGTCGGCGCGGCTAAGGTCGGCTACCTGACATTCAACGACCACATCACGCCGGCCGAAGGCCAGCTCGTCACCGCCTTCAACAGCTTCGCGCAACAGGGTGTGACCGACCTCGTGCTCGACCTGCGCTACAACGGCGGCGGTTTCATCTACATCGCCAGCCAGGTCGCCTACATGATCGCCGGCAATGCGCGCACCACGAATAGGGTGTTCGAGAAGCTGCGCTTCAACAGCAAGCGGGTGGCTGACAACAGCGATCCAAACAACACCTTCCCGTTCTTCGGCGTCACCTCGGGCTTTGCCAACAGCGGGACCGCCGCCAACCAGCCACTGCCCCAGTTGAACCTGCAGCGCGTGTTCATCCTCGCCACCGACAACTCGTGCTCCGCCAGCGAATCGATCATCAACGGCCTGCGCGGAGTCGATGTCACGGTGCACCTGATCGGCTCGACCACCTGCGGCAAGCCGTTCGGCTTCACCGCCAAGGACAACTGCGGCATCAGCTACTTCCCGATCGAGTTCCAGGGCACCAACGACAAGGGTTTCGGCGACTTCGCCGATGGCTTCGCACCCACCTGCACGGCGGCGGACGACTTCAGCAAGCAGCTGGGCGATCCGACCGAGGGCATGCTGGCCACGGCGCTCGCCTACCGCGCCAGCGGCGCCTGCCCGGTGCCGGACGTGGTGCAGCGGCAGGCGCAGTCGACGGCCAGCGGCCGGCTGGTGCGCGCGCCGGTGCGCGAGAACAAGTTCCGCTGAGCCGGCCGGGCCGAGCGCGGCCCTGCGCCCGGCGGCGGGCCGCGCCGCGATTCATCGCCCGCGCAACGCTTGGCTCAAGGCGGTCGCGCCGCGGGGCCCCTTGCGCCCCGGAGAGGCCGATCCGCGCAGCCGCCGCAGGTATATTTCCTGCACATGACGACCCGGCCGTATTGGCCGGGTTTTTGCTGCACTGTCCCCCCGATGCTCGCGTTCGTCGTCCGCCGTCTGCTGCAGGCCATCCTCGTCATGCTGGCCGTGGCCTTCATCGCCTTCCTGCTGTTCCATTACGTCGGCGACCCGGTGGCCGGCATGCTCGGCCAGGACGCGACGCCCGAGGACCGCGCGCGTCTGCGCGCCGACCTGGGGCTCGACCAGCCCTTCTTCGTGCAGTTCGGCACCTTCGTCGGCAACGCGGTGCAGGGTGACTTCGGCATCAGTCTGCGCCAGGGCCGCAAGGTGTCGTGAGCACGCTGATCGAGGAGCGGCTGCCGGCCACGCTGGAACTGTCGCTGGCCGCCGGCGTGATCGCGATCGTGGTCGGCATCCCGATGGGCGTGTACACGGCGCTGCGGCGCGACTCCTGGTTCTCGCAGTTCCTGCTGGCGGCGTCCCTGGTCGGGGTGTCGCTGCCGACCTTCCTGATCGGCATCCTGCTGATCCTGGTGTTCGCGGTACAGCTGGGCTGGCTGCCGAGCTACGGCCGCGGCGACACCGTGGCGCTAGGCTGGTGGACCACCGGCTTTCTGACCGCTCGCCGGCTGAAGTACCTGATCCTGCCGTCGATCACGCTGGCGCTGTTCCAGATGACGCTGATCATGCGGCTGGTGCGCTCCGAGATGCTCGAGGTGCTGCGCACCGACTACATCAAGTTCGCGCGCGCCCGCGGGCTGACCGACCGCGCGATCCACTTCGGCCACGCGCTGAAGAACACGCTGGTGCCGGTGATCACCATCACCGGCCTGCAGCTGGGCGCGATCATCGCCTTCGCCATCATCACCGAGACCGTGTTCCAGTGGCCGGGCATGGGCCTGCTCTTCATCCAGGCGGTGCAGTTCGCCGACATTCCGGTGATGGCGGCCTACCTATGCCTGATCGCGCTCGTGTTCGTGATCATCAACCTGATCGTCGACCTGCTTTACTTCGCGGTCGATCCGCGCCTGCGCATCGACGCGCAGCGTGCGGCAGGCCACTGACGATCATCGCGCCCGGTATCGAGACCTGGAGTCCGGCGCGAACGTCCTACCTGCGGCGCATAGGGAGGGGCTGAGCACGGGCGTCTACCCTCGGTCGAGCGCTCCGCCCCGCCGTGGCCACGCCGAGCTCGGACCGCGCATCCGGCGCGACCTCCACGCGCACCCGGAGCTCGGCTTCGAGGAGCATCGCACCCGGCCCTTATCGTCGCCGAGGCGCTGCACCCGTGTGCGGCATCGACGAGGTCCACCCGCGGCCTCGGCCGGACCGGCGTGGTCGGCGTGATCCGCGGGCCGCGAGCGGACGCGGCCGGCAAGTCGGTCGGCCTGCGCGCCGACATGGATGCCCTGCCGATGCACGAGGACAACGAGTTCGCCCATCGCTCGGTCAAGGCCGGGCGCATGCACGCCTGCGGCCACGACGGCCACACCACGATGCTGCTCGGCGCGGCGCGCTACCTGGCCGCCACGCGCGACTTCGACGGCACCGTGTACGCCATCTTCCAGCCCGGCGAGGAGGGCTACGCCGGCGCGCGCGAGATGATCAACGACGGTCTGTTCACGCGTTTTCCGGCCGACGAGGTCTACGCGCATGCACAACTGGCCGGCGCTGCCGGTCGGAAAGATCGGGCTCACGCCCGGCGCGGCGATGGCTGCGGCGGACCGCGTCGGATCACGATGCACGGCCGCGGCGGCCACGGCGCGCATCCGCACCTGCACGGTCGATCCGGTCGCTGATCGGCCGGCGCACATCATCGCCGGCGGTGCAGATCGATCGTCTCCCGCAACGTGGCGCCGCTCGACAGCCGCGGTGGTCAGCCTGTGCTCGGGTGCACGCCGGCGACCCGAGGCGTATGAGCGTGGTCCCGCGCGAGGCCCACCCTGGTCGGCACCGTGCGCACCTTCAGCCACAACGTGCAGGAGACTCATCGAGGCGCGGCTGCGCGGCGCTGGTCGGAGTCGATCGCGCGCGGCTTCGGCGCCACGGCGACGTCCGGTACCGAGCGCATCCTACCCGGCGACGGTCAACACGACGGCCGAGTCGCAGCCTGGCGGCGCGACGTCGCGCGAGTCACTGGTCGGCGCGAAGAACGTGGTGCGCAACATCGCCGCCGTCGAGCATGGGCGCGGAGGACTTTGCCTTCATGCTGCAGGCCCGGCCCGGCTGCTACGCGCGGCTCGGGCAGGGCGGCGGCGAAGGCTGCTGGCTGCATTCCACGCGATACGATTTCAACGACGCCGTGATCCCGCTCGGCAGCGGGTTCCTCGCGGCACTGGCCGAGCGGCGCATGCCGCTGCCGGCGAACTAGACGGAGGCGAACATGATGAAACTCCAAGCCGGTCTTGCAGGCGTCGGCCTCTCGATGCTGGCCACCCTCGGTGTGGTGGCCGTGACGGCGACGCCCGCCGCAGCGACGACGTTCAAGTTCGCCAACCAGGGCGATGCGCTTTCGATGGACCCGCATTCGCTGAACGAGTCGCTGCAGCTGAACTTCCTCGCCAACATCTACGAGCCGCTGGTGGCGCGCGGCAAGAACCTCGAACTGGTACCGGGCCTGGCCACCGACTGGAAGCAGACCGCGCCGACCGTGTGGCGCTTCAACCTGCGCAAGGGCGTCACCTTCCACGACGGCACGCCGTTCACCGCCGACGACGTGATCTTCTCCTACGACCGCGCCAAGGGCGACGGCTCGGATGTGAAGACCTATGTCGGCTCGATCAAGGAGATCCGCAAGATCAACGATCACGCGATCGACATCGTCACCAACGACCCGTTCCCGATCCTGCCCGACGTGATCTCGCTGTCATACATCGTCGACAAGAAGTGGTGCGAGGAGAACCGCGCGACGCAGCCGGTCGACAAGCGCAAGGGTGTGGAGAACACGGCGTCGTTCAAGGCCAACGGCACCGGGCCGTTCCGCTTGCGCGGGCGCGAGCCGTCGGTGCGCACCACCCTGGCGCGCAACGGCAACTACTGGGACAAGTCGGTCGAGACCAACATCACCGAGGTCGTCTTCACGCCGATCGGCAGCGCCAGCACGCGCGTTGCCGCATTGCTGAGCGGCGAGATCGACATGATGGAGCCGGTGCCGGTGCAGGACGTGGCGCGCATCGCGGCCAGTCCGAACCTGAAGGTGATGCAGGGTCCGGAACTGCGCACGGTCTTCCTCGGCATGGACCAGGCGCGCAACGAACTGCTGTTCTCCAACGTCAAGGGCAAGAACCCGTTCAAGGACAAGCGAGTACGCCAGGCGTTCTATCAGGCGATCGACATCAACGCGATCCAGAAGGCGGTCATGCGCGGCGCCAGCGCGCCCACCGGGCTGATGATCGCCCCGGGCATCAAGGGCTTCCCGGCCGACCTGAACAAGCGGCTGCCGCACGACTCGGAGGCGGCCAAGAAGCTGCTGACCGACGCCGGCTACCCGCAGGGCTTTGAGGTCGGCTTGAACTGCCCGAACGACCGTTACGTCAACGACGAGGAGATCTGCAAGGCGGTGGCGGCGATGCTGGCGCGGGTGGGCGTGAAGATCAACCTGATGGCCGAGAGCAAGTCGACCTACTTCCCGAAGATCCTGTCGCGCAACACCAGCTTCTACCTGCTGGGCTGGACGCCGGGCTCGTACGACTCGCACAACCCGCTGTTCGCGCTGATGTCCACGCCGGGCGCGGGTGGCCAGGGCCAGTTCAACCTCGGCAGCTACAGCAACCCGAAGGTCGACGAGCTGACCCGCGCGATCGCGATCGAGACCGATGTCGGCAAGCGCACGGCGATGATCCGCGAGGCGATGCAGATCCACCAGGACGACGTCGGCCACCTGCCGTTGCACCAGCAGGCGCTGGCCTGGGCGATGAAGAAGGGCGTGACCACCGTGCAGCTGGCCGACAACTTCATGATGCTCAAGTGGACGGTGGTCAAGTAGGTCGTGCCGGCTGACCGGTGCGCGCGGCGAGCTGGTTGCCGCGCGCCTGATCGATGCCGCCGCCGCCCTCGAATCCCGATCCGCACCCCGAGCCGATGAGCACCCCCCCTGCTGCTGCCAAGTTGCCCGGCGCCCTCGCGCGCTGGTGGGACAGCGACGTCGCCTACAGCTTCCGCCATTCGCCGGTGGCGATCGTGGCGGCGCTGGTGGCGTTCGTGCTGATCTTCGCGGCCGTGTTCGCGCAGTGGGTGGCACCGCACAACCCGTTCGACCTGGCTACCATCAACCTGATGGACGCCTCGCTGCCACCGGTCTGGCAGGAAGGCGCCAATCCGAAGTTCTGGCTCGGCACCGACGACCAGGGCCGCGACGTGTTCTCGGCGATCCTGTTCGGCATGCGGGTGTCGCTGCTGATCGGCATCGCCTCGGTGATCCTGTCGATCATCCTCGGCGTCGGCCTCGGCCTGCTGTCCGGCTATGTCGGCGGCAAGGTCGACGCCTTCATCATGCGCGTGTGCGACGTGATGCTGTCGTTCCCGGCGATTCTGGTGGCGCTGCTGATCGACGGCGTGTTCCGCGCGCTGCTGCCGCGCGATGCGCACGGCGATGTCGCCTTCATGGTGCTGATCATTGCCATCGCACTGAGCGGCTGGGTGCAGTACGCGCGCACCGTGCGCGGCTCGACCATGGTCGAGAAGAGCAAGGAGTACGTGCAGGCGGCACGCGTGATCGGCGTGCGGCCGCTGATGATCATGTTCAAGCACGTGCTGCCCAATGTCACCGGTCCGGTGCTGGTCCTGGCCACCGTGCACATCGCCACGGCGATCATCACCGAGGCGACGCTGTCGTTCCTCGGGGTGGGCGTGCCGCCGACCACCCCGTCGCTCGGCACGCTGATCCGCATCGGCCAGGAGTTCCTGTTCTCCGGCGAGTGGTGGATCACGATCTTCCCCGGCGCGGCGCTGGTGTTGCTGGTGCTGTCGGTCAACCTGCTGGGTGACTGGCTGCGCGACGCCCTCAACCCCAAGTTGCGGTAGCCGCGGGGCGCCCGGCGAAACCACTGGTAACGGATCGTGACCTCGGCCTCTGCTACGTTGAACTCGGCGCCGCTGCCCGCGATGTCCGCGCTGCGCGGCAGGCGTGCGATCACGCACCGGAGGTCTGCATGAAAGCGACACGATCCTCATTCGCCCTGATGGCCGCCACAGTCGCCGTCACGCTCGCCGGCGGGCTGGTCGGCTGCGCCACCCAGCCCGACGGCATCGTCTATCTGCACGGCGAGCGCTGGCACAAGGCGGAGCTGAACACCTTCGACGTCATCGTCATCTCGGTCGACGGCACGCACTACATCGAACGGCGCGATCGGCCGGTGATGATCGAGCCCGGCTTGCGCCGGGTCGTCGTACAGGGGCCGCCCGCGCGCGGCTTCACCTACGGCGAGCAGCGCACGCTCGTGCTCGACGCGAAACCCTGCACGCGCTACTGGCTGGAGGCCAAGAAGGCCAACCTGCTGACGCAGGACTTCGAGCCGCGCGTCAACTACCAAGAGCCTCTGGCCGGTTGCACGCCGGCCGCGACCAAGTAGGGAGGGGCATGACATCGCCGACACCGCCGCCTCGCTGGCTGCCTGCCGCCCGTGCGATCCTGCCCATGGCGTTGATCCTGGGCGCCGAGGTTGTGTGGGCCGGCCAGTACGACCAGGCCTATGGCCTGATCGAGTCGGGCGACCGTTCGCAGACCCGCAAGCAGGAGCCGGTGGCCATCAGCCGCATCGACGGCGAGAGCCCGCGCAACCCGCGCCGGCCCGATCCGGTCGCGCCGGGCAAGCATGTCGTGCAGATCTCGTTCAGCTCGGCGCGCGCGGTGGTGGCCGATGACCTGCAGACGATCGAGATCGACGTGCAGCCGTGCAAGCGGTACCGCATCGTCGCCGCCTACGAAACCGCCATCACCGGCAAGTGGAAGCCGGTGGTGCAGGCGGTCGAGGACATCGGCGAGTGCAAGCGCAAGTTCATGCCGGCCGAAGGCAAGAAGTGAGCAAAGGGCCGCTGCTCGAGGTGCGCCACCTGCGCATCGAGTTCCCGACGCGGCGCGGCACGCTGCTGGCGGTCGACGACGTGTCGTTCTCGATCGCGCCGGGCGAAGTGCTCGGCGTGGTCGGCGAGTCCGGCGCCGGCAAGAGCCTGACGGGGGCGGCCATCATCGGCCTGCTCGAGCCGCCCGGGCGCATCGCCGCCGGCGAAGTGAAGCTGAACGGCTTGCGTATCGACAACTTGCCGTACGACGAGATGCGCAAGGTGCGTGGACGCGAGATCGGCGCGATCTTCCAGGACCCGCTGACCTCGCTGAACCCGCTGTATACCGTGGGCCAGCAACTCACCGAGACCATCACCACCCATTTGAACGTGTCGCAGTCGGAGGCACGCAAGCGGGCGATCGATCTGCTGGCCGCGACCGGCATCCCGGCGCCGGATCGCCGCATCGACCACTACCCGCACCAGTTCTCGGGCGGCATGCGGCAGCGGGTGGTGATCGCGCTGGCGCTCGCGGCCGAGCCCAAGCTGGTGATTGCCGACGAGCCGACCACCGCGCTCGATGTGTCGATCCAGGCACAGATCATCGGCCTCATCAAACGCCTGTGCCGCGAGCATGGCACCGCGGTGATGCTGGTGACGCACGACATGGGCGTGATCGCCGAAACGGCCGATCGCGTGGCGGTGATGTACGCCGGGCGGATCGCCGAGATCGGCCCGGTGGCCGACGTGATCCACCGCCCGCAGCATCCGTACACGATGGGCCTGATGGGCTCGATCCCGAGCATGACCGGCGCAGCCGAGCGGCTGACGCAGATCGACGGCAGCATGCCGCGCCTGACCGCGATCCCGGCCGGCTGCGCCTTCAATCCGCGCTGCCCGCGCGCGACCGAGCGCTGCCGCCGCGAGCGCCCCGACCTGATGCCGGCCGGCACCGCGCTGGCGGCGTGCTGGCTGCACGAGGCGAACGACGCGGGGAGGCGGCATGAGCACGCACCCCCCAGCCGGTGAGTCCGGTGCCGGTCGACGACTGCGCGATCTCAAGGCCAAAGATCCATCTTCGATGTCTCGCCGCCGTGGCTGAACCGCGTGCTGGAAAAGAAGGGCCGCGCCATCCTGCACGCGGTCGATGGCGTGAGCTTCGAGATCAAGCGCGGCGAGACGCTGGCGTTGGTGGGCGAGTCCGGTTGTGGCAAGAGCACCGTGGCGCGCCTGCTGGTCGGCCTGTATGCGCCCACGCGGGGCGAGATCGAGTTCTTCGGCCGCGATCTGCGGGAGATGAACACCGCCGCCGGGCGCGGCCTGCGGCAGAAGCTGCAGATGATCTTCCAGGACCCGTATGCCAGCCTGAATCCGCGCTGGCGCGTTGCGGACATCATCGCCGAGCCGTTGCGCGATGCAGGCAGCGCGAGGCCGAGTGCGCACGATCGTAGCGCGCGTGGCCGCACTGCTCGCCGCCAGGTGCGGGTCTCGCCGCCGATCCGACGGACGGAAGTATCCCCACCAGTTCTCCGGCGGCCAGCGCCAGCGCATCTCGATCGCGCGCGCGCTGGCCACCGAGCCGTAGTTCCTGGTCTGCGACGAACCCACCTCGGCGCTCGACGTCTCGGTGCAGGCGCAGGTGCTCAACCTGATCGACCTGCAAGCGAGCTCGGGCTCACCTATCTTTTCATCTCCCACAACCTCGCCGTGGTCCACCACATCGCCGACCGCGTCGGCGTGATGTACCTCGGTCGCATCGTCGAGCTGGCCGACGAAGCACAACCTGTTCGCCACGCCGCGGCACCCTACACGCGGATGTGGCTCGATGATGCCCGACCTGGCGATGACCGGCAAGTCTCGACCGCCGGTGGCGGGCGAGGTGCCCAACCCGATCAACCCGCCGCGGCTGCGCGTCCATCCGCGCTGCCCCCACGCCAACGAGCGCTGCAAGCGCGAGGTGCCCGGCGCTCGGTAGTCCACCGCCTGCGGTGCGCAACCGGAGAGGCTACGCAGGCCGCCTGCCATGCGGTCGAGGAGGGCCGCATTTAACGCAGATCGGGTCGCTTGCGTCGCGGCTGGTCTAACCTCGACAGGCGCGTTCCTTCTCCGTGATCGGCCAGCCGTGTCCTCCACCTCGTTTTCTCTTTCTCCGGCCCTGGCCGGTGAGCGCCGATCCTTCACGGGCCGCGCCGGCCGCATGCTCTGCTACATCGGCGGGCCCAAGGGCGGCGCGCCGTTGCTGCTGATCCACAGCATCAACGCGGCTGCCTCGGCGTACGAGATAAAGCCACTTTATGACTGGGCGGTGGCGCAGGGCCGGCGTGTCTTCGCGCCCGACCTGCCGGGCTTCGGCGGCGCCGAACGCGGCGCACGCAACTACAGCATCCGCCTATACACCGACGCGGTGCTCGATGCGCTCGATCTCGTCGCGGACGAGTGCGGCCCGGCGCCGCTCGATGCCGCGGCGGTGTCGCTCGGCAGCGAGTTCCTCGCGCGCGCCGCGACCGAAGCGCCCGGCCGCTTTCGCACGCTGACGCTGATCACGCCCACCGGTTTTGCGCGCGGCAGCGACCGTATGCGGGCCGCGCCCGGCACCAGCCGCGAGGTGCGCGGCCTGCACGCGGCTTTCAACGGCGCGCTGGCGGGGCCGCTGTGGGGGCAACGGCTGTTCGATCTGCTGGTCACGCGCGCTAGCATCGGCTTCTTCCTGCGCAAGACCTATGGCGGGTCGGC
Source organism: Burkholderiaceae bacterium (assembly GCA_034522655.1). Taxonomy (GTDB): domain Bacteria; phylum Pseudomonadota; class Gammaproteobacteria; order Burkholderiales; family Burkholderiaceae_F; genus JALHMQ01. Next base: position 30,189 of record JAXHLD010000025.1, read on the forward strand.
GGTCGATCCCGGCCTGTGGGACTACGCGTACCTGACCACGCATCAGCCGGGGGCGCGCCACGCGCCGTTCGCCTTTCTTTCGGCGCGCCTGTTCGCCCGCGACATACGCACCGTCTATGAGCAGCTGACGCTGCCCGTGTGGGTGCCGCACGCCACGCGCGGCGACTTCTGCGACTTCAGCGATGCCGATTGGGCCAAAGCGCGCGGCAACTGGACCTTCACGCCGATGCCCACCGGCGCCATGCCGCATTTCGAGCAGATCGCGCAGTTCACGGCGCAGTTCGGCGAATTCCTTGCGCGACCCAAGGGCCATTGAGGCGGCGCGCATGCGCGCCGGCGCAGCGCGGCATCAGCCGTGCGCGTCGGCCGGCGCCATCAGCGGCGTCAGGGTCGGGCTGTCGCTCTGCCATCCTTCGCACTGCAGTCGCACGATCTCGGCCAGCGTCGGTTCGCGCGCGTACTGCGCGCGCAGCCAGTCGGCGTCGCTCTCGTTGCGGTGGGCGAAGCGCAGCAGTGCGCGGCAGGCGTCCTCGGCGCGCGCATCCGCCGCGTGCCCTTCGACCCGCGCCAGCGTGGCGATGAGGTCGTCGCGCAGCGTGCGCTGCTCGCCGGTGGCCGGATCGACCAGCGTGCCGTGCAGCCCGAAGCGGCTGGCCTGGAAGCGGTTGAAGGTGTAGACGAGGTAGTCGTCCTCGCGCGGCTCGAACGGCCGTTCGATGCTGAGGTAGCGCGCCAGTGCCTGCAGGTAGCCGCCGAGCGCGGCCGCCTTGTCGATCGTCAGCGGCGTGTCCATCACGCGCAGCTCGATCGTGCCGTACTCGGGCTTGGGCCGGATGTCCCAGTAGAAGTCCTTCATGCCGGCCACCACGCCGGTGTGGGTCATCTTCTCGAAGTACGCCTCGAACTCGCGCCACGTGAGCACGAACGGCGCGCGGCCGGCCAGTGGAAATGCCGTGACCGAGTTCAGGCGCGCCGACTGGAAGCCGGTGTCGGCGCCCTGCACGTACGGTGAACAGGCCGCCAACGCGATGAAGTGCGGGATGTAGCGGCCGAGCGAGTGCAGCATGCGCAGCGCAGTGTCGGCATCGGGGCAGCCGAGGTGGATGTGCTGGCCGAATACCGTGAACTGCTTCATCAGGTAGCCGTACAGGTCCGTGAGCTGGCGAAAGCGGGGCGCATCGACGATGCGGCGCTCGTGCCAGAGCTGGAACGGATGCGTGCCGCCGCCGCACAGGCCGAGGTCGAGCTTGCGCGCGGCCGCCAGCAGCCGGCCGCGCAGGTCGCGCAGCTGCTCGAGCGCGGTGCCGCAGTCGCCGCAGACGCCGGTCGAAATCTCGATCATGGCGCCGGTGATCTCGGGTTTGATCTCGCCGACCAGGCCCTTGGTCTTCACTTCGCGCAGCAGATCGGGGGCGCCGTTGACGAGGTCGTAGTCGTAGGTGCCGACCACCTGCATCTCGAGTTCGATGCCGATGGTGAAGGCGTCCGACTTGGCGAACGGGGGCAGTGCCATCGCGGTACTCCTATGTCGCAAGGCGAGCGCGGTGGGCGCTCAGGCGGGCTCGTTGCGTTCGTTCTGCGGCACCGGGCCCGGCCGCACGGCCGGGATCGCGGTGTGCGGCTGCGCGGGGCGCAGGTGTTCGGCGGTCTCGTCGGTCCAGTCGAGCATCCAGCGCACCAGGATCGGCCCGATCAGCTCGAGCAACGCGACCATCGCCAGCACCGTGGCCGCCAGGCGCGGGGCGAGTTCCGGGAACACCGTGATCAGGTCGTAGCTCAGCACGAAGGCCACGCCCGACATCGGCGTCAGCGCCGTGCCGAGCGCGAGTCCCTGGCGCCAGCTGATGCCGCTCGGCCGCGCCAGTACCAGGACCGCCGTGGTCTTTGCCAGCAGCCGCGCCGCGACCAGTGCCAGTGCGACCAGGCCGCCGGCTACCAGGTGCGTGAACTGCACCGAGATGCCGGTCAGCACGAACAGCAACAGCACCAGCAGCCCGGTGACCGCGCTCAGGCCCTTCGGCCAGAGGTAGGGCCGGCCGCTGAACCGCCGTACCAGCAGCCCGGCCAGGAGCAACGCCAGCAGCACCGGCAGCTTGAGCAGCTTCAGCACGATCACGGCCGCCAGCACCAGCCCGATCAGCACCGCGCCGGCATGCTCGTCGTCGAGCATCAGCCGCGTGCGCAGGCTGCGCATCAACGCGGCGATCAAGGCGCCGGCCAATACGGCGCCGGCGATCAGGTACACCGGATGCAGCACCGCGCTGACCGGATCGCTGCGGTAGCTCTGGTGCAGCCAACCGATGATCAGCTGCACTGCCAGCACGGTGTAGATGCTGTTGAGCGCCGTCAGCATCAGCAGCCGGTCGCTCACCTGGCCCTGCGCGCGCGCCTCGGCCACCACCCGCATCACGATCGCCGGTGCGGTCGCCATCGAGATGGCTGCCACCAGCAGCGCTTCGTCGATTGCGATGCCGGCCACGCGCAGCACCAGGAACACCGCCGCGAACGTCAGCGCCGCCTCGAAGACGCTGGTGGCCAGCAGCCACGGATTGGCGCGCAGCCAGCGCAGGTTGACGCGGTTGCCCAGTTCGAACAGCAGTACGCCGAGCGCGAGTTCGACGATGATCCCGGCCCAGCCGCTGCCGGAGGCCAGCGCGCCGCGCACCACGTCGCCGGCACCGGCTGCGCCGACCACCAGCCCCGCCAGCACATAGCCGGTGATGCGTGGCAGCCGCAGCCGGTGGAACACGAACTCGCCGATCACCGCGGCCGCTACCAAAGTGAGCGCAAACCACAGCAGCGGCGGCGGGGCCAGTGGCCACTCGGGCAGGAAGGACGCAGTCACGGTTGCTCCAATCGATGCCGGCGCGGCGGGACAGCGGACGAGGCGAAGCCGACCCCGCTACGACGCCGAGCACGGTGGCTGCGACGGGCGAAGGTTCGTCCGAAGTCCAGCCGGAGTCGGCCGGTTGCGGTCGGGCCGCGATGTGCGGCGCTACGGCGGCCGCGAGGGCAGCGTCGACCGGCAGGGTTGGAAGAGGCGCAGCGCGAGAGGAACTCACGCGCGCCGCGGCATGCGCATCGCTTGATACTCGTCGGCGGCACCGGTCTGCGGGCCGCCTGGACGACGAGACTGTTCTGGTTATCGCCGCGCAGCCCGATTGTGGCCGACGCAACTGGCGCCTGGCGGCGACAGTTCTCGCGTAAATGGGCTAAGGGATCGCCCGCAGAGGCGCACCAACACCGCCAGTTGCACAGACGAAGGAGTGCGCGCGCCGCCGACATCGCAGCCTGCGCGGAACCGCTGCCGTCGCCGCGGCTCTCAGGACTAACCGCGCTGGTGGTTGCCCTGCGGTTGCGTCATCCTCGCGAGTTTCGACTTTCAGACCTGACGATGCATCCCTTACGCTTCCTCTTCGCTGGCCTGGCCGGCGCAGCACTGCTCAGCGTGGCGCCCGCCGGCGCGCAGACCGCGCCGGTGATCAAGACGCGCGACCATGCGGTCCGCGTCGTCACCGTCACCGAAGGCCTCGAACACCCGTGGGGCCTCGCCTTCCTGCCCGATGGCCGCATGCTGGTGACCGAACGGCCGGGCAAGCTGCGCCTGATCGGCAAGGACGGCAAACTCGATCCGGTGCCGGTGGCCGGGCTGCCGCGGGTCGATGCGCAGGGGCAAGGCGGGCTGCTCGACGTCGCGCTGCACCCGCAGTACGCGAGCAACGGCTGGGTCTACTGGACCTACGCGCAGCGCGACGAGCGCGGCAACAACGGCACCGAGCTGGCGCGCGGCAAGCTGGCGGGCACGCCCGGTGCGTACCGCATGACCGACGTGCAGGTGCTGTTCCGCATGGCACCGAAGACCAACCGCGGCCATCACTTCGGCTCGCGCCTGGTGTGGGATCGCGACGGCCTGCTGTACATGACGCTCGGTGATCGCGGCGACATGCAGCGCGCGCAGCAGCTCGACGATCACGCCGGCAAGATCCTGCGGCTGACCGACGACGGCAAGCCTGCCCCCGGCAATCCGTTCGAGAAAACCGCCGGCGCCCGCCCCGAGATCTTTTCGCTCGGCAACCGCAACGTGCAGGGCGCGGCCCTGCATCCGGTCAGCGGCGTGCTGTGGGCCAGCGAGCACGGCCCGCAGGGCGGCGACGAGATCAACGCGATCAAGGCCGGCACCAACTACGGCTGGCCGACCATCACGTACGGCGTCAACTACGTGACCGGCACCAGGATCGGCACCGGCACCGAGCAGGCCGGCATGGCGCAGCCGGTCAAGTACTGGACGCCGTCGCCGGCCTTGAGCGGCATGGCCTTCTACACGGGCGAGCGCTTTCCCAAGTGGCGCGGCGACCTGCTGCTCGGCGCGCTGCGCGGCCAGGGCCTGATCCGCGTGCGGCTGGACGGCGAGAAGTTCGTCGACGACGAGCCGCTGCTGGGCGGCCATGTCGGGCGCGTGCGCGATGTGCGCGTGGGCCCGGACGGGCTCGTCTACCTGCTCACCGATCTGCCGAACGGGGCGCTGCTGCGGGTGGAGCCGGCGGGCTGAGCGAGGCGGCGACGCACGGCCCCGGTCGCGCTGCTGCCCGATCCGGAGGAACATCGTGGCTTGACCAACCGCAGGAGGGTTCCATGCGCAAGCCGTTCGTCGTTGTGTCCGTCACCCTTGGCATGGCCACGCTGTTCGCCGCCGCGCTGCTGTGGCCCAAGGCCGCCGTGCAAGCGCAGATCGGCCTGCCGGTCGGCGTGGCCGACTGCTCGTGCACCAAGGGCACCCAGCTCGATGCAGGAGCGAGCCGCGTTTACGTCCACATCTGCCAGTGCGGCGCGCAGCAATGCGTGATCAGCGCCGGCACGACCGCCAGCGGCAGCGCCGTACCGCAGATCGCGCAAAGCTGCCGCTGAGCGGCGCTGCGCCTTAGCGCAGCAGAGAGAAGAGCCTTGATTCGGCGTTGGCGGCGGCCATCAGGCCGCCGTAGAACGCGCCGGTGACGCCCGGCGCGCAGGCGTCCTGGCCCGCCAGGAACAGGCCGCCGATCGGCGTACGCGGCCGCAGCGCGGCGCTGAGAAAGCGCCGTGGCGTGGTCTCCAGGCCGTACATCGCGCCGTGCGGGGCGCCGGTGTAGGTGGCGAGCGAGATCGGCGTCGAGCACTCGCTGGCGACGATCATCGGCGCCAGATCCGGGAAGAACTCCGCGAACTGCTTGCGCAGATTGGCCTCGAGCAGCGCCTTGAATGCCTGGTAGCTCTCGCTGCGCAGGGCCGCCGGGGCGTTCTTCTTCATGCCACCGTCGGCCTCCGAGGCATCCCATTGCGAGAACGCGCTCCAGTCCACCAGCGCGACGATTTCCGCGGTGTGCCGCTTGCGTGGCCCGGGTTCGTGGTGCGGGTCGCGCAGCGACGGGAACGACACGAACAGCGCCGGCGCGCGCGCCTGCGCGAACGGGTCGGTCCACAGCGCGTTCACGTCCCAGCTCTCGTAGATCCACTGGTTAGCGGTGTCCGCACCGTGCGCGGCGATGTCGCCTTCCAGGCCGAGGTACAGGCCGACATAGCCGGCCGAGGGCTCGAGCGCCATCGCATCGGCGGCCCACTGGTAGTCGATCTGGTCCGACGGCAGCAGGCGCAGCGTGTTGTGGATGCCGATGTCGCTGATCACGCAGCGCGCCTCGATCGTCTCGCCGCCGGCCAGGGTGACGGCGCGCACGCGCTGGCCTTCGCAGCGCACGGCCACGACCTCGGCCTCGGTGCGCACGCTGCCGCCGGCGGCTTCGATGCTGCGGCCGAACTCGCGCGCGAAGCTGGCCGAGCCGCCGGCCGGGAACCAGGCGCCGTCCAGGTAGTGCGACATCACGGTCGCGTGCATGCCGAACGAACTGTCCAGCGGCCGGCTGCCGTAGTCGCCCCACTGCGCGCACAGTACCGCCTGCAGCTTCGGATCGTCGACCAGTTCGGTCACCACCTCCCAGGTGGTGCGGCCGACCCAGCGCTTGATCGCGTCGCGCTTGAACCAGGCCAGCGGCGTGGCGAGAAAGCCGGGCGCCGAGTGCGTCGCCATCAGCGCGCCCATCGCCCGGTTGGCCGCGTCGAGCGCCTCGAAGTAGGCGTCGATGCTGCGCGTCGCGCGCGGGAACGCCACGGCCAGCGTCTGCTTGAGGGTGGCCGCCGGCGGCGTGAAGGCGATGCTGAAGTCGGGAAAATGCACGCGGTCGTAGGCGCCGGCGATCGGCGCCATCTCGATGCGCCCGCCGGCCAGGCGATCGAACAGGCGGCGGTTCAGGCTATCGTCGCCGAAGCCGCCGAGGTAGTGCACGCCGACATTGAAGTGAAAGCCGTTGCGCTCGAAGGTCTGGGTCAGGCCACCGGCCTGCGTGTGGCGTTCGAGCACCAGCACCCGCTTGCCGATTCCGGCCAGTGCCGCGGCGGCCGCCAGCCCGCCGATGCCCGAACCGATGACGATCGCGTCGTAGCGCGCCGAGTCCATGCCGCCTCCGAGAGTGGGAAGCGCGCCTCCGCTGGCGGCCGCGTCCGCGGCAGGTGCGCGGTCCGGTCGCGCACGGCTCGCGCGCAGTTGGACGCATCACACCAGCGGCGGCCCTGGCGCCGGTTGATGACCGTCAACCGCGCGCCAGCGATACCGCCGATGTCGGCGCGAGCGAGTGCGGCGTTGCTACCAGTTCACCGGCGCACTGCGACGCACCGAACTGTCCGGCGTCGGTTCGGTGCGCGCGGTGCTGGTGGCGGTCGCCGGGCGAGCAGCCGGCTTGGTACGCGCAGCGGGCTTGGTGGCCGCGCCCTTTGCGGGCGTTGCGGTCGGCACCAGGTCGGGTAGCGGCTCGCGCGGTGCCGGCGTGGCACCGAGATCGACCACCATCGTGTCGCCGACGGTGGCGATCAGTCCCGCTGCGCGGGCCTCGGTGCTGAATTCGAAGCGCAGGTGCTGGCCCAGGCGCAGGCGGACCACGGTCGGGTAGGCGTACAGGTGGCCGGAAATGTGATCGATCGCCACCGCCACCGAGCCGAACGGCACCAGCGCCTGTTCGAGCCCTTGACGGCGCGGTACCACGGTGCCCATCGCGACGTCGTTGCCGCGCCGGCACTCGATCTGCAGGTCACTGAACGAGCGGCGCACCGGCACGTCGATGGCCGGCGTGGTGACCGTCAATTCGCCCGTCTGGTTGCTGACCTTGCAGGTCATGCCGGTGACGGGACGGTCGGCGGCGTCGAACGCCATGATCTGCACCTGCTGCTGGCTGGGCAGCATCACGGTGCTGCAGCCGGCCAGCGCCAGCGGCGCGACGATCAGGGCGAGACAGCGCGCGGCTTGGCGCGCGGCCTGGGTCGGGGCGGGGCAGGCATTCATCCGGCGCAACCTCGGGACGAGAATCGAGACATCCCGTAGAACGGCTGCGGGCTGGATAACTTGAGTCTGGTGCCGTCATCCGAATCGCGGTCGGCGCGTCGGATGATCCGGGCGCTGGCGGGAGACGTCGGCGTGCGCGCGGCGCCCGCGGTCGGCCGAGTGCCTGGCGCCGAGTGCTGGGCGCGCGGTCAGGCCGCGTCGTCCAGCGCCAGCAGCGCGAACGAGGCCAGCCAGTGCGTGCCGACGTAGTGTCCCGCGGTTGCGGCCGGCAGCGATCGCGCGATATGCGCGGCGATTGCCGCATCGACGGCGGCATGCAGTTCGGCTGGCAGCGCCGGCCGCAGGCCACGCCAGCACCAGGCGCGCGCCAGGTTCAGGCCGTGCAGGTGGACGATCTTGGCATCGGTGGCATCGCTCACCGCCACCGGCGCCAGCCAGTGCGCCAGCGCCTCGGGCGCCGGCGCGAAGGCCTGCCACCAGTCGGCGAAGTCGCAACCGCCGTGCTCCCCGGCGAACACGCGTTGCATCAGCCGCGCCTCGGTCAGTCCGCCGGAGAGAAAGTCGTCGCCGGAGGGTTCGTACGCGGCCGGGTAGCGGCGGTCGCGGCTGAACCAGCGCCGGGCGCGGTCGCCGATGGCGCGCACCAGCGCCGGGTGCTGGATTTGCTGCGCATAGTCGAGCGCCAGCAGCAACGCGAAGGCCGAGTTGCCGTGCGTGCCGGCGCGCACCGGGTAGTCGGCGCGCGGCAGGAACGCCAGCAGTGAGTCGGTGATGTGCCCCGCGAGCGGCGCCAGGGCATCACGCCAGCGTGCCGCCGCCGCATCGTGCATGGCGAGCGCGCCCAGTTCGGCCTGCAGCTTGAGCAACCAGCCCCAGCCGTACGGTCGCTCGAAGCTGGCGCGCTGCGGCGCGCGGAAGTAGGCGAGCTCCTGCGTGATCGCCGCGGCGGTCAGGCGGGCGTCGAAGTGCGCCCGCGCATCCGCCGCCCACGGCGCGTGCGGATGGCGACGCAGGCAGCGCGCCAGCGTCCAGTGCATGTGCACGCAGCTGTGCCAGTCGTAACTGCCGAAGAACCCGGCGTGCAGCGTGCGCGGCGGCGCCAGATCGGCGCCATCGCGCACCAGGTGGGCGAGGTGGAACGGGTACTCGGTCGTGACGTTGGCGAGCGCGACGCGTGCGAAGGCGGCGGCCAGAGCGGCATCGAGCGGCGGCAGGGGGGATGCGTCGCAGGCCATGGCGCGACCTTAGCGGATGCCCGGTGCCGCCGCGGCGGCGGCCGGCCTACGGACGGTTGCCGGTATCGGCCTGCAGGTCGCCGCGCGGGCGACTGATGTCGAACACGAGGTGCTCGCCGGCGCGCACGCGGATCTCGATCGGGTACGAGTAGTGATGGCCGGTCACGAGGTCGACCGCCACCAGCGCCGAGCCGCCGGGCAGGATGCCCTGCAGCCAGGAGGCGCCCCCGCGCGAGACGGCGGTGCCTCGCGCGACCATCGGGCCGCGCCGGCACTCGACCTCGAGGTTGCTGAACGAACGGCGCACCGGCACGTCGTGCATCGGCGAGTCGCCGTAGTACTCGGCGGACCCGTTGGCCACGCGGCAGCGCATGCCCGGCAGCGGCTGGTCGGCGGCGTCGACCGCCACGATCGACAGCCGTTGCGTCGGCTCGCGCGTGACCGTGGCGCAGCCCGACGCCAGCAACGTGCCGGTGGCGAGCGCGGCCAGGGCAGTCAGGCGCAGGATGGAGGCGGAGGCGGTAGACATCGGATGCGGCGCGAGCGAAGGCCCAGATTACGGGCGCCGCACGGTGGGGCGAAGTCCCGCGGCACGCGTCTTTTCGGATGAGAGCGCGCGTGCAAACGGCTCATCCGTTCGCGCGCCGGGCTCCGTCGGCGCGGTGAGCACGCCGGACGGGCAGCGCGCTGCTCATCCGTTCGGCCGGTGGCTCGTGTGCACCGCGCGTGGTTGCCGCGCGCACGGCTCACTCGCAGCGCTCGTCCGCGGGTGCCGGCGCCGGCGGTGGAGTGCGCGGGGCGGGCGGCACCGTGCTGCTCAGCGTCTGCAGGAACGCGACCAGGTCGTCGCGTTCGGCCGGGTCGAGGTCGAGCGCGCGCAGCAGGCGTTCGCCGTCCGCATGCAAGCGATCCTCACGCAGCGACGAGTAATGGTCGATCACCGCGTGCAGCGTGGCGAGGCTGCCGTTGTGCATGTAGGGCGCGGTGGCGGCGACCTCGCGCAGGCTCGGCGTGCGCCACTCGCCCCAGTTGCGGTGCTCGAGCCGCGCGTGGCGCGTGGCGATGGCGTTGGCGCGGCTGGCGTCGTCGTTGAAGCGGCCGAGCAGGTTGTACGGGCTGGCCTGCACCGCGCGCAGCCCCGCGTGGCGGCCGGGATCGACTTCGCCCACGCGCACGAAAAACGGCACGCCGGTGTCGTGGAACTCGCCGTTGGAGAAGTTGGGTCCGCTGTGGCAGAGCGTGCAGTTGCCGCGCCCGATGAACAGTCGCAGGCCGCGCTGCGCAGCCTGCGGGTACAGCACCATCGCCGCGCGGTCATCGGCGAGCAGCGCGTCGCGGAACGCGTCGAACGGCGTGCGGCCGGTGGTCAGCGTCTCCTGGAACGCTGCGAGCGCCTTGACGACGTCGATCGCCACCCGGTCGTCATCGTCGGGCGGCACGCGGCCGAAGCTGCGCCGATAGTCGCAGGCGAGGTCGGGCCGGCGCCGCACTTCGCGCGCGACGTGGGCCACGCTGGCGCCCATCTGCGCGGATCGACGATCGCGCGCAGGCTCGCCATCCACAGGCTGTCGCTCGATCCGCCCCAGCCGTACCAGCGCTGCAGCCGCAGGTTGAACAGCGGTTGCGTGTTGCGATCGCCCGCGGCCAGCGCGTGGGTGGTGGTACGGCCGTCGGTCCAGGCGCGCTCAGCCTGGTGGCAGAACGCGCAACTGATCGTGCGCGGCGCCGACAGCCGACCGTCGAAGAACAGGCGCTGGCCGAAGGCGATGGCGGCAGGATTGCCGGAGACGCGATTGCCCGGATCGCGCCGGGATGCCGCCGGCGGTGGCCATGGGCCATGGGCGGCGATGCGCGCGCGTTCGGCGGCGGTCCACTCGACCGGCTGCGTCAGCGCCCACGGACTCGCGAGCAGCAAAGCGAACGTGGCGGCGACGCGGCGCACGCGCGGCAGGCAGGCTCCGGCAGCGCACCCTGGCTTCATCGTCGAGTCAGGTCAAGCCGATGCACAGCCGATCGTGCGGAAGCGTGACCGGCGCTTCAGCGGCGCGCCCGCGGCTTCGCGGCCGACTTTGCCGGCGTCGCGGGTTTCGCCGCTGAACGGGCGACAGACTTCCTGGCCGTTTTCGCACTGCCCTTCTGCGCCGGCGTGGCCTTCCTTGCGGGCGGTGTCTTCTTCACCGCTGACTTCACGGCCTTATTCGCCGCCGGCGCTTGCGGCGACGCTCTCGCGGCGGAAGCCGTGCCCGCCGGCCAGCGAGCGCGCATCACCCGGATCGAGTCGACGACCATCGACTCGAGCGTGTGCAGGTCGACACCCTGGAGCGACTTCAGATACAGGCAGGAACTGCTGTGCTTGCGCGGACCGAGTTTCTTGAGCTGAGCAGCGCGCTGCTCGAAGCCGTCCATCAGATACACCGTGATGTCCTTGGCGCGCGGCGCGAAGCCGGTCAGCGGCCAGTCGCCGGTGGTGCCGCTGGCGTAGGTGTAGTGGTAGGCGCCGAAGCCGACGATGCTCGTGCCCCACATCACGGGCTGGGGGCAGCTCGCGCGCGACATCAGCGCGACCAGCGTGCGGCAGTCGGCGCGCACGCGCGCATCGGGCAGGGCGTCCAGGTAGTCGGCCACGCTGGCGCGGGTGGGCTTCGTCTTCGGCTCGGCCATCGCGTGCTCCCTCGGTTGTGCAGACTCACTCGACCTGCACGCTCGTCCGCAGCGATTCGCGGTCGGCGCCGGCGTTCACATCGAAGCTGAACTCCCAGCGGCCCGGCATGTGCAGCAGCAGGCCTTCGACCACGAAGCGATCCGGCCCCTGCGGCCGCACGCTGGCGCGGTAATTCATGCCGTGCTGGTGCTCCGGCATCTGCGCGTCGACGCGCAGCGTGGCCACGCGCGGCTGGCCTTCGCGCGAGCACAGCGCCACCTCGAGCGTGAAGAACTCGCTGACGTGGATGGGCGGCACCGCGCGCCACGCAAGCACGTAGCGCTTGCCTTCGATGCGCTCGACACCGGTGCCCTTCAGGTGCGGCTCGCAGGCGAGGGCTGCCGCAGGCGCGAGCGCGGTCAGGGTCAACAGCGCCGAGAACACAGCGGCGCGCTGTTTCATCGGGCGCCTTTCGCTACCATCGACGCCGCGTCGGCGAACAGCGCCTCGCCGTTGCGCCAGGCGATCCGTTCGGCCACGGCCGGCGGCAGTTGCGCCAGCCACTGGCGCGACCAGCGCGCGTGCTCGACCACGTAGGGCCAGCGCTCCGGCGTGAAGGTATCGGTGCCGACCATGAAACGGTCCGGGAAGTCGAGGAACAACTGCTTCCAGTCAGGGTCGAGCTGGCCGCCCGGTGCATGGTCGCTGCGGAAGGCCAGATCGCACCACAGGGTCGGATGCTTTTTCAGCATCGACCGCACCCGCTCGGGCGAGTCGAAGCCGGCATGCGCCCACAGGATGCGCGCCTGCGGCCACTGGGCGAACTGGCGCTCGATCGCCTCGGCATCGGAATGCGAATGCAGCACCAGGCCATGCTTGCGCGCCAGTTGCACCAGATGGCGCGGCACCGGCAGGTCGACGTCGGCGCCGTAGATGTGAAACTCGCCCAGCGCTACGTAGCGGTTCCGGGCCAGCCGTTCCTCGAGGTAGGCCTTGACCGACTCGTCGCGAAACCAGCTGCCCTGATCGCCGCGCTGCCGGTAGGGGCGCAGCGAGGTCAGGATCAGGTCGGGCGCCAGCTGGGCCAGGCGTTGCTGGCCACGCAGTTCGTCGCCATCGCCGCTGCTCGAAACGAGCGCCCGCCGCACGCCGGCCTGGCGCAGCAGGGCCAACGCCTTCTCGGGCGGCAAAACGTCCCAGGCGTCGTGGCTGTAGTGCATGTGGGCATCGAAGATCGGCAGTTCGGCCGCTTGCGCGGAGCGCAGCGGCGCGCCGGCCAGCAGGGTCAGTCCCGTTGCCTGCAGCAAGGCGCGGCGCTGCATGTCAGCGTCCGACGTCGCCGACGTGACGGACGTGGGCGGCCCGCGTCGTCGGTGCGCCGTCATGCACGCCTGCCATCGGGTACCGACTCAGCGCTTGCACAGGGCCGCCGCCGCCGTGTCGACCGACGAGTAATTCACGCTGCTGTTGGCGAGCGTGATCGTGCCGCGGCCGAGGGCGATGTCGCCGCCACGTTGCTGCGGCCCGGTGCAGCGGATGGTCAGCACCAGCACGCGCTGCAGCGTGGTCTGGCCGCGGTCGTTCTTGCCGCTGCGCGTCTCGCGCTTGCGGGCGACCTCGTACCAGCCGCTGCCGCGCACGCTGCCGCCGATGCGCGCGCAGGCGTCGGTGTCGTCGCGCAGGCAGGCGATCTCGTCACAGGCCTTCTGGCTGCCTTCGGCGCACGCCTGTTCGCGCGTCTGGTAGCCGGGGCCAACCGGCGCGGCGGCCTTGGTCGGCTCTGTCCTGGCGGGGGCGGCCTTTGCAGGCGTTGCGCCGATCGTGGCCGGCTTGGACGCTGGCACCGCGGGTGCTGCGGTAGGCGCGGCCGCCTTCGGCGGCGTCACTGCGGTGCTGCCCGTGGCCGGTCGCGTGTCCACCGGCGTGCCGCCCGGGCACGGCGTGTCGGAGAACACGACGCGGCCATTTTCCTCGCAGCGGTAGGCGGTCTGCGCATCGAGCGCCGGCGCGATCGTCAGCAGCAGGAACGGCAGCGCAAGGCCGGACAGACGGGGGCGGGACATCGACGGGCTCCTGGCAGGGCCGGCGATACGCCGGCCAAAACGTCAACAAGCGCCGATGCTATCAACCGCAGCCGGCCGTGATACAGCAGGTAAACGCATGACGACGCGGCCGTCCGGCACGGCCGGGCCGAGCGCGCAGCGGTGGTGGGCCGTGCGACCGCACCGACATGCGCTGGGTCGGCGGTGCGCCATCGCGCGGGATGGGCAAATCAAGTCGCTATTCTTGGTCGGCACCGGGTGCGCGGTGGCGCTTCGCCCGCGCCGGTTGCGGTGCGAGCGAGGCGCGCGCGGCACGCGCAGTCGTGGGCAGTTGGGGGCAGCATGGCACAGCGTCCGTATCGGCTGATCCTGTTCGGTGCCACCGGCTTCGTCGGGCGGCTGGCCGCGGCCTACCTGGCGCAGCGGCGTGCGCCGCTGGCGTGGGCGATCGCCGGCCGCGACGCGGCGCGGCTCGAGGCGCTGCGCCGGCAACTCGCGGACGCACCGAACGCGCCGGGCGTGGTGTTGGCCGACAGCGCCGATGCCGCCGCGGTCGATGCAATGGCAGCCGCGACGCAGGTGCTGATCAGCACCGCCGGGCCGTTCGCGCGCTACGGCGACCCGGTGGTCGATGCCTGCGTGCGCCAGCGCACGCACTACGCCGACATCACCGGCGAGACGGTCTGGGTGCGCGGCCTGATCGACCGCCATCACGCGCAGGCGGCGCGCGACGGCACCCGCATCGTGCCGTTCTGCGGTTTCGACTCGATCCCCTCCGACCTTGGCGCCTTCCTCGTCGCGCGCCATGTGCTGCAAGCCTTTGGCGTGGCCTGCGACGAGGTGACCGCGTACTTCCGCATGTTCGGCGGCTTCAACGGCGGCACGCTGGCCTCGAACTTCGAGCGCCACGCGCGCGGCGATGTGGCGCGCGGGCGCGATCCCTTCCTGCTCGATCCGGATCCGCGCCGCGGCTTCGCGGAGATCGAGGCCAACCGCGATCCGGTAGAGCCGCGCTTCGATCCGCAGATCGACGCCTGGGTCGCGCCGTTCATCATGGGAACGATCAACACGCGCGTGGTGCGCCGCTCGGCGGCGCTGTTCGCCGCGTGGGGAGAGCCCTACGGCCCGCGCTTCCGCTACCAGGAGTACACGCGCTTTGCCGGACCGCTGAGCGGCGCCAAGGCGACCGCGCTGTCCGGCGCCGCCGCCGTGTTCGACGCCGGCGCGTCGTTCGCGCCGACACGCGCGCTGCTCGCGCGGCTGCTGCCTGCACCCGGGACCGGCCCCGCCGAGCGCCTGATGCAGCGCGGCTGGTTCAAGACCGAGCTGATCGGCCGTGCCGCCGACGGCCGCGCCGCGCGTGCGCAGATCGCTTTCAGCGGCGATCCGGGCAACCGCGCTACATCGCCATGGTCGGCGGCGAAGCGGTACTGCCGCCGGCCGGTGATCCGGCGGCGCTGCCCGGCGGCGCCGCGCGCGGTGGCGTGCTGACGCCGGCCACCGCGTTCGGCGATGCGCTGGTGCCGCCGCTGCGCGCGGCGGGGTTCCGGATCGAGGTCGGCGGCTAGACCGGCATCAGTCCGCTAGCAGGCGTGCGGGCAGCGCCTGCGCCCAGGCCTCGATCGCGGCCCAGTCGCGCAAGTCCTGCAGCGGCTGCGGCCGACCACCATCCGCAAGCCGATCATGACGGTCCTTGAAGCGGGTCAGCTGCCTCCGGCCGCAGGCGCGCCGAGGAAGAAGGCTTCGTCGCGCGCGTGCAGGATCGCGCGCGCGGCGTTCGTGTAGGCCGCCTGTTGTGCACGGCCGGCGTCACTGGTGACGGCCTGCATGTGCAGCGTGAAGAAGGCAAGCGGCCGCCCCGCGAGCGCGTCCCGGTGGCGGCGCAGGAACGCGTGGGCTTCGTCGAGCCAGGTGCCGAAGTGCATCTCGCCTGCCTACCACCACCGCGCGTCGTAGCCGTCGACCGCAACGACCTGCGCCGCCGGCACGACATCAACCGATCGTCCCGGCTTACGCAAGGCGCGGGCGATCGCCTGCGCGACCTCGGCGGTCGATCCGTACCGGCTGGCATAGGCGATCAGCAGTCGCCGTGCGGGCGGCGCGGTCGCAGCGTCGTCGGCTGCCGCACGGGTTGCGTCGGGCATCGCCGCACTCCACTCAATGCGGCCAGTTCCAGTTCGCCACCTCGGCCGCGTCCTCGCCCTCCGCGGCGAGTGTAGGCCCGCGGCGCTCGATCCAGCTTGTCCACCATGAGCTGCTCGGACGTAGGCCGCGCCCGCGGCCCGAGGCGCCCGGCACGCGGTCGATCACGTCGATGACGAGGTGGAAGCGGTCGAGGTCGTTGAGCACGACCATGTCGAACGGCGTGGTGGTGGTGCCCTCCTCCTTGTAGCCGCGCACACGTAGAGTTCGCCCGTGGTTGCGTCCGCCGGTAGGTCAGGCGGTGGATGAGCCCACGGGTACCCGTGATAGGCGAAGACGATCGGCTTGCTCGTCGTGAAGAGCGAGTCGAACTCGGCGTTCGAGAGGCCGTGCGGGTGCTCCTTCTCGTCCTGGAGGCGCATGAGGTCGACGACGTTGATGACCCGCACCTGCGCAGCTCGGGCAGGTGCGCGCGGACGAGGTCCACCGCCGCCAGCGCCTCGAGGGTCGGGACGTCGCCGCAGCAGGCCATCACCACGTCGGGCTCGCCGCCCTGGTCGTTGCTGGCCCAGTCCCAGATCCCGATGCCGGCCGTGCAGTGCATGATCGCCTGGTCCATCGTACAGCCACTGCGGCGCCGGCTGCTTGCCGGCGACGATCACGTTGACGTAGTGGCGGCTGCGCAGGCAGTGGTCGGTCACCGACAGCAGGGTGTTGGCGTCCGGCGGCAGGTAGACGCGGATGACCTCGGCCTTCTTGTTGACGACGTGGTCGATGAAGCCCGGGTCCTGGTGGCTGAAGCCGTTGTGGTCCTGGCGCCAGACGAGCGAGGTGAGCAGGTAGTTCAGCGAGGCGATCGGCCGCCGCCACGGGAGCTCGCTGGTCACCTTCAGCCACTTCGCGTGCTGGTTGAACATCGAGTCGATGATGTGGATGAAGGCCTCGTAGCAGTTGAACAAGCCGTGCCGGCCGGTGAGCAGGTAGCCCTCCAGCCAGCCCTGGCACTGGTGCTCGGAGAGCACCTCCATGACGCGGCCGTCCGGCGCGAGGTGGTCGTCGCCCGGGATGATCTCGGCCATCCAGCTGCGGTTGCGTCACCTCGAAGATCGCCCCCAGGCCGGTTGGAGGCCGTCTCGTCCGGGCCGAAGATCCGGAAGTTGCGCTCGTCGCGTTGCAGCTTCATCACGTCGCGCAGGAACGTCCCCAGCACGCGCGTGGCCTCGCCGATGTCCTCGCCCCCGGGCTCGGGGACGTCCACCGCGTAGTCGCGGAAGTCGGGCAGGCGCAGGTCGCTTGAGCAGCAGGCCGCCGTTGGCGTGCGGGTTCGCGCTCATGCGCCGGTAGCCCTTCGGCGGCAGCTCGGCGAGCTCGGGCATCGAGGCGGCCCATGCTGCATCGAACAGCTCCTCGGGCCGGTAGCTCCGCATCCACTTCCTCGAGCAGCTGCAGGTGCTCGGGCGTTCGCCACCTCGGACATCGGGACCTGGTGCGAGCGCCACGTGCCCTCGACCTGCTTGCCGTCGATCTCCTTCGGCCCCGTCCAGCCCTTCGGCGTCCGCAGCACGATCATCGGCCAGCGCGGGCGCTCGGGTGACGCCGCTCCTCGCGCGCCTCGCTCTGGATCGCGTGGATCTCCTCGACCACGGTGTCGAGCGTCGCCGCCATCGCGCTGGTGCATCGTCGGCCGGGCTCATCGCCCTCGACGAAGTACGGCGTCGTAGCCGTAGCCCTCGAGAAGCGCTTGCAGCTCCTCCTGCGGGATCCGCGCCAGCACCGTCGGGTTGGCGATCTTGTAGCCGTTCAGGTGCAGGATCGGCAGCACCGCGCCATCGGTGACCGGGTTGAGGAACTTGTTCGAGTGCCAGCTCGTCGCCAGCGGCCCCGTCTCCGCCTCGCCGTCGCCGACGACGCAGGCGACGATCAGGTCCGGGTTGTCGAACGCCGCGCCGAAGGCGTGCGACAGCGCGTAGCCCAGTTCGCCACCCTCGTGGATCGAGCCCGGCGTCTCCGGCGCGACATGGCTGGGGATGCCGCCCGGGAAGGAGAACTGCTTGAACAGCTTCTTCATCCCCTCGGCGTCGGGCGTGATGTCCGGGTAGACCTCGCTGTAGGTGCCCTCGAGGTAGGCGTTGGCCACCATCGCCGGACCGCCGTGCCCTGGGCCGCAGATGTAGATCATGTTCAGGTCGTCACGCCGGATCACGCGGTTCAGGTGCGCGTAGATGAAGTTCAACCCGGGCGAGGTGCCCCAGTGGCCGAGCAGGCGCGGCTTCACGTGGTCGAGGGTCAGCGGCTCGCGCAGCAGCGGGTTGTCGAGCAGGTAGATCTGGCCGACCGACAGGTAGTTGGCGGCGCGCCAGTAGGCATCGAGCCGGCGCAGCTCCTCCTGTGTCGGCGGCGTGGCGGGGGTCTCTTTCGCGCGGATGTCCATCGTCGGTCCTATCGGAAGTACGCCTTGCGCACGTACTGGTCGACCATACGTTCGGTGTTGAAGAACGAGCCGTTCAGCGCGATCGCGTTGCGCATCACGTCGATGTAGCCGTCCTGCGCGCGGTAGTACAGCGGCAGGATCACGGTCTCCAGCTTGTTGTAGAGCGATTCGGCGTCGGCGGCGCGCTCGTCGGACGCAGCGCCGTGGTGGTTGGTGCCGCGGTCTCCGCCGATCGCCCAGCCGGTCTTGCCTTCGATGCAGCCTTCGATCCACCAGCCGTCGAGCATCGACAGCTGCGGCACGCCGTTGAGCGCGGCCTTCATGCCGCTGGTGCCCGAGGCCTCCAGCGGCGGCTGCGGCGTATTCAGCCACAGATCGACACCGGCCACCATCGTGCGCGCCAGCGCCATGTCGTAGTCCTCCAGGTAGGCCATGCGGATCTCGCCGCGCAGCGCGCCGATGTGCCCGACGATGCGGCGGATCAGTTCCTTGCCGCCCTCGTCGCGCGGGTGCGCCTTGCCGGCGTAGACGATCTGCAGCGGCCCGGCGGCGCGGTTCAGCGCGGTCAGCCGGGCGATGTCATGGAACAGCAGGTCGGCGCGCTTGTAAGGCGTGGCCCGCCGCGCGAAACCGAGCGTGAAGGCGTTGGCGAACAGCCCCGCGCCGGTGCGTTCGTTGACCGCGCGGATCAGCGCCTCCTTGGCCTGCTCGTGCGCGGCCCACACCTCGCTGCGCGGGATGCCGAGCGCGTAGCGCAGGCTGGCGTTGTCCTCGCGCCAGGCGGAAATGTGGCGATCGAACAGCGCCTGGATCGACGGCGCGGTCCAGAAGCCGCGCGGCGCTGTTGGTGATCGAGCTCCACCGCAACTGCGCGAACATCTGGCGCGAGACCTCGCCGTGGCGCTTGGCCACGCCGTTGACGTAGGCGCTGTTGTCGAGCGCGAGATACGTCATGTTCAGCACGTTGTCGAGGCAAAACGAGGCCGCGCGCTCGTGGAAGGCGTCGCCGTAGCCGGTGATCTCGTCGCGCACCAGCCGCAGCGGAAACTGGTCGTGCCCGGCCGGCACCGGGGTGTGCGTGGTGAACACGCACAGCGGCTTGACCGCCTGCGCTACTTCGTCGGTGATCTTGGCCAGGCCGCGCCGGCGCATCTCCTCGTAACCGAGTTCGACCACCAGCAACGCCGCGTGGCCCTCGTTCATGTGGAAGCGCTTCAGTTCAGTGTGACCGAGCGCGCGCAGCATGCGCACGCCGGCGATACCGAGCACCGCCTCCTGTCGCAGCCGGTAGCGCTCGTCGCCGCCGTACAGATGGTCGGTGATGCCGCGGTCGGCTGGATCGTTCTCCGGCAGGTCGGTGTCGAGCAGGACCACCGGCACCGTGTGGCCGCTGACGCCGCGCACCTCGTACTGCCACGCACGCACCTGAACGTCGCGTCCGCCCAGGTTCAGCGTCACGCGCGGCGGCAGTTCCGCGAGCGCGTCGGCCGGGTTCCACGGCAGCGGCGATTCGGTCTGCTGGCCGTTGGCGTCGAGGTGCTGGCGGAAGTAGCCCTTGCGATGCATGCAGGTCACCGCCACCAGTGGTCCTCGATCGCCTCGCCCAGCGGATCGTGTCGCCGGCCAGCACACCGAGACCGCCGCTGTAGGTGGGCAGGTGATCGGCGAGGCCGATCTCCATCGAGAAGTACGCGATCGCCGCGGACTGTGCCATGCCGGCCTCCGCGCCCCGAGGCCGGGCGCACGCTTTTAGGTTGCGCCAGCCTAGGCGTCGTCTCCGGCTCGCGACTGCGACAGGTCAATTCGGCGCCGAAGTAGTCGCGGTTGCGGCATGCCGCGGAGCGACCACGCGGTCCGCCGTCGTCGCGGCACGCGGCGCGATGCACTGCGCGCGGGCATCGGCACCGCTACTCGATAACCGGCGCCGCCTTCTGCGAGGAGACGAAGATCACCGCGTCGGTCATGGCGACCACGCCGTGTTCCTCGCCCGGCGCGGTACAGGTAGTCGCCGGCCGCGAGTGCCACGCCGCCGATGCGCACTTCGCCGGCCATCGCCACCACCTCCTCGCTGCCGTGGTGCGCATGGCGCGAAAAGCGTGCGCCCACCGCCGGCCGCACCAGCGACGAGCGCCCGCCGCCCTCGTTGTTGCGGAACAGGGCGCGCTCGATCCCGGGGGGGGCGTTGCCGCCCACTAGCGTCCTGCTGCGGTCTTCAGGAGCATCGGCGTCTCCTCCAGTCCGACGACAAACTGTGCGCGACGCGTTGCACCGGCCTTCCGCTTCGCCGCCACGGTGACGCCGAGGGCCTCGCGCAGCCTTCCGCTCGACGTCGTGCCCGGGGAGCAGAAAGGTCTGGTCCCCGGGCACGCAGGCACGGGCGTCGGCCCGTTTCGGTCAACCCGACCGCTATCCCGGCACCCCTATCTCGGCACCAGTACCACCGCCAGAACGAACGCGGCAACCACGCCGCTGAAGGCAAGGAAGTGCCGCCGGCGGACACGTTCGTCGACGGCCGCCGCATCGCGGTCATGGAGCTTCAGGTACAGCCGCCAGTACGCGTAGAGCTGCATGCTCTGAAGCAGGCCGACCAGGAAGACGGTGCCGAGCGCCGAACGCCATCCCCAGGATGCCACCGCATACACGGCGGTCGCGAGCAGCATGAGGTTCGCCACCGCCGTGGCCGCGAGGCGCACGCCACTGCCGATCGCTCGTTCGGACCAGCCGAGCGGATCGCTGAATAGGCTCATGGGCACTCCTGCCAGAACTGATGCGAACAACGACTGCACCAGCGCCTTGCAGACGAGTCAACGGCATCTCCCGGTCCACGCCGCCCGACGCGCGCGGCGCGACCGTAGCCGATGCCGAACGCATCGCTCTCGCCGCCGTGCGCGATTACTTCTCCTCGCTGCCGATCGATCGATACGCGATCGCGCCGAGCACGGCGCCCACGATCGGCGCCAGCCAGAAGAGCCACAGCTGGCCGATCGCCCAGCCGCCGGCAAACAGGGCCACGCCGGTGCTGCGCGCCGGGTCGACCGAGGTGTTGGTGCACCGGAACTGCTGATCCAGGTGGATCAGCGTGAGCGCCAGGCCGATGGCCATCGGCGCGAAGCCGGCCGGCGCCCGCTTGTCGGTGGCGCCCAGGATGATGATCAGGAAGAACGCCGTCATCACCACCTCGGTGACGAAGGCCGCCAGCAGCGTGTAGCCGCCCGGTGAATGCGCGCCGTAACCGTTGGAGGCGAAACCCTTGGTGACGTCGAAGCCGGCCGCGCCGCTGGCGATCACGTACAGCACCGCCCCGGCCGCGATCGCGCCCACCACCTGCGCAATGATGTACGGCAGCAGCTTGTCCGCCGGAAAGCGGCCGCCTGCCCACAGGCCGATCGAAACCGCCGGGTTCAGGTGGCAGCCCGAGATGTGACCGATCGCAAACGCCATCGTCAGCACCGTCAGGCCGAACGCGAGCGAGACGCCGTGCAGCCCGATACCCACCTGCGGAAACGCCGCCGCCAGCACGGCGCTGCCGCAGCCGCCCAGCACCAGCCAGAACGTGCCGAAGAACCGCGCCATACGCCCTTCATCCGTTCCTCGTTGTGGGTGGAAGCGACCGGCGCGAACCCTGACACCGCCGCGTTGCGCCGGCTCGAATGGTCGCCTCGGCCTGTGCATGGTCGCGCGCGCGTGGCCAGCCGTTCCTCGAACGGGGCCGCAGCGCAGCTCAGCCGATCACCTGATCCAGCGGTCGCCGCAGCGAGCGCGGCATCAGCGGTCCGCGACCGAAGCGGACGATGAAGTCCGGCCGCGCGCCGCCCAGGTCGAGCCAGCGGTGCCGAACTGAGCGCAGCACGGCCACTCGACGGCGGGTCGACGAACGCGTCGCCAGCGAGCGCGGTGGCTGGAATGCGAAGCGCTGGTAGGCGTGCGGCCTTGATCGATGCCGCCTGCTCGCTGCGCTCCGAGACGAACACGGCGATTCCGCTCGACGAGCGGATCTGCGCGGCGTAGCGGTCGCTTTCGCCCTGCGGCGTGACGAGGAAGCCGAACAGCAGGCTGCCGAGCCAGCGCGGCACGGTGGGATTGCCGCTGGCATGGCCGAACAGGCCGTCGCGCGTGGCCAGCGCGTCGGCTTCGCTGAAGCGGATCCATCGCTTCAGCTCGGCCATGAAGCGTGGAGTTCGCGTTCTGCCGCGGCATCGGCCTGACCACGAACTCGACCACGTTCTCGAGGCGCGGCCGCTCGGTGATCAGGATCAGCCGCAGGCCGGGCGCGCGCGCGGCATCTTCGAGCTTGCGCAGGTCATCGATCGCAATGCTGCTGCCGTCGAACTCGGCGCGCGTGCATTGCCGCTGCGGGATCGCCTCGAACAGCGGCGAGCGCACGGGCGCCGTTGCGGGTTCGAGCGGGAAATCACGACGCGCATCGCCCGCCTGACGTTGACGCTAGCGCCGAAGGGCGGCCTGCTGCCTGGCACCAGGTTCTCGGCCGCGCAGCCGAGGCTGGCCCACAGATGATGGTCGTCGGCATCGACCACCGGCGTGCGGCGCGCGGCGTCGGGCCGGATCACGATCGCGTTGGGCAGCAGCTCGAAGCGCCAGGGCTGCGTGTTGTGGCTGTTGGCGGCCAGCGTGGCGTACCGCACCAGCTCGCGCTGCAGCGCTGTGCCCGGTGCCGGCGGCGCATCGGCATGGCGCCAGGTGGCGGCGACGGCGGCGTCGTAGCCGGCGCCCGGCCCGCAGCCGCCGAGCAGGGCGGGCACGGCCAGCAGCGGCGCGCTGCGCAACAGATCGCGACGGGTGGTCATGCGTGGACTTCCGACCGGGCAGATGAGGCGCATCATGCCCAAGCGCCGGCGCGGCTCGATGATGGGCAGCAAGGCTGGATGGGCGCGAGCCCGGTACCCTCGCCGAAGGTGCAGCCGATCGACTGACCCTGCCGATGCGAGTGACGTCAGGGGCGGGCTTCGGCAAGCTCTGCGCGCACCCAAGTGACTCCATCACCTGCGCAATCCGCCGCGCGTCAACCGCATTGCGAGGACACGTACCCATGTTCAGCTCGACCCTCTCGACTCACGGACCGACCCTTGTCGGTGGCCGCTCGCCACGCGCCTTGCGCCGCGCTGCGGCCGGCACGCTGATGCTGCTGCTTGCCGGCTGCAGCAGCATGGACTGGGTGACGTCGCGCTTCGTCGAACCGGCCGCCGCGCCCGCGGCAGCGCCTTCTTCAGCGGCTGCAGGCACGCCCGCCGCAGCACCCGCGCCCGCGCCGGCCGCTGCGTCGTCGGCGCAGGCGCCCGCCGAGTCCTCGACCTACCGGCGTCGGCTGCGCGACGCGCCACCCAATGCGAAGGCTGCGCCGCCACCGGCACCGGCCGCCGCGGTGGTGCCGCCGCCCCCGCACCGCCTGCGGCCGTCGTGGCGCCCGCCTGCGGCGGTGGCCGCGCCGGTGGCCGCTGCGCCGGCACCGGCCGCCCCGGTGGCGCTGCCGCCGGCGGTCGCGGCCATACCACCGGCACCGCCCGCGTCGGCCGCCGAACCGCTGACGGCACCGGTGCCGCCGCGCGCGGTGGTCGATCTCGCACCCGGGCGCTATGCGGTGCAGGTGGCTGCGTTCATGACGCCGGCCTCGGCCGAAGCGCAGCGCAGCCGCACCGCCACTGCGCTGCGCGCAGCCGCGCTGCCCGAGGCCGATGCGACCCGCGTGCTCAAGCTCAACGATCGCTACTTCGTGCTGGTGGGCGACGTGGCCGACCGCGCGCAAGCCGATGCCCTGGCCGCGCAGGTGCGTGCCGCCGTGCGGCACGACGTGGTGATCTTCCGGCGCTAGGCGGACCGCGCCGCGGCGGCGAGGCGACCGCTGCCGGCGCCGAAGTCGCGCAGCGCTGTCGCCGTGTGCGTCGGGCGCTTTGCGAGCTCCTGCGGCGAACACTGCGCGACCACCTGCCCGCCGTCATCGCCGCCTTCCGGCCCCATGTCGATCACCCAGTCGGCTTCGGCGATGACGTCGAGGTTGTGCTCGATCACGACCACGCTGTTGCCGGCATCGACCAGCCGATGCAGCACGGCGAGCAGCTTCTCGACGTCGGCCATGCTCAGGCCGACGGTCGGCTCGTCCAGCACGTACAGCGTGTGCGGCGCCATGTAGGCGCGGCCGGTGCGGGTCAGGCCTTCGTCCATCCTCACCTTGACGAGTTCGGTGACGAGCTTGATCCGCTGCGCCTCGCCGCCGCTGAGCGTGGGCGAGGGCTGGCCGAGCGTCAGGTAGCCGAGGCCGACGTCCTGCATCAGCTGCAGCGGCCGCGCGATCGACGGGCTGTTCTCGAAGAACTTCACGGCGTCGTCGATCTCCATCGACAGCACCTCGCCCGCGTTCTTGCCGCGCAGGTGCACGCCGAGCGTCTCGCGGTTGAAGCGCTGCCCGTTGCAGACGTCGCACAGCACCTTCACGTCGGGCAGGAAGTTCATCTCGATCGTGCGCAGGCCCTGGCCCTCGCAGGCATGGCAGCGGCCTTCGCCGGTGTTGAACGAGAAGCGCGCGGCACCATAGCCGCGCATGCGCGCTTCCTGGGTATCGGCGAACAGCTTGCGGATCGTGTCCCAGAAGCCGACATAGGTGGCGGGGCAGGAGCGCGGCGTCTTGCCGATCGGCGTCTGGTCGACTTCGAGCACGCGGTCGAGCGCATCCCAGCTGTCGATGCCGTTGCAGCCCTGCCAGCCTTCGAACACGCGCGCCGCGCGCGGCGGCGGCACGGCCGGGGCTTTCTGCCCCTTGACGAACGGCAGGCGCGGGAACGGCGTGGCCACTGCTTGCTGCAGATTGGCGAGCAGAACGTCGCGCGCGAGCGTGGACTTGCCGCTGCCGGAGACACCGGTGACCACGGTCAACCGCCCGAGCGGGATCTCGGCGCTCGCGCCGCGCAGGTTGTGCAGCGTCGCCGCCTTGAGCGCGAGCCGCGCGGTGGCGCGGTCGACCGGCCGGCGCGGCGCGTCCGGGTGCGCCAGTGGCGTCTTCAGGAAGCGGCCGGTGATCGACTCCGGCGCGCGCATCACGTCGTCGATCGAACCCTGCGCGACCACGCGGCCGCCGCGCACGCCGGCGCCGGGACCGATGTCGATCACGTGCTGCGCGCGACGGATCGTGTCCTCGTCGTGTTCGACCACCACCAGCGTGTTGCCCTTGCCCTCGAGCTTGGCCAGCGCATCGAGCAGGATGCGGTTGTCGCGCGGGTGCAGGCCGATGGTCGGCTCGTCCAGCACGTAGCACACGCCCTGCAGGTTGGAGCCGAGCTGCGCGGCCAGTCGGATGCGCTGCGCCTCGCCGCCGGATAGCGTGGGTGCGGCGCGGTCGAGCGCGAGGTAGCCGAGGCCCACTTCCTCGAGGAAGGCCAGGCGCGCGCGGATCTCGGCCAGCACGTCGCGCGCGATCTGCTCGTCGCGACCTTCAAGCTGCAGCGTGTCGAACAGAATGCGCGCAGCGCCGACGGACCCGGCAGCCAGTTCCGCGACCGAGCGGCCCTGCCACTTCACGGCGAGCGCGGTGGCGTTCAGCCGCGCGCCATGGCAGGTTTCGCACGGATGGGTCTCGCCCTCGAACCAGGCGTTCCAGGACCTCTCCTCGCCGGTCTTCGCCGCTCGTGGCATCGAATCCGGGCAGTGTCAGTCCGGTGCCGAAGCAGTCCGGACACCAGCCGTGCTTGCTGTTGTACGAGAACATGCGCGGGTCCGGCTCCGGGAACGAGCGGCTGCACACCGGACAGGCGCGCTTGGTGGAGAACACGCGGTGCTCGAGTGCAGGGCTGCCGCCGGTGCCAAGCGCGGCCTTCAGCCGGTCCAGCGGCCACAGCACGTTGACCACGCCGTGGCCGAACTCCAGCGCCTGCGTCAGCAGCGAACGCAGTTGTGCCTCATTGTCGGTACTGACCACGAGGTCGCCGACCGGCAGTTCGATCGTGTGCTCCTTGAAGCGGTCCAGCCGCGGCCACTTGGCGGTCGGGATGAAATCGCCGTCGACGCGCAGGTGCGAATAGCCCTTGTTGGCCGCCCACTTCGCCAGGTCCGTGTAGTAGCCCTTGCGATTCACGACGAGTGGCGCGAGCAGGCCGATGTGCACGCCCCTGAAGTCGCGCACCAGCGCCGCGGCGATCGCCTCGTAGCTTTGCGGTTGCACCGGCACGTGATCGTCCGGGCAGTACTGCACGCCGAGCTTCATGTAGAGCAGGCGCAGGAAGTGATAGACCTCGGTCATCGTCGCGACCGTGGACTTGCGGCCGCCGCGCGAGGTGCGCTGCTCGATCGCCACCGTCGGCGGGATGCCGTAGATCGCATCGACGTCCGGCTTGCCCGCCGGCTGCACGATCGAGCGCGCGTAGGCGTTCAGCGATTCGAGGTAGCGGCGCTGGCCCTCGTTGAACAGGATGTCGAACGCGAGCGTCGACTTGCCGCTGCCCGACACGCCGGTGATCACCGTGAAGGTGTCGCGCGGGATGGTGACGTCGATGCCTTTCAGGTTGTGCTCGCGCGCGTGGCGGATCTCGATCGCGTCGGAGATCGGCGTCCGGCTGCGCTTTGCAGCGAGATACGCGCCGGCTGCTTCTTCCGCACGCGACGGTTCCGCGAAATTCGTACCTGACCCCGTTTTTCTCGTTTTTCCTCTTTCGAGTTCGGCCTCGTACTCGACGAGTGCGCGGCCGGTATGCGACGAGGGATGGGCCATCACCTCGCGCGGCGTGGCCGCAATGACGATCTCGCCGCCGGCGTCGCCGCCTTCGGGGCCGAGGTCGATGATCCAGTCGGCGGCGCGGATCACGTCGAGGTTGTGCTCGATCACGATCAACGAATGGCCGGCCGCGAGCAGCTTGCGCAGTGCGCGCATCAGCTTGGCGACGTCGTCGAAGTGCAGCCCAGTCGTGGGTTCATCGAACAGCAGCAGGGCGCCGGCCCGGCGCCGCCCCTCTCCCTTGGGGAGAGGGGTTGGGGAGACGGTCGTTGATTGCGCGATCGCGGGGTTCTTGGCCGCTTCTGCCAAGAACCCCGCGATCTTCAGGCGCTGTGCCTCGCCACCGGACAGCGTGGGCACGGGCTGGCCGAGCTTCACGTATTCGAGGCCGACATCGGACAGCGGCTGCAGCACACGCACCACGTCACGCTCGTCGGCGAAGAAGGCGAGCGCTTCGCTGACGGTCAGGTCAAGCGCATCGGCGACGCTGAGCTTGCGGCCGCGTCGCTCGATCGACACCTCCAGCACCTCGGGCCGGAAGCGCTTGCCGTCGCAGTCGGGGCAGCGCAGGTAGACGTCGGACAGGAACTGCATCTCGACGTGCTCGAAGCCGTTGCCGCCGCAGGTCGGGCAGCGGCCGTCGCCGGCGTTGAAGCTGAACATGCCCGCCGTGTAATTGCGTTCGACCGCGAGCTTGGCTTTCGCGAACAGGTTGCGGATCGCATCCCAGGCGCCGACGTAGCTTGCGGGGTTGCTGCGCGTGGTCTTGCCGATCGGGCTCTGGTCGACCATCGCCACATCCGCGATCCAGTCGTCGCCCAGCAGGCGGTCGAACGCCCCGGGCGACTCGGTGCTCTTGCCTTTGGCCTTGCACAGCGCCGGGTACAGCACGTCCTGGATCAGCGTGCTCTTGCCGGAGCCGGACACGCCGGTCACGACCACCAGATGATTGAGCGGGAACTCGACACTGACGCCCTTCAAGTTGTGCTCGCGCACGCCTTCGAGCAGCAGGCGCGGCGTGTTGGGCCGCACGTTGCGCGTGGCGTAACCCTCCGGCGTCAGCGCCTGCACCTCGACCTGCTTGCGGCCGCTCAGGTAGTCGCCGGTCAGCGTGGCGCCGCGCTTGATCTCCTCGGGCGAGCCGTTGGCGACGATCTGGCCGCCGCGCTCGCCCGGGCCGGGGCCCATGTCGAGCAGGCGGTCGGCGGCGAGCATCACCTGCGGGTCGTGCTCGACCACCACCAAGCTGTTGCCGGCGTTGCGCAACCGGTGCATCACCTCGATCACCCGGTGCATGTCGCGCGGGTGCAGGCCGATGCTCGGCTCGTCCAGAACGAACAGCGTGTTGACCAGCGACGTACCCAACGCTGTGGTCAGGTTGATCCGCTGCACCTCGCCGCCACTCAATGTGCGGCTCTGGCGGTCGAGCGTGAGATACCCCAGGCCGACGTCGCACAGGAACTTCAGCCGCGCGCGCACTTCGTCCAGCAGAAGCTCGGTCGCCTCGTCCATCACGCCGCTGAAACTGATGCGGTCGAAGAACCCGCGCACGCGCTCGATCGGCAGCAGCATCAGGTCGTGCACCGACAGGCCCGGCATCGCGTCGAGTTGCGCCGCGGGCCAGCGCACACCCGCCGGCCGGTAGCGCGCGTAGTGGCCGCCGCTGGCCTCGTCGAGCGCGAGCGCGGGGGCCCCCCCCCCCCCCCCCCCCCCCCCCCCCCCCCCCCCCCGTCGGCGTTGTCTCGCGTGCCCGCCCGCCACAGCAGCGCATCGGGCTTCAGCCGGGCGCCCTGGCAGGCGCTGCACGCGGTGTACGAGCGATAGCGTGAGAGCAGCACGCGGATGTGCATCTTGTACGCCTTGCTCTCCAGCCAGGCGAAGTAGCGCTTGATGCCGTACCACTCCTTGTTCCACTTGCCGGTCCACTTCGGCTGGCCTTCGACCACCCAGTCGCGGTGCTCGGACTTCAGCAGCTTCCACGGCGTGTCGAGCGGGATGCCGAACTGCGGCGCGAACTTCTCCAGGTCGCGCTGGCACTCGGCGAAGCTCTTGGTCTGCCAGGGCTTCACGGCGCCGTCGCGCAGCGTCTTGCTCTCGTCGGGGATCACCAGGCCGAGGTCGAAGCCGATCACGCGCCCGAAGCCGCGGCACATGTCGCAGGCGCCCAGCGGCGAGTTGAACGAGAACGTGCTCGGGTTGGGCTCGGCGTAGTGGATGTCGCAGTCGGCGCAGTGCAGGTCGTCGCTGAAGCGCAACAAAACGGGGTCAGGTTCGTTTTTCTGGACGTGGGCGTCGACCCGCCCGCCGCCAAATCGCAGCGCCGACTCCAGCGCCTCCATCACGCGCTGGCGCTCGATGCCCTCCCAGCGGAAGCGGTCCTGCACCACGTCGAGCAGCTTCTCGCCATGGCTCGTGCGCTCGCCGTGAATGCGCGTGTAGCCCTGCGCTTCGAGGTTGGCGCGGACTTCCTCTTCCTTGAAGTTCTTCGGCACCGCGACCGGGAAGGTCAGCGTGACGCGCGCCTCGGGGTGGGCGGCGCAGGCGCGTTCCAGCGCGCCGAAGATGCTGGCCGCCGAGTCGCGCGCGACCGGCTTGCCGCAGCCGCGGCAGAACAGCGTGGCCGCGCGCGCGAAAAGGAGCTTCAGGTGGTCGTTCAGCTCGGTCATCGTGCCGACCGTGCTGCGGCTGGTGCGTACCGGGTTGGTCTGGTCGATCGCGATCGCCGGCGGCACGCCTTCGATGCGGTCGACCTGCGGCCGGTCCATGCGGTCGAGAAACTGCCGCGCGTACGGCGAGAAGGTCTCGACGTAGCGCCGCTGCCCTTCCGCGTAGAGCGTGTCGAACACCAGCGAACTCTTGCCGCTCCCGGACACGCCGGTGACGACGATCAACTCGCCCGTGGGCAGGTCGACGTCGAGGTTCTTCAGGTTGTTCTGGCGGGCACCGCGGATGCGGATCGACTTGTCGGAGGACATCACTCGGAAAACGGCAGGAGCGCGCGGGGAGTGCGCGCTGAGCCGAGCAGTTTAGGCGATGACGGGGCGGGGAAAGCCCGGCGTCGGGCGGGGGCGGGCGTCGGTGTTCCCACGCACGCGGCCCGAGGCGATCGCTACAGGCGCTTCTGCTGCAATCCTGTCGGCAAAAACTGTTTGTTGGCGATGCTCCGCAACCTGGCGGCTTCGTAGTCGCGATTGGGCACCGGCGGGCCAATCAAGAGCCGTTCGAGGGCGCCTTTGGCCTCTGCCGCGGCCGCATCGGTCCCTTGTTCGCCCAAAATGGCGAGCACCCTGAGCACCTGTGCACCCGGCTCGCCCAGCCGTGCGGCGAATATCGGCTCGCTCTCCAAGCTTCGCCAAAGGGGATCCAGTCCCTTGAGGTCTCCTGTGCGAAGCAAGATCGCTGATCGTGCCTCGGCGAGCATCAGTTGTTGCGCGAAGCCACGAATGTCAGCCCGCTGCTGGAGGGCTTCCGCTCTCTCGAGCGCTGCCATTGCTTGAGCGAGTTTCCCCTGCATCGCCAATGTGACAGACAGGGCAGCGCCGGCTCGAATCGAGGCGTCCGCGCTGCCCTCCGGGGCTGCCGTCAGCGCAAGCGCTTCGGCGTAGCAGCGCGAGGCTGCGTCAAGTTGACCCAGGCGGCGCCGCGCTTGTCCTTCGTAAAAGCGCTGCGGCGCCACAACCCCTGTAATCCCCGCCAGTGCTGGCGAAGAGTCGATTCGACGACGCGCTCCCAGCAAAGGTTGGAGGGCGTCTTCGGAGCGACCTTGCTCTGTCAGCAGTTGCCCCAGCCGCGCCAAGATGATGATCGCCATCGGTGACGAAGGCCCCGCGTTTCCTTCGACGACGCGCAGCGCATCTCGCATCTTCTGTAGTGCTGCTTCGGGTTGACCGGCATCCGCGAGTGCCAAGGCCAGCTCGGAGAGCAGCACAAAGGTCGTATTTTCGCCGCCGCCTGGCAGCTTCTGAGCCAGGTCGATGCCTTCTTCGAGGGTCTTGACGGCTTGGGCTGGGTCGCCGGCAAAGCGCTCAAGCTTTCCGCGAAGCATCCGTGCCCCCGATTGATCGATCGAGAGCGGCGCGCCTTGCAGTCTCTGAGTAAGCCGCTTCGCCGCGGCAAGGCCGCGTGGATCTCCTCTGGCTGCGTGAAACTGGGCAAAGGCCATGTCAACGGCGACATGTGCATCGTCGCTTGCGCTCGGCAGCTGAGAGAGGATGAATTCAGCTTGGCTCAAGTTCTCATGGGCCGGAACATCCTTGCCGATGACCGCGAGTGCCATGGCGAGTTCTGCCCGTGCCTGGGCCAGTTCGCTTCGCTCGCCAGGCAGAAGCCGCTCGAAGACTTGCACGCGTTTCGCCAGCATGTCCGCCGTCCGCTCCGTCTCGCCCATGTCATCGAAGATGGTTGCGAGGGTCCGCAGGACGCGAAGCTTGGCGCGCGGCGAGTCGTCTAGCGATGCATCGATCCTCTGCGCGCCTTCGTCCAGCAGTTGCAGCGCGGTGCGTTGTCTTGCGACGATTGGGTCAGTCTGGCTGCCGGCGTTGGCCTTGAAGATGCCCTCAAGGAAGTCCTGCACCGCGGCGGCAGTCTTCGACTCGACCTGGGCGAGGCGCGCTTGATGTCGAGCCACCGATGCCTGCCACATCGACACCCCCGCCCCGACGGCGAGCGTCAGCGCCAGGCTGGCGCCGGCCCTCCACCGCCAGCCGGTTTCTCGCCACGAACTTCCGCAGTCGATACGCGCGGCTGTCCGGCCGCGCGGTCACCGGCTGACCCGCCAGGTGCCGGCCGAGGTCGTCGGCCAGCGCCTCCACGCTGGCGTAGCGGCGCGCCACGTCCTTGCGCAGCGCCTGCGCCAGGATCGCGTCGAGGTCGCCACGCAGTGCGCGCTTGTTCGTCGCATCCCCGGCCACGCTGCTCGCAAGTGGCACGGCGGCCGCGAGCACGGCTTCCTCGACCTCGGCCGCGCTGCCGCGCTTGAGCTTGTAGGGCCGCGCGCCAGCCAGCAGTTCGAACGCCACCACGCCGAGCGAGTAAGCGTCGCTGGCGGTCCCGATCGGCTCGCCCCGGATCTGTTCGGGGCTGGCGTAGTCAGGCGTCAGCGCGCGGCCCGCCAATTGAGTGAGCTGTGTCTCGGCAGCGCGGTCGCCTTCCATCAGCTTGGCAACGCCGAAGTCGAGCAGCCGCACCTGGCCATCGGCGGTAACGAGGATGTTCGAGGGCTTCAGGTCCCGGTGGACCACCAGCCGGCTGTGCGCGAAGGCGACGGCGTGCGCCACCTGCAGCAGCAGGCCGACGCGTTCGCCGACCGCTAGGTTGCGCGCGCGGCAATAGACGTCGATCGGCTGGCCCTCGACGTATTCCAGCGCGAGGTAAGGCCGTCCCTGCGCGTCGGTGCCGGCGTCGTACAGCCGGGCATGTTCGGATGCTCGAGCGCCGCCAGGATGTCGCGCTCGCGCGCCATGCGTTCGGCGAGGCCCCGGGTCCACGAGGCGCGCGGCAGCTTCAGCGCCACCTGCCGCTTGAGCGTGCCGTCGGCGCGCTCGGCCAGCCACACGGTGCCCATGCCGCCGACGCCCAGTTCGCGCAGCAGCCGATAGGGACCGACCCGCGACCCAGTCGCAAGATCGGATTCATCGAGCGGCAGCGCGGCACCGTCGCGCGGCAGCGTGGCCAGCCACTGCCGCGTTTCCACGCCGCTCGAACGCACCAGCACCCCACGCAGCGCGGGCTTGACGGCGTCGTGCTCGGCACCGAGCGCGTCGAGCCACGCGAGCCGTTCGCCCGGCGGCAGGTCGAGCGCTTCGTCGAGCAGCCGGCTGAAGGCCTGCCAGCTTGCCTGGGTGAGGTCGGCGGCGCTCATGGCGTGGCTCACTGCCGCAGCGCGTCGGCCAGCAACAGCCGCGCCTTCTCCCAATCGCGGCGCACGGTGCGTTCGGTGAGGTCGAGCGCCTGAGCGATCTCGGCCTCGGTCAGGCCGCCGAAGTAGCGCATCTCGACCACCTGCACCAGGCGCGGCTCGCGCTTGGCCAGATCGAGCAGCGCATCGTGCACGGCGACGATCTGGTCGTCGCCGGTGGGCAGGCCGTCGATCAACTCGGTGTTCAGCGTGTCGTGCTCGGCGCCGCCGCCACGCCGTTCGCGCAGCCGATAGCGCGCGTAGTCGATGATGATCGAGCGCATCGCGTGCGCCGCGTAGGCGACGAAGTGGCCGCGGTCGTTCAGCGCCAGCCGGCCGCCGTCGACCAGCTTCAGGTAGCACTCGTTGATCAGCACCGTGGTGTCGAGCAGCGTGTGACGCCCGCCCTGCGACAGCCGGGCGTGCGCCAGCCGGCGCAGCTCCGGATACAGCGCGGCGAACACGGCATCGACCGCGCCGGCCTCGCCCTCCCGTGCCTTCTCCAGCAGCTGAGTGATATCGCTCATCGCAGCGGTCCGCCCCGGCAGTCACCGTCGGTCCGCGCGGGTGCCCGTCGACCCTAGTGCGAGCAATGGCGCGCCGGCCATCACGTGCTCGTGATTTTTCTACGTCCCGGCCTGTCCGGTTCCGCGCCGGGTCGTCGTGT
The DNA here is from genome assembly GCA_034522655.1 of Burkholderiaceae bacterium. Lineage (GTDB taxonomy): Bacteria > Pseudomonadota > Gammaproteobacteria > Burkholderiales > Burkholderiaceae_F > JALHMQ01. Next base: position 63,322 of record JAXHLD010000025.1, read on the forward strand.
TCCCAGATAGGACCCCTCGGATTGCGCCGGACGTCAACCGGCACGACGAGGGGGCCACTGATCGAACGCCCCTGCGTGCCGGACTGCGGTCCGGCCCAACCTGACCGAGGAGAACAGCCATGAATTCGCGCTACGAGTACCTGGAAGACCCGGCCGAACGCCGCCTGCTCGTCGCCGTCCGCGGCGGCGCGGGTGCGGTGCTGGCGGTCGCACTGCTGGCAGCGGCGCTGCCGGCGCATCGTGGCCAGCCGGCAGCGACGGTGGCAGTGGAGTTCGCGGAGTCGGCCTCGGCCGTGGGCCTTTACGCCGCCCCGTACGACGGCACCGAGGCCGACGAGTTGCGGGTCCCGGCCGCCGCTGCGGCGCGTCGATCGAACGACGAGTTCGGCGGCTTCGACCAACTGTATCCGCACACCTACGTCGGCGAGCCGGGTGTGCCGGGCTAAGGGCCGCATGCCGCGGCCCCCTCGATCACGGAGACGAAGATGAACAGAAACAGAATCGGTTGTTGCCGCCCCGTGTGGGCGGCCGTCGTCGGCGCCGCACTGGCGCAGGCGGTGGCGGCGCAGGACCTGCCGCCCGCTGCCCGCGCCTGGGGGCGTATCGAGCCGGCGGCGGTCTCGATCCAGACCATCTCCCCGGCCGACGCCTTTGCGCTCAAGGCCGCGAAGGGTGGAAGCGTGCTGCTGATCGACCTGCGCAGCCGCGAGGAAGCGGCGTTCGGCGGCGCCGCACAGGGCGTGGACGCGCTCGTGCCGTACACGCAGATCGCGCAGCCGCTGCAGTGGGACGCGCAGCGCCAGGACTTCGTGCGTCAGCGCGCGCCGGGCTTCGTCGATCTGATGCAAGCCTGGGTCAGCGTCCTCGGCGGTGACCACGACACGCCGCTGCTGCTGTTGTGCCGCGACGGCCATACCGCGGCGGCCGCGGCACGCGAACTCGTTCGTGCCGGCTACGCCAATGTGCGCCCGGTGGCCGGCGGCTTCGACGGTGCGCTCGAAGGGGACGGGCGGCGCCACGGCGGCTGGAAGGAAGCGCTGCCCTGGCAGGCGCAGGCCGACGCGCGCCTGCTGTTCGGCGATCCCGACTGAGCTCTGGAACGGCAGCGACTCCTTTGCGCTGCTTCCTTGTGCGCTGCCCGCGGTCCCCCGAGGCAGCGCACTTTTTTTGCATCGCCAGCCCCGAAAGCGGCGGCGCCGACTCCGCCGCTCGCGAATCGTTGCGTGAATCCTGCACACGCCACACGCGAGTACGCGGCGCAATCGGTCGGGTGTCCGCCGCCTGCGCGCGCCGCAATTCGCTACAGACCGCCAACTCGTTTCCGCCTACGGTTCATCTCACGCGCGCGGCTTGGCGGCAGCGCGCGCTTCAGGAGAGAAGCGATGAAACCGAAATGGAACGTGCAGTGCGTGGCAGCCCTGCTGGCGGTCAGCACGGGTTTGGTGCTGCTGGCCGCGGTTGACTTCTTGGCCCAGTGTGAAGTGAACACGCGCGATGCGCTGGCGCGCCAGGGTGCGACAGTGTCGGCGCCGGTGCTGGCGGAGCTGTCGGCGGGTCAGCCGGCCTGAGCGAGCGCGTTACCGCCGCGTCAGCGCACGATCAGCATCGGCGTCGTGCTGTGCGACAGCACCGTGTGGGCGACCGAGCCGAGCAGCTTGCGGCGCAGCAGCCCGCGCTCGCCGGCGCCCATCACGATCAGGTCGTACGCGCCGTCGGTAGCGATCTGCGTGATCTCGGGGCCGGGCTCGCCTTCGCGCACCTCGACGTCGACGCTGTAGCCGGCTGCCTTTAGCGGCTCGATGACCGGGCCGATGACGGCCTGAGGGTCACCGGGCGGCAGCGCCGCCATGCCTGGGTCGGCGCCGAACGCGCCGACCGCGCGCAGCGCCGGCGGCGGATCGACGTACAACACCTCCAACTGCGGCCCCTTGAACACGGCCGGGTACTTCAGCAGGTAGTCGACCACTTTGCGCGAGGCCGCGGTGGCGTCCAGCGCAATCAGGATGCGCATGTTTTTCTCGCTTGTCTCATCACGCTCTTCTCATTAGGTCCGCGGTCAGCATAGCGCCGCGCTAGGTCGTGCCCCGCGTGCGGCGTGCCACCGCCTTGGCGATCTCCATCACCGGCAGGATCGTCGCCGCGGTGGCGACGATGAGCAGCGCGTCGTCGAGCGTCAGCGAGTAGGTGCTGAACGGCCCTTGCAGGAACGGCACGTAGACGACTGCCGCCAGCAGCAGCAGCTCCCAGCCGATCGCGAGGTTCAGCCACCTGTTCGCGAACGGCCGGTGCAGCACCGACAGCCGGTCGGAGCGGAAGCAGTAGGCATTGAAGAACTGGATCAGCACCAGCGAGACGAACGCCATCGTCATCGCCTGCGTCGCGTCGCGCCCGGCGTTCAGGGCCCAGGCGAACAGGCCGAGGTTGACGAACGCCGACCAGAGGCCGCTGACCAGCATCAGCGTGACGACGGTGCGCGTGAAGATGCCGGTGCGCGGATCGCGCGGCGCCCGCTGCATCAGGTCGCGCTCGGGCGGATCGACCGCCAGCGCCAGCGCCGGCAGGCCGTCGGTGGCGAGGTTGACGTACAGGATCTGCACGGCGGTCAGCGGCAATGGCAGGCCGAGCAGCGCCGTGCCTGCCATCAGCCCGATTTCGCCGATGTTCGAAGAGAGCAGGAACATCAGGTACTTCTTGATGTTGCCGAAGATGCCGCGCCCTTCCTCCACCGCGGCGACGATGCTGGCGAAGTTGTCGTCAGTCAGGGTCATCGCCGCCGCTTCCTTCGCCACGTCGGTGCCGGTGATGCCCATCGCCACGCCGATGTCGGCGCGCTTCAGGGCCGGCGCGTCGTTGACGCCGTCGCCGGTCATCGCCACCACGTGGCCGCGCGCCTGCAGCGCCGTCACCGCGCGCAGCTTGTGCGCCGGGGAGACGCGCGCGAGCACCGCGATGCGCTCGATTGCGCGTTCGAAGGTGGCCTCGTCCATCGTGTCGAGCTCGGTGCCCGTGAGGACCTGGCCGTCCTTCAGCAGGCCAAGCTCGCGCGCGACCGCCGCCGCGGTCTGCGGATGGTCGCCGGTGATCATCACCACGCGGATCCCCGCCCGCTCGCAGGCCTCGACCGCGGCCTTCGCTTCCGGCCGCGGCGGATCGATCATGCCGACCAGGCCGAGCAGCGTCAGGCCGCCGTCCACCTGGTCACGGCGTGCATCGAGGCGGCGGGCCAGCGCAAGGACGCGCAGCGCCTGCTCGGCCATCACGCGCGCGGCCTCGAGCGCGGCGGCGCGTGCCGCGCCGTCGAGCGCGCAGGCGGCGACGATCACTTCGGGCGCACCCTTGACGTAAGCCACGCTGTGGCCGTCGACGGAGTGCAGGGTCGTCATGCGCTTGGTATCGGCGTCGAACGGAATCTCGTCGACGCGCGGGCACTGCAGGTCGAGCGCCGGCTTGTGCAGCCCGGCCTTCTCCGCCGCCACCACCAGCGCGCCCTCGGTCGGGTCGCCCTTGACCGTCCAGCGGCCGTCCTCGCCGCGCACCGCGTGCGCGTCGCTGCACAGCGCGGCGGCAGTCAGCAGTTCGCGCAGCGCAGGTGTCGGCTCGACGCGCGCATCGGCGCGGCGGAAGTCGCCCTGCGGGTCGTAGCCGCTGCCGCTGACCTCGATCCATTCGCCGTCGAGCCAGACGCGGCGCACCGTCATCTGGTCGCGCGTCAGCGTGCCGGTCTTGTCCGAGCAGATCACCGAGGTGCTGCCGAGCGTCTCCACCGCCGCCAGCCGCCGCATCAGCGCGTGGCGCTTGACCAGGCGCTGCACGCCGAGCGCGAGCGAGATCGTCACCACTGCCGGCAGCGCCTCCGGAACCACCGCCACTGCGAGCGCGATGCCGAACACCAGCATCTCGATGAACGGCTGGCCGCGCGCCAGGCCGAGGCCGACGATGATCAGCACCACCACCAGCGCGGCGCGCGCCAGTTGCGCGCCCAGCTTGTCGAGATTGATCTGCAGCGGCGTCCTGCCGGTCTCGACCGTCTGCAGCATCTGCGCGATGCGGCCGAACTCGGTCGCCATGCCGATGCCGGTGACCAGCGCGCGGCCGCGGCCGGTGGCCACGCTGGTGCCGGCGAACACCATGTTGCGGCGGTCACCGAGCGGCAGCTGCGGATCGGCAAGGGCGGCGGTGTGCTTGGCCACCGGCACCGACTCGCCGGTCAGCGCCGCCTCCTGCACGGCGAGATTGAAGGCCTCGAGCAGCCGCCCATCGGCCGCCACGCGGTCGCCGGCGGCGAGCAGGATCACGTCGCCCGGCACCAGGTCGCGCGCCGCGACCTCGGCTTCCTCGCCATCGCGCAATGCGGTGGCGGTGGGCGCGGCCATCTCCCGCAGCGCGGCCATCGCCTTCTCGGCGCGGTACTCCTGCACGAACCCCAGCAGCACCGCGAACAGGACGATCACCGTGATCGCGATCGCCTCGACCGCGTGGCCGAGCAGCGCCGACAGCGCCGTGGCCGCCAGCAGGATGACGATCAGGACGTTCTTGAACTGCGCGGCGAGCAGCGCCCACGGCGAGACCGTGAGGGCGGCCTGCAGTTCGTTCGGCCCGTGCTGGGCGCGACGGCGTTCTGCCTCCGCCGTGCTCAGCCCGCCCTTCCTCGATCGCAGTCGCTCGAGGTTGTCGGCGACGTCGAGCGTGTGCGGAAGGAAATCGGTCAGGCGGGCCATGGTCGCAACGCCGGAAACCCCTGCGAGCTTGAGCCAAGGTTGCAGGCTTTCCGCCGCACGGCATTGATCGCCGTCACGACACCTCGCGCTCCCGTTCCGCGGTCACGATTGTCCAGCATGCGGACCAGTTGGCCGCAGGCTGCCGCGGATCCGCAGCGATCGCGTGAACCACCTTGCCCTGGGCGAGATCGAAGGCGACCGGCGCGACATCGGTCTCGCACGGCAGGTGCGCGAGAAGTCGCAGCCGCTGCGCCTCGCCCAGTGGCCAGTCCACCTGCAGCAGGTGCGAGCCGGGCAGTTCATACCGGCCTGCGCCCGTCATGCGCGCCAGATGCGGCGCGATCTGCGCGCGCCGCAGGGCAAGCAGGGCGCGCACCTCGTCGCGCCACTGCGCGTGATGCGGCTGCTCGGGTTCGGACCAATCGAGTTTGCAGGCATGGAACGTGGCGGGATCGTTGGGGTCGGCGAGGCCGGCGAGCGTGACCGCGTCGACCGCAGGCGCCAGACGTGCGAAGGCCTGGCGCCGGCCCGCATCGACCGCGCGCGCGAGCGCTTCGTCGAAGTCGCAGAAGAACAGGAACGGCGTGGTCGCTGCCCATTCCTCGCCCATGAAAAGCATCGGTGCCGACGGCGCAAGCAGCACGCATGCGGTCAGCACGCGCAGGCGATGGCGCGGCATCAACCGCGTCAGCCGCTCGCCGTGCGGGCGATTGCCGATCTGGTCGTGGTTCTGCAGGTAGGCGACGAAGGCGGTCGGTGGCAGGGGCACGTGTTGCGGCACGCAGTTCGCCGCCTCGCCGCGCCCACGAAGCGTGCCACCAGCTAGTGACCGTGCGAAGTGGACGAGCGGTTGGGTGGCATGGCGCGCGTAGTAGCCCGCCGTCTCGCCAGTTCCCAGCACGTGGGCGGCGTGATGCAGGTCATCGTTCCACTGCGCGGTGGCGCAGCGCGGGCGGCCGCCACGGGAGCGCGCCAGATGCCGACGCATCGTGCGGCGACTCTCCAGCAGTAGATGGACGTGACGTTCGCGGCCCGGGCCGGCCTGAACTCGGTGCGCAATCTCCTCCACGATGTCGGGCTGGCTTGCGTCGCGGATCGCATCCACCGCGTCGAGGCGCAGCCCGTCGATGTGGAACTCTTCGATCCAGTACAGCGCGTTGTGGATGAAGAAGTCGCGCACAGGGCGCGACTGCGGACCATCGAAGTCGATCGCGGCGCCCCAAGGCGTGTGCCGCGTCACTCTGAAGAACGGCGGCGCGTAGCGGTCTAGATGATTGCCGTCTGGGCCGAAGTGGTTGTAGACAACGTCGAGCAGCACTGCGAGTCCGCGCGTGTGCGCCGCTTCGACCAGACGCTTGAGGTCGTCGGGCGTGCCGTAGCTCGCGGCGGGCGCGAACGGCAGGACGCCGTCGTAGCCCCAGTTGCGGCGGCCGGGAAAGGCGGCCACGGGCATCAGCTCGATCGCGGTGATGCCCGTGTGCACGAGGTGGTCGAGACGCTCGACGGCCGCGCCAAACGTGCCCTGTGGCGTGAAGGTGCCGATGTGCAGCTCGTAGAGCACGGCTTGCGACCAGGGTAGCCCGTGCCAGCCCGCATCGTTCCAGGCAAAGGAGAGCGGATCGACGACGGCGCTGGCGCCGCGCACGCCATCGGGATTGCAGCGCGAGGCGGGGTCGGCGACGGGCGGGCCGGCGTCCACCTTGAATGCATAGCGGGTGCCGCCGCCGGCCTGTGGAACCCACAGCGTGTGCCAGCCTTCGCCGACGGCCGTCATTCGGTGCACGTGCGGCGCCTCTGCGCTGCCGAGCAGCACGTCCACCGCCTGTGCAGCGGGCGCCCACAGCCGGAAGCGCACGCCGCCGGCCTCGCATTGCGCCCCAAAGGGCATCCGGTGGACGCGGCGGAGCGCGTCGCTTTGCATCGGGGTGGAAAGCCCGCGCGTCCGCTCAGCGGTCGCGCGGCCGGCGCGGCCACCAGCGTTCGAGCAGCGCGGCCGCCCAGTCGCGCCCGCCGTGCCCGAAGGCGAGCGCCAGTGCCAGCACCACGCCGGCGAACGCGATCAGGAAGGTCGTCTGCAGCAACTGGCCGCCGACATCCAGATGATCGAGCGCGATCAGCACGACAAACAGCAGCACCGCGTACTGCGCCAGTCGGCCGAGCAACTCTGCATCGCCGATGCCGGCGCTAGCGCAGTAGCCCCGCAGCGCATTACCGACGAAGCGCGCGAAGTACGCACCGAGCGTCACGATCAGCAACGAGACAAACAGGCGCGGCACGAACAGCACGGCACTGCGCAGCAGGTCGGTCGCGTGGTCGAGGCCGAGGCTGTTGAACGCGATGAGCAGGGCGACGAGGATCGTCAGCCAGTAGGCCAGCACCCCGCAGATCGCCGTGGCGTCGGTCTCGATGCCGCCCTGCTTCAGGAAGCCGTCGATGCCGGCGCGCTCGGTGAGCACATGGAAGTTCACTGCACGCAGCGCCCGCATGAAGGCGAAGCGCACCGCCTTGGCGAGCAGCCAGCCCGCCAGCACGATCGCCAGCGCGACCAGCAGTCGCGGCACGAAGGCGCCCACCTGGGCAAGCAGGGCACGCAGCGGTTCGAGCACAACGTCGATCGATTGCATGGCATCCAGTCCTGCGGTTACGTCATCCGTTTGCGCCGGCGTCGCCCGCGCGCGACGCCAGCCATTGCAAGTCGGCCATGCTCGGCGCATGGCCGGCCTGCGCGCACTGGCGCGCGTTTGCGAGCGCAGCCTCGGCTTCGAACAGCGCCAGCAGCGTCGGCATGGCGGCAGCCGTGTCGGTCTCCAGCACGCCGCTGTCCAGCGCCTGTACGCGGTAGGCGTCGAGGAAACTCGCGCGCGCGGTGTCGCACCAGCGCTGCGCGACGGGTTCGAGTCGAGCCCGCAGTTCGTCACTGGGTCCGGCCTGCGCCACCGCGGCCACCCTCACGGCGTCGATCGACCGCAGCATGCTGGCGACATCGCGCAGCGGGCTGTCCTTGGCGCGCCGCTGCTCGACCGATCGTTCCGGCGGTCCTTCGAAGTCCATGATCACGAAGTCGTTGGCCGTGAGCAGGACCTGGCCCAGCTGAAAGTCGCCGTGCAGCCTCGTCTTGCGACCGGCGGGCGCCAGGCGTTCGACGGCATCGGCCAGGCTTTCGATGGCGGCGCGTCCGCGCACGATCGCCCGCGCCAGCGCCTGCTCCTGGGCGCCGAGCGCGCTCGCACGCGAGAGCGAGGTGCAGGTCGCATCGACATCGGCGCGCAGACTGCTCGCCCAGCGCTGCAGATCAGCCCGCGTGATTGGCTCCGGCGCGAAAGCGGCATCGTCGGTGGGGCGGGCGAGCGCCGCATGCAGTTCGGCTGTGCGCGTGCCCAGCGTCGCCATCAGCGCGAAATGGGCGCCCTGCAGCGGTGCTCCGGGCGCGGCGGCGCCGGCGACATCGAGGTCGCGCGCCAGGCTGTCGACGCTGACGGCCCAGCCATCGCCCTGGTGGGCGACGAACGCCTGCAGCAACACCAGCGAGGTGGTGGCGCCGGTGGCATCGACGTAGTCGAGCGTGCCGGCTACCGGCACGGCGTGCGCGAAGCGCGCGAAATCGGTCAGGTAGCGGCCGACTTCGACCTCCGGGTGCAGCCCGGGCAGCAGGCGACGGTAGGCCTTGAGGAAGAGGCGGTCGCCCAAGGTCACCACCGTGTTGGTCGCCTTGGCGAGCGGGCGGCTGACCGGCATCGCTTCCGCAGCCTTGCCGAGGATCGCACCGAACGCCGTCGTCGGCACGAATCGCAATGTGCCGGAGGTTGACTTGAGCGTCTTCCCGGTGCCGATCGCCTCGACCAGTGCGCTGCAGAACGCGGGGTCGGAGAGCGCGTCCGCAAGCACGCCGACGCTGGCCTGCTGGCGCACCTTGGCCAGCGTGGCCGGTGCCAGCAGCTTGACGCGCTCGTCGTCCCGTTCTTCCCACGCCAGCGCCAGCGGCATGAAGTAGCGGCACTGCCGGTCTTCTTCGATCAGGGTGAGCAGCCAGTCGGTCGCCGGCCCGTTCAGGCAGGCGTCGTCGACGATGCGCAGCGCGCCGCGGTGGCCCTCGGCCGTCGCGCTCCAGCGCTGGCGCGCGAGATAGCCGGGCAGCAGGTCGCCTTCGAACTGCGCGCGGGTGCGTTCGGCGAGACCGATGCGCCACGGCACCACGCGATCACGGAACAGGCTGTTCCAGCCGTCGAACAGCACCAGCGACGGCAGGTCCTCGCGGGCGATGCGCTCCTCGTACCAGTCGGGCGGCGCGGCGTCGGCCGCCAGGCGGAACCAGTAGAAGCCGTGCGCCGGCAGGGTCAGCAGGTAGGGCGCGACGTCGATCGGCGGAAACGAGTTGCGGCCGATCATCTCCACCGGCACCCGCCCGCGGAACTCGCGCAGGTCGAGTTCCACCGGTTGCGCGCTGCGACCGAGGTTGGCGACGCACAGGATCGATTCGTCACCGAGCTCGCGCAGGTAGGCGAGGATCTTGCGGTTGCCGGGATGCAGGAAGCGAAGCCGGCCGCGGCCGAACACGCGCGTCGAGCGGCGTACCGCGATCAGACGCTGCATCCAGGCCAGCAGCGACGACTTGTCGCGCAGCTGAGATTCGACGTTGACCCGCTCGTAGCCGTAGATCGCGTCCATGATCGGCGGCAGGTAGAGCCGCTGCGGGTCGGCGCGCGAGAAGCCGGCGTTGCGGTCGGGGCTCCACTGCATCGGCGTGCGCACGCCGTCGCGGTCGCCGAGGAAGATGTTGTCGCCCATGCCGATCTCGTCGCCGTAGTAGATGATCGGCGAGCCCGGCATCGACAGCAGCAGGCTGTTCATCAGCTTGATGCGCTCGCGGTCGTTGTCCAGCAGCGGCGCCAGGCGGCGGCGGATGCCGAGGTTCAGGCGCGCGCGCGGATCGGCCGCGTACATCCGGTACATGTAGTCGCGCTCGCGGCTGGTCACCATCTCGAGCGTCAGCTCGTCATGGTTGCGCAGGAAAATGGCCCACTGCGCGTTGTCGGGGATGTCCGGCGTCTGGCGCAGGATGTCGATCACCGGGTGCCGATCCTCCTGCGCGATCGCCATGTACATGCGCGGCATCAGCGGGAAGTGGTACGCCATGTGACAGGCGTCGCCGTCGCCGAAGTACTCGCGCACGTCCTCCGGCCACTGGTTGGCCTCGGCCAGCAGCACGCGGTTCCTGTAGCGAGCGTCGAGCTTCGCGCGCAGTTCCTTGATGACCTCGTAGGTTTCGGGCAGGTTCTCGTTGCTGGTGCCCTCGCGCTCGATCAGGTAGGGAATCGCGTCGAGGCGGAAGCCGTCTACCCCCAGGCCGAGCCAGAACCGCATGACGCGGAACACTGCCTGCCGCACGCGCGGGTTGTCGAAGTTCAAGTCCGGCTGATGGCTGAAGAAGCGGTGCCAGTAGTAGGCGCGCGCCTGCTCGTCCCAGGCCCAGTTGGACTTCTCGGTATCGGTGAAGATGATGCGCGTGCCCGCGTACCGGTTCGGATCATCGCTCCACACGTAGAAGTTGCGCTTGTCGGAGCCCGCCGGCGCGCGGCGCGCGGCCTGGAACCAGGGGTGCTGGTCGGAGGTGTGGTTGATCACCAGCTCGGTGATGATGCGCAGCCCGCGCCGATGTGCCTCGCGCACGAAGTTGCGGAAGTCGGCGCGCGTGCCGTAGGCCGGGTGGACGTTGTGGTAGTCGGCGACGTCGTAGCCGTCGTCGCGGAACGGCGACGGATAGAAGGGCAGCAGCCACAGCGTGTCGACGCCGAGTTCCTTCAGGTAGTCGAGCTTCTCGGTGAGGCCGCGGAAGTCGCCGATGCCGTCGCCGTTGGCATCGTGGAACGCCTTGACGTGCAGTTCGTAGATGACGGCGTCCTTGAACCACAGCGGATCGGTCGCGCCTTGCACTGCGTCTGGACCGTGCGCGCTTGCGCCGCGCCGCATCGAGGCGGCCTGATCTGTCGGGTGGGGTGTCGTTGAGTCCACGTGAAGTGCCGGCGGCTCTGGATATCGGGTGGCTTGCCGCGCGCTCACCGTGACTATGCGCCCCTACCTGTCGATGCACCAGCTGACGTGCAAGGGTCGTGCGACACGGGTTGGTGTCGACCGCGAGGCGGACGGCCGCGGTCTGCACGCCCTCCGTTGGCCTTTGATCGCGGAACGATCGCGCTTTCGACCGGCAGGGCCGACGTTGGTTCACTTGCATGCGCAGATCGCGCGCATCGAGCACCCGACATGCGGTATTCGCAGTCGTCGTCGTGTTGTCACGGGTTCCCCTGATCGCATCGGGCGGCGATACTCGCGCTATCTCCTCTTATCGCACCGGAGCGGCGCCCCACCTGCACGGGTGGCCCGTCGGCGTCTGCGCGCCGCTCCATCTGTCCGGGATGCTCAAGCTCTCGCTGCGCTTTCTTCTTCCCCTCGTCGCCATCCTGGCCGCGCTGGGCTACGCGTCGCTGCCGCTGGTCGACGGCCTGATGCTGCGCTGGTTCCAGCGCGACCTCGACATGCGGTCGCAGGTGATCTCGACCACGCTGGCCGGGCCCGTGTCCGAGGCCTGGCGCGCCGGTGCCAATGAGCGCATCGAAGCGATGCTGACCAACATCAGCACGGATGAGCGCATCTTCGGCATGGCCTTGTGCAATCCGTCGGGCGCGATGGTCGTGCGCACGGCACAGTTCCCGGCGGGACTGCGCTGCTTGGCGACCGGTTCGGGCGACGACGAGATCTCCGGCCTGCACGTCACGCGCGTGCCGGTTCGTCTCGACTCCGATCTCGACGGCTCGCTGGTGGTCGCGCACGACAAGAGCTACATCGCCCGGCGCAGCAGCGAGACGCGCGGCTACATGGTGGCGCTGTTCGCGGTGCTTGGCGTGCTGATCGCGATGGTGACTCTCTTGGTAGCGCACCTGTCCTGGCGCGGCTGGATCAAGGGGATGCGCCAGATGCTCAGCGGCGAGAACCTGCTGCGGCCGTTCGCCGGCGACGGCGAGGCTAAGGTCAGCGCTGAACTGCGGCCGCTCCAGGCCGAGGTGCGTGCGCTGCTGCGCCGCTTCGAGCGTGCACCGAGCAGCGAAGACGGCAGCGGTGGGCAGTGGTCGGCGCAACGCTTGCGCAAGGTGCTCGACGAGGAATACGCAGGCGACGAGGTGATCGTCGTCTCCAACCGGGAGCCGTATTCGCACGAGCGTCACGAAGACCGCATCGTCGTGACGCGACCCGCGAGTGGCCTTGTGACAGCGCTCGAGCCGGTGCTGCGCGCCTCGGGCGGCACCTGGATCGCCCATGGAAGCGGCTCGGCCGATGCCGAGGTCAGCGACAAGGACGGCTGCGTGCAGGTGCCGCCCGAGGCGCCTTCCTACACGCTGCGGCGGTTGTGGCTGTCGCCGGAGGAAATCAGCGGCTACTACGAGGGCTTCGCCAACGAGGGCTTGTGGCCGCTGTGCCACATCGCGCACGTGCGACCGGTGTTCCGTGCATCCGACTGGCAGCGTTTCGTCAGCGTCAGCAACCGCTTTGCCGACGCCGTCGCCAAGGCTGCAAGGCGTCCCAACCCCCTGGTGCTGGTGCAGGACTACCACATGGCGCTGGTGCCGCAGCTGATCCGCGAGCGACTGCCGCAGGCGACCCTCATGACCTTCTGGCATATCCCGTGGCCGATGTCGGAAGCCTTTGGCATCTGCCCGTGGCGCGAGGAAATCCTCGATGGCCTGCTCGGCAGCCACATCATGGGCTTCCAGACGCCCACACACTGCCGCAATTTCATCGACGCGGTGGATACCTTCCTCGAGACGCGCATCGAGCACGAGACCTCGACCATCCATCGCGCCGGCCACCTGACCCAGGTATCGCCGTATCCGATCTCGATCGCCTGGCCGTCGCCGCAGGACGAGACGGCCGCCGAAACACGCGTGCGCGTGCGGCGCGACCTGGGCCTTGCGGCCGACACCCGGCTTGCGGTCGGCATCGACCGCCTCGACTACATCAAGGGCCTGACGGAGCGCTTCGCTGCGATCGAGTACCTGCTCGAGAACCACCCGCGCTGGCGCGGACGGTTCACGCTGGTGCAGGTGGCCGCCCCTTCCCGCAGCGACCTGCCGGAGTACCGCTCGTTTCGCGAGCGCGTCGAAGCCGCGGCGCATCGGATCAATCGGCGCTTCGGTACCGACACCTGTCTGCCGATCCTGCTCAAGGTCGAGCACCATGGCGCCGCTGCCGTGCGCGACCTGTACCGTGCCGCCGACATCGGGCTCGTGACCAGCCTGCACGACGGCATGAACCTCGTGGCCAAGGAGTTCGTGGCGGCGCGCGACGACGAGCTCGGGGTCCTGGTACTCAGCTGCTTCACCGGCGCATCGCGCGAGCTGCACGAGGGGTTGATCGTCAATCCGTACTCGGCGGAGCAGACCGGCGAGGCGCTGGCCCGCGCCCTGGCGATGCCGGTCGCCGAGCAGCGCGAGCGGATGCGCAGCATGCGAGGCTGGGTGCGCGGACACAACATCTTCCGCTGGGCCGGCAAGATGCTCTCCGACGCCGCCCGCGTGCGCTCGCGCGAGCGCGTGACGCAGCGGATCGAGAGCATCCAGCGCGGCCAACTGCGTCGGGTGCGCTGATGGAGGCGCAGTACGCGTTGTCGCGCGCGGGAGAGCGCGCGATCGAACAGTGGTCCGGCCGGCGCCTGCTGGCCGCCTTCGACTTCGACGGCACGATTGCGCCGATCGCCGTGCGGCCCGAGCAGGTTGTGACCCCGCCAGGCGCCCGCGCGGCGCTCGAGCGGCTGCGCGGCCTGTGCCCGATCGCGATCATCAGCGGCCGGGCGCGCGACGACGTGCTCGCCCGAGTCGGCGTCGAGGTCGACTACGTGCTGGGCAACCACGGCATCGAAGGGCTGCCGGGCGCAGAGCGTGAGCTGGCCGAGTGTGTCGCGGTGTCGCGGGCCTGGATGACGCAGCTGCGGCGCGATGCGATCGGCGGCCTGCAGGAGCCGGGAATTCACATCGAGGACAAGGGCGTGTCACTTGCCGTGCATTACCGGCAGGCGCGCGACGCGATCGCGGCGCGGCACGAGCTGCTGACCCGCCTGCAGGTGCTCGATCCGCCGCCGCGCATCGTCACCGGCAAGTACGTCCTCAATCTGCTGCCGCCGTCGTCGGTTGACAAGGGTACGGCGCTGCTGCGGCTGATGGAGCTCACTGCGGCTGATGCCGCGATCTACGTCGGCGACGACGACACCGACGAGGACGTGTTCGCGCTGCACGAGGCCGCGCTGATGTCGGTGCGCGTCGGTCGCAGCGAGCAATCCAGAGCGAAGTACTACCTGCGTGCGCCGCAGGACATTCCGCGCCTCGTTGACCTGATCATCCACAGCCGGGCACCGAAGGCGCCGCCATCGGTGCCAGCGCCGATCCGCGCGCGTTGACGTCTCCGGCAGCGCTACCGTGCCTGAAGCATGCGCAGGCCGAACGCCGGCGCGCTGCCGTCTTTGCCGGCGCCGGCGTAGACCGTGACGTGAGGGTAGGGGATCTCGATGCCGCGCGCATCGAAGGCGTTCTTGAGCCGGCGCAGGTACTCGCGCCGCACGGCCCACTGCTCCAGCGGTGCGGTTCTGAAGCGGCACCGGATCACGACCGCCGAGGAATCCCACTTGTCGACGCCGGCGATCTCGAGGTCGTCGAGGATGCGCGGCGCGAAGGCCGCGTCGCCGCGCAGCTCGCGGGCCACGTCGCTCATCACGGCGTAGACCTCGTCGAGATCCTCGCGGTAGGCGACGCCGATGTCCATCACGGCCTGGGCAAAGCCGCGGCTCATGTTGACGACGCTGGAGATCATGCCGTTGGGCACGAAGTGCACATTGCCGTCGTAGTCGCGCAGGCGGACGTGGCGCAGGTTGATCTCCTCGACGAGCCCGGCATGGTCGCCCAGGCGGACCACGTCGCCGGTGCGGATCTGGTCCTCGAATAGGATGAAGAAGCCGGTGAAGTAGTCCTTGACCAGGCTCTGTGCGCCGAAGCCGACGGCCACGCCGACCACGCCGGCCGCGCCCAGGATCGGCGCCAGCGAGATGCCGAGTTCCGACAGCACGAGCATCGCCGCCACCGCGCCGATCACCACCGCCACGATGTAGCGGAACACGCGACCGAGCGTCTCCGCGCGGCGCTGCGCATCGCGATCGCCAAGCCGGCTGGCGATGCGCAAGCGCATCGCGCGGATCGCGCGCTGCAGGATGCCGACCGCAATCCAGGCGATGACCACGATCAGCGTGATGCGCATCAGGGTCACGGCACCGGCGCCGAACTGGGAGACGTCGAAGTGGCCCAGTGCCTGGGAAAGAAAGTCCATCGGTCGCTCCTCTTTGGTCGTTGTGAAGTCTGCGGGTGTGCGGCGGCGGGCGGCCCTGCCGACGCCGCGCCGGCCGAACCCGCGCCGCGCAGCCGACGGCGACGCGCTGGTGCCTGGAGCGCCCGGCGCGATCGACTGCAGTTCGCCATCCGGTATTGCGCAGGCGACGCGCAGCGCGAATCAGTTGGTCCCGATACGCGCGGCGAGGTTCCGTGCCGCTGCGCGCGAGGCCGGGCTCAGAGCCCTTCCGGAACGACGATCACTGGCCGCCCCGCGGACTGCAGCAGGCCGCTGGACACCGAGCCGAGCAAAGCCTGTCCGATCGCGCCGAGTCCGCGCGGGCCGATCACGATGGCGTCGGCGTCGACCTCGTCGGCACGGCGACCGATCTCGACCACGCTGTCACCCGTGCGCACGGCGGCGTCGACGTGCGCCGCAGTGGCCGCAAGCGCCTGCCGTGCGGCGTCGACCGCAGCAGTGCCGATGCGCTGGCTCCAGTGGTCGAAGCGCTGGGCGGCCGCATCGAGCAGGCCTTCGAGCGGCGAGAACGCCGGCTGCACGCTCAGCAGATCGATCGTGGCCTCACCGAACTTCGACGCGATGCGCCCCGCCCAGGCCGCCGCGCGGAGGGACGGTTCCGAGCCGTCGACGGCGACCAGCAGGCGCAGGCGGCGGCCGAGTGCAGACGGGTGCCGCGCCTGCGGCGCCATCAGCCAGACGGGCACGCGGCTCGTCTGCGCGACGCGCAACGCCACCGAGCCGACCATCAGTCCGCGCAGCGGGCTGACGCCGCGGGTGCCGAGCGCGATCAGTTCGGCGCCGCCGCGCTCGGCCTCGTCGACGATCACGGCGGCCGGCGCGCCGATGCGCACCAATGCCCGCCACTCGAGCGCCGTGGCGGCGAACAGCGTCCGTGCCGGTTCGAGTCGCTGCGTGCCCCACTGCACCAGCGCCTGCTCGACCTGGCCGGGCTCGAAAGCCGGCGGAGGGAACGGGTGCGGCGGTGGCGGCGCGACGGCCAGCAAGGTCGCTGCCAGCGGATGCGCTGCCCCGCCCTGCCAGCCTGACCAACAGCGCGCCACGGCAAGCGCGGTGTCCGACCCGTCGACGGCGATCAGAACACGCAGCGGGGTCGACATCGGCTTCTCCTTTCGTCCACCATCTTGCGGTTGCCAGCAAGCATCTTGCGCGCAGACCGCGGCTCGTGCGCCGCCGTTGCGTGATGGCGCCCGATGACTTGATGGTGATCAACGCCATGATGGCGGCGGCCGACGCACGCGTTGCGAAGCGCGGGGCGGCCGGCGCCAAGGGCTGCATTTCGGCGACCTGCAAGGCGGTGTCCAGCGTGCCAGCTGCGACGCGGGTATTTGCCTAGCGCGATCGCGCCCGCGTGCGCTTGATGACTGTCAAGTGCAGGACACCCTCAAGAGTTTCAATAGAAGTGATAGGTGTTGGCATTGCATGCGACCGCTTCGCCGATGCAGCAGGTCCTGATGATGCATCCTGGAGCACGCTGCCGGCGCCGACCTCTCCACCGCGCGGGTGCCGGCAGCGCGATGGCAGGAGCCTGCAGCCGGCTGCCCCGAGGAGACAGATCATGAACACGACCTCCATGCTTCAATCCGCCGCCACCTCAACGCCGCTGGCGCAGCTGCCCGAGTCATCGCCGCCGCAACCGGCCGTCGGCCTTCGTGCGCAGATCGCCGAGCGCGCGTACCTGCGCGCGCAACTGCGTGGTTTTGCGCCGGGGCAGGAGCTCGACGACTGGCTTGCGGCCGAGGCCGAGATCATGGCCGGTGCGAGCGCGCCGGAGCAGGCTGTCCCCATGTAGGGGCGCGCAAGCGAGTGGCGCGCAAGGGTTGCACGCCACGACCGTCCTTCGACCCCGTGCCGAGGATGAAGGGTGCGCGCCCTTGATGGCCGTCAAGGCAGCGACTGCGCGTTGCAGCGCAGGGTCGCGGGTGACGCTGCGCGGCGATCCGGTATGTGCCGGGGCCGCGTGCCGAGGAGAAATCGCATGTTCAAGAAGCTCCTGGTGGCGACCGACGGTTCGGCGCTTTCACAGCGCGCGGTCGACACGGCGGTCGGCCTGGCGCGCAGCCTCGGCGCCTCGCTGGTCGGCGTGGCTGCGGTCGACGCGTATCCCTACGCGGGGGTCGGGCAGATCGATCCGCTTGCCTACAGCGAGTTCCAGGCGCGCGCTTCGGCCGAGGCCTTCGATCGGCTCGGCGCGCTGGAGAACGCTGCGAAAGCCGCAGGCGTCCCATGCGAGGCGCTGTCGCGCCAGGGCGCCCCGCCTTGGCGCGCGATCCTCGACACAGCCGCCGATAATGGCTGCGATGCGATCGTCATGGCCTCGCACGGCCGCCAGGGCGTTAGCGCGCTGATCCTCGGCAGCGAAACGCAGCACGTACTCGCGCAGGCCACGATCCCGGTGATCGTGGTGCGTTGAGCGCATCGGTCAGCGCTTGCCCGCCTGGCGGACCAGCAGCAGCGGCGTGCTGCAGCACGCGGCCACGCGCGTGGCCACCGAGCCGAGTACGGCCGCCTTGAGCAGGCCGTGCCCATGCGAACCCATCACCAGCAGGTCGAGCCGTTTCTTCTTGGCGTACGCGGCGATCTCGTCGCCTGCATTGTTGCCGGCGAGGCAGACCCCGGCCGCGGACAGGCCTGCCCTGGTGAGAAGTTCACGCGCGGGAGCCATCGCCTTGTCGAAGGCCGCGGTCTGCGCGGCAAGCACCTTGTCCGGCGAGTACAGCGGTGCCGGTGCGTCGCCCAGCCCGGGGATCACAATCGAGAACAGGTCGGGCACGACGTGGATTAGTTGAAGCGTCGGCTGAGCGCCGAGCAGTTCGCGGTGCTGCACGACGTAGCGGATCGCGGCCAGGCCATAGGCGCTGCCGTCGAGCGCGATGCCCACCGTGAGCGAGTCGCGCGCGGGGGCGCGCGTGCCGCGCACGACCAGCAGCGGCGTGCGGCATCCGGCCAGCACTGCGTTGGTCACCGATCCGAACACCAGGCCCTTGAAGGCGGAGTGGCCGTGCGAGCCCATCACCACCAGGTCGGCGCCGCCGGCGGTTGCTGCCGCCACGGTGGCGCCCGGGCTGCCGACTTCGTGTCGCGCCTGCGCCTGCAAACCGGCCTTTTTCAGTAACGCCAGCGCCGGCTTGAGCACGGCCCGAGCCTCGGCCTTGTGGAAGGTCGCGACCATCTCGCGGCCGACCGCGCGCGCTGCGCGCGGCGGAACCGGCAACTGCACGTTGAGCAGTTCGACCTCGGGCTGCGCGCCGATCAGCGTGCTGCGCGAAGCGACAAAGGCGACCGCGGCGGTGCTGTGCGCACTGCCATCGACAGGGATCAGGATTCTCATCTGCATGCCTCTTTGGGAATCGGAATCAGGCGGGCCGCGCGGCTAGGGCCTGTTAACACTAATGATCATTTCTCGGTTACGATCTGGGCATGGAGATCACACCCGCCCAGTACGAGCAAATCGAGAGTTGCCTGCCTCGACAGAGAGGCAATGTCAGCCTGTCCAACCTGCAGGTCCTGAATGCGATCCTGTACGTGGCCGAGCACGGCTGTAAGTGGCGCGGCCTGCCCAAGCGCTTCGGCAACTGGCACACCATCTACACGAGGATGAATCGCTGGTCCAAGCTGGGCGTGCTGGATCGAGTGTTCGAGACGTTGCAACATGCTCAGATCGTGCGCATCAAGATCGAATCGGTCGCGCTGGACAGCACCGTCGTCAAGGTGCATCCGGACGGCACCGGAGCGCTAAAAGAACGGCCCGCAATCGATCGGCAAGTCCCGCGGCGGCTGGACCACCAAGATTCATATGGTTGCCGCGAATGCTCGAACGGCCATAACGTTTTCGCTGTCGCCGGGCCAGGCGCACGACGCGCCCGAGGGTCGCAAGCTGCTGACTGCGCTGGGCGGCCCGGATCGGCCCATGCATCTGATCATGGACCGGGCCTACGAGGGTGACGAGACGCGGCAGCTGGCCTTTGACCTGGGCTTCACTCCGGTCGTGCCGCCCAAGTCGAATCGAGTCACCGCCTGGCACTACAGCAAGGCGATCTACCGGCGGCGCAACGAAATCGAGCGGCTGTTCCGTCGCCTGAAGGGCTTCCGTCGAATCTTCTCCCGCTTCGAGAAGCTCGACGTGATGTTCACCGCGTTTATTCATTTCGCCCTGATCGCCGATGCGCTCAGATAGTGTTAACACGCCCTAGTAGGACCGAGGCCGGCGGCACCGCCGGCTGACTGAGCGCGGCGCCGACCAACTCGGCGGCAAAGTCGGCCGCATTGCGGTAAGGGTGCAGCACGTGAGTGGCGCCGGCCGCGGCCATGACGGCGGCGTCTTCGTCGCGGTGCACGGTGGCGGCGCTGGCGCCGCCGTAGCCGAGCGAGCCGAGCGTCTGCAGCAGCGCGGCGTTGATCTCGGGCTGCGGAAGCGTGCTGACGATCCAGCGGATGCGCGCGAGCGGCAGCGTCTCCAGCAGGTGCAGGTCCTCGGCGTCGCCGAAGCGCGCGTCGATGCCGCGCGCCTGCAGCCCGCGCACCACTTCGGGGTCGAAGTCGAAGCCGGTCACGCGCACGCCGCGCTGGTGCAGGTCATCGAGCAGGCGGCTGCCGTAGCGGCCGAGGCCGAACACGATCACGTCAGGCACGCTGTCGCCGCCCGCGTGCGCGCCGTCGCGTTCCCGCAGCGGGTTGGCCCGCTCGAACACGCCGAGCCAGGGCTCGAGCCGCCGGTACAGCGGCTCCGAGTACAGGATCATGTAGGTCGAGGTGGTTATGGTGATCAGGCCCACCAGCGTCACCAGCCCCAGCGCATCGCTCGCCACGTGGCCGAGCGAGATGCCCATCGCCACGAACACGATCGAGAACTCGCTGACCTGAGCCACCGTGAGGCCGGCGAGGAAGCCAGTGCGCTTGCGGTAGCCCATCACGCCCATGATGATCATCACGATCAGCGGATTGCCGATGAGCACGAAGGCCGAGAACACGATCGCGGCACCGAACTCACTGCCGAGCGTGGCCAGGTCCAGCTTGGCGCCCAGGTCGATGAAGAAGAACAGCAGCAGGAAGTCGCGCAGGCCGTGGTCAGGCGCGTCGACAGCGCCTCGCGGTAGGGCGTGGAGGCGAGCGAGAAGCCGGCCAGGAACGCGCCAACCTCGCGCGAAAAGCCGAAGAACTCGCCGGCTGCCGCCAGCAGCACGCCCCAGGCGATACCGAACAGCAGCAGTAGCTCCTGCGAGCGCGCCAGCCGCGCCAGCAGCGGCGGCAGCAGGTAGCGCATCAGCAGGCCCACCAGCAGCAGCGCGCCGGCCACGCGCTAGCCAGCGAGCATCGGCTCGGAGAGCGCACCGCCTGCTCCGCGCCGCCGGCGCCGCCGAAGCGCACACATACGCCATCATCGCCAGCACCACGACGATGTCCTGCACGATCAGGAAGCCCACCGCGATCCGCCCGTGCAGCGAGTCGATCTCGCGCTTGTCGGACAGCAGCTTGACGATGATGATCGTGCTGGAGAACGTGAGGGCCACCGCCACGTACAGTGCCTTGATCCCGCTCATGCCGAGGAGCAGGCGATCAGGAAGCCGAACACGATGGTGAACGGCGACCTGGCCGATGCCGGTGGCCAGCGCCACCGGACCGAGGTGGCGCACCAGCTTCAGGTCCAGCTTCAGCCCGACCACGAACAGCAGCACGGCGACGCCAAGCTGCGCCAGCAGGTCGATTTCGTCGTGCGCCTTGACCCACCCTAGCGCCGACGGGCCGGCAAGCAGGCCGACGAAGATGAAGGCGACTATAAGCGGCTGGCGCAGCTGCAGCGCCAGCGCGCCTACCCCGGCGGCTAGCGCAAGCAGTGCTGCGATCTCGGCGAAGCTGTTGGCCAGCATGCAAGCGACCGCTAGTCGAGGCCCTAGCCGCGCAACAGCAGCACATCGCAGGGTGCCGTCAGCACCGTGTGCAGGCTGACGCTGCCGAGGAACGTGGCCTCCAGCTCGGACTTGCCGTGCGCGGCGATCGCCACCAGGTCGGCATTGATGGTCTCGATCCAGCGCTCGATGCAGGTGGGTGCGTAGCCGTGGTTGACATGAAGCACGCGCTGCGCCGGGGGCGCGCCTGCTTCATCGGCAAACGCGAGCAGCGTCACGTGGAGCCGCGCCTGCGCGTCGCGGTGGTATCAGGCCAGCGTTGTCGCGTCGACCCCAGCGTAACGGGCCAGCCCGTCGTACGGCAGCTCGAAGGCACAACGCCAGCGACTATGTGCGTGACCTGATCCGACGCGACCAGGACCGCCAGCAGGCCGTTGCCGAGTTGCAGCAGCTTGTCGATGAGGGTCTGGCAAGCGGCCCGGCCGCACGTCTGGATGTGGAGGCATTTCTTGCCCGCAAGCGGGATCAGAATGCCAGAACCGACGGTCGTTGAGTACCGCCTCTCACCAGCCGCGCTGACTGATCTGGACGCGATCTGGGACTATACCGCGCGGACCTGGTCCGTCAGTCAGGCGGAAACCTATATCCGCGGGCTCGCCGCTGACATGGACCTGCTGGTCCAGCACCCAGGCATCGCGCGCGAACGCACTGAAATCCGTCCGCCCGTGCGCCTCTACCGCTCGGGATCGCATCTGATCATCTACCGCATCGAGGCTGGGTGGCTGGACGTGCTGCGCATCGTGCATGCACGGCAGAACTGGGCTGCGTACTTGAATGAGTGATCCGATGTTCTCGCCGCCATCCGTGCCGGAGCGGGGGCCGATCATCGAGAGGAGTTGGGCATGAAGGTCGAGGACGAGGAACGCATCGCCGCCAATCTCTCGAAGATCATGGCCATGATCTGCATCCGCAACACGCGGCTGGAGGATTTGCACGCCGGGGTACAACCGGTGACACTGACGGGCGATTACTCGGACGTGCGCGTGGTCGACGGGACGGGTCAGACCATCCCGTGGCACCAGGTATCGCATATTGATGATCTGCAGATGGCGGCCTTGATGCGGGAGGTCGTCAACCGCCTCTTCACCTTCCACATGCGGCGGGATGATCCGAGTTTTCGGGACCATCTGGACCGCTGGATGACCGCATCGAACACATGGGACAACCCGACGCTCGATACGGCGTTTCTTGACGCTGTGGCTGAACTTGGGTCCGCCCGAAAGGCTTGAGGCCTTTGGCGGCTTGGTGTTGTTCAGGCTCGAGCCGAGTGCCCGGCCTGCAATGATGGC
This sequence comes from Burkholderiaceae bacterium, assembly GCA_034522655.1. Classification (GTDB taxonomy): domain Bacteria; phylum Pseudomonadota; class Gammaproteobacteria; order Burkholderiales; family Burkholderiaceae_F; genus JALHMQ01. The sequence goes on from JAXHLD010000025.1 coordinate 85,636, forward strand.
CTGAGCATCAGTGTTCATAGAGTCAGAGAAGGGCTGGTTGCTTTCGCGACAGGTTGAGGGCTGGGAGAGTGGCTTCCGGCGCCTGTCACGGAGGAGATACCGATGGGCGTTGTGGAAGTTCTGGATCCGGTCGCACCGACGCGGGCGGGTGGCTGGAAAGTGGATGTGAGCCGGGGTGAGCGGAACGGGCGGGTGTCGTCCGAATGGTTCAACCGGCCCGATGACGAGCGGTATCTGTCGCTCGACGATCTCTGGGCCAATGTGAAGGGCCGGTCCGAGCGCAGCCGCAGCCGGGTGGTGCAGACGGCGGATATCCGGGTCGAGGCCGCGCGCGACAACCCCGAGCGGTTGCACCTGATGCTGCCGAAAGCGCATGAGCCGGTCGCGCCCACGCATTGGGCGTTCGGCCAGCTTGCCAGCATCGTTGGCGCGCCGGCGTCCTATCTGCGGCAGCTGCCCGCGCCGCTGGCGGGCATCAACCTGCAATATGGCCTGACCAACCACCGCGCCGAGCAGGTCAAGACCCTCGAGACCGAGGATGGCCGCACGGAACTGCGCGCCGTGACCGGCCCCGACTATGGCCGCATCCATGACCATGAACTGGTCGAGGCCGTGCAGCGCATCGCGGGCAATGGCACCGGCGACACGCGCTGGAAGGTGCCGGGCGTGCTCGACTGGTCGACCGGCGTCTACAACCCCGATGTCGAGATCAGCCGCGACACGACCACGCTTTATGCCTCGGACCGCGACGTCTTCCTGTTCCTCGTCGACGACCTCAACCCGATCGAGGCGGGCCGACTGCCCGACGGCTCGCCCGACCTCTACTTCCGGGGCTTCTACTGCTGGAACTCCGAGGTGGGCGCGAAGACCCTCGGCATGGCCAGCTTCTACCTGCGGGCGGTCTGCCAGAACCGCAACCTCTGGGGCGTCGAGGATTTCCAGGAGATCACGATCCGGCACTCGAAATACGCCGCCTCCCGCTTTGCCCATGAGGCCGCCCCGGCGCTGACGCGGTTTGCCAATTCCTCGCCGCACGGCCTTCATGAACGGCATCAAGGCGGCGCGGAAGCAGATCGTCGGCGCGGACCGATGAGGACCGCGATGACTTCCTGCGCAAGCGCGGCTTCTCGAAGGCCGAGACCGGGCGGATCATCGAGACGGTGCTGGCCGAGGAAGGCCGCCCGCCCGAGAGCGTCTTCGACTTCGTGCAGGGCATCACGCGGCTTGCGCGTCGACAAGGCCCAGCAGGATGCCCGCCTCGACATGGAAGGGCGTGCCGAAGAGCTCCTCGACCGGGTCGGCTGGACGCGGGCCCGACAACGCGGCCGCCCGGCAGCGGCGGCGGACGCGCTTTACCCTTCTAGAACGCGGTGCGGCCCCGCCCCGAGGGCAGGGGGCTCGGCCGGCAACAGAAGGCCCCAGGAGAAGAGGAGCGGAGGGGAGAAAAAGGGGAAGAGTAGATAGAAAAGGGAGGAGGGAATAATATGTGATACACATCAACGCCGGGCAAGGCCATCAACCCGCCGCCCCTTTCGAGGAAGAGGGCGGCGGTTTGGTCTTTGACGGATGAGGCGGGGAGAGCGGCTTCCTGCGCCGTCGAGAACTTTCTCCCATGTTCGATTTACCTGCCCATCGACCCGACCGTTCCCCAGCCGCAAAGCTTCGCCGTTGTTTCTCTCGGCGACACGGATCCGATCACCCCTTCGCCCTGACCCTGTCGCGCCGGTCGCCTGCCGATCTGATGTCGGGCCGGGCCGCCCCGCTGGTCCTCGCCCGCTTCGCGACGCTGGCCGAGGCCATGCAGGGCGCGATCGACCATGCCGACGGCATGGCCAAGGATGCCGCGCCCCAGCTTCTGGCAATCTTCGACCGCGACGAGCGCCTTGTGCTGGCCGGGGCCGCCAGCGACGGGGCTGTGGCCTGGTGCCACCCGGTGACGAGCGCGGCCGAGGCCCGCAGCGTCGTGACCGAGGCGAGCCAGCTGCGCGCGCAGGCGGGCCGCGCGGCCGCCTGGGGTGAGCCCGATCTGGCGCAGCGGCTGCGCCACCGCGCCGATCTTCTCGATGCGCGGCTCGTCGATCCGCTCTGGCGCGCCTTCGCCGCCCGGGCGCTGCAGGTCGCGGCGTGACGCCCGAGAGACAGAGGAGGGCAGGGGGGATTTGGAGCTTTTCCGGGGGAGAGAGATCGCCCGGACCGGCTCCGATCCTTTCCCCTTACCGGAGTTTCCAGATGAACCTGACAGAACCCACCCTCGCGCCGCCGATGGCGCCCTCGACCATCAACATGGCCCAGATCTTTGAGGCGCATGCCGAGCGCGCGGCTCGGATTGATGCCTTGCGCCCCGGCAACAAGGATCGCCTGTTCGACGGCCTCATGGCCGCCGGCATCACCCATGTCACCTGAGATGACCGACCCAGCTTATCAGCGCCTCGGCCTGCCAGCGACGGCCTCGCCCCTGACAGTTCTGCGTGCGCGGTCCGGGCGTTGCATCCGGACACGCGCGCGGTTCGCGGCTTCCGGATCGCGCGCAAGCGCTTCTACCGGCAGATGCTCTGCGCGCATGCCGAGCGACGAGCCGCAGGCGACCAGCCTACCAGCTGATCGCTCTGCTCACCCCTTCACCCCAATCCAGCGCCCGGCCATCTGGCCGGGTTTCTCGATCTCAGGAGGTCCCCATGGCGGAATTACTTCACTCATTTCTCGTGCCTGATCGACGTCGGCACGCCCCGACAAGGCCGCCCGCGCGCTCACGCTGTTCCGGGAGCTGCAAGAAGCGGATCAGGATGCCGACGACCCGGAGGTCGCGGGCTTTGATCTCTCGCGCCAAGATGCACCCGAGGGCAGCACCCTCTGGATCCATGACGACGACCACGGCGATGTCGAAGCCGTCATCCGTTTTGTGCTGCGCCTCGCCGAAGACCTCGACCTCACCGGCCTATGGGGCTTCCAGCACGGGCTGTCCTGTTCCCGGCCGCGCCTCGACGCCTTCGGCGGCGGTGCGCATGTCATCGACCTCGGCGCGCGCAAATCCATCGGCTGGACCAGCAGCCAAGAATGGCTGGCCGCCGCGCTGAACGGGGAGGATGCACATGCCTGAGCTCATCTGCACGACCGTCTACCAGTTCCCCGAACTTCTCCGACGCCGCCAAGGACAAGGCCCGCAGTTGGTATCGTGAGACTTGGCCCCCAGACGACTGGTGGGATGCGGTCTATGACGATCTCATACAGGTCTGCGAAATCCTCGGCATCCGGCTCAAGACCACGCCTGTGCGCCTGATGGGCGGCGGCACGCGCCAAAAGCCCTGCATCTGGTTCTCGGGGTTCTGGAGCCAGGGGGACGGGGCCTGTTTCGAGGGCTATGAGCGTACGCCAAGGGCGCACCCGCGCGCATTCGCAGCTATGCGCCCCAAGACGCCACCCTGCACAGTATCGCTGACCGGCTGCAGGCCATCCAGCGGCGCAACTTCTACCAGCTTGCCGCCGAGATCAGCCATCGGGGCCGCTATTACCACGAATACACCATGTCGGTGGACGTCACGCGCGACAGCCCGACCTGGCAGCCGCCCACCGAGGATGCCGAGGAGACCGTGCTCGAGGTGATCCGCGATCTGGCCCGCTGGCTCTACCGCCAGCTTCAGGCTGAATACGACCACCTCACCTCGGACGAGGCCATCGAGGAGGGGATCATCGTCAATGAGTACACGTTCACGGAGGGAGGGCGGCGGTTCGGGTGAGGGCGCACGGTTGAAAACTGTCAGAAAACTGCGTATGTTTCTGACAGAGGAGCGATCATGGAGCGCATGGCCGAGAGCATTATGAATGTCGCGACGACGTTGCCGGAGGGGGTGCCCTTGGCAGCGAAGGGGCTCTTGCATCTCGGCTCGCGCGCGGCGGTCGATCAAACGCTGTCGCGTCTGGCCGCGCGCGGCGAGTTGATCCGTGCAGGACGCGGCATCTACATGCGCCCGGTCCAGACACGCTTTGGACCGCGCAGTCCGTCGGCCGAACAAGCGATCGAGGCGCTCGCTGTGCAGCGGGGCGAGACGATCGTCCCGAGCGGTGCTGCTGCGGCAAACGCTCTGGGCCTCACGACACAGGTGCCGGTCAAGTCGGTTTACCTCACCTCAGGGCGAAGCCGCGTGCTGAACCTTGGCCGGCAAGCGGTCGAACTGCGTCATGCGCCGCGTTGGCAGTTGGCCCTTGGCGAACAAGACCTCGGGCCAGGCCATCCGTGCGCTGGCATGGCTCGGGCCAGATGAGGCTCCCAAGGCCCTGCAAATCCTGCGATCCAAGCTTACGGTGACGGCAAAGACAGAACTGATGTCCGCTGCGCCGCAGTTCCCAACCTGGCTGGCTCGATTGGTCGGAGAGATGGCCCATCAGCGCAACTCGATCCTGCGCTGGCGGCTGATCAGCCGCCAGCCGCGTCACTGGAGGATTGTAAAGATGGCTTCGCCCGATATGAACCGGCATTCCCCAAGTGACCTGCCGGATGACGCAGCATCGGCTTCACGGTGTCTGCGAGTCAAGCGTTCGGTGCTCCTGATGGCCGCAACTGCCGTGCGAGGACGCCGATTTAGGCGGATCAGGCCGTGAACCGGCGTCATCCTGCGGCAACCACCGGGTTTTTCAGCGCGTCGGACAGACTTGTCCTGCCGCTTTCGTTCAGTTTGGGCTTGGATCGCGGTCACGCGCATGACGGTGGCGCTCGCAATCGGCGGATGGCGGCGAGGATGGCGCGCACCATCGGGCCGGTGACGGCCACCTCGGCCAGTTGGAAGGTGATGGCGCGGGCGTGACGCACGACGCGGGCCCCGATCTTGATCAGCTTGAGTTGCAGGCTGGTCAGCGACCAGTCGGCCATTGCCTCGGGCAGTTCGATGCAGCGCAGGAAGGTGGCCAGGTTGTAGGCCAGCGCGTGCAGTTGCAGCCGGACCTCGTTGTCGCGGAACTTCCGGCACGACAGCCGCGTCCAGTGGAAGGCATATTTGCCTTCCTTGATGTGCTGCTCGGCGGTGCCGCGCTGGTTGTAGAACCGCACCACCCAGTCCGGCTCCATCGGCAGGTTGGTGACGATGAAGCCGACACGCGGGAACAGCTCGCCCGGATGCCATTCGATCTTGGCGATCACCCGGCGCGGCTTGTCCCAGGACTGCGCTTGATACTGGAAGTCCTCGAAGAACCGCTTGACCTTGGTCAGCGACGGTCGCCCCACGGGCCGGGTCAGCCGATGCGCGATCTTCTCGCGCAGGACGCTGTTGGCGGGCAGCCGGATGGCGTAGAAATAGCCTGCCTCTTCCAGCCGCTCATAGATCGCGGGGATCGCATAGGCGGCATCGGCGCGGAAGAACCGCATGATGTCACGCGCGGCATAGCGGGCGATGACGGGATCGAGGACATCCCGCCAGCCGTCGGCGCTGTGGACGTTGCCATGGCGCAGGGCGCAGCGTTCCAGCATGCCGAACTGGTTGAACAGGAAGTTGGGGTGGTAGCAGGTGCAGTCGAAATGCCCGTTCCAGGCGGCCCCTTCCTGATCGCCATGGGTCGGGCTGACCGAGCTGTCCATGTCCAGCACGATGTACTTCAGCCCGTTGCGGTCATGAAACCGGTCGATCCACTGGCCGTTCAGATCGGCCAGCGCCACCCGGTTCTCGGCCAAGGCCAGCGTCTCGGTCTCGAACCGCCCCATCTGCGAAGCCGATGCCGCCTGCGCATCGACAGCCCGGCCGCCGACAACCTGACGCATGACCGGATCGAGGGCCAGCCGGTCGGCGTCGTTGACATCCTCGTATCCGGCCAGCCGCCCGAACACCGATTGCCGGAACAGCCCGTCAAGCCGATGGACCGTGTTCCTTCCGATGCGGTTGTCGCGCAGCGAAGCTGACGCCAGATCAGACAGCCCGAGCGCGTCATCGAGCTCGCGCATCACCAGCAGGCCGCCGTCCGAACTGATCTGCGCGCCCCGGAACTCCAGCCGCACGCGGCGGTCGAAATCGACCCGATCACCCCGATGCGAACCCGCACCCTCAGGGTGATCCATGAAACCATCC
>JAXHLD010000026.1:0-97597 GCA_034522655.1 Burkholderiaceae bacterium
CCTTCGCGCCATCGCCGTCGCGGATCCCGCCGTTCGCCTGGTGCGGCGCACAGCTGGCCTCATCGCTAGCGCCGTGGGTGCCCGCCACCAGAACTGAAACGACAGGTTGCCGATCAGCTTCCACCAGACGTCGCGCCGGATGTCGCCCGAGGCCACCGCATCGAACCCGGCGCCCTGCAGCGCCGCGCAGACCTGGGCCAGCCGTTCCGACGCAACGCGATCCGGCTCGCCCAGCAGCAGACGACGGCCGCCCGTGTAGTGCACGCTGCCCGGCGCACGCACCTCGGCCGCGATGTGCACCACGCAGCCGAGCAGCCGCGCCGGATCGAGCGCGGCGAACATCGTGCCCTGCGGGTCGAGCGCGCGCACCACGCTGCCTTCGCGCGCGCTGCCTTCGCGATGGAAGTACCACCACGGCAACCCGTTGATCGCCGGCACGACCGTGGTGTGCGCACCGACCAGCGGTGCCATGCGCGGCAGCATCGCCGCGATCGCGTGCGCCTTCAGGCCGATGAACACGACCTCCGGCACGCCCGCCGCGCGCGCCAGGCGCGCCGGTTCATCGTCGGCCGCCAGCGTCAGCGTCTGCTCGATGCCGTTGACGAGATCGACCAGCTGCAGGCCGTGTGCGCGGATCGCCTGCAGATGCGCGCCGCGCACCACCAGCGAGACCTCGTGCCCCGCCAGCGCCAGCCGCGCGCCCAGCGTGGCACCGATGCCGCCGGCGCCGACGATGCAGATTCTCAAGCGCCGCTCCACACCTCTGCTACCTGAACGCCTCTTCGAGACGCCGCTTGTCCCAGTCGGGCGCGAGCAGTTCGATGAATGAATAGACGAAACCGCGCAGATAGGCCCCCTGCTTGACTGCCAGGCGCGTGGTGTTGGTGCCGAACAGGTGGCCGCAGGGCAGCATCGCCAGTCCGTCGCGCGCCGGATCGATCGTCACCCCGGCCACGATGCCCACGCCCATGCCCAGTTGCACGTAGGTCTTGATCACGTCGGCATCGATCGCCTCGAGCACGATCGACGGTTCGATGCCGGCGGCGGCGAATGCGGCGTCGATCTTGCCGCGGCCGGTGAAATGAACCTCGTAGGTGACCAGCGGACTGCGCGCGAGGTCCTTCAGGGTCAGCTTGCCGGGCATGGCCTGGAACTTTTTCAGCGCATGCTGCGGCGGGAAGATCGCCACGTGCTGCCATTCGTAGACCGGGATCGTGCACAGGCCGCTGACCTCGGCGAGCGACTCGGTGGCGATGCCGAGGTCGGCCTGGCCGTTGACCACCATTTGCGCGATCTGCGGCGGATCGGCCTGCAGCAGCTTGAAGCGGACCTGCGGAAACTTCTGCGCGAACTGACGCACGACCCCCGGCAGCACGTAGCGCGCCTGGGTGTGCGTGGTTGCCACGCGCAGCGTGCCGGACGGCGAACCGGCGAAGTCGCGCGAGAGCTTCTTGAGATTGTCGATCTCCTGCATCACGCGCTCGGCCGCCAGCAGCACCTGCTGACCGGGCGGGGTGAGGCCAAGGATGCGCTTGCCGGAGCGCGCGAAGATCGACACGCCGAGCTCTTCCTCGAGGTCGATGATCGCCTTGGAGATACCCGGCTGCGACGTGTGCAGCACGCGCGCGGCGGCAGTGATGTTGAACTTTTGCCGGGCGGCCTCGCGCAGGAATCGGAACTGCTGCAGGTTCATGGAGCGTGGGCTCGGCCGGAACTGACAATCAGTATATCGACGGCGGGTCGCCTTCCCGGCAGCGATCGTCCACGCGCCGAATGTTGTGCCGACGCCCGCATGCCGACTCAATGCGAAAGTCGGGCGTCCGAGGAAATACAACATGTAGCGCCCCGAGCGGCTGCCAGCCAACATCTTGTGTGTCACGGGGGCCGTGTAATTTTCGTTTGAACCGATTTGCGTCAATACCTCGCCGGACGGCTTGCGCAACGATGCACAGCCGCCTACAAAGCGAATGACATCGGTTTGGCGCCGCACGGCGTCACCGCCCTGGCTGCACCCCGCCCGCTATCCCGAACTGACGCTCGCCCCGGCGAGCGCACGAACATTTGCGATTGAACTGGATACCCGCATGAAACTGGATCCCGCCCAAGTCCTGCTCGACGAGCAGCCCATTTCGATCGACGTGCTGCTCGAGAAGTACGCCAAGGGAGAAGAGAAGACCGTCGATGAAGTGCGCCGGCGCGTGGCGCGCGGCCTGGCCTCGGTCGAGCGGCCCGAACTGCGCGCCACCTGGGAGCAGCGCTTCCACGAGGCGATGGTCGATGGCTTCATCCCCGGCGGCCGGGTCAACTCCGCCGCCGGCACCGAGATCGCCGCCACCCTGATCAACTGCTTCGTGCAGCCGGTGGGCGACGCGATCAGCGGCGCCAACCATGACGGCGTGCCGTCGATCTACCTCGCGCTGAACCAGGCGGCCGAGACGATGCGGCGCGGCGGCGGCGTCGGCTACGACTTTTCCGCGATCCGCCCGAAGGGCGCGCTGGTGCGCGGCACGCATTCGCGCGCCAGCGGCCCGATCAGCTACATGCGCGTGTTCGACAAGAGCTGCGAGACGCTGGAGTCGGCCGGTAGCCGCCGCGGCGCGCAGATGGGCATGATCCGCTGCGACCACCCGGACGTGGAGGACTTCATCCACGCCAAGCGCGACGGCTCGCTGTCGAACTTCAACATGAGCGTGGCGGTGACCGATGCCTTCATGCGTGCGGTGGATCGCGACGAGGCGATCGAGCTCTGGCACAAGGCCGAGCCGTTCGACAAGAGCAGTGCGTATCAGCGCACCGACGGCAGCTGGGCCTACCGCACGGCCCGCGCGCGCGATCTGTTCGACCAGATCATGCAGTCGACCTACAGCCACGCCGAGCCGGGCGTGATCTTCATCGACCGCGTCAACGGTGACAACAACCTGTCGTACTGCGAGACGATCGCTGCGACCAATCCGTGCGTGACGGCGGATACCTGGGTCCACACGGTCGATGGCCCCCGGCAAGTTAGCGAACTCCTCGGCTCGCAGCAGGCGCTGCTCATTGACGGCGAAGCCCACCTGAGCGGCGAAGATGGCTTTTTCGCCACGAAGCCCGTTGTCCGGCTGTCGACCCGCGATGGCTTTTCCCTCAAGCTAACTCATGATCACCGCGTGCTCGTGGTCACCTCGTCGACCCGCCACTCGCGCACGACGGAGTGGCGTGAGGCGGGCGCGTTGTGCGCCGGCGATCGAGTCGTACTGCACAACCATCGCGCGCTGTCGGGCTGGAATGGCCGCGGTGGCGAAGCCGAAGGCTACCTGCTGGGCTTCCTGCTCGGCGACGGCACGCTGAAGGACGAGGCGGCCGTGCTGTCAGTCTGGGATGCGGCAGCCGCGCAGGCCAATGGCGCGACGATTCAGTCGCTTGGCGCACGCTCGTTGATGAACGTCGTGGAGACGGCGGCCAAGGCTGCCCTGCGCTGCCGCGCGGATCATGGCGGCTGGAGCAAAGTGGCCGCCCGCAGCGAGTGGCGTTTCAAGTCGGCCGCATTGCGCGTTGCCGCCACTTTCGGCATGAAGCCAGGCGCGAAGCTGCTCGGTCCCCAAATCGAGCGTGCGTCGTCGACGTTCTATCGCGGTTTCCTGCGCGGGCTGTTCGACACCGATGGCTCCGTTCAAGGCACGCAGGCCAAGGGGGTCAGCATCCGCCTGGCGCAGTCGAATCTCGCGACGCTGCAGGGCGCTCAGCGCATGCTGACCCGGATCGGCATCGTCTCGACAATCTACGAAGATCGGCGGCCGGCACAGCGGCGCGAATTGCCCGACGGGCGCGGCGGCGTGCGCGAGTACGACACGCTCGCGCAGCACGAGTTGGTGATCGCCAACGACAACGTGGTTCGCTTCGCCGACCTGATCGGCTTCGCCGATGCGGACAAGCAGGCGCGACTCGCCACGTTGCTCGGCCAGTACCGTCGCACCGCCAACCGCGAGCGGTTCTGGAGTGAAGTGGTCTCGATCACGGCCGAAGGCGACGAGCCCGTCTACGACGTCCAGATGCCCGGGCTCCATGCGTTCGATGCCAATGGCATGTACGTTCACAACTGTGGCGAACAGCCTCTTCCCCCCTACGGCTGCTGCTGCCTCGGCTCGATCAACCTCACGCGCTTCGTGCGCGATCCGTTCAGCGAGTCGCCGTCGTTCGACTTCGCGCGCTTCCACGAAGTGACCAAGGTCTCGATTCGTGCGCTCGACAACGTGCTCGACGCCACGCTGTGGCCACTGCCCGAGCAGCAGCAGGAAGCGGCGAACAAGCGCCGCGTCGGCCTCGGCTTCACCGGCCTCGGCAACACGCTGACGATGCTGAACCTGCGCTACGACAGCTCCGCCGCGCGCGCGATGGCCAGCCGCATCACCGCCGCGATGCGCGACGCCGCGTACGAATCGTCGGTCGACCTGGCCGAGGAGAAGGGCCGCTTCCCGCTGTTCGACGCCGACCAGTACCTGGCCGAGCCGCACTGCGCGTCGCGCCTGCCGACCGCGCTCAAGGAGCGCATCCGCGCTCGCGGCATCCGCAACTCGCACCTGCTGTCGATTGCGCCCACCGGCACCATCTCGCTCGCGTTCGCTGCCAACGCCTCGGGCGGCATCGAGCCCACGTTCTCGTGGACCTACATCCGCAAGAAGCGCATGCCGGACGGCAGCAAGCAGGAGTACGCGGTCGAGGACTACGCGTACCGGCTGTACCGCCGCATGGGCGGCGACGTGCAGCACCTGCCGCCGTCGTTCGTGCACGCATTGGAGATGAACGCGCTCGACCACATGCAGATGATCGCGGCGGTGCAGCCGTACATCGACGCTGCGGTCAGCAAGACGGTCAACGTCCCCGAGGACTATCCGTTCGACGACTTCAAGCAGCTGTATCTGGCCGCGTGGAAGGCGGGCCTGAAGGGCATCACGACCTACCGGCCGAACAACGTGATCGGTTCGGTGCTCGAGGTCAAGAAGGAGACCGCGGCCAGCGCAGCCACCTCGCCCACGCCGCAGGACCTGAAAGACGACCCGGACCGCCGCGTGCGGCTGGACTCCACGCCCGAGCCCGCGCTCGCGAGCCTGAAGTGGCCCGGCCGTCCCGATCTCGCTGAAGGCAACATGGCCTGGACCTACATGGTCGAGATCCCGGAGCGCAAGGAGTCGTTTGCCATCTTCATCGGCCAGGTGGCCAACGGTGGCGGCCACACGCTGCCGTTCGAGGTTTGGGTCAATGGCGCCGAGCAGCCGCGCGGCCTGGGGGCGATCGCCAAGGCGCTGTCGATGGACATGCGCAGCGAAGACCGCGCCTGGCCTGCAGAAGATGAAGCTGGACGCGCTGGCCAAGGCGCGCGACGAGCAGGGCTTCCGGCTGGCGATGCCGCCTACTGGCGAGCGCGTGTGGCAGCCGGGCGTGGTGGCGGCGTTCGCCAACATCGTGCGCTGGCGCTGCGAGCAGCTCGGCACCTTCACGGAAAGGGACGGTCAGGTCGAGCTGATGAAGCGCCCGACTCCGGTGGTCGATGCGCTGTTCAGCAAGAAGGAGCCGAAGGCAGGCCCGCTCGGCACGATGAGCTGGACGGTGGACATCGAGAACCCGAACACCGGCGACGACTTCGTGCTCGGCGTGAAGGAACTGCAGCTGCCCGACGGCAGCCGCCGCCCCTACTCGATCTGGCTCGCCGGCGAGTACCCGAAAGTGCTCGACGGCCTGTGCAAGCTGATCTCGCTCGACATGCGCGTGGTCGACGCCAACTGGATCGGCCTGAAGCTGAAGAAGCTGCTGAACTTCGGCGAGCAAAACGGCGAGTTCTGGGCGCCGATGCCGGGCGAGGAGCGCTCGACCCTGTACCCGAGCACGGTGGCCTACATCGCCTCGCTGCTGCTGCACCGGTACAAGGTGCTCGGCATCCTCGACGACGAAGGCCGCGCCATCCAGGCGTCAGGCATCCTCGCATTGCCGGATGCGGTCAAGGTGATCGAGAACGAGACCGCCCCGGTCAAGGGCAAGGTCTGCCCGAGCTGTCACGCGGCCGCAGTGATCAAGCGCGACGGCTGCGAGTTCTGCACGGCCTGCGGCTACACCGGCCAGTGTTCGTGACCCTGCGCGTGCACGGTTCACGTGCCGCAAGAGAAGCCCGCCGTCCGGCGGGCTTCTTGCTTTGGCAGACTTGCGCGGCGGGCTCGGCGTGGCCTGTCGGTCCAGCGCAACCCACGCCGCCTACCCCCGAGGACAAGACGCAAGACCGGACAAGAATCTCGCAGCCGCCGCCGTCCTCGCCTTCGCCGCGGCGCTGGCCGCCACGATGCCGGCCGCCAGAGCCGCCAACTCGAGCGACACCGAGATCATGCTCAACTACGGCACGAACTTCCGCGAGCCGTTCAACCCGTTCGAGGCGCAAGATCCGGCCAAACCCTGGCTCAACGACACCGACGTCACCAAGGCCTACCTGACGCTGCAGCACGTCAGCGGCCACGAGCTGGGGCGCAACTTCTTCTCCGTCGACATCATCGACTCGAAGCAGAACGATCCGTCCGGCGGCAGCTACGGCGAGATCTACAGCGAGGGCTATTCATCGCTATCGCTGTCGAAGCTCACCGGCAACAAGATGGAGTTCGGAACGATTGCCGACCTGAACCTGACCGCCGGCTACAACTAGAGGGCCAAGAGCAACGGCGCCAACCCGCGCGTGTTCCTGATCGGCGGCACCGTCGACTTCAAGGTGCCGGGCTTCATCTTCTTCAATGTCGACGTGCTCAGCTACAACGACAAGGGCCGCTTCGACGGCGGCCCGTCGATCAGCGACGTCACCTACCAGATCGCGCCGGCCTGGCTGTCGAAGTTCAGCGTCGGCCCGACCCACTGGGTGTTCAAAGGACACGTCAACTTCATCGGCAAGCGCTGCCCGTCGACCGGCAGTTGCGCCAGCCGCGCCAGCGAGATCCTGGCCCAACCCGAACTGCGCATGGACGTCGGCCAGTTCGTCGGTATGAAGGAAACCGTCTACCTCGGCATCAAGTGGAACTGGTGGCAGAACAAGTCCGGCTTCGATGGGCTCGACGAGAACAACCCGCAGATCCAGTTGAACTGGAAGTTGTAGCCAGCGCTTAACTGCGCGAGCGCCCGGCATCCGGCATCCGGCTTCCGGCGCTCGGCAGCGCCGCCATCGCTCAAGGCAGCCGATTCAAAAAAGAAGCCAAGCCGTAGCGCGTGGGGTCGGGCGGGCGGCACGGGTCGCTGGCCTCGGCGACCTGTCTCAGGAATTTCGGCCGCCAAACCAGCCTTCAGTGTCGGAATTCTTTACAGACCCCACAACCAAGATGCCATGGCCGACCACAGCAATCCGGAAAGGTCCTTTTAAATCAGCACTCAGCAAGTGGCATGAGAGCGTCGGCGCGTTTCTTGCATGGGTTAGGTCAGTTTTCTCCTCCCAGGACACGTTCCGTGAACTTCTCCGTCGCAAGGCTGGCCCGGACCGCGCTGATTGCAGCCGGCGTTTCCCTCGCCGGTGTTGGGGCGGCGCAAGCGGCGCTCTGGACGGGCGCCTGGGATCCGAGATACGGCACGCCGTTTGACGGCAATTTCGACGCCGACGTTCTTGGGTGGCGGGGCATCGCCACCTTCGACATTCCGGAATTTTGCATCGTCGGCAACACGGCTACCAGTTCGGCCTGCTCGGCAATGTCGCTGGTCAGTGCACAAGTTGAGTTCTACAACTTCAACACTGACGCAACGGTCGAGACGTTCAATTACGCGCCGGGCGACCTCAGCGACTTTTCGGCAACCTTCGGCGCTGGCGGTGTACTGACCTCGCTGGTCAGTAACTTCTTCGAGCCGCGCAGCCCAGTCAGCAACTTCTCCGTCATCAATCTGTACACGTTCAGCCTGCAGTTCGTCGAGGACGGCGTGCGCATGTACCACACCAAGGATTACGATGTGTTGGGCTTCCCGGTTGGCCCGTACAGCCCCGAGAAGTGCGACGGGAACTGGCTGTTGCGGATCAGCCAGCCGTGGGTATGTGGCTACTCGGGCACGTATTCCGACGGCTCGGCGCCGGCACCGGCCGTCTTGGTCTCATTCAGCAAAGTGCCCGAACCCGGCTCGATCGCCCTGCTGTTCGCCGCTGGCCTGGCAGGCCTAGGCGTCTATCGGCTCGGGCGGCGCTCGCCGGCGCACTAATCTCGAATCCAGCCTAGGCTATCGCGAGTTTCTCCTCCCGGTAGGTGCCGGCCAAGCCATCGGCCTGTCCTTCCTGCCAAGCGGCCGCAAAAACATCCGGCCCCGACGCCGAACGAATCTCCTGCTCCTTCGCCGCCCACCGCCGCTGCCGGCGTGGAGCCCGGGCGATCTGCAGCCGTTCGCGTGACCGCACGCAAGAGCCGGCGATTCGAGCCGCTCGTTCCGGCTTGCCCTCGGCCAGCTCGACTGCCGCAAGATCCTCCAGGCAATCCAGCAGCGCCTCGCACATCTCGAAGGCCTCGAACGCGCGCCGCGCAGTCTCCAGCCGCCGCCTCGCCGTAGCCAGGTCGCCGCTCGCGAGGCTGATCTTGCCGAGCCACCAGGTCGCGTTTGCCTCGCCGCGCTTGTCCCCCGCGTCGGAACACACGACCAGGGACCGTTTCAGGTGGTTGCCGGCCGCGACCGGATCGCCGGCCTCGTAAGCGATTTCGCCAAGGATCAGTTCGCATTCGCCTTCGATCTCACGGTTTTCGATGGCGTGGGCGAGATCTAGGCATTCGGCCAGCAGACCCCTGGCATCTTCGTCGGCGCCGCGAAACACCGCGACCTGCGCGAGGTGCAGCAGGCCGAGTGCCTGCCCGCGACGCTCACCCAGTCGGCGGAAGATCTCCAGCGCCTCGAGCTCCGTCGCTGCCGCGCCGTCGACATCGCCCGCCAGCAGGCGCGCCATCGACAGCGTCGACAGCGTGCCGGCGACCGACAGCTCATCGCCTAACGTACGCCGCAGTTCAAGGCAACGCTCCAGCATGCGCTGTGCCTCGACATGATCGCTTTGGCAGTACGCCAGCGATGCACCGACGTACAACGCATGCGCCTGGGCCAGTTCGGAGGCCGTCACCGTGTCGAGCGCGAGCGCGGCACGCACGACCTGGCGGCCCTCGCTAACGTAACCGCGCAGCGTCCAGAAGCCCTGCAGGGCGACCGCGTACTTGACCGCGAGAAAGGAGTCGGCGCCACCCTGCAGCGCCAGCGCGATGGCGGCACGTAGATTGTCGAGATCGGCCTCGCCACGCCGGATCGACTCCGCCTGCTCCGGACCATTGAGACCGTCACGAACGGCCTTGGCAACCCCGAAGAAGTGGGCGCAATGGCGTGCGCGAATCGCGCCACCTTCGCCGAACTGCTCGAGCTTCTCGCGTGCGTAGTCGCGGATCGTCTCCAGCATGCGATAGCGGGTGACGAAGTCCTGCTCGTCGAGCATCAGCAGCGACTTGTCAGAGAGCGCCCCAAGCAGATCGAGCACGTCTTCCGGCGCCATGGGCTCCGTGCCGCACACCTGCTCGGCCGCGGCCATGTCGAAACCGCCGGCGAATACCGACAGGCGCGCCAGCAGCAGGCGTTCGTGGTCGTGCAGCAGGTCGTAGGACCAGTCGACCAGTGCCCGCAGGGTCTGCTGTCGTTCGAGCAGAACCTTGCCGCCGCCAGTAAGCAGCTTGTAGCGATTCTTGAGCCGCGAATTGATGTCGACCAGCGACATCATCCGCGCACGCGCCGCGGCGAGCTCGATCGCCAGCGGAATGCCCTCGAGCCGACGCACGAGCTCAGCCACCGTCGGCGCGTCGTTCTCGGTCAGCTGGAACCCCGGTCGCTGCAGCCGCACGCGCTCGACGAACAGCCGCACTGCAGTCGACTCGCGCAGGCGCGGCAGGTCATCGTCGAGCGCCGGCTGCGGCAACGGCAGGACCGGGTAGACCTGCTCGCCCGGCACGTGCAGCGCCTCCCGGCTCGAGGCGAGGATCTGCACCTGCGGCGCGGCGCGCAGCACCGCCGCGGTCAGCCGACCCACGACCTCGGTCACGTGTTCGCAGTTGTCGAGCACGAGCATCACCTGCCTCGACTTGAGGAAGGCACACAGCGTCTCCAGCAGCGGCCGCCCCGGTTCCTCGCGCACGCCGAGCACCTGAGCCGCTTCGCTGACGACGAGCGACGCGTCACGCAGCGGCGCCAGATCGACGAACCAGGTGCCATCGGAAAACAAGTGCCGCAGCTCGGCTGCAGCCTGCAGCGACAGCCGGGTCTTGCCCAGGCCACCCATGCCGAGCAGCGTGAGCAAGCGGGTCCGGCCGAGCAGGTCTTTGACTTCGCGGAGTTCGCGTTCGCGCCCGATGAACGTGGTCGCCTGCTGCGGCAGGTTGTTGGGCAGTTCATCGACCGGCAGCCAGCGCTCGCCACTGCGCACCACCCGCTGCGCCTTTTCGCCGTCGACCGGCGGCACGAACGACGACTCGTACTCGCCCGCCTCGAACAGTTCGATTGGCTCGCCGAGCCCCTTCATCAGCCAGTGACCGTGGCAGACCAGGCGCAGGCGGCTCTTGCCGAGCGCCTCGCGCGCCGCCTCCGTCAGCAGCAACTGACCGCCGCGGGCGATCGCCATCACGCGCGCCGCGGTGGGCTTCGCCAGGCCTTCGACCTCCAGCGGCTTGGCCCCGAGCGCCACATCGGCCGCGCTGTTCTCGCGCAGGATCACCGGCCCGACATGCAGGCCGGCGCGTGCCGACAGCGGCACCGAGAGTGCAGCCAGCGCGCGGTGATACGCGAGCGCATAGTCGACGGCGTCGGCTGCGTGATCGAACATCAGCAGCATGCCGTCCGTCTTGTCGATCTCGCGGCCACCGAACTCGCGCAACAGGTCGCGCGCCACGCGGTCATGCGTGGTCCAGACCTCGGCCATCGCCTCGTTGCCGAGCCGCTCGGACAGCTTGGTGCTGTCGACGACGTCGGTCAGGAGCAGAGCTCGGTAGTCGCTCATCGCGGGAAAGTACGCTTTCGGTTCGGTGCCGGGGACGGGGTCCAGCGACCAGAAGTACCCTGCCCTCCCGGAGCCAGCCGACCGGCGCGCCGATTCTGCTGTAGTCGGCTCCAGTTGTCGCGGGCTACTTCGGCGCAAATCGGACATGGCTGCCGAGCGAAGTGCACCCAGTTCCGTCACCCGGAAATCGCGGATCGACGGACGCCCCCACTTGTGGTCGGAAGTCAAATGCCGAGCATTGGCAAGCGCCTATGCTTTGCGGTCCGGGTCTGGCTTCGCTCCCTTTAGAGCAAGGTCCGGAACCACAACGAGAAAGGGAACACCATGATCAAGCGTTTGCTTTCGATTCTCGGGCTGGCCGCGATGGCGCTGGCTGTCTCGCCCGCCTGGGCAGACGAATACCAGGAAACCATCGCTGTGTTCAAAAAGGCCGGCCAGAGCGGCAAGTTCTTCGATTCGGCCTACGGCTACGCGGTGTTCCCGACCATCGGCAAGGCCGGTGTCGGCGTCGGCGGCGCCTATGGCAAGGGGCGCGTCTACGAGAAAGGCAAGTACGTCGGCGACACGTCCGTGACACAACTGTCGATCGGCTTCCAGCTCGGCGGTCAGGGCTACAGCCAGATCGTCTTCTTCCAGGACCAGCGCGCGTTCAAGGAATTCACCAGCGGCAACTTCGAGTTCGGCGCTGACGCGAATGCCGTCGCCATCACCGCGGGCGCCGGCGCGAAGGCAAGTACCGCCGGTTCGTCGGCCGGCGCCAGTGGCGGCCAGCACGACGCCACGACCGCCGGCGGTTCATACAACAAGGGCATGGCCACGTTCACCGTGGTCAAGGGCGGCCTGATGTACGAGGCCAGCATCAGCGGACAGAAGTTCAGCTACAAGGCGCGCTGAGGCCGAGTGCCCGGCGCTGTCGGCACGCGCTCGACACCTTCCCGGGCCTCGCTCAAACCTGCAAAGGCCGCTCATTCGAGCGGCCTTTGCATTTGGATCAAGGTGGCGGCAGCGCTAGTGCATCAGCACGTAGGTGCCCGGCGCGTTGCCGATCGGCGCGTAGTCGGCATGGCCCATCTTGGGCGGTGCCACCTGCCCGTCGCCATGCGCAGCCAGCCAGGCCTGCCAGGCCGGCCACCACGAGCCGTCCTGCGGATCGTTGCGCGAGAACCACTGGTCCGGGTCGAGGTAGCGATCGTCCGCGCGCTTGGTGGCGATCCGATAGTGCCGCGGCGGCCCCTCGGCCGTCGGCGGATTGACGATGCCGACGTTGTGCCCGCCGCTGGTCAGGCAGAAGGTGATGTCGGCATCGGCGTACAGGTTGAGCATGTACACCGACTTCCATGGCGCCACGTGGTCGCGCTCGGTGCCGACCAGGAAGATCGGCGCGCGGATGTCGGCCAGCGCCACCGCGCAGCCGTCGTAGCGCAGCCGCCCCGAGGCCAGGTCATTGTTCAGGTACAGGTTGCGCAGGTACTCGGTGTGCATCCGGTGCGGCAGGCGCGTGGTGTCCACGTTCCAGGCCGACAGATCGGTCTGCTTCTGCGGCTCGGCCATCAAGTACTGGCGCACGAGGCGCGACCAGAGCAGGTCGTTCGAACTGAGCAGGGTGAACGCGCCCGACATCTGCTTGCCGTCGAGATAGCCCTGTTCCCAGGTCAGGTCCTCGAGGTAGGCAAGCTGGCTGTCGTCGATGAAGATCGACAGCTCGCCCGCTTCGGTGAAGTCCACCTCCGCCGCCAGCAGCGTCAGCGAGGCGAACGGATCCTTGTCCGCGCCGGCCATCGACGCCGCGAGCGTGGCGAGGAACGTGCCGCCGAGGCAGTAGCCCACGGCGTGGATCTTGCGCCCGCCGCAGATCGCGCCCGCCGCGTCCACTGCCGCGCGGATGCCCAGCCGCAGGTAGTGATCGACGCCGAGTTCGCGGTCGCGCACGTCCGGATTGCGCCACGACAGCATGAACACCGTGTGGCCGCGCTCGACCAGGTACCTGACCAGCGAGTTGTGTGGCGACAGATCGAGGATGTAGTACTTGAGGATCGGCGACGGCACGATCAGCACCGGCTCCGCGTACACCTTGGTCGTGGCCGGCGTGTACTGGATCAGCTCGATCAGGTCATTGCGCAGCACCACCTTGCCCGGCGTGACCGCCACCTCTTGGCCCGGCCGGAAGTGCACGCCATCGACCGTCGGCTTGCCGGCGGCTTGCGCCAGCGCGTCGCGCCACCAGTCTCCCAGTCCCTCGACGAGATTCGCGCCACCCGTTTCCATCGTGCGCGCCAGCACCTCCGGATTGGTCCAGATAAAGTTGGTGGGGCTCACCATGTCCAGTGCCTGGCGCGCGGTGAAGGTGACCATGCGCTCGTGATGGCGCGTCACGCCGGTCACGTGATTGGTCGCGTTCCACAGCCACTGCTGGGTCAGCAGGAACGACTGGTACATCAGGTTGAATGGGAACTGCTGCCAGGCCGGATCGACGAAGCGGCGGTCCTGCGGCAGCGGCTCGATGCACGGCGCAGCCTGCCCCTGCACGCACTCTGTCGCGTACAGCGCGAAACGGCTCGCCTTGCGCTGCGCCTTGCTCGCCAGTTCCATCTGCTTGCCGGGCGCGGCCGCCAGGTGCCAGTACCAGTCGGCCCAGGCCGACACCAGCGAGGGCCAGGCGATGCCCCGGCTGGCCCGCGCCACGGCGGCGCGAATCGCGCGGTCGTAGTTGGCCAGCGGCATCGGCTCGGCGAGGTACTCCTCGGACGGCGGCTCGAGGGCCGGCGCGCGGGTGGGCTTGGGAGGCGACGGGGCCGTGCGCGAACGCGCATCGACCAGCGTGAGATTGGCGTTTGCCATGGTGGCCCTCGGATCGGTGGACATATCGATGCCGGGGCCGTCCGCACGGGGCGGCCCCGACAGACAGCCCCAGCATGCGACGACGCCAGGCCGCCGCATTGACGGCTCTCAAGGTGCGGACACGGCCGGGCCGCCTGTTCGCCAGCTGCCGCTGTAACCAGCAACCCCCTGGCGGCGAAGTGTCTGCGCTGTCCATGGAACAACCTCGCCCCGATCGCTGTTCTGTGTCGGGTCCGACCCTTGCGCTACGCTATCGCCGTGCCTTTGATCACCCGCTCGCCGGCTTTCCCGCCCCCGCCCCTGCCGATCCGCGCCGGCGCCGAGGCCTGCCCACACCGCGCCCGGCGGCGACCCGCCCGCACGCGCCATCCACTGCGACCTGCGGCAGCGACCTGGGTCGAGACCGCGACGCTGCGCCTGACTCGGCGCCTGACTCGCCGCCAGCGCGTCGACCCGCAAACCATGCGCACCCCGCCGGTCGCCTCTCGCCGCGAGTCGTCGATTGCCGCCTGAGGCCGCTGCGCGAGCCGGCTGGCTCTTCGCCTACGACTGGGACCGCCAGGCGCTCGATCGCCTGCAGGCGGCCGGCATGGCGCGCTTCGATCGCGCCGGCTTCGATCTGTTCACCTTCCCCAGCAACGCCGCACTGGTCGGTTTCGATCTCGAGCGCTTCGCGCAGCGGCAGGCCGCGCGCGGACGGCGTCGGGGCTGGCGCGCGGTGCTGTCGCACCACGAGCAGTTCGGCGCCCTGGCAGCGGCGCTGGTGGCCGAGAAGCTCGGGCTGCCCGGCGCCACGCCCGAGAGCATCCTCGCCGCCCAGCACAAGCTGCATTCTCGGCGCGTGCTGCAGCAGGTCGCGCCGGAGGCCAACCTCGGCTTCGCCGCACTCGACGTGCGCTACAGCGAGCCGATCCCCGCCGGGCTGCGCTACCCGGCCTTCGTCAAACCGGTGAAGGCGGCGTTCTCGGTGCTGGCGCGACACATCGACAACCACAGCGAGTTGCAGCGCCACACCCGCTTCGGCCGACGCGAGTTGTGGGTGATCCGGCGCCTGGTTGAGCCGTTCGAGCGCATCTGCCGCGTTCGCCTGCCACAGGCCGGTACCGCCCACCGCTTGCTGCTGGAAGAACCGGTGCCGCCGCACGTAGCGCAGTACAACCTCGACGGCTGGGTGCAGGACGGCGTCGTGCATGCGCTCGGCGTGGTCGACGCGGTGATGGCGCCCGGCACGCGGGCCTTCATGCGCTGGGAGCATCCGAGCCGGCTCGCCCCCGCGGTGCAGGCGCGCGCGCTCGACGTGGCGCGCCGCTTCCTCGGCGCGATCGGCTTCCGGCACGGCATGTTCAACCTCGAGTTCTTCCACGATGCACGCAGCGACCGCCTGAGCGTGATCGAGTGCAATCCGCGCCTGGCCTCGCAGTTCGGCGACCTGTACCGGCGTGTGCACGGCATCGATGCGCACGGCATAGGCGTGGCACTCGCCTTGGGCGACGACCCGCTGCACGTGCCGCGCATCGAACCGACCGCGGGCGTGGCCGCCAGCCTCGTCTACCGCGCCTTCGACGTCGACTCGGTACCTGCCGCGCCCGATGCAGCGCAGGCGGCGGCGTTCGCGCGGCGCTTTGCCGACGGCCTGATGTTCAGCTTTCCCAAGCGCGGCCACAGCCTGGCGCGCGACTTCAAGTGGACCGGCAGCCACCGCTACGGCATCGTCCACCTCGGCGGGCGTGACTGGGACGATCTGCGCGCGCGCGCCGAGCAGGCGAGCGAACTGCTCGGCTGGCCGGCCCCGTACAGCGACCATGCGCCGGAGTCGGCCGCGGAACTTGCGCCGGTCTGGCACAGTCCATGGTCTGGTCCGGTCGCTGCGACCTGATTCACCTCACTCCATGAATCGAACCCGCATGAAACCCGTACAGTCCCTTCCTGCCCGCGCCCCGCGCTGGACCGCTCGCACTGCCCTCGCGCTGTTTGCGGTGGTCGCCCTGGCCGGCTGCTCGGCGATGACCGCGCAGAACCCCTCCGGAGCGCTCAAGCCCGTCAACGCCGTCGCCGAAAGCGATGCGCGCGTGATGCTCAAGGGCGCCGACGTCGTTGCCTACTTCACGCAGTCTCGCTACGTGCAGGGCAGCCTGCAGTTCGCCAGCACCTACGAGGGCGTGACCTTCCGCTTCGCCAGCGCCGAGCACAAGGCGCTGTTCGACGCCGAGCCGAAGAGGTACCTGCCGCAGTACGGCGGATACTGCGCCAACGGCATCGTCTACGGCATCCCCTGGGGCGGCGATGCCGACACCTGGCGCATCGTCGACGGCAAGCTCTATATCTTCGGCGGCCGCGCCTCGCAACAAGCGTTCGAGCTCGACGTACCCGGCAACCTGAAACTCGCGAACCTGTACTGGGCTGACGAAGTCGCCGGCCACAACAGCTTCTGGCAGCGCGGCAAGCGCCTCGTGTTCCGCGTGCCGCACTACGCCAGCGGCGAGGAACTCGCGCGCCGGGTGGCCGCAGCCATGCCCAAGCAGTAAGCGCGGGCCGCACCGCATCCAGCGCAGCAAACGATGGCCAGCCTCGCCCCCAATGACGTCCACGCGGGCAGCGCCGACGACGAGCAGACGCGCCGACGTTCGCTTGAAAAGTATCGCCGGCACGCGGCGCGCTACGACGGCACCTGCGGCCCGACCTCGGGCATCCGCGAACGCACGATCGCCGCGTTGAGTCTGCAGCCCGGCGACCGGGTGCTCGACGTCGCCTGCGGCACCGGCCTGAGCCTCGCGCTGCTGCGCGAACGCGTGGGCGAGCAGCGGCCGCGTCTACGGCTTCGATCACAGCGCCGAGATGCTCGCGCGCGCACGCGAGCGCATGGCCGCGGGCGGCTGGCGCAACGTGACGGTGATCGAGTGTGCCGCGCAGGAGATCGTGCTGTCGGAGCCGGTGGATGCGCTGCTCTTCCACTACACCCACGACATCCTGCGCTCGGCCGCCGCGCTCGACCACGTGCTCGGCTGCGCGCGGCCCGGCGCGCGCGTGGCGATCGCCGGCATCAAGTATTTTCCGCGCTGGCTCGAACCGCTGAACGCCTGGGTCTACTTCAAGAACTTCGGCTACAACGGCGCGCCCGGCGGCCTGCGCACGCCGTGGGACCGCGTCGCAACGCGGCTGGCCGACTGGCAGTTCATGCCGACCCAGTTCGGCATGGGCTATATCGCCAGCGGCCGGCTGACCGATGCACACATGGCTCGACCCGCCGCACCGCGGACGACACCGGCGGTAGCCGGTGCGGGCTGGCCCACCCTCGCACACGCGGCGCGCATCGCCACGCCCGAGCGATGAACGACCACATCGACCGCGCGGCCGCCTCGGCAGCCGCGCCCGGCGCTTGCGCCACGCGCGGCGCATGTTCGCGATGAACGCCGCACCTCGCGCCAGGTCACTCGCCACCGTGCGCCGCGTGCTGGCCGCGCTGCTCGCACTCGCGTTGCTCAACACGCTGCTTGCGATGCGCAACTGGTGGCCCACGCCCGCGGTGCTGCCGGACGCGCGGCTGGCGCCGGAGTTCGTCGCGCTGTGGGTGCTGCTGCTGGCGGCGGTCGCGTGGCGCGGTGCACTGTCCAACCGCGCGCTGGCGTGGCTCGCGATCGGCACCCTCGGCATGGTGCTCGGCCGCTATTTCGACGTCACCGTGCCGGCGCTGTTCGGTCGCGCGGTCAACCTGTACTGGGACGGCCAGCAGATTCCGCGCTTCCTGTGGGTGTCGGCGCGCGACTATCCGTGGTGGGTCAGCGTCGCGTTCGTGGCGGCGCTGGTTGCGGTCTTTGCGGCGCTTTACCTTGCCATCCGCTGGGCGCTCGGCGTACTGGCGCGCGAGGCCGCGCCCTACGCTGTGCGTGCGCGCTGGACCTGGGCGGTCACCGCAGCGGCGGTGGTCACGGTGGTCGCGCACCTGACGGGCGTCGTGCCGAGCGTCACCTGGCATCTGGTCACCCATCCGGTGACGCCCACCTATGCGCGCCAGGCCGTGCTGCTGGGCACCGCCCTGCTGCCGGGCGGTGTCGAGCGTGTGCTGCCGCCCTCGACCGCCCTGGATACGGCGCTGTCCGCGTCGCCACAGGCCGCGCTCGGCGCGCTGCGCGGGCGCGACTTCAAGCTGGTCTTCCTCGAAAGCTACGGCGCGATGGCCTTCGACCATCCGCGCGTGGCGCCGCAGCTTGCCGCTTCACGCGAGCACTTTGCGCAGCAGATCGCCGCCAGCGGTCGCGTCGTGGCATCAGGCTTCGTTCGGGCTGCGACCTTCGCCGGCGCCTCGGAGCTGTCGCATCTTTCGCTGCTGTCGGGCATCGACCTCACCGACCCGCTGCGCCACGACCTGCTTCTGACCACCGACCGGCCGACGCTGATCACGCTTTTCCGCCGCGCCGGCTACCAGAGCGTGGGCCTGTATCCGGCGCTCAGTTGGGACTGGGCCGAGAGCCGCTTCTACGGCTTCGACCTCTTTCTCGACGGCCGCGACCTCGACTACCGCGGTCCGCCGCTCGGCTACTGGAAGATCCCCGACCAGTTCACGCTCGCGCGCGTCGAGCAGCTGCTGCCGCGCGATGCGACGGCGCGCCCCCGCTTCCTCTTCTTTCCCACGATCACCAGCCACCTGCCCTTCGGCCCGGTGCCGCCGTACCAGCCCGACTGGCAGCGCCTGCTGACGCCCGATCCCTTCGGCGCGGAGGAATCGCAGCGGCTGCTGGCCTCGTTCGTCGACTGGATCGACATGCTGCCGAACTACGTGCGCATGTTCGACTACACCTACCGCTGGCTCGGCGGCTGGCTGCAGCAGCCCGAGCCGCGCGAGAGCGTGATCCTGCTGGTCGGCGACCACCAGCCCGCCGCCACCGTCAGCGGCGAAGGCGCAAGCTGGGAGGTGCCGGTCCACCTGATCACACGCGACCCCGCGTTGCTCGAGCGCTTCGTCGCGCTGGGCTTCAAGCCGGGCCTCGAACCGCAGCGGCCGGCACTCGGTGGAATGCACGACCTGACCGCGCTGCTGCTGCAGGCGTTTACGGAACCGTTGCCATTGCATGCGGCACCGGCGATCGCGGTGCCGGTGGCGGGTCAACGCTGACCGGCCGCGCGACGTCGGTCTTGCCAGCCGCCCCGCGGGCGCGCATCGTCGCGCCCCATGCGCGACCTGACTGCACTCGAACGAATCAAGCTGCGTTGTGGCGCCGGCATCGCCGCCCGCCGGCTGCAGTTGCTGCGCCGGCTCGACCGCACGCGGCTGAAGAGCGCGGCCGCGGTGCAGCGGCTGCACGAGCTGCTGTGCTTCCTGCGCGCCTACCCCGACGACGCCGCGGTAGCCGCGCAGGTGGAACGCATGCTGGCGCGCTTCGCCCAGCGTGCCGACCTGCGCGTACATCGTGACGAACTGGCCGCCACCGGTATCGCCGGCACCACGCAGTGGTTCCCGTACTTCTGGCCGACCGCGCGCTGGGCGGTCGAGCGCTGGCCCGCGCTGCTGCAGTTCGACCGCAGCGACAAGGAAGCGGCCGACAACCTGCTGAAGGCGCTGCCGCTGCTCGCCTCGCCGCTGGAGGCCGCCGCGATCAAGGAGCGCCGACTCGACGGCTTCGCCGCCATCGACCGCCTGCGCGGCAAACAGACCGACGCCGCGTTCGTCGTGCGCCGCGTGGCCGCGCTGCCGGCGAGTGAGCCGCTGCGCGAGGCGATCTACGACGCGATCAACCCGAGCTGCCACCTGCAGCCCGGCCGCAGCGTCCCCGGTCGCAGTGCTGCCACCATGACGCCGTCGCGCACGCTCGACCGGCTGCCCGTGAAGCCCGCGTACCGAACGGCGCCGTTCACCGCCGGCCGCGCCGACCTGCGTGCGGAACTGGAGCGCGCGCCGCGCGCATTCCGCTGCCTGTCGCTGCGCGACGGCGCGCGCGTGATCGACCTCGCACGCCGCGCGCTGGCGGTGCGCGAGCGCGACCTCGACGCCTTTGCCTGGGGCAACGAACGCGATGTGTGGTGGGTCGACGACTTCGATGGTCGCGCGTACGCGCTGATCGGCATGCAGCCCGCACGGCGCGCGCCGGTTGCGGCGATCTACGGCACCCTGTACCTGCAGAACGGCGTGCCGGTAGGCTACGGCCAGAGCGATCACGTGGGCCGTGCCTGCGCGCTGTCGTTCAACCTGTTCGACACCTTCCGCGGCAGCGAGGCAAGCCATGTGCTGGCGCGGGTGATGGCGGCGCTGCACGCGGTGTTCGGCGCGGCGTCGTTCAGCGTGGAGCCTTACCAGCTTGGACAGGATAACGACGAAGGAATCGCCAGCGGCGCGTGGTGGTTCTGGCTCAAGCACGGCTTCGCGCCGCGCGAGGCCGAAGCGTTGAAAGCGGCGCGGGCCGAACAGCAGCGCAGCGCGCGCAACCCGGCCCACCGCAGCAGCGAAGACACGCTGCGCCAACTGGCGCGCTGGCACCTGTACTTCGAACTCGACCCGGCGCAGCCGACGCCGCTGCCGCCGTTGGCGGACCTGGGGCTGCGCGCGGCCGCGACGCTGGCGTCGATCGACGACGACCGCGACGCTGCCCTCGCGCGTTGCTTGAAGCAGGCCCAGCGTGCGTGCGGGCTGCGCTCCGAGCGCGCGCTGTCACCGGCCGAGCGCGAGGCCTGGCGCCAGTGGGCGCCGCTGCTGGCGCTGCTGCCCGGCCTGCCGCGCTGGCCGCGGGCGGACCGGCAGGCGATCTGCAACTTGATCACCGCCAAGGCGGCGCCGAGCGAGCGGGAGTACGTGCTGCGCCTGGCCGCGCATGCGCGGCTGCGACACGCGCTGTTGGCCGAGCCCGGCTGAAGGCAGGCGAGCAGGTCTGCAACTGACCTGTTAGCGCCGTACCGGCATGCCACGTCTTCAGCGACTTCACCACGCCGCGCGCACCCTTCACCAGAACAACTTGAACCCGGCCCCTCTTCGGCTTCCTTTTCGGCTTTGCCCTTTCGGCATTCCTTTTAGCTTTTCGGTCCGCCGACGAGGCCTTCCTGCAGCACCGCCGCGCCAACGGTGCACGCACATCGCCACGCCCCGACTTCTACATCGGCGCCTACACCACCATCGAAGGCATGCCATTGCCGACGCGCGACGCGAGGCGCTACCGCACCTGCTCCCCGACGCTGCAATTGATCAGCCCGCGATCGGATCGACATGCTCTCCGTCGTTGCCTCGCCGGTGCGTCAGCCGGCCAGAGGCAGCGCGGCGCTGTCAGGGCAGCGCCAGCACGAGCGCGATCGGCAGCGACACGACAGCCGCCAGGTTGCCCAGCAGCACCAGCGAGGCCACCTTGTCCGGCTCCTGCCCGTAGCGCTCGGCGAACATGTAGTTGAGCACCGCCGGCGGCAGGGCGCCGAACACGAGCAGCAGCGCGGCTTCGCGCGGCGGCAGCGCAATCACGCGCAGCACGAGCCAGGCCAGCAGCAGGCCCGCCACCGGTCGCAGCACCGCGCCGAACACGCCCACGCCGATGGCGCCGATCCGCGTGTCGGCCAACCGCACGCCGAGCGCAAACAGCATCAGCGGCACGCAGATCTCGCCCAGCATGCGCACAGCGGTGAGCAATGGCGGCCACACCGCGATGCCGGCCGCGCTGACTGCGAGGCCGGCCACCGTCGCGATCAACGTAGGCGAGCGCCACAGCGTCAGCAGCCGCGTGCGGTGGTCGAGCAGCCAGGCGCCGTACGAGTAGTGCACCACGCTCGAGACGACGAACAGCACCACCGCCGGCGCCAGCGCATTGCTGCCGAACGCCAGCACGGCGAGCGGCAGGCCGAGGTTGCCGCAGTTGTTGAACATCATCGGCGGCACCAGCGTCTTGGGCGCGATGCCGGTCGCGCGCGCCGCCAGCCAGCCGACCCCGCCCATGCCAACGACGACCAGCAGTGCCGACAGCGCCAGCGGCAGCGAATCGACGATGCGGAAGTCGCTGCCCGCCATGGCGCCGAACACCAGCGCCGGGACGAACACGTCCATGTTGAGCCGGTTGACGTCGCCCATGTCGGGCTTGATCCGGCGCGCGACGAAGTAGCCGACCGCGGCAATCGCGAACAGCGGGAACAGGATGGAGAGGATTCGGATCAGCACATCAGCACGGCAGCTTTCTGTCGACCGTAACTAGCCCGCTGGTGTGTGCAGATGCGAGCGAGCTTCAAGCCGTGATCAGGATCGCGCGGAAGTCGTTGACGTTGGTGCGCGTGGGGCCGGTGATCACCTGGTCGCCCAGCGCCGCGAAGAAGCCGTGGCCGTCGTTGTTGGCGAGGCTATCGGCGGGGCGGATGCCCTGGCGCCATGCGCGCGCCAGCGTGTCGGGCGTGACGATGGCGCCGGCAACCTCCTCGGCGCCGTCCACGCCGTCGGTGTCGCCGGCCAGCGCCCAGACGTTGGGCACGCCGTCGAGGCCGAGCGCGAGCGCGAGCGCGAACTCCACGTTGCGGCCGCCGCGCCCGCTGCCGCGCACGGTGACGGTGGTCTCGCCGCCGGAGAGCAGCACGCAGGGCGCGGCGAGCGGCTGGCCGTGGGTGGCCGCGGTGCGCGCGATGCCGGCCAGCACCTTGCCGACATCCTTGGCCTCGCCCTCGATGCTGTCGCCGAGGATCATCGGCACCACACCCGCGGCGCGCGCGACCTCGGCCGCCGCTTCGAGCGAGCGGTACGGCGTGGCGACGAGCTTGACCTCGAACTCGTGCGAGCCGCGGGTCGCCGGGCTTCACGCTCTCGCCGCGGCCGGACTGCAGCACGTCGAGCACGTGCGGTGGCAGCTCGATGCCGTAGCGGCGCACCAGCGCCAGCGCATCGGTGCAGGTGGTCGGATCGGCCACCGTGGGGCCGGAGGCGATGTTGATCGGGTCGTCGCCCGGCACGTCGGAGAGTGCCAGCGTCAGCACACGCGCCGGATGGCAGGCAGCGGCCAGCCGCCCGCCCTTGATTGCCGACAGATGCCGGCGCACGCAGTTCATCTCGTTGATGGTGGCGCCGGATTTCAGCAGCGCACGGTTGAGCGCCTGCTTGTCGTCGAGCGTGAGGCCGGGCAGCGGCAGCGGCAGCAGTGCCGAGCCGCCGCCGGAGATCAGGCACAGCACGACGTCATCCGGCGTGAGTCCGGCAACGAGTTGCAGCAGGCGCTGCGCGGCAGCGAGCCCCGCGGCATCGGGCACCGGATGCGCAGCCTCCACGATCTCGATGTGATTGCACGGCGCGCCGTAGCCGTAGCGCGTGACCACCAGCCCGCCGAGCTGCGACGTCGGCCCCGGCCACGCGTTC
The DNA here is from genome assembly GCA_034522655.1 of Burkholderiaceae bacterium. GTDB lineage: Bacteria > Pseudomonadota > Gammaproteobacteria > Burkholderiales > Burkholderiaceae_F > JALHMQ01. Next base: position 23,130 of record JAXHLD010000026.1, read on the forward strand.
TCCACCGCCAGCGCCATCTCGGCCGAGGCCTTGCCGGCACCGATCACCAGCAGCCGGCCACGAATCTCGCGCGGATCGGGCAGGTGCGGCGGCACGCAGTGCGAAGGCTGCGCAGCCTCGACGGCGGCGTCGAACAGGCGCCGCAGCAGAGCGCGGGGGTCGTTCATCGGCGGCGAAGGTAGCACGCGTGAAGTGGCGCGGCTTGAAAAGCAAACGCGGCCCGCACCGGCTGGCGCGGACCGCGTTTCGCTGCGGCAGCCCGGGGCGTTACGACGCGGCCTGCGCCACCGGGTTGCTGGCGAGGGTCTCCAGCGCCTTGACCATGGCCGAGTGGTCCCAACCCGCCCCGCCCTGCGCCACGCAGGCGTTGAACAGTTGCATCGCACCGGCGGTGTTGGGCAGCGACACGCCGAGCGAGCGGGCCTCGCCGAGCGCCAGGTTGAGGTCCTTCTGGTGCAACTCGATGCGGAAGCCCGGGTTGAAGGTGCGCTTGATCATCCGCTCGCCGTGCACTTCGAGCACGCGGCTGGCGGCGAAGCCGCCCATCAGCGCCTGCCGCACGCGCGCCGGATCGGCGCCGGCCTTGGCGGCGAACACCAGCGCTTCGGCCACCGCCTCGATGTTCAGCGCGACGATGATCTGGTTGGCGACCTTGCACACTTGGCCATCGCCGTTGCCGCCGACCAGCGTGATGTTCTTGCCCATCGCCTCGAACAGCGGCTTGGCGCGTTCGAACGCGGATTCGGGGCCGCCGACCATGATGGTCAGCGCGGCGTTCTTGGCGCCCACTTCGCCGCCGGAGACCGGCGCATCGAGGTAGTCGCAGCCGAGTGCGTTGATCTTCTTGGCGAACTCCTTGGTCGCGATCGGCGCGATCGAGCTCATGTCGATCACGAGCTTGCCCGGCGTGAGGCCTGCGGCCACACCATTCGACCCGAACAGCGCCTCGCCGACATGTGGCGTGTCGGGGACCATCGTGATGATCACGTCGGCCGCCTGCGCGACCTCCTTGCCGTGGGCGCAGGCCTGGCGCCGTCGCCGGTCGAACTCCGACGGCACGCCGGAGCGGGAGGAAAGGTAAAGCGTGTGGCCGGCGGCGATCAGGTTGGCCTGCCATCGGGCGACCCATGATGCCCAGACCGATGAATCCGACTTTCAGCTCTGGTTTGCGCTCTTCCGAGGGGCGCTGTCACAGACACGGCGTGCGAGCCGCAGCCGAGCCCGGCTTCGGTGCCGGCCGCCGGCTTGTATTCGCAGCCGATCCAGCCGGTGTAGCCGATCTCGTCGAGCAGCCGGAACAGGTACGGGTAATTGATCTCGCCCGTGCCCGGCTCGTTGCGCCCCGGATTGTCCGCCAACTGGACGTGCGCAATCTTCGACAGGTGCTTGCGCATCGTGGCGGCGAGCTCGCCCTCCATCCGCTGCATGTGATAAACGTCGTATTGCAGAAAAAGGTTGTCCGAGCCGACCACCGACATGATCTCCAGCGCCTGCGCGCTGCGGTTCAAGTAGAAGCCGGGAATGTCGTAGGTGTTGATCGGTTCGATCAGCAGGCGCAGCCCAGCCTTCTTCAGCTCGTCCGCCGCGAACGACAGATTGGCGACGAAGGTATCGCGCAGACGCGCCGGCTCCACACCCGCCGGCGCGATGCCGGCGAGGCAGTTGAGCTGCCCCGCGCCGAGCGCCTTCGCGTAGCGAGTAGCGGTCGCCACGCCGGCGCGGAATTCCTCGATGCGGTCCGGATGGCAGGCGATGCCGCGCTCGCCTGCCGCCCAGTTGCCGGCCGGCAGGTTGTGCAGCACGAGTTGCAGGCTGTTGCTGCGCAACTTGTCCGCGACCTGTGCCGGCTCGAAGTCGTACGGGAACAGGAACTCGACGGCCTTGAAGCCGGCGGCGGCGGCCGCCTCGAATCGATCGAGGAACGGCCGCTCATTGAAGAGCATCGTCAGGTTGGCAGCAAAGCGGGGCATGTATGGTCCTTGTCGGTCAGCGGAGCGCTGGGGCGAGTCACGCCGCACTCAGTCGAGCAGGCCGGCCATCTCCAGGCCTTTGCGGCCCTCGGGATGGCGGCAGTCGATCTCCTCGAACTCGTTGATCTTGTCGATCTCGGTGCCCATCGCGACATTGGTCACCTTCTCCAGGATGCACTCGACCACCACCGGCACGCGGTACTTCTGCGCCAGCGCATGCGCCTCGCGCAGTGCCCCTTCGATCTTCTCGGGGTCGGTGACGCGCAACGCCTTGCAGCCCAGGCCCTCGACCACCTTGCAGTGATCCACCCCGTAGCCGCGCAGATCGCCCTCGCTCTCCGGGACATTCTGGTTTTCGAACGCCAGCTGTACGCAGAAGTCCATGCTGAAATTGCGCTGCGCCTGGCGGATGAGACCCAGGTAGCTGTTGTTCACCAGCACCTGCACGTAAGGCAGGCGAAACTGCGCACCGACCGCCAGTTCCTCGATCAGGAACTGGAAGTCGTAGTCGCCGGACAGGCCGACCACGGTCTTGGTCGGATCGGCCGCCACCACGCCAAGCGCCGCCGGCACGGTCCAGCCGAGCGGGCCGGCCTGGCCGCAGTTGATCCACTGGCGCGGGCCGTACACGTGCAGGAACTGCGCGCCGGCGATCTGCGAGTTGCCGATGGTTGTCACGTACACGGTGTCGCGGCCGAAGACCTTGTTCATCTCCTCGTACACGCGCATCGGCTTGATCGGCGTCTCGGTGTAGTGCGACTTGCGGTGCATCAGCCGCTTGCGCTCGGCGCAGCGGAACACCCAGTCCGAGTAGTCGCGCAGCGTGCCGGCGGCCTTGCGCTCGCGCGCCACCTCGACGAACAGCTCCAGCGCCGCCTTGGCATCGGACACGATGCCGTAGTCCGGCATGAACACGCGGCCGATCTGCGTGGGCTCGATGTCCACGTGCACGAACTTGCGGCCCTTGGTATAGGTCTCGACCGAGCCGGTGTGCCGGTTGGCCCAGCGGTTGCCGATACCGAGCACGAAGTCGCTCGCCAGCATGGTCGCGTTGCCGTAGCGGTGGCTGGTCTGCAGCCCGCACATGCCGGCCATCAGCGGATGGTCATCGGGAATCGCGCCCCAGCCCATCAGCGTGGGAATCACCGGCACGCCGGTCAGTTCGGCGAATTCAACCAGCAGGTTGGAGGCGTCGGCGTTGATGATGCCGCCGCCGGCGACGATCAGCGGCTTGTCCGCCACCAGCAGCATGTCGATCGCCTTCTCGACCTGCTTGCGGCTCGCCTTCGGCTTGTACACGGGCAGCGGCTCGTAGGTCTCCGGATCGAACTCGATCTCGCCCATCTGCACATCCACCGGCAGGTCGATCAGCACCGGGCCCGGGCGACCCGAACGCATCAGGTGGAAAGCCTGCTGAAACGCGCGCGGCACCTGCGCCTGGCTCGCGCACGGTGACTGCCCACTTGGTGACCGGCTTGGCAATCGACTCGATGTCCACCGCCTGGAAGTCTTCCTTGTACAGCCGCGCACGCGGCGCCTGGCCGGTGATGCACAGGATGGGGATCGAGTCCGCCTGCGCCGAGTAAAGGCCCGTGATCATGTCGGTGCCCGCCGGGCCCGAGGTGCCGATGCACACGCCGATGTTGCCGGGCGCAGCGCGGGTGTAGCCCTCGGCCATGTGCGAGGCGGCTTCGACGTGCCGCGCCAGGATATGGGCGATGCTGCCGCGGCTGCGCAGCGCGGCGTACAGCGGGTTGATGGCGGCGCCGGGCACGCCAAAGGCGGTGGTCACGCCTTCGCGCTCGAGCACGGCGACTGCAGCCTGGATCGCGGTCATCTTTGCCATGTCTTGTCTCCTGTCGCGCCGGGCGCGCGGGTGGTTCGTGGGTTATTCGACGAAGGCGGGAACGTGGGCAGCGACGAACTGCCGACTCGACGAACTGTAGGGATTGCCGCATCTGGCCGGAACGCCGGCGCGGGCGATAACACCTATTCCAAACTGGAATACCCTTCGGCTGCGGCGCCGCGCCGATGTCCGGTGCCGCGGGAGACCGCCATGGATCGAATCACCAGCATGCAGCTGTTCGTGCGCGCGGCCGAGGCCGGCAGCTTCTCGCGCGCCGCGCTCGACCTGCGCATGACCCAACCGACCGTAACCAAGCAGGTGGCCGCGCTCGAGAAGCACCTGGGCGCGCGCCTGCTCAACCGCAACACGCGCGGACTGAGCCTGACCGAGGTCGGCGCTCTCTACTACGAGAAGTGCAAGGCGATCCTCGAGCAGTTCGCCGAAGTCGACAACGTGATCAACCTGCGCCAGAGCGAGATGCACGGCACGCTGCGCATCTCGACCTCGGTGGCCTTTGGCCGGCGCGTGGTCACGCCGCACGTGATCGAGTTCATGAAGCGCCACCCGCAGTTGAACATCGAGCTGAGCTTCGAGGACACCTATGTCGACCTGGTGGCGCGCGGCTTCGACGTCGCGCTGCGCATGGGCCGGCTGGCGGACTCCTCGCTCGGGGCGCGCTACCTGGGCACCAACCCGTGGGTGACGATTGCCTCCCCCAGCTACCTGAAGAAGCACGGCACGCCGCGCGTGCCGGCCGACCTCGCGCAGCACAACCTGCTCATCTACAGCACCGTGCTCGGCGACGACAAGCTGCACTACATGACGCCGGGCGGCCGGCGCGCATCGGTGACGGTGCACGGCACGTTGCGCACCAACAACCTGTCGACGGTGCTGGCGGCGGCGCGCGCCCACATGGGGATCGCCGCCCTGCCCTACTACGTGGCCTCGACCTCGCTCGCGCAGGGCAAGGTGGTGCCGGTTCTGGCCGACCACACGCTGCCGGCGCAGGAGATCCACGCCGTTTATCCAGGGCCCAAGCAGGTGCCGGCCAAGGTGAACGCCTTCATCGCGTTCATGCTCGACCACTTCCAGGGAGAGTGGTGGCTGGACGCGGCATAGCGCCGCGCCCTGGCGTGAGTGCTGCCGCCGCTAGGCGTGGGCGACCGCGCCGATCAGGCCGAGCGTCTCGGCCAGTTTCGGCGCCAGCAGCGCGGCGCCCGAGCGCTGCGCGGCCTCGGCCTTGATGGCACGAATGCCGTTGACCATCTCCAGCGCTGATTGCGTGCACGGCGGCAGGTCGATGTCCGTGGTGCCGAGTGGTGTCACGCGGCTGCCCCAGCGCACGAGGTGGGCGCACAGCGTCAAACCGGCGCCGAACGCCGGCATCAGCAGCAGCGCACCCGGCTTCACGCGCCCTTCCTCGAGCGCCTCGACCAGCGCCACCGGCACGGTCGCCGCACTCATGTTGCCGTAGCGCTGCACGGTGAGCATCACCTTCTCCATCGGGACGCCGGCGTACTTGGCCACCGACTCGATGATGCGCAGGTTGGCCTGGTGCGGCACCACGAGGTCAATGTCATCCGCGGTCACCCCGCGGCCTGCATCACGCGGCCGCAGGCGTCACTCATGCCATGCACCGCGCGCTTGAAGATCGCCTGACCGTCGAAATCCCACAGCGTGTCGCCGTAGGTGAGCCCGCGCTTCGACGTAGCTGCATCCCATGCCGCGTACGCGCAGCGTCTGCCGCGCCTCGGCGTCGCAGCCGAGCACGGTGCCGATTACGCCGCTCGGGCTATCGCTGGCCTGCAGCACCACCGCGGCGGCGCCATCGCCAAAGAGCACGGCCACATTGCGGTTGCTCCAGTCCATGAAGGGCGAGATCAGCTCCACGCCGATCACCACGCGCGTTCTGGACCATCCCGCTCTGAATCATCGCGGTGGCGCTGGAGAGCCCGTACAGGAAGCTGGTGCACGCCGTGTTGACGTCCATCGCGGCGGCGCGGGTGGCGCCGAGGGCGAGCTGGACACCCGAGGCCGAGTTGGGGACCTGTTCGTCGTTGGTGAACGCTCCCGTAGACGATCAGCTCGAGCGCGGCCGGATCGAGATCGGCGCAGGCCAAGGCACGATGACTGGCAAGGGTGGCCATCTCGATCGCCGACACGTGCGACACGCGGCGTTCCTTCATGCCGGTGCGCGACGTGATCCACTCGTCGGACGTCTCGAGGAAGGTGGAGAGGTCGTCGTTGGTGAGGACGGCGGGGGCATGCCCTTCGCCCCAGCCGGTGATGGCGGCGTTGGTCATGTCGTGTCGCCCTGGTCTTGTTGTGATCGCGCCTGTCCGGTCTGGCGCGGACGCGAAATGTCACACGGTCGTGCCCGACATTGGACGCCTGCTTGCGCGCGTCGGCCTTGGCACAGGGCAAGCCGCGGCGAGATTGCGCAGGACCGCGGGCGCTGCCCTGCAAGCTGCCCGATGAACTGATGCCGCTGCGGCAGCCCGTGCGCGCGGCACACCAAAAGAAAGGGCGCACCGAAGTGCGCCCGAGACTCCACGGCAGTCGACACTGCCCCTCCTCCTCCACAGACCCGCGCGGCGATCGAATCGCTACCGACCGGCGACCACCGCAGGGCTCGTTGCATATCGAGCCTAGAGGAATACCCCTGAGTGTGAACGACGCCCATATGTCCAGTGCATTGCGTTGACACGGCTTGGCGCCGGCTGATTTAATCCGCCCCGCTTCAACGGGGGAGTAGCCGGAGCGTCCCGCTCCACCACCGCGTCGTCAGCACGGACCGTCGATCGCATGGCGCTTGATCGATGGCCCGGCCCGGTGGTCCGCGCGGCGTCAGTTCGACGCACGGACAGGCAAGACCCGACAAGCAACCGCTGTCCCCCCATTCCCTGCGGCCGCGCCAGGCCGCCCGACAAAGGCTCTCCCCATGATGTCCATCGGCACCCCGCTGATGTGGTTGCTGTTTGCAGCATTCGTCCTGATCGCCCTGCTCATCGACTTCTTCGCGATGAGTAAGCAGGGCGCGCACAAGGTCTCCACCAACAAGCCCGCCATCTGGTCGCTGATCTGGGTGATGGTGTCGTTCGTGTTCGTCGGCTGGCTCTGGTGGTACCTGGGCGGCACCGGCACCGATGCCACTGCGCGCGAACTGGCCAACGCCAAGTCGCTCGAGTTCATCACCGGCTACCTGGTGGAAAAGGCGCTCGCGGTCGACAACATCTTCGTGTTCCTGATGGTGTTCACGTACTTCGCGGTGCCGGCGGAGTTCCAGAAGCGCGTGCTGATGATCGGCATCCTCGGCGCGCTGGTGCTGCGGGCCATCATGATCCTGGTAGGCGCCTGGCTGATCGCCCAGTTCCACTGGATCCTCTACGTGTTCGGCGCCTTCCTTGTGTTCACCGGCATCAAGATGTGGTGGGCAGCAGGACAGGAGCCGGACCTCGAGGGCAATCCGGCGCTCAAGTGGATCCGCAGCCACATGAAGATCGCGCCGAACTACGACGGCGAGAAGTTCTTCACGATGCACAACGGCGTCAAGATGGCCACGCCGCTGCTGGTGGTCATCATGCTGATCGGCATCGTCGACGTCGTGTTCGCGGTGGACTCGATCCCGGCCATCTTCGCCATCACCACCGACCCGTTCATCGTTCTCACCTCCAACGTGTTCGCGATCCTGGGCCTGCGCGCGATGTACTTCCTGCTCGCCAACATGCACGAGAAATTCCACCTGCTCAGCTACGGCCTCGCGATCGTGCTGGTTTTCATCGGCACCAAGATGCTGCTGATCGACATCTACAAGATCCCGGTGGTGTGGTCGCTCGGCTTCACCGTCGTGGTACTGGCGGCGACCATGATCCTGAGCCTGCGCATCGCGCCCAAGGGATCGGGCGGCGGCGGCGCCTATCCGTTCGGCAGCAAGCGCGGCGAGGGCGAGAAGCCGGCCGCCTGAAGCCCGGCGTGTGCACTCGCGGGGCTGCGACCCTCGCCAGTGCACGCGCCGCGATCGACGAGGCGGGTCCCCAGCGGCGCAGATGCGAGCGTCGGAGCATGACGCGTCGGCCGCCAGCAAGGCCGTAGCGTAGACGGCGCCGACCGGCCAGCGCGCCGCGCCGGCGTGAGATCAGCCAGACCACAGGCCCAGGGCAGGACGCAGCGCACAGTCGGACGCGCCCGCACCGCGCACAGCGTCGAGCGCGGCCGCGAACGGAGCCTGCCGACTACGGTGTCGCGCTCGTCGAATTTGGACCGCGCGGTAGCGCTCGGCAACTCCGGCGCGGACGCGCCTGATCGTCCTTGCGCCTTCGCTTCACCTGCGCAATAACGCCTGATCAACCACGTTTCGTGCACGTTGCGACGGCGCAGCCGTCGCGTACACGAAACGTGCTTACCGTCGCTCGATCCAGTACAGCGTGCCCAGCGCCACCCCAAGCACCACCAGGCTGGGCAGCGCGGCCACCACGATCGGCGGCCAGGTGTTGAGCAGGCCCAGGTGCGCGAACAGCTTGTTCAGCATGTAAAACACCACGCCGATCATCACGCCGGTGAAGATCTTCAGGCTTACGCTGCCCTCGCGCACGTGCAGGTAGGCGAACGGCAGCGCCAGCGCCATCATCACCAGGATCGCCAGCGGATAGAAGATCTTGCTCCAGAACGCGATCTCGTAGCGATCGGTGCGCTGACGGTTCTCCGCCAGGTGCCGCACGTACTGCGCCAGCGCCACCACCGACATGCGTTCCGGCGACACCAGCAGCACACCGAAAATCTCCGGCGACAGTTCGGACTCCCAGCGCCGTTGCGGCTCGTGCAGGATCTGCGTGCCTTCGGCCGAGGGCGTGTCGTCGTCGCGCACCACCGCCGGGATGCGCGTCTCCACCACGTCCTTCAGCAGCCAGGCGCCGCTGGCATCCGCGGTCGGCGCGATGTAGGTGCCGGACTCGGCGGTGGCGATCGAGCGCAGCCGGTACTCGGCGTCGAAGTCGAAGATGCGCCACAGCGCGGTGGTGGTGTCCGGCCGCACCACGCGCACGTTGACGAAACGGAACCGCTGCACGTTACCGGCATCGTCCTTGACGATGTCGCGCGCCCAGGCGCCCGAGCGGAACTCGGTGGCGATGCCGGCGCCGGTGGCCTGGATGCGCATCTGCCGGGCCAGCCGCTCGAGCGGCGGCGCGACGATCTCCCCCATCAGGTAGGTGGCCGCCACCAGCGCCACGCCGACATAGCCGACCCACACTGCCAGCCGGCGCGTACTCATGCCCGACACACGCATGATGGTGAACTCGCTGCTCGAGGCCAGCTTGGACAGTGCATAAATGGTGCCGATCAGCGCTGCGATCGGCATCAGCTCGTACACGCGCGACGGCTGCGACAACAGCACGAAGAGCAGCGCCGCGCGCAGCGTGTAGCCGTTCTGGCCGACGTCGTCGAGCTGCGCCACGACATCGAAGAAAGCGAATATCGACAGCAGCGACAGCAGCACGAAGCCGGTCGCCTGGGCGACTTCGCGGCCGAGGTAGCGGCGCAGCGTGTTCATGCCGCCATGCCTGACTGGCGCCGGCGCGGCCAGCGCGGCAGCCAGCGCTGCAGATACACGCGCCGCACGAACAACAGAACGATGGCGCTCAGCACGATCGCATGCGGCAGCCACACGGCCGTGCGAAACGGCATGCGCTGCAGCTGGACATTGGCCTGGATCAGCTGCATGCCGGTGAAGTAGCAGAAGAACACCATGATCGCGATCAGCAGGTTCGCCGAGCGGCCGAGGCGCGGATTGGTCCAGGCCAGCGGCACCGCCAGCAGCGCCAGCATCAGCGCCATCACCGGAAAGCCGATGCGCCACATCAGTTCGCCATCGTCGAACGGGGTGCGGTCCTTCAGCAGCTCGCGCGTGGTCTTGGCGCGCGCCTTGATCTCCTGCAACGGCGCGTCCGGGCGCGACTCGATGCGGATGGCGTAGCGCTCGAACTCGACCAGCCGGTACTCGGCCTGGCCGGGCGCGCCCTCGTAGCGGCGGCCCTGTGTCAGTACCAGGAAGCGTTCGCCGTCCGGCCGCACCTCGATCACGCCGTGGGCCGCCACGATCACGCCCTCGCGCCCCTGGCTGCGATGGGCGACGAACACGTTGCGCACGGTGCCGGCCTCGAGATCGACGTTCTCGACGAAGAACACGCGGTCGGCCGAACCCGACTCGATGAAGCGCCCGGGCGCCACGCGGCTGACGTCATCGCGCTGGGCGAAGCGCTGCTTGCTCTCGATGATCTGGCGCTGCGACCACGGCGTAGCAAACAGCGACAGCACCGACACCAGCAGCACGATCGGCAGTGCGAAGCGCAGCACCGGCCGGACCCAGCCGAGCAGGCTCTGGCCGGAGGCGAACCAGACCACCATTTCGGAGTCGCGGAAGGCCCGCGTGAGCGTGATCAGCACTGCGATGAACAGCGTCAGCGTCAGCAGCTGCGGCAACCAGGTCAGGGCCGTCAACGCAACCAGCGCGGCCACCGCCTGGTTGTCGACGCGCCCGCCGGCGGCCTCGCCCAGGATGCGCACCAGGCCGACCGAGAACAGGATCGAGAACAGCACCGTGAACACCGCTCCGGCACTGCTCGACAGCTCGGCGACGATGGCGCGGCGGAAGATCATCGGGGCTCGCCGTGTTGCCGCGCCGGCGATGCGCTGCAATGGCCTACGCCGCCGTGCAAGACGCGGCTCGACACAGGCCCGCCGCTATAATTTGCCGCTTCGATCGCTGCGCGCTGGCGGGTCCGACCGGGCATGCAAGTCGGCGCAACGTTGAGGGTCATCACGACAATCGGCGCGTCGGACTCGGAAGAGACCGGGGCAGACTGCGGTGCTCGGCGCCGCGTTCGCTCGACACGCATTGCGCGCTTGGACAACCGATGCGGCACCCGGTGCCGGGGAAGAAAAGCTCAATGGAATTTATCACGAAGGTCGCGGCCCCCGAGGCCGCCCGCTGCGACTGCCTTGCGGTCGGACTGTTTGCCGACGGCACGCTGACACCCGCGGCCAAGCGCATCGACACGGCGAGCAAGGGCGCGATCAAGGCGGCCATCAAGAGCGGCGATGCCACCGGCAAGCGCGGCAACACGGTGCTGCTGCGTGGCCTGGCTGGCGTATCTGCGGCGCGCGTGCTGCTGGTGGGACTGGGCGCACCGGGCGAGCTGAGCGACAGTCGCTTCGGCGATGCCGTGCGCGGCGTGCTCAAGCACGCCGGTCACGGCGCAAAGGACATCACGCTCGCCGCCACCGAGTGGAGCGTCAAGGGCCGCGACGCTGCCTGGCAGGCCCGCGCGCTGGTGGTTGCCGCACGCGAGATCGCGTTCCGCACCGACGAGCTGAAGTCCAAGAAGGACGATGCCGCCGCCGTGCCCGCCAGCGTCGGCCTGTTGCTGAGCGCGCGCAGCGCCGCGGTCGAAGCGGCGCTCAAGCAGGGGGTCGCGCTGGCCAACGGCATGGACCTCGCCAAGCGCCTCGGCAATCTGCCGGGCAATGTGTGCACGCCGACCTACCTCGGCGAGCAGGCAAAGAAGCTCGGCAAGGAGTTCAAGCTCGACGTCGAGGTGTTCGACCGAAAGGGCATCGAGAAGCTCGGCATGGGCTCGTTCCTGTCGGTCACCAACGGCTCGGACCAGCCGCCGCGCCTGATCGTGATGACGTACCACGGCGCAACGAAGTCGGCGGCGCCGACGGTGCTGGTGGGCAAGGGCATCACGTTCGACACCGGCGGCATTTCGCTCAAGCCCGGCGCCAGCATGGACGAGATGAAGTTCGACATGTGTGGCGCGGCGAGCGTGTTCGGCACGCTGCGCGCCGTGGCCGAGATGAAGCTCAAGGTCAACCTGGTCGGCGTGGTGGCAGCCTGCGAGAACATGCCCTCGGGCACCGCGAGCAAGCCGGGCGACATCTTCACCTCGATGTCGGGTCAGACGATCGAGGTGCTGAACACCGACGCCGAGGGTCGCCTGATCCTGTGCGATGCGCTCACCTTTGCCGAGCGCTTCAAGCCCGCCGCAGTGATCGACATCGCCACGCTGACCGGCGCCTGCGTGGTGGCGCTGGGCGACGTCAACACGGGCCTGTTCGCCACCGACGACGATCTCGCTGCCGACCTGCTGAAGGCGTCGAAGACGGCGGTCGACGCGGCGTGGCGCATGCCGGTGGAGGACGCCTATCAGGACCAGCTGAAGTCCAACTTCGCCGACATGGCCAACATCGGCGCCCCCGGCAAGGCCGGCGCGGTGGTCGCGGCCTGCTTCCTGGCGCGCTTCACCAAGAACTACAAGTGGGCGCACCTGGACATTGCCGGCACCGCCTGGAAGAGCGGCGCCGCCAAGGGTGCTACCGGCCGCCCGGTGCCGCTGCTGACGCACTACCTGATGGACCAGGCGGGCTGATCGACGCGCGGCGCACGGGCGGTCGCTGCACCCGCGCGCTGCCAGTCGCGAGATCGAACGCATGCGTGTCGATTTCCACTTCAACGTCGACCACCGGCTGCAGTACGCCTGCCGCGTCGTGCGCAAGGCGCGCGGCGCGGGCAAGAGCGTGCTGGCCTTCGCGCGCGAGCCCGACCGGCTGGCGCGCTTCGACGCCGCCCTGTGGACCTTTTCCGCGCTCGACTTCCTGCCGCACGTCTACGCCGACTCGCCGCTGGCCGCCGACACGCCGATCCTGCTGACGCTGCAGGCCGACGCCGCGCCCGCACGCGACGTGCTGCTGAACCTCGACGATGCGCCGCCGCCGGACTTCGCGCAGTGGTTCGCGCGCTTCGAGCGCGTCATCGAGGTGGTCTCGCTCGACGATGCGGACCGCCAGCATGCGCGGGCGCGCTTCAACGCGTATCGTGCGGCCGGAATCGAACCCACCACGTTCAAGGTCACTGGTGAGTAGCCCGACACTTCGCGGATCGCGCGGGAGCGCGGCGTGAGCGACCGCCCCGGCAAGTCGCGACCGATGCCGGCCGCACCGTACGACGACGAGTCGATCCCGGTGCTGACCGAGCGACTGACGCTGCCCGCGCTCGACCTCGACATCACGCTGCCGGTACGCGAGATCGCGGCGGCCGACGCCGCCGGCATCGACGCACCCGCCGTGCTGCCCGCCGCCGCACTGCAGGCCGCACCGGCCGCGCCTGGGCTCGCGGTCCCGCCGCCCGCCGTGCTCGGCGCGCAGTTCGAGTCCGACACCTGGCTGGTCGAGACGATCCCGATGGCACCGGCGCCGCTGGACCTGTCGACCCTCGATCTGCCGAGCTTCGACCTGCCGCCGCTCACACCCGCCAGACCCGCACCGGGCACGGCGACCGAGCCCCCGGTGCCGCCGGTCGGGACGGTCGCGTCACCGTCGACGGAGTCGGGATTTGCGCAGGCGGATCTCGTGATCCCGGCCTCGCTGATGCGCGTACCGGCCGCGGCACCTTCGATTGCCACGGGCAGCGTGCCGGCCGCGGTCGAGACCACCGCGCCGACCTTCGATCGACTGCCTCGACCCCCGATCGTCGACGCGCTGCCGGCACTCGAGCCACCGGCAGCGGCACATGCCGCCTTTGCGATCACCGCACCGCCCGCACAGCGCGACGAGACCGAGTTGCGGGCGGCCATCCTCGACACGCTGGTACAGCGCCTGCCGCAGGACGTCGAGTCGGTCGTGCGTCGCCAGCTCGCGCCGGCCGTGGACGCAGCGATCGACGCCGCCGTCGCCCAGCTGATCCCCGAAATCCGCCGCGCAGTGACCCACGTCCTGCGCGATCTCATCGATCACGCCGTCAAGGCCGAACTCGCCAAGCTGCGCGAGCCGAAGTAGCGCCGCGCGTCTCCAACTGCAACGCGGGGCGGCCTTGGCCGCCCCGCATCGTTGTCTTTGTCACAGGGGACAGCGCCCGGCCGCTCCGACGCGAAAGCCCTCTGGTCAATCACGTTGCGTGAACGTGCGCGGCCCCAGGCCGCGCGTACACGCCACGTGCCATCACTAAACGCCCTGCTTCATCAGCGGCGCCCTCAGCGCTTCGCCGAGCAGGCTGGCGCTTTCGGCAAGGTGGGCGCGCGTGGTCGGCGACAGCTTGCCGCTGCCGAGCGCGCGCTGCAGGTCGGCCTGCAGCCGGACGGCGACCTGCCGGTTGACGGCGCGCACATCAGCGGCCACCGGCGTGGACGGCCGCACCAGCCCGGACGCCACGCGGCGCACGTGTTCGCGCTGCAGGTTGCGGCGCAGACTGTCGATCTCGCCGCCTGTCTTCAGCTCGCTCCAGACGCTGTCGGCCAGGCGCGCGTGCACCTCGGACAGCGACAGCAGCTGGCGGCGATCCGCGACCTTGCTCTCGGCATCGGCCAGGCGCGCGGCCACGCCGTCGCCCATCAACTGGTCGAGCGCGGCGCGCTGCATGCCGAGCACGGCGCTGGCCAGGCTGAAGTCGGTGTTCAGCATCGGTGCCTGGGCGTTGCCGAGGCGATCGAGGTGATCGACCCCGAGCTTGCGCATGAAGGCGGGATCGAAACGGAAACTGTCGGCGCTGAACACCTCGCGCGTCAGCAGGGCGAGCGCTTCGCGTTGTTGCGCAGCCGGCACCGGCGTGAACAGCGCGGCCGCGCCGTCACCGGCAAGCTGGCGCGTGGTGTAGACGCCGCCCACGTATTTCGCCAGCGGTCCCACCGCGCCGGCGAACGAGCCGAGCCCGCGCTGCAGGTTGCGGCGGTAGATCGCGAAGTTGTCGCCCGCCGCCAGTTCGCGCTTCTGCGTGCGCGTCCACAACTCGCGCGCCAGAGAGAAGTTGCGACGGTAGTAGGCCAGCGGCTCGTCGCCGAGGTCCCACTGGTTGACCAGCGGATCGATCGCGCCGCCCAGCGCCGGAATCACGTCCTCGTCGGTCGCGTAGGCAAGGCTCGCGTCGTTGGCCGAGCGCGCGGCAATGCGCGCGAGTTCGGCCGCTTCCTGCTCGGCGGGGATCTCCTTGTAGGCGTACTCGATCGCCCAGTAGTCGTAGCTGCCCACCGTCGACTGGTTGTAGTCGGCGACCTTTTCGCTTTCGAGCGGAATGTTGAGCGCGTTGTAGTCCATCACCGAGTTCGAGATGCCACGCTGCGCGGTGAAGGCGGCGTCGCGCAACTGATCGAACTTGATGCCGGTCGAGCCGCGGAAGTTGTGGCGCAGGCCGAGCGCATGGCCGACCTCGTGCATCACGACATCCTTCAGCGCGCTGGCCACGAAGCGCTGTGCCTGCGCGCTGCCCGGCGCGAACTCACCGCGCGCGGCCAGCACTTCGAAGCCGAAGGCTGCCTGTTCGAGCGCATCGAGGCCGTAGCTGCACTGCCGGCCCGCCAGCAGGTCGCCGAGCGTAGCCGGCGGCGCGGGCGCGTTGAAGCCTTCCAGGCCGCTCGGCGTGCTCGACTGCAGGCGTGGCTGCTGGTCGCGCAGGAAGCCGTTGGTAAAGCGCAGCCAGTTCTGCGGAATGATCGCTGCCGAGCGCAGGATCTCGCCGGTGCGCGGGTCCGACTGGCTGGGCCCGACCGCGGTCGCGCCCGGGCCCTGCAGCGCGAACCAGCGCACGGCCAGGAAGCGCGTGCCTTCCAGCGTGCTCCAGTCGGCGCCGGCCGGCTGCTGGCGCACTTCGATCGCATTGCGGAAGCCCGCGCGCTCGAACGCCTTATTCCACTCGAGGATGCCGCTCTTCACCGCATCGCGGTACGGCTCGGGGATGTTCTTGTCCATCCACACGAGGATCGGCTCCTTCGGCTCCGAGACCTCGGCCTTGGGATCCTTCTTCTCCAGGCGCCAGCGCTCGACGAAATGGGTGCGCGCGTCCCCCTTGTCGTTGTTGCCGAAGTCCCAGAACGCGGTGGTGAAGTGGCCAACGCGCTGGTCGGCCGCGCGCGGACGCATCGGCTCCTTGGGCAGCGGTGCCAGCGTGTAGGTGTAGGTCAGGAACAGGCTGCGGCCGTCGGGCAGCGCCTGTGGGGTGGACGGCTGCGGCGTGCCCGGCGGCGGCGGCGTCACCGGCGGGGCCGGCAGCTTGGGCACCGCGTAGTGCTGGCGCACCGTGACGAACGTGCCCTGCTCGGTGGCGCGCACGCGCTCGATCGAGGAATTGCCGCGATCCAGCGCATACGACAGGCGGAACGCAGTTTCGAGCTGGGTCTGCGCACCGGCCAGGTCACCGCCGAGCAGCACGCTGGCATCGACCAGGATCGACTTGCGTTCCGGATGCGGCGCCGACAGCACCGGGGCCGCCGCCAGCAGGCTGTCCGAATAGCTCTCGCGCACCGCCATTTCCAGCGGCGTGCCGGCCGGCGCCCGCACGCGCAGGTTCTGCGCCAGCAACTGGATGTTGTTGCCGACGCGCTTGAACGTCACCACGTGCTCGGCGCCCATCAGACCCGGCCAGAAGAAGCGCTCGCCCAGGCCCTGCGCCAGCGACGGCGCGAAGAAGAACGGCTGGTCGAGCTGGTCGTTGCGGATTTCCAGCCAGGTGCGCTCGTCTTTCTGCCACAGCGTGACGAATCCTTTCAGCTCCTTGGCGTCCTTGATCACGTCGACAAACGGGCGCGGCGGCGGCGGCTAGCCCGGGCGCGGCGGCGTGGCGGCGGGCGCGGCGGCCGGCGTTGCACCCGGTGTCGCGGCCGGCCGTGCGCCGGTGTTGGCGGGCGCTGTTGGCGCCGCAGCGGCAGGCGCGGCCGCCGGGGCGCTGCCCGTGGCCGGCGACGTGGCGGTCGTGGCAGTGGTGGCGCAGGCGCTGGCCAGTGCCGCAGTCAGGGCAATCAGCGAAACATGTAGCGCAACGCGCGGCATGGGCGAAAAAACAGTATCCAAAACAGACATTCGTGCACCCTCCGTCAACCGAGGGCGGAAGGGTACAGGCCCGGTCGCCTAAAATTCAGGATCCTTGCGACAGGCCGCCGCGTGAATGCGACGGATGACCGGAAATGACGCCCAACGAATCCCCCCGACCGACCGCAGCCGAGGCCGCCGGCGCCGAACTCGCCAAGGCTTTCGAGCCCGCCGCCATTGAGCGCCGCTGGTATCCGGTGTGGGAGAGCCGTGGCTACTTCAACGCCGGGCTGGAGACGTCCCGGCCGTCGTTCAGCATCCAGCTGCCGCCGCCGAACGTGACCGGCATCCTGCACATGGGCCATGCGTTCAATCAGACCATCATGGACGCGCTGACCCGCTACCACCGGATGCGCGGCTTCAACACGCTGTGGCAGCCGGGCACCGACCACGCCGGCATCGCCACCCAGATCGTGGTCGAGCGCCAGCTCGAAGCCGAGGGCATTTCGCCGCCACGACCTGGGCCGCGAGGCGTTCATCGAGAAGGTCTGGGAGTGGAAGGAGTAGTCGGGCGGCACCATCACCGGCCAGATGCGCCGGCTCGGGCGCCTCGCTCCGACTGGTCGCGCGAGCGCTTCACCATGGACGACGGGCTGTCGAAGATCGTCATCGAGACCTTCGTCCGCCTGTACGAGCAGGGCCTGATCTACCGCGGCAAGCGGCTGGTGAACTGGGACCCGAAACTGCAGACAGCGGTGTCCGACCTCGAAGTCGAAAGCGAGGAAGAGGACGGCCGGCTGTGGCAGATCCGCTACCCGCTGGCCGATGGCGGCGAAGGCGTGGTCGTGGCCACCACCCGCCCGGAGACCATGCTCGGCGACGTCGCCGTGGCGGTGCACCCGGACGACGAGCGCTATCGCGCGCTGGTCGGCAAGACGCGTGACGCCTGCCGCTGTGCCGACCGCGACGATCCCGATCATCGCCGACGCCTACGTCGACCGCGAATTCGGCACCGGCTGCGTCAAGATCACGCCGGCGCACGACTTCAACGACTACGAGGTCGGCCAGCGCCACGGCCTGCACGCTGATCTCGATCCTGACGCTGGACGCGAGGATCAACGACAACGCGCCCGGAGAAGTACCGCGGCCTGGACCGCTTCGAGGCGCGCAAGCGCGTCGTCGCCGACCTCGAACGCGCAGGGCCTGCTGGACAGCGACGAAGCCGCACAAGCTGATGGTGCCGCGCGGCGACCGCACCGGCGTGGTCATCGAGCCGATGCTCACCGACCAGTGGTTCGTGGCGATGAGCAAGCCGGGCCGGCGGACCCGCTGCAGCCGGCAGTCGTCGCGCAGTGGCGCTCGACGTGCGTCGGCTCGCGGCGAGATCGCGCTTCGTCCCCGAGAACTGGGTGAATACCTACAACCAGTGGCTCAACAACATCCAGGACTGGTGCATCTCGCGCCAGCTCTGGTGGGGCCACCAGATCCCCGCCTGGTACGACGACGACGGGCAACGTCTATGTCGCGCGCAGCGAGGCCGAGGCACAGGCGCAGGCCAGGCGCACGGCAGCGCCGACCGCTGCACGCGCGACCCCGACGTGCTCGACACCTGGTACTCCTCGGCCCTGTGGCCGTTCTCGACGCTCGGCTGGCTCCGGACGCAGGCCGACGAGCGAACCTGCGCTCGACCTCTACCTGCCGTCGTCGGTGCTGGTCACCGGCTTCGACATCATCTTCTTCTGGGTCGCGCGCATGGTGATGATGACCAAGCACATCACCGGCAAGGTTCCGTTCAAGGACGTCTACATCCATGGCCTGATCCGCGACGCCGAAGGCCAGAAGATGTCGAAGTCCAAGGGCAACGTGCTCGACCCGATCGACCTGATCGACGGCATCGGCATCGACGAGCTGGTCAAGAAGCGCACCACCGGCCTGATGAACCCGAAGCAGGCCGCCAAGATCGAGAAGCGCACGCGCAAGGAGTTCCCGGACGGCATTCCGGCCTTCGGCACCGACGCGCTGCGCTTCACCTTCGCTGTCGCTGGCCACCCCCGGCCGCGACATCAAGTTCGACCTGCAGCGCTGCGAGGGCTACCGCAACTTCTGCAACAAGCTGTGGAACGCCACGCGCTTCGTGCTGATGAACACCGAAGGCAAGGACTGCGGGCTGGACGACGCAGCCCGCTGCCGGCCGGACGCTCTCGTTCGCCGACCGCTGGATCGTCAGCAAGCTGCAGCGCACCGAGGCCGAAGTCGCGCAGCATTTCGCCGACTACCGTTTCGACCTGCTCGCCCGCGCCATCTACGAATTCGTCTGGGACGAGTACTGCGACTGGTACGTCGAGCTCGCCAAGGTGCAGCTTGCGAAGCGGCAATGAGGCGCAGCAGCGCGGCACCCGCCGCACGCTGGTGCGGGTGCTGGAAGCGCTGCTGCGCCTGGCGCACCCGATCATCCCGTTCATCACCGAGGAGCTGTGGCAGACGGTGGCGCCGCTGGCCGGCAACGCGCGGCGGCAGCAGGCCTCCGTGATGCTGCAGCCCTATCCGCAGAGCCAGCCCGAGAAGATCGACGTCGCGGCCGATGCCGAGGTGGCGCTGCTCAAGCGCATCGTCGATTCCTGCCGCACGCTGCGCGGCGAGATGAAACTCGGGCCGGACAAGCGCGTGCCGCTGGCGGTGCAGGGTCCGGCCGAGCCGATGAACCGCTTCGCACCCTACGTGGCGGCGCTGGCCAAGCTGACCGAGGTGAAGCCGCTGGCCGACGTGGCCACCGCCGCGCAGGGATCAGCAGCGCCGATCAACGTGGTCGACGACTACCGGCTGATGCTGGTGATCGAGGTCGATGTCGCCGCCGAGCGCGACCGGCTGGCCAAGGAGATCGCGCGATCGAAGGCGAGATTGCCAAGGCGAACGCCAAGCTATCAACGAGAGCTTCGTGGCGCGCGCACCGGCCGCCGTGGTCGAGCAGGAAAAGCAGCGGCTGATCGGGTTCGACGCCACGCTCAGCAAGGTGCGCGAGCAGGCGGCGCGCTTGGCAGCGTAGTCCGCGCCCCGCGCTGCGACCACCTGCGTCGATCGGCGCGGGGTGTTCGCTGCGGGCGCGCAGGACCGCCCGCAGCGACGCAACCTACAGTTCGACTTCGTCGCGGATCGCCGCGATGCCGGCCTTGGCGCACAGTTCGTCGGCTTCGCCGGTGGGCGCGCCCGATACGCCGATCGCCCCCATCAGCGTGCCGGCGCCGTTGATCTGCACGCCGCCGCCGACGGCGATCACGCGCGGAATCTGACGGATGCCAGACGCGGCCTGGCCGGGCTGCGTCATCTTGGCGAACTCCAGCGTGTCGGTGCGGAAGCTGATCGCGGTGAAGCCCTTGTCGATGGCGGTCTGCACCGTGTGCGGACCGGCATGGCGGTCGCGCACCATGGCCTGCGCGACGCCGCTGCGGTCGACGACCGCGACCGCGACCTGGTAGCCGCGCTTGCGGCAGTCGGCCAGCGCCGCGTTGACCGCCTTCAGCGCGGTCTCCGGCGTCAGCAGCTTGATCGAGTGGGTGCCACTGCCCTGCGCCAGCGCGGCAGGCGACGCCGCAACGAGCAGTGCACCGGCAAGGGCGGCAACGGGAACGAGTTTGCGCATCATGTCTCCTGTTTGTGGTGGTTCGAGCAGGCCGATGTTGCCAACAATGCACCGCATGCGGGTTGCCAGAACGCAGGCCCGCGCGCCTTTGTGTGACACGCGCACGGCGCGCGGGCAGCGCTACTTCTGCGGCGACGGCGCGGCAGGCACCGCCGGGGGCGCTGTCGGCGGAGTCACCGCGGGTGCGGCCTGGGCATCGCGCGGGCCGCGGGCGCAGGCTGCACCGGCGTCGCGGGCGCCGGCGCGGCGCCCCCTTGCGGCATGGTCACGCCGGGCACGAGCGGGATGTCATCGACCAGCATCACGCGCGTGATGTAGTGGCGGGTCTCGCCGAAGCAGGTGGTCGGCAGGCCGACCTTTTCCTCGTAGTGCAGCGCCACGCGCTTGCCGATCTTCTTGTTGATCTCCTCGGCCACGGCGTCGTCCCACACGGTGAAGAGGAACTTCTCGGGCACCGCGCCGGGCATGGTGACCATGGCCATCTCGCCTTCCCAGGTCTTGCAGAGCCATCCCTTCTTGCTGAGCTTCTGCACCCAGCCCGCGCGTTCGCCGGCGGAGAAGTTCCAGTTCAGGACAACCAGGAAGTAGAGCGCGCCGGCGCCGACCAGCAGGACCAGGAAGATCAGGAAACGCTTCACGCGAAGGCTTCCATACGCAGATGCAGGCCTGATGTAGGGCAAAGGCCCGTCGGTTCAGCGCCGCTTCAGGTAGTGGTTGAATTCCTTGCCCGCCGTGTCCTGCCCGAGCAACTCGTTGCCGGTCTGGCGGGCAAAGGCCTGGAAGTCGCGGACCGACCCCGGATCGGTCGCGACGATGCGCAGCACCTGGCCGCTGGCCATCTCGGCCAGCGCCTTCTTGGCACGCAGGATCGGCAGCGGGCAGTTCAGACCGCGGGTATCTATCTCGCGATCGAAGTGGTGGACAGACGATGCATTCGGCTGCATGGCATTCCTGGCTGACGGCAGATCGGACGGCGCGGCGAACGTGTCTTCAGCCGCCGATGATCACCGCCCGCAGGGTCCCGGTGGCCTCACCGTCGACCGCAACGATTCAATCGAGAAAGTGTACCGGCAAGCCCCGGCGGCGCAGCCAGTCAGCCAGCAGCACGCCGGTGCCCTGCCGCCAGGGGCGTACGCGCGCCGGTTCGATGAGCCGGTACTCGGCCAGTTCGTCCGACAGACGCACCACGCCCCGCGCGACAACGTGGTAGCCGAGGATGACCTGATTCATGCGCGAGAAGTCGCAGGCGCCAACCAGGGACGCGGACTCGGCATCGAGGTCGGTTTCCTCCTTGACCTCGCGCAGCACGGCCACGGCCGGGTGCTCGTCACGCTCGAGAAAGCCGGTCACCAGCGCGAATATCTTCTCCGGCCAGGCCCGGTTGCGCGCCAGCAGCAACTTGCCGTCCAGTTCGATGATCGCGGCCACCACCGGGGTCGGGTTGTCCCAGTGCACCCAGCCGCAGGCGGCGCAGGCCAGTCGCGGGCGCTCGCCGTGCGTACCGGGCACGAGTGCAGCGGCACAGGCCGGACAGAAGCGATACGCGGTCAAGCTCACCACCTCGATCGACGATGTGACACCACCCGCCGGGCCGCGCGGCGGCTCAGCGCTCTACCTCCGGCGCCACGGCCTGGCCTCGCACGGCGGCCAGCGCAGGCGGCAGCGGACGGCGCGGACCGTCGAGCGCGACCCGGTGGGCTGCAGCCCAGGCCTTGACCGCCTCGGTGCGCTGCGCGGTCAGCGGATGCGTCTGCAGGAACTCGATCGCCGGCAGGCTCGCGTCGCGCTGTGCGCCCGGCAAGGTGGCGAAAGCGGCGAACAGATCGAGCGCGCCACCGATGTGACCGTACTCGGCGGCGATCACGCGCAGCGCCTCCGCGTCGGCCGCGCGTTCCTGATCACGGTTGAACGACAGCAGCGTCAGCAGGCCGGCCTGGCCGAGCGCGCCGCCGGCGGCGCTGCGTCCGAGGTCGGCCGAGATCACGGACAACAGCATGCCGACCGCCACGCCGCGTCCGAGCGCGGCGGCCGGATGCCGGTACTTCAGGTGCGCCAGCTCATGCGCCATCACCATCGCCAGCGCGTCTTCGCTGTCGAGCCTGCCGATCAAACCGCGGAAGAACACCGTCTGCCCGCCGAGCGTGGCGAAGGCGTTCACGGTGCGCTCGTCGCGGTAGCCGACGCGCACCTGCATGCCCGGCGGCAGATCCATGCGCGCCGCCAGGCGATCGGCCAGCGCCTGCAGTTCGGCCTGCGCGGCACGCGCCGGTTCGGCCTTGGGCACCGCGGCCAGTTCGAGCCCGGACGCGAGCCGCGCCTCGTAGCGATACGGAATGCGCGGCGCGAGCCACTGCGCCGAGTACGAGACGACGACCACGGCGATCACCAGCAGCGCGATGCTGCCGCCCAGCAGCCAGGCGAACTCGCGCAGCGGGTTCTCGTGGGTGGCGTTGATGCCTTCGTCGGGGATGCGGTTCTCGAGCTTCACGCCACGGGCTCGCGGACAACGATGTGCACTAGTGCGGCTGCGGCCGCGCGCTGCGGATCGAGCCCTCGCCGAGCAGGCGCGAGCGACCGGTGCCGACGAACCTAGCGGCCTCGGTGGCCGGAATCAGCGCGGTGCCGTAGACGAATACCTCGATCGAAGGCGCCCAGCCGCTGGTGATCGAGGTGGTCTCGAAACGCACGCAGACCACGAGGTTGGCACCGCGCCGGCGCGCCTCGGCCTTCAGCCGCAGCAGCGCCTCGCGCCGCGCACGTTCCATCAGCGACTCGTAGGCACGGAAACGGCCACCGAACAGGTTGCGCAGGCCGGCGACGAAGGTCTTGAAGTAGTCGGCGCTGACGACCACAGTGCCGGTGACGAGGAAGGCCTCCTGCGCCGTCACGCGGTCCGGCGGGAAACGCATCATGAAGGCGCGCACGTCGCGGTACTGCTTCTCGCGCAGGCGGATCGAGGCGTAATGATTGCGCTCGATGATGCGGCCGAAGAAGAAGCCGATCGCCAGCAGCGTGACGAGGATGCCGAGTTCGAGCAGTTCACCCATCGTGCGCCGCGCTCAGGCGTCTTCGAGCTTGACTGCGCTGCCGTAGGCGAGGATCTCGGCCGCCCCCACCGCAATCGAGGTGGTGGCGAAGCGCACGTTCAGAACGGCATTGGCCCCGATCGACTCGGCTTCGCGGATCATGCGATCGGTCGCTTCGGCGCGTGCTTCCTGCATCAGCTCCGTGTAGCTCGTCAGCTCGCCGCCGACGATGTTTTTCAGGCTGGCGAAGATGTCCTTGCCGACATGCTTGGCGCGCACGGTGGAGCCCTGCACGATGCCCAGGTGGGCGACGATGCGCTTGCCGGGGATCAGTTCGAGGTTGCTGGTAATCAACGTGCGGTCTCCTCAGGTGGCAGGCGGTGGCGGCAGGCGCGGTGGGCGCGGATTCAGGCGGCCCATGCTGAAGGTATCCACGAACTCGCCCTCGCGCAGCGAGTACGCGGGATGGCGGCCTTCGACCACGAAGCCGAAGCGCTCGTAGAGCGCGATCGCGCGCACGTTGTCGCAGTAGACGGTGAGTTCGATGCGCAGCACGCCGAGCCAGTGGTCGGCCAGATCGATCAGCGTTTCCATCAGCCGGGTGCCAATGCCCTGGCCCTGCCAGGCGTCGGCTACCGCCATACCGAGATGCCAGGCATGCGCGCGCCGCGGGTTCGGGTGCGCCCGCTGCAGTCCCGCGTGGCCAACGATGTCCCCGTCGGCGCGCGCGACAAAACCATAGTGGTTTACCGGATCGTTCGCCGACAGCCGCTTGACCCAGTCCGCCACCGATGGGTACGGGTTCTGCAGCGTGCCGTAGGCAGCACTGCGCGACCGGAACACCGCGGCCACGCCCTCGGCATCGGTCGGCTCCATGCGCCGGATCGTGATATCGGCCATCGCACGCCTCCTGCAGGGGTCGAACAGCGGGACCGGCGCGCGCGCCAGCGCCGGACGAACTTGCCTCAGGCGCGCTGCTCGGCCCAGCCCTTGACACTGGCGAGCGCACCGCGCAGGTTGGTCGGATCGGTGCCGCCGGCCATGGCCATGTCGGGCCGCCCACCGCCCTTGCCTCCCACCTGCTGCGCAACGAAGTTCACCAGCTCGCCCGCCTTGATCCGGCTGACGGCGTCCGCCGTGACGCCGGCGGCCAGTTGCACCTTGCCGTCCTCGACCGCGGCCAGCACGATCGCGGCGGTCTTCAGCTTGTTCTTCAACTGGTCGACGGTGTCGCGCAGCACCTTGGCGTCCGCGCCCTCGAGCAGAGCAGCCAGCACCTTGATGCCCTTGACGTCCACCGCCTGCGCGGCGAGGTCATCGCCCTGGCTGGAGGCAAGCTTGCCCTTCAGCCGCGACAGCTCCTTCTCCAGCGACTTGACGCTGTCGACGAGCTGCGTGATGCGTGTGGTGGCTTCCGCGGCCGGCGCCTTCAGCGAGGCGGCAACCTCGGCCAGCTGCCGGTCGAGCGCCTGTACGTAGGCAAGCGCGCCTTCGCCGGTCACCGCCTCGACGCGGCGCACGCCGGCGGCCACGCCGGTCTCGGCGACGATCTTGAAGAAGCCGATGTCGCCGGTGCGCTTGACGTGGGTGCCGCCGCACAGCTCGGTCGAGTGGCGCTCGCTGCCGTCACCGTCGTTGCCGCCCATCGCGACGACCCGCACCTCGTCGCCGTACTTGTCGCCGAAGAAGGCGAGCGCGCCGGCGCGGATGGCGTCGTCGTACTTCATCACCGTCGGCGCCACGCTCGCATTGCTGCGGATCGCGCGGTTGACGATGTCCTCGACCTGACGGATCTCGGCGGCGGTCATCGGCTTGTCGTGCGAGAAGTCGAAGCGCGTGCGCTCGGCGTCGACCAGCGAGCCCTTCTGCTGCACGTGGGCGCCGAGCACGGTGCGCAGCGCCGCGTGCATCAGGTGCGTGGCCGAGTGGTTGTGCATCGAGCGCATGCGCAGCGAGGTGTTGACGCGCGCGGTGACCTTGTCGCCGAACTCGATCGAGCCGGTCTTGAGTACGCCGTGATGGCCGAACACGTCGGGCTGGATCTTCTGCGTGTCGGTCACCTCGAAGCTGCCGCCGCTGCCGACCAGTTCGCCGCGGTCGCCGACCTGGCCGCCGGACTCGGCATAGAACGGCGTGGCATCCAGCACCACGATGCCCGTCTGGCCGGCGCGGATCTCGTTGACCGGCGTGCCGTCGACGTAGAGCGCGACCACCCTGCCTTCACCGGTCAGGTAGTCATAGCCGGTGAACTTGGTCCTCGCGCCCGCGTACTCGACGCCGGCGGCCATCTTGAACTTGCCCGCTGCGCGCGCCTGCTCGCGCTGGCGCTCCATCGCCTGCTCGAAACCGGCGTGATCGACGCTGATGCCACGCTCGCGGCAGATGTCGGCGGTGAGGTCGACCGGGAAGCCATAGGTGTCGTACAGCAGGAAAACGGTCTCGCCGTCGAGCATGCGCGCATCGCCCGAACCGAGCCGGCCGAGCGCGCCGTCGAGGATCTTCATGCCGTGCTCGAGCGTCTCGCCGAAGCGCTCCTCCTCCTGCTTGAGCACGCTCTGGATGCGGGCCAACTGCTCGCGCAGTTCGGGATAGGCGTCTCCCATCTCCTGGGCCAGATCGGCCACCAGCGCGTGGAAGAACGGCTGGGTCTGGCCAAGCTTGTAGCCGTGGCGCAGCGCACGCCGGATGATCCGGCGCAGCACGTAGCCGCGGCCCTCGTTGCCGGGGATCACGCCGTCGGCGATCAGGAACGCGCAGGCGCGGATGTGGTCGGCGATGACCTTCAGCGAGTTGTTCGTCAGATCCTTGGCGCCGGTCGCCTTCGCCGCCGCCTTGATCAGGTTCTGGAACAGATCGATTTCGTAGTTGCTGTGCACGTGCTGCAGCACCGCCGCCAGACGCTCCAGGCCCATGCCGGTGTCGACGCAGGGCTTCGGCAGCGGCGTGAGAACGCCGGCCGCGTCGCGGTCGAACTGCATGAACACCAGGTTCCACACCTCGATATAGCGGTCGCCGTCGGCATCCGGCGAGCCCGGCGGGCCGCCCGCGACCTCGGGGCCGTGGTCGTAGAAGATCTCGCTGCACGGGCCGCAGGGACCGGTGTCGGCCATCTGCCAGAAGTTGTCGGACACGTACTTCGGCTGGCCCGGCTTGTCGCCGATGCGCACGCAGCGCTCCGGCGGCACGCCGATGTCCTTGGTCCAGAGGTCGTAGGCCTCGTCGTCGTCGATGTAGACGGTGGTCCACAGCTTGTCTTTCGGCAGCTTGTAGACCTCGGTCAGCAACTCCCACGCGTAGCGAATGGCGTCGCGCTTGAAGTAGTCGCCGAAGCTGAAGTTGCCGAGCATCTCGAACAACGTGTGGTGCCGGGCCGTGTAGCCCACGTTCTCCAGGTCGTTGTGCTTGCCGCCGGCACGCAGGCTCTTCTGCGAGGTGGTCGCGCGCGAGTACGAACGCCTCTCGCGGCCGGTGAACACGTCCTTGAACTGCACCATGCCGCTGTTGACGAACAGCAGCGTTGGATCGTTGGCCGGCACCAGCGACGAGGCACGCACGATGGTGTGCCCCTTGGACTCGAAGTATTTGAGGAACCTGTCGCGAATCTGTGCGCTTTTCATGGCCAGTCGAGGAAACAAATGCACGTGGGCGGAGGCGCTAAGCGCCCGCCGCAGTTGAGGTATTCGGGAACCATTCGATGATAGCAGCGGGGTCTTTGCGCCCTGCTGCGGCGGCGCGCGGTCAGTGGGCCGGCGCGCGCGGCGTGTGGCAGATCGAGGCGAACGCCTCGATGGCCGGGTGATCGGCGCCGGCCACGCGTGCGGCATGGGCCAACCCGGAAACCGCGAACACCAGCATCACGACGCCGGCCAGCGGGCGCAGCCAGCTGCGCGCGTTTGCCATGACGCCGCCACCGCCGACCGCCGCCAGCGCCGGACGCGCGGCGACCACGTCGACCAGCAGCAGATTGGGCAGCGTGCCCAGCCCGAAGGCGAGCATCACCAGCGCGCCCTGCTGCGGTCCCCCTGCAACCAGCGCCAGCGGCAGCGCGGCGTAGACCATGCCGCACGGAATCCAGCCCCACGCCAATCCGGCGGCGAAGGCCTGGCCGCCCGAGCGCGGCGGATACACGCGCCGCGCCCATGGCCCCACGATGCGCCAGATGCCGGCGCCGATCGGCTCGATGCGCTTGAGCCAGCGGTTCTCGCCGAACATGGCGATGCCAATGGCGATCAGCATCGCGCTACCCAACACCAAAAGCACCAGTTGAACCGGCAGCACATCGGCCGCATACAGGCCGCCGCCAATGGCGCCAACCAGCGCGCCTGCCAGCGTGTAACTGGTGATTCGGCCGAGGTGGTAGCCCGCTGCCAGCCGCGCCGCCGGCACGCCGCGTGGACGGTTCATCTGCAACGCGCCGATGAAGCCGCCGCACATGCCGGCGCAGTGCAGCCCGCCCAGCAGCGACAGCATGAACGCGGCGAGCGCCTGCGACAGCGGGAAGTCGAACACGCGAAGGTCAGCGTCGCCGGCCGGCCGGTCGGCCGGCCCTGGGCCTAGACGATCTTGCTGTACTTGCGGATGCGCTCGTCACTGCGCAGATAGCGATCGAAGCTCATCGCGATCGCACGGATCAGCAGCTTGCCGCGCGGCAGCACGCTGATCCACTCCTTGGTGTTCTCCACCAGGCCCTCTTCCTCGAACGGCTTGAGCGCGGCGATCTCGCGCTTGAAGTACTCGTCGAACTTGATCAGGTGCGCCTGCTCGATTGCTTCCTTGCTGACCTCGAAGTGGCACATCAGCGCCATGATCACCGCGCGGCGCACGAGATCGTCCATGTCGAGGAACACGCCGCGCGCGGTCGGCAGCATGTCGTTCTTGAGCCGGTCGTAGTACTCGTCGAGCTCGCGCACGTTCTGCGAATAGGTCGGGCCGATCTTGCTGATACTGGAGACGCCGAGGCCGATCAGGTCGCAGTCCGGACGCGTCGAATAGCCCTGGAAGTTGCGATGCAGCCGGCCCTGGTGCTGGGCGCGTGCCAGATCGTCGTCGGCCTTGGCGAAGTGATCCATGCCGACGTAGTAGTAGCCGGCCTCCGTCAGGCGCTGGATCGCGTCGAGCATGATGCCCATCTTTTCCTGCGGCGACGGCAGATCCTCCGCCTCGATGCGCCGCTGCGGCTTGAAGCGCTCGGGCAGGTGCGCGTAGTGGTACAGCGCGATCCGCTCGGGACTGAGAACCAGCACCTTGTCGAGCGTCTTGGCGAAGGTGGCGCGCGACTGCTTGGGCAGGCCGTAGATCAGGTCGAGGTTGACCGACTTGAAGTCGGCTTTGCGCGCAGCGTCGACGGTGGCACGCGTCATCTCGAAGCTCTGTAGCCGGTTGACCGCCTTCTGCACGTCTGGATCGAAATCCTGCACGCCGACCGACATCCGGTTGAAACCTAGTTCGGCCAGTGCGGCCACCTTGTCCGGCGGCGTCGAGCGCGGATCGACCTCGATGCTGTACTCGCCCTTGGGCGCCAGCGGGAAGTGCGACGTCAGCATCGCCATCAGCTCGCGCAACTCGTCGTTGCTGAGGAACGTGGGAGTGCCACCGCCGAAGTGAAGCTGCTCGATCTGGCGCGACCCGGTCAGCATGCCGTCGATCAGCGCCACTTCCTTAGCCAGCGCCTGCAGGTACTCCGACGTACGGCTGTGATCCTTGGTAATGACCTTGTTGCAAGCACAGTAGTAGCAAACGGTGTTGCAGAACGGCAGATGCACGTACAGCGACAAGGGTATCTGGTTGGCCGACTCTCCGCGGCGTGCCAGCCAGCCCGCCAAGGCCTGCGCATCGAACGCATCGACAAAGCGATCCGCCGTCGGATACGACGTGTAGCGCGGCCCGGGGATGTCGAATCGCTGCAGAAGCGCCGGCGCCGGTACGGCGACCTCATTGCGGGCTGACATCAACATGGGTAGCTTTCCTTTCGTGTAACGCGTACCGTGGCACGCTCAATCGAATGTTGCTCTTTCACGCGTGTATTATTTGCGAGCCCCAATGGGAAAGGTTGATGCGAGTCAATCTGGCCGGTGACCTCTCCCCTTGACGGTAATCCGCAGTGCGACGGGCTGAGGCCACACAAACGGCGTGGCTCCGTCGATCTGTTAATCGGGTGCGGACGAGTCGAGAGGCGTCACCACATGAATGGGCCGAGTTTTTCCGTTTCACATCTGAAGGTTGCCTGCTCGAACTGCAACCTGCGCGAGCTGTGTCTGCCGCTGGGTTTGTCCCTGCCGGACATCGAGAAGCTCGAAGAACTGGTCGCGACGCGCCGCCGCATCAAGCGTGGCGAAGCGCTCTTTCGCGCAGGAGACCGCTTCGAGTCTCTCTACGCCGTGCGCCTGGGCTTCCTCAAGAGCACCGTGATGTCGACCGACGGGCGCGAGCAGGTCACCGGTTTTCACATGGCCGGTGAACTGGTCGGCATGGACGGCATCAGCAACGAGCAGCACTCGTGCGACACCGTCGCGCTCGAAGACACGGACGTTTGCGTGATCCCCTATGAGCGGCTGGAAGAAGTCGCCGGCTCGGTGCCGATGCTGCGCAATCACTTCCACAAGGTGATGAGCCGCGAAATCGTGCGCGAGCACGGCGTCATGCTGCTGCTCGGCAGCATGCACGCGGAAGAGCGGCTCGCAGCCTTCCTTCTGAATCTCTCGCAGCGTTTCGAGGCACGCGGCTACTCGCGCACCGAGTTCGTACTGCGCATGACCCGCGCCGAGATCGGCAGCTTCCTCGGTCTAAAGCTCGAAACCGTCAGCCGCGTGCTGTCGCGCTTCGCCCACGACAACCTGATCGAAGTGAACCAGAAGCACGTGCGGATCATGAACACCGACGGTCTGCGCGGCATTGTCTCCGGCACCCAGGCCACCTGCAGTACCGCGCAGCCCTGACCGGGCCCGCGGCCAGCGAGAAAAGCGCGCCTCGGCGCGCTTTTTTCTTGCTTCCATTCGTCTACGGTGTCGCAGAGCCCTCTGCTTCGCGCTTCGGACAGCCCTCAGGTCGCTCCTGCGACGGCAGCGGACAACGATTCACTTCGAACGGCGAGCGCTGGACGAACACCGTGAGCGCGCTTGCGGCCGACGTCATCGCCCAGAAGAAGAAGAAACCGGCGCTGTAGACGGACATGCGCGCCGCTTCGATTGGCACGCCGAAGGCCGAGAGATCGTTCGGATCGACGACGGAAAAAAAAATCAGCTCGGCCACGGCCGCCACCAGGAACGACGGCCACAGGACCCAGAGAATCCGCTGCGTCAGGCTCGATGACATTGCCGTCTCCTTCCATGCCGCCCTAAGGCGGCGTTCGACGTGGTCGAACGGCAGGCTTGCATCGCTTCGACACGTGCCGATCGCTCATCGGCGCTGCGCGGTCCGTTGCGGCGCCGCTCTCAGCGCTCGGCCCGCACCTGCAAAGGCTCGCCGGCAATGATCATGGATGCATCGCCATCGAGCCGCCAATCGCGCGCTTCGATCACGAGGCGCCAGCTCACCTGGCCGCGCACCGGACCGCTTTCCTGCCAGTGCCCAATGTAGTCGACCTGACGGCCATCCTCATGCACTGCGACTCGCGCCAGCATTGCCTCGCGGTCGGCGCCGTCGCGGCCAGGGTGAACGAGCCGCAGCTTGAGCGCCGCCTCCGGCGGCACCGCGCGATCGGCCCGCAGGCCGACGCGCACCTCGTCACCCGCAGCCAGCCCACGCGTTGCGACGCTCGCCTGCAGGCCCATGGCAACAGCCGCCTGCGAACGGGCGAGCTGCTCGTTGATCGCCAGGCCGCGCTTGTAGTAGTCAGCGGCCACCATGCCGTCGGCACTGCGAATCGCCAGGGTGATCGTGATCGCGCAGCCGATGATCGCGGTGACCGGCGGCACCATGATGAGCCAGGGCCATCCCTGCCGGTACCACGGTGTGGGGTCGACTGCGGTGGCGTGCGACATCGAAGCTCCTGACGAAGATTCCGGTGCGGGCATCAGCGCCGCAACCCGAGGAAAGTGGTGGTTTCGTTGACGCGCAGCGCACCGTCGGACTGCGCCTGTACCTCGATGGCGATCTTGTGCGAACCCGGCGGCACGTCGTCGAGGGGCGCCTGGACCCGCAGCGGCACCGACATGGAACTGGCCGGCGGCACGTCGAACGCCGCCTCGCTGGCGACCACCAGCCCCGGCAGCCCGCTGACCCGCACCGTGTACGACTGGCCTTTTTCGGTCGTGTTACTCACCTGCAATCGATACACGTTCTCGACCCTGGCCAGGCCTTTCTCGTCCATCACCTCGCGTGCCAGCGCCGCTCGATCGCGGATGACATCGACCTTCAGCGGCACCCGGACGTAGACCGCCACCGCCAGCGCCGCGATCACCGTGAGCAGGATGCTGCTGTAGACGATCACGCGCGGCCGGAACACGCGCTTGACGATGCCTTCTTTCGAGTAGTGCTGCGCCAGCGAGTTGGTGGTCGCATAACGCACCAGGCCGCGTGGCAGGCCGGCCTTTTCCATCACGTGGTCGCAGGCATCGATGCAGGCGGCGCAACCGATGCACTCGTACTGCAAGCCGTTGCGGATGTCGATGCCCGTCGGGCAGACCTGAACGCACAGGCCGCAGTCGACACAGTCGCCCAGACCGGCAGAGTTTCCCTTGGTCTTGCTGCGCGCGCCGCGTGGCTCGCCCCGCTCCATGTCGTAGGTGACGATCAGTGTGTCCTTGTCGAACATCGCGCTTTGGAAACGCGCATACGGGCACATGTACTTGCACACCTGCTCGCGCATCCAACCGGCGTTGCCGTAGGTCGCGAAGCCGTAGAACGCCACCCAGAACAGCGACCAGCCGCCGAACGTGAACGCGATGAACTCGGCGCCGAGTTCACGGATCGGCGTGAAGAAGCCGACGAAGGTGTAGCCGGTCCACAGTGCCAGCGCGACCCAGGCCGTGTGCTTGGCGAACTTGCGCGCGGCCTTGCCAGCCGTCCATGGCGCCTGGTCGAGCATCATGCGTTTGGCGCGATCGCCTTCGATCTGGCGCTCGATCCACATGAAGATCTCGGTGTAGACCGTTTGCGGACAGGCGTAGCCGCACCACAGCCGGCCGCCCACCGCGGTGAACAGGAACAGCGACAGGGCAGCGATGATCAGGAGCGCAGACAGGTAGATGATGTCCTGCGGCCACAGCACCAGGCCGAAGACGTAGAACTTGCGCGCCGCCAGATCGAACAACAGCGCCTGGCGGCCGTTCCACGTGAGCCAAGGCAGCCCGTAGAAGACGATCTGAGTCAGCCAGACGAAGGCCCAGCGCCATTTCTGGAACAGGCCGAGCGAGTCGCCGATCCGGCTGCGCGGGTAGATCTCCTTGCGCCGGGCATACATCGCCTCGAGTTCCGTCTGCGGTTCGGCCGCGACGGGCTGGATCGGAATCACCGTGCCGCCGGCCGCCTGCGGGCGCTGCGCATGGATGACCTTCGGATCGACGACACTGTTCACGGTTCACTTGCCCCAGGCTCGAATGCGATCGGCCGCACGGCGCCAGGCGCCGCGTGTAACGCCAGCCGTATCACTTCCCGCACTCTCGCAGAGGCGATCGCGCCGGCAGTTGGCATGGATCAACCCTGCCCGTTATGGCGACGCCAACGCGCAGCGGATCACACACGAGGTATGCGGTCTTGGCACGAACCGGCCCGCCTCAAATGCAAGGGCCGCCCGCAGGCGGCCCGCATACTCACTCCAGCCTGCACCGCCGGCTACGGCTTGGCGGGCGCCGCCCGGTTGCTCAGCGAAAACACATACGCCGACACCAGATGGATCTGGGCGTCCGTCAGGATGCCCGTCTGCGACGGCATCACGCCGCCACGGCCCTTGCTGATCGTCTCGGTGATCCCGGCGACCGTCTGACCGTAGAGCCAGCCACCCTTCTGCGTCAGATCGCGTGCGCCCAGCGCCGGATTGCCCTTGCCTTCCGGGCCATGACAGGCCGCGCAAGAGGCGAACTTCTCCTTGCCACGCGCTGCGCGCACGGTGTCGTGCGCCGAGTTCGACAGCGACAGCACGTAGTGGGCAAGGTCCGTCACGTCCTCGGCACCGCCGACCGCAGCCGCCATCGGCGGCATGGCGGCCACCCGCCCTGCTGCGATCGACTGCACGATCGCTTCGGGCGAGCCGCCCCAGTACCACTGGGCATCGGCCAGGTTCGGGAAGCCGCGCGCGCCGCGTGCATCGGAGCCGTGGCACTGCGCACAGTTGTTGAGGAAGATGCGTTCGCCCATCTGGCGCGCGCGCGGATCGCCGGCGACCGTCTCGAGCGGCTGCTGCAGGTAGCCGGCCAGCAGCGGACCGAACTTGTCATCGGCCGCCTTGACCTCGGCCGCGTGCTGGTCGGTCGAGGTCCACTTCAACAGGCCCTTGTACTGCGTGCCCAGGCCCGGGAACAGAATCAGGTACACGACCGCGAAGACCACCGTCAGGTAGAACAGCCACATCCACCAGCGCGGCAGCGGGTTGTGGAACTCCTGCAGATCGCCGTCCCACACATGGCCGGTGGTGTCCGGATCCGGGCCGGCACCGACCTTGACGCGCCGCTTGCTCTGCGACCAGAGGAACACCGCGCAGCCCAGCACCGATACCGTGGTGATGATGGCGACGTAGTAGTCCCAGAAGATGCTCGTGAAATCAGTCATCGCTCGCCCCTGCCCTTATGTGTTCCGTGAACGACCCGAGGGGTCGGCTGGCTGCGTGTCATCCGCGAACGGCAACTGCGCCGCCTCGTCGAAGCCGCGCCGGCTCTTGCGGTGGTAGGCCCAGAACACGATGCCGAGGAAAGCGATGAACGCCAGCAGCGTGATCGCCGCGCGCATGTCGTTGATGTCCATGGCGCGTCCTCAGCGAACGTTGCGCAGTTGCACGCCCAAGCCTTGCAGGTAGGCGATCATGGCGTCGAGTTCGGTCTTGCCCTTCAAGGCTTCGGGGGCCGCGGCGATGTCGGCCTCGCTGTACGGCACACCGACCTTGGTCAGCGCGCGCATGCGCGCCTGCACGTCGATACCCTCGACCGAGTTCTTGGCCAGCCAGGGATAGGCTGGCATATTCGACTCCGGCACCACGTCGCGCGGGTTGTTGAAGTGGACCCGGTGCCATTCGTCGGAGTAGCGCTGGCCGACGCGCGCCAGGTCGGGGCCGGTGCGCTTGCTGCCCCACTGGAACGGGTGGTCGTAGACGGACTCGCCGGCGACCGAGTAGTGGCCGTAGCGCAGCGTCTCGGCGCGGAACGGCCGCACCATCTGCGAGTGGCAGTTGTAGCAACCCTCGCGGATGTAGACATCGCGGCCCACCAGGCGCAGCGGCTCGTAGGGCTTGATCCCTTCGACCGGCTGCGTGGTCTGGCGCTGGAAGTACAGCGGCACGATCTCGACCAGGCCGCCGACCGCCACCACCAGCACGATCAGGATGATCATCAGCCAGGAGTTCTGCTCGATGAAGTCGTGGTTGAAGATTTTCATGACTCGTTCCTCAGTTCGTCCGCGACATCAGGCGTGGGCCAGCGCGGCCGGCACCGGATCGGACACGGCCCTGCCGGCGCCGATGGTTTTCACCACGTTCCACAGCATCACGAACATGCCGACCAGATACAGCGTGCCTCCCGCCAGACGGATCACGTAGAACGGATAGGTCGACTTCACGCTTTCGATGAAGGAATAGGTCAGCGTGCCGTCCTCGTTGACCGCGCGCCACATCAGGCCCTGCATCACGCCGGCGATCCACATGGCGGCGATGTACAGCACGATGCCGATGGTCGCGACCCAGAAATGGAGCGTCACCGCGCGCATGCTGAACATCTCGGTGCGGCCGTACAGGCGCGGGATCAGGTAGTACAGCGAGCCGATCGAGATCAGTCCGACCCAGCCCAGCGCGCCCGAGTGCACGTGGCCGATGGTCCAGTCCGTGTAG
Source organism: Burkholderiaceae bacterium (assembly GCA_034522655.1). GTDB lineage: Bacteria > Pseudomonadota > Gammaproteobacteria > Burkholderiales > Burkholderiaceae_F > JALHMQ01. The sequence goes on from JAXHLD010000026.1 coordinate 58,369, forward strand.
TGCGACAGCGCGTTGACGGTCTTGATGGACATCATCGGACCCTCGAACGTGCTCATGCCGTAGAACGACAGCGAGACGATCAGGAACTTGAGGATCGGATCCTCGCGCAGCTTGTACCAGGCACCGCTCAAGGTCATGATGCCGTTGATCATGCCGCCCCACGAAGGCGCCAGCAGGATCAGCGAGAAGATCATGCCGATCGACTGCGCCCAGTCGGGCAGCGCGGTGTAGTGCAGGTGGTGCGGGCCGGCCCACATGTAAGTGAAGATCAGCGCCCAGAAGTGCACCACCGACAGCCGGTACGAGTACACCGGGCGGCCGGCCGCCTTGGGGATGAAGTAGTACATCATCCCCAGGAAGCCCGCGGTCAGGAAGAAGCCGACCGCGTTGTGGCCGTACCACCACTGGATCATCGCGTCCTGCGCGCCCGAATAGGCCGAGTACGACTTGGTCAGCGACCAGGGAATCGCCATCGAGTTGACGATGTGCAGGATCGCCACGGTCAGGATGAAGCCACCGAAGAACCAGTTGGCGACATAGATGTGCTTGACCGCGCGCTTGGCGATGGTGCCAAAGAACACGACCGCGTAGCTCACCCACACCACCGCGATCAGGATGTCGATCGGCCACTCCAGCTCGGCGTATTCCTTGCCCTGCGTGATGCCCAGCGGCAGCGTGACCGCCGCCAGCACGATCACCAGCTGCCAGCCCCAAAAGGTGAACCAGGCCAGCCCGGGCAGAAACAGAGGCGCCTGCGACGTGCGCTGGACGACGAAGTAGCTGGTAGCGAACAGCGCGCAGCCGCCGAACGCGAAAATCACCGCGTTGGTGTGCAGCGGCCGCAGCCGTCCGAAGCTCAACCACGCGGTATCGAAGTTCAAGGCGGGCCAGGCCATCTGGGCGGCGATGATCACCCCGACCAGCATGCCGACGATGCCCCAGATCACGGTCATCACCGAGAAGGCCCGGATCACCCCGTAGTCGTAGGTAAGCGCTTTCGCGTGGCTCATGTTTTTCCTCGTGCGGCCCGTGTGCAGGCCTGGGCTGAAGCGACTCTTGATGCTCGATTCCCGATGCAATCCCGCGTCGTCGCGCGGTGCGTGCACGACTGCGTCGCCGCCGGTTCTTGGCAGCTGATGCGCGGCGCAGCCGTCGCGGATGCTAGGGGTCGACCCTTGGTGCCCGGTTGATTCATGTCAACCGGCTCAGGCGGCACGGTCGCTGTGTGCATCGCGCACAGACGACCGTGCTGCACCCTTGACATTCGGACCCGGCGTGCTGTCGTCGGCGCGCTCGTCATCGAGAATGCGGCGCCCTTCGTCTTCGATATCGTCGAACTGGCCTCCCAGCACCGACCACGCAAGCAGTCCGCCGATGACCAGGACGATCACGATCGACACCGGAATCAGCAGGTAGAGCGACTCCATGGCCGGCCTAGCGCCGCGGGCGCGCCGCGCGCAGTGCATTGCCCACCACCAGCAGCGAGCTGGCCGCCATGCCGACCGCCGCCAGCGCCGGCGTGATGTAGCCCAGCGCCGCCAGCGGGATCACCGCCACGTTGTAGGCGAACGACCAAGCCAGATTCTCGCGCACGATCGCCATGCCGCGGCGCGCCGCGCCAACCGCATGCGAGACATCCGCCAGACGCGACGAAAGCACGATCAAATCGGCGCGCGCCTGCGCCAGCGCATTGCCCTCGGCCAGCGCGATCGATACGTCGGCCTGCGCGATGACCGGCGCATCGTTCATGCCGTCGCCCAGCATCGCCACCGTGCGGCCGCTCTTCTGCAGTTCGCGCACCAGCTCGCGCTTGGACTCCGGCGTCTGGTGCGCGTACACGCTGCCGATCGCCAGCTCGCGTGCCACGCGCTCCACCGGCGCCCGCCGGTCACCCGACACCAGCAGCACGTCGATGCGGTCGCGCTTGAGGTCCTGCACCAGGCGGGCCGCGTCGCTGCGCAGCGCCTCGCCGAACGAGAACAACGCCAGCGGTCCGTCGCGATCGGCCAGCACGATCACGCTGTCGCTGGCCAGCTTGTCGCGTTCCATGCGCTTGAGCAGGCGTGCGGCCACCGGCACCGGGTCGGCGTCGACCAGACCGAGCGCGTAGTCGGCCTTGCCCAGGCGCAGCCGGCGCCGATCGATCACCGCCTCCACCCCGGCCGACGCGTGGGCCCGGCCCTCGCTCAGCGCGGGCAGCGTCACCCCGGCGTCCTGCGCGGCGCGCGCGATGGCGCGCGCGAACGGATGGCTCGACAACGACTCCAGGCTCGCCGCCAGCGCCAGCAACTTCATCGCATCGCCCGAACGCAGCGGCACCAGTTGCGCCAGCTTCGGCTCGGCCGCGGTCAGCGTGCCCGTCTTGTCGCACGCGAAGGTGTCGACCTTGGCCAGCTGTTCGAGCGCGGCCGTGCGTGCGGTCAGCACCCCACGCCGTGCCAGCGACGACTGGGTGGCGGCCAGCGCGGCCGGTGCCGCCAGCGACAGCGCGCAGGGACAGGTGGCCACCAGCACCGCGACCGCGTTCGGCAGCGCCTGCGCCGGATCGACCAGCCACCAGCCGACCACCGTCATCGCGGCGATCGCCAGCACCGCCCACAGGAAGACCAGCGCGACGCGATTGGCGGTCTCGACCACGCGCGGACGCTCGCGGCCGGCCGCATCGACCAGCCGGCGCAGCGCGGCGAGCGAGGTTGCCTCGCCGGTACGCGTGACGCGGACCACCAGCGGCTGCTCGAGGTTCAGGCTGCCGGCCAGCAGCGGCATGCCCTCGCTCTTTTCGATCGGCGTCGACTCGCCCGTCAGCCAGGCCTGCGACACCGTGGAAGCGCCGCCCGCCACGACGCCGTCGGCCGGCACCGTCTCGCCAGCGGGCACCAGCACGAGATCGTCCACCACCAGTGCCGTCGCCGGCACGGTGTCGGTCACCGGCGAGCCGGGCCAGCCGCGCAGCCGCTGCGCGGTCAATTGCGCGTGGCGATGCGCGGCATCGATGAACTCATAGGCACGCGCCAGGCCACGGCCCTGCAGCCAGCGCGCGCCCAGCACCAGCGCCACGAACATCGTCACCGAGTCGAAATAGACCGGGCCATGCGCCGTCAGCGTGGCCCAGGCGCTGGCCGCGAACGCTGCGCTCAGGCCGAGCACGATCGGCAGATCCATGCCGATCACGCTGCTGGCGCCGGCGCGGATCTGGCTGATGGCGGCGCGGAAAATCGGCGCGGCCGAGAAGATCAGCACCGGCAGCGTCAGCACCAGTTGCGCGATGCGCAGCAGCTGCTCGATGTCGGCCGGGATGTCACCCGGCTGAGTGACGTAGGCAGGCACCGCCAGCATCATCACCTGCATCATCATCAGCCACGCGAGCAGCACGCGCAGCAGTTCGACGCGGCGCGCGCGCGCGGTGGGCGCGGCGTCACCGGCCGCGTAGCCGGCCTTGCGGATGGCCTGCGCGATCTTCTGCGCGTCGGTCTGCGCCGCGTCGAACGCCACGTAGGCGCGCCGGCCGGCGAAGTCCACTTGCGCATTGGCCACGCCGGCCACCCGCTTGACCTTGTGCTCGATCAGCAGCGCGCAGGCGGCGCACACCATGCCATGCACCGGGATCTGCGCGCGCGCCAGCTGCGCCTCGGCCGGCACCGGCCGCGGCAGCGCCTCGGCCATCGCGTGATCGAGCGCCGCACGATCGCGACTGCCCGCCTGCGCCAGGTACAGCTGCTCGGCGATGAACGCACACCCGAGGCAGCAGTAGGACTGCAGTGTCGGGCCGAGCTTGCGTCGCTCGACCTTCAGGCCCGCCAGCAGATCGCCGCAGTGGTCGCACCGGGTATCGGCCGGCGTCCCCTCGTTAGCGACGGACACCTTGGCCTTGCGCAGGGCAGGAGCGTTGGACATGGTGGGCAGCAGCGCGTCGGGTCGTTCGTCGTGTGGAGAATCGGCGTCGAAGCCTTGGCGTCGACACTCGGGGTGGCGCAGAAACGAGAAGGGCGGCGACCGCAGAAACACCGCGTGCGCGACAGCGGCGACCGCTGCAGACGCGCGCGGTGCCCCTCCCCTGCGGCGCCGCCCGAAAAACTTCAATGTCAGGTTACGAATCCCGTTACAGACGGACTTGATGCATATCAACTGGCAGACGTACCGGACCGAATGGGTCAGCGCCAAGTAGGGTCGGCGGTACCCGCGCTCAGGCCGCGCGCCCCGCGCACGTGCGAAACCCGACCAGCATGTCGCGCCGCTGCGGCGTGTAGAAGTTGCGGAAGCGCACATGGTGCAGCCGAGACGGCGTCGCCACGCTGGCGCCACGCAGCACGCGATGGGTGTGGAACCACGGCTGCGAGTAGTCGCGGTACGGACCGGGCACGAAGCCCGCATACGGAGCAAACGGTGTGCTGGTCCACTCCCAGACCGCGTCGGCGGCCGACCCAAATGGCGCGATGTGGCGGTGGACCGCAGCGAACTCCCACTCGCTCTCGGTGGGCAGCCTGCGCCCGGCCCAGCGGCACCAGGCCTCAGCCTCGAAAGCACTGACGTGGCGCACTGGCGCGACGGGATCGAGCGGCTGCCAACGGTCGAAGTGCCGCTCTTCCCATCCGCCATCGCCGGCGCGCCAGGCGGCGGGATGCGCTGCCTGCACGGCATCGCGCCAGGCGCGCCCGGCTTCATCCCACCAGCGCGCCTCGCGATAGCCGCCGTCCGCGATGAAGGCAGCGAACTGCGCATTGCTGACGCGCTGCGTGGCGACCGCGAACGGCGCGACCTCGACCTCGAATGGTTCGCCTTCATTGTCGAAGCGGAATCCCTGGCCGGCAGGCACGCCCTGCAGGAAAAGCCCGCCGCCCACCGAAACGTCGGCTGCACTGACCGCGTCGCCAGGCGCGCTGGACACAGGCGCGACCGACCGCATCGCCACGGCGTCCAGGTCTGGCCGGGACGGGCGCGGGTAGGCCAGGATCTGGCGCAGCAGCACGAACGCCTCGCCGTGCATGTCCTCGTGCGACAGCGCCAGCCGGTACGGATACAGCGCGGCGTCGCTCGCTTCTTCCGTGGCCAGCTGCGCGAGCGTGCGCTCCAGCACCGCGGCCACGTAGGCGCGCGTCGCGGCACGGCTCGGCAGCGCAAGTTGCCAGCGCATGGCGTGCGCCACCGCGCTCGAGTCGTACCAGCGATCCGCATCGGCCAGCAGCGACGGCCGGCTGCGGTCGCCGCGCCGCAGGCACCACAGCTCCATGAACCAGCCGATGTGGCCGAACTCCCAGCGCGGCAGGTTGACGATCGGCAGCTGCGGCACCTGCCACTGCGCATCGTCGAGGTCGTCGATCAAGGCCAGCGTGGTCCGATGCGCATCCAGCAGCGCCTCGTGCAACCCGTTGGCGTCGAGCGTGCGCATGCCGCGACCGCCGCCTCAGGCGCGCGCCAGGAACAGCGCAAACCAGCCGCGCGCATCGGTCCAGCAGCGCGTCTGCGCGAAGCCGGCCGCGCGCAGCAGCGCCTCGAAGCCCTCGACCGTGTACTTCCACGAGTTCTCGGTGTGGATGCGCGCGCCCGCCGCCATGCGCAGCGGCACCTCGTCCGGAATGCGCACGATCACGTCGCGCCGCGCCTCCAGGTGCATCTCGATGCGCGCGCTGGCGGCATCGAAGAACGCCACATGGCGCCAGTCGCGGATGTCGAAATCGGTGCCGGCCAGGCGATTCACGTGAATCAGCACGTTGCGGTTGAAGGCCGCGGTCACGCCGAGCGCATCGTCGTAGGCGGCGTCGAGGATCGGGGAGGGCTTGACGAGATCGACCCCGATCAGCAACTGCCCGCCAGCGCCCGCCAGGCCCTGCACGCGCCGCAGAAACCCGCGCGCCTCATCCGGCGAGAAGTTGCCGATCGACGAGCCCGGGTAGAAGAACAGCCGGCGCGCGGCGGCCACGCTTTCCGGCAATTGCAGGTCGGCGGCGAAATCCAGCGCCACACCGATGATGTCCAGCTGCGGGAAGCGGTCCTGCAGGCAGTCGAGCCGCTCGCGCAGGAAGTCGGCCGAGATGTCGAGCGCGGCGTACTGCGCCGGCTGCATCAGGTCGAACAGGCGCGCTGCCTTCTCGCAGTCGCCCGCCCCGAGGTCGATCAAGGTGCAGCCGGCGCCGGCGGCCTCTGCGATCTGGCGGCCGTTTTCGGCGAGGAGCGCAGCCTCGGTGCGCGTCGGGTAGTACTCGGGCAGTTCGCAGATCGCCTCGAACAGGCGCGAGCCGAGCGCGTCGTAGAAGTAGCGCGGCGCAATCGACGGCGGCTCGCAGCGCAGGCCGGCGACGATGCCGGTGGCAATGTCGGTCGCGGGCTGGGCGTAGTGCGTGAAGCGCGGCTGGCGGCGGGGGGACGCGGGGTCGTTCATCGGGGGTGCGGCGGATAGCCGGGTTCGGTGGCAGGCGCGAGGTCGGGCGCGAGATCGGACGAGATGAGATCGATGCGGTCGGTGCAGAACGCATCCACGCCCCAGTCGAACAGCTCGCGCGCCCGCGCCGCATCGTTGACCGTGTAGCAGAACAGCCAGTAGCCCGCATCCTTCACCGCCCGCGCCTGCGCGCGCGACAAATGGCGATGGTTGGTGTGCAAGGCGACGCAGCCCAGCGCAGCGAGCGCCTGCGGCCAGTCGGAAGGAATGCGATCCAGCAGATAGCCGCGCGGCAGATCCGGCGCAGCCGCGCGCGCCGCAACCAGCGCATCGCGTTCGAACGACGAGAGGAGCGGTACGCGCGGCTCGACGTGCGACGCCCGATCGCCGCCGGGCCGGACCAGGTCGGCGTACAGCCGCGCCGTCTCGCGAGCGACCACCTCGCCCGTGCGCACCGCCGCACCCGGCGCCGGCTTGATCTCGATGTTGATCCAGGTGCCGTGCGCGCGACAGTCCTGCACCGCTGCGGCGAAGGTCGGCACCGGTTCGCCGGCGAACGCGGCCGAGTGCCAGGCGCCGGCGTCGAGCAGGCCGAGCTGCGCCGCGCTCAGCGCGGCCACGTTGCCGGCGCCGTTGGTCGTGCGGGCCAGCGTGTCGTCGTGCATCAGCACCGGCACCGCGTCGGCGGCCAGCATCGCGTCGAACTCGACGCCCCGAAAACCGCGTGCGCGCCCGGCACGGATCGCCGCCAGCGTATTCTCGGGTGCCAGTGTGCCGCCGCCGCGGTGGGCCAGCACGCGCGGATAGGGCCACGGCAGGTGATTGCCCGTCATGTGGCATCCCGCGCGGCGCGCTGGCGCCGCACATAGACCAGCTTTTCGACGCGCGCCACGACCAGGCCTTCGTCGTCCGTGATGTCGGCGCGGAACAGGTGCAGGTGCTTGTCGCCGTCGGCCGTGCGGGCGCGGATGCGTTCGAGGTCGTGCTCGGTCAGCGTCATCTGGGCACGCACCCGGCTGCGCCCCGGCGCCAGGAATTCGATCGATGCCGCCTTGTCCCACACCAGGTAGTCATGATCGAGGTTGCGCACCATCATCAGTACGAAGAACGGATCGGTCATCGCGAACAGCGAGCCGCCGAAGTGCGCACCGAGCGCATTGCGGTTGGATCGGCGCAGCGGCATGTCGACCACGACCTCGCGGAAATCATGCGCGATATGGCGCACGCGGATGCCGGCACCGAGAAACGGCGGCCACAGGTTCATTGCCCACCGCAGCAGCCCTGCCGAAACGTTGCGCCCCATGCCGCCAGTTTAGCGGCGCGGCGCGTGTGCCCCATGGCGCCGCCTGCGCGATGCCAGTCCCTCGCCCCACCCATTGCTATCCTGCCGCGCCATGTCATCGATACCTGCCCTGGCGCATCTGCGCGTGCTCGACCTCACTCGCGTGCTGGCCGGCCCGTGGTGCACGCAACTGCTGGCCGATCTGGGCGCCGACGTGATCAAGATCGAGCGGCCCGGCAGCGGCGACGACACGCGCGCCTGGGGCCCGCCGTACCTGCGCGATGCACAGGGCCACGACACGAGCGAGGCCGCGTACTACCTCGCCGCCAATCGCGGCAAGCAGTCGGTGACGCTCGACATTGCCGCATCGGCGGGCCAGCAGTTGCTGCGCGCGCTGGTTGCCCGCTGCGATGTTCTCGTGGAGAACTACAAGGTCGGCCAGTTCGCCAAGTACGGGCTCGATTACGCGACGCTCAGCGCGCTCAACCCGCGCCTCGTCTACTGCTCGATCACCGGCTTCGGCCAGGACGGTCCGTACAAGGACCGTGCCGGCTACGACTTCATCATTCAGGGCATGGGCGGCTTCATGTCGATCACCGGCGAGCGCGACGACCGCCCGGGTGGCGGCCCGCAGAAAGCCGGGGTCGCCGTCAGCGATCTGATGACCGGCATGTACGCGACGGTGGCGATCCTGGCCGCCCTCGCGCAGCGCGAACACACCGGTCGCGGCCAGCACATCGACATGGCCCTTTACGACACCCTGGTCGCGATGCTGGCCAACATGAACATGAACTACCTCGTCAGCGGCAAGGCGCCCGGGCGCGCCGGCAACGCGCACCAGAACATCGTGCCGTACCAGGTGTTCGCCGCAGCCGACGGCCACGTGATCGTTGCGGTCGGCAACGACGCGCAGTACGTGAAGTTCTGCCAGGTCGCCGGCTGCCCGCAGCTGGCCGCCGATCCGCGCTTCGCCAAGAACGCCGACCGCGTGCGCAACCGCGCCGTGCTGGTGCCGCTGATCGAGGGGATCGTGCGGGCCAGACCGATGCAATTCTGGGCGCAGGAACTCGAAGCCGTCGGCGTGCCTTGCGGCCCGATCAATTCGATCGCGCAGGCTTTGGCCGACCCGCAGATCGTTGCGCGCGGCCTGCAGATCACGCGCCCGCATCCGCTCGCCGGCCAGGTGCCGCTGGTGGCCAGTCCGATCGTGATGGATGGTGCGCGGGCGGCCAGCCCGCACGCGCCACCCACCCTCGGCCAGCACACGCGCGCCGTGCTCGGCGACCTGCTCGGCCTGTCGGCTGCCGAGATCGATGCGCTGGCCGCGCAGCGCGTGGTTTGACGGCAGCCTGGCGCGCGGCACGCCGATGCCGATCCTCGAATTCACCGTGGTGCTGCGCGAGGGAGAGGCATTGGGGGACGACCTGGCGCAGCGCCTCGCCGACGCTGCCGCGCCGGTATTCGCTGCCGCGCCCGGCAACGTGTGGGTCACCCTCGCCGAACTGCCCGGCCATTGCTACGCGGAGAATGGCTGTGCGGTGGCTGACACACCGCGACCGGTGTTCGTTCGCATCACCCAGGCCGGCGACGCAGCGCCGGCCGACCGTGCCGCCGAGGCGTGCGCGCTGGTGACCGCGCTGGCACCGCTGCTGGCGCGCGATCCAACGCAGGTGCACCTGATCTACGCGCCGCCGGGCGCGGGCCGCATCGCGTTCGGCGGCCGGCTGCGCACGGACTGAGGTGCACACCGCATGCCGACCCTGCAGTTGCGCATCACCGGTCGCGTGCAAGGCGTGGGCTACCGCGCCTCGCTGATGGAGGCGGCGCTCGTGCGCGGGCTGCGCGGCTGGGTTCGCAACCGGCGCGATGGCAGCGTCGAGGCCGTCATTCACGGCGCGGCGGACGACTGCGATGCGCTCGTCGCCTGGGCCTACCGCGGTCCGCCAGCCGCTCGCGTGGCGGCCGTCGCCGTCGTGCCGCTCGACGCTGCGCCGGCCGAGTTGCCGCCCGGCTTCGAGTGCCGGCCGACAGCCTGATCCGCCCACGGACCGGTCGAGCCAGCTGCGGGTGGCCCAAGTCTGCGGAAGATCTGCCTGCGCGTTCCCATGCTGCGTCCGCTCGCGCGTCAGCGCGACGCGTCCGCCAGCCAGGCGAGATCGAAGTCCGGATTCAGACGCTGGGTCTGCACGTGATCGCGCCAGTCGCCATCAATGAACAGGTAGCGCGGCGCGTAACCGATGCGCTCGAACCCCAGCCGCGCCAGCAGCGCGCCACTGCGCACGTTCTCCGGACGGTAGTTGGCTTCGATCCGATGCAGCCGCAGCCCGCCGAAGGCGTGATCGATCGCCACCCCGAGCGCCTCGTGCATCAGTCCGCGCCCCTCGCACGCGTGGTCGATCTGATAACCGAGGAAGCACGATTGCAGCGGCCCGCGCTGCACGCTGGTGAAGCTGATGCGCCCGATCACGCGCGACTCGTCGTCGGGCGGCGTCAACACCCAGCGCAGCGCCGTGCCCTCCGCATGCTGGGCCACTGCCTCGACCAGCAGCGGCACCCAGCCGGCAGGCGTTTCCAGGTCGGTGGCCGCGGGCGGCGACCAGCGCGCGAGGTGGTCGCGATTGCGGCGCATGTAGTCGGCCAGCGCCGCGGCCAGCGCCGGTTCGGCGTGACGCAGGCACAGGCGGTCGGTCGTCAGCGTCGGCTGATCCATCGGCGTGGCAAGCAACGATTGCAGCCGGGCACCGCGGTGGCGGCAGCGCAGACGGCGGGTTGGTGCAGAGGTCGCGCGCGGCAGGCGGTCCACGGCCCGCCAGCGCAACGCCACGATTCTGCGCGCGTCCGTCAGCCGGCGTCCCGCTCCGCCACCCAGGCCCAAGCCTGCTCGGCGCAGTCGAGCATCGCCGCCAGGCCACCGAAGTCGTCGGCCCAGTGCGCGGCGGCCTACAGGTCGCGGCGCTCGATCGCGGCCGCCAGCTGCAGGTCGTCGCACCACGGCCCGGCACCGTCGAGCAGCGCGGCACGCGCCTCGCTACCCACGTCGAGCGGCGACAGCGCCGCCGCGGCCGAGGTATTCAGCAGCGCCGGCAACATCGACGCCAGCCCGAGCGTGAAGAAGCCGGACGGATGCCGCTCGTGCCGCACGCTGGCGAGCAGTTCCAGCAGGCGCGCCCGCGCCACGGCGACGTCCTGTAGTGCGCGGCTGGTCGGCCGCCCGCCAGCCGAGCGCACAAGCACCAGCGACAGCCAGCGGTACAACTCGTCGCGCCCGACGCGCATCACCGCGGCCTCGACCGAGTCGACCGGCCAGCTGCGGTTGTAGCGCGCGCTGCTCACGTGGCGCAGCAGCTGCACCGACAGGCCGACGGACGGGAACGAGCGGCCGGCGCCTCGCCGAGGTGCGGTCTAATCCGGGCCGGTGCCGCGCGCGCGGCACCCCGTTGTTTTTGATGGAGAACCCCATGCTCTCGCGTCGTTCACTCTTGCTCGCAGCGCTGCTCGCCGCCGCCCTGGTCGCCTCGCCCGCTTTCGCGCAGGCGCCGGCCTATCCCGCCAAGCCGATCCGGCTGGTCGTGCCCTATCCGCCCGGCGGGCCGCTGGACACCGCGGCGCGCGCGCTGGCCGAGCGCGTCAAGGACACGCTCGGCACCGTGGTGGTGGAAAACCGCGCCGGCGCCGGCGGCAACCTCGGTGTCGACTACGTGGCCAAGCAGCCGGCCGACGGCTACACGCTGGTGATCGGCGCCGTGGCCACGCACGCGATCAACCCGTGGTTGTTCGCCAGGCTGCCGTACGACCCGATCAAGGACTTCGCACCGGTGACGTTGATCGCCGAGGTGCCGAACGTGCTGGTGATGACCCCTGAAGCAGCCACCAAGCTCGGCATCGGCACCGTGGCCGACCTGATCGGCTACGCGCGCCGGAACCCGGGCAAGCTGAACTACGCCTCCGGCGGCAATGGCAGCGGCGGCCACATGGCGGGAGAGTTGCTCAAGTCGATGGCCAGGGTGTCGATCGTGCACATCCCCTACGCCGGCGCGGCACCGGCGCAACTGGGCCTGCTGGCCGGCCAGACCGACCTGATGTTCGACAACCTGGCCTCGGCCGCGCCGCAGATCCGCGCGGGCAAGCTCAAGGCGTTCGCCGTCACCACTCGCCAGCACGCATCGGGCCTGGCCAATGTGCCGACCATGGCCGAAGCCGGCGGCGCGCCGCTCGCCGGGTTCGACATCAGCACCTGGTTTGGCGTGCTGGCCCCGGCGGGCACGCCGACGGCCGTCGTCGAGCGGCTGAACGCAGCGTTTCGCGGCGCGCTCGGCTCCGCCGAAATGCGCGAGCGCCTGGCACGCATGGGCGCGGAGCCATCGGCCACCACACCCGCCGAGTTCGCAGCGTTCATCCGCAGCGAACTCGCCAAGTACGAACAGGTTGTGAAGTTCTCGGGTGCGCGCGTGGACTGATCGACGCCGACGCGGGCGCAACACCGAAGCGGCCCGACGTTGCGCTTTTGCCTGTCGGCGTGCGATTGCTGCATCGCAATTGCATGGCCAAGCGCGGGTTGGCCCGTAAAATCATTCGCTGCTTGATGTCGCCACGCCCCGATGTGCGACACGCAGACAAGGAGGCGTTCGTGCGCATCAGGAACGAAAAGGACTTCTGGTCCGGCGTGATGTTTGTCGCGTTCGGACTGGGGTTCGCCGGCTTTGCCCAGCAGTACGACATGGGCACGGCGCAGCGGATGGGCCCCGCGTTCTTTCCGACGATCCTCGGCGGCCTGCTTGCCGTTATCGGTGTGATCGTCGGCCTCAAGGGGCTGGCGGCCGAAACGATGGACGGCAAGCTCGAACGCTTCCACCTCGGACCGATCTTCTGGGTGCTGGGCGCGGTCGTCGCCTTCGGCCTGCTGCTGCGGCCCGCCGGCCTGATGGTGGCGCTGGTGGCGCTGATCGGTATTTCCAGTCTCGGCAGCCATGAGTTCAAGGCGCTCGACACGGTGCTGCTGGCGATCGGCCTGTGCCTGCTGGTACTGGCGGTATTCATCTACGGTCTCGGGCTGACGATCCCGGTGTGGCCAGTCTTCATGCGCGACTGAGCCGGGGCCACGCATGGAACTGCTCTCGAACCTCGCGCTCGGCTTCTCGACGGCACTGACGCTGCACAACCTCTTCTACGCCTTTGTCGGCGTGCTGCTCGGCACGCTGATCGGCGTGCTGCCCGGCATCGGGCCGGTGGCGACGATCGCGATGCTGCTGCCGATCACCTTCGCGCTGCCGCCGATCTCGGCGCTGATCATGCTGGCCGGCATCTACTACGGCGCGCAGTACGGCGGCTCGACCACCGCGATCCTGGTCAACCTGCCGGGCGAGTCGTCCTCGGTGGTGACCTGCCTCGACGGCTACCAGATGGCGCGCAAGGGCCGCGCCGGCGCGGCGCTGGCCATCGCCGCGCTCGGCTCGTTCTTCGCCGGCACGTTCGCGACGATCCTGGTCGCGGCCTTCGCCCCGCCGCTCGCCGAGGTGGCCCTCAAGTTCGGCCCGGCCGAGTACTTCTCGCTGATGGTGCTGGGCCTGATCGCCGCCGTCGTGCTGGCCAGCGGCTCGCTGATCAAGGCGATCGGCATGATCATCCTCGGCCTGCTGCTCGGCCTCGTCGGCACCGACGTCAACTCCGGCGTGGCGCGCTTCTCGTTCGGCATCCCCGAACTGTCCGACGGCATCGGCTTCGTCGCGGTGGCGATGGGCGTGTTCGGCTTCGCCGAGATCATCGCCAACCTCGAGCAAGCGCGAGAACGCGCGAGGTGTTCACCAACAAGGTCGACGGGCCTGTTGCCGACCGTGGAGGACTTCAAGGAAGCGTTGCCGGCGATCGTGCGCGGCACGCTGCTCGGTTCGGTGCTCGGCATCCTGCCGGGCGGCGGCGCTCTGCTCGCGGCCTTCGCCGCCTACACGCTGGAGAAGAAGGTTGCCGACGACCCGTCGCGCTTCGGCAAGGGCGCGATCCAGGGCGTGGCCGGGCCCGGAGTCGGCCAACAACGCCGGCGCGCAGACCTCGTTCATCCCGCTGCTGACGCTCGGCATCCCGCCCAACGCGGTGATGGCGCTGATGATCGGCGCGATGACGATCCACAGCATCCAGCCGGGCCCGCAGGTGATGACCAGCAACCCGTCGCTGTTCTGGGGCCTGATCGCCTCGATGTGGATCGGCAACCTGATGCTGGTGGTCCTGAACCTGCCGCTGATCGGCCTGTGGATCCAGTTGCTGAAGGTGCCCTATCGGCTGCTGTACCCGGCGATCCTGGTGTTCTGCTGCATCGGCGTCTATTCGATCAACAACAACACCTTCGACGTCTACATGACGGTGATCTTCGCAGTCATCGGTTACGTCTTCTACAAGCTGCGCTGCGAGCCGGCGCCGCTGCTGCTGGGCTTCATCCTCGGCCCGATGATGGAAGAGAACCTTCGGCGAGCGATGCTGCTGTCGCGCGGCGATCCGACCGTGTTCTTCACGCGGCCGCTGTCGTTGACGCTGCTGCTGATGGCGGCCGCGCTGGTGGTGATCGTCACTCTGCCGGCGATCAAGAAGACGCGCGAGGTGGCGTTCCAGGAGGCCGACTGAGCGACTGTCGCGCGAAAAGACAAGGGCGCCGGGGGTTGCACCACCGGCGCCCTTCTTTCTCGGATCCAAAGACGGCCTGCCCCGCAGCAACGGTGGGCCACCGGCGCCGTTGCTCCAGATCGAACCGACGACCTCGACCTCAGTTGCTGCGCGTGGCGGCCGGGAGTGACGCCACCGCCGGCGCAACGCCGGCGCGCTGGGTCGTCACGGTCACCCGCTCGAGTTGCACCAGCGGGCTGGCTTCGCCCAGGCGCTCGACGTGCAGGCTCTCGCTCAGGGTGGCGACGACGCTGAACGTGATCAGCGCCGCCAGGGTCGCGCTCGCGAGGCGAATGCTCGGACGCGGCGTCAGGGTGCGGGTGGTGGCGTTCATGGTGGTTCCTCTTGCGTGGCGCGGGCCAGCGATGCGTGACCCGATATGTGCACTGTAGGAACCCGCGCCGCGCGATTCGAGCGGATTGCGACGAAGTGCACCGGCGGCGACCAAGCCGGGCCGCGGACCGTCTGCCGTCGGCTGGCACAATTCGTCATTCATCCCCGCTTTCGGACAGTTCATCGTGCCCATCCGCCACTCACGCTCCGCCCGTCGCCGCTGGCTGCTGGCGGGCCTGGCCGCCCCGCTTGCGATGAATGGCATCGCCGCCCGTGCGCAGGCCGCGTATCCGACCCGGCCGATCCGCCTGGTGGTGCCGTTTCCGCCAGCGGGTGCCACCGACATCCTGTCTCGCGAACTGGCGCGCCAGTTGTCGGAGCGGCTCAAGCAGCAGGTGGTGGTCGACAACAAGCCGGGCGCCGGCGGCACGCTCGGCAGCGACCTCGTCGCCAAGAGCGCGCCGGACGGCTACACGATCCAGATGGCGACGAGTTCGACCCACTCCATCGGCCCGAGCCTGAATCCGAAGATCCCGTACAACGCACAGACCGACTTCACGCCGGTGGCGCACGTGGCCAACTCGGCCAACGTGCTGCTGGTGGCACCGAACGTGAAGGCGGCCAACGTGGCCGAACTGATCGCGCTGCTGAAGGCCAACCCGGGCAAGTACAACTACGGCTCGAGCGGCAACGGCACCATCGTTCATCTGACCGGGGAGCTGTTCAAGTCGATGACGGGCACCTTCATCGTCCACATTCCCTATCGCGGCACGGCGCTCGTGATCCCGGACATGGTGAGCGGCCAGATCCACCTGCTGTTCGACAACGTGGCCTCGGCCTTGCCGCACCTGAAGGATGGCCGCGTCAAGGCGCTGGCAGTCACGTCACTTCAGAAGTCGACCCTGCTGCCTGACCTGCCGACGGTGGCTGCAACCGTGCCCGGCTTCGAGTCGGCCACCTGGTTCGGCGTGTTCGGCCCCAAGGGCATGCCGACTGAGGCCACGCAGCGCCTGAACACCGAGATCAACGCGGTGCTGAAGTTACCCGAGTTCATCGAGCGCCTGAAGACCCTCGGCTACGACGCCGCCAGCGGCACGCCGCAGCAGTTCGCACAGGTGGTGGTCAACGACACCGCTCGCTGGGCGCGCCTGATCCGCGAACGCAAGATCACCACGGACTGACCATGGCCAACCTTTCCGATGCTCCACGCCGCCTCGCGGTCCTGATCGATGCCGACAACGTGTCGGCGAGCGTGATCGCGCCGCTCTTGGCGGAGATCGCCAACTACGGCGCGGCCACCGTGCGCCGCATCTACGGCGACTGGACGCTGCCCAACCTCGGCGCGTGGAAGGCGGTGCTGGCCGAGCACTCGATCGTGCCGATCCAGCAGTTCCGTAACACCACCGGCAAGAACGCCACCGACAGCGCGATGATCATCGACGCCATGGACCTGCTGCATGCGGGCCGGCTCGACGGCTTCTGCCTGGTCTCCAGCGACAGCGACTTCACGCGCCTGGCCTCGCGTATCCGCGAGCAGGGCGTGCCGGTGTACGGCTTCGGCGAAAGCAAGACGCCGCGCGCCTTCATCGCCGCCTGCGATCGCTTCGTCTTCACCGATGTGCTGACCGGCCGCAGCGGCAGCGGCACCGGCAAGGCGCCGCCGCTGAAATCGGTCAAGACCGATGCGCAACTGGCCGCGCTGCTGCGCCGGGTGGTCGACGCCTCGGCCGACGAGACCGGCTGGGCCGCGCTCGGCGACGTCGGGCGCATGGCGCAGCAGGAGAGCGACTTCGACCCGCGCGTGTACGGCTTCACCCGACTGCGACCGCTGATCGAGGAGATGGGCATCTTCGAACTGGAAGAGCGCCCCGGCGCACAGGGCCACAAGCACCTGTGGCTGCGCAACCGGCGCAGCGCGGTGGCCAAGGGCACCGACATCAGCGTGGAAGAGACCGACGGCGCCTCGGCCGAGGCCGGCAAGGCCACCAAGCGCGGTCGCCGCGGCGGCCGCAAGAAGACGAAATCCGACAAGGCGGACAGCAAGTGAACTTCGACTGGACCAACCCCTACCCGAGCACGCGCACGCCGGTCTTCGCGCGCAACATCGTCGCTACCAGCCAGCCGCTGGCGGCGCAGGCGGGCCTGCGCATCCTGCAGGCGGGCGGCAACGCCGTCGATGCGGCGATCGCCGCCGCGGCCGTGATCGCTCAGACCGAGCCCTGCTCCAACGGCCTGGGCTCCGACAACTTCGCCATCGTGTGGGACGGCCAGCAACTGCATGGACTGAACTCCAGCGGCATTGCGCCGGCGGCCTGGTCGCTCGAGTTCTTCCGTCGCAAGTACGGCGACGAGCTGGCCGCCACGCGGCCGCTGCGCGGCTGGGACACGGTGACCGTGCCGGGTGCGGTGGCCGGCTGGGCGCTGCTGCACGGCAAGCTCGGCCACCTGCCGTTCGCCGACGTGCTGGCCCCCGCCATCGAGTACGCCGAGCGCGGTTTCGCAGTCAGCCCGATCGTGCAGGACAAGTGGCGCATGGCCGAGCCGCTGCTGCGCGACTTCCCGGGCTTCGCCGAGCACTTCCTGCCGCGCGGCCGCGCGCCGCAGGTCGGGGAACATTTCACGCTGGCTGGCGCCGCGCGCACGCTGAAGCTGATCGCCGAGACCAAGGGCGAGGCGTTCTACCGCGGCGAGATCGCTGCCGCGGTGGAGGCCTACGCGAAGGAGACGGGTGGCGCGATCACCGCGCGCGACTTCGAGACCTACTGGGACTTTGTCAAGACCGCCGGCTGGGTCGGCACCATCAGCAAGGACTTTCCCGGCCGCGACGGCCAGCGCTACACGCTGCACGAGATCCCGCCCAACGGCCAGGGCATCGCGGCCCTGTCCTGCCTCGGCATCCTCAAGCACACGCCACTGGCCGAGTACGCGGTCGATTCGGCCGACTGGCAGCACGTGATGATCGAGGCGATGAAGCTCGCCTTCGCCGATACCTACGCCTACGTGGCCGACCCGCGCGGCATGCAGGTCACGCCGGCGCAGATGCTGGACGAGACCTACCTGTGGGAGCGTGCGCAGCTGATCGACATGCAGCGCGCGCAGGCGTTCAGTGCCGGTACGCCGCCCAAGGGCGGCACGATCTACCTCACCACCGCCGACCGCAACGGCATGATGGTGTCGCTGATCCAGTCGAACTACATGGGCTTTGGTTCCGGCATCGTGGTGCCCGGCTACGGCGTCTCGCTGCAGAACCGCGGCCATGGCTTCAGCATGAATCCGGCCAGCCCGAATGTCGTGCGACCGGGGCATCGACCGTTCCACACGATCATTCCAGCCTTCCTGATGGCGGGTGTGGGCGCCGAGCAGACGCCGCAGATGAGCTTCGGCGTGATGGGCGGCAACATGCAGCCGCAGGGCCACGTGCAGACGCTCGCGCGCATGATCCTCGCGGGCCAGCAGCCGCAGGCCGCCTGCGATGCGCCGCGCTGGAAGGTGATGCAGGGCGTGGACATCGAGATCGAGAACGCGATGCCCACCGGCGTCGCCAACGAACTCGCCAGCCGCGGCCACCAGATCACGCGCGCGTTCGACAGCTACATGGACTTCGGCTCGGGCCAGTTCATCTGGCGGCTGGGCGACCCTGCCGTGGACGGCTACGTCGCAGCCAGCGACTCGCGGCGCGACGGGCACGCGGCGGGATATTGAGGGCACTTTTCGTGTACGCGACTGCTTCGCAGTCGCACGTGCACGAAAAGTGGAACGGCACTTCGCGCTGCGCGCTCAGTTCAGGACTGATCAGGCGCCTGCGCTCGGGAGCGGCCGCGCGCTCCGGCGCCAAACAACTGCAACGCGCGACACTCACTTCGCAGGGCACAGCGCGATGGGTAGCGCGTTTGCTTCCCTCTCCGTCCGGGAGAGGGACCACGGGTGCGGGACGCTCCGCGCCGCAGAGCGGCGTACGTATAACGACCTTCAGGCCGTCGCGCGTCGCGCCAGCAGTTCCTGCACCTGCGCCGACAGCCTCGACCGCAACACCGCCGACAGACGCGCCTCGTTGCGGCTCCACCAGATGCCGGCGTAGACGATCGCAAGGCCGATGAGTGTCAGCGCGATCGGAAACAGCCACGAATCGCGGAAGTAGGTCCAGCTGAGGTTGCCCAGCACGACGGCTACGCCGATCGCACCGAACACCGTAAACGTGCGTCGCGCGAGCAGGGCACCGCTGAACACCAGCGCCAGGTTGATCGCCAGGTAGATCAGCTTGCCGCTGAGCGCACCCGAGCCGAGTGCGGTCAGCCCGCCCCAGAAGGTCAGCAGGCCGAACAGGTACAGCCAGAACGGATAGTCCAGGCGCGAGCGGTTGCGCAGATCCGCCAGCAGCGCGAACAGGATCATCGCCGCGCCAAAGGCCACGCTGAACCACTTGCGAAAGGTCCACGCGCTCGCCTCCCAGACCTTGACGTCCGGGCCGAGGATCAGCATCGCCAGGTCCATGCTCATGTACCAGAGCGTGACCGCGATCGGCATCAGCATGAACGGCGCGCGCCAGCGGTACAGCAGCGCGGCACCGGTGGCGAGCGTGGCCAGTTCCAGCGTCAGCCAGCGCCAGTCGATCCGGTAGTGGTAGGCCCGGTAGCTATCCTTGACGCCATCGAGTTCGGGCCAGAAGCCGAGCGCCTGCTGCACGGCCCAGGTCGCCAGCGGCACCAGCACGATGATCAACGTGGCCATGATGCCCATCGGGATCGGCAGGCCTTGTGCCTCGAAGCGTTGCGCGAGCTTCCACGCTACGCCGATGTAGAGCAGCGCGATGAAGAACACGCCCCAGCCGCCGAAGCTCGTCCAGCCAAGCGTCATGAACAGGCTCATCGCGCCGATGGCCAGCATGCCGCCCAGGTAGTACAGCACGTGGGTGAACGAGAAGCGCGGCCGGTCGTCGGGCTCCGCCTGCGCCTGCGCGAGCAGATAGGTCCATAGCGGCGCGGCTTGGTCGGGCCGCAGCAGGCCGGCGGCGGCAGCGCGATCGAGATCGTCGGCGCCGAGTCGAATGCGGTGGTTGGATGTCATCGCGGGTCCGGAAAGTGGCTGACGGAGGACATGGTCGCCAGCGCGACTCGCAGTGTCAGTCCATGCTACCGAGGCATCACGGCTTGCCGCCGCCGGTCGCGGGCCGCGATACTGCGCGCCGTTCAAGTCACATTCAAATCAACCTGAAAGCAGAAGACAAATGGCCAACGCCAGTGCCGTGGTGGACGTGCTCAAGCGCGAGCTGAAGGCGCGCGGCCTGACCTATGCGGTGATCGCGCAGCGCATCGGCATGAGCGAGGCGAGCGTCAAGCGCATGTTCTCCACGTACAACTTCACGCTCGAGCGCATCGACGAGATCTGCACCGCGGCAGGCATCGAGTTCACGGAACTCACGCGCGACTTCAACCGCGAGCAGAACCTGCTCACCCAGCTGGCCGAGAAGCAGGAACGCGAGATCGTCGACGACCCGCGGCTGTTCCTGGTCGCCGTCAGCGTGCTGAACCTGATGAGCTTCGACGACATCGTCGCGGTCTACACGCTGAACCCGGCCGACGTGGTGGGCCTGCTGACGCGGCTCGACAGGATCGGCGTGATCGAGCTGCTGCCCAACAACCGCTTCAAGCTGAAGATCGCCCGCACCTTTGCGTGGATTCCCAACGGGCCGATCCAGACCGCGTTCAAGAACAACGCGCACGACTTCTTCGACTCCGACTTTGCCGGCAACGCCGAGACCATGCTGCTGCTCAACGGCCGGCTGTCAAAGGCGAATGCGCTGGCGCTGGTGGACAAGTTGAAGCGCGTCGCGCGCGAGTTCTCCGCGCAGCACATCGAGGACGCGCAGCTGCCGCTGGCCGAGCGCCCGCCGATCTCGATCCTGCTGTCCTGCCGGCCCTGGCAGCCGGCTTTCATGCGGCCGTTCATCAAGGCCAAGCCGGCGCTGGGCAGCCGCAAGATCAGCGCGTCGCGCTGAGCAAACGCGGCGCTGGGTCGTTGAGCGCTCGTTGGCGATGAGGGTCGGCGCGCCTCGAACGCGGCGGTGAGCGGCCGCGCCGGCAGGCGAATGCACTGCGTGCCCGCGCGTGGCCAGCCCCGGGCAGGGTGCGCGCGCTGCCCGCCGCATTGCGCCTGGTCAACTCGCGCGCGCTCGTCTCTGTCTTGCGATGCGCTCGAGTGATACCGTGAACCTCCTTCGCGCAGACCGGGCGCCAGGCGCCTCTGCCGAGCCACACCGCAACGGGAGGATCCATGCCGGCGAAGATCGATTTCTCCACGCTGACGCTGATGGACACGCTCGATCTGGCCACGCTGATCGAGGTCGAGGCCTTCAAGCGCTACAACCTGTTCGTCGAGCAGATCGGCAGCGCCACCGAGGCCGGCTCCTTCTTCCAGTCGATGGCCGAGAACGAGCGGAAGCACGCCGAGGAACTCGCCGAGCGCCGGCAGGCGCTGTTCGGGCAGGAGCCCGCGCGGGTCAAGCGCAACGACATCTTCGACGTGGAGGCGCCCGATGTCGGCGCCACGTACCGGAGCATGTCGGAGCTCGCCGCGTGCCGGGTGGCACTGGCGGCCGAACGCAAGGCCTTCGAGTTCTACGACCGGGCGCTGCCCAGGGTGACGCAGCCCGACATCCGATCGCTGTTCGAGGAACTGCGTGAGGAAGAGGCCGAGCACGTGCGCCTGGTCGAGGCGATCATCGCGAAGCTGCCGCCCTCGGCGAAGCTCGACGTCGAAGACGAGGACGACACGTCGATGCGGATGGGCTACTGACCCTTCCGCTGGGCCCGGTTCGCTGGCCGCCGCGAGGTCACATCGCCGGGCGGCCTTGCGATGTCGTCTCCGCAAGCGTCACCACGCGTCACCGGCGGAACCCGCGAGAGTGCCTGGCGCATGCCGTCCTCCTCTCTACGCTCAGTCCTGGGCATCGCTCACAGCGAGCCCCGCGTGCTCGGGTAACGCAGTCCCTCGATGGCGCCGCGTCCGCCAAGGGCCCACCGACCGCCTGAGGCAGAATCACGCAGCTCGTCTCCCTCTCTGTTGCGTCAGTCGCCATGAACCAGAAAACCTACGAACCCTGCCCAACCCACCGCGTCGCCTTTCTCGGCCTGGGCGTGATGGGCTATCCAATGGCCGGCCATCTTGCGCGCGCCGGCCATCACGTCACGGTCTACAACCGCACGTCGAAGAAAGCCGAGCAGTGGGTCGAGGAATTCGGCGGTACGTGGGCGAAGACGCCGCGTGAGGCGGCGGCAAGCAGTCAGATCGTGTTTTCCTGCGTCGGCAACGACGATGACCTGCGCAGCGTGATGCTCGGCGCCGACGGCGCACTGGCCGGCATGGCGGCGAATGCGATCGTGTTCGACAACACCACCGCCTCGGCCGCGGTGGCGCGTGAGCTTTACACGGCGGCCCGCGCCAGGGGGCTGCACTTCATCGATGCGCCGATCTCGGGCGGACAGGCCGGCGCTGTCAACGGCGCCCTGACCGTGATGTGCGGCGGCGACGCGGCCGCCTTCGAACACGCCCGACCGGTGGCGATGGCCTTCGCGAAAGCCGTCACGCGCATCGGCGATTCCGGAGCCGGGCAGCTCGCCAAGATGGTCAACCAGATCACGATCGCCGGCATGGTGCAGGCGCTGTCGGAGGGCATCAATTTCGGCACCGCTGCCGGCCTCGACATGAAGCTCGTGCTACAGGTGATCGGCAAGGGTGCGGCGCAGAGCTGGCAGATGGACAACCGCGGCACGACGATGGTCGACGACAAGTTCGACTTCGGCTTCGCAGTGGACTGGATGCGCAAGGACCTCGGCCTGTGCCTGGACGAGGCACGCCGCAACGGCGCGCCGCTGCCGGTCACCGCCTTGGTCGACCAGTTCTATGCCGACGTGCAGGCGATGGGTGGCCATCGCTGGGACACGTCCAGCCTGATCCGCCGGCTGCGTCACCGCAAGTGACGCCGCTGCTCTACCGAGCTGCGGCAGGGCGCTGTGGGTCGCGGCCGTCCACCGGCAGCCTGCGGCGCCGGCCTTCCGTGATGGAAATCCCTCGCCCGTGGCAGGCGCACATGCGCCGCCTGCCGTGTAACTTCCCGCTCAACCTGGGCGAATAGCCCGTAACCGTGCCAGGCGTGCCGCCCGGCACGGACCTGCACCCCGACGAGGAGCCCGCGTGCACGCCACCCTGCCTCTGCTGAAGATCACCGACTTTCCGCCCCTGCGCCGGCGGCAGGTCGACACGCTGCAGATCAACCTCGGCTACACGTGCAACCAGACCTGCGTGCACTGCCACGTCAATGCCGGCCCCAACCGCACCGAGCAGATGGATCGCGCGACGATCGACGCCGTGCTGGATGTCGTCGTCGCCAAGGACATCCGCACCATCGACCTGACCGGCGGCGCGCCGGAGCTGAATCCGCACTTCCGCGACCTCGTGCGCGAAGCACGAGCGCGCGGCGTGCACGTGATCGACCGCTGCAACCTGACCATCCTGTTCGAGCCCGGGCAGGAAGACCTTGCGCAGTTCCTCGCCGAGCAGCAGGTCGAGATCGTCGCCTCGCTGCCCTGCTACCTCGAAGACAACGTCGACAAGCAGCGCGGCAAGGGCGTGTTCGACAAGAGCGTGCGCGCGCTGCAGGTTCTGAACGCGCTCGGCTACGGCCGCGACCCGCGTGACGGTGGCCTGCCGCTGTCGCTCGTCTTCAACCCGCAGGGCCCGTCACTGCCACCACCGCAGGCCGCGCTCGAAGCCGACTACCGCCGGCTGCTCGGCGAGCAGTTCGGCATCGTGTTCACGCGCCTGCTGGCGCTGGCCAACATGCCGATTTCGCGCTTCGGCTCCACGCTGATCAGCAAGGGGCAGTTCCGCGACTACATGACAACGCTGCGTGCGGCACACCGCCCGGAGAACGCGGACGCGGTGATGTGCCGTTCGCTGGTCTCGGTCGACTGGCAGGGTTACCTATATGACTGCGACTTCAACCAGATGCTCGGCCTGCCGCTGCGCGAGGACGGCAAGGGCCACGGCCGCCTGCACCTGACCGACTGGCTCGAACTCGACCTCACCGATAACCCGATCCTGGTGGCCGACCACTGCTACGGATGCACAGCCGGGCAGGGATCGAGCTGCGGCGGCGCGCTGGCTTGAAGGGCTTGATGGATGATGCCAGCGGCGGCGCCAGCGCCGCTCCCGGCCGTACCTGCCCGCCTCATTACGGCTACTCGCCGCGCGTGTTCGCGCGCGCCGCCGACCTGCAGGCCGACACGCTGTACGTGATCGGCGGCCTGTACGGCAACGTCGCGGCGCTGGATGCGATCGAGCACATGGCAGCACACGAGCGCGGTCCCGCACAGCTCGTGTTCAACGGTGACTTCCACTGGTTCGATGCCGAGCCGGCGCTGTTCGCCGAAGTGCAGCAGCGCGTGCTCGCGCATCGCGCGCTGCGCGGCAATGTCGAGACCGAGATCGCTGCCGACGATACCGAGGCTGGCTGCGGCTGCGCTTACCCGGAGTTCGTGCCCGACGCAGACGTCGCCCGCAGCAATGCCATCCTGGCGCGGCTGCGCGCCGTCGCAGCCGGACTCGCGCCTGACCCGCGGTCGGCGCTCGCCACATTGCCGATGCATGCCGTGGCGCAGGTGGGCGCGCTGCGCATCGGCCTCGTGCACGGCGATGCCTGGTCGCTCGCCGGCTGGCGCTTCGCGCACGACGCGCTGCATGCCGCACACCACGACGCCGCCCAGCAACTGCCGCTTGCGCGTGCGTTCGAACTCGGCGCAGTCGACGGCTTTGCCTGCAGCCACACCTGCGCGCCCGCGCTGGCCTGCATCGGCACGCCGGGCGGCGAGCGCTTCGTGATCAATAACGGCGCCGCCGGCATGGCCAACTTCGCGGGTAGCACGAGCGGCGTGATCACGCGCATCGCCACGCGCGCACTGCCGGCGTCGCTGCAACCGCGGCGGCTGTACGGCCTGCATGAGCGCGGCGTGTGGATCGATGCGCTGGCGGTTCCGTTCGACGCCGCCGCCTGGCTGGCGCGCTTCGACGCGATCTGGCCGGCGGGGACGGATGCCGCGCTGTCGTACCGCACGCGGCTGGCGCGTGGCCCGGTCTTCACGGTCGATGCCGCGCTCGGCCGCGTCGCCGCGCACTGCGCCGACTGAAGGCCGGGGGCGGGCGTAACCTGAGCTGCCTCCAGCGCGAATAGCCAACCGTTGCAGCGGGCGGCGCCCCGCCGCATCGCTCCACTTCCATCCTTTGCCCGCAGGTCGCGGGGCACCGAGACGTCATGAACAAGAACAAGCTGGTCTTGCTGGTGCTGATCATTGCCGCGGTCGGCGCGTTCTTCGCGTTCGACCTCGGCCGCTTCCTGAGCCTCGACTATCTGAAGAGCCAGCAGGCGGCGCTCGGCGCCTATTACGCTGCCCACCAGGCACAGACGATCGCGCTCTACGTGATCGGCTACATCGCGGTCACCGCCTTGTCACTGCCCGGCGCCGCGATCCTGACGCTGGGCGGCGGCGCGCTGTTCGGCTTCTGGACCGGCCTCGTGGTGGTGTCGTTCGCCTCGAGCATCGGCGCCACCCTCGCCTTCCTTGCCAGCCGCTTCGTGCTGCGCGACGCGTGCAGAAGAAGTTCGGCGACAAGCTCGCGGCGATCAACGCCGGCGTCGAGAAGGACGGCGGCTTCTATCTCTTCACGCTGCGCCTGGTGCCGATGTTCCCGTTCTTCGTGATCAACCTGCTCATGGGCCTGACACCGATCAAGACCCGCACCTTCTACTGGGTCAGCCAGGTCGGCATGCTGCTCGGCACCCTCGTTTACGTGAACGCGGGCACGCAGCTCGCGAAGCTCGATTCCCTGAAGGGGATTCTCTCGCCGGGTCTGCTGCTCTCGTTCGTCCTGCTCGGTGTGTTCCCGCTGATCGCGAAGAAGATCGTGGACGCCATCAAGGCGCGCAAGGTCTACGCGAAGTGGACGAGACCCGCGAAGTTCGACCGCAACCTCGTGGTGATCGGCGCCGGCTCGGCCGGCCTCGTGTCCGCTTACATCGCTGCGGCAGTGAAGGCGAAGGTGAGCGCTGATCGAGACGGCACCGGATGGGCGGCGACCGCCTCGAACACCGGCTGTGTGCCGTCCAAGGCGCTGATCCGTTCGGCCAAGTTCCTGTCCCGCACATCACGCGCGCCAAGGAGATCGGCATCAGCCGGCGCCGGCGCGAGCTTCGACTTTGCACAGGTCATGGAGCGGGTGCAGCGGGTGGTCCAGCAGATCGAGCCCCACGACTCGGTGGCGCGCTACACCGGCCTCGGCGTCGAGTGCATCGAAGGCGAGGCCAAGATCACCTCGCCGTGGACGGTCGAGGTGCGGCAGCCGAACGGCACGACCCGCACGCTTGCGACGAAGTCGATCGTCATCGCCGCCGGTGCGCGGCCGTTCGTGCCGCCGATCCCGGGCATCGACGAGGTCGGCTACCTGACCTCCGACACGGTGTGGAACCTGCGCGAGCTGCCGCGCCGGCTGGTGGTGCTGGGCGGCGGCCCGATCGGCTGCGAGCTGGCGCAGGCCTTCGCCCGCCTCGGCTCGCCAGGTGACGCAGGTGGAGATGCTGCCGCGCCTCATGATCCGCGAAGACCCGGAGATCTCGCGCCATGGTGATGAAGCGCGTTCCGACACGGAGGGCGTGCGCGTGCTGGTCGACCACAAGGCCAAGCGGTTCATCGTCGAAGGCGGCGAGAAGGCGCTGATCGCCGAGCGCGTGGACAAGGACGGCGCCGGGCAGGACGTGCGCATCCCGTTCGACGCGGTGCTGGTGGCGGTCGGCCGCGTGGCCAATACCGCCGGCTACGGGCTCGAGGAGCTGGGCATCGGCACGACGAAGGCGCGCACGGTCGAGACCGACGACTATCTGCAGACCATCTACCCGAACATCTTCGCCTGCGGCGACGTCGCCGGCCCCTACCAGTTCACTCACACCGCCTCGCACCAGGCCTGGTATGCGGCGGTCAATGCGCTGTTCGGCACGTTCCGCCGCTTCAAGGCCGACTCTCCGGTACCCGGCACCTTACCGAGCCCGAGGTCGCCCGCGTGGGCCTGAACAACCGAGGCCAGGAGAAGAGGCATCGCCCTCACTCACCACCTACGGCATCGACGATCTCGATCGCGCAATCGCCGACAGCGAAGCCGAGGGCATCGTCAAGGTGCTCACCGCGCCGGGGACCGACCGTATTCTGGGCGTGACCATCGCCGGCGAGCATGCAGGCGACCTGATCATCGAATACATCACGGCGATGAAGCACGGCATCGGCCTCAACAAAATTCTCGGCACGATCCACATCTACCCGACGCTGGCCGAAGCCACAAGTACGCCGGCCGGCAGCTGGAAGCGCGCACCGTGACGCGCCAGTGGCCGCTTGCGTGCGACGGCGTTCCAGGCCTGGCGCCCGGCGAGCCGGCATCGGCAGCGTCGCTCGGCCCGCTCGGCGCCAGCGCTCGATCCCACCAGCGCCCGGCGTTCGCCGCCGCTAGCCGATACTACCACGCAGCGCGCCAGGCCGCGACGACGAAGTGCTTGATCGACGCTCCGCGTCGCACGCTGCTGATCGCGCTGGCCGCGGCGCCGCTCGCCACGGGCGCGCAGCCCGCCTTCGACCATGCCCACGCCGCGTGGGACGCGCTGCTCGGCAGGCACGTCAAGCTCGCTGGTTCGACGCGGCCGCACTTCGCGGGTCGACGACTGCGGCTTCGCCGCCGACCGTGCGGCGCTCGGCGCGTACCTGAGTTCGCTGTCGGCGGTGAGCGCCGCGCAGTACGCCGGCTGGAGCAAGCCGCAGCAGTACGCTTTTCTCGCCAACGCCTACAACGCGTTCACGGCGGAGAAGATCCTGACGCGCTGGCCGAACATCAAGTCGATCCGCGACTTCGGCACGCTGATCGGCAATCCGTGGAAGGACCGCTTCTTCACGCTGCTCGGCAGGCCGCAGCACCTGGACGGCATCGAGCACGAGACGATGCGTGCGGCCGGCGTATTCGACGAGCCACGCGTGCACGTGGCGGTCAACTGCGCGTCGATCGGCTGCCCGTTGCTGGACCGCAAGGCGTTGCTCGGCACGTCGGCGGCTGCGCTCGATGCGCAGCTGGAAGACCTGATGCGACGCTTCATGGCCGATCGCACGCGCAACCGCTACAACGCGCAGACGAATACGCTCGAGCTGTCAAAGATCTTCGACTGGTATGGCGACGACTTTCGCAAGGGCGGCAAGAGCTTCCTCGGGTACGCGGGGTTCGGCAGCGTGTCCGAGGTCGGCGCGCGCTACGCGGACCTGCTCGCCGACGGCGAGGCCGAACGTGCGCTGCTGCGTGCGCAGCAGGCCAAGGTCGCGTTCCTCGACTACGACTGGTCGCTGAACGCCGCCGGACGCTGAGCAACGGATGTGCGCGCCCGGCGGCGCCGGCGCTCAGGCCGCCAGCGCCTCGTCCACCCGCGCCTTCAACTCGCGCCCTTCGTAGCTGGTCAGATCGGCGGCGATCCCGCCGGCCAGCCGCTTGACAGCCTGCACGTCCAGGTGCGACTTGATCTGACCGAGGAAGGGATTGGACGCGATGACGAACACGCGCTCGAACGTGTGCGCGGCCACCGCCGCGTTCAGGTGGGCGGCCAGTTCCTTGGCGAACTTCTCGTGCTCCCACGACTTCGGATCGACGCGCGGCTGGTAGCTCGCACTGCCCAGGCCATGGCCCTCGCCCTCGATGTGCCCCGGTCGGCCTGACCCCAGCGTCGCACCGGGCTTGCGGCTGTCCGGGTGCGCGAAGCTGTCCAGCAGCATGAGCTTGCCGTCGGGCTGCTTCTCGAAGCAGCGTGCAATCGATGCGTTGGCGATCAGGATCCAGGTGGCTTTCATCGTGCGCTCCTCGTGTTTCGATGCGCGGTCACCGCCGCGCGTGCCTTGCTCATCATGTGTGACGACCTTCGGCGTGCTCTGTCGCTCCCCGCAGCTCATCCACTCGATCAGGTCAGCAGCCGCAACGGCGCAACGAGCTCGATGTCCTCGTTCGCGCCCGGCGCCTCCGCGACCGGGTCGAGGACCCGCCTCGGCGGCAGATGCGCCTGCGCCATCCGGGCGATCAAGGGGCGCCCTTCGTGGCCGCACGCGCAGCCGCCGGCAGCGCCGCCCGCTCTGCGTCCAGCTCGCGGATCAGGGCCGTGACCTCGGCGTCGGCCAGCTGATGGAAGTCGTCGTAGTACGGCCCGATCGCCATGAACGGCGTGGGCTGCGCGAGGCAGACGATGTCATCGACCTCGGACCGCAGCCGCGCGATCGTGTCGGGCGGCGCCACCGGCACTGCGAGCAGCAGCCGCGCCGGTCCGCGCCGGCGCAGTGCACGCAATGCGGCGCGCATCGAGGTTCCGGTGGCGATGCCATCGTCCACCACGATCGCGGTGCAGCCGTGTACCGCCACCGCTGCGCGCTGGCCCAGGTACAGGCGGCGGCGCCGCTCGATCTCCTCGAGTTCCCTGGCGGCCTGGCGATCGATGTACTCCTGCGCAATGCCGGCCGCCTGCTGCATCTTCTCGTCCACCACCACGTCCGGCCGCTCGCCGTCGATCACGGCGGCCACCGCCAGCTCGGGCTGCCACGGCACGCCGATCTTGCGCACCAGCAGCAGATCGAGCGGCGCGTGCAGCGCGCGCGCAATCTCGGCGGCCACCGGCACGCCGCCGCGCGGCAGGGCCAGCACCACGGGATCGGCGAGGTGCATCGCCACCAGCCGCGGCGCGAGCTGGCGACCTGCATCGGTCCGGTCGGCAAATCGCGTCATCGCGTCCCCTGCTCATCCGGAACGCCGGCCCGCCGACCCAGGTAGCGCACGAACCAGTCCGCAGCCAGCGCCGCCACCGCCTCCAGCGTGCCCGGCTCCTCGAACAGGTGGGTCGCGCCCGGCACCACATGCAACTGCGCATGGCAGGTCAGATCAGATAGCGCCGCGCGGTTCAGCTGCAGCACGATGTCGTCCGCTCCGCCGACGATCAGCAGCGTCGGCGCCCGCACTTTAGGCAGCGCGCTGCCCGCCAGATCCGGCCGACCGCCGCGCGACACCACCGCCGCAACGCGGTCCGGCTGAGCAGCAGCCGCCACCAGCGCGGCCGCCGCACCCGTGCTGGCGCCGAACAGGCCGAGTCGCAGCGATTGCAGCGGTAGCTCGGCATGGCAGGCATTGATCGCCTCGGCGAGGCGCCGGGCCAGCAGCGGAATGTCGAACACGTGGCGCCGGTCGCCCGCCTCGGTCTCGGTCAGCAGGTCGAGCAGCAGCGTGGCAAGTCCCCGCGACTGCAACACCTCGGCAACGAACCGGTTGCGCGGGCTGTGGCGGCTGCTGCCGCTGCCGTGCGCGAAAACCACCAGTCCGAGCGCGTCCGTCGGCAGAACGAGATCGCCGGCCAACTGCATGCGGCCGATCCGAACGACGCTGGGCGAGTCAAGCACGTTGCACTCCCAGGTGCGCGCAGGGTGAAGATGCACACCTGCTTTGACCCACTATCGCCGCTGCCGTCGACACTGCGTTGATGGCAGTCAATGTCGGTCGGCCTGGGGGCCGATGGCGGTGACGACGCGCGCAAATGGGCGGGCCTTCGGAAAGCCATCGCCCACGGCCGCAGTGGCCGGCTCAGCGCCGATGTGCCGAGGAATCAGCGCGCGCCGCGCACTCGGCTCGATCTCGCACTTGCCGGACCCGCACCGCGATCGCGCTACCGATCCTCGATGTGCGGCGCGTTGGCTTCGGCCAAGGCGTGCGTTTCCGGGTCGATCCAGTCGGACACCCCCAGCGCGTCCTCCGTCTCGCGCAGCTCAGCCGCGGGTTCCGCGCCCTCCTGCCCGGCGCGCATGTCGGCCAGAGCCTCGACGGCACTGACAAACGGCCCGACCTCCTGGCGACCATCGTCGGCCAGCCAGTACCAGCCGTCCGGCCGCTGCACGACATTCGCCATCTCGTTCCCAGCCTCCGACGGGCTCTCGACCGGGGCCGGCGCAGTCGGAATTTGTGTCATCCATGTCTCCATCGATTTGCCAGATCCTCAATCCGATCGTCGGCCCCTGCCTCCTCGGCCAATTGACGACGATCAGTCGTCGCTGCAATCGACCGCCAAGTCCGGCTCGATCGAGCCTCCCCCTGCGATCCTCGGCGCGTCACGTTGCGTCGATGCGCTGTCGGAGGCGATGCGCGCTGCCCGACGCCGGCCACCGAGCAAGCGCGGCCCATGTGCGGATCGAGCGTGCCGGCCCCGAAGCGGAACAGCGGGCCGTCGCGCTATGCATCGCTAGACTGCGCGCCGACGAAAGCATGGAACTAACATGGATCGCGTGGATTGCGTGGTGGTAGGGGCAGGCGTCGTGGGCCTGGCGATCGGCCGCGATTTGGCGGCAGCCGGCCGCGAGGTGCTGGTGCTGGAAGCCGAACGCAGCATCGGCACGGGCACCTCGTCGCGCAACAGCGAGGTCGTGCACGCCGGCATCTACTACGCGCCGGGGTCGCTGAAGGCGCGCCTGTGCGTCGAGGGCCGGCGCCAGCTCTACGCCTACTGCGCAGAGCGCGGCGTGGCGCATCGCAAGCTCGGCAAATTCATCGTCGGCACGCAGCCGGCGCACGAAGCGAAGCTGGCCGGCATCCTCGCGCACGCGCGCGGCAACGGCGTGGAAAACATCGACTGGATCGAGCCGAAGGACGCGGTGGCGGCCGAACCTGCGCTGCACTGTGTGGCGGCGCTGCATTCGCAAGAGACCGGCATCGTCGACAGCCACGGTCTGATGCTCGCTCTGCAGGGCGACATCGAGAACGCAGGCGGCCTGCTCGCCTTCGATGCGCCGCTGGTGCGCGCCACGCGCGATGCCGCGGGCTGGACCATCACCACCGGCGGCGCCGAGCCGTTCACGCTCGGCTGCGACTGGCTCGTGAACGCCGCCGGCCTGCACGCGCAGGAGGTGGCCGCGGCAATCGAGCCGCTGCCGGCGCAGCATGTGCCGCGGCGCGTGCTCGCGCGCGGCTGCTACTTCTCGCTGCCGGGCCGCGCGCCGTTCTCGCGGCTGATCTATCCGGTACCGGTCGATGGCGGGCTCGGCGTGCACCTGACGCTCGACCTCGGCGGGCAAGCCAAGTTCGGCCCCGATGTCGAGTGGATCGACGCGATCGACTACACCGTCGATCCGCAGCGCGCCGCGCGCTTCTACGCCGAGATCCGCGAGTACTGGCCGGGGCTGCCCGACCACGCACTGCAGCCGGCCTACGCCGGCATCCGCCCGAAGCTCTCCGGCCCGGGCGAGCCGGCGCGCGACTTCGTCATCGACGGGCCGGCGCAGCATGGCGTCGACGGGCTGGTCAACCTGTTCGGCATCGAGTCGCCGGGGCTGACGGCGTCGCTGGCGATCGGAGCCGAGGTCGCGCGAAGCGCGCGCTGAGGCAGCGCAGACCGACTGGCAGCCCGCGAGCCAGCCCAGCGCTCTACCACCAGCCTGCGCTGTGATAGCGGTGGTTGTGGATCCATTTGGGGTAGATCGCCGTCATCGTCACGCGATTCGACAGTGAGCGCAGCAGGCCGAACCAGTCGTCGTTGTAGACCAGCAAGTCATCCCAACCCGAGCCGCCGTTGAAGTTGCAGACCAGGAACTTGTCGTTGGCGCCTAGGTTCCAGCTGCCGATCCAGTCGTCCTGCCAGCCGCCGTCGAGCGAGGTGCCGGAGGACAGCAACGTGCCGAGGTACTGCGTGCTCCAGTCCTGTCCGTTGTAGACGTACAGGTCGGCACGCCGGTCGCCATTGATGTCGCCGACGAACCAGCGATCGTGGCGGCGCATCTCGCCCCAGCCGGGCACGTCGCGGTCGAAGCGGCGCACGAACTGCAGGTTGTTGCCGCTCGAGCGCAGCATCTCCAGGTACGGCATCGACCAGTCGGGGCCGTTGAAGACGAACAGATCCGTCAGGCTGTCGCCGCTGAAGTCGCCGACGAAGAACTGGTCGTTCGGCTTCATGTCTCCCCAGCCGGGCAGCGTCTGGTCGAAACGCCGCACGAAGTCGTAGCCGCTGCCATTGGACGCCAGCATCAGCAGGTAGCCGACGGAGAAGTCCTTCTGGTTGCTGACGAACAGGTCGGCACGCCGGTCGCGGCTGAAGTTGGCCGCGAGGAACGTGTCGTTGCGCTTCATCGAACCCCAGCCGGGCAGCGTGTCGTCGAAGCGCCGCACGAACTGCAGGTTGCTGCCGGTCGAACGCAGCATCAGCAGGTAGCCAATCGAGAAATCGCTGCCGTTGAATACGACGACGTCATCCTTCCCATCGCCGTCGAAGTCGGCGACGAAGAACTGGTCGCCAGGCTTCATCTCGCCCCAGCCCGGCAGGTCGCGATCGAAGCGGCGCACGCCGGTGAAGCCGCTGCCTGTGGAGCGCAGCATCGCGAAGTACGGCATCGACCAGTCGGTGAAGTTGTAGACGAACAGATCCTGCTTGCCATCGCCGTCGAAGTCGCCGACGAGAAAGCGGTCGCCCGGCCGGTAGGCGTCCCACACGGGGTCGGGCATGGTGCGCACCCAGGTCGGCGCAAGCGTGTCCCACTGGCCGGTGAACAGGTACAGCGAGTTTTCCTGGTGGATCACGACGTCGGATCCGGCGCGTCCGGTGAAGCGGCCGGCGTAGACGTTGCGGAAGCGGTGGTCCGTGTTGGCACCCGTCACGCTGCGCATCTGGTCGTAGCCGACGGAATCGAACTCCGGTGTGTTGCTGTTCATCCGCGAATTGTTCGCCGGACGGAAGATGCCGGTCCCATAGCGCGTACCGCCGGTCGTCGCGCCCGCATAGGCACCATCGTCCTCGACCGGGTCGAGGCCCGCTGCCGCGGTGGTGGGCAGCGGCGTGCTTGGGTTGACGAACGCGCGCCACTTGAGCGTGCTGCGGTCCGAGGTGTTGGAGAGGTTGACCTTTCCCGGATCGCCGCCGGTGTAACTGGCGGTGCCGGTGTACTCGTCGCCGAGGTCGCCGATCATGTGGCCCATCTCGTGCGCGGCGACGGTCCAGGTGCCACCCATCGTGATGGCGAGCTGGTTGCCGCGCCGGCAGCCGCCGCCGGAGGTCGTGTTCAGGATCACGAATACGTGGGTCCAGCCGGGAACCAGGTTGTTCAGCGTGTTGTTGAGCGTGGTGTTGGTGTTGGGCCCCGGCTCCATCCAGCAGCGACCCCAGATCCCGCTGTAGCGATAGCCAAGAAAGGTGTTGACGGTCGTGACGACCTTGCCGTTGCTGTCAACGGTGGTGACGCCGCTGGCGGCCGAGTTGGCGTTGACACGGAAGATGTTGAAGGCGCCCATGACCTCGCGGTAGGCGCCGTCGCGCGATTCGCTGAACAGATCGCGGATCACCGTGTTTTGCACGAAGTTGTCGAACGCGGTCTGGTCGGCGCCGGCGGTGAAGCCGTCGCCGATGATCACCAGGTTGATCTTCTCGCCGTTCGAACCGTTGCGCAGCAGTTCGGTCACGGTCTGCGCACGCAAGGGCGCGGCCAGCGCCAGCACAAGGGTCGCCAGCGCGATGGCACCGCCACGCAGGCATGCAGCAAGAGCGGTCGGGTTCATCACTTGGCCTCCTGGTCAAGGCGCCGCAATACGACTGCGGCTTCGAGTTGCAACGCGGACTTGCCACGCTCCAGCGCCAGGCGGACCGTGCGCTCGTCCAGTTCGCGCGGCATCGCCAGTGCGCTGACGTCCACCACGCGCAGCACGGCACCGTTCAGGTTCTCGCGGGCAATCGAGATACCGACCACGCCGGATTTCGCGCGACCGACCGAGTGCTGGCCTTCGGGCAGGTAGCTGTGCTCGACCAGCGGATCCTGGAAGGTGCCCGCTTCAAGCACGCGGCCGTCAGCCGCGGTCAGCGCATACAGATAACTGCCGGTGACGAAGCGCTGGGGCGGCGCGCGTCCTTCGATCGCGCGCGCATCGACCACGCGCGGCGGCACGCCTTCTTCGAACTGCAGTTGCACGCGCACGCTGGAACGGGGCACACGGGCGACGAGCGGCTTCTTCGGTTCCTGCGTATCCGCAGTCCGCAGCAGCACCGCCGCCTGCGGCTTGGTGGCCCGCCCGCTGACTTCGCGCGGCGCGTAGGGCAGGTCCGCGGCGGCCTTGATGGTGCCGGTGCGGCGGATCTCGGGCGTCACGTCGACTTCGGCCGAAGGCTTGGCCACCGCCCCAGCCGCGGGCCGCAGCGGTTCGCCGCGCTTGGGCCGCGCGGTCTCGGTCGCGACGGCGGCGACCTCGCGCTCGCCCGGACGGATCGTCGGCCGCGTCCCAGGCGGCATCAGCAGCGCCACCAGCGCATCGAGGTCGAGATCCCGGCCCTGCACCGTAACGACCGCCTCGCGCTCGGGCTGCGGCCGCACGTCCGCACCGGCCACGGACTTCAGTTCATCGAAGAGCGCACCGCGCGGCACCTGCTGCGCGTCGATGCTGTAGCGCTGCGCGACCGCGTCGAAACGGATCCAGCGTCCGTTCGCCACCTCCGGTTTGCCCCACTGGGCACAGCTGCCGACCAGCAACGCGGCCAGCAGGGCGGACGACAGCCGCTGCAAGATCCTGGGCATTTCGACCTCCGGGCAGCGCGGCTGATACGCAGGCGGACTCGCACGCAAGATGCGCAACGCAGATCGCAGGCGCCGGTGCCGGCACTGAAGGATCAACGTACGCTCAAGGCCGCACGGCGCCTATCGCGCAATCGTCCACCCGCGCACCGCAGATTCACGGCCCCGCGGCGACCGCCGCCCGGCGCACGCGAGCGAAGCGGCGTGGCCAAGAAAAAGCCCGGCTCGCGCCGGGCTTGCAGTCTTACGCGCCGGATTACGGCATCACCTGCCTCGCGACCGCGGCAACCCGATCACCGTGCCTTCGCGGCGTGCGTCGGCGGCGCCGTACTGCTTGCCGGTCTTCGGCTCGACGGCGACCGCCTGCACCGAGCCGATATCCACTGGTGCATTGACCGTGTGGCCAAGCGCCCTCAGACCATCGAGCGAAGTCTGCGGAAAACCGACGACGGCGCTTCCCGGCGTATTGAATTTGCTGCCCGGTGCGCCGCTGTCGATGTTGACCGCGCCACCAGCGGCCGTGACCGACAGGCGCGGCGCGTCGATGGCGTCCTGCAGCGTCATCCGGTGGTCGATCAGGTTCAGCGTCACGTTGAACACCGAGTTGATGATGGTCGCGCCGCCGGGCGAACCGTAGGCGACGAGCGGCTCGCCGTGGCGGTCGAAGATCATGGCCGGCACCATGCTGCTGCGTGGCCGCTTGTTCGGCGCGACGTCGTTGGCGCCCGGGTTGAAGGGACTCGCACTGGCCGCCGGCGTGAAGTTGAAGTCCGTCAGCTCGTTGTTCAGCAGGAAGCCGAAGTTCCTGAAGCAGCTGATCTCGGCGCAGCCATCGGGGTAGTAGCCGGCGAA
This sequence comes from Burkholderiaceae bacterium, assembly GCA_034522655.1. Classification (GTDB taxonomy): domain Bacteria; phylum Pseudomonadota; class Gammaproteobacteria; order Burkholderiales; family Burkholderiaceae_F; genus JALHMQ01. The sequence goes on from JAXHLD010000026.1 coordinate 94,499, forward strand.
CATGCCGGCGCCGTGCGACGACTCGATGGTGTTGGTGTACGAGACCATGTTGCCCGACTTGTCCACCACCGTGAAATGCGTGGTCGAGCCGCCGGGGCCGCTGAACACCTCTGCCAGCGCAAGCTGCCGGTCACGCTTGATGTCGGCATCGACCATCTCGTACTGGCGCGGGTCGCCGGCCACCGGGTTGGTCGCCTGACGTGCGTCCGGGTTGATCAGCTGGCTGCGGATCGCGGTGTAGTTGCGGTCGATCAGGCCCTTCTCCGGCACGTCGACGAAGTCGTCATCGCCCATCCACACCGCGCGATCGGCGAAGGCGATCCGCATCGCCTCGGCCATCACGTTCAGCGTGCGCGTGGTGCCGAAGCCGAAGCCCTGGGTCGCGTCGCCGAGCGGAAAGCGTTCGAGCAGGCCGAGCATCTGCAGCACCGCGAGACCGCCGGAGGACGGCGAACCCATCGCCTTGATCGTGTAGCCGCGGTACGTACCGGCCACCGGCGTGCGCAGCGCCGGCGCGTAGTCGGCGAGGTCCTGCAACGTCATGCGGCCGCCTTCGGCACCGGTGACGCCGCTGCGGAAGCGCTTCTGGCCTTCGATAACGCCCTTGGCGATCTCGCCGCTGTAGAACGCATCGGGGCCGCGCTGCGCGATCGTGCGCAGCGTCTCGGCCAGCGGCTCGTTCTTCACCAGCTCGCCCACCGCCACGCGCGCGGTTGCCCCGCCGGGGCAGAGGTCTTCGGCCGTCTTCGGGTAGACCTTGCGGGCATGGTGGCGCTCGCGCACCTCGGCGACGACGACGTAGCGTGGCGTGGCGGCGAAGCCGTTGGTCGGCGAGCTGCGATGGCGGGCTTGAGCAACGTTTTGCGCCAGGCGGCAGCTTGCCCCAGCCGCTCCACTGCCACCGCCGTGCCGCGCACCATGCCCGGCACGCGGCCGACTGAAATGCCCGGAGGTCGACGCCTGCATCGAAGCTGAGCGTGCCCTGGAACATGCTCGGGGTGGCGCCGGCCGGGGCGCGCTCGCGGGTGTCGACCGCGGAAGGTCTGCCCACTGTCCGCCCTGGGCCAGGTGGACCAGCATGGAGCCGCCCCCGCCGATGCCCGCAGACTGTGGCTCGACCACGTTCAGCGCGTAGACAATCGCCACGGCGGCGTCGATCGCGTTGCCGCCCTGCTCAAGGATCCGTGCACCCGCTTGTGCATAGGGGTTGGCGACCGACACCACGCCCTGGCGGAAGGCCGGCCCGGCCCACACCGGCGGCTTGCCCTTCGCCTGCGGCGGCAGCTTGACGCTTGATTCGATGCCGAGGGCCTGCTCGCCTTCGCGGGCCTGCGCCACAGCAAACACGCTGCAGGCAAGCACGAGGGCGAGCGACAGGCGCGTCCGGCGCCACGGCGCTGAGTTCGATGGGGTCATGCGGTTTCTCCTTGTGACTGGATGGAATCTCATGGCCTCCGACTGCCATGAACATCCGGCGATGCGTAAAGACAAGCGCCGCGCCGGCGCCACGCGCGATGACTGCAGCCGCGGTCCGTTCTGTGCCTGCAGACCGGCGGCCTCGGCGGGCGGCGAAGGGGTCGTGTAGCCCAGCGCTCGCGCCGCTGTCAATGCGCAGTGCGCATGTCGCGATTGACCTCGCGCGGCGCCATGAGGGCGGCACGCAAGGCGAAGTTGCTCAACCGAGCCGCGCGAGCCAGGACTGGGGATCGCGTGTAAGCGCGACGCCGACGATGTAGACGAAGGTGAGCACCGCGCCGGCGAAGGCCGCGCGACGCCGTCCGCGCGTGCGGCCGCGGCGCAGCGCGAGGCTGCCCAGCACGATGTAGACGAGCAGCGCGACGATCTTGGCCGCGAGCCACGGATGCGCCAGCGGCGACAGGCGCGCGAGCACCGCCATCGTGACTGCCGAGGCCAGCAGCGCGGTGTCGATCACGTGCGGCGCCACGCGCACGATCCGCGCCTCGAGCAGTGGCGAGCCGGTCCACATCAGCGCGCCGCGCGCGACGAAGCCGCTACCGCTGGCGATCACGCAGCCCACGTGCACCCACTTGAGCGTTTCGTACAGCGCCATGCCGCAGCGATCGAGATCAGCCGGGCCGGCCGTCGGCGCGCGGCGACAGATAGATGTGCAGGTTGCGCACGACCCAGGGCAGGAAGGCGGCGCACCACAGCGCGATCGCCAAGGGCGTCAGCCACGGGCCGGCCGCAGGCCAGGCGTCGACCAGCAGCCGCACGATCACCGCCGCCTGCAGCATCCAGAAAAGCGCCCAGGTCAGGGACTCGGCCACCAGTTGCCGCCCGCCGTGGCCAGCGGTCACGCGCGTCACCATCGCGAAAGCCACGCTGCCGAAAAAGCCCATCGTCAGCGCGTGCAGCGGCGCCAGTCCCAGCCCTGCCTGCGGCGTGCCGACGAGCAGCACGGCCTGGTTCCATGCATACAGCGCGAACGCGATGCCGAGCCAGAAGAAACCCAGGTGCAGCATCGCCAGCAGCCGGTTGCGCAGGCTCTGCACCATGCCCCAGCGCCAGGCAACGAAGAAGATCAGCGCTGCCCCAGCGGCATCGACTGCCAGCCGCAGGCCGGTCACCAATGCGTCGGGAAGCGCCAGCCCCACGACCGGCAGCAGGCCGTGCGCGATGACGATGCCGTTGAACGCCGCCAGCAGCCACAGCGGCCGCCAGGCATCGAGCTGCGGGATCACGCCGGTGGTGAAGAACGGGATCAGCCGATGTGCCACCGTCACGTAAACCGGCGCGATGAACAGCCAGATCGACAGCATCTCGGCGCTGTGCACCGCGACCGCGGAGGTGCGCGCGACCCCCACCGCGAACAGCGGATGCGCCAGCCAGCCGCAGGCGAAGAAGCCGATGAGAAGGCCCGCGTGCACGCAGTCCGGAAAGCGGCTCGCGCGGTACAGCGCGAAGAAACGCCACAGCAGCGCGGCCCAGCCGGCAGCCACCATCAGCGCGCCGATCGCGGCCATCCAGGCATCGACGTGCGCTCCCGCCAGAACGAACAGCAGCCCGGCGATCGCGAGCAGCCCGAACTGCACAGCAGTGGCCGCGCTGGCGGACAACATGAACTGAACCAGGTACATC
>JAXHLD010000027.1:0-12641 GCA_034522655.1 Burkholderiaceae bacterium
TGGTCCGATCCTGTATCGCCAAGAGCGTGTGGGCCAGGGTGGCCGGACCTTCTGGTGCACGAAGTTCCGCAGCATGCGCGTGGACGCCGAGAAGGACGGCGTCGCCCGCTGGGCGCAGGCGCGCGATCCGCGCGTGACCCGGGTGGGCAACTTCATCCGCAAGATGCGCATCGATGAACTGCCGCAGTTGATAAACGTTCTGCGTGGCGAGATGAGCCTCGTGGGGCCGCGTCCGGAGCGCCCTTCCTTCGTCGCGCAGTTGAAGGAATCGATCCGCTTCTATGACGTCCGTCACAGCGTGAAGCCCGGACTGACCGGCTGGGCACAGGTTCGCTACACCTACGGGGCGTCTGTCGAGGATGCCTCGCGCAAGCTGCAGTTCGACCTCTACTACGTGAAGAACCACTCCCTGTTTCTCGATCTGCTGATCCTGGTCGAGACCGTCCGCGTCGTGCTGTTTCGGGAAGGCGCGCACTAGGCCGCGTGCCCGGTCGCCGGCAACCGGCCTTTTCGCGCCGGCGGCAGCGACGCCAAGTTTCAACGCCTCGTCGTGACGGGGCCTCGCCTGACGGGTTGGTCCGTTGCACGCTCCCTGGTACCTGAATCCGGCGTTCTGGTCGTTCGGCATTGCGGCGACGTCGTTCGCCGTCTTTGCCGTGCTGCTCTCGCTGCGCTGGCGCGGCGAAGTCCGGTCATCGCTGCTGCTCGCTTCGATCGTGCTGTCGGCCTTGTGGGCGGCCAGTGCGGCGTCGTTCGTGGTCGGCGGGGCCGTTCCGATGTGGCGGACGGCGATCGTCTTCGACGTGCTGCGGCTCGGCGGTCTGCTGGCCTTCCTGCTGATGCTGCTTCGAGGCGAGGCCGCCATTGCAGGGCCGCTACACCGGTTTCGGGTTGCCGGTGGCAGTCGCGTGTTTCTGTCTGGCCTCGCTGCTGGTGGGCTATCCGCCACCGGAGGTGCCCGAGCCGGCGGGCAACTCGTTCCTCGTCGCTTTCGGGCTGATGCTGGCGCTGGCGGTCGTGGGTCTGGCGGCGGTCGAGCAGTTGATTCGCCGCACGCCGGATGCACTGCGCTGGAACGTCTGGCCGCTGTGCGTGGGCCTCGGAGGGTTGTTCGCCTTCGAACTCGTGCTGTTCACGGACGCACTGCTGTTCCGGGTGCTCGATCAGGATCTCTGGATCGCCCGCGGACTGGTGCAGGCGCTGGTCATTCCTCTGCTTGGCCTGGCAGTGGCTCGCAACCGGGAATGGACGTTCGACGTGTCGTTCTCGCGCAGCGTCGCCCTCGGTTCGACAGCGCTGGTCGGTGCGTCGATCTACCTGCTCGTCATCGCTGCGCTCGGCTACCACGTCCGCTTCTTCGGGGGGCAGTGGGGCACGACGATTGCGACGGCGCTCGTCTTCATGGCGCTGCTGCTCTTCGGTTTCGTTGCGGCCTCCCGCACGATGCGCTCCAAGCTGCGCGTCCTCGTTGCCAAGAACTTTCTGGCGTTCCGCTACGACTATCGCGAGGAGTGGCTGAAGTTCACGGGCCTTATCGCGCAGCCGGGTGGCGGACGGTCATTGCATGATCGCTGTGTGCTGGCGTTGGGTGAACTCGTCGAGACAGCCAGCGGGGCGCTGTGGTTGCGTCGCGACGGCGGTTATCGGTTGGTGGCGCGCTTGGCTCAGCCCGAGGTCACCGACCGTGAACCTGAAGACGGCGAACTAGCTTCCTTCCTGCGTGCGACCGGATGGGTGATCGACGTTGGCGAGGCGCGGCGCGATCCGGAGAAGTACCGCGACTTGCAGCTGCCGCAGTGGCTGCGTGCCAGTCCGAACGCCTGGCTGGTGGTGCCGCTGCTCGTGACGGATGGATTGCTTGGATTCATCGTACTGGGCCGGCCGCGGGTCGATCTGAAACTCGACTGGGAAGTCCTCGATCTGCTCAAGACCGCTGCGCGCCAGACGGCAGGTTTCCTTGCGCAGCAAGAAGCGACCGAGGCGCTGCTCGAGGCGCGCAAGTTCGAGTCGTTCAACCACATGTCCGCCTTCGTTGTGCATGATCTGAAGAACCTCGTCGCCCAGTTGCAGCTGATGCTGCACAACGCGGAGCGGCATCACGCCAATCCGGAGTTTCAGCGCGACATGTTGTCCACGGTGGGCCACGTTGTTGCCCGGATGAACAACTTGATGCTGCAACTTCGGTCCGGCGAACGGCCCGTTGACCGACCGCACGCCGTCGACCTGTGCAGCGTGCTATCTCGCGTGCAGGGCGTGCGTGCGGCGGGCCACGGCAACCTGCGGGTCGACCTGGTGGACGATGTGATCGTGATGGGTCATCCGGATCGCCTGGAGCGCGTCATCGGACACCTTGTTCAGAATGCGCTGGAGGCGGGTGACCCTTCGACGGTGGCCCGGCACGAAGTCAGGGTCCGTGTGTATCGCCAGGGCGATTCGGCAGTGATAGAAGTGGCAGACAACGGGGTGGGGATGTCGGCCGACTTCGTCCGAGAGCGGCTTTTCAAGCCGTTCAGCTCGACCAAGCAGTCGGGCATGGGAATCGGGACCTACGAGAGTCAGCAATACGTGCAGAGCATTGGTGGACGCATCGACGTCGAGAGCCGACCGAGCACGGGCACGACCTTTCGCGTGACCCTGCGTCTGGCCGACCCGGCTGAAGCAGCGCAGGAGGCGCTCGAATGACCGACCCGCGCAAGCCGCTGCTGATCGTCGAGGACGATCCGGCGCTGCAGACCCAGATGAAGTGGGCGTTCGACGGCTACGAAGTCGTGGTCGCGTCGGACCGTGAGTCCGCGCTAGCGCAGCTGCGCCGCGTCGAGCCAGCCGTGGTCACGCTGGATTTGGGCCTGCCGCCCGCACCGGACGATCCGAGCGAGGGCTTGCGCACGTTGCAGGACATCCTGGCGCTGGCGCCGCAGACCAAGGTGATCGTGCTGACGGGCCAGTCGGATCGTGGCAACGCGATGAAGGTGATCGCGCTGGGTGCCTACGACTTCTACGCCAAGCCGTTCGAGCCGGAGGTACTGGCGCTGATCATCGAGCGCGCCTTCCGCCTGCACGAACTGCAGGAGGAAAACCGGCGACTGCACCAGGCGCAGTCCGGTGCGCTCGTGGGTGGCATCATCACCCGCGATCCCGAAACGCAGCGTCTGTGCCGAACGATCGAGAAGATCGCACCGAGCAACGTCACGGCGATGGTTCTCGGCGAGTCGGGCACCGGCAAGGAACTGGTTGCGCGCGCCCTGCATGAACTTTCGCCGCGCGCAAGCCGCCGCTTCGTCGCCATCAACTGCGCGGCGATCCCCGACGCGTTGCTGGAGAGCGAACTCTTCGGCCACGAAAAGGGCGCCTTCACCGGGGCCGTCAAGCAGACGATCGGCAAGATCGAGACCGCCAACAAGGGCACGCTTTTCCTCGACGAGATCGGCGACCTGCCGCTGCCGCTGCAAGCCAAGTTGCTGCGGTTCCTGCAAGAACGCTCGATCGAGCGCATCGGCGGCCGCGAGGAGATCCCGGTCGACGTGCGCGTGGTGTGCGCCACGCATCGCGACCTGAAAGCGCTGATCCGCGAAGGGCGCTTCCGCGAAGACCTGTACTACCGCCTGGCGGAGATTGTCCTCGTCGCACCGCCGCTGCGCGAACGCGTGGCTGATGCGACGCTGATCGCCCACGCCCTGGTCCATCGCTTCGCCGCCGAACTGAAGCGCGGTGCCATGCAGCTCGCGCCCGATGCGCTGGAGGCGATCGAGAAGTACAGCTGGCCGGGCAACGTGCGCGAACTGGAAAATGTGATCAAGCGTGCGATCGTCATGGCCGAAGGCAAGTCCATCCGCGCCGCCGAGCTGGATCTCGGCGCCCTGGGCGGCGAGATCGACGACGCGACCGAGCCGCTGAACCTGCGTGCCGTCCGCGAGGCTGCCGAGCATCGCGCCGTGCTGCGGGCGCTGGCCCGGTCGAACAACAACCTCAGTCGCGCGGCCGAACTGCTGGGCATCAGTCGGCCCACGCTGTATGACCTGCTGAACCGCTTCGGCCTGAAGCCGAGCGGCGTTGCACTGACCGAAGACAATTGACGATGAAGCCCTTCCTCGGCGCGCTGGCCGCGCACGCGGCGTCGATGCGACTGTTTGGATCGGTCGTGCTCGCACTGACCCTCGCCGCCTGCGGCGGCGACAGCCCCGAAAAGCTGATGGCGTCCGCTCGCGACTACCTCGCGAAAAGCGACGACGCGGCCGCCGTGATCCAGCTGCGCAACGTGCTGCAGAAGAACGCGCAGAACGGCGAGGCGCGCCTGCTGCTGGGAACGACGCTGCTGCGCCAGGGCGATCCGCTGGCTGCGGAAAAGGAGTTGCGCAGGGCGCTGGAGTTTGGCCAGCCCATGGCTGCGGTCGCGCCTGCTTTGGCGCGCGCGATGCTCGAGCTTGGCCGGGCCGATGCGCTCGTCAAGGAATTCGGCGCCACGAAGCTCGACGCGCCTGCCAGCGCCGCTGACCTGCGAGCGACCGTGGGCGAGGCGCGACTGCGTCTTGGCCAGATGGCCGAGGCCCGCGGCGACTTCGAGGCCGCGCGCGCTTTGCAGCCGGGCTTACCGCCGGCGCGGCTGGGCCAGGCCATCCTCGCGCTGTATGACGGCCAGACAGACCTTGCGCTGACGATTGCGGACGAGGTGATTGCGGCGGATCCGCGCCAGGCCCGCGCCCATGCGCTGCGCGCGGATCTGCTGCGGTCGAAGGGCGACCTCCCTGGGGCCAAGCAGGCGCTGACCCGTGCGATCGAAGCAGACGCGCGCTACACCGTGGCCCGCCTCGCCCTGGTCTCCATGCTGATCAGCGAGGGCGCCTATGACGACGCGGCGACGCAGATTGCGGCGGGCCGCAAGGCGAGCGGCGGCGACGCGCGGCTGGTGTTGCTGGATGCGACATTGTCGATGCGCAAAGGCGACCGCGCGGCGGCACGCGACAAGGTGCAGCAGGTGTTGAAGGTTGCGCCCGACCATGTGCCGAGCCTGCTGCTCGCGGGCCAGATCGACCTGGCGGAGAACAACGTCGCGTCCGCCCAGCAGCAATTGCGCAAGGCGCTGAACCGCGCGCCCGACAACGAGGCGGTGCGGCGCACGCTCGCCGCGGCGCAACTGCGCGGCAACCAACCGACACGCGCATTGGAGACGCTGCAGCCGCTGCTGGCGAGCACGAAGACGGCGGATGCAGCATTGATGATGCTGGCCGGCGAGGCTTATCTCGCGGGCGGCGACGTGAAGCAGGCGTCGGCGTACTTCTCCAGAGCATCGACGGGCGAGGCTCAGAAGGCCGCCGCGCAGACGCGGCTTGGCCAGATCGCGCTCGCCACTGGCGATCCCGAGGCCGGCCTCAAGCAGCTCGAGTCGGCCGCTGGCATCGAAGGCAGCGGCTTCCAGGCCGACCTGGCGCTGATTGCCGCCCACCTGCGCCGCAATGAACTCGACAAGGCGCAGGCTGCGGCCCGTGCGCTGGAGAAGAAGCAGCCCGGCAATCCGCTGTCGCACCACATGCTCGGCATGGTGGCAGCGGCCCGCAAGGATCCGGGCGCATCACGCACGCACTTCTCGAAGGCGGTCGAACTGGCGCCCGACTACATCCCGTCGCTGGGCGCCTTGGCCAGCCTCGACCTGGCCGACAAGCGGCCCGACGACGCCCGCAAGCGGTTCGAGGACCTCGTGGCGCGGGATCCGAAGAACGAGCTCGGCTACCTCGCGCTGGCCGAGATCCAGACCCGGACTGGCGCATCGCCAAAGGAGGTCGGCGACACGCTGCAGCGGGCAATCGCCGCCAACCCGCAGGCGGTGCAGGCGCGAGTCGCACAGATCAACCTCTTGCTGGCCAGTCGCGACCCCAAGGCCGCGCTATCTGCGGCTCAGAGTGCCGTCAATGCAGTGCCTGACGACGCGCGTGTGATCGATGCGCTGGCGCGCGCGCAGGAAGCGGCGGGCGACTACAACCAGGCGGTCGAATCGCTGCAGAAGCTTGCCAGCCTGCAGCCGGAGTCGCCGCAGCCGCTGCAGCAGCTAGCCGCGTTGCAACTGAGGAACCGTCAGCCGGAGCGGGCCGTGGACGCATTGCGTCGCGCGCAGCGGCTGGCGCCCGACAACCCGCAGGTGATGGCCGCGCTGGCAGCGGCCACGCTGCTTGCCGGTCGGCCCGATGACGCCCTGAAGGAAGTGCGGGCGCTGCAGGCCAAGGCGCCGAAGCTCGCCGCCGGGTACGCGCTGGAAAGCGAGATCCACGCCGCGCGCAAGGACTGGCCGCAGGCCGAACGGGCAGTGCGCGAGGCGATCAAGCTCGAGCCGCGCGAAGCGGGCCATGCGGTCAAGCTCAACGCGATCCTGTCGGCGTCGGGCCGCAAGAGCGATGCCGCGGCCCAGGCGCGGCGCTGGCTGGCTGACAACCCGCGTGACACGGCGATGCGGATGCATCTGGCCGACACGGCGTTGCGCGAGCGGGAGTACAGGACCGCGTTCGGGCTGTACCAGGAGGTGGTGGAGATCACGCCGAACAACCCGATCGCGCTGAACAACCTGGCCTGGGTGGCCGGCGAACTGGGCGACGCGCGCGCCGTGGGCTATGCGGAGCGCGCGCTGAAGCTTGCGCCCAATAGCGCGAACATCCTCGATACGCTGGGTGCTCTGCTGGTCAAGCAGGGGGATGCCAAGTTGGGCATCACCTACATCGAGCGTGCCCGCAGCATCGATCCCAAGCGCGCGGAGTTCCAGCTGAGCTACGCACGGGCGTTGATTGCGCTGGGGCAGAAGGACGCGGCGCGCAAGGAGCTGGAGGCGCTCGCGCAGCGCGTAGAGCCGTTTAAGGGCAAGGAGGCCGTGCCGGTGCTGCTGAAGTCCTTGTAGTGGGTCGAGTTGCGTGCAGTGCGCAAACGATCAGGGAGTCGTTTTCAACATCCACAAGAAAAGAGTCTTTCATGAGTACCGTTGCAGTCGTGGGTCTGGGCTATGTGGGTTTGCCACTGGCCGTCGAGTTCGGCAAGAAGTTCCGCACCATCGGCTTCGATCTTTCGCAGGCGAAGATCGATGCCTACAAGCGATTCGTCGATCCGACCGGGAGAAGTCGCGAGCGATAGATCTGCAAGGCGGCCACGAAGCTCGAGGTGACCACCGACGCCGGGCGCGACTGAAGGAAGCCGACTTCATCGTCGTGGCCGTCCCGACCCCGGTCGACGAGGCACACAACCCGGACTTCACGCCGCTGGTCGGCGCAAGCCGGTCGGTCGGTCGCAACCTGAAGCCGGGCGCGATCATCGTTTACGAGTCGACCGTGTATCCGGGCGCGACCGAGGAGATCTGCATCCCGATCGTGGAGCGCGAGTCCGGCCTGAGTTGGAAGAAGGATTTCTTTGTCGGCTATTCGCCCGAGCGCATCAACCCCGGCGACAAGGAGCGCACGCTGACCAAGATCGTCAAGGTGGTGTCGGGCGATGACGCGACGACCTCGGCCAACGTCGCGGCGCTCTACGATTCCGTGATCACTGCGGGTGTGTCACCGCGCTTCGAGCATCAAGGTGGCCGAGGCCGCCAAGGTGATCGAGAACACGCAGCGCGATCTGAACATCGCGCTGATGAACGAGCTGTCGCTGATCTTCCACAAGATCGGCATCGACACGCTGGAGGTGCTCGAGGCCGCCGGCACCAAGTGGAACTTCCTGCCGTTCCGGCCCGGCCTGGTCGGCGGGCACTGCATCGGCGTCGACCCGTACTACCTGACGCACAAGGCCGAGATGCTCGGCTACCACCCGCAGGTGATCCTGGCCGGCCGCCGCATCAACGACGGCATGGGCAAGTTCATCGCCGAGCAGACGGTCAAGCAGATGATCAACGCCGGCTCGCCGGTCAAGGGCGCGCATGCGATCGTGCTCGGGCTGACGTTCAAGGAGAACTGCCCCGACCTGCGCAACTCCAAGGTGATCGACGTGATCCGCGAACTGGAGAGCTACGGCGTCACGGTGCACGTGCACGACCCGGTCGCCGCGCCCGACGAGGCGATGCACGAGTACGGCGTGCGCCTGTTGCCGTGGGAGCACCTGCCGCGCGCCAATGCGATCGTCGCCGCGGTCGCGCACAAGGAGTTCAAGGCGCGACCACTCGACGACTTCGTCGGCAAGCTCGCGCCGGGCGGCCTGTACGTCGACGTCAAGTGCCAGGCCGATGCCGCGGCGCTGCGGGCGCGCGGCCTGCACGTGTGGCGGCTGTAGCGGCGACCGTCACCTTGCGCCGCCGGTTGCTGGCGGCGTTGGCCGGCTTGTTCGCGCTGAGCGCCTCCGGACCGGCGCCGGTCCGCGCGCAAAGCCCCTCGCAGACGATCGAGCGAGTCCGCCCCTCGATTGTCGCGGTGGGCACGTTGCAGGCCACGCGTCAGCCGCAGTTCCGCTTCTTCGGCACCGGCTTCGCCGTGGGCGATGGCAGCCTGATCGCCACCAACGCTCACGTGATCGCGCGCAATCTCGAGGCTGGGCAGGATCCGGAGCAGATCGTTGTCGTCCTGCCGTCGCGGCGGGAGTCCGAGCGGGTCGTGCGGCGCGCGCGGGTGCTGGGGTCGTTGCCGGACCAGGACCTCGCGCTGCTGAGAGTCGATGGTCCCGCGCTCCCGCCTCTGGCGTTGGGTGATTCGGATCGCGTCCGCGACGGTGAGACCTACTTTTTCACCGGGTTCCCCATCGGCGGCGCGCTCGGCCTGATTCCCGTCACGCACCAGGCGCTCATCGGCGCCGTGACGCCGATCGTGCTGCCCGCGGCCAGTGCCAACCAGCTCGATGCACGCGCGATCCGGCAGGCGCAGAGCGGCTCGTTCGACATCTTCCAGCTCGATGCCGTCGCCTATCCGGGCAGCAGTGGCAGCCCGCTGTACGACACGACGAGCGGCGAAGTGATCGGCATCGTCAACATGACGGTTGCTCGCAACACACGCGAATCCGCGCTGCCGCAGCCGACCGGAATCGCGTTCGCGGTTCCCGTCCGCCACCTGCGCGAACTGATCGCCGCGATGGCGCGGTGAAGGGCGCGCTACCGGCTTGCGGTCGATGGCTAGACGCCACCCGGGATTGCTGCCCTCGCCACTGTAGGCGCCGCGTCGAGTCCAGCTGCGGGGACTGCCATTGAAATCGATCGCCCCGTCGCTGAAGGTTCCGACCTCGGAACTGCTCCACGCCGCGCCGGTGAGCGTTCCGGGGCGCGGATACAGGTCGAGCGAACCAATGGCGCCGCGCGGGTTGGTGAGGTAAGTGGCGGCGTTTGCGTAGGTATCCGTACTGTTGTTGCTCTGGTCGTTCGCAGTGATTGGCGTCGCGGCGAAAACGGCATTGCCGAACACCCGCTGTGTCGAAGCCGATGCGCCGCCCGTGACCCGGACTCCGCCGTCGCGCGCAACCACGGTGTTGCCAAAGACGCGCACGTAGCGCGGCACATCGTTCTGGGGCTGAATGTTCAGTGCAGAGCCCACATCATTGACCATCACATTGCCGTAGAAGGCGATGTTGCCTTCCCCCTGGAACAGCGCCTCGGTCGGATTCTGGTAGAAGAAATTGCCATAGATCTCGTAGAGATCGTCCGCTTCGGACCAGCGGCTCTGGAAAGCTGGCCCACCAGCACATTTTGGCTGGCGCAAGGCCGCCTGGTCGAGCTGTTGGTGGCCGACTTCGCGAACACGTTGTTGCGGATGATCGTCTTCTGCGGGGAGGTCGGCATGCCTGCGATGTTGGTCGGCCGCGGCAACTGATGCTTGATCTGCATGTTGTAGCCGATGGTGTCGCGGAACAGGTTGTTCTCGATGATCCCCGCGATGAACGGGCTGCGGCCGTCTGAGTTGCCGAAGTAGATGCCGGTGCCCGCGCCTTCGATGACGTTGCTGCGGACGACCCAGTTCCAGACCGTCGAGCCGACCGTCGAGATGCCGACCGTCTGCTGGTCATCGCCCACGCCGCGAACGCGCAGGTTCTCAATCGCGACGTCGTGTGCGAGCCCCTGCGCAGCGACACCGGCCGCACCTTGATTGCGCCCATCGATCTCGAAGTTGCGCAGCACGATGTAGCTGGCGTTGGACAGACGTACCGTGTTGTGCGTCGAGCGGCCGAGCAGAACGGCGGGTGCACCGCTGTCAGGTCCGGTCACCACGATCGGCTGCGTCGGCGTGCCATTGAGATCGAACAGCGGCAGTCCCGGCACATCGTTCGGGTTGTCGTAATTGCTGGCAGCGAGGACCAGTGTGTCGCCAGCCCTCAGCCCGCGCAGCAGCGTCAGGTAGTTCGTCGGGTTGGCCGAGAGCACGGGTCCCGCTCGTAGCCGGCATCGCTACGCGGACCTGGGCGGCGGTGGAGCAGTACGAGACGTTGCCAGCGGCGTCGAAGGCCTGTACCGGTACGCCAGGACCAGTTCGGGGCGAGGCCGCCATCCACGACGTTATGCGGCCAACGGGGTGGTCATCGGCGCTGCCGTCGCGGAAGATCCGGTAACCGGTCACGGCGACGTTGTCAGTCGAAGGTTGCCACGTCAGGCGCACAGCAATAGCCGACTGCGGTGTCACGGCTAGTCCTGCCGGGACAGACGGTGCGGAAGTGTCGGCGCCTGAGGGCGGAGGCGCGGGCGCTGGTGCGGGCGCCGGTGCGGGTGCGGGTGCCGGTGCGGGTGCCGGTGCGGGTGTCGGCGCAGGTGGCGTTGGTGCCGCGGCCGGCGCATCGCCGCGATCGCCGCAGGCGGTCACGAGCAGGGCGCAGCACGCAAAAAGGGCCACGCGCAGCACGCAGGGTCCATGGAGGCGGACGGTCACTTGGGTCACACGCGGCGAGGATAAGGACGCGGCTGGCCTTCCTCTTCGCGCGCATCAACGTCGGCTCGACTATCCACCACGCAGGGTACCTGGCCTTCGCGGCTGGCGGGCGCAGCCGCTGGAGCACGATGCGGACCCAGGCCGACCTCATGCCGAATTCGCCACTCGCTGACGCGCTCCAGGCCCGCGTCCTCGCCGTCCTCGTCGAGAAGAGAAGGACCGTCCCACATCTACCCGCTGTCGCTCAACGCGCTGACCGCCGGCTGCAACCAGAAGAACAATCGTGACCCGGTGATGAACGCGACCGAAGCGCAGGTGCAGGAAGCGATCGATGCGCTGCATGGCCGTTCGCTGGTGTCGCAGTCGAGCGGCGCGCGGGTCGCGCGCTACGAGCACAACGCGGCGCGTGCGCTGCGCATTCCGGATCAGGCTGTCGCTCTTCTGGCGACGCTGATGCTGCGTGGTCCGCAGACGGCGGGCGAACTTCGCATCAACAGCGAGCGGCTGCACCGTTTTGCGGACATTTCCTCGGTCGAGGCATTTCTCGAGGAACTCGCGACGCGTCCCGAGGGCCAGGGTGGCACGCTCGTGGTGAAGCTGCCGCGCCATCCGGGCGAACGGGAGAAACGCCTGGCCCATCTGCTCGAAGGCCCGGCGGGTGCGTCCCTGGCTCCGATACTTCGCCGGCACGCCGGCGAACTGGATCAACTCGTGGATGTTCTACAGTTACGCGCCGAGCGGCCAGGTCGGCGCGGCGCCGGTCGAGCGCGCTCCGGCGCGTGGACTGAGCGCCAGCCCGCGGCCGGGTTGCGCTGCCGGGGTCGACGACGGCAGCCGGCCGCAGCCCTGCCAGCCGGTCCGAAACCGAACAGGCGACACCTTGTCCGGACGGAACGACGGCGCCGGCGCGGTCTCCAACCGCCGGCTCTTACAATCCGCGCTCCCTTTGCAGCGTCCCTTCATGAATCTCCTGAACTCCGGCCGGGCCTGGAAGATCGCGCTCGCCGTCCTCGTCGCAGCCGCCATCGGTGCCTACGGCTGGCAGCAGTCCAAGTAAGACGAGGCCCCGCGCTTTCGCACCGTGAAGGTGGAGCGCGGGTCATGACCACCGCCGACCGCCTCGGCCACCGGCACGCTCAACCCGGTCACCTCGGTGCAGGTCGGCACCCAGGTGTCCGGCCAGGTCAAGGAACTGTTCGTCGACTTCAACTCGCCGGTCAAGCAGGGGCAGCTCGTGGCCCGCATCGACCCCGAGACCTTCGAATACCGGGTACGACAGGCCCAGGCCGATGCCGAAGCGGCGCGCTCTGCGCTCGGCCGCACGCAGGTCAACCTGATCAATGCACAGCGCGAACTGAACCGCACCAAGGAACTGGTCGAACGCAACTTCGTGTCGCCGGCCGAACTGGATTCCAAGCAGGCCGCGTTCGACCTGGCGCAGGCCGACCTGAAGAATGGTCAGGCGGTAGTCGCGCAGCGCGAGGCGTCGCTCGCCTCGGCGCGCGTCGATCTGGGCCGCACCGAGATCCGCGCGCCGGTGGACGGTGTGGTGATCAAGCGCTCGGTGGATGTCGGCCAGACCGTGGCAGCCAGCCTGCAGGCGCCGGAGCTGTTCATCATCGCCAAGGACCTGCGCGACATGCAGGTCGAGACCTCGATCGACGAGGCCGACGTCGGCCGCATCCGCCTCGCCCAGCGCGCCAGCTTCACGGTCGATGCCTTCCCCGGCCGCAGCTTCAACGGCGAGGTCAGGCAGGTGCGCAAGAGCGCGCAGAACGTGCAGAACGTCGTCACCTACACGGTGCTCAGCAAGATGAGCGAAGTCGAAGAGCATCCAAA
>JAXHLD010000028.1:0-127386 GCA_034522655.1 Burkholderiaceae bacterium
TCCCTCCAGAATGCCAGCAGGACCGCACTTTGTTACGCAACCAATACTATTAAGTGAAAACATTCCTAATATTTGACATAAATCATCAACAAAACACAAGGAGGTCAGACCAGATTGAAACGATAAAAACGATAATGCAAACTACGCGCCCTCGTATCACATGGAAGGTTTTACCAATGGCTCAGGTTGCCATTTTTAAAGAAATATTCGATCAAGTGCGAAAAGATTTAGACTGTGAATTGTTTTATTCTGAACTAAAACGTCACAACGTCTCACATTATATTTACTATCTAGCCACAGATAATATTCACATCGTGTTAGAAAACGATAACACCGTGTTAATAAAAGGACTTAAAAAGGTTGTAAATGTTAAATTCTCAAGAAACACGCATCTTATAGAAACGTCCTATGATAGGTTGAAATCAAGAGAAATCACATTTCAGCAATACAGGGAAAATCTTGCTAAAGCAGGAGTTTTCCGATGGGTTACAAATATCCATGAACATAAAAGATATTACTATACCTTTGATAATTCATTACTATTTACTGAGAGCATTCAGAACACTACACAAATCTTTCCACGCTAAATCATAACGTCCGGTTTCTTCCGTGTCAGCACCGGGGCGTTGGCATAATGCAATACGTGTACGCGCTAAACCCTGTGTGCATCGTTTTAATTATTCCCGGACACTCCCGCAGAGAAGTTCCCCGTCAGGGCTGTGGACATAGTTAATCCGGGAATACAATGACGATTCATCGCACCTGACATACATTAATAAATATTAACAATATGAAATTTCAACTCATTGTTTAGGGTTTGTTTAATTTTCTACACATACGATTCTGCGAACTTCAAAAAGCATCGGGAATAACACCATGAAAAAAATGCTACTCGCTACTGCGCTGGCCCTGCTTATTACAGGATGTGCTCAACAGACGTTTACTGTTCAAAACAAACCGGCAGCAGTAGCACCAAAGGAAACCATCACCCATCATTTCTTCGTTTCTGGAATTGGGCAGAAGAAAACTGTCGATGCAGCCAAAATTTGTGGCGGCGCAGAAAATGTTGTTAAAACAGAAACCCAGCAAACATTCGTAAATGGATTGCTCGGTTTTATTACTTTAGGCATTTATACTCCGCTGGAAGCGCGTGTGTATTGCTCACAATAATTGCATGAGTTGCCCATCGATATGGGCAACTCTATCTGCACTGCTCATTAATATACTTCTGGGTTCCTTCCAGTTGTTTTTGCATAGTGATCAGCCTCTCTCTGAGGGTGAAATAATCCCGTTCAGCGGTGTCTGCCAGTCGGGGGGAGGCTGCATTATCCACGCCGGAGGCGGTGGTGGCTTCACGCACTGACTGACAGACTGCTTTGATGTGCAACCGACGACGACCAGCGGCAACATCATCACGCAGAGCATCATTTTCAGCTTTAGCATCAGCTAACTCCTTCGTGTATTTTGCATCGAGCGCAGCAACATCACGCTGACGCATCTGCATGTCAGTAATTGCCGCGTTCGCCAGCTTCAGTTCTCTGGCATTTTTGTCGCGCTGGGCTTTGTAGGTAATGGCGTTATCACGGTAATGATTAACAGCCCATGACAGGCAGACGATGATGCAGATAACCAGAGCGGAGATAATCGCGGTGACTCTGCTCATACATCAATCTCTCTGACCGTTCCGCCCGCTTCTTTGAATTTTGCAATCAGGCTGTCAGCCTTATGCTCGAACTGACCATAACCAGCGCCCGGCAGTGAAGCCCAGATATTGCTGCAACGGTCGATTGCCTGACGGATATCACCACGATCAATCATAGGTAAAGCGCCACGCTCCTTAATCTGCTGCAATGCCACAGCGTCCTGACTTTTCGGAGAGAAGTCTTTCAGGCCAAGCTGCTTGCGGTAGGCATCCCACCAACGGGAAAGAAGCTGGTAGCGTCCGGCGCCTGTTGATTTGAGTTTTGGGTTTAGCGTGACAAGTTTGCGAGGGTGATCGGAGTAATCAGTAAATAGCTCTCCGCCTACAATGACGTCATAACCATGATTTCTGGTTTTCTGACGTCCGTTATCAGTTCCCTCCGACCACGCCAGCATATCGAGGAACGCCTTACGTTGATTATTGATTTCTACCATCTTCTACTCCGGCTTTTTTAGCAGCGAAGCGTTTGATAAGCGAACCAATCGAGTCAGTACCGATGTAGCCGATAAACACGCTCGTTATATAAGCGAGATTGCTACTTAGTCCGGCGAAGTCGAGAAGGTCACGAATGAACTAGGCGATAATGGCGCACATCGTTGCGTCGATTACTGTTTTTGTAAACGCACCGCCATTATATCTGCCGCGAAGGTACGCCATTGCAAACGCAAGGATTGCCCCGATGCCTTGTTCCTTTGCCGCGAGAATGGCGGCCAACAGGTCATGTTTTTCTGGCATCTTCATGTCTTACCCCCAATAAGGGGATTTGCTCTATTTAATTAGGAATAAGGTCGATTACTGATAGAACAAATCCAGGCTACTGTGTTTAGTAATCAGATTTGTTCGTGACCGATATGCACGGGCAAAACGGCAGGAGGTTGTTAGCGCAAAAAAAAAATTCCAAAAAAAAAATTCCAAAAAAAAAAGCGACTAACAAACACAATCGAATTCTGCCCGCCAGCAGGCGTGTGCAGCCGCGGAAATCGCAAACCCGTTTTCTGCAAGACGAATGGCCGGCTCGAAGAGTTGCGCAATGCACGGCACCGCTTGCTGCCGGTGCGCCAGTTCCAGCATGCCGCACAGCACGCCCGGCGTGCCGACGGGCGCGGCGCGCTCGCCGAGGACGCACCGCATCGACGAAGCCCATGGCGCGCCCCTGCGGGCGACGAACAGGTTCTCGCCGCGAGCGGGGCGGCGGTTTCGCGCCCGCTCGCCGCGGAAACCCGCACGGCGTGGCCGTTCCAGTCATACGAAAAGCGCCTGGCCGCTGATGCCTCGAGCTTCGCGCTCGACCAGGGTCAGCACCATCTGCATCGGCGATCGCCGGCGTCGACAGCCGAGCCGCCCGCGAGTACCCGCGACGGCTTCGGCAGCGAGCGGGTTGGCTGCGGTCGCCATGTGGCGGCTGGCCGTACTGCTGGCCAGCCCGGCGCGAAGTCCCGATCCGGCTTCCGGCGGCGCGGACACCGCGACGATGGGCGCCGGCGCTCGCGCAGCCGGCGAGGAGGGCAAGCGCGGCAACGCTGGCAGGCACCTGGGCTCGACCTGCGTGGCGAACTCTGGACAGCATGGCGACACCTCCCGGCGTTCTTGTCGGAGTGCCGATACGGCGCGCCGCGGCTGGCCGGCTCCCGCGAACTGGTCAGCAACGCCTGGTCGGCGGGCTCGGCGCGCCGCCGGCGGCGCGCGCCGGAATACCTGGCTACTTGGGCTGCACCAGACCCGGCGGGCTGTTCCAGGCGATCGTCTCGCCGTTCTCGATCGGCCCCATCGCCGAGGATCGAAAAGCCACCAGCGCGGCGAGCCGGCCGGCCGGCCCAGGCGCGAAGGGAAAGGCACCTGGCGCGCGAGCGATTCCTGCACCTCGGCCGCAGACCGAGCAGCATCGGCGTCTCGAACAGGCCAGGCGCGATCGTCCACCACGCGGATGCCGTTGCGCGCGAGGTCGCGCGCGATCGGCAGCGTCATGCCGACCACCGCCCCCCTTCGAAGCCGATTAGGCTCGCTGGCCCATCTGGCCATCGAACGCCGCGACCGAGGCGGTGTTCAACGATCACGCCGCGCTCGCCGTCGCCGTCCTCGGCATCCTGCCTTGCCCATCGCCTCGCGGCGAAGTCGCACCACGTCGAACGTGCCGATCAGGTTGACGCCCAGCGGTCTGCGCGCGCACCTCTCGAACTGGTGCGGCACCGTCCTTGCCAGCGTCTTCTCGGCGGCGCCAGCCGAGCGACCAGCCCACTCAGCGCCAGCGCGGCCGCGACCGGCAGCCTTGCCGTTGGCCTTGCTGGCACGTCGCACCTCGACGAAGCGCGTCGCGGAGCCAGTCCGCCCGGCGAGCAGTTAGACCTTGTCGGCCGGCACGTCGGCGATCACCGACCTTGCCGCCGGCCGGCGGCCAGCATCTGCGCGCTGGTGGCGCCGCCGAAGCAAGAGGCGCCGCCGGTGACGATGAATGCGTTGTTCTGGATCTGCATGACGCTCCTCGAAAGCAGGAGAGTCTACGGAAGCCCGTCGGTGCCGGCTGGTGCTGGAAGCGGGACGAAGCGCAGCCGGCTAGTGGAAGGTGCAGCGTGCAAACACGATCAGGCGACCGCCGCGCTGCTGTCCCGCGACATGCGAAACGCGCGCCCAGCGAATACGCCAAGGTGTGGGTGTAGGCAGGTATCGGCATCGAGTCCCAGGGTCCCGGGCGAAGCCCTTCATCGCGTGTAGCGGCAACCGAGGGCGTACTTCGGCCGGGTGCAGCGGCCGGGCACCAGCGTCGGCGGCATCCAGCACGTTGTGCCGCCCAGGGCGCCAGGGCGGCTCCCAGCGCCGGGCCTTGGCGGGCGCCGGCGATCGGCGCGGGAGCGACCGCGTCGAGCCGCGCTTCGACGCGGTGATGCAGTGTACGCCGCGCTGCGGCAACGGCGGGCTCAGTCGAGTTGCAGCTGCAAAGGAGTTGGTGACTGCGCGGCGGCGCCGCCCGCCGCGGCGAGGGCGCCGATGGCGGCTAGCAGTCGGGCCGCAACGCGCCGACAGCGACGCTGCATCGAACCGCGGCCTTGCGGATTTCACACTGATCATGCGCGGCTCCCCACTGAACATGTACTGGAAGCGAGGCGTGGACCGCGCGGGCGAGCACAACCACGCAAACAACCATCGAACTGCCGACGCCATCGAGGTCTTGGTCGCGCAGCGTGCGCACGACATCGAATCGCGCGGCATTGGCCCTGCTCAATTCCAGCTCAAGCCGTGGCTGGCAGTCGTCGAAGCGAGCGTCGCCGGCGTGCCTTAACGGCGCATTAACGCGGTGCCGGCGCATAGCTGCGCCGGCCGCCGCCGCCGAGCGCGCCGCGCGTGTCGACCGGCCACACGTCCTCGACACGGCCGTCGTGTATGGCGACGATCGAACTGGTGCAGCGCCACCGTGGGGTCGCAGGTGGCCGGCACCAGCAGCGCCTTGTCGCCCAGCGCCGGATGGTCGCCGACCTTGGTGGACACGGTGCTGTCGGAGACCGCATAGGGCCGCCAGCCGCCGAAGGTCGGTACCGC
This sequence comes from Burkholderiaceae bacterium, assembly GCA_034522655.1. Classification (GTDB taxonomy): domain Bacteria; phylum Pseudomonadota; class Gammaproteobacteria; order Burkholderiales; family Burkholderiaceae_F; genus JALHMQ01. Next base: position 5,234 of record JAXHLD010000028.1, read on the forward strand.
CGGACCAGTTGCTCGAGAAGGCCTTCAGGCCGGCGTCCAGCGTGGCGCGCTCGTTGCCGTCGGCCTGGCGGATGCTCATCTCCACCGTGCTCGAGGATCGCCAGCGCGCGCCCTCGAAGCGCTGGCGTTTATCGATCGCGTTGCGCGCGCAGGTCGGTGTTCATCGAAGGCATGTACCAGCCGGGCTGGATCTCGTCGCAGACCCCGGCGCTGCAGCCCTCGAAGACGAAGGCGCCGGTGCCGCCGCCGGTGATGCGCTCGGCACGCAGTCGGCGCACGCGCAGCGCGGCGCGCGCATCGTGCGCCCTCCGCGCCGGCCTTGTCGGCCTCGCTGGCCTGGCGCTGTTCCGGCAGGCCGCGCCGGTGCTGCGCGCTGCCGCAGGCATGCAGCCCTACGAAGTTCAGGCGCGGGCTCGCCACCACCACGCGCGCCAGGTCGACCGCCTCGTGCGGCGCGACCAGCCCACAGCGGTTCTGGCCGACGTCCAGTTCGACATAGACATCGACCCGCGCGTCGAGTGCATCGCACTGCGTGGTCAACCTGCCGGCATGACCCCGGCATCGTCGACGCAAACGCCAGACGCGCCTGCACGGCGCTGCGCGCGAGTTCGACCAGCCGATGCAGCTTGGCTGCGCCGACCACCTCGTCGGCAATCCCAGCACGCTGGTCGATGCCGCCCGCAAGCACCTCGCCGCTTCCAGCAGTCCCGGATGCAGATGGCCGACAACTCGGCCGATTCGATCTGGCGCCGCGCCACCTGCACGCACCGCGACCTCGGTGGCCGAACGCGCGCACACCGTAGGCCTTGACCGTGGCCGGCATCAGGCGCGCCCAGGTTCTGGATCTCGACCTGCCGAGATCGAGGATCAGGGCCTGGGCGTGTCGACGTCCTGCAGCGCGTCGCCGCGCCGGGCTGGCTGGCCAGTCGAGCTCCGTACGTTCGGAGCGCATGGCGGGCAGTTGCAGCGGCGAACGCCTCGCTGGTGCGGCTCGGCAGCTGCCGCATTGCGCTGCAGCGCGTCCGTAGAATGAGTGCAATGCAGTTGATCAACCATCGGCGGTTGTGCGCTTCGGCCGCCCGCCTCATCGAATCGATTTCCACCGCATCAAGAGCGACAAGTGGATCCGCCGCATGGCGGCAGAGCACGGCATGATCGAGCCGTTCGAACCCGGCCAGGCGCGGTCGATGGCCGCAAGATCGTCAGCTACGGCATGTCGAGCTACGCGATGACATCCGCTGGCGCGCGAATTTGGACTTCGACATCGAACTCGACTACCGCTTCATCGACGTTCGATCGACCTCCTCGTCGATTTCGTCGGCTACGTCGGCATGATCCCGCCCAACTGTTCGCGCTGCGCGCACGGTCGAGTACTTCCGCATCCCGCGCAGCGTGCTGACCATCTGCCTGGGAAAAATACCTGCATGGCGCGCTGCGGCATCATCGTCAACGCCGACGCCGCTGGAGCCCAGCGTGGGCAAGGGCACGTGACGCTGGAGTTGAACAGGACACCGCTGCCGGCCGAGATCGAACTGGGCGAGGGCTGCGCGCAGGTGCTGTTCATCGAGAGCGACGCCGAGCCAGCGCGGCGAGCTCGTACAGGAGCAAGGGCGGCAAGTACCAGGGGCAGACCGGTGTCACGCTGCCGAAGACCTGATCTTCAGTCACGCCGGCGGCAATCGGTGGGCGATCGCGGCGGCTGGATACGTGCGCTGACCCAACTGGTGCATTGCATCGGTCGCGGTGCGCGTTACGGTCGCACCATCCGGACCTGCGACCATGCCCGACGCCGACCGCACCTCGCCTGCGACCGAAGCCAGCCCGGCGCGCCAACTCGACGAGCTGCTGCGCGCCGTGCGCGCGCACGGCGGGCTGCCGACGGTCGGCCACACGCTGGCGCGTCTGGCGCAACTGCTCGAAAGTGACAGCGACGCGGTGCACGAGCTGGCCGACGTCATTCTGGCCGACGTGGCGCTGACGCAGCGGCTGCTGCGCATCGCCAACACGATCCCCTACCGCATGAACTCGCAGGCGGTGACCACGGTCACGCGCGCGATCATGGTGCTGGGCTTCGATCAAGTGCGCAGCACGGCGATGTCGCTGGTGCTGGTCGACGGCGTCCTCGGCGACCGCCTGCCGGCGCTGCGCGACGACTTCCACCAGTCCTTGCTGGCCGGCAGTCTGGCGCGTGAGCTGCTCGCCGGCAGCGAGGCCGAGGAGGCCGCGATCGTCGCCATGTTCCGCGGCATCGGCCGGCTGCTGGTGGCGGTGTTCGCGCCGGCGGCCCATGCGCGCATCCGCGTGCTCGCGCGCGAGGAGCGCGTGGGCGAAAGCGTGGCGGCGCGCCGGGTGCTGGGCCGCAGCCACGACGAGATCGCCGAGACGCTACTGCGCGACTGGAGTGTGCCGGACCGCATCCTGAGCGCGGTGCAGCCGCTGCCGCTGCGGATCGAAGCGCCGAGCAGCAGCGCCGAGCGGGTGCGCACCGCCGCGCAGTTCGCCGAGGCCATCGCCGCCGCGCTGGCGCCGCAGCCGTTCGTCAAGCTCGACGACGTGCTGGAGCGCTTCCGGCCGGCGATGTCGCTCGATGGCGAGCAGCTGATGCCGCTGCTCGAGAGGGCCAGCGTGCGCACGCGCGAGTTCGAGGCGACCTTCGGCATCGCCGCCGGCGACTGCCCGGTGGCGCGCCTGCGCAACGCGCTGCCGCCGGATGCCGAGCTGAACGCGGCGCCGGAGGTCAGCAGCGCCAAACGCGACGCGGTGGGGCGGCCGAGCAATGCCTGCGCGCTGCTGGCCGCGGGCCTGGCCGAAGCCACCGAGTGCCTGACGCGCGGCGCCAAGGTCGACGTCAACAGCGTGGTGCAGGTCGCGCTGGAAGCGATGTTCACCGGGTTGGGCTATGCGCGCACCGCGCTCGCGCTGCGCGATCCGGCCACCGGGCTGTACCGCACCCGCGCCGCCTTCGGCGAGCCCAAGCCGCAGTTCGGCTTCGGCTCGCAGAGTGCGCCCAACCTCTTCACGGCCGCGCTGTCGCAACACAAGGATCTACACATCGCCGACAGCGCCGCCGACAAGGTGCGCGCCAGCCTGCCCGACTGGTTCGCGCGCGACTTCGCCATGGCGCGCAGCTTCCTGCTCATGCCGCTGGTCGTCGGCGACAGGCTGGTCGGCTTCTTCTACGCCGATCGCCCGCTGGTCGATCCCGCCGGCCTGAGCGCGCAGGAACTCAACCTGCTGCGCGCGCTGCGCAGCCAGGTGGTGCTGGCACTGCGCTCGCGCTGACGGCTAGGCCCGAGACGCTCCAACGGCTGGATCGAGGTGATCGCGCGCGTTTCGCTTTGGGCAACCCGCGTCGACGGACGGCATTGAGTTACATGGCCGTGCTGCGTAGGCTTCGCGCAAGATGCTCCTGGAGTCATGGCACATGGGTGTATTGCGTCGGTTCCGCTTCGTGCTCGCGCTGGTCGCGAGCGGCGTCGTGGTCGCGGCGGCTCTCGTGCATGCCGCCGCGGCATCAGAAAGCGAGCTGCAATCGCTTCTGGCAGCCGAGCAGAAGCGATACGCCGCGTTCGGACAGCAGTGGTCGCAGTTCCTGCTCCGGTCGCTCGAGGCTGCCGATGAACGCGAGCGGCTGATCGCGGCGATACGGATCCTCGAGGGCGGCAGCACCCCCCGCGTGGAATCGGCCGCAAGCGGGTTCGGCTTGCCCACCCTGGAACAACTGGCACGCGCCGCAGCAGTCCGCGACGCCGTACGTGCCGGCACGCGCGACCCGGCCACACTCGCCCTGGCGGCGGCGACTTGCCGCACAACGCCTTACGGAAACTGCGACCGTCGTGCCTTGTTCGAACGCTGGACTGTGGCCGACCCGGCAGATGCTGCGGCCTGGCTCGCACTGGCTGGTGAGATCGCCGCCACCGATCTAGCGCGCGCTCAGCGCCTGTTCGAGCGCGCGGTCGGCGCGCCGTCGTTCTCCGACCGCGTGTGGGAAGACACGCTGCGTGCGCTGTACGGTGCCTTCCGGCGCGAGCATCTGGACGGCGCCGGCGACATCGCGCTGATGTGGGCGATGGGCACTGCCTCGGCGAGCATCGACAGCGGCGGGCTCGGCTTCGCATCACGCCAGTGCAGTGAGGCGGAGGTGCGGTCGGCTGGACGCCGTGCCGACTGCCGACGACTCGCTGAGAAGATCGGCCAGTCGGCGCGAACGCAGCTTACGCTGCGTTACGCGCAATCGATCGGTATTTACGCCGGAGTCGATGCCAAAGTGCTCGCGGGTTGGAAGGCGGACATCGACATGAACACGCAGGTCGCTGCTCGGCTGCCGCCGGCAGCATTCGCGCAGACGCGCACGGCCATCCAGCAGTGGGGCGACGACCTCGTGTCGGTGGGCGAGATCGAAGCGCAACGGCGATTGATGCGCCGTCCGCCGCCGGAGATCGAACGCTGGCCGGCACTGAAAGCGGCGTTTTGCGCGGTGCTCGGGCGGGTGAGTCAGGCACTGGCTTTGCGCTTGGCCGGCATCAACGAACTCGGGCGTGACGGCGACCCGATGTCCGTGCTGCTTGCGCGGGCGCATCAGGCGCAAGGGAAGCGACCGCCGCCGCTGTCGGCGGCGCAAGCCGCTTCCCTGCGCGAAGGCCTGCAGCGCTCGCGCGATCCGACGCTGCTGTCACTGGCCGCAATAGAGTGCCGGAGTGCCGACAGCGGTTGCGATGCCGCCGCGGTCGCGCGTCGCTGGACCGAGGTCGAGACGGACAACGCGGCAGCGTGGCTGTTCCTCGCCGCCATGCAGCTCGAAGCACGTGATGTCGTCGGTGCGCGGGCCAGCACGCTGCGCGCCTCCGGCCAGCCGCGCTACCGCGGTCATGCGCACGCGCGCCTTCGCGCAGCGCAAGACCGACTACGCGCAGTCGTTCCCGATGCGCGAGCCGGCGAGACCTTCGATCTCGCGTACACGATCGCCCGGCCCGGGCTGGTGTTCGGCGAGTCGGCGGTCGAGCGCTTCTGCGTCCCTGACGCCGATCCGGAGATGCGCGCCGCGTGCGGCGCGCAGGCGCGGCGGATCTACGACGACGCCGACACCGTGCGCGAGATGGAACTCGCGCTGCGTGCCTGGCGTGGCATCGGCGACGTTGAAGCTGCCCGCCGTACCTTGGCTACGCAGCGCCTGGCCATTTGGGCGCGCGCCCTGGGCTTTGGCGATTTTGGCTGGCAGCACCCTGTGCGCAACGACGGCTCGCTCGACGAAGCCGCCGCGCAGCCGATTGCCGAAGCCGTGCTCGCCTACGGCGAACTTGGCGCCGTCCGAGCACTGTTCGATCGTCAGCAGCCGTAGCGAACTGGAAACGGTCTGTCGGTGGCTCGACAGCTACCCGGGTTCAGGGGGGAGTCCAGAGGGGGCGCGGCCCCATAAGCGCTAACTTAAGAATTGCGAGATTCGGTCGATCTGGTATTGGCGTCGCCGCCGGCGTTCACGCAACGCTCGCGCGATGTCGTTCCATGTTCGCAGTCCGTCAACCAGCGAGATGGTCGGATTGATTGCGCGCGCCAGCAGGAATCGCATCGTCGCCACCTCACGCCATCGGCAGCGACGCCGGTCCACGACGGGGCTGGAGATAGCCCCAAGGGGAAAAACGCTCGCCGGTGGCGATCAGCAGCTCGATCAGAGCCGCCACGAACAGTTTTCCCTGTAACCAGGCTTTGGCCCCCGCTGGGTCGGTCTTCTTCAGGTGACCCAGCTGCAGGAGTGACTTCAATCGCTTGAAGGCCAATTCGATCTGCCAGCGAAATCGATACAGTTCCAAAATGGCTTCAGGCTCGACGTCCTGCAGTGTGGTCAGGACGACGACGTAGCCGGCCATCTCCAATGTCTGCGGCTTCGTCTCGAGTCCCTTCCTGGACGCACGCCGGCCGATGCGAGCGCGCTCCTGGCGGGCTTGTTCAGCACTTTTCTTGATGGCGCACACGCGCACGGGCACCGTGCCACGGGCGTCGCGCATCACGGCGGGCCAGGCTGCGGCCTGCCCGACCTCGAGCTTCCGAAGCCGCGCAAGCAATCTGAACTCGCCGCCCTGCGCAGTCTCCAGGGGAACACCGTTCAGATTCGTGCGCACCACCACATCGCCGCCCCGGTCCACGACATGCCGAATTCCACTGCGGCGCGCCAAGCCGCGATCGGCCATCAACACGTCTCCGCGCTGCACCTCGAACCGCGCCAGGGACTCGCCCTCCGTCGGCGAGGTCACCTCGACCTGCTCGCAGGCGAGCGTCGTCAAATCAATCAGGTAGTGCAATCGCCAGGTCGATCCCGTCGCCCCAGGCTCACACACCACCGTGGCATCGGCCAATCGAACGCGGCGACCCGCGATGACTTCAACGCTGGCGCTCGAAAGGTGCCGACTGATCTGTTCGCCCAACCAGCGAAACCACTCACCACAACCCCGCAGACGATTCAGCAAAGCCACATCCGACACGTGCGCCAGTCCACCCGCCTGCGCTCGTGCCGCCGTCTCCCGCAGTGAGCAACCGTCGACCAGATGCATCAAAAGCACCCGCAGCAAGGTTGCCGGACCATCGAAACCGCGTTCCCGCCTCAGAGCGCCGGTCTGTCGCGCCGCCTCCTCCCAGCCAGGCGGCAATAGCGACTGGATGACGAGCCAGTCCTCATCCAGCCGGGCGCTCGCCTCGCCCTCGTCCTCATCTCCGCGCATAAGTCGCTCCGCCTGACGGACAGACGAAGCGTATCAGGTTGCTCTTTTATGTTAGCGCTTATGGGGCGCGGCCCCCTCTGCGTCAAGACCTCCCCGCAGGGAATGTAAGCCGCAGGCTCACATTCCCTTGAACAGATGCCGGAACGACCGGCTCACCTTCAGCCGCTCCGGGCGACCCTTCAGCACCAGCTCGAGCCCGCCGAAGCCGTCGCGCACCACGCTCTCGATGAACTCGGTGTTGACCAGCGTGCCGCGGTGGATCTGCCAGAACTGGTTGGCGTCGAGCGTGTCGAGCAGGTCGACCAGCGACTTGCGGATCAGCGCCTCGTCGTGCGCGCGCACCACGCGGGTGTACTTGCTGTCGCTCTGAAAGTAGACGACTTCGCGGATCGTGATCAGCTTGGTCTGGTTGCCGACCGTCGCCTGCAGCCAGCGCGTCGGTTCGGCCTTGCCCGCGCCGCCGGCGGCTGGTGCGGCAGCCTGCGGCTCGATGCGCTCGATCACCTCGCGCACATCGCGCGGCGGCTGGGTGACCTTGCCCTTCAGGCGCTCGACCGTGGTGGCCAGCCGCGCAAGGTTGACGGGCTTCAACACGTAGTCGACCGCGCCGCGCTCGAACGCCTCGATCGCGAAGTCCTGGTGCGCGGTGACGAACACTACGTGCACCTTGGACGAGAAGCGGCGCGCGATGTCCAGGCCGCTGGTGCCGGGCACGCGGATGTCGAGGAAGGCGATGTCGGGTGGGCTGTCGAGCAGGCGGGCCAGCGCTTCGTCGCCATCGCCGGTCTCGAAGTCGACCACCAGGTCGGGCCAGAGCTTGTGCAGCGCCGAGCGCAGGTTCTCGCGCAGCAGCGGTTCGTCTTCGAGCAGCAGGGCGGTGGGCATCGCGAGGCTCCGGGGTGGCGGTGACGGGCGGTGCGGCGGACGCGGTGGCGTCGCAGGGTCGGGCGGCGCCGGTCGGCGCCGGCGCGGATTGTGCCTAAGCGGCCGCCATCTGCGGGGCCGCCGGAAGCGGGATCTTCACCCGCGCCACGACGCCGGTCGGCGTGTTCAGGCTCAAGTCGAGCTCGGCTTGCGGGCCGTACAGCATGCGCAGCCGTTCGCGCGCGTTGGCCAGGCCTACGCCGCTGCCGCTGCTGTCGGAGAAGCCGATCCCGGTATCGGCCACCTGCACCACCAGCTGTGTGCCTTCGCACCACGCGGTCAGATCGATGCGGCCGCCGGAGCGGGCCGGCTCCAGGCCGTGCTTGATCGCGTTTTCCAGCAGCGTGCCGACCACGGTCGGCGGGAACTCGGATTCCAGCAGGTCGGCCGGTGCATCGACCGAGAACGCCAGTCGCTCACCCATGCGGAACTGCATGATCGACAGGAACGCGTGTGCCAGCTGGAACTCGCGGCCGAGCGTGGAGCGGGTGCTGCGCATCGCCGGCATGGCGCTGCGCAGGTAGTCGATCAGGTGCGTGAGCATCTGCTCGGCGGCAGCGGGGTCCTTGCGCGTGAGCACCTGCACGTTGGCCAGGGTGTTGTAGAGGAAGTGCGGCTCGATCTGCGCCTGCAGCACGCTCAGGCGGGAGGCCAGCACTTCGCGCTCCAGCATCAGGGCGCGCTGGCGGGTCTCGGCCTGGCGGCGCTGCCGCTGCAGCACCAGGCCGAACGACAGTTGCATCAGCACCAGCGTCGTCGCGAACAGGAACGCAACGCCCATGTGGCCGAGGATCGCGGCCCCGGTGCGCTCCTCGGGCAGCGACGGCGCCAGCGCGATCGGCACCGCCAGCGCGGCGCCGAACAGCGGGCCCGCCAGCACCACCAGCGCCAGCGGCCGCGCCGCGATCCAGGCGCCGCTGCGCCAGCGCAGCCAGGCCAGCAGAAGGAAGGCCACGGCGTAGGCGACCCACAGCTCGACCAGGTGCTGCACCCAGCCCTGCCAGCCGAGCAGCAGCCAGGCTGTGGCCAGCACCAGAGCGAAGGCCGGCAGGCCGAAGCGCGCGCCGCTGAAGCTGAACTCGGCCAGCACGCCGCTTTCGACCTGCGCGGGCAGGTCCGACCAGGGCAGCCAGCGCCTCATCGGCTCACCCTCATCGGCTCACTCGAGGCCGAGGTTCTGCGGACGCGACGGCAGCACCGGGCGCAGGTTGATCGAGATGCTGGGATCGTCGGCCGGCACCTCCTCGAACTTCAGCTCGTCGAGCCAGACCTTGCCGGCGCCGTCGTTCAGCCGCAGGCCGAAGCTGATCGTGGTGGCCTCGGGCGCCACGTCGAGGATCACCGCGGCGTCGCGCCAGTCGACCGTCCCTCGCACCGGACGCGTACTCATGTCGTCGAAGCCCAGCACGCGCTGGTCGGCGGTCACGATGCGCATCACCAGGCCGCTCCAGCCGCGCACCTTGTCGGCCTTGATGCGGGCCGCGAAACGCACCCGCTTGCCGCGGAACTCGTCGGCGGCGATGGTCTGGCTGACCGTGATGTAGCCGTCGATACTGCGCGTGCATTCGATCGCCAGCAAGCGCTTGCCGCGCTCGGCCAGGCTCAGGTCGAGCCCGGCGGTGCAGGCGCGATCGGCCTCCACCGTGGCCTGCCGGGTCCAGCCGGCGGGCAGGCGCGGCTCTTCGTTGGCGGTGATCAGCAGGCCGCCGACCGAGGCGGCCACCAGGGCCTTCAGGTTCATGGGCATCGATGCTGAACGGTGGCGAGACCGCGTTCGAGAGGCTGCGGGTCGCCGCTTTCGGGCGCCGGCGTACGCTCGGAACTTAGGTTAGGGCCGAGCGTGGGCGGCGAGGCGAGACGAGCTTAGCAGCGCGGTCGGTGCCCACCGTCACGGCGCCGGCGCGCGGCCCGCGACCGCGGAATGCGTTCAGCATCGATGCACGCCGCGCCGCCGCCCGGCGGAAACGCGGGCGCATGTCCTTGACACGTCAGGCTCGCGGTCGATAATCGCCGCCCTTCGGGATGCGCCTCATGGTCTGCACCGCCGGCCCCACCGCCGCGACGGGCACTGCCCGAATAGTCCGAACTGCCCGCAACCGCGTCCCCACCCACCCTGCATCAGCCGGCCTGCCGCCGGTCCCCGAGGCCCCATGCGATTCCGCTTTCCGATCGTCATCATCGACGAAGACTTCCGCTCCGAGAACTCGAGCGGCCTGGGCATCCGGGCGCTGGCCAAGGCGATCGAGGGCGAGGGTGTCGAGGTGATCGGCGTCACCAGCTACGGCGACCTGGCGAGCTTCGCCCAGCAGCAGAGCCGCGCCAGCGCCTTCGTGCTGTCGATCGACGACGAGGAATTCGCCGACTCGCCGCAGCAGTTCGCCGGCGTGATCGACGACCCGACCACGATCGAGAACGAGGCGGTCACCGCGCTGCGCAAGTTCGTGCGCGAGATCCGCTGGCGCAACGCCGACATCCCGATCTTCCTGTACGGCGAGACGCGCACCTCGCGTCACCTGCCGAACGACCTGCTGCGCGAACTGCACGGCTTCATCCACATGTTCGAGGACACGCCGGAGTTCGTCGCCCGCTACATCATCCGCGAGGCGCGCGCCTACCTCGACACGCTGGCGCCGCCGTTCTTCCGTGCGCTCACCCACTACGCGCAGGACGGCTCGTACTCGTGGCACTGCCCGGGCCACTCGGGCGGCGTGGCGTTTCTGAAGAGCCCAGTCGGGCAGATGTTCCACCAGTTCTTCGGCGAGAACCTGCTGCGCGCGGACGTCTGCAATGCGGTGGAGGAACTGGGCCAGCTGCTCGATCACACCGGGCCGGTGGCGGCGAGCGAGCGCAACGCCGCGCGCATCTTCGGCTCGGACCACCTGTTCTTCGTCACCAACGGCACCAGCACGGCCAACAAGATCGTCTGGCACTACATGGTGGCGCCGGGCGACGTGGTGGTGGTCGACCGCAACTGCCACAAGAGCGTGCTGCACTCGATCATCATGACCGGCGCGATCCCGGTGTTCCTGACACCGACCCGCAACCACTTTGGCATCATCGGCCCGATCCCGCTCGAGGAGTTCCAGCCGGAGTCGATCCAGCGCAAGATCGACGCCCACCCGCTGCTCGCGGGCCGCAAGGTCAAGCCGCGCGTGCTGACCATCACGCAGAGCACGTATGACGGCGTCATCTACAACGTCGAGACGATCAAGGCCCACCTCGACGGCGTGATCGACTCGCTGCACTTCGACGAGGCGTGGCTGCCGCACGCGGCGTTCCACTCCTTCTATCGCGACATGCACGCCATTGGCGGCGCAAGTGCGGGCGACGTGGCCAACGGCCGCGCGCGCCCCAAGCACTCGATGGTGTTCGCCACCCAGAGCACGCACAAGATGCTGGCGGGGCTGTCGCAGGCCTCGCAGATCCTGGTGCAGGACTCCGAGAAGGAACACCTGGACCGCTTCCAGTTCAACGAGGCGTATCACATGCACGTGTCGACCTCGCCGCAGTACGCGATCATCGCGAGCTGCGACGTGGCGGCGGCGATGATGGAGCCGCCAGGCGGCCCCGCGCTGGTGCAGGAGTCGATCGCCGAGGCGCTCGACTTCCGGCGCGCGATGCGCAAGGTCGGCGCGGAGTTCGGCGCGCAGAGCTGGTGGTTCCAGGTGTGGGGGCCGCATGAACTCGCCGATGAAGGCATCGGCACCCGCGAGGACTGGATCCTGCGCGCCGATGACCGCTGGCACGGCTTCGGCCGGCTGGCGCCGGGCTTCAACATGCTCGATCCGATCAAGGCCACCGTCATCACGCCCGGGCTGGACGTCGACGGCAACTTTGCCGAGCACGGCATTCCGGCGGCGATCGTCACCAAGTACCTGGCCGAGCACGGCATCATCGTCGAGAAGACCGGCCTGTACTCGTTCTTCATCATGTTCACGATCGGCATCACCAAAGGCCGCTGGAACACGATGGTCACCGAGCTGCAGCAGTTCAAGGATGACCACGACCACAACCAGCCGCTGTGGCGCGTGATGCCGGAGTTCCTGCGCGCCAATCCGCGCTACGAGACGATGGGCCTGCGCGACCTGTGCAACGCGATCCACGCGGAGTACGCGAAGAACGACATCGCGCGGTTGACCACGGAGATGTACCTGTCGGACATGGAGCCGGTGATGAAGCCGGCCGATGCCTACGCCGCGATGACGCACTGGGACGTGGACCGCGTACCGGTGGATGAACTCGAAGGCCGCATCTCGGCGGTGCTGTTGACGCCTTATCCGCCCGGCATTCCGCTGCTGGTGCCCGGCGAGCGGGTCAACGCGACGATCGTGCGCTTTCTCAAGTTCGCGCGTGAATTCAATGCCAGCTTCCCCGGCTTCGAGACCGACATCCACGGCCTCGTCAAGCAGAAGCGCACTGACTGCCCGGGCGGCAACGGCGGCCACATCGAGTACTACCTGGACTGCGTGCGCGCGGTGGGCGCGGGCGACAGCCCCGCCGGTTATGCCGGCTTCGTCGAGCGCAACGTCAACCGCGTCTGACGGCGGCGCATGACGCGCGCAGTGCTGCTCGAGCGGCTCGACGCCATCGGCGGTGCGCTGGCGGCTCGGTCCGATGCGCTCGGGCTGCTCGGCCTGGGCTCGGTGGGTTGCGACACCGGTCGGCTGGACGCGTATTCCGATCTCGACTTCTTTGTCATCGTCCGCGCGGGCGCCAAGGCGCGCTACATCGATGCGCTCGACTGGCTGGCCGCCGCGCAGCCGCTGGTCTGGCACTTCCGCAACACGGCCGACGGCCACAAGGCGCTGATGGACGATGGCGTGTTCTGCGAGTTCGCCGTGTTCGAGCCTGCCGAACTCGAGCGCATTGCGTTCGCGCCGGGCCGCTGGGTCTGGCGGAGCGACGAGCTCGATGCGCGGCTGGCTGCGCCGCAGGTGCCGCTGCCGCCAGCGGAGCTGCCGGACGAGGCCTGGCTGGTCGGCGAGATCCTGTCGAACCTGCTCGTCGGCCTGCAGCGGCTGGCGCGCGGCGAGACGCTGGCCGCGATGCGGCTGATCCAGGTGCACGCCGTCGACCGCGTGCTGCAGTTGGTCGAACGCCGCCAGCCGCGCGCACTGCGCGATCCGTTTGCGCTGGAACGGCGCATCGAACAACGCCAGACGGCGCTGCGACGCCTGATCGCGGCGTGGGCTCAGGGCTACGCCGCCAGCCCGGCGTCGGCCCTCGCGATCCTCGACTGGCTGCAGGCGAATCACGCGGTGACGCCGGCCGTGGCCGCACACATTCGCGCGCTGGCCGGCGACGCAGCGATCCGCTCCTAGCCGCTGAGGCTGCCTGGGGTCAGGCTCAAGCGGGGCGCAGTCCCCACCCCAGCATCAGCACGCCGACGGCAGCGATCCAGCTGCCGCCTGCGCGCACCGCGATGCGCGTCCACGGCGCCTTGAGCTGCACCACGAAAGCGGCCAGAAGCGCAACCAGGACGAAGATGGTTCCCGTGATGCCCGCGAGCGCAAGCACGCTGCGCTCGGCAGCGGCGATGCCGGCGCCGTTGAACCAGCCGTGGACCAGCCCGAGCGCCGCCGCCAGCGCTACCACGGTCATCGGTGTCAACCGCCGATCCAGCGCCACCAGTGTGCCGATGATCAGCAGTGAAAAGGTCGTCGCCAGCCCCGGCACAGCGGCCGGCCCCGACAGGTAGCCCAGGAGGCCGCCACACAACCAGGCCAGCGCGATTGCGAACAAGGCGCGCCGGCCCGTGAGCTGCCCGTTCAATCCGGCAAGCAGCGCCAGGCCGAGTACCGGCAGCAGATCGTCGGCGCTGAGGAGCACATGAGAGATGCCGTCGTACACCGGGCCCAAGCCGGTGTCGACCAGATGCGCTGCCGCCGGTCCCGGCAGCAGCATCGCAGCCACCAGACCCGCAGCGTGAAGGGTGGCCGTGGGCGTGCCGTGCGTCATGGCCGATTTCATGAAATCCCTCGCCAGAGGAATGCGATCCCCGCCGTGGCGATGGCGACGCCGGTAAGGCGCAGCGCCGTCCTGCCCGCCTGCCAGCGGTGCACCGTGCCGATCAGGATGCCCAGCGCATGCAGGCACCCGGTCGCCGCGACGAAGCCGACGCTGTACAGCAGCCCGCTCTGGCCCGGCGGCAACTCGGTGCCGTGCGCATGGCCATGGAAGATGGCGAACACGCCCACCAGCATGGCCGCCACCGCGAGCTGCGGCCGCGCGCCGAAGGCCACCATCAAGCCGAGCAGCAGCACGGACAGCGCGATGCCGATCTCGACGCCCGGCAGGCCGATGCCGACGAGGCCGAGGAAGCCGCCGATCGCCATCACCAGCGGAAACGTCACCGGCAGCAGCCAGATTGCCGGCGCGCCGAGCTGTGCGCCCCACAGGCCGACCGCGAGCATCGCCAGCACGTGATCGAGCCCGGACACCGGGTGCAGCAGGCCGGTGACGAAGCCCGCGGCCTGGCCCTGCTGCTCGTGTGCCCACGCAGGCCCCGTGGTCACGATAGCCATGGTCAGCCACAGCCATCGTGCGCTGGCTGTTCGGAACAAAGTGCTGTGCCTCATCGCCATCCTCCCAGGAGCAGCATCGTCCGCTGGATCGTCCAGTACGCGCCGAGCGAGCCGACCGCGTAGCCAGGCAGTGCCGCAATCAGCCGCGGCCAGTGTATTTGCAGTACTCGGAACGCGCGTTCGAGCAGCACGACGAGTACCACGAAAGCGATCTGGCCGATCTCGACGCCGATGTTGAACAGCAGCAGCGCCAGCGGAATTTCCGCCTTCGGCAGGCCCATCGCCGTCAAGCCGCTGGCGAAGCCGAAGCCGTGCAGCAGGCCGAACGCAAACGCGACGACCCAGGGGTGACGGATCGTGAAACTCGTCTGGCCGCGCCACACGCGCACGATCTCCGGGCCAAGGAACAGGATCGACAGCGCGATCGCCGCGTTCAGCGGCAGCAGCGGCGCGCTGGCATAGCCGAGCGTGGCGATCGCCAGCGTGATGCTGTGGGCGAATGTGAACGAGGTGACGGTCTTCACCAGCATCCAGCGGTCGCGCACGATCAGCAGCAGCCCGAGCACGAACAGCAGGTGATCGACGCCGAGCAGGATGTGCTCGATGCCGAGACGAATGTACGCGCCCGAGCGCTGCCATGCCGTCGTTTGCTCACCGAGCGTCACCGTCGGGTCCATCGGCTTGACGAGGTGCGTCTCCTGCCAGCCGTCGGCATGGTCGACACGCACGAGCACATCGGTCAGCGTCGACTCGAGCCCTACGATCGCGATCGTGCGCCCGCGCAGCCCGCCGTCGCAGACGAGCGTGCCCCGCACCACCAGCGCGCCCGGTGTGAGCTGCGATAAGCCGGGCGCCGCGAAGCGGCATTCGGCGGGCAGCGCGGGCGCGATGCGGATGTCGACCTCGCCACCGGCGGGCCGCTTCCAGAGCAGCGCATAGGTGCCCGGCCGGGTCTCGCGCAGCTCGAGCACGCCGGGGCGCAACTCATGTGCCGACGCGGTGCCTGCGGCCAGCCCCAGCACGAGCCAGGTGAGCGCTGCGCGCACAACACGCCACACGCGCATCACTTCGGCCCCCCGCTGCCTGGCGGCGAGGCCCGAGGTTCGACAACGACCCGGTAGCGCTCGAGCATCTCTGCGTAGCGCGCATCGAGCGCGCGTCGGCGCCGCTCGGCCATGAAATCGCGTTCGACGAGCGGCCGCACGTCGGCCAGTGCCGGCAGACCGCCGGCCTCGCGCGCCGTGACCAGCACCATGTGCACGCCGTAGCCCGACCGCACCGGGCCGCTCCAGCGCCCCGGCTCGACCTTGAGCAGTTCACCGGCGAACGCCTCGCCGAACAGGCGCGCCACGTCGCGCAGCGACGCGCTGGCAAGCGCTTCGGGCAGAAGGCGAGAGTCGCCGAGCGCACCGAGGGCTCCCAGGTTCGCGTCCGCGCCGGCGGCCTGCAATCGCGCGAGCAGCTCGCGTGCGTCCTTGTCCAGCGCCGCGCCGCGGCGCTGCGGGTCGAGCATCACCTGGCGGAAGCTGAGCCGTGGCTCGCGGCGGAAGTTATCGGGGTAGGTATCGAGGAAGGCCTGCAGTTCGGCGTCGCTCGGCGGCGCGGCGTCGAGCACGTCCTCGGTCATGAACTCGAACTTCTGCCGCAACCGGCGGCGGATCACGGTGTCGTCGCGCTCCAGGCCGAGCGCCACCGCCTCGCGGGTGGCGATCTCCTCGCGCACCCACTCGTCGACCAGGTCCTTCAGCTCGGCGTCGGTCGGCGCTCGCTGCCAGGTCTTGGTGAACCCCGCTTCGAGCTGCGCGATCTGCCCGGCACCGACGACGATGCGCTGCGTGCCGCCCCCCTCGCCGCCAAAGACGTCGAACAGCACGAACAGCAGCGCCCCGAGCGCCAGGAAGTGCAGCAGCGGCTCGCGCAGCAGCATCTTCATGCGCATGACCCATCGCGGCCGCACGGCCGCCGGCGGCCCGTCGCCGGCCGCCTTCGATGCCGATGATCCACGCTCAGTTCGGCGTGTACCAGATCGGCGATGTGTACGCGCGCTCCTGGAGCGTCATGCGCGTGCCCGGCAGCGGCTGACTGCCGAGGCGCTTGGCGTCGTACGCGGTCCAGCGCGGGGTCGGGATCTCGAGCACGCGGGCGTAGTAGAACGCTCGCTCGCTGGCGCGGAAGTCGGGGTCCTTCCACACCGCGATCAGCTCGGGCGCGCCGATCGTGTTCGTCCACGTCGCGTTGGCAACATCCACCGTGCTGCCCACCGGCGGCACCTTGCCGTTGGCGGCGGGCTTGCGGCCGCCGCTCCAGGCCACGTCGTAGACCTTCTCCTGCGCTTTGCCGGCTCGGTCGACCCAGCCCTTGACGATCTGGATGCGGTCGAGGTTGGCGCCGATCGGATCCTTCAGCGCCGCGACGAGGAAGGTCGGCGACTTGCCGTTCGGCGCGCGGCTCAGGTCGCCGCCCATGGGCACGCCCTTGGCATAGCCGATCTCGGCCGGCAAGCGGTGTTGCGCATCCTTCGCGTCGAAGTCGAAACCGCCGAAGAAGCGCACCGCCATGCGCGGGCCGGTGGTGGCATAGGTCTCGCGGCGCTTCATCGCATCGAAGATCGCTTCGCGCGTGTTCTCGGTCGCCCACACCGCGGCGTAACCCGAGGCGCCGACTTCCCAGTCCATGATCTTCACGCCGGTCTTGGGGTTGTCGAAGAACGCCTTGGTCATGCGCTCCGGGCTGGGTTCCTGCGCCGCGGTCTTGCCGAAGAAGTTGTCCTCCTCCATCGCCGCAAGGCCCGGTGTGCGCGTCGCTGCTGCCGATCATGCCGAACTTGTAGGGGTTGGCGCCGAGCTCCTGCTCGAGCAGCAGGCCGTTCTTCAAGGCCGAGCGTGCGTACTCGAGCGGCAGCATGTTCTTCGTCTTCGCCACCGTGCCGTCGAGGTTGCCCTTGTCCCAGAGTTCGAAGTCGGCGAACTCGTCGTTGGGTGACAGTGCCGGGTGCGCCTCGCCCGTGCCCTTGGTCTGCGTGGCTTCGTAGAGGGGCTCCCAGCGCGCGCGCGTCTTCCATGTACTCGCGGTCGATCTTCTTGCCGAACGCCTCGACCATCGGGAACATCTGGCCGTTGCTCAGGTTGCCGTTGTGCGCGATCGCCAGCACCTCGCTGCCGGTCTTGTCCTGCGCCATCGCCATCCACTTCCACAGGTCGGTCGGGTTGTCGCTGCCCAGTGGCTTGAGCGTGGTGTAGGGCTCGACGAGCTGGGCCTGCTGGCCGTTGCCGCGGAAGATCACGTTGCGGTGCAGGTTGTTGCCGCCGGTGTTGGACGTCCACTCGAAGCCGATGAAGGCGGTGAAGCGGCCGGGGTCGTTGTAGGCCTCGGCGGCCTTGATCGTCTCCAGCCAGGCGTTGCGATACGACGTCGTACCCGGCAGCGGGAAGCCGTTGGGCATCTTGCCCTGGCCGAAGCTGACGATGATGTCCATCGTCGCCTCGGCGCCCTGGCCGCCGCGGATCTGGTCGTACCACTTGCGCCCTTGCGGCGTGGCGAGCAGCGCCGGGTCGCCGCTCATCAGCTGCGGGAAGAAGCCCATGCCGTCGGAGTGATCGGCCACCACCAGGAAGTCGAGCGGGCGCGCCAGCTTCACCGGCTGGCCGGAATTGGAGGCGAGCTCCTCGCCGCGCGCGAAGCGGTAGGCGTCGCGCGGCGTCAGTCGCGCACCGAAGGCGCCGGCGTCCATCGAGAAGCCCGTATGCATATGGGTATCGCCGAACAGCGGCCGGGTCGGGAAGTTGCGCCCCGCGTAGGGCGAGTAGCCGGGCTTCTTCGAGAACGCGTTTTCGATCCGCGCCTTGTCGGCCGTGTTGGCAATGCCCACGCCGGCCTGCTCGGCCGAGGCCAATCCTGCAACGCCCCCTGCGAGAAAAACAAGGCAAGCCGCCTTTACGATCGACTTCAATTTCGGTTTCGGCATGTTCTTCTCCTGGTCCTGCGGTACCGGTGCTTGGCCCCGGATGGGTCGTCTCGCCACTTTACTGCGAAGGTCGTGACTCTACGGCGGCGTTCTGCAATGAATTTTCGTTCGGGATCGGTGTCAGCTGGTCGAGCGTCGCTGCCGCTTGTTCCACGCCCTGTGGCGCGCCGTAATAGCGAACCAGACCCATCGCGCGCGCTCGCCCGGCCGTCATACTTCCATCAACCAGTGCGGCCATGACCGGCGCGTCGGTGATCACGACAACGTCGCCTCGGGCCGGCCCGTCGACGTGCGGAACCATCTGCAGCCTTGCCTCGGCCTGTTCGAAGCGGACCCAGAGCATGGGCCCGATCAGCAACACCGCAATCGGCGGCTTCGCACTGTGAGGCTGCCCGCTTTCCAGCCGGGCGCGGGCCGCCTCGAGTGTGCGCACGGTGTTGCGATAAGCGAGCATCGCCCTGAGCATCTCGGGCTGCTCGTCGCTGGTTGCGCTTGCGTCGCGGCGCGGCAGCGTGCCGTCGAGCTGCGCCATCCAGACGGCGGTGTGTACGTGCAGCGATTCTGGGTAGGACAGGTTGAGCATGCCGCGATTGAGCTGCAACGGATCGTGATAGCCGCAGGCCCGCGCAGAGGGTGACCCCGCGAGAACCATGGCGGCCAACGACAGCACGGACGCCGCACGCTTCACCGCCATCTCATCCTCCCTGCCCCAGATCCCCTCGATTGCTGAGAGGAATGCCGTCTGCCAATGCGGCCTTGATCACGGCGCGGACCTTGGTCTCGATCTGCAGGTGGCGCACCGCCTTCATGCCGCCGATCATGCTCTCTGGCTTTTGCATCAGCGTGCACTCGGGCTTGAACCCGTCGCCCTTTATGCCGATCGCTTCGTTCTTCATCAGCTGGCGCGCGACGTCGTTGCGGTGCTGCGCTCGTGGTAGGCGCCGGCGTAGGCGCGGATGGCCTGGCCCCGGCGCTGGTTCACCTCGGCGAGGCCCTTGTCGTACTCGTCAAAGAGCGGCCGGAAGCCGTTGGCTTCGCCCTCGGTCAGCACCAGGTTGTCGGCCACCGCGAGCTTCTTGTCAGCCTTGATCTTCTGTTTGAGGAATTCGATGTCCGACGGCGTGGACAACGCGGCGGGCTTCGCTGCGCCCTGCGCCTGCACCAAGGCGGGCAGGGCGACGGGCATCGCGGTGGCGAGTGCGGTTCGGCGTGTGGTTTCCAAGGCAGTCTTGCGCTTGTGCGAGGTTTGGAAAGAAGAGGTGCTCAGCGACGACGACCGTAGCCGCCGCCGCTTCGCGAGCGCTCGAACTGCTGGCTCTGGAACGACCCGCGCTCGCGGTGCTGGGCTTCGCGCTGCAGGCCTTCGAGCGAACTGCGGTTGCCCTGCGTGGCGGCCGAAGATGCGCCCTGGGCACGCTGCTCGGCCGGACATGGGTTGAGGCGTCGCTGGCCTGGCGTGTCACGGGCGGCGCTGCGACGGCAAGATGCATCACTGGGCCATCAGCGCGAGGGCGCGCTGCACCGGTTCGGCGGACACCATGATTGCGCCTTCGAAGGGCGTGGCGAGTTCGAGCACGAGAAACAGAGCCGCCGATACCGAGACGGCGCCCAGACAGAGCGTGGCGTGCACCGTGTGGTTCCGCGGCGCGAACAGGCCGAAGCTGCCGAAGGTCGCCGTCAGCCAGAACACCAGGATCACGAGGAACGCCGTCGGCACCGGTGCGGAAGCCTGCGACACCGTCAGCCAGCGCTCCTGCAGCAGCTGTTCGGACAGATCGACCGCGCGCGCCCGCAGCGCCTTGCGCAGGTCGGTGTCCTCGGGCAGGCCGCGGATCCGGTCGGCGACGCTTTCGTGCACCGTAGCTAGACGGGACGGCCGCAACGTCGCCGCTGCACTTGAACCTTGCGTGGGCCAGATCTCGTCGATGCGCGCCCCACCGCGCTCTTCAGGCCGGTGCGGATCGGCTGCGCCTCGGGGCCGAACCGGGACAGCGTGCGGTCCAGCGCCAGCAGGTCTACCGCCGTCTTGCGGACGGCATCGTCCACGCCGTCGTAGGAGTCCTTGGCGGACGCGGTCACCAGCCCAAGCACCAGAGCCGTCATCGAGCCGATCAGGCCCATCGTGACCCTGACTGTCTCGCGGGAGTCGCCCGCGCGGTGGTCCGCCGGCAGGTGCTGCTGCAGGGCGACCCCGATCAGCGCACCGCCGAAGGTGCAGACGAACACGACGATCGCGACCAAAGCTGCCGACATCCTTGCCCCTGATCTGCGCGCTGCTACTTCGGGAACATGAACTGCATCTGGAAGCGCGCCTGCCATGTCGCGCCGTTGTCCGGCCGCACCACGTTGTAGTACGCACCCAGCTGCATATTCACCGGCAGCGGTCCCCAATGGAAGATGTGCCCGATGCCGGCACCGAGTGGAACGGTCCAGCGCTCGCCGCTGTCGGCCTTCCAGTTCGCGGTGATGACCGGCACGGTGTTGATATAGGTGCCGCCGGGCAGATTGTAGTTGAGGAAAGGCTGCATCAGGAAGGTGTTGTAGCTGCCGCCGCGCTCGGATCCGGAAAGCGACCACAGGTTGTTGACCAGCAGCCCGTAGACCCACGGGTTACCCGGCTGCAGCTTCAGCACCACCGCGGTCGGACCCAGCCCCCAGTTCTTGTTGCCGAGACTATCGGTGTTGGTCGGCATCTGCACGATGGCGCCCGCACCCCAGATCAGGCCGCCGGCGCCGGGCTGGCTCGGCGAGGCGAAGGCGGACAACTGGATGTCTCCGAGGCCGTTGCGTCGGCCCTGTCCGGCCACGAACTCGGGCTGCCAGATCAGCGGAATGATGGTGCGTGTGATCAGGTTCCAGTCCGGATTCAACTCGAACGGGATCACCGGCTGGATGTTGAGGATGTTCTGCGTACCCTCGAGCGGCCCCACATCGAAGTTGGTGTTGTTCTGGAACGGCACGCTGATCAGGTTGCCGACCGGGTTCTGTGCGAGTTTGGCCAGTTCTTCGGCCGAGGGCTTGGCCTGCGCGGGCAGCGCAAGAAGGGACGCAAGCAGTGCGATGGCGTGGGCGCTTCGGATCGGCATGGCGCAGTTCGGCTCTCTGTTCAGGTCGAGGGCGCCGACCGCCGATCCGCAACTGGCGGCGCGGTGTTGACGCCGGGCGTCACGATCAGCGGCCCGTCGACCGCCTGCATGACGAGCGACACCGGCAGGTCGTTCTCCAGCAGCGTGGTCATCGCCCGCAGGTACTTGCGGATGTGGCGGAAGAACTTCTTGTAGCCGGCGCACAGGTAGTGCAGGCCGGGCTCGCCATCCGGCGTGGTGGCGAAGCGGTGCTTCGGGCAGCCGCCCCAGCAGGCTTCCTTCACCTCGCACTGCTGGCAGTAGCGCGGCAGGCTCTTCTCCTTATGCGGACCGAAGCCGTTGGCCACGGACTGCTCGACCATCGCGCCGAGGTTGTCGCTCAGCACGTTGCCGAGCTTGTACTCCGGGTACACGTAATGGTCGCAGGCGAAGAGACTCCCGTCGTGCTCCAGCGCCACTGCGCGGCCGCACTGCTTCGAGAAGATGCACACGGGCGAGGGCTGCCCGACCCAGGCCGTCAGCGCCCACTCGAAGTTCATGACGAAGGTGGTGCCGACGTCCTTGCGCACCCACTCCTCGTAGATGGCGATCAGGAAGTCACCGTAAGCCTCGGGCTCGACGGTCCAGGGCGTGACCTGGGTGTTCGGCTCGGGCCGGTCGAGCACCGATGGCCGCGCCAGCCAGAACTTGATCGCCTTTGTCTCGGTGTCCGGCTCGCGCTCGATGATCGGCGTGAACTGGATGTAGTGGATGCCCGTGTCCTTGAAGAAGCGGTAGACCTCGAGCGGGTGGTGCGCGGTCTCTCGGCCGACGCAGGCGAGCGCGTTGAACTCGACGCCGTGTTTCTGCAGCAGACGCACGCCGTCCATCACGCGGTCGAAGGTGCCGAGGCCCTTGCGGTCCTTGCGGTAGCGGTCGTGGATCTCGCGCGGCCCGTCCAGGCTCACGCCGATGAAAAAGTCGTTCTGCTTGAAGAACGCGCACCAGTCGTCGTCCAGCCGCATCGCGTTGGTCTGCAGCGTGTTGCGGATCTCCTTCTTCCCTCGGAACGGCTGCTGCAGCTCGACCACGCGGCGATAGAACTCCACGCCGAGCAGGGTCGGCTCGCCGCCGTGCCAGACGAACTCGACCACCGGACCGGGCTGCGACTCGACGTACTGCTCGATGTAGCGGGCGAGCACTTCGTCCGGCATCTTGAAGTGCTCGCCGCGCGGGTACAGCTCGCGCTTCTCGAGATAGAAGCAGTAGTCGCAGGCGATGTCGCAGATCGAGCCGATCGGCTTGGCCAGGACGTGCAGGCCGGGCCTCGGTGCGTTTCGCTCCATGCTCATATCGTCGTGATCCGCTGCACGGGCCGGCCGGATTTCACTTGACGCGCCGGCTGTCGTCGGGCCGCTGACGCACATCTCGTGCAAGCCCGAGGGGCTGTCGAGTTGCCGGACCCGCCGGTCTGCGGAAACGCTGATTTGTCGCCGACAGCGGGCAGTTCCTGGTTCAGCGCGGCCTGGATTCGCCAGTTTTCTGTGGTCGTTGCCTGGGCCGGGAAGGTCACGAAGACCATCGCAACAGGGAGGACGGCGGCAGGCAGGGTCTTCAGATCACTCGTTACCCCCAACCTGCTTGCGCTGAACATTGCGTCGCTCTTGCCTTTGTTTCGTGCGGGCGGCCAGTAATCCGGCCACAGGCCGGGTTGCTAGCGGACGGACCGCCGGGCGACACCGCCCACGTTGCCGGCCACGCCGGGCTGGTTCAGGCCCGGGTCCACCACGCCGACGCCAGGCGCACCCACGCCCACGCCCGGCGCCACGCCGACGCCGGGTGCGCCGACACCCACGCCCGGTGCCACGCCGACCCCTGGCGCGCCGACGCCGGGCGCGCCCACGTTGCCAGCGCGGCCGGGCTGGTTGATGCCCGGGTCAGCCACGCCGACCCCCGGCGCGCCCACGCCGCGCGTCACACCCGGCCCGGGTTTGCCGACGCCGACACCGGGGTCGACCGCCATGGCCGGGCCGGCCAGCCCCAGCATCATCGCAGCACCCATCGTGAATGCGCCCGCACCGATCCGAAATCTGTACTTCATCGTGTCCTCCTGTCGAGCAGCACCGTGTCGACCACGGCTACTGCGCTACGTAGACCAGGTTGTTGCCCTGGAAGGCCGAGCGGTAGTAGACGCCGCCACAGTTCTGGTACTCGACGCCGCTTTTGGTCTCCGGCTTGCAGCCGGCTGGCAGGGCGTTGACCACGCTGCCGACTGCCGGTGCGCCCGGGGGCCGTGCGGCGGCCGCCGCCTGCTGCTGCGCGGTGGTGGCCTGCTGCTGCGCGGTCGCCGCCTGTTGCTGGGCCGTCGCCTGCTGCTGCTGGGCGGTGGCGGCCTGTTGCTGTGAGGCGGCCGACGTGGCCGCCGTCGCCGACACTGCACGGACGGTGGTGCGCCGAGCCACGCCGGCCACCGAGACCGGCGTCATGGGGGCGCCCACGATGGCGTGCGCTTCGCGGATCAGGGTCAGGGCCGGCGCCGCATCGGGCGCTACGTCCGCCAGGTACAGCAGCGGCAGCGCCGCGGCGATCACGAGCGCCTTGTAGATCTTGGCTTCTGTCATGTCGATGTCCCTGGCTTCAGCGCGGAAGGAAGTCGACCTTCTTCGCGCCGGCTGGAGGTGTGAAGGAGAAGGTCTGCGCGCCGAAGGTCGGCTTCAGGTTCCACTTGGTGACCGTGACCGCAAACTGCGGCGCGTTCTCCAGGTCTCGCGTGGTGATCACGAGCTTGCGCGGCAGGGGTTGTGCGCCCTCCTGGACCCAGATCTGCAGGTCGACGTGCGGGGCGCGGAACGCCAGATGGTCGCAGCGCACGCCCTCGATCACCGCCTTGCCGACCACGAAGCCGTCGGTGACCCCGTCCATCAGGATCTCGTAGGCGTTCTTGTTGAGCAGGTCGCCGGCCGGCGCAACGATGTCGTACTTCGTGCGCGCCAATTCGAGCATGGCCTCCAGCGTGTCGGGTGCGGCCACCTGGGCATAGACCTTGTCCTGCGGGTTGTGCGAGCGTCAGCGACTTGCCGTCGTACACGAACACCTGATTGACGAGGTCGCCAGTACGTTCGGCGCGCAGCTTGTTCGGTCGTTGCGCCGACATCCGGGCCACATGGTTGAACTCGATCTTCTGCCCGGACTTCAGTACCACCTCAAGTGTGTTGCGCGTCTCGGCGCTGAACTGCTTCTGGCTGGCGAGAAAGTCGGTCGAGGCCTTCAGCAGTCGCTGCGCTTCGGGCGCGATGCCCGCGGGCTGGGCCTGCGCGGCGAGCGCGAAGCCCGCCACCGCAGCGAGGGCGCAGCACCGCGCCAGTGTCGCCGTCAGGCGCTTGGCAAATGTCGATTGCATGGTGGGTTTCTCCGGTTGTTCGTACGTTGCTAGTTCTTTGACGATGGGCGTTTCGGAACGCGGCTACTTCACCTGGACCGTGAGCTTCGGTATCCGCCCGTTGAAACGCGACTTTGCTTCGGCGCCGATCGCCTCGACCACCGGCGTGCCGAGATCGATGCCGACGTCGGCGGTTTCGTCGGCCGAGAAGAGGCCGGCCTGGGTGTGCTCGATGCGGCCCTCGGCGACCTTCTCGCCGTTGACGAATAGCGTGCCCTTGCCGCCCTTGCCGGGGCCGCCGCCGTCGTAGGCGAACTCGAACTGCAGCGTGGCCTTGCCTGGCGGCAGCTTCGTGCTGCCCGCGATCGACGTGCGCTGCAGGCCGAGGAAGTTGTAGTCGTAGGCCGGCACGCCGTCCTTCACGTACAGCGACCAGCCGCCGAAGCGGCCGCCCTGCGCGATGACGGTGCCGTTGCCGCCGCCGGCCGGCACCTCGATCTCGGCGGTGATGGTCTTCGAGCGGTTCTTCACGTTGATGAAGACGCTCTCCATCATGCCGGTCATGCCTTCGGCGAGCGTCAGCGACGTGCGTCCGCCCATCAGATCCGGACGGCCGACGGCAACGGCATTGAGCCGCTCGAACACGCGGTCGTCCAGCGGCAGCGCGCCGTGTTTTTCGGCCTCCTTCAGGAACACGGCCTTCAGCTCGGCCAGCTTCTTCGGGTTCTGCGCAGCCAGGTCGTTGGCCAGGCTGAAGTCCGCGCGCACGTCGTACAGCTCCCAGGCCGAGTTGTCCTGCAGCGGGCGGCGCGGCTTGGGCTCCCACGGCGCCCTGTGGATCGTGCGCGCGAACCAGCCGTCGTGGTAGATGGCGCGGTTGCCGGCGATCTCGAAGTACTGCGTGGTGTGGCGCTCCTTGGCCTTGGCGTCGTCGAAGGTGTACGCAAGGCTGGTGCCCTCGATCGGGATCTGCGGCGACACCGTTCACGACCTTGGGCTCCGGCAGGCCGATCGCCTGCAGCACCGTCGGCGCGACGTCGATCACGTGGCTGAACTGGGTGCGCATCTCGTTCTTCGCCTTGATGCCCTTCGGCCAGTGCACCACCATGCCGTTGCGCGTGCCGCCGAAGTCCGAGGGCACCTGCTTCATCCAGCCGAACGGCGCGTCGAAGCGCCACCGCCCAGCCGGCCGCCATGTGCGGGTAGGTCTCGGGGCCGCCCCACTTGTCGATCAGCTTGAGCATGTCCTCGACCTTCTCCTGCACGCCGTTGAAGTAGGTGTATTCGTTGAACATGCCGTTCTGGCCGCCTTCGCCGCTGGTGCCGTTGTCGCCGGCAATGTAGAAGACCAGCGTGTTGTCGCGCTCGCCGACTTCGTCGAACGCCTGCAGCATGCGGCCGATCTCGTGGTCGGTGTACTCGACGAAGGCGGCGAACACCTCGGCCTGGCGCGCGAACAGCCGCTTCTCGTCGGCCGAGAGCTTGTCCCAGTCCTTGATCGCCGGCGGCTTGGGCGCCAGCTTGGTGCCGGCGGGAACCACGCCCAGCTCGATCTGGCGCGCCAGCGTTTCCTCGCGCAGCTTGTCCCAGCCCTGGTCGAACTTGCCCTTCCAGCTTGGCGATCCACTCCTTGGGCACGTGGTGCGGCGCGTGCGTGGCGCCGGGCGCGAAGTAGACGAAGAAGGGCTTGTCCGGCGTCAGCGCCTTCTGGTACTTGATCCAGGCACGCGCCTTGTCCGTCATGTCGGTCATGAAGTGGTAGTTCGGGTCGTTCGGCAGTTCGACCTGCGTCACGCCGTCGTAGAGGTACGGCGCCCACTGGTTGGTCTCGCCGCCGATGAAGCCGTAGAACTTGTCGAAGCCCTGCCGCGTCGGCCAGCGGTCGAACGGGCCGGAGACGCTGGCCTCCCAGGCCGCGGTCTCGTGCCACTTGCCGAACGCGGCGGTGCTGTAGCCGTTCAGGCGCAGCATCTCGGCCAGCGGCGCGGTGGCGTTGGGAATCTGGCCGGTGGCGCCGGGAAAGCCGGTCGCCATCTCGGTGATGAAGCCCATGTTCACCGTGTGATGGTTGCGCCCGGACTTCAGCGCCGCGCGCGTCGGCGAGCACAGCGCGGTGGTGTGGAAATTGTTGTAGCGCAGGCCGTTCTGCGCCAGCCGGTCGAGCGTCGGCGTCGGACCGGGCCGCCGAAGGTGCTGGTGGCGCCGAAGCCGAGGTCGTCGATCAGCACGATCACGACGTTGGGCGCCCCCTTCGGCGCCTTGACCTCGAAGCGCGGCGGCATCTTGGCCTTGCGCGCGTCGAGTTCGGTGATCGGCTTGCGGGCCGGCTCGCGCACCGGCAACACGGTGCGGTCGAGCGCGGGCTGGGCCGAGGAGGCCGTCGCGCAGAGGGCGGCGAGCATCGGTGTGAGCGCATGGCGCTGGGTACGAGCCTTCATTCGAACACTCCGTGAGGAAAGTGAGGGGGCGGGCGCGCGGTCGATCAGCGCTTGGGTTCCATCGAAATGGCAAGCGCATCGGTGTAGCGCGCCACCACCTGGTCCCCGACCTTGATCAGCTTGAACTGCGCGGGGTCACGCACGCGCAGGTCGACGACGTGCTCGGGGCCGCGCAGTGTCACGGTCTGCGTGCGGGCGTTGACGGCGATCACGTTGGCGGTGATGGTCACTGTGCGAACGGTCATGCCCCCGGGCTTGGCACCCGCTGGCGCGCGCTCGGTGGACTCGCTTTCCACCCGCTCGCGCAGTCCGGCGGCGCCTTTCTTCAGTTCGAGCGACAGCGCCTCGGCGTGCGTCACGATCAGTTCGTCACCGACCTTGATCTGGGCGAAATTGCGGACTTCGGGGCCGGCCACGACGCGGAACGTATTTCCCTGGGGACCCTTCAGCGTCACCGTGCGGGTGGCGGCGTCGATCGCCGTCACCACGGCGGTGGCGGTCACGATGTCGCCGGCGGCCACCTTGCCGGGCTCGGAGGCCACCAGCGCGGCGCCGTCGATGCCAGGTTTCTGCTGCGCGAACGCTGCCCCCGTCATGACGGTGGCGGCTGCCAGTGCGATGCCGATCAGTTGCTTGCCGTGATTCATTGTTGCTCCTTCGGTTATGCGTGCGTGACTTGGTTGACGGCGTAGCCGCGGCCTTCGAGGCATACCGCGCGGGCCTTGCCGTAATTGGCCTGCTGCTGCGAGTTCTGCTGCTGGGCCGCGGCCTGCTGCTTCTTATGGGCCTCGGCCTTGTTTTGGATCCGGCTGGCACCGCGCGCTGCCACCGCGCCCGCGGCCGCGCCAGCGCCGGCGTCGTCGGCCACGATCTCGCCGACGATCGCGCCGCGCGCCGCGCCTCTCAGGCCTGCACCGGGCGCGCTGCCGCTGGCGGTTGTGGCGGGCGGTGGCGCGGCCGGCGCAGGGGCCGGAGCCGGTGGTGGCTTGGTCGGGTCGTAGCACGTATGCTGGACGGCCCACGGATGGCACGCGTACTCGTCCTTCTCCTGCTGCTCGGCCGACTGCCCCTTCGATGGGTAGACGAACTGCTGTGCCGACACGCTGCCGACGGTCAGGACCACCGTAGCCAGGAACAAGCGACCCATCTACTCACTCTTTCAAAAATCAGTGCCCGTGGGGCGCCGCAGCCGCAGGCGGCGCCGTCTTGAGCAGGCGCCACAGGGTGACGTGACCCAGGGCCCGGTTCAGCTCGGTGGCCGTCACGAGCGGGATCAGCACCAGCAGAAGCAGGAACAGCGAGGCCGCGATCTCCGGCAGCCTGGCGCCGAGCAGTTCATCGAGCGTGGCCGCCAGCGCGTGACCGTGCAGCATGCCCACCACCAGCTCCTCGACGAAAGTCAGCGCGGCGAGGAACACCAGCAGCAGCAGCGACCGCACGGCAACCCGATGCAGCAGCGTCGGCATGGAGCCGCTGGCGTGGCGCCCGAGCAACCCGCCGACCAGGATGAACTTGCCCAGCACGAGCGCCTTGGCCAGCGCCACACCGAGGGGGACGTAGTGCACACCGGCCCCGCCGAGAATCGCTGCCTTGTACAACTGCACCGCGCCGAAGCACACGTAGAGGTACGCGCTGACCTGCACGTAGGCGACCAGCTCCTCCCGCAGGCGGGACTTCAAACCGGGTGCTTGCGCAGGGTTCGAGGACGACATGTCAGTCAGCAGCCGGGGCGCCTGCGTTCACCAGCGGAACACCGCGCCGATCGTCGGACCGTTGAACGTCAGCGACGAGATGGCCTTGCCCGACTTCATGTCGTAGTCCAGGTAGCGCCACGAGGCGAACAGGTCGCCCCAGTCGAATGAATAGCCGATCCCGGCCAACGCCTGCCAGGTGGCATCGGAGTCGCCGAAGCCTGCGTCGAGGTAGTAGGGTGCGTACCAACGGCGGCCCTCGCCAAACGCCACCCGGCCCTTGACGCCGACGATGAAGTCCCAGTTCTGCAGGCCGACGCCGCGCGAGCCCGTGCGGTTGGGCAGTGCGACCGCGCCGACATTGCCGGTCAGGGTCCAGTCCAGCGACTGTTCGATGTCGAGCATGCGTAAGCCGCCGATGACGTCGAGGTAGGCATCCGGCGTCTTGACGGCCTGGAAGGCGCCGCCGAGTGTCCAGGCCCAGCCTTTCAGGTCGAAGTCGACGTTGGCGTTGACGCCCGCCGGGAGCGTCACGCCGCCGATCGACAGGTCGCGCGAGCCGGACTTGCTGTCGCCGATATCCATGTAGATGACGTCGGTGAAGACGCCCCACTGGCCGCGCTTGGCCTCGAACGATCCCATGAAGGTCATCTTCAGGTTGTCGAGGATCGTGTCGATGTCGACGCTCGCGCCGCTGCCGCCGCTGGCCGGCGGGAAGGTGGTCGAGCCGCTGAGGGTGGGGAGGTAGGCGTAGATGCTGGCCTGGTAGCGCCAGGCCTCGGCCGATTGCGCCGAGACCGCGGCGGGCGCCACTGCAGTGGCAAGGGTGAAGGCAATGGCTCCGAAACGGATCACTTGGTTTCCTCCTGCGGGAATTGCTGGTTCTTTTTGTGGTGACGACGCCCGACGCTGACGCCCGGCCGTGCCGTTGTCGCGCCGGGATTCTTTACCCTTCGCCCGGACTGCACTTGATCTTTTCCGACACCGAATTGATATTGCGCGACAACCCTGTCAAGGAAAGTCAATCTTGCTCAAGCACGCAAGCCGACTCGCGGCGGCACCGGCAGGTCGCAGCACGGCGCCGATTGCCGGAGGCATTGTGACCACCGGCAGGGTCCGAGTCGCGCCGCTGATGGCGCTGCTGCCGCTTTTGCGGGAGCGCGCCATCGATGCGGCCGGCGTGCTGGCCGCGTTCGGGTACGACGTGGCGTTCTTCGATGAGCCGGACAACACGCTGCCGTTCGACGTTGCGGCACGGCTGCTCGAGCACTGCGCCGAGGTCACTCGCTGCGACCACTTCGGCCTGCTGGTCGGGCAGCGCGGCGGCCTGTCGGTGCTCGGCCCGGTGGGCTTCCTGATGCAGAGTTCGCCCGATGTGCGCAGCGCACTGGTGGCACTCGGGCGCTACCTGCACATTCATGATCGTGGCGCCGTGATTGGCCTGGCGGAACGGGGCGGCTTTGCGGCACTCAGCTACACGGTCATGCAAGCGGCCGGCAGCGGACGGGGCCAGGTGCTGGATACGGCACTCGCCATCGGCTTCAACCTGATGCGAGCGCTGTGCGGCAGCGGCTGGCTGCCCTCGGAGGTGCAGATTGCGCATCGCGCGCCGGCGGA
Source organism: Burkholderiaceae bacterium (assembly GCA_034522655.1). Lineage (GTDB taxonomy): Bacteria > Pseudomonadota > Gammaproteobacteria > Burkholderiales > Burkholderiaceae_F > JALHMQ01. The sequence continues at coordinate 35,549 of JAXHLD010000028.1, forward strand.
TCGGGCACCTTTCCGCAGGTTCTTCGGCGCCACGGTCCGTTTCGATGCCGACCAGAGCGCCCTGCTGTTCCCTTCGCACTGGCTGGATCGGCCGATTGCGAGCGCCGACCCGCTGCTGCACCGGATGATGGAGCAACGCATCCGGCAACTGCAGACGCTCGGCGCTGAGCAACTGGTGGACCAGTTGCGTCGACTGCTCGTGGCCTGGGTCACGGAGCCAAGCCTGTCGCTCGAGCGCGTGGCGGCGCAGATCGGCATGAACCCGCGCACGTTGAACCGGCGCCTCGCGGTCGAGGGCGCCAGCTTCGCGCAGCTGCGCGACGAAGCGCGCCGCGAAGCCGCCTGCGGCCTGTTGCGCGACACGGACACGCCCGCGGCCGAGATCGCCAACCTGCTGTGCTACGCCGATGCCGCCGCGTTCTCGCGCGCATTCAAGCGCTGGACCGGCACGGCGCCCGCGGCGTGGCGAACGGCCGCTCGCGGCACGAAGCGGGCCGCGAGGGCGCGCCGGCAGTGAGGCGGCGTCGCCAAATGCCCTGCAGCCGGCGGCACGGCGATCCGAGGGTCTGCCAGAGGCGGTTGCCGGCGGGGCGATGCGCTATCCTTGCGGCTCGCTCAATGCGCGACTCGGGAGAGCGTGACCGCAGACTGCCGTCACCGCCGAAGGCGTAACGCCCGTAATCGCTCAGGTACCGAAAACCGCCTCGCGCGAGCGACTCTGGAGAGACCGGCAGCAGGACCGCCGGCGCCGAAGGTGCAGTGGTGGGGACGCAAGTCCACGCCCAAACTCTCAGGCAAAAGGACAGAGGGGCGCCATCGATCGAACTGCCCTGCGGCAGGCCGATCCGCTGGCGGCAATGCGGCCTGCAAGCCGCATTGCGTGGGCGAGGTGCCGTACGGCGCCTCGCGTTCACGGCCCTCTCTGGACAGACCTGATGAGCCTCAAACGCACGCCTCTGTTCGACACCCACCTGGCCTGCGGCGCCAAGACCGTCGACTTCGGCGGTTGGGATATGCCCGTCAACTACGGTTCGCAGATCGAGGAGCACCACGCGGTGCGCCGCGACGCCGGCATGTTCGACGTCTCGCACATGTGCCCGGTCGACGTCACCGGCGGCGATGCCAAGGCCTTCCTGCGGCACCTGGTTGCCAACAACGTCGATAAGCTCAGCGAGCCGGGCAAGGCGCTGTACAGCGCGATGCTCAACGAGCAGGGCGGCTGCGTCGACGATCTGATCATCTATTTCTTCGCCGACGATCGCTATCGCGTGGTGGTCAATGCCGGCACGGCGGAGAAGGATCTGGCGTGGATGGAGCACGTCCGCTCCGCCAAGGGATCCAAGGTGACGATCACGCCGCGCCGAGACCTGGCGATGATTGCGGTGCAGGGCCCCAACGCGCGTGCGAAGTTCTGGCAGGTGCGGCCCGCCACGCGCGCCGCGACCGAAGGACTGGGCGCGTTCTTCGCCGCCCACGTGGGTGACCTCTTCATCGCCCGCACGGGCTACACCGGCGAGGACGGCTTCGAGGTGATGCTGCCGGCCACGGCGGCGCCGGCGCTGTGGATGGACCTGAAAGCCGCCGGCGTGGCGCCCTGCGGGCTCGGCGCGCGCGACACACTGAGGTTGGAAGCTGGCATGAACCTGTACGGCAACGACATGGACGACGGCGTGTCGCCGCTCGACGCGGGGCTGGCCTGGACCGTGGACCTGAAGACGCCGCGCGATTTCGTCGGCCGCGCCGCGCTCGAGCGCGAGGGCCGCAAGCGCGCCTTCGTGGGCCTGAAGATGCTCGACAAGGGTGTGCTCCGCTCGCATCAAAAGGTGGTCACGCCCCATGGCGACGGCGAGATCACCAGCGGCACGTTCTCGCCCACGCTCGGCTTCTCGATCGCACTGGCCCGCGTGCCGGTGGAAGTGAAGCCCGGCGACACCGTTTCCGTGGACCTGCGCGGCAAGCCGGTGGCTGCGCTGGTCGTCAAACCCCCCTTCGTCCGCAACGGCAAGCCCTTGATCTACCCCACCCCCCCTCCCCCAGCCCCCCCCCTAATTTTTCCTCCTCATTTCCCCTCTTATCCGGAGCCGCGCAATGAACGTCCCCGAGAACCTGAAGTACACCGCCTCGCACGAGTGGGTGCGCACCGAGGCCGACGGCAGCGTGACCATCGGCATCACCGACTTCGCGCAGGACGCGCTGGGCGATCTGGTCTTCATCGAACTGCCCGAGGTCGGCCGCAAGCTCGCAGCCGGCGAGTCGTGCGCGGTGGTCGAGTCGGTCAAGGCGGCGAGCGACGTCTACGCGCCGGTGGCGGGCGAGGTGATCGCCACCAACGACGCACTGAAGGACGCGCCCGAGCACCTCAACGCCGACGCCTTCGCCTCGTGGATGTGGAAGATGAAGCCAGCCGGCGACACCTCGGCGCTGATGAGTGCCGAGGCCTACCGGCAGAACATCGCGGCGCAGAAGTGACGCCGCGCCGCTGGCGCGCGGTGTCATCCCCGCGAAGGCGGGGATCTTCGTTGACGCGCGCGTCGGCGCTAGAGCATGTGATGCACCGATCTTGGATTCCCGCCTGCGCGGGAATGACACCCAACCCCTGAACGAGCGAGCCCTGCCGATGAATGCTCCCCTCCCGACGAGCACCATGCCCTCCCTGTCCATCTTGGAACACCACGACGAATTCATCGGCCGCCACATCGGCCCCGACGCGGACGAGGAGGCGCAGATGCTGCAGGCCATCGGCCAGCCTTCGCTGGAAGCGATGACCGAGGCGATCGTGCCGGCCTCGATCAAGCTCGCGCAGGGCCTGGCACTGCCCATTGCCATGACCGAGGAATCCGCGCTCGCCAAGCTCAAGGCCATTGCCGGCAAGAACGTGTTCAAGAGCTCCTCATCGGCCTGGGCTACCACGGCACGCACACGCCGCCGGTGATCCAGCGCAACATCCTCGAGAACCCCGGGCTGGTACACGGCCTACACGCCCTACCAGGCCGAGATCTCCCAGGGCCGGCTGGAGGCGCTGCTCAACTTCCAGACGATGGTGACCGACCTGACCGGGCTCGAGCTCGCCAACGCCTCGCTGCTCGACGAGGCGACCGCGGCCGCCGAGGCGATGACGATGTGCCACGCGCTCGTGCAAGAGCAAGCGCAACGCGTTCTTCGTCGATGCCGACTGCCACCCGCAGACGATCGCGGTGGTGCGGACGCGCGCCGAGCCGCTCGGCATCGAGGTCGTGGTCGGCGACGCCGCGCGGTCGACTTCGATCGCGCCGACGTGTTCGGCGCGCTGCTGCAGTACCCGAGCACCGACGGGCGCGTGCGCGACCTCGCGCCGACCATCGCGAGCGCGGCGCACGCGCGCGGCGGCGCTGTTCGTGGTCGCCGCCGACCTGCTGGCGCTGACGCTGCTGCGCCCGCCGGGCGAGTTGGGCGCCGACATCGCCGTCGGCTCGGCCCAGCGCTTCGGCGTGCCGATGGGCTACGGCGGCCCGCACGCCGCCTTCATGGCCACGCGCGACGAGTTCAAGCGCGCCATGCCCGGCCGCATCATCGGCGTGTCGAAGGACGCGCGCGGCAAGCCCGCGCTGCGCATGGCGCTGCAGACCCGCGAGCAGCACATCCGCCGCGAGAAGGCCACCTCGAACATCTGCACCGCGCAGGTGCTGCTCGCCGTGATGGCCGGCATGTACGCCGTCTACCACGGGCCCGAGGGCCTGCGCCGCGATCGCGCGAGCGCGTGCACCGCCTGACGCGCGATCGCTCGCCGCCGGCCTGCGCAACGCTCGGCGCTGCAGGTGCACGACGACGCGCTGTTCTTCGACACGCTCGCGTGTCGGACGTCGGATCGCGCGCAGGCGCACGCCGCCGCGCGCGCCGCGCAGCGGCATCAACCTGCGCGAGCTCGACGCCGACACGGTCGGCATCTCGCTCGACGAGACCACGACGCGCGCCGACATCGCGGACGCTGCTGGCGCGTCTTCGGCGGTCGGCAGTCGGCCGGCGACAGTCGATGCGCTCGACGGCGCCGACGGACGGCCGCTCCCGGCCGCGCTGGCGCGCACTTCCGCGTACCTGACGCACCCGGTATTCAACACCTACCACGCCGAGCACGAGATGCTGCGCTACCTGCGCCGGCTCGCCGACAAGGACCTCGCGCTCGACCGCACGATGATCCCGCTCGGCTCGTGCACGATGAAGCTCAACGCGACGACCGAGATGGTCCCGGTCACCTGGCCCGAGTTCGGCGAGCATGCACCCCCTTCGCGCCGGCCGACGCAGGCCGCAGGGCTACCGCGAGATGTTCGCGAGCTCGAAGCAGCTGGCTGGCGAGATCACCGGGTACGACGCCGTGAGCCTGCAGCCCAACGCCGGCTCGCAGGGCGAGTACGCCGGCCTGCTCGCGATCCGCGCCTACCACCGCGCGCGCGGACAGGCGCAGCCGCAACGTCTGCCTGATCCCGCAGTCGGCGCACGGCACCAACCCGGCCAGCGCGGTGATGTGCGGCATGGAGGTGGTGGTGGTCGACTGCGACGCCGACGGCAACATCGACGTCGCCGACCTGAAGGCCAAGGCCGAACAGCACAGTCCGAGCCTCGCCGCGCTGATGGTCACCTACCCGTCGACGCACGGCGTGTTCGAGGAGGCGATCGGCGAGATCTGCGACGTGGTCCACGAGCACGGCGGCCAGGTCTACATGGACGGCGCCAACCTGAACGCGCAGGTGGGCCTGTGCCAAGCCCGGCGAGTTCGGCGCCGACGTCTGCCACCTGAACCTGCACAAGACCTTCTGCATCCCCCACGGCGGCGGCGGGCCGGGCATGGGCCCGATCGGCGTGTGCGACGCACCTCGCGCCGTTACCTTCCGGCGCACCCGCTGGCGGCAGGTCGAGCAGGCGATCGGCGTCGGTCAGCGCGGCGCCGTGGGGCAGCGCCGGCATCCTGCCGATCTCGTGGATGTACATCGCGATGATGGGCGGCGAGGGGCTGCGCAAAGCCACGCAGGTGGCGATCCTCAACGCCAACTACATCGCCAAGCGCCTGGAACCGCACTACCCGGTGCTCTACACGGGCCGCAACGGCCTGGTCGCGCACGAGTGCATCCTCGACCTGCGGCCGATCAAGGAGGCTAGCGGCATCAGCGTCGAGGACGTGGCCAAGCGGCTGATGGACTACGGCTTCCACGCGCCCACGATGAGCTTCCCGGTAGCCGGCACGCTGATGATCGAGCCCACCGAGAGCGAGTCCAAGGCCGAGCTCGATCGCTTCTGCGACGCCATGATCCAGATCCGCGCCGAGATCCGCGCGGTGGAGGAGGGGCGCGTCGACCGCGACGACAACCCGCTGCGCAACGCGCCGCACACCGCGGCGATGGTGATGGCCGAGACCTGGGCGCACGACTATCCGCGCGAGACCGCGGCGTTCCCGCTGCCCGAACTGAAGCGGCAGAAGTACTGGCCGCCGGTCGGGCGCGTCGACAACGTCTACGGCGACCGCAACATCATGTGCTCGTGCGTGCCGATGTCGGCCTACGCCGAAGCGAGCGAGACCGCCACCGTGTCTTGAGCGTGGTCGTCCCGACCGGCCGGTCGGGACGCGGTCGAGCGAACAACGGGCGCTGCAGGCGCCCGTTGTCCTTTAGGCGCAGGCGCCAAAAATCCGACCCCATGGTCAGCGATGCTGACCGCGCCAGCCGTCCGATGAGCGGCTTTGGGCGGTTCTTTGCCGCCTATTCCTAGCACCACCCCTAGCGACGATGCGGAAGACTGCGGCGGCTCGACTGACTCCGGGATCACCGGGGCAGTCGCGTCTCGATCCGGAGATCCCATGCCTCACGACATTGCCGCCGCACCTGGCGCCCTGCGCGTTCAACCTGACACCGCGCCGGCTGCTGGCGACTTCTTCCGCTACCACGGCGCCTGGGCGCCGGGCGTGCGGCTGTTCCGCTCGGTCAGCTTCCGTGCCAAGGCGCTGATCATCTCCGCCGTGTTCGCGGTGCCGCTGACGCTACTGGGCTACAAGTACTACTCGAGCGTGGCCGGCTCGATCGCCTTCTCGGCTAAGGAGCGGGACGGTGTGGTTTACGCACGCGATGCGATCGCCGTGATGAGAGCGGCGATGTCACAACGAGCCGCGGTGGCTGCGGGGCGCCCGGCCGGGGATGCGGTCAGCGCACCGCTGGCCAAGCTCGAGGCGATAGACAAGACGCTAGGCGTCATGCTGGGCACGACCAAGGCGCTGCAAGACCTCAGGCAGAAGGCCGCCGCTGCAGCCGGCAGTTCGGCCGTGGAGGCGCATGACGCGCTGGTCGAGGCTGCCATTGCGCTGACAGGCCAGGCCACCGAAGGCTCCAACCTCGCGCTCGACCCCGACCTCGATACCTACTACCTGATGGACGGCGCGCTGATGGCCATTCCGACGCTGATCGATGCCACCGAGCGGCTGCGTGTCGGCAGCCTGTCGGTGGCGCGCGGCAGCGCAGTCACGGCCGAACTGAGGCGCGAACTGACCGCCAACGAGACCCTGGGCGATCTTTTCGACAAGCGCGTCAGCGCCGCTCTGGCGAAGGTCTACGGTGTGCGGCCGGAGCTGAAGTCGCGACTGGATGTGGCGGAGGTGCAAAAGCACTTGCACGCGTTTCACGATTTGACGCGCGAATTCGGCACTGCGCCGGCGAAGATCGAAGGCGATGCCGATCGCGCCAGCGAGTCGATGTTCAAGCTGCAGGCAGCGATGCTCGAACAACTCGACGTGCTGCTGGCCGAGCGCATCGGCGGCATGCAGCGCAGCCTGACGATCTCGTCGATCGTCATCGCGCTCGCGCTGCTGCTCGCTGCGTACCTTTTCAAGTCCTTTCGCATGGTGCTCGAGGGCGGCCTGAAGGAGGTCGCCTTCCATGTCGACGCGATGCGCGACGGCAATCTGACCACCCAGCCGAGCCCCTGGGGTCGCGACGAGATCTCGCAACTGATGACCACCCTGGTCGACATGCTGACCGCGCTGCGCGGCATCGTCTCGCAGGTGCGGCAGTCGTCCAACGTGCTGCTGCACGGATCGCAGGAGATCAGCGCCGGCTCGATGGACCTGTCGGCGCGCACGGAGGCCAATGCCGCCAGCCTGGAGCAGACCGCGGCGGCGATGGAAGAGCTGTCGGCCAGCGTCAAGAACACCAGCGACAACAGCCGCGAAGCATCTGCCATCGCCGCGGAGAACGCCACGTCGGCCGAGCGCGGTGGCACCATCATCAATCAGGTCACCTCGACCATGGAATCGGTGCACGCCTCGTCGAGCCAGATCGGCGACATCATCGGCGTCATCGACGGCATCGCCTTCCAGACCAACATCCTGGCGCTCAACGCCGCGGTCGAGGCGGCGCGCGCCGGCGAGCAGGGCAAGGGCTTCGCGGTGGTGGCCTCCGAAGTGCGCGCGCTGGCGCAGCGCTCGGCCGCCGCCGCCGGCGAGATCAAGCAGCTGATCACCGCCAGCCTGACGCAGGTCGACAGCGCCACCACGGTGGCGCGCGGCGCCCGCACCACGATGCAGGAACTTGTGGCCAATGCGACGCGCATGAACGAACTGCTGCGCGACATCGCCTCGGCGGCCTCCGAGCAGAGCGCCGGCCTCGGCCAGATCACGCAGGCGATCCAGGACCTCGACAACGCCACTCAGCAGAACGCAGCCCTGGTCGAAGAGACCGCGGCCGCGGCTGGCTCGGTGCGCGACAACGCCCAGCAACTGGCCAACCGGGTCGATCGCTTCCGGCTGTAGCGCGCCGACGCTCGGGCTGGTCGTCACCGAGGCTGCGTCATGCGAGTGCCCGCCGCGCCGTGCTCATGCCGTGAGCACATGACGCCGCTTGCGACTGCCGCATGACGGCGGTCACTGCCGACTTGCCCCGGCCCGGCAACCGCGCCGCGCTCGGCTGGCTGGTGGCCAGCAACGCACTGACCATCGCGATCGCGCTGTGGCAGCAGTGGCCGCTCGGCCTGTTGCTGTGGCCGTACTGGCTGCAGAGCGTGATCATCGGCGTGTTCAGCTATCGCCGCATGCGCGGCCTGCACCGGTTCTCGACCGAGGGCTTCCGGATCAATGGTCGCGCTGCCGAGCCGACCGAGTCGACCCAACGCCAGACCGCGGGATTCTTCGCGCTGCACTACGGTGCCTTCCACCTCGTCTACGCTATCTTCCTGACCGAGCAGAAGATGCCGGTTCAGGACTGGCTCTGGGTCGCGGTCGCAGGCATCGCCTTCTACTTCAACCACCGCGACTCGTATCGGCGTTTTCGCGAGGCCGACCGCCAGGGCGAGCCGAACATCGGGGCATTGATGTTCCTGCCGTACCTGCGCGTTCTGCCGATGCACCTGATGATCATCTTCGGCGTGGGCTTCATGGGCGGCGGTCCGTTCGCCGTGCTGCTGTTCGCGCTGCTGAAGACGGTGGCCGATTGCGCAATGCACGTGGCCGAGCACCGCATCCTCGCCCGCGTAGCGCCGAAGGCGGCAAGCGCGGCCTGAAGCCTCCGGCCGGCCGACGCTGGTTTCACTCCGCCGCAGCGAGGCAGCGCCGATTCGCCTGCTTACGCAACTTTTAGCAAACGACCCCGCGATTCCTCACTAGAGTCGCGCCCTTCGGAAAACAGATGCAATCGGCCACGCGCCGGCCCATCGAGGGGAGACTCCATGAAATTCGCCACCGCGGCGCGCGCCGCATGCGCCGCGATCTGCCTGCTGCCTCTAGTCGCCCAGTCCGCGGAGCGTCTGGGCCGCCTCAGCATGGAATTGAAGGTGACCGGCACCGAGACGATGCGCAACGGTTCGGATCACGCGACCACGCAGATCGCGCAGTCGATCCGCTTGAGCACGGCGGCCCGCAGCGACGGCGAGCTCGTCAGCATCAACACCAAGGTGCCTGACTTCGCGCAGAAGATGCAGGCGCAGGCGGCAGCACAAGAAGCCCGCACGCGCGAAGTACAGGCGATGCAGCAGCGCTACGCGCAGAACCAGCGCGCGCAGGGCGCGGTGCCGCCGCAGATGGCGCCCGTGTCGCAGGCCGACATGATGGCCAAGATGCACGCGATGCAAGCCAGGTGCGGCACCGACCCGCAGTGCCTGATGAACGAGGCGACGAAGATGTCGGCGCAGCAGGTAGCCGGCTACGACGCAGCGCTGCAGAAGCGGCTGGAGGGGCACGGCGCCGAGCGTGCGCAATGCGAGCGCGACTTCGCGAAGGACGCGCGCAAGCGTGCCGCCTGCCTCGATGCGGCCGAGATTCGCGCCGGCGGCACGGGTGGCGACAACTACGAGGCCGAGGCCGACCTGCGCTACCTGAACTTCTACGGCTTCGACAACTGTGGCGCGCAGGTGAGCGCGACGATCGACGACCGGACCAGCGGCCGCTATGAGGATGTGCAGGGCATGGTGCCGTACACAGTCACGCGCAAGGCCGACTGGAAGGCGGATGCCACGCAGGCGCGCATCGTCTGCACCGCCTACAACCCGGTGCTCGACGTGAAGGCGCGCACCATCACGACCGACGGGCTCGTGTTGCCCGAGGTGCGTGGCCGCAGCACGCGCAGCGACCGCGGACGCACAGCGAGCGTGGAAGAGGCGCTGCCGCTGCGCAGCGAGGCACTGGTCTGGGCGAGCGAGCAGCTGCGCCAGGCACCCGCCAGCGGCACACGCAAGACAACGCTGCCGATCAAGAGCACCACGGGCCAGGGCACGGTCGAGGGCAATCTGGTCGTCGAGCTGAGCTGGCGTTTCGAGTAGGACGTCGCTGCGACGCCGTCGCCCCAAGGGGTCGCGCCGGTTCGATCCGGCGCGACCGCGGGACTCAGCCAGCGGCCGCCGGCGCGGCGCGCAGCTTGTTGAACGCGGTCACCGCCGCCAGCACGAGCGCGCCGGCGATCACGCCGACCACGGCGTCGATCAGCATCGGCGCCATCGCGGCCAGCACCGTGCCGGTGCCGGCGAGCAGTTGCTCGATCCCGTGGTGCAGCGGTCCGATGCCGTGGGTGAGGATGCCGCCGCCGACCAGGAACATCGCGATCGTGCCGGCCACCGACAGGCCCTTCATCAGCCAGGGCGCCGCGCTCAGGATGCCGCGGCCAAGCGCACGCCGGAACGTCGCCCAGCCGCCGTCGCCGGTGGCACGCGCCAGGTGCAGGCCGGCATCGTCGAGCTTGACGATGCCCGCGACCAGGCCGTAGACGCCCACGGTCATCAGCAGCGCGATGCCGACCAGCACCGCGACCCGCGTGCCGAGCGGCGCCGCGGCCACGGTGCCCAGCGTGATCACGATGATCTCGGCCGAGAGGATGAAGTCGGTGCGGATCGCGCCCTTGATCTTGTCCTTCTCCAGCGCCACCAGGTCGACGGCCGGATCGACCAGCGCACGCGCCAGCGCGGCTTCGTGCGCAGCCTGAGCGTCGCCCCGGTGCAGCCATTTGTGCACCAGCTTCTCGAAACCTTCGAAGCACAGGAACAGACCGCCGACCATCAGCAGCGGCACGACCGCCCAGGGCGCGAAGGCGCTGATCGCCAGCGCCGCCGGCACCAGGATCGCCTTGTTGACCAGCGAGCCCTTGGCCACCGCCCACACCACCGGCAGCTCGCGGTCGGCGCGCACGCCGGTGACCTGCTTCGGCGTTCAGCGCCAGGTCGTCGCCGAGCACGCCGGCGGTCTTCTTGGCGGCGACCTTGGTCAGCATGGCGACGTCGTCGAGCACGCTGGTGATGTCATCGAGCAGGGCGAGCAGGCTGGTGGCCATCGTGCGGGGTCGAGTCGAGGGCGCTGCGTCGGGGCGGGGCGAACGATAGCCGACGGCCGCTGCGCTGCAGGTCGATCGCATGGACAGGATTCGTCACAATCCAGCTGCCTTCTTCCTCGATCCGGGGTTTCATGGCCGTCAGCGTGTTCGACCTGTTCAAGATCGGCATCGGTCCGTCGTCATCGCACACGGTGGGGCCGATGCGCGCCGCGCGGCTGTTCGTCACTCGCCTGGGGCACGATGGCGCGCTGCCGCGCGTGGCGCGCGTGCGCGCCGAGCTGTACGGTTCGCTCGGCGCCACCGGCAAGGGCCATGGCTCGGACAAGGCCGTGCTGCTCGGGCTCGAAGGCGAGGAACCGGACAAGGTCGATGTCGATGCGATCGAACCGCGGCTGGCAGCGATCCGTGCGGCGCGGCGCCTGAACCTCGGCGGCGTGCAGTCGATCGCGTTCGAGCCTAGCCGCGACCTGGCGTTCCTGCTGCGCGCGCTGCCGTTTCATGCCAATGGCCTGCGCTTCGTCGCGTTCGACCGCACCGGTGCGGAACTCTCGGCGCGCACCTACTACTCGGTGGGCGGCGGGTTCGTCGTCAGCGAGGACGTGGCTGCCGACGGCAGCGCGCAAAAGCGCATCGCACCCGATACGACGGTCCTGCCGCACCCGTTCCACACCGGCGAGCAGTTGTTGGCGCTGACGCGCGAAACGAGCCTTTCCATTGCACAGGCAATGCGTGCCAACGAACGTCACTGGCGCTCGGACGCCGAGATCGACGCCGGCCTGCGCGCGATCTGGCAGGCGATGCAGGCGTGCGTCGAGCGCGGACTGCGCAGCGAGGGTGAACTGCCGGGCCCGTTCAAGGTCAAGCGGCGTGCACCGGGTCTGTATCGCGCGGCTCAGCGTGTCCCCGCGGAGCTGCGTGCGCGACCCCCTTGGCGGTGATGGACTGGATCAACCTGTTCGCGCTCGCCGTGAACGAGGCGAACGCCGCCGGCGGGCGCGTGGTGACCGCGCCCACCAACGGCGCGGCCGGCATCATCCCGGCGGTGCTGCACTACTACGCGCGCTTCGTTCCCGGTGCCAGCGAGCAGAAGGTGTTCGACTTCCTGCTCACCGCCGGCGCGATCGGCATCCTCTACAAGGAGAACGCCAGCATCAGCGGCGCCGAAGTCGGTTGCCAGGGCGAGGTCGGGGTGGCCTGCTCGATGGCAGCCGGTGCGCTGGCCGCAGTGCTCGGTGGCACGCCGGGACAGGTGGAGAACGCCGCCGAGATCGGCATGGAGCATCACCTCGGGCTGACCTGCGACCCGGTCGGCGGACTGGTGCAGATCCCGTGCATCGAGCGCAACGCGGTGGCGAGTGTCAAGGCGATCAACGCTGCGCGGCTGGCGCTGGTCGGCGACGGCTCGCACGTGGTGAGCCTCGACAACGTGATCAAGACGATGCGCGAGACCGGCGCCGACATGAAGACCAAGTACAAGGAGACCGCACGCGGCGGTTTGGCGGTGAACATCGTCGAGTGCTGAACGCGTGCGCCGTGCGTGCCGAAGAACCGGCGGCGCGCGAAATCGGGCGGCGGGGCGGCGGCGCAGCGGCCAGCCTGCGCGCATCGCCACTGCCCGAGTCCGCCATGCCGTTCCGCATCCACGCGCTGCCGGTCGCTGCCTTCGAATTGCTGTTCGGCCGGCCGGCCGATGAACTGGCCGAGCGTGGCGCACTGGGCCAGCGGGTCGGCGCCGCGCCGGAAGATTCGCGTCAAGGAAGACGCGGATTGTCCGTTCTGCGCGTTGACGCCCGGGTGGCCGGCGACTACCTTGGGCCAACGTGCGGTTCCCACGGCCGCGCGCGACGTGCCGGAGTCCGCCCGATGCCCAAGAAAAAGCGACCCGCGAATGCGGTGGCGCCCGCCGCCGCGCCGCGCCCGAAACGCCCGGCGCGCGCGCGCAAGGCCATCGACCGCGATGGCCCGCGCAGCATGGAAGAGGAGGTCCGCAACGCCACGCGCCTGCAGCGTCCGCTGGTGCGCTTCGTCGATGCGGCCGGGACGATCGCGACGCTGCCCGTGTTCGCCGAGTACGAGGCGGTCGTCAGCCGCTGGACCTACGTGCTGCAGAGCCGGCGCGGCTGGGCCAACCGCGAGGCCACGCGCAATGCGCAGGCGCAGAACGCGTTGGAGGAGCTGCTGCGCCTCGGCTTGACCGAAGCGCAACTGCAGCGGGCGGGTGCCGCCGGGCGGATCGAGATCAGCGTCCACGATGCCGATCCCAGCCCGTCCGAGGGCGATCGCTACCGACTGCTTTTCGCACGGCGCGTGCCGTGGGAGTACCTGCTGAGCGCAGCCACCGGGGCGCTCGGCCGCTCGCAGCCGCTGTCGATCAGCCGGCACATGCCGGCGGCGGCCGTGGCGGCTGCACGCACGCCGCAAAGCCTGATGTACCTGCAGTCGGCGCCGGGGGCGCTGGCCAAGGAGTTCGACTTCTCGTCGGAACGACGGGTGGTGACCAGCGCGCTGGGCTTGGCGCTGGAGCGCGTGGTCAGTTCCGTCAACGAGGATCTGGACACGATCCGCAGCCGGATCGCGACCGCGCTGCCCGACGTGATCCACGTTGCCGGCGTGGACGTGCACCAGGCGCGCAGCCTGCTCGGACCCAAGGCCGAACTCGACGACCGCCGCGACGGCCTGGTGGTGCGCGGCGAGCGGGGCCTGCCCGCCGTAGCCGTCGGCGATGCGTTCGCGGCGGCGGCGGTACCGCCCGCCAACGTGCCGCTGTTGATCGCCTTCAACCTGTACCACTCGTCGGCCGAAATGGCGGCGGAGTCCGTCGCGCGTGGCGCCGGGGCTGCGATCGGATTCCAGGACGAGATCGACGACGAGACCGCCGAGTTCTTCTTCGCCGCGCTGTATCGCGAGTGGCGGCGCGCCAACTGGAACATCTTCGATGCCTTTTCCGCCGCGTGCGGGCCCTGCGCGGCAGCATCAGCCACCTGCACGGCACCGGCATCGTGCTGTGGTCGGCCACATCTCGGCGTTCGCGGTGCCGCCGCAGCCGCCAGTCCCGGCGCCAGCCCCGGCGGTCGCCACCGGGAGCGCCACGCCGCGGCCGTCCGGCCACGCCCGGCCGCGGGCCCGGCGCCCGCGGCTGCGCCGGCGCTGGGGCCGACCGCGGTCAGCGCCGACGAACTGCTGGTCAGCGTCGACATCCAGCGCGAGATGAACTACGCGCTACTGCACAACGAGCTGCCGATCTTCCGCAACTTGACGCTGCACAAGCTGGTCGAGGGTCCGGCGCTGCCGGTCGAAGTGACGGTCGAGCTGAATGTCGGCAGCGACAGCTATCCGTTCCGCCAGACGCTCAAGCTCGGTGACGAGCCGGTGGCGCTGGCCGACAAGGTCAAGGTGCCGTTGACCTCGTCGCTGGCGCGCGCGCTGCGCGAGCGGGTGCAGAGCACCCTGTACGTGTGCGTGCGAGCGCATGGCGCCGTGGTGCACCAACAGACGGTGCGCGTCACGCTGCTGCCGGTCGATGAGTGGCTCGACGACGGCAAGCAGTCGGCGTGGCTGCCCTCGTTCGTGCTGCCGCGCGACCCGGCGGTCGGGCGCGTGATCGACGCGGCGCAGCGCTACCTGATGGCGCTGCAGGACGATCCGGCCGCCGGCTTCGACGGCTATCAGCAGGTCGACCCTCAGAACCCGGACTCGACCGCCGCCGTCGACACGCAGGTGCGAGCGCTGTGGTGCGCGCTGACCTACGAGTTCGGCCTGTCGTACATCAATCCGCCGCCGGCCTACTCCAGCCGCACGCAGCGGCTGCGCACACCGTCGGACGTGATCAACGGCAAGCGCGGCACCTGCATCGACCTGGCGCTGCTGCTGGCGGCCTGCCTCGAGTATGTCGATATCTATCCGTGCGTGATCCTGCTGACCGGCCACGCCTTCCCGGCCTACTGGCGCAGCGATGCCGCGCACGAGAACTTCGTGCTGGCCAACACCGGCTCGCCGACGCCGGGTGCGGGCACCGCCGCCAGCGGCGGCAGCACCGGCAGCGTCGGCCGCTACGGCTGGCAGTTCCAGCGCTCGCAGTTCGCGCAGATCATGCAGTGCATCCAGCGCGGCGACCTGGTGCCGCTCGAAACCGTCGACCTCACCAGCCGTGCCAGCTTCGACACGGCGATGCAGGATGGCCTCGAGAATCTGCGCAACAAGCGCGAGTTCGACTCGCTGCTCGACCTGCTGCAGGCACGGCGCAACGAGCCACCGGTGACGCCGTTGCCGATCATCCAGCCCGAGCGCTGAGGAAGCCGACATGGCTACCATCGCGACCCCGATCCCCGCCGCCTCGCCGGCCGAGCCCGCCGCCAGCCGTTACTCAACCCTGGTCAAGGCGCTCGATGACGCCGCCGGCGACCTGCAGCTGTTCGACCTCGATCACGGCTTCACCGGCGAGCCGTTGATCCGCGACGTGCGCCGCCGCGGCGGGCGCGGCCTGCCCGACCAGGTGGTGACCTTGACGCTGGTCGAGGATGACGGCGTGCTCTACTGGCGCGATCGCTCGTCGCTGCCGGCGCTGTCGCGCCGCCGCTCGCGCCGCGGCGGCCATTTGATCAGCGGCGAGATCGTCACCCAGCGCCGGTTCGAGATGCTGGAGCCCGACAGCGTCAACGCGTCGATCCAGAAGCTCGACGACCGCTTCTCCGCCCCGCGCGGACTGCGCAAGCTGGTCAACGGCCAGTGGGCACCGGCGGCCGGCCCGTTCAAGGGCACCACGCTGCTGCTGGTGCACGGCACGTTTTCGAACAACGACCACTTCCTCGACGAGTTCAAGGCCACAGCGCCCGGGCAGCAGTTCCTCGCCCGCGCGCAGCAGCACTACACGCAGGTGCTGGCCTTCGATCATCCGACGCTGGCGATCGGGCCGCTGTTCAACGCGCTCGAACTGGCGCGCCTGCTGGCCGGCAGCACGCACGATGTCGATGTAGTGGCGCACAGCCGCGGCGGGCTGGTCACGCGCTGGTGGCTGGAGGCGCTCGGCGGTGGTGTGGGCCAGCGCGCGCGCGCCGTGCTGGTGGGATCACCAATCGCCGGCACGAGCCTCGCCGCCGGGCCGCGCATCCGCGGCGGGCTGGATCTGCTGACCAACTACGGCACGGTGCTGGAGAGGGTCATGGGACTGGTCGGCGTGGCCAACCCGTTCCTGGCCGCGCCCGCGGCCATCCTGCGCGTGCTGCTGTCGGTGACGGGGCTGGCCGCCAAGCTGCCGATCGCCGACGCGGCGGTGGCGATGGTGCCGGGGTTGTTCGCGCAGGCGCGCATCGGCAACAACGGCGAGATCGCCCGGCTGCGCGCCGGCCCGGCGCTGCGTGCGGTCGATTACTTCGCGGTGCGCTCGAACTTCGAGCCGCAGAGCGAGGGCTGGAAGTTCTGGCGCTACTTCCGCAAGACCACGCTCGCCGATCCGCTCGCCGACATCGTGTTCGACGGCGAGAACGACCTGGTGGTCGACACCGACTCGATGACCGACTTCGGCAACTCGGGCGCCAAGCTTGTGGCGACATGGGATTTCAAGACCAATCCGGAAGTGCATCACGTCAACTATTTCCGGCAGGCGGAGACGATCGACTTCATCGCCAAGTCGCTGCAGGTACCGTGAGCCAGCGTCTGCAGATGGATGTACGTTGACCGCACTTTGACGGCACTTTGAATAATCGGGAGGAGGCATGGGAACGCTGATCGAGGCGCGGGCAGCGTGGGCACTGCGGCTGCTCGTGGCACTTTGGGCGCTGGCGCTGTCGGGCTGCTCGGTCAACCTGGTGGCCGAGTACGACAAGGCGAGCGAGGCGCGGCTGATCGCCACCTACGAGAAGGTGAGCCGCATGTACGACGCACTGGCCGAGGCGGCGCCGGCCGAGCGCGGCTACGACAAGTTCGCCAAGGCCTGGGCCGATGTCGCCACCGACCTGCGGGTGGTCGCGCTGCGGCAGAAGGCGCGCGTCGACAACAAGGAGTCGATCGAGATCGTCGACAAGCTGGTGAAGAACTGGGACCGGACCCGCGCCGGCCACAAGGAGCGCAGCGCCGACGTGCAGCACCGGGCCGACCCGTATCGCGCCACGCTGATCGAATTGGACCGCGCGCAGTTCGAGGCGCAGTTCGCGGCGGCGGTGGCGGCCGAGGCATTCAAGAAGTGACTCGCTAGGAGAGACGAATGAGCATCGACTGGGGGCAGGTGTGGGAGTCCGCCGTCACGGCGGCCGAGGACGTGGTCAAGGCCAAGGCGCCGGCGGCCAAGAAGTACGTGCGCGGAATCATGCAGGCGCGCGAGCAGCGGCTGAAGCTCTTGATGCTGGCCTGGGCCGACGGTGCGCTGGACGAAGCCACGCTCGAAGCCGAGCTGAAGGAGGAGCAGGACATCCTGGAGATGGAGTTCCTCGCGGTGCAGGTGATGGTGAAGAAGGCGGCGCAGGATGCCGCCAATGCAGTGTTCGAGGTGATCGGCGATGCCCTGCTCAAGGGCATCGGTCTGGTGGCTTGAGGGAGGCGACGAACCATGGCAAAGGCAACCGATCTGCTGCGCATCGCGCGCAAGCATCTGGGCGAGGAATACCTGCTCGGCTCGATCGCACCCAAGGGCAATCCCAACTGGCACGGTCCGTGGGACTGCGCCGAGTTCGCGTCGTGGTGCGTGTTCCAGGCCACCGGCAAGCTGTTCGGCTGCCGGCCCCGCAACGGCGATCCCGATCGCGTCGACGCCTACACCGGCTTCTGGGGCGAGGACGCGCGCAGCCTCGGCACGGTCATCGCGGTCGGCCAGGCGGCGGCCACGCCCGGCGCCTTCCTGCTGCGGCTGCCGGGCAGCGCGATCGGTCACGTGGCGATCAGCGCCGGCGACGGCAAGACGGTCGAGGCGCACTCGCGCGACAAGGGCGTGATCGAAGGCGGCGTGGCGGCACGGCGCTGGGACATCGGCGTCCTGGTGCCGGGCATCGACGTCAGCCAGCCGGCCGCACCGCTGCCCGTGCCCGCGGCCGGCATCGTGCTGCGCGTGAAGGAGCCGCGCATGACCGGCAGGCTGGTGCGCGGCGTGCAGCGCGCGCTGGCCGCGGCTGGCATCAACCCCGGCCCGATCGACGGCGACTACGGCGGCCAGACCTCCGCCGCGGTGCGCGTGTTCCAGATGCGCAAGGGGCTGGCGGTGGACGGCGAGGTGGGCAAGCTGACCGCGAAGGCGCTGGGCGTCGCCTGGTACTGATCGATCTCCGCGGGGCATCGGCGCGGTGCGCGTGCGCCGGCAACATCGCCAGCTCAGTCTTGTCCAGCGGAATACTCGCGCGCGGACTCGCTGATCACTAACGCTCGCATAACGGTCGATCCGTAAGCTTGTCGTGTCGCCACTGACACGAGGAGCATCGATATGATTCGCGCTCTGATGACCGCCGCCTTGATCGGCAGCGCCGCGCTGGCCCAGGCTGCGCCGGTCGAATACAACTTCAACGACTTTCAGGGCAACCTGCTCGCCGCCAGCGCGGTACCGGCCAATGTCAGTGCCGGCAACGTGCAACTCCTTGGTCCATGGGGGGGTGTCTGCTGGAACACCGACATCGGCATCACCGATGACTTTGCGTGTGGCGGCTTCGGCAGCAGCGCGCTGAGCTTCACGGTCAGCGCCGCTGCGGGCTATCGCTTCGATGTCAACAGCCTGACGTTCGAGGGCCTCGGCCCGGACTTGGAGTACGGACCGACCGGCTACGCCGTCTTCAGCAGCCTCGACAATTTCGCCACCGCACTGATCAGCGGCTCGCTCGCCGGGCTGACGGAGAGCGCGCGCTACGCCTACAACGCCGGCCTGACCGCGTTCGACCTCGCCGCGCCGCTCGAAATCCGCCTCGTGTCCACCGGACGTGACGCGCTGCCGGCCTCGGCCTGGCTGCTGGACAACATTCGGCTCGACCTGAACGTGGAGCCGATCAGCTCAGTGCCTGAACCGGGGTCGCTCGCACTGCTGGCGGCGTCGCTGCTGGGATGGGGCGCGGTTCGGCGACGGTTGCGACCGCAGATGTCTGCCGCCTAGAGTCACACCGCCGAGCCACGGCCGGGGCGATCTCACCCGACCAGCACGTTGAGGATCGCGTTGCCGATTCCCATCAGTGCGGCGCCCGAGATCAGTCCCGCGCAGATTGGCTCGAGCCCTTCGACCCAGAAGTTGTGTCCCGGCGTGCCGGCGGTCTTGTGGCGCAGGCCCATGATCCAGAACAGCAGCGCGCCGACGAACATCGCGAACGTGGCTTCGGGCGGCAGCACGACGCCGAGGCCGATCGAGACCGCCGACAGACCGAACCGCCCGCGCGTGACCATGCGCGCGATCTCGATCGCCGCAGCCGCCAGCGCCGCCACGACCATCGACACGATGGCCGAAAAGGGCAGCGCGGTCACGCCCTTGGCGATGATCTCGGCCACGCCCTTCCATTGCAGCGCGGCCGGGAAGGCGAACTGGTCGGAGACCATCGCCTCCACGTTGCGCACGCCATTGGCGTCGGCCGGCAGGAACAGCAGGAAGAACAGCGGCACGCAGGCGATCGCACCGGCGAAGATGCCGATCACGTGGCCGATCGCCTGCTGGCGCGGTTTGCCACCGAGCATGTAGCCGGGCTTGATGTCCGACAGCAGGTTGGCCGAGTTGGCAGCGATCTCGGCCGTCATGGCCGCCGGGATCAGGTTGCTGGCAGGATTGGTGCGGTCGATCGCGCCCATCGTGAACTGGGTGATCTTCGACATCGAGCCAGTCGGTGTCCATGAGGTCAACGCCATCGAGTTGGTGCAGATGACGCTGAGCACGAAGATCAGCGGCAGCGAGATGAAGGCGAGCAGCCAGGGCACGCCGAAGAAGGTGTGCGTGACCCAGGCACCCAGGATGCTGAACAGCGGCACGCCGACGAAGGAGATCCACAGCGGCAGTTCGATGTGCTTGAGCACGTCGGTTCCGTCGTCGCGCGTGCCGCGCTTGAACAGGCCCTTGAAGATCTCCGGCCGGCCGAGCAGGCTCACCAGCGAACCGACCACCATCATCGTCACGCCCCACCACAGCGACCACTGGTTGACGATCTCGGCGCGCGAGATCGGGATCACCGCGCCGCCCGGGCCGACGCGCGGGGCGATGTCGCCGAGCTGGATCATCATCGGCGCCAGCACCATGAAGTTGATGAAGGCACCAAGCAGGCAGCTGGTGGCCACCGCGATGCCCATCAGCCCGCCCACGCCCAGCATCGCCACGTCGAGCGTCAGGCGCAGGCCGAGCTGGCGGATGTCGGTGCCGAGAATGGTCGGGATGTAGCCGTTTACCTTGGCGGCCGCCGCGTAGTAGTAGGTGTCGAGCCGCTCGTGGAACACCCACGGTTCCCTGAGCCCGAGCCACTGGTCCATGCGCAGCAGCTTGAACTGCACGAGCTTCATCCAGCCGTCGGAGATCAGCGCCTGGTACGCCCCCGCCGCCAGCGCGGTGTAGCCGAGCAGGCGTGCCTTGAACATGCCGGCCGCCGCCGCACCGGTATACAGCGCATCGAGCACCACGCCGCTGGCGCGGCCCTCGGGGAACGGCAACTGCTCGTCGTTGATGAAGCGTCGCTTCATCGGGAACGCGAGCAGCACGCCGATGATCGACACCACGCACATCCAGACGATCATGTGCCAGGCGGGAATGATCTTGCCCGTGACCAGCATGTAGGCGGCGAGGCTGGAGATCATCGGGCCGATCATGTAGCCGGCCGCGGTGGCGATCGACTGCGTGCAGTTGTTCTCGAGGATCGTGAAATCCTTGGCCATCCCCAGGCTGGCCATGATGCGGTACAGCGCGAAGGCGAGGATCACCGAGGTCAGGCCCACGCCGATGCTGATGCCGGTCTTGGCACCGATGTACAGCGCGGTGGCGGCCAGCACGCCGCCGAGCAGGAAGCCCGTGAGGGCCGAGCGGATCGTCAGCTGCGGCATGTCGCCGCGGAAGACGTTGGCGAGCCACCACTGGTCCTTCTGCGCGCGGCTCCAGGTGCGGATCTGTTCTTCGTCGAGTTGAAGCAGGGCCATGGTCGCGCGCGTGAGTGAAGGCGGGAGCCATCTTGGCAGAGCGCAAGCCCGCGCCGGGCGGTTGCGGGCTCAACCCGGCGCGGGTCTGATCTGCCGCAAGCGGCGCTGCGGCGTGCGCGACACATGCGGCGCCCCCGGTGCGCACTGCACCGGGGGCGCCGTGCTCAGGCGCATCAGGGGCGCGATCAGGGGGTCGACAACGCGTCCACCACGGCCACCGCCGACATGTTGACGATCCGCCGCACGGTCGCGGCCGGCGTCATGATGTGCACCGGCTTCGCCGCCCCGAGCAGCACGGCGCCGATGGTGATCCCGCCTCCGGCGGTCACGCGCAGTGCGTTGTAGGTGATGTTGGCGGCATCGACGTTGGGCATCACCAGCAGGTTCGCCTCGGCAGTGAGCGTGGAGTCGGGCATCGAGCCTTCGAGCACCGCGTGCGACAGTGCAGTGTCGGCCTGCATCTCGCCGTCCACCGGGAAGCCGGAGCCGCGCGCGCGGATGATTTCCAGCGCGTCGCGCATCTTCACCGCGGAGGGCAGGTCGGAACTGCCGAAGTTCGAGTGCGACAGCAGTGCTGCCCTGGGCGCGATGCCGAAGCGGCGCGCGGCCTCGGCCGCGAGCATCGTCATCTCGGCCACCTGCTCGGCCGTCGGGTCGGGATTCACGTGCGTGTCGCAGATGAACAGTTGCCGGTTGTGCAGGATCAGCAACTGCATCGCCGCGAAGGTGTGCACGCCCGGGCGCAGGCCGATCACGGTGCGCACGTAGCGCAGGTGGTCGGCATAGGCGCCCACGGTGCCGCACAGCATCGCGTCGGCGTCGCCCTTGCGCACCAGCATCGCGCCGATCAGCGTGGTGCGGGTGCGGATCTCGGCCTGCGCCAGCGAGCGCGTGACCCCCTGGCGCTTGGCCAGCTGGTAGTAGTCGGACCACGTATCGCGGTAGCGCGGATCGTCCAGCACGTTGACGCATTCGACATCGCGGCCGAGCTTCAGCCGCAGGCCGTAGCGTTCCAGGCGCATCTCGATCACCTCGGGGCGCCCGATCAGGATCGGCTTCGCCAGGCCCTCGTCCACCACCACCTGGACCGCGCGCAGCACGCGCTCTTCCTCGCCTTCCGCGTAAATCAGCCGCTTCGGTGCTTTCTTGGCCGAAGCGAATACCGGCTCCATGGTGCTGCCCGACTGATAGACGAATCGCGTCAGGCGCGCGCGATACGCGTCCAGATCGGCCAGCGGCCGGGTGGCGACGCCGCTGCCCATGGCGGCCTCGGCCACGGCCGGCGCGATGCGCTCGATCAGCCGCGGGTCGAACGGCTTGGGGATCAGGTACTCGGGGCCGAAGCGCAGGCTCTCGGCACCATAGGCGCTCGCCACTTCGTCGGGGATTTCGGCGTGCGTGAGGTCCGCGAGCGCGCGCACGGTGGCAAGCTTCATCGCCTCGTTGATCGTGGTCGCGCCCACGTCCAGCGCGCCGCGGAAGATGAACGGGAAGCACAGCACGTTGTTGACCTGGTTCGGATAGTCCGAGCGGCCGGTGCCGATGATCGCGTCAGGCCGAACGGCGCGTGCCTCCTCCGGCATGATCTCCGGCGTGGGGTTGGCCATCGCCAGGATGATGGGCTGCAGGCCCATCGCCTTCACCATCTCGGGCTTGAGCACGCCCGGGCCCGACAGGCCGAGGAAAATGTCGGCGCCCGGCATGGCATCGGCCAGCGTGCGCGCGGTGGTGTCGCGCGCGTAGTGCAACTTGCTTTCATCGAGCCCCGTGCGACCGGCGTGCAGCACGCCCTTGCTGTCGGTGACGAGGATGTTCTCCTTGCGCAGCCCGAGGCTCACCAGCAGGTCCAGGCAGGCGATCGCGGCCGCACCTGCGCCCGAGCACACCAGCTTTGCCTTGGCGATGTCCTTGCCCACGCAGCGCAGGCCGTTGAGTACGGCCGCGGCGGCGACGATCGCGGTGCCGTGCTGGTCGTCGTGGAACACCGGGATCTTCATCCGCTCGCGCAGCTTGCGCTCGATGTAGAAGCACTCGGGTGCCTTGATGTCCTCCAGGTTGATGCCGCCGAAGGTCGGCTCGAGCGCGGCAATGATGTCGACCAGCTTGTCCGGGTCGTTCTCGGCCAGTTCGATGTCGAACACGTCGATGCCGGCGAACTTCTTGAACAGGCAGCCTTTGCCTTCCATCACCGGCTTGCCGGCCAGCGGACCGATGTTGCCGAGTCCGAGCACCGCGGTGCCGTTGGTCACCACCGCCACGAGATTGCCGCGCGCGGTCAGCGTGTGCGCCTCGCGCGGGTCGCGCACGATCTCGTTGCAGGCCTCGGCCACGCCGGGCGAGTAGGCGAGCGACAGGTCGCGCTGCGTGACCATCGCCTTGGTCGGCACCACGGAGATCTTCCCGTGCGTCGGCAGGCGGTGGTATTCGAGCGCGGCTTCGCGCAGGTTCTCGGACATCGCGGGTCTCCCTGTGTTCTTGTGCGCCGTTACGCCGTTGCGCCGGCGCCGTGGTCGAGGTTACGGCGCGCGGCGCGCGCTGCCAAGCAAGGCGGTCCCACCGAACCGCTGCGCTCGTGCGAGCCTGCCGCGTGGTTGGTGGAGGTCGCGCTGCACGGATGTGCGGCAGGGCGACCGGAGCCGTGATCGTTGCCGCGAGCGACGGCCCGAGTCGCGGGGTCAGCCACGGTGTGACGGCCGCCGCGCTTCGGTAAGCTTCGCGCCTTCATGCGCAGTGCCGCAGGCCGCCGCTTCGCGGCGACCGGCCCCGACCGGGGTCGGGCAGACCCGGTGCGGCCCTGCGTTTTCTCGAGAGGCATGCATGCAGTACGTGTACACGATGCGGCGGGTCAGCAAGACCGTGCCGCCCAAGCGCGTGATCCTGAAGGACATCTCGCTGAGCTTCTTCCCGGGCGCCAAGATCGGCGTGCTGGGGCTCAACGGGTCCGGCAAGTCGAGCCTGCTCAAGATCATGGCGGGCGAGGACAAGAACTTCGACGGCGAGGCGGTGCCGATGCCGGACATGAAGATCGGCTTCCTGCCGCAGGAGCCGCAGCTGCACCCGGACAAGACCGTGCGCCAGGAAGTCGAGGCAGGCCTCGGCGAGGTGATGCAGGCCAAGGAGAAGCTCGATGCCGTATACGCGGCCTACGCCGAGCCGGACGCCGACTTTGACGCGCTCGCCGCCGAGCAGGCGCGGCTGGAGGCGATCATCGCCACCAGCGGCACCGATCTCGAGCACCAGCTCGAGGTGGCTGCCGATGCGCTGCGACTGCCGCCCTGGGACGCGAAGATCGCCACGCTCTCCGGCGGAGAGAAGCGGCGCGTGGCGCTGTGCCAGCTGCTGCTGTCGAAGCCCGACATGCTGCTGCTGGACGAGCCGACCAACCACCTGGATGCCGAAAGCGTCGACTGGCTCGAGCAGTTCCTGCTGCGCTTTCCCGGCACCGTGGTCGGCGTGACCCACGATCGCTACTTCCTCGACAACGCCTGCCAGTGGATCCTCGAACTGGACCGCGGCATGGGCATTCCGTGGGAGGGCAACTACTCGTCGTGGCTGGACCAGAAGGGCAAGCGGCTGGAGGTCGAGGCCAAGCAGGAGCAGGCGCGCGTCAAGGCGATGAAAGAAGAGCTGGCCTGGGTGCGGCAGAACGCCAAGGGCCGGCAGGCCAAGAGCAAGGCGCGCCTGCAGCGCTTTGAGGAACTGTCGAGCTACGAGTACCAGAAGCGCAACGAGACCAACGAGATCTTCATCCCGGTCGGCGACCGGCTGGGCAACGAGGTGATCGAGTTCATCGACGTGTCCAAGGGCTACGGCGACCGGCTGCTGATCGACAAGCTCAACATGAAGATCCCGCCGGGTGCGATCGTCGGCGTGATCGGCCCCAATGGGGCCGGCAAGTCGACGCTCTTCCGCATGATCACCGGCAAGGAAAAGCCGGACTCGGGCGAGATCAAGATCGGCCACACCGCGAACATCGCCTTCGTCGACCAGTCGCGCGAGGCGCTGCAGAACGACAAGACGGTGTGGGAGGCGGTCTCCGGCGGCGTGGACATCCTCACCGTGGGCAAGTTCGAGATGCCCAGCCGCGCCTACATCGGCCGCTTCAACTTCAAGGGCGCCGACCAGCAGAAGATCGTCGGCCAGCTCTCGGGCGGTGAACGCGGGCGGCTGCACCTGGCGACGACGCTGCTCAAGGGCGGCAATGTGCTGCTGCTGGACGAGCCGTCGAACGATCTGGACGTCGAGACGCTGCGCGCGCTGGAAGAGGCGCTGCTGGAGTTCGCCGGCACCGCGATCATCATCTCGCACGACCGTTGGTTCCTCGACCGCATCTGCACCCACATCCTGGCCGCCGAGGGCGACTCGCAGTGGTACTTCTATCCCGGCAACTACCGCGAGTACGAGGAAGACAAGAAGAAGCGGCTGGGCGAGGAAGCAGCGGCACCGCACCGGGTGCGGTTCAAGGCGCTCAAGTAGCGGCAGCGCGGACGCCATGCGCGGCGCTGCCGTGCGCGCGCTGGATCCGATCGCGGCGCTGGCGCGCGTCGGGTCAGCTTGCGCGGGGCGCGCGACTGCAATCCGGACGTTGACCGGATCGCCGTCGCGCAGGGACGGCGGACCGGCGCATCGGCAGCGATTCATAGGCCCGACGGGTACTTTGGATTGACCCCATGAACGACGATCTGCGCGTGGAACCGGTGGCGCCGGCCGACTGGCCAGCGCTGGGGCCGTTCATCGCCGCACGCAACGCCGCCGATGGCGACGTGCGCTGCCTGCACAGTCACGCGGGAGCAGGCGCAGATGCGCATGCCGACGAACTGCGGGCGCTGGCGCCGGAGGAGGCCTGCTACTGCATCGCCCGCCGTGGCGATGTGATCGTGGGTGTGGCAGGAGCCGAATTCGATGTCGCGCTTGGCCGCGCCTGGCTGCGCGGGCCGCTGCTGGCGGCGGGCGAAGACTTTCCGCGCGTCGCGGGTGCGCTGCTCGACGCGCTCTGCGCGCAACTGCCGGCGAGCCTGCGACGGCACGATGCCTTCATCGCCGCCGACTGCCACGAGGCGCTGACGCTCTATGGCGCGCGCGGGTTCGCGCCCGATGCCGGGCACGACGAGTTCATCTTGCGTTCGCCACTGCCACCGTGCGAACCCAGGCCCCGCGTGGGGCTTGTGCGACCCATGCCCGCCTGGCGTGCCGAGATCGGCGCGTTGCACGAGGCCGAATTCCCCGGCGGCTATGTGACGCCCGAGGCCCTGTTCGAGGCGCCGGGGCCGGACCGGTTCACGCGCATCGCGCTGCTCGATGATGCGCCAGCCGGCTACGTGCATGCGCACTTCGACGTGCAATGGCAGGAGGGCTATGTCGATTTCCTCGCAGTGGCGCCGACTGCGCGGCGACACGGGATCGGGCGTGCCCTGTTGCAGGCGGCTGCGGACTGGAGCTTCGGTTCGTGCCGGGCGCGCGCGGTCACGCTGACGGTGCGTGCCGATCGCGAGGCGGCGCGCGCGCTCTACCAGGCGGCCGGCTTCGAGCGCGTGCGCACGGGCATCGGCATGCAGCGTCGTCTCGACGCATGACCGTGCCGCGCGCCAGTGTCGCGCCGGTGGTGCTGGCCTGGCGCGACGGCGTGCCCTACAGCACCGACTACGAGGACGTCTACGCCAGCCGCGACGGCGCGCTTGGCCAGGCGCGCCATGTCTTCCTCGGCGGCAACGAACTGCCGGCGCGCTGGCAGGGGCGCGACCAGTTCGTGATCCTCGAAACGGGCTTCGGTCTGGGCACCAACTTCCTCGCCACGCTGCACGCCTGGCGCGCCGATGCGCAGCCGCCGCGGCGTCTGCATGTCGTGTCGATCGAACTGCATCCGGTGCGTGCCGCCGACCTGGTGGCCGCGGCGCCGGCCGAACTGCAGGCGCTGGCCGCCGAACTCGCTGCGCAATGGCCGCTGCCGCTGCCCGGCCTGCATCGGCTCGAGTTCGATGGCGGCGACGTCACCCTGACGCTCGCGCTCGGCGATGCGCGCGCGCTGCTGCCGCAACTCGTGCTCGGCGCCGATGCGATCTACCTCGACGGCTTCGCGCCCGAGCGCAACCCGGCGCTGTGGGAGGCGCCGCTGCTGAAGGCGGTGGCGCGGCTGGCGCGGCCGGGTGCCACGCTCGCCACCTACACGGCGGCGCGTGCGGTGCGCGAGGCGCTCGCCGCGGCCGGCTTCGAGGTCACGTTGCGGCCCGGCTTCGGGCGCAAGCGCCACATGCTCGCCGCGCGCTACGCGCCGCGCTGGCGCGTGCGCCGGCACGAGCCGCCGGCCCGCTACGACGGCAAGCGAGATGCAATCGTGATCGGTGCCGGCCTGGCCGGTGCGCATTGCGCCGACGCGCTGGCGCGTCGCGGCTGGCAGGTCACCGTGGTGGACGCGCAACCGGCGCCGGCCCAGGGTGCCTCGGGCCTGCCGTGGGGCCTGCTGCATCCGCTGGTCAGCGCCGATGACAACCTGACCGCGCGGCTGACGCGAGCCGGCTTCCTGCGCGCGCTGCAGCGGCTCGCGGCACTCGACACGCCGGTGCGAGAGTCGCTCTGGCAGTTGTGTGGCGTGGCGCAGCAGGCGGGTTCCGACGAAGAAGCCCTGGCGTGGCAGGCGGTCAGCATGAGCGATGCGTGGCCGACCAAGTTCGCGCGCGTCGAATCCGCGGCCGCGCTGGCAACCTACCTGGGGCTGGCGCCGCGTCGCGGCGGCTGGTGGTTCCCACAGGGCGGCGTGGTGGCCGCTGGCGCCTGGTCCCGAAGGTTGCTTTCGGCTGAAGGGATCGCTCGGGTCGGCGGCGTGCGCATCGAGCGACTGGCGCAAGTCGGCGGGCAATGGCAGGCATTGGACGCCGATGGTGCGGTGCGCGCCAGCGCGCCTGTGGTGGTGCTGGCCAATGCGCTCGATGCGCCGCGGCTGCTCGGGTCGCGCTGGCTGACGGTGCAAGCGGTGCGCGGACGGATTTCCTACCTGCGGGCGCCGGTGTTGCGCGCACTGCGCGCCGGGCTCACCGGCGACGGCTACCTGGTGCACGCGCCGGACGGCTCGCTCGGCGTCGGCGCCTCGTACGAACTCGCGCTGCCCGGCGCGGCCGAGGCCGGCGCCCTGGCGGCCGAACAGGTCCATCACGGCAACCTGGAGCGGCTGGCGCGACTGCTGGGCGCGCCGGTGGCGGCCGAGGTCATCGGCGTGTTCGATGGCGTGCGTTGCGTCGCGCCCGATCGCCTGCCCTATGCCGGCGCGGTGGCGGACGACCCGGCTGCAGCAGCCGAAGCAGCGCGCTTGCGTGGCGCGCATGCGATCGATCTGCCGCGCAGGGCCGGGCTGTACACGTGCTGTGCGCTCGGCTCGCGCGGGCTGGCGCTGTCGGCCGTGCTGGGCGAACTGATTGCGGCGCAGATCGAAGGCGAACCGTGGCCGCTCGAGCGGGCGCTGGCCGACGCGGTCGATCCCGGCCGGCGCCTGCTGTGGGCGCTGCGCACGGGCCGGGCGGGCGCAGGCGCCGCTGCGGCGGGCGGCAGCGGCTAGCGCGCCGCCAGTTCGCGGGCGCAGCCGTGCCGCGTAGGGCGCGAGCGGCTCGAGGTCGGTCAGCGCCACTGGTTCGAGCGGCGCGCGCGCAATCGACCCGCTGCCGCCCGGCGCGCCGGCGAAGGCGAGCAGGGCGACGCGCAGGCGCTCGCGCTCGAGTGCGGCCAGCCGCGGGTGTGCCGCAAAGCCGGGCGATGGCACGGTGCGCAGGTGCGCCAGCACCCGCACGCGCTGGCGTGCCTCGAGCGGGAAGTCCTGCAGCGTGCTTTCGATCACCGCCACCGCGTCGACGTCCGGGTGGTCCAGCGCCAGCAGCACCGAGGAGATGTTGACCAGGTACTCGACCTCGAGGTCGCGCCCGGCGCGCAGGCCGCGGGCGTCCAGTTCGTCGAGCGCCACCATCGAGGCAATCGCCAGCCGGTCGAGCAGCACCACGCGCTTGCCGCGCAGCGCGTCGACCGAGTCCAGCGGGCTGTCGGCGCGGGTGGCCAGCACGATGCGCGTCGGCGCACTTGTGCGGGCCAGCGGCACGTAGCCCCAGTCGTCGGCCGCCACGTGCATCGTGTGCGCCGGCATGAAGGCGAAGTCGTAGTCGCCCCGGCGCAGCGAGCTGGCAAATGCCACGTGATTGACCGCGGTGAAGGCCACCACGGGCTGGGCGAGCGACTGCTGCAGGTGCAGGCGCAGCGGATCGAACACGTTGACCAGCGCCCGCGTCGACAGGAACGGGATCAGGCCCATCTTGAGCGCGGGCGCGGATTGCGCACGCGTGCCACCCGGCAGCAGCCACGGCGCGCAGGCCGCGGCCGCCAGCCGGGCCAGCGCGGTGCGGCGGGTGCGCATCGACATGGCGGGGGATCGGGCGCGGATCATGGCGTGCCCGGCCGTCGTGGTGGTGTGCGCGGTGCTGCCAGCAGGCGGCGTGCTTCCTGCGCGTAGGACTCGAGGCCGTCGAAGTCGCCCAGCGCAGCCTCGATGAAGCGCGTGCGCGACAGACCGGGATCGGCGCTGGCCGGCGGCGCGAAGCCGAGCACGGCGCGGCGCCAGGCCTCGACCTCGGCCGGCGGCACCGCGGCGTGCGCCACGAAGGCGACGGTGGGGACGGTTGCCAGCGTAGCCACCGGCACCAGGCCGGCGGTCTCGGCCGGCGCCATGTCGCGCAATTGGGCGGACGAGCCGGCCACGGCGATCGCGTCGCCGCGCTGGACCGCGATCACGGCCGAGGTGATCGATCGCACGTGATCGATCTCGACATCACGACCGATCACCAGCCCCTGCTGCGCGAGCGATCGCTGCAGCGCCAGCGAGGCCAGCGACAGCGGATCGAGCGTGGCGATGCGCTGGCCGCGCAGGCCGCCCGGCAGTGCGGGCGGCTCATCACGCCTCACATAGACGACGAGGTCGGTGGTGAGCGCCGAGCCCGCCACCAGCGCGTGCCCCCAGTCGGTCACGGCGATGCGTGCCAGGTGCGGCGGCAGCAGGGCCAGCGCGTATTCGCCCTGACGGGCGTTGTCGGCCAGGGCACGAAAATCGGCGGCAGTGAACAGCCGCGCGGGCCGCGCGAGCCGTGCTTCGAGGTGACTGCGCAGCGGTTCGAACACGCCGACCATCGCCCGCGTCGACAGATAGGGCACGAGCCCGATCCGCAGTGCCTCGCGTGGCCTGCTGCTGCGTGCCAGCGCCGGCACGAGCAGCAGCGGCAGACCGAGCGCTTGCCGCCGCAACCGCGCCGGGGTCGATCGCACCGCTGGCCGGGATGACATGGCGTCAGGGCCGGTTCGGCTCGGCCGGCCTGGCCCGCGGCCGCGGCTGCGCCAGCAGCCGGCGCGCTTCGGCGCTGTAGGGCGCCACCGTGTCGAAGTCGTGCAGGTTGCTGGTCACGAAGCGCTGGCGTGACAGGCCCCCTTCCAGGCCGGTCGGCGGCACGAAGCTCAGCAGCGCGCGCTGCCAGGCTGCAATCTCCTCGGGCAGCACCGACGCATGGGCGACGAAGGCGGGGGTCGGAATCAGCTCGATCGTGGCGACCTTGACCAGGTCCGACGACTCGCCGATGCCGAAGTCGCGCAACTGGGCCACCGCGCCGACCATCGCCACTGCGTCGCCGCGCTGCACGGCGATCGCCGCCGACCCGGCGGTTCGAACGTAGTCGATCGCGACGTCGCGGCCGACCGCCAGGCCGCGCCGTTCCAGCCATTGCTGCAGGGCCATGGTCGTCATCGACAAGGGATCGATGGCGGCGATGCGGCGGCCGCGCAGCCCGTCCGGCAGCGCCGGCTCGCTGCCCTTGCGCGCGATCAGCTGGACTTCGGAGAACAGGTCGTTGCGCGCGACCAGCGTGTGGCCCCAGTCCTCCACCGCGATGCGCACCAGGTGCCCGGGCAGCAGCGCCAGCGCGTACTCGCCGTTGCGGGTGTTTTCCGCCAGCGCGCGGAAGTCGGCGGCGGTGAACAGCGTTACCGGGCCGTGCAGCGCTGCCTCCAGATGTTGCCGCAGCGGCTGGTACAGGCCGAGCATCGCGCGCGTCGACAGGTAGGGCACGAGGCCGACCCGCAGGTCGCGCGGCGTGGTCTGTGCACGCGAGCCGCCGGCGGCCAGCAGCGCGGCGGCCAGCAGCAGGCGGCGGCGGTCGAGTGCGACGCGCGTCACGCGGCGCTCCGCTGCAGCAACTGGTCGATCTGGGCCAGGATCACCGGCACGTCCAGCGGCTTGGTCAGGTACGCATCGAAGCCGGCGGCGCGGCCTTTCTGGATGTCGGCCTGCATGGCATTGGCGGACAGGGCAATGATCGGCCGCGTGGCGAAGTCCGGATGCGCCCGCAGATGACCGCACACCTGGTAGCCGTCCATGCCCGGCAGCGCGATGTCGACCACGATCAGGTCGGGCAGTCGTTCGTGCGCCAGCGCCAGGCCCGACAGCCCGTCACCGGCATCGATCAGTTGCAGGCCCGGCCGCAGCGACAGCACACCGCGCAGCAGTTCGACGTTGGACGGGTTGTCCTCGATGTAAAGCACCAGTTTCGGCCGCGCCGGCGGCGCGGCCGGCGGCGGGGTGGGTACCGTGGCCGGCGCATCGGCCGGCTCGCCCGCGTGGCGCAGCCGCAGCGTGAAGACCGAGCCGCGCCCTTCGACGGTCACCAGCTCGAGGCTGCCGCCCATCAATTCGGTCAGGCGCTTGGTGATCACCAGGCCGATGCCGGCGCCTTCGACCTGCGTGGTGTCGGCGCCGAGGCGGTTGAACGGCTGGTACAGGTTGCGCAGCTGGGCATCGGAGAAACCACGGCCGGTGTCCTCGACCGCCAGTTCGACCCAGGCCGGATCGACGGCGCGCACGGTCAGCGTGACGCGGCCGCCACGCCGGTTGTACTTGACGCCGTTCGACAGGAGGTTGGTGATCACCTGGTTCAGCTCGGGTGGTCGCGTCACCTGCACTTGCGGCGCCGACGCGACCTGATCGACCAGTTCGACCGTCATCGCGCGCGCCGCCGGCTGCACCATCTGCACGCAGTCGGCGACCAGCGCCTGCAGCAGCACCGGCTCGCGCGAGACGGTCATCGCGCCGGACTCGATGCGCGCCAGGTCGAGCACCTCGTTGATCAGTTCCAGCAGGTGCCAGCCAGCGGTTTCGATCTGCTGCACCTGCTGCTCGCGCTCGCTCGGCGCCAGGGTCGTGCCGCGCAGGCGCAGGATCTGCGCGAAGCCGAGGATCGCGTTCAGCGGCGTGCGCAGCTCATGGCTCATGCGTGACAGGAACTCGCTCTTGGCACGGCTGGCGCTTTCGGCCAGGTCCAGCGCCTGCGCCAGGTCGGCCGTGCGCTGGGCGACGCGCTGTTCGAGGTCACTGTTGAGCTGCAGCAGCCGCTCCTCGGCCTCGATCAGCGGCGTGATGTCGTCGAAGGTGGTGACGGTTGCATAGGGCGCGCTCTCGCCGCTGCGCACCAGCGGCTCGGAGTTGATCGAAATCCATGCGAGCGTGCCGTCGTTCTTGTGCACGCCCATCAGCACGCCGCGCTGCGGCTTGCCGGTACGCAGTGCGGCCATGGAAGGGTGGTTCTGCGGCTCAAAGGGCTGCCCGTCGCGCGTGACCGCGTGCCAGCGCGGATCCATCGAGTCGAGTCCGAGCAGCTGATTGCGCGTCATGCCCAGGATGCACGGCGCAGCCTCGTTGCACAGCAGGATCCTGTCGTGCGCGTCCTGCACCACCAGGCCTTCGGCCATCGCCTCGATCATCGAGCGCTGGCGCAGTTCGCTGTCCTCGAGCGCGCGCACGCGCTCGGCGAGCGCGCTCGACATGCGATTGAGCGCGCCCGAGAGCGCGGCGATCTCGTCCTGGCCCTGCACCGGCAGATCGATGTCGAAGCGGCCCGCGCCCACCTGCTCGGCCGCGCGCGACATGCGGGTGAGTCCGTTGGTCAGCACGCCGGTCAGCAGCAGCTGCAGCAGCAGCGAGGCGGCCAGGCCAGCGGCGCCGAACAGTGCCAGCTGCATCAGCAGGTCGCGCTCGGCGGCGGCGGCTTTGACCGTCATGCCGAAGGCGACGCGACCGTAGTCCTGGCCACTCAGCCGGATCGGCGCGCCGAAATGGAAGACGCCGTCGTGCGCGCTTGGCCGCGGCGTTTGCGGATCGAAGCGTGCTGGCGGCTCAATGGCCGGCAGGTCGCCGGCGCGTGCGATCGAGCGGCCATCGAGCCCGGCGACATCGAGGTAGGCCAGCCCGGTGGCGCGCACCGTGTCCTCGGTGATCTCGCGCAGCGCGGCGACGTCCTTGGCGGCGATCAGCGGCGCCAGCGACGAACCGAGCAACTGCTCGGTAATGACGGCGCCGCTGCTGACCTCGGTCACCAGCGAGCGGTGGATCACGCGCTGCGCTGCCAGCATGAGCACGACGAGCACGATCAGTTGCACGACGATCGTGCCGATCAGCAGCTTGCGGCGCAGGGAGAAGTGGATGGCCACGGACGTTGGTGAGGTGGACGGCGCGAAGCCGGGTTGCACCGCCGCGCGCGCTGCGGAGGCAACGGACGCAAAGAGCGATTCGTGCGAGCTTAGCGAGGCGCCATCGCCGGGTCTTTGCGGGAAAGCGCCGGAATGACCGGCCGATTCTGCCGGCTGCGGCGGCGTCAGGCCAGGCTGGGGCCGCTGCGCTCGTAGGTCACGAAGGCGTGCGGCGGTTCGGTCGAGCCGGGCGTACGCGCGGTTTCGCGCCAGTGCCGCGGGTCGAGCGCCGGAAAGTGCGCATCGCCGTCGAAGTCGGCCTCGATCTCGGTGACGATGGCGCGCGTCGCCAGCGGCAGCGCCTGTGCGTACAGTTCGGCGCCACCGACGACAAACACTTCAGCCACGCCCTGGCACAGGGCGAGGGCGGCCGGCAGGCTGGTCACGACCTCGGCGCCCGGCGCCGCGTAGCCGGCATTGCGTGTTACCACGATGTTGCGGCGGCCGGGCAAGGGTCGGCCAAGCGACTCCCAGGTCTTGCGGCCCATCACGATCGGGTGGCCAAGCGTCACGCGCTTGAAGTGCGCCAGCTCGCCCGGGATCTTCCATGGCAGCGCGCCGTCGCGCCCGATCACGCTGTTGCGTGCGCGAGCGACGATGAGCGAGATGCGCGGCGTGGAAGGCATGGCCATCACACCGCCACCGGCGCCTTGATGTGCGGATGTGGGTCGTAACCCTCGAACGCGAAGTCGTCGTAGGCGTAGTCGAAGATCGACGGCGGCCGGCGCTGGATCACCAGCTGCGGGTACGGCCGCGGCGCGCGCGCAAGCTGCTCGCGCACTTGCTCGAAGTGGTTGCTGTAAATGTGGCAGTCACCGCCGGTCCAGACAAAGTCGCCGACATCCAGGTCACACTGCTGCGCGACCATGTGCGTGAGCAGCGCGTAGGAGGCGATGTTGAACGGCACGCCCAGGAAGACGTCGGCGCTGCGCTGGTAGAGCTGGCAGCACAGCTCCCCGTCGGCGACGTAGAACTGGAACAGCACGTGGCAGGGCGGCAGCGCCATCCTGTCCGATCTCGCCGACGTTCCAGGCGCTGACGATCAGCCGGCGCGAGTCCGGATTGCCGCGCGGATCTCGCCGCACGCACCTGGGCGATCTGATCGATCGTGCCGCCATCCGGCGCCGGCCAGCGTCGCCACTGCACGCCGTAGACCGGGCCGAGCTCGCCGTCCTCATCGCGCCCACTCGTCCCAGATCGTGACGCCGTTCTCCTGCAGGTAGCGGACATTGGTATCGCCGCGCAGGAACCACAGCAGCTCGTGGATGATCGAGCGCAGGTGCAGCTTCTTGGTCGTGACCAGCGGGAAGCCCTCGCGCAGGTCGAAGCGCATTTGGTGGCCGAACACCGAGCGGGTGCCGGTGCCGGTGCGGTCGGTCTTTTCCACGCCATGCTGGAACACATGGCGCATGAAGTCCTCGTACTGCGAACGAACGGGGGCTATCTGGGCGGCGGTCTGCATGAAGTGCGGATTCTACTGAGACGCCAATGACGCTCAGGCCGTGAACTGCAGTGCGGCCAGCTGCGCATACAAGCCGCCGCGCGCCACGAGTTCGGCGTGCGTGCCGGCATCGACCACCTGGCCGTGGTCCATCACGACGATGCGGTCGGCGCGCTGCACGGTGGCCAGCCGGTGCGCGATGACGAGGGTCGTGCGGCCGACCATCGCCCGCTCCAGCGCGGCCTGCACGATCCGCTCGCTGGCGGCATCGAGCGCGCTGGTGGCCTCGTCGAGCAGCAGCAGCGGCGCGTTCTTCAGCATCGCGCGCGCGATGGCAATGCGCTGCCGCTGCCCGCCCGACAGCCGCACGCCGCGTTCGCCGACCTGCGTCGCATAGCCCTCGGGCAGGCGGGCGACGAACTCGTCGACGAAGGCGGCCTCGGCGGCGGCGCGTGCCTCGGCCTCGGTCGCATCGGCGCGGCCATAGCGGATGTTGTCCATCAGCGTGCCGGAGAAGATCACCGCATCCTGCGGCACCACCGCGATGCGCGCGCGCAACTGCGCCAGGCTGGCTGTCCGCAGTTCGACGCCGTCGAGCGTGATGCTGCCGTGACCGACGTCGTAGAACCGCTGCAGCAACTGGAACACCGTGGTCTTGCCGGCGCCCGAGGGGCCGACCAGCGCGACGGTCTGCCCGCGCTCGACGGCGAAGGCCAGGCCCCGCAGGATCTCCTGCGCCGGGCGGGATGGGTACGCAAAGTGCACGTCGTCGAAGGCCACGCGCACGCCGGCTTGCGCGACCGGCAGCGGCCGCGGCTGCGCCGGTTCGGCGATCGGCGAGCGCGCATCGAGCAGTTCCATCAGCCGCTCGGTGGCGCCCGAGGCGCGCAACAGGTCGCCCCAGACTTCGGCCAGCACCGCCACGCTGGAGGCGATCAGCGCGATGTACAGGGCGGTCTGGCTCAGCGTGCCCGCTGTCATCCGGCCGGCGACCACCGCCTGCACGCCGCCGTACAGGCTCCACAGCAGGAAGGCGAACACGCCGACGATCAGGAACGCGGTGAGCGTGGCGCGGGTGCGGGTGCGGCGCACGGCGGTCTGGAACGCCTGTTCGTTCGACACGGAGAAACGTGCGGTCTCGGCACGCTCCTGCACGAAGCTCTGCACGATCGGGATCGCGTTGAGCACCTCGCCGGCGATGCCGCTGGCGTCCGCGATACGGTCCTGGCTGGCGCGCGACAGCTTGCGCACGCGGCGGCCGATCAACAGCGCCGGCAGCACCACCACCACGAGCACCAGCAGCACGGTGAGCACCAGGCGCGGGCTGGTCGCCAGCAGCAGCGCCAGCGCGCCGGCGCCCATCACCAGGCTGCGCAGGCCCATGCTGATGCTGGAGCCCACGGCGTTCTGGATGACGGTCGTGTCGGTCGTCAGGCGCGACAGCACTTCGCCCGTCTTCAGTGTCTCGAAGAACTGCGGGCTCTGCGTCAGCACATGCGCGTAGACGGCTTGCCGCAGGTCGGTGGTTACGCGCTCGCCGATCCAGGTCACCATGTAGAAGCGCGCGGCGGTGAACATGCCCAGCGCCACGCTGGCGGCAAACAGCAGCACGAAGCGGTCGCCGATGGCGTCGAGCTTGATCTCCTGCGGCGTGCCGCCCGGCAGCATCAGCCCGCCGTCGACCAGCACGCGGATCGCGGCCGGCAGCGCCAGCGTGGCGCCGGCCGCCCCCAGCAGAAACAGCAGCGCCAGCGCGATCTGCGCCTTGTAGGGACGCAGGTAGGGCAGCAGGTTGCGCAGCGGGCGCAGCTTGCGGGCGGGCGGCGCGGCGGCGGACGTGGCTGCCGCGGTCGGCGTCTTCGCCGCGGGCTCGGTCGAGGCTGCCACTCAGCCGCCCGCGATCACGGCGCGCAGGACGCCAAAGGCGCCGCCGAGGCCAAGTGCGCCGAACGCGCCCATCGACAGCAGGAAGCCGCCGCCGCGCCGCGTCGGGTCGGTCGCATAGGCCAGCGCGTACCAGACGCGGCCGGCGAGCCAGGCGCCGCCGAGAACCGTTGCCCACAGCGGCGACAAGCTCAGCGCGAAGACCCACAGCACCGGCAGGAACACGACGGCGTTCTCCAGCGTGTTCATCTGGATCCGGTAGGCGACGTCGAACTGCGGATGGCCGCTGGTGGCCGGCGCCATGATCTTGTACTTGCCGCGGCAGATGCCGACATAGGCGGCGCAGCCGAACATCAGCAGCGACGTGGCGAGGGTGACGAGGGCGGGGCCGGCAGGCAGCGGTGGCATCGGGGAGGGCAGGTGAATGCAGGAGCGGTCAGGTTACCGGGTTCGCCCGGCAACCCGAGCCAGCGCGCGCCGCGCACGGCGTGTGTCACAGCACGATCGGCTCGACGTAGCCCGTCATCTCCAGGTAGCCCACGCCGACCCGGCGGCCGCCTTCCAGCAGCGTGCTGGCGCCCTCCCAGTAGACCGCGCCGGTACTGGCGCGCGAGTCGAGCTCCTGGTCGGGGAACAGCGGCCGGGTCTCGAACACCCGCGCACCAACCGTGAGGCGCTGCGCCACCGGCCAATCGGTACGCGTGCGCGGCGAGTTCCAGCGCTCGATCGGCTCGAAGCGCACGTCGCCCGGCCCGAACACATGGACCCGCGCACTGCCGGTGGCGCGCAGCGAGGCATAGGCATACACCGGGGCGCCGCCCCCCTTGCGGCGGATGTCGAACGCGGTGAGCGCGCTGCCGTCATCGAGGTTCATGCCGATCCAGTCCCAGCCGGCGCCGCTGTCGTCCAGCACCACGGTCGACCACTCGTGATCGAGCCAGGCGATGCCGCGCGCCGCGAGCGTGCGGCCGTCGCGCTCGATCTGCGCCTCGATCCGCAGCTGCGGCTGGGTGTAGTAGTGGCTGGCCTGCTCGGGCCGCGGCCCCTTCTGCGAGAAGCCGTCCACGCCCTGCAGCAGCAGCGGCTGCGTCGGCGTCGCCGTGAAGCGCAGCGTGAAGCCGCGCGCTGGTGCCTCGCACAAGTACCGGCCGTTCGCTTCGCGCCACAGGCGCCAGCGGTCGAGTTGCACATCGGTGTCGTCTTCGCCGGCACGCACGACATTGAAGCCGGCGCGTGCAACGCGTTCGTCCTTCAGCAGGCTGCCGCGCGCCGGATCGGCCAGCGCCGCGTGCGCGATCACCAGTTGCTGGGCGGTGAAACGGCTCGGGTTGGCCGGATCGACCGGCGTGCGCGCGCGGAAGAACGTGATCTGCAGACCGAGCGGGCCGCCGGCGGCCTCGACCACGGCGGTTAGGTACCACCACTCGGTGCGGTACGCCGGATGCGCGCCATGGTCGCGCGGGAACACCAGCGGCCGCGGCTGTACCGGTGGATAGCCGATGCTGGCGCGTGACGATCCGACCCAAGGCAGGGCAGTGGTGGCCAGCAGCAGGCGACGGCGCGGGAGCATGGCGCGATTGTCGCCGACGGCGCCCGCGCCGAACCCCGCGACCCTCTCGACTGCGGGGCGAACCCGACGGTCCGGTCCGCCCCGCCCATCGCGATGCAGGCTAGCGCTTGGCAGCCACCACCGCGATCTCGATTAGCACATCGCGCGGCAAGCGCGCCACCTCGACCGTGGCGCGTGCCGGCGGCTGCGTCTTGAAGTACTCGGCGTAGATCTTGTTCATCGCACCGAAGTCGTTCAGGTTCTTCATGTAGACGGTGGACATGACCACGTTCTCGAAACCCATGCCCTGCGACTTCAGCTTGGCGCCGATGTAGTCGAGCGTGAGCCGCGTCTGCTCCTCGATGGTGGTGCCCTGCACCGCGTTGCCGGCCTTGTTCAGCGGGATCACGCCGGCCAGGAAGTACATCTCGCCGGTCTGCACGATCTGCGAGTACGGGCCGATCGCCGGGTACACGTCGCCGGTCGTGTGGATCTGCTTGACCGGCGGCGCACTGGCGCAGCCGGCGAGCAGGGTGATGGCGGCGGCGAGGCCGCACAAGACGCCTGTTCTCATGGTTCTTCTCCTCGGTGGACGGTCGGTGCCGCGCGCGGGCGAAGCCGCTTGCAGCGCAGCCACTGTAGGCCGCGGTGCCGCCGCAGCAAGCAGGGGCTACCCTGCCGCTGCTACCAGTCCTCGCGCACCGCGAGGATCGCCTCGCCCGACACGGCGCGGCGGCCGGCGGCGATCGCGGTTACGGTGGCTGCCAGCAGCAACGCCGCGATCAGGCCGAGCACGAGCCCGAGCGGCAGGCGGAAGTCCATCGTCCAGTAGAACGACTGCGGGTTGACGACGTCGACCAGCACCCACGCCACGGCCAGCCCGGCCGCAAGCCCCAGCACGATCGCCAGCAGCGTCACCAGCAGCCCTTCGATCGCCAGCAGGCCGAGGATCTGACCGCGCGTCACACCCAGGTGGCGCAGCATGCCGAACTCGCGCGTGCGGGCGATCGCCTGGGCCGAGAAGGTGGCGGCGATGCCGATCAGCCCGATGGCGATCGCCACCAGTTCCAGCACGTAGGTCACCGCGAAGCTGCGGTCGAAGATGCGCAGGCTGAGCGCGCGGATCGCGCCGGATTCACTGAACTCGGCCGAGCGCGTCTGCAGCCGGGCCGCCAGCTCGCTCATCACCTGCGTGGCCTGGGCGCCCGGCGCGAGCCACAGCGCTGCCTCGGTGCGCGCGTCGCCGCCGCCGGCGTCGCGCCAGCTGTCGTTGTCGACCATGATCGCGCCGGTCTGGCGCGCGTAGTCGCGCCACACGCCGGCCACCAGGAACGCCTGGCGGCGACCGGCGACCGGCAGCTCGTACGTCTGGCCCACGCGTGCGCCGTACAGTTCGACGAAGGCTTCCGACACCCAGATCGGCGGCGGCTGGCCGGCGCGCCATGCGATCACGGCGCCGGTCAGCGGCAACTGCGCGCCGGGATTGCGCGCGTCGATCGGCCGCACGATCAGCGACACGGGCGCGCGCGCCGGATCGAGCAGCAGCTTGAGGTTGCGCGTGAAGTCGGCGCGTACCACCTGCAGGTGAGTGCGCATCAGCTGCTGGTCCTGCAGCGAGAAACTGGCGGTGGTTGCCCCCAGGCTGCCGCCGGCGCCGGCGCCGGCGCGCACGTAGACATCGGCCGGCAGCACCTTGCCGAGCCAGTCGTCGACCGAGGTGCGGAAGCTCGCGACCATCGTGGCCATCGCCACCATCAGCGCGAAGGAGGCGACGATGCCGGCGGCGCCGATCGCCGCGAAGCGCGGCGTGGCGGCCAGCCGTGTGGCCGCCAGCCACCCCGGGGCTGGCGTCTGCGCCCGCGCGTCGAGCCAGCGTGCCAGCGGCGTGAACAGCCAGGGCGCCACCAGCGGCTTGAGCAGGATCGCCGCCACCAGCAGCACGGCGATGGCGAGGTAGGCCGGCACCGGAATGCCGGCCACCGGACCGATCTGCAGCAGCGCGGCGGCACCGGCGAGCAGCGCCAGCCCGGGCCAGGCGCGCTGCCGCCCGTGCTCCTGGTCCAGGCCCGATCCGGCCTTCAGCGCCAGCGCCGGGCGGGCCGCGGCCGCTTCGCGTGCCGGCAGCCAGCCGCCGATGATCGCGGCGCCGATGCCGAGCGCGGCGAAGCCGGCGGCGATCCACCCATCGAACACCAGCGTTGGTGCCACCCCGGCGAAGTAGCCGCCACCGAGGTCGCCGCCCAGCAGGGTCAGCGCGGCGAGCGCGATGCCGAGCCCGGCGAGCACGCCGGCCAGCGCGCCGACCGCGCCGAGCAGCGCAGCCTCCGCCAGCAGCAGCCGCTCGACCTCGCCGCGGGTCAGCCCGATCACGCGCAGGAAGGCGAGCTGCGTGCGTCGTGCCATCACCGATTGCGCCTGCAGCGAGTAGACGAGGAAGGCGCCGGTGAACAGCGCCACCAGCGCCAGCACGTTCAGGTTGACGCGGTAGGCGCGCGACAGATTCGACACGCGCGTGGCGGCCGCATCGGCGCCCTGCAGCGCGACGCCGGGCGGCAGCGCCAGATCGCGCGCCAGCTCCTCGAGGCGCGCCCCGGCGGCCAGCTGCAGGTCGATGCGCGTGAGCGTGCCGAGCCGGTCGAGCCGCCACTGGGCAAATGCGATGTCCATCGCACCCACCTGCTGGCCTTCGCGCGCGCGCGGCAGGCGGCCGGCAATGCGCAACGACTCGACGCGCGGGCCGGCCTGCACTGCGATCGTGTCGCCGGGCGCCAGCTGCAGGGCCTCGAGCGCGGCGGCCGACAGGTACAGCCCGTCATCGAGCAGTGCAAAGCGGCGCTCGGCGCCGGCCTGCGGCTCGCCGAGCCAGGCCGGCGCCAGCAGCGCGGCGCGCAGGATGTCGACGCCGACCACCGACAGCGCGCGGCCGCGCAGCCGCGCCGGCTCGACGATCGGCACTTCCACTTCGAGCAGCGGGCTGGCCAGCGCGATGCGCGGATCGGCCGCCACGCGGGAGAACAGCGCCTCGTCGAAGCCTTCGCGCGGTCCGATGACCGACGCGTCGGCCTGGCCGGACACCTGGCGCACCGCGGAGGAGAACTCGGCCAGCGCGGAGGCGTTAATGAGGTGCACCGCATACCCGAGCGCGACCCCGATCGCGATCGCCATCAGTTGTACGGCCGAGCGCAGTGGATGCTGGCGCGCGTAGCCGCCGATCAGGAAGGCGAGCAGCCAGCCCCAGCGGATCAGGCGGCCGGTAGCGGCCTGTTGCGGTGTGGCGGGCGTCATCGACACGGCGCCGCGGCTCAGCGCGCGGCGCCTGGTACCGGCGGCCGCCGGCGCCAACCGCAGCGCGCCTTGGTGCAGCTGGAGCACGCGATCGGCGGTGCCCGCCGCGTGCAGCGAGTGGGTGACAAGGATGCCGCAGGCGCCGACCGCCTTGATGGTGTGCGCCAGCAGCGTGAGCACGGTGTCGGCCGTATCCGGATCGAGGTTGCCGGTCGGCTCGTCGGCCAGCACGAGCGCCGGTCGATGCACCAGCGCGCGCGCCACCGCCACGCGCTGCAGTTCGCCGCCCGACAGTTCGCGCGGCGGCGACGCACCGCGCGCGCCCAGTCCCACCTGCGCCAGCAGCGCCTGGGCGCGCTCGCGTCGCTCGGCCTGTGCCACGCCCAGGAGCACCAGCGGCAGTTCGACGTTCTGCGCGACCGTCAGGTGCGGCAACACGTGGAAGGCCTGGAACACGAAGCCGACCCGTGTACGGCGCAGCCGGGTGCGGGCGTCTTCGTCGAGTGCGGCGATGTCGGTGCCGTCGATCTCGATCCGGCCACGCTCGGGGACGTCGAGGCCGGCCACCAGGTTGAGCAGGGTCGACTTGCCGGCGCCGGACTCGCCGACCACGGCGACGTACTCGCCGCGGTCCAGCGCGAGTTCGAGGTCGTGCAGGATCGCGCGCGTGCCGAAACTGCGCGCCAGGCCGGTGATGCGGAGCATGAAACGATTGTACGGAGCGCTGTGTGACAACGCGTCGCTACACTGCCGCGCCTTGAATCCGTCGCGTTCCAGGCGCGCGTACGAGAAGGAACAACCGAATGAACGAGGGTCCCGCCGCCGCGGCGGCCGTGACACTGGCCGACGTGCAGCGCGCCGCCGCGCGCCTGGCCGGCCAGGTCGAGAACACGCCCTGCCTGCTGTCGCGCACGCTGTCGCAGATCACCGGTGCGCAGGTCTACCTGAAGTTCGAGAACCTGCAGTTCACCTCGAGCTTCAAGGAGCGCGGCGCGCTCAACCGCCTCGCGACCCTGACCGACGAGCAGCGCCGACGCGGCGTGATCGCGGTGTCGGCCGGCAATCACGCGCAGGGTGTGGCCTATCACGCGCAGAAGATGGGCGTGCCGGCGGTGATCGTGATGCCGCGCTTTACACCCACCGTGAAGGTGGAACGCACGCGCGGCTTTGGCGCCGAGGTGGTCTTGAGCGGCGACGCCTTCGACGACACCAAGGTCGAGGCGGCGCGCATTGCCACGCAGCGCCAGTTGACCATGGTGCATCCGTACGACGACCCGGCGGTGATCGCCGGCCAGGGCACGATCGGGCTGGAGATGCTGGCCGCGCAGCCGGACCTGGATTGCCTGTGCGTGGCGATTGGCGGCGGCGGACTGATCTCGGGCATCGCCACCGCGGCGCGCGCGTTGAAGCCGGGGATCGAGGTGATCGGTGTGCAGACCGAGCACTTCCCGTCGATGTACGCGCTGTTCAAGGGCATCGAGATGCCGTCGGCCACGGCCACGCTGGCCGAAGGCATCGCGGTCAAGGAGCCCGGGTTGATCACGCGCGAGATCGTCAAGCGCCTGGTGGACGATGTCGTGCTCGTGTCCGAGGGCGACATCGAGCACGCCATCTTGCTGCTGCTGGAGATCGAGAAAACCGTGGTCGAGGGGGCGGGCGCGGCGGGACTGGCGGCGCTGATGCGCCACAAGTCGCGCTTCGCCGGCAAGAAGGTCGGCGTGATCCTGTGCGGCGGCAACATCGATCCGATAGTCCTGGCCGACATCATCGAGCGCGGCATGGTGCGCGCCGGTCGGCTGGTGCGCATCCGCGTGGCCTGCCGCGACGTGCCGGGCGAACTGGCGCGGGCGGCGACCGTGGTCGGCGGCGCCGGCGCCAATATCGAGGAGGTGCAGCACCAGCGCGCCTTCACCACGCTGCCGGCGCAGAACGCGCAGCTCGACATGGTGCTGCAGACGCGCGGACCGGAGCACATCGAGCAGGTGCTGCGCGCGCTGCGCGATGCGGGCCTGCCGGCCGAGGTCGATCGCTATTGATCGTCGTCAGGCCCGGTGCACGGCGCGTGGCTGCGCGTGCGCGCGACGGCGCCGACGGACACGGGCGGCTGACCTGCGTCATTGACGCCCGGAGCGCGGCGCATAGGCTTCGCTCATGACGTTCGCAGCATGCTCCGTGGATGTCAGCTCGACATCGGCATCGGGCAAGCGGAGCTCTCAGCGCGAGCGAAACTCCTTGGCCCTCGATGCGTCGAGCCCGGTAAGCGGCGCCATCGAAGCGCAGCGCGTTGCCGGTCAGCCGATGGCGAGTCTCGGGACCGATCCGACGATTCAGGCCGTGGCCGGCGAAATCGAGGCCATTGCGCGCGGGCAGGTCATGACAGTCAGTGCGCTGCGCGCGCGGCTGGCAGAGCGTCAGGGCGGGAAAGCGTGCAGTGCGGCGGCGCTCGGTCGCTGCCTGGTCCTGCTGGCAGGCGTCGTGGCCGGTGATCTGCGGCGTGGCCGTCGCGGCCGCTGGCCAATCTGGCGCGTCGTAAACGACAACGGCCAGTTGCCGTGCAACTGGCCGTTGGATGCGCGCTGGCGGGCGACGGTG
Organism: Burkholderiaceae bacterium; assembly: GCA_034522655.1. Taxonomy (GTDB): domain Bacteria; phylum Pseudomonadota; class Gammaproteobacteria; order Burkholderiales; family Burkholderiaceae_F; genus JALHMQ01. Next base: position 79,671 of record JAXHLD010000028.1, read on the forward strand.
CTGCGGGAGGAGGGGCGCGTGATCCGCTATCTCAGATCGGGCTGGGCGGTCAGTTGCCCCAGCGCGACGGGTTCGCGCGCTACCTGAAGCTGCTGAGCCTCGCCGATGGCGAGGCCCGGGGAACCACCGGCAGACTAGACGAATGCGACGTTGGCGGCGCCGCCACCAACGCAGGCCAGTTCAAGCGACGTCAACTCACGGAGCACGGTCTCGTCAACCGCTTGCGCACATTCCTGCTCGAAGTTCATGGCAGGGACAGTCGTGGTGAAGACGGCATTCATCGCTGGCTCTCCGGTCGGGTGCAAGAGTTAAACGAAAGCAACGTTGGCGGCGCCGCCACCAACCAGTGCCAGATCGTGGGCGCTCAATTCAATCAGCGCTTGCAGGTCGGCAGCCTCGTCGGCCTTGATTTCGACGGTTTCGTTCTTGAGGGTCAGGGATTCCATGGTTCTCGTTCCGTTTCGGCTAGGGTTGGATGTTGTTTTCAGCGCCAGCACGTCAGCTACCGCCATGGACCGAATCTTTCCTAGAATGCGTCGATCGTCCAATCACTTGGTCCTGTGATGCAGGAACAGCACTCCGGTTTGCCCGCACCCGATGACTCTTCGACGCCCGATGCCGAGCGTCTGCTGCAGGTCATCGCAGTCACGCTGAAGCGGCAACTGGCCGCGCCCGACGCTGAGTCACTGGTAAAGGTCGCGGCGGCTCACAACGAACTGCGTCGGCTTCCTTCAGGACTCGTTTCTCCGGCCCGGGTTCACTGTCTCCTCGATGTTGCCCATTTCTTCTACATCTCCGGGCAGACGGTCCTCGGGCTGGAGCCGGCGGCCAACGCAGTGGCTTCGGCGCGGGCGCTGTCCGACTTGGCGCTCATGCGGCGGGCGCTGACGTTCCAGGGCATTCTGCTGGCCGACACCGGCAACATCCCGAGCGCAATCGAGTGCTATGCGGAAGCTCTGGAAATAGCCCAGCGCATTGAGGATCGGCTGGGCGAGGGCGGGGTCTGGAACAACCTGGGTGCAGCCTTTCTCTACGCTGCGCAGTACGCCGACTCGATTCAGGCGTCGAAGCGGGTGCTGGAGCTTGCCGCAGATGTGCCGCAACTGGCGGCAGTGCGCAGTCTTGCCTTGAGCAATATCGCCCTGGCGTCGCTGCACAGTGAAGACTTCGCGACCGGACTGGACAGCGCCAAGGAGAGCATCGAGTCCTCTGGCGAGCCGAAGACCGCCGATCAGCTCCTTTCTCGCGTCAACGCCGAGTCGCATTACGCGTGGCTGCTGCTGGAGGTCAACAACTTGCAGTCTGCCCGTGAACGCTGCGAGATCGCCAAGCGCTACGCGGCGCAGTCCTGCTCCCAGCGGGCCGAGCAGGCGGCCTCCATTACGGAGGGTCTGTACGAGGTCTATGCCGGGAAGATCGACATCGGCCTGTCGCGGCTGCAGGGTGCGCTGGAGCGGGCGCGGATCATGAAGTCCACTCTGCGTGACTCGCTGATCGCCATGGTCAAGGCCTATGACCTGTGCGGCAAGCCTCAGCTGGCCCTGGTGCATCTGCGCGAACTGTTGCATGTGACGCGCAAGTCGCAGCAGGAAAAGGCCCTGCTGCATCACCGTCTGCACCTGCAGGCGATGGGATTCGACACCCAGGGCGCGGAGATCGAGGCCCTGGCCGCGGCCTCGTCAGCGCCGCTGGACCGGGCCAAGGTCCGCTCCCAGCTCGGTCTGCTGCACCGCCAGGCGATTGCGGCCGAACTGGTCGAGGACCCGTCCGGCCAGCACGTGTTCCGCGTCGGCAAGCTCGCGGCGCTGCTGGGCGCCGAACTCGGCCTCGACGAAGACACCTGCTTCATGCTGGAGATGTCGGCGCGCCTGCACGACATCGGCAAGATCGGCATCCCGGACGCCATCCTGGCCAAGCGCGGCGCCATCAACCCCGAGCAGCGCGCGCTGATCCGCACCCACGCCAACATCGGCGCCGAGTTGTTGTCGCAGAGCGGTCTGCCGCACATCCAGATGGCAGTGGACGTCGCGCGTCATCACCATGAGCATTGGGACGGCGCTGGCTATCCGGACGGCATTGCGGGAGGGGCGATCCCTGAAGCTGCGCGCATTACAACGCTGGCCGACATCTTCGACGTCCTGACCCACGATCGGCCCTACAAGCCGGCGTGGTCGCGCGACAAGGCGCTGGCCGAGATCCGGCGGCTGAAGGGTGGCCGATTCGACCCGGCCATGACCGACGCCTTCATCGGTATGGTCGAGCGTCTCTCGCGCGAGGTCGAGGATCTCGATGCGTTTCTGGCCGAGGAAGCCAAGGAGTCGTCGTTCATCCAGGCGCGCCAGAAGATCGCCGCTGCGCTGGAGGCGGCGCGGGGCGGCTCGGCGGGTGGCGGGTCGCCGCTGATGAAGCGCTGACGCGCCGTGTGAACCGCAGCGGCTCGGTGTGGGCGGCCCGACGCGCGTCGTGGTCGTCGCCGCCGAGCGCATGGGGCACGAGCGATCAAGACTGGCGCAAAGCCCAAGCGGTGCGATTGCCGCGGACAGCGCGCGCCGCCAGCGCCGGCCCGCCTCAGGTTGCGGTTGGATTCCCCGACGCGAGCCCCGGATCGGGCTTGCCCAGCCGTACCACGCGATCCACCGTACGGACGGTGTCGGGCCGGTGGCTGACGATCACGATCCCCAGGCCGGCCTTGCGCAGGCGGTCGGTGATCTGCTGCTCGAGGCCGAGATCGAGCTGGTCGAAGGCCTCGTCCAGGAACAGCACATGCGGTCTGCGGTAAAGCGCGCGCGCCAGCAGGATGCGCTGCTTCTGCCCGGCCGACAGCGTGTGCGCCAGGCTGCCGACCAACGTGTTGTATTGCATCGGCATGGCCTGGATATCGGCATCGATCTGCGCCGCGCGGGCACAGGCACGCACCGTTTCGCTGTTGTGACGCGGGTCGAAGAAGCTGATGTTGTCCTCGATCGTGCCGACGAACAGCTGGTCGTCCTGCAGCACCACGCCGACCCGTGCGCGAAACGCGGCGCGGTCCCACTCGCGCACGTCGCGACCGATGGCCTGCAGCTCGCCTTCAGTGCGCTCGAGCAGGCCGATCAGCACCTTCACCAGGGTCGTCTTGCCGCAGCCTGAGGGGCCGACGATGGCCACCGTCTCGCCCGGCTTGATCGAGAAGTCGACGTTGCGGAACACGAAGCCTTCGGGTCCGTAGGCGAACCCCAGCTTGTGCGCCTCGATGCTGAAGACGGCGTTTGGCGGCTCCGGTGCGCCGGCGCGCGTCGCTTCCGGCTCGGCCAGCGCGATGTCGGCGATGCGCTCGGCATGCAGGTCGAGCATGCGGAACTCGATGCCCTTGTCGACCAGGTTGTTCACGCGCGACAGGAACAGCAGCTTGAAGGCGAGAAAGCCGAACAGCATGCCCACCGAGAACTGGCCATCGAGCACCAGAAGTGCCGCGAACCAGACAACGATCACGTTCTCCAGCCCGAAGATCAGGCCATGCACCGCGCGGTGGGCGATGACCAGGTTCTGCCCCGCCACGCCGGCGTTGGTGTGCTCGACCACCAGGTTCTGGTAGGCGGTGCGCCGCTCGCTCTCGCGCAGATTGAGCTTGATCGCCATCATGCCGCGCAGCGTCTCGATGAAGTGCGTGTTGGCCTTGGCCTCGTGCACCAGCGCTTCGTCGGCAGCGCGCCGCTGCGGCCCGTAGAACAGCCAGCGGGCCAGGCCGTAGAGCGCGCCCGCGGCCACCACCACCAGCGTCAGCGGCACGCTGTACCAGAGCATCACGAGGAGCGTCAGCGCCACCATCAGGCCGTCGACCAGCGTCTCCAGGAACGCGAGCGACAGCGTGCGCTGCACGGCATCGACGCTGCGGAAGCGCGACACGATGTCACCCACGTGCCGCTTCTCGAACCAGGTCATCGGCAGCCGCAGCAGTTGGGCAAACAGCGTGTCGAGCAGGCGCAGGTTGACCTGGGTGCTCAGGTACACGCCGAGCCAGGCGCGCACCGCGGTGGTGGCCACCTGCATCAGCACCAGCAGGCCGAAGCCGACGCCCAGCACGGCCAGCAGGTCGCGGTCGCGGCCCACCACCACCCGGTCGACCACCAGCTGCACGAAGAACGGCGCGGCCACCGCGAACACCTCGAGCACCAGGGACAGCAGCAGCACCTGGGCCAGCGTGCTCTTCAGGTCGCGCGCCACGCCGAGCAGCTGCCAGGCGCTGATGCTGTTGCGTTCGTCGCTCTGGCGGAACTCGGCGGTCGGCTGCAACTCCATCGCCACGCCGGTGTAGTGGCGCGATGCCTCGTCCTGCCCCATCACGCGCCGGCCCACCGCCGGGTCGTGCACGGTGATCCGGTTGCCTGCCACCGCGGTCAGCACCACGAAGTGGTTCATGTCCCAGTGCAGGATCGCCGGCAGGCGCAACTGGCCGAGCGAAGCGAGCGGCGCCTGCACGCCGCGGAACGACATCTGGAGTTCCTGCGCCACTGCGGCGATGTGCTTGAGCGTGACGCCGCGCATCGAGGGCGCCAGCCGGCGCCGCATCGCGGCCAGGTCGGTGCGCAGGCCGTGGTAGCCGGCGATCATCGCCACGCAGGCGATGCCGCACTCGGGTGCTTCCGACTGGAGGATCAGGGGGACTCGTCTGCCGAACACGGGCGTCAGCCTGTTAGTGATTTTGCGTCGGGGCCCGGCACCCGGGTCGGCTTTGCCGCCGCCGGACGAACGAGGCGATCGAGCGGGTCTCCTCGTGCGCCGCTCGCCATGTCGGGGGTCTGCGTGACGGAAGTCCTCACGAGGCGCGTCGATGGCGGCGTCACGATCGCATGCGCGCGCGCAACTCGAGCACCGGCTCGAACACCCACTCGAACACCGTGCGCCGCTCGAGCAGCAGGTCGGCGTTGACCAGCATGCCGGGCCGCAGTGCGAACTCCTGGCCGTTGGCATTGACGCTCTGCTGGTCGAGCTTGACGTCGATCCGATACACCGGCTCGCGCACCGACAGCGGTCCGAGCCGCTCGCCCTGCGACCATACGGTGCGGCTGATGCTCGCCACCGAGCCGCGATAGTGGCCGAAGCGCTGGAACGGGAACGCCTCGTAGCGCAGCACGACTTCGTTGCCCGGCTGCACGAAGCCGATCGCGCGCGTGGGCACCAGCAGCTGCGCATGTAGTCCGCTGCCCTTGGGGATGATGGTCGCGATCGGCGCCTCCGCCGCGAGCGAATCGCCGCGGGCCGGCGCGATGTTGGTCACGATGCCGGCGAAGGGCGCGCGCAGCACGATCTCGCGCTTGGCCTGTTCCTGCACGATGCCCTGCTGGACCTCGCTGCGGTCGCGGGCGAGCCGGTCGGCCGCCTGACGCGCGCGGGTCTCGATGGTCGGCAACTCGCCGCGGGCGCTCGACAGCTCGCGTTCGGTGGTGGCCTTCTCGCGCTTCAGGCTCTGCAGCTTGACCTGCTGGTCGAGCATCGCGTTGCGCAGCTGCGAGATCGCGCTGTCCGAATAGAAGCCGTCTTTCTGCAGGTCGAGTGCACGCTGCAGGTCGGCGCGGGCTGCCGCGACGCGCGTCTCCTGCAGCTTGATCTCGTCGTCGAACTGCTTGAGCTCGCGCTGCAGGTTCTCGATGCGGATGCGCAACTGCGCGGCCTGCTGCTCGGCCAGCAGCTTTTCCTGCTCGCTTTCGCTCTGGATCGAGGACAGCCGCTCGGCCAATTCGCGCTGCACCAGCTCGTCGAGCTGGCCCCGGTTGTCGTCGAGCGCTCCAGCGATAGGCGCGCGATGACGGCCCCTTCCGCGACCTCGTCGCCTTCGCGCACCACGAGGTCGGCCAGGATGCCGGCGTCGGGCGCGATCAGGCGTGCCGCGCCGGAATCGAGCGCGAGGAAACCGTCGACCCGCTCGCGCCGGGTCGACTCACCGATGAGGACGAACAGCACGAGGGCGACCGCGCAGGCGCCGGCCAGCGCCGTGAATACCCACCACGGCACCGGGCGCGCGATGGACACGCCGCCGAGCAGCTTCTCGCGCTGCGCGTCGATCGCTTCCTGCCGGAACAGTTGTCGCATGGGGCGCGATTATGGGTGAAGCCTTGGCCTTGCACGCACCGGCGTGGCGTCGTTGCGTCACATGGACGCGGGCAGCCGTCGTCCTGTCGGGTGGTTGCGGATCGCGCGGAGCCAACCAGCACGTGGCGCGGGAGCGCGGTCGTCAGTGCGAGTCGGCGCGGCAGGGCAGCCGGTCGGGCGTCTTCGACCCGGCACTCGCACATTGCCGGCATGTGGCGGGGCGGCTCAAGCTCGCCGGCGCGGCGTCGTGCCACGCACTGCCTGCGGTGCGCGCGCAGCCAGACAGCCGGTGATCACGCGGCGCAGATCGCGCTGCTCGCGCGCCGGCGCGAAGAAGCTGGCGCGGCGTGCGCAGTGGCGCGCCAGGCGGGCCAGGAACCTTGGTTGCGTGGCGGCGCGCAACAGCAGGGCACGCGCGGCGTCGGCATCGTCGGGCGCGAACCAGCCGGGGTAGCGGGCGCCGAGCAGCCCGACGTTGCCGTCGATGCGACTGCCGATCACCGGGGTGTGCGCGGTGACGGCCTCGATCACGGCCAGCGCCCCGCCTTCCATTGCTGACGGGTGCAGCAGCACGTGGGCTGCGGCGACCCGCCGGCGCAGGCCGCCGCGCGGCTGGTCGCCCAGCCACGTGTAGCGCGCATCGCGCTGCGCCACGCGCTGCGCCTGCCGCCCCAGCGCCGGGTCGAGGGCGCGGCCGGCATGCACGACGCGCAGCGGCACTTCGGCCGGCCAGCCATCGATGACACGCCAGACCAGTTGCGGGTTCTTCTCGTCACGCAGATGGCCCACGACCGCGACCGTGAAGCGTCGGGCCTTGCGCACCGCGGCTCGCAGCGGTGCCGACTGGACGATCACTGTGGCCTTGGCGCGCAGTTGCGGCGGCAGCTGGCGGGCTCCAAGCGGATTGAGGACGATCAGCCGGGTCGCCAATTGCAGCGAGCGACGCGCAGCCGCGTCGGTGGCGATGTCGCGATATAGATCGGTGCCCGTCAACGCAACGACCAAGGGCCGCTGCGGATGCGCAGCGGCAAAGGCGGCTATCGAGGGTGCCGAGCGGCGTGCGTGCAGGGCGAGCAGCAGCTCAGGCGGCGCATCGCCGATCTGCCAGGAGGTGACGATGCGCACCCGGTACGGGCCGCGCAGCATGCGCGCCCAGCGCGCCGCGGTTTGCCAGTTGCCGTTATTGGCCGTGGCGAGCGAGGGCGTGACGATCGTGACCAGCGGCCTGCGCGGGCGTACCGACCGATCTTGCGCCATCGTTGCGGCGGTCAGACGCGCGCGGGCACCGTGCGGTACATCAGGCCGCCTCGCCCTTGGCAGGGACGATCACGTTGAACCCGCCGTCGACAAAGGTGATCTCGCCGGTGACCCCGGAGGCGTAATCCGACAAAAGGAAGGCCGCCACGTTGCCGACCTCGTCGATCGTCACGTTGCGACGAAGCGGGGCGTTCTGCGCGTTGAACGACAGCATCTTGGAAAAGTCCTTGATGCCGCTGGCCGCCAGGGTCTTGATCGGCCCGGCCGAAATGCCGTTGACGCGAATGCCCTTCGGCCCGAGGTTGGACGCGAGATAGCGCACGCTTGCCTCGAGCGAGGCCTTGGCGAGTCCCATGGTGTTGTAGAAGGGCACGACCCGGTCGGCGCCGAGGTAGGTCAGAGTCAGCAGCGCCGACTTGCGTCCTTCCAGCAGCGGCAGCGCGGCCTTGGCCAGCGCCGGGAAGCTGTACGCCGAGATGTCATGGGCAATGCGGAACCCCTCGCGCGTGAAGCCATCGAGGAACTCGCCGGCGATCGCTTCGCGCGGCGCGAAGCCGATCGAGTGCACCAGGCCATCGAGACCGTCCCAGTGCTCGCGCAGCGCGCCGAACACGGCGTCGATCTGTGCATCGTCGGCCACGTCGCAGGGAAAGATCAGCGACGAGCCAAACTCCTGCGCAAACTCGGTGATGCGGTCCCTGAAGCGTTCGCCGACGTAGGTGAAGGCGAGGTCGGCCCCTTCGCGCTTGCAGGCCTTGGCGATGCCATAGGAGATCGAGCGGTCCGAGAGCAGACCAGTGATGAGGATGCGCTTGCCGGTGAGTAGGGCCATCGTGTGGGGTCGGTGGTTCGGTCGATTGGAAGTGGGCGGCGCTCGCGTCGCCGGGCCGGCCGGGTTGCCTGCTAAGTCAGGGACGCACGCTGGCTTGGGCGCCGGCAGGCGCTGTGCCGGTGCGGCGCTGCGCAGGGGCAGATGCGCCAGTGGCGCGCGGCGGCGACGTGGCCCGCGCCGGTTGCGCGGCAGTCGCACGCGTGGCGATCGGCTTGGCGGCTGCGGTGGTCGTCTTCTGCCCGGGGCGCGCGGCGGTTGCGGCCGCACGGCCGGTGGTCGCTGACGGTCGTGTCGCGCCGCGCGCCGGCTTGGCCGCCGGTCGCGCCACGGTCAGCGTCAGACGCTGGCCGGCGAACAGGTTGGGCGATCGCAGCTGGTTCCACGCGATGATCTCGTCGGGCTGCACGCTCCAGCGCCGCGCGACAGAGTTCAGTGTCTCGCCACGCCGCACCTTGTAGGTCACCTGACGCAGGTTGGGCGCGTCGGGCACGAGGACGAAGGCGGCGTCCAGGTGCTGGGGCGCGATGTCTTCGGCGCTGTCGTCACGTGGGACGAGGATGGTTGAACCGGGGGCGAGCCGGTAACGCGGCGGAATGCGGTTGGCCTCGCGCAGCTTGGCCTCGCTGATGTCGACCCGCTTGGCCACTTGCGCCAGGGTTTCGTTCTTCTCAAGCGTGTAGGTGGTCCAGCTGGCAAGCGGCTGGCCGGTCGCTTCCCACGCGGCGAGGTTGCCGTGGAAGGTCTCGGCGCGATGGGCCGGCAGCAGCAGCGTGGGCTGGGCGGCACCGACGATCACCGGCCGGTTGAAGCCGGGGTTGAGCGCGCGGAACTCGTCGACCGGCATCTCGGCCAGGCGCGCCGCGGTTTCGACGTCGATGTCGCGCTCCTTGCTGACGGCGACGAAGTACGGCTCGTTGCGCACCGCCGGCAGCGTGATGCCATAGCGCGCCGGGTCGCGCACGATGTTCTCGATCGCCTGCAACTTGGGCACGTAGTACTGGGTCTCGCGCGGCATGCGCAGGCTGGTGTAGTCGGTGGGCTTGCGCTGCGCCTTGTTGCGGGCGATCGCCCGGCCGACCGCGCCTTCGCCCCAGTTGTAAGCCGCCAGTGCAAGATGCCAGTCGCCGAAATCGCCATGCAGCTTCTGCAGGTAGTCGAGCGCGGCGCGGGTCGACTCGATGATGTCGCGCCGCTGGTCCTGCCAGTGGTTCTGCTCCAGCGCATAGATCTTGCCGGTGGAGGGAATGAACTGCCACAGGCCGGCGGCCTTGGCCGAGGAGACCGCCTCCGGCTGCATCGCACTCTCGACGAACGGCAGCAGCGCGAGCTCGGTCGGCATGCCGCGTTTTTCTATCTCCTCGACGATATGGAACAGGTACAGGCTGGCGCGCTGCGCCATGCGGTCCATGTAGTCGGGCTGCGCCGCGTACCACGTTGTGCGATTGGCGGCGAGCTTGGTCTCGAGGTCCGGGATGGCGAAGCCGCGGCGGATGCGTTCCCAAAGGTCGGCGGTGTCGGCCGTGGCCGGCATCGCATTGTCCGGCTGCGTCTCGGCCGCTGGCTGCGGCTGGGAGGGCGCGGCAATCGGGGCGGGCGCCGGAGTGGCGGGCGGTGCACTGCCGACCGCGCTGGCGGTGGCCGCGGGATTGAGTGCGATCAGCGCCGCCAAGTCATCGGTGCGCGGCGCACCGGCCATCGGTTCGGGCAGCTTCGGCGTCGACGCGGAGGACGAGCTGCTTGTCGCCGCTGCCGCAACGGTGGTGGTTGCCGGTGACGGGACCGCCGCCACATCGGTCGCGGCGGAGGGCGTCGCGGCTGTCGCCGCGCGTGGTGCGGACGGTGCGATGGCTGGTTCGGCCGGCGCCGGACCCGACGGCAACGTCGAGCAGCCGACGCTCGCAAATGCGCAAAGCGCGATCAGCGCGGCGCTGGCGGCGCGCACGGGTCGCGACGGGTCCAGGCTGGGCCATCGCAGGTGAAGCATGCGGCGCGGGAATGGTTGCAAGTCAGGTTCCGTCTCGGGCATCGACGACCGCGCGAGTATAGAGGCGCGGCAACGACGCAAGAACGGTCGCGCCCCGTAGCGCGTCGCTCACGCGAACGCGTTCTTCCAGGTGCGCAGCGCGGCGAAGGTGTCGACCGCCGAGCGACCCGCGCCGGGCTGGCGGCGGTCAGCCGCGGCGCGCACGGCGGGCTCGTCCACGCGCAGGAACGGATTGGTGGCGCGTTCCTCGTCGAGGGTCGACGGCACAGTCGGCAGCGCCTGCTCGCGCTGGCGCACACAGGCCTGTTGGCGTTGCGCCAGGAAGGGGTTGTCCGGTTCCACTTCCCGCGCAAAGCGCAGATTGGCCAGCGTGTACTCGTGCGCGCAGAAGACGCGGGTGGCGCCCGGCAACTTGGCGAGACGGGTCAGCGAGTCGAGCATCTGGGCTGGCGTGCCCTCGAACAGCCGGCCGCAGCCACCGGCAAACAGCGTGTCGCCGCAGAACACGGCCTGCAGTTCGGGCGCATGGAACGCGATGTGGCCGGCGGTGTGTCCGGGCACGTCGATCACGTTCAGATTGCAGCCGAGCACGCAGACCGTATCGCCCTCGCGCAGCCGCTGCAGTCGGGCGCCGCCGGTGGCGATATCCTCGCGCGCCGGTCCCATGACGGCGGCCGATGTTTCGGCGGCGAGCGCGGCCACGCCGCCGGTGTGATCGGCGTGATGATGGGTGACTAGAATGGTTTCCAACATCAGGCCACGCGCGTTGAGCAGTGCCCGCACCGGATCTGCGGTGCCTGGATCGACCACGGCCGCGCGATGGTCACGGATGAGCAGCCAGATGTAGTTGTCACGAAACGCCGCGATCGGTTCGATCACGACATCGGGTTTGGCAGGCGAGGGCATGCGGGCGGTGATGCTCGACGGTGATTCGGTAGCGGCAGGTGCAACCGGTGATCCGGGCTGGCGACAGTTTCGCCAGCAGATTCGTTACGGTATACGGTTTCCCGCAGGCATTCGTGCCTGAGCCAGATCGCAGCGACCGACACGACCCACGGCAACTTTCACGGCGACGATGGAAACGAATCCGATGTTCCCGGGCGCGGGGCTGAGTCCGCTGCCGCCGCCTGACCACGCGATCCTCCACCTGTCGGAGTTCCTGCGCTCGCCGCAGGGCCGCTACGTGCTGGCATGGGAACAGCGGCACATGGACCACGCGGTGTCCGACATCTTCGGCTACCACGCGCTGCAGCTCGGCCTGCCCGAGCTCGATGCGCTGCGCGAGAACCGGATGCCGCTGCGGGTGTGCGCTTCGGACCGCATCGATGACGAGTGCGGCGCGGGCGACTCGCATTGCGCGGTGAGCGTGCTCAATCGCTACGACGAGTTGCCGTTCGCGACCAACTCGATCGACCTGGTGGTGATGCCGCACATCCTCGAGTTCGCCGCCGAGCCGCACCAGGTGCTGCGCGAGGTCGATCGTGTGCTGGTACCCGAGGGGCACGTCGTGATCACCGGGTTCAACCCGCTCAGCCTGTGGGGCGTGCGGCAGTGGCTGACGCGGCTGGGCATGCAGCCCTACCTGCCGCGCGAAGGGCAGTTCATCGGCCTGCCGCGGGTCAAGGACTGGCTGAAGCTGCTGTCGTTCGAAGTCAACCGCGGGCGCTTCGGCTGCTACCTGCCGTGGGTGCGGTCGGACCGCTGGCTGCAGCGCTGGGGCTTCATGGACAAGGCCGGCGACCGCTGGTGGCCGGTGCTGGGGTCGATCTACATGGTCACCGCGGTCAAGCGGGTGCGCGGCGTGCGTCTGGTGGGCACGGTGCGCAAGCGGGTCGAGGTGCTGCGCCCGGCACTGGCCCCGGCCGCCTCGCGCGTGGGTCGGGTACAGGTCGAGCCGAGCGTCGAGGCAGTCAGCGCGCGGATCGCTGCGCGCGATGCCGCCAACGATCCGCCCGCCCTGCTCGGCGGCGAAGGGGCCGTGGCAATCGATGGCGGTGTGCGTTGAGGGCGGCGGCCGGAGGGAGCGGCGTGTCCCGTCACGCGCCGGGCCGCCTCGGAAGAAAGTTGGCGGGGCGATGAAGCATGCCAAGCGCGTGACTTTGGTGCCGGCGGCCGAACCGGCACCGGTCGCCGCCGATCTGCCGGCGACGGTGGTCGAGATCTGGACCGACGGCGCCTGCAAGGGCAATCCCGGGCCGGGCGGTTGGGGCGCCTGGCTGCGCGCCGGCCCGCACGAGAAGGAACTGTTCGGCGGCGAGCGCGTGACCACCAACAACCGGATGGAACTGACCGCAGTGATCGAGGCGCTGATGTCGCTGCGGCGGCGCTGCCGCGTGGTGCTGCACACCGACAGCCAGTACGTGCAGCTCGGCATCACGCAGTGGATCGCGGGCTGGCAGCGGCGCGGCTGGAAAACCGCCGACAACAAGCCGGTCAAGAACGTCGAGTTGTGGCAGCGTCTGGTCGAACAGGCGCGCCGGCACGAGATCGACTGGCGCTGGGTCAAGGGTCATGCGGGCGTCGAGGGCAACGAACGCGCCGATGCGCTTGCCAACCGTGGTGTGGACCTTGCGTTGGGGCGGGACCCGTCCGCTTGAAGACAATGTCGTGACGGCGCCGTGCATGTCAGCGTGCGTTGGAACCGACGCTCCGGTCCGCTTGTCACATCATGCCCGGGCCAGCACGGCACCTCGCATTGCGGTTGATGCACCGGCGTGATGCGTGAGACGCAAGACACGCGATGCTAAAGTCCGCCGCTCTTAAGCGGCCCCTCAATGCAAAAGCGAACCGTCACGTTGTTGGCGATCGGCGGCCTCGTTGCTGCTGGTCTGGCCGCCTATCTGCTCCAGCGCTCGCCGTCGATCCCGGCGGCTGACGGCAAGGCCGCAGCGGCGCCCGCGGCGCCCGCCGCCAAGGCCGAAGGCAAGGGCGACATGAAGGCGACCAAGGGCGGGCCGGGCGGGCCCGTGCCGGTGGAGGTCGTGCAATTGGTGCCGCAGCGTGTGGTCGAGGAACTGCAGGCCGTCGGCACGATGCGCGCGAATCAGAGCGTGGTGCTGCGGCCTGAGGTGACCGGACGCGTGGCGGCGATCGGCTTTCGCGATGGCCAGTACGTCAAGAAGGGCCAACTGCTGGTCGGCCTCGACGCGGCGCTGAACGAAGCCGAAGTCGCGCAGGCCAAGGCTGAACTGGAACTGGCCAACGCCAACCTCAAGCGCACCGCGGACCTGGCGAGCAAGAATTTCGTCAGCAGCAGCGCGCAGGACACGGCCGAGTCGAATGTCACCGTGCTGGCCGCGCGGCTGCAGCTCGCTGAGGCGCGGCTGGCCAGGATGCGGATCGTGGCGCCGTTCGATGGCGTGGTGGGCCTGCGCGCGATCAGCATCGGCGACGTGGTCAAGGACGGCACGGATCTGGTCAACGTCGAGGACATCGGCCGGCTGAAGGTCGACTTCCGCCTGCCCGAGCGCACCTTCACGCAGCTGAAGGTCGGCCAGGCGGTGGAGGTCTCGACCGATGCCGTACCCGGCTTGCTGTACAAGGGCCGCGTCGATGCGATCAATCCGCGCATCGAGTCGGGCGGTCGGTCGCTCGAGGTGCGCGCCGAGTTGCCCAACACCGACGGCAAGCTGCGGCCGGGCATGTTCGCCCGCGTGCGCGTGATCGTCGGCGACCGGGCCGAGGCGCTGCTGGTGCCGGAGGAAGCCATCGTCCCGCAGGGCGACAAATTCTTCGTGTTCCGCGTGGTCGACGACAAGGCACAGCGGGTGCCGGTCAAGCTCGGGGTGCGGCGCGACGGTCAGGTCGAGTTGCTCGACAACATCAAGGCTGGCGACCGGGTCGTGACCGCCGGCGTACGCGTGCAGCGGGACGGTCAGCCGGTGCGGGTGCTGGCCAGCGCCGCGCCGGCCGCCGGCGATTCCAAGCGCGCCGCCGCAACCGACGCCGCGAGCAGCACCGCAAAGTGAACGCGGTGCCGCGCGACGCGTCACCGCTGACCAGTAAGCGAGGAATGCCATGAGCCTGTTCGAACTGTGCATTCGCCGGCCGGTGCTTGCCACCGTCCTGTCGCTGCTGGTGGTGGTGATCGGGATCGTCTCGTACACGCGGCTGGGCGTGCGCGAGTACCCGAAGATCGACGAGCCGGTGGTCAGCGTGCAGACGAACTACCCGGGCGCATCGGCCGAGGTGATCGAGTCCCAGATCACCAAGGTGCTCGAGGACTCGATCGCCGGCATCGAGGGCGTCGAGTTGTTGACCTCGCGCTCGCGCGCCGAGCGCAGCGACATCGACGTGCGCTTCCGCATCACGCGCGACCCTGACTCGGCCGCGGCCGACGTGCGCGACAAGGTGGCGCGGGTGCGCGCACGGCTGCCGGACGGGGTCGACGAACCGGTGATCGCGAAGGTCGAGGCCGATGCCTTCCCGGTGATGTGGATGGCGGTGACGCAGGGGGCGCGCACGCCGGTCGAGGTCTCCGACTACCTGGCCCGTTACGTCAAGCCCAGGTTGTCGGTGCTGCCCGGCGCCGCCGACGTTCGCATCTTCGGCGAGCGGCGCGTCTCGATGCGGGTGAACGTCGACCGCGACCGCCTGGCCGGTTACCGGCTGACGGTGCAGGACGTCGAGGAGGCACTGCGGCGACAGAACGTCGAGCTGCCGTCGGGACGGATCGAGTCGCAGAGTCGCGAGTTCAACATCGTCGCCGCCACCGACTTGCAGACGGTGCGGGAATTCGAGAACGCGATCATCGCCAACGTCGGCGGCTACCCGGTGCGGCTCAAGGACGTTGCCGATGTGCGCCAGGGCGCGCTCGACGAGCGCGTCATCGCCCGCTTTAACGGCGAACCCTCGATCAACATGGGCGTGATCCGGCAGGCGACCGGCAACCCGCTCGAGCTGTCGCAGGCGGTGCGCGCCGAGGTCGCCAAGATCAACGAGACGCTGCCGCCCGGCATGCGGATCACGATCGCCTACGACACCTCGGTCTTCATTGACCGCTCGATCGAGTCGGTATTCAAGACCGTGGGCGAGGCGGTGATCCTGGTCGTGCTGGTGATCTTCTTCTTCCTGCGCAACCTGCGCGCGACGCTGATTCCGCTGGTGACGATCCCGGTTTCGCTGGTGGGCGCGTTCGCGCTGATGTACATGTTCGGCTTCACCATCAACACGCTCACGCTGCTGGCGATGGTGCTGGCGATCGGCCTGGTGGTCGACGACGCGATCGTCGTGCTCGAGAACATCTACCGCAACATCGAGCAGGGCATGGACCGGGTCGAGGCGGCGATCAAGGGCACCAAGGAGATCGGGTTCGCGGTCATCGCGATGACGCTGACACTGGTCGCGGTGTTCGCGCCGCTTGCCTTCTCCACCGGACGCACCGGGCGGCTGTTCGTCGAGTTCGCGCTCGCGCTGGCCGGCGCGGTGCTGGTGTCGGGCTTCGTCGCGCTGACGCTGTCGCCGATGATGTGCAGCAAGCTGCTGCGACACGAAACGAAGCACGGCAAGGTCTACAACGTGATCGACGGCTTCCTCAACGCGGTCACCGATGCCTACGCGCGATCGCTGGCCTGGGTGCTGCACCGGCGTTGGGTGGTGTTGGTCAGCTGGGCGCTGGTGTTCGCTGCCGGCGCGTGGCTTTTCACCGTGATTCGGGCGGAGCTGGCGCCGCTGGAGGACCGCGGCGTGATCTTCGGCCGCGTGCAGGCGCCGCAGGGCGCGACGATCGATTACACGTCCGAAAGCCTGCGCGCGATCGAGACCTACTACGCGACCATCGAGGATGCCAACGCTTTCAACGCGATCGCCGGCTTTCCGACCGTGGTCGACGGCAACGCGATCCTGCGGCTGAAGCCCTGGGAGGATCGCCAGCGCAAGCAGCAGGACATCGCGCGTGAACTCAACGTCAAATTCTCGCAGTTGCCGGGCGTGACCGCCTTCGCGGTCAATCCGCCGTCGCTCGGCCAGTCGTTCCGCTCGCTGCCGATCGAGTACGTGATCATGGCGCAGGTGCCGTATGCGGAACTCGATCGCATGGTCAACCAGTTCCTCGCCGAGATGAGCAAGTACCCGGGCGTGCAGAACCTGCAGACCGACCTGCGGCTGAACACGCCCGAGCTGCGCGTCGAGGTCAATCGCGACAAGCTGGCCGACGTCGGCGTCTCGGTGGAGACCGTGGGCCGCACGCTGCAGACGATGCTGGGCGGTCGGCAGGTCACGCGCTTCAAGAGCGATGGCGAGCAGTACGACGTGATCGTGCAGGTGGCGCCGCGCGACCGCAGCCGGCCGAACGACATCAGCGACATCTACGTGCGTGGCCGCGACGGCGGCATGGTGCAATTGGCGAACGTGGTCGACGTCAGGGAGGGTGTGTCACCGCAATCGCTGAATCACTTCCAGCGGCTGCGCGCGGTCACGATCAGCGGCCAGGTGGCGCCCGGCTACACGCTGGGCGATGCGCTGGCGGTCATGGACGCCACGGCCAAGCGCGTGCTGCCGCAATCGACGCTGACGGACCTCAGTGGCCAGTCGCGCGAGTTCCGTGACGCGCGCGGCAGCATCTACCTGGTGTTCGCGCTGGCGCTCGTCTTCATCTACCTGGTGCTGGCCGCGCAGTTCGAGAGCTTTGCCGATCCGTTCGTCATCATGCTGTCGGTGCCGCTGTCGATGACCGGCGCACTCCTTGCCCTGTGGTGGACGGGAGGCACCATGAACATCTACAGCCAGATCGGGCTCATCACCCTGGTGGGCCTGATCACCAAGCACGGCATCCTGATCGTCGAGTTCTCCAACCAGCTGCGCGAGCGCGGCGAGGCGCTGTTCGACGCCGTCAAGCACGCCAGCGTGATGCGCCTGCGGCCGATCCTCATGACTACGGGCGCCATGGTGCTCGGTGCGGTACCGCTGGCGCTTTCGGCCGGCGCCGGCGCCGAAAGCCGGATGCAGATCGGTTGGGTAATCGTCGGTGGCCTGTCGTTTGGTACCGTGCTGACGCTGTACGTGGTGCCGACCGTGTATACGATCGTGCGCGAATGGCTCGATCGCGACGTGCACGTGCGGCCTGGGCAGGGCCTGCAGGAATCGGCGGCGGAGTAGGACCCGCATGGTTCCACGCCAGGTCATCCTCGACACCGAGACCACCGGGCTCGAGGCGCGCGACGGACACCGGATCATCGAGGTCGGCTGCCTGGAGATCGTCGGTCGGCGCGTGACCGAACGCCGCCTGCACCACTACGTGAATCCCGAGCGCGCCAGCGACGAAGGCGCGCTGGCCGTGCACGGCCTGACCGACGAGTTCCTGCGCGACAAGCCGAAGTTCGCCGAGATCGCCGACGAACTGCTGGCCTTCGTCGCCGATGCCGAGGTCATCATCCACAACGCCAGCTTCGACGTCGAGTTCCTCGATGCCGAATTGAAGCGGCTGGGCCGGCCGCCGTTTTCCCAGCACTGCGTGGCCATCACCGACAGCCTGAAGCTGGCGCGCGAACTGCACCCCGGCAAGCGCAATTCGCTCGATGCGCTGTGCGAGCGCTACCAGGTGTCCAACGCGCACCGCACGTTGCACGGCGCGCTGCTCGATGCCGGCCTGCTCGCCGATGTGTACCTGTCGATGACGCGCGGGCAGGACACGCTCGTGATCGATCTTGCGCCCGACGGCACGCACGAGGATGACGGGCCGATCGACGCCAGCGGACTGATGGTGGTGGCCGCCAGTGACGCGGAGCAGGCCGCGCACGAGGCGTTGCTCGACGGGCTGGAGAAGGCCAACAAGGCGACCTCCGTGTGGCGCACCGCTGCGCCGACGCCGGTGGCTCAGTCCGTGGCCTGAGCGCGCGCCGCGAGCGCGTCGCGCAGATCCCGCTTGAGCACCTTGCCGGTGGCGTTCTTCGGCAGTTCGTCGACGAAGACGTAGCGCTTCGGGCGCTTGAAGCGGGCGATCTGCTGCAGGCAGAACGCATCCAGGTCCGCTGCTGCAGCCTGCGCGCCCGGCTTGAGCGCGACCACGGCCACCACGCTTTCGCCCCAGTCGGCATCCGGCTCGCCGATGACCGCCACCTCGCGTACCGCCGGGTGTTGCAGCAGCACTTCCTCGACTTCGCGCGGGTAGATGTTGCTGCCACCGGAGATGATCAGGTCCTTGCTGCGGTCGACCAGCGTAAGGTAGCCGTGACGGTCGAGCCGGCCGAGGTCGCCCGTATGCAGCCAGCCGTGCGCCAGCGTCTTCGCCGTGGCCTCCGGCTGGTTGAGATAGCCGCGCATCACGGTGTCTCCTCGCACGCAGACTTCGCCGACTTCGCCGTCGGCCACGGGCTGGTCGTCGGGCCCGAGCACGGCGACTTCGACGCCGGTCTGGGCCCGCCCGACCGAACCGAGCCGCGCCAGGTGGGCCGCGTCGCACGTGCCGGCGTGCTCTTCCCGCGGCAGCACCGTGATGGTCATCGGGCTTTCGCCCTGGCCGTAGATCTGCGCCAGCCGCGGACCCAGCCGGTCGAGCGCACGGAGGCAGTCGGCCACGTACATCGGCCCGCCGCCGTAGATGATCTGCTTCAGCCCGGCGGCGTCGCCGCGCAACTGATCGACCAGGCGCATCACCATGGTCGGGGCGGCGAAGAACTTGACCGCGCGGTGTTCGGTGAGCAGTGCGTCGACCTCGGCGACCTCGAAGCCGCGCGAGGCCGGCACTAGCTGCGCCGCGCCGGCCGCGATGTTCGGCAGGGCGTACAGGCCGGAGCCGTGCGACATCGGCGCCGCATGCAGCAGGGTCTCGCCGGCGCCCACGGCATCGACATCGGCCAGGTAGTTCAGCGTCATCGCCAGCAGATTGCGGTGCGTGAGCAGCACGCCCTTCGGCTTGCCGGTGGTGCCGCTGGTGTAGAACAGCCAGGCCGGATCGTCGCCACCGCCGCGTGGCGTCTGCAGCGCGGAATCGCCGACGAGCGCGGCGTACTCGGGTCGGTCGACGTCGATGTATTGCACGCGGCGCGCTGGCTGGGCCGCAGCCACGGCGGCGGTGTCGATGTCGTCGGTGACGAAGCACAGCCGCACGTCGGCGTCATCGAAGATGAATGCCAGCTCGCGCGGATGCAGCTTGACGTTGACCGGCACGGCGCACGCACCCGCGGTCCAGCATGCGTACAGCAGCTCCACGTAGGCCGCGCAGTTCTTCATCACCAGCGCGACGCGCGCGCCCGGGCCGATGCCGAAGCGCTCGTGGAGCGCGGCCGCCAGCCGCTGCACGCGGTCGGCCACCTGGGCGAAGGAGTAGGTCAGCCGGTCGACCTCGATCACCGCCGGGCTTGCCGGCAGGCGGTGCGCGGTGCGCAGGAGCGTATGGGCGAGGTTCATCGAGATTGCGAGGTTGCAGACGAGCGATGGTCTGACATCGACCCGCAAGCGTACTGCGCTGGGCGCGCGGTGCGAGCCCGGGTCGGTGTCGAGCAGGCTTCGTTGACCTGCCTCCCCGCTGCGCCCTCTGCGATAAGCGCATCGGAGCGGCCGAGCCCGCTCATGTAGAATCCGCGCCGTTCGTTTTTGCGGTCGCGCATGCGATCCGGATCGGGCGGTTAGCTCAGCGGTAGAGCACTGCCTTCACACGGCAGGGGTCACAGGTTCGAACCCTGTACCGCCCACCAGACTCCGACGGCTCAGGCGTTCCCTGGGCCGTTTTGCCGTCCACGGACGGCGTCGAAGGTCGCGTGAGGTCGCCGCGATTGCATGGTTTGCTTCCGCTGACCGCCGATGGAAATCCTCGCCGACCTGATGAACCTGCTGTCCGCCCGTGGGCTGGAGCAGACCCTGGCGCAGTGGATCGCGCTGTACGGCCCGTGGGCACTCGCGCTGGTGGCGGCCATCGTGTTTGCCGAAACAGGGTTCGTGGTCACGCCCTTCCTGCCCGGCGACTCGCTGCTGTTTCTCACCGGCGCGGCGATCGCGGCGGCCGGCTACAGCGTGCATGCCGCGGTGGCGGTGCTGATCACGGCGGCGATCCTCGGCAACTCGCTGAACTTCGCGATCGGGCGCACCGCGGCGCACTGGCTGCTGCCGCGACTGCACGGGCGCTGGCTGCGGCCGGCGCACATCGAGATGACCCACGCCTACTTCGAGCGCTGGGGCGGCGCGACGATCGTGGTGTCGCGCTTTGTGCCGATCGTGCGCACCATCGCGCCGTTCCTGGCCGGGGCCGGCGACATGGCGGTACGGCGCTTCACGTTGTTCAACGTGGTCGGTGGCGTGGCCTGGGTGGCGCTGTTCGTCTATGCGGGGGCGCTGCTCGGCAGCCTGCCCGTGGTGCGCCAGCATCTGGGATGGCTGGCGCTGGCCATCATCGTGCTGTCGCTGCTGCCGATCGTGATCGGCGCGCTCAAGGCGCGGCGCGCAGCACGCGGCTGACTCGTCTGCGCGTGCAGTCGGCGGCGCGCAGCCTGCGCCGGCTATGATCGCGGCCCTCTTGGTCTCACAGGAAAGCTCGTCATGCGCCAATTGATCACGGCAGTTGCCACGCTGCTGCTCCTGCCTTGCATCGCCCTGGCGCAGGGCGCGCCCACGCCACTCGACGGGCGACTGAAGAAGATCCGCGACGGCAAGTCGATCACGGTGGCGCACCGTGTGGACGCGATTCCGTTCTCGTTCGTCGAGAACCAGCAGCCGGCCGGCTACACGATCGACCTGTGCCGTCGCGTGATCGGCGCGATCGAGCGCCAGCTCGGCGTAACGGACCTGAAGGTCAACTGGCTGCCGGTCACCGTGCAGAACCGTTTCGAGGTCGTGGCCAAGGGACAGGCCGACCTCGAGTGCGGCGCCAGCACGGTCACGCTGGGCCGCATGAAGGAGGTCGATTTCTCGAGCTACACGTTCATCGACGGCACCGGCCTGCTGGTGAAGGCCAGCCTGGCCGCCAAGTCGCTGAGTGATCTCGGCGGCCGCAAGATCGGCGTGATCGCCGGCACCAGCAACGAGAAGGCATTGAGCGAGGCCTTGAAGCAGCGTGTGCTCAGCGCGACCATCGTGCCGGTGAAGACGCGTGATGACGGACTGGTGCAGCTCGAGTCGGGCGCGATCGATGCCTTTGCCGGCGACCGCGTGCTGCTGGTGGGTCTGGCCAGCAAGTCCAAGGATCCGAAGTCGCTGGCGCTGCTCACCGATGCGCTGTCGTTCGAGCCGTACGCGATTGCGCTGCCGCGCGGTGACTGGCAGCTGCGGCTGGCGGTCAATACGGCGCTGGCGCAAATCTACCGCAGTGGCGCCATCGGCGAAATCTACGGCCGCTGGTTCGGTGCACTCGGCCGCCCCGGACCGCTGGCCGAGACGATGGTGCTGTTCGGCGCCATTCCAGAGTAAGCCCACGCGCGGCGGCGCCGTCACCGCCGCATATCGCCCGCCCACCGAATCCGCATGGTCGTTCGCACCCGCATCGCGCCCAGCCCCACGGGCATGCTTCATCTCGGCACCGCGCGCACTGCGCTGTTCAGCTGGGCCTATGCACGCCACCACGGCGGGCAGTTCATCCTGCGCATCGAGGACACCGACCTGGAGCGCAGCACCGAGGCCGCGGTTCAGGTGATCCTGGATTCGATGCGCTGGCTGGATCTGGACTACGACGAGGGGCCGATCCGCCAGACCGATCGACTGGGGCGCTATGCGCAGGTGATCGAGCAGCTGCTCGCACGGGGTCAGGCCTACCGCTGCTACGCCAGCAAGGACGAGCTGGAGAAGCTGCGCGAGGCACAGATGGCGCGTGGCGAGAAGCCGCGCTACGACGGCCGCTGGCGGCCGGAGAACGCCGGCGGCAAGACGCCGCCCGCCGGGGTCACGCCGGTGATCCGCTTCCGCAATCCCGACCACGGCGAGGTGAGCTGGCGCGACTTGGTCAAGGGCCCGATCAGCATCGCCAACAGCGAGCTCGATGACCTGGTCATCGCGCGTGGCGATGGCGTGCCGACCTACAACTTCGCGGTGGTGGTCGACGACATCGACATGCAGATCACGCATGTGCTGCGCGGCGACGATCATGTCAACAACACGCCGCGCCAGATCAACATCTACAAGGCGATCCTCGGCGAAGGCGCTGACTCGGCCACTAAGCTGCCGCAGTTCGGTCACCTGCCGATGATCCTCGGGCCGGATGGCCAGAAGCTCAGCAAGCGGCACGGCGCGGTCAGCGTGATGCAGTACGACGACGACGGCTTCCTGCCCGAGGCGCTGTTCAACTACCTGGCGCGCCTGGGCTGGAGCCACGGCGACAACGAGAAGTTCACGCGTGCGCAACTGGTCGAGTGGTTCGATCTGGAGCACGTCAACCGCGCGCCGGCCCAGTACAACCTCGACAAGCTGCTGTGGCTCAACGGCGAGTACATGAAGGAGGCGGCCGACGAGCGCCTCGCTGCCCTCGTCACGCCGCGCATCGTTCAGTTGGGCGGCGTGATCGCCGGGCCGGCGCTGGCGGCAGTGTGCGGCCTGCTCAAGGATCGCGCCCGCACCCTCAACGAGCTGGCCGAGCATGCGATGCTTTTCTACGGTCCGCATGGCATCGACTCGGCGTTGATCACCCAGCACCTGGCCGGCGCCAGCCGCGCCGCGGTGGCGAGCTTCGTCGAGCGTGCGCACACGCTGCCCTGGCAGCGCGCCGAGCTCAACGCGCTGATCAAGGCGCTGGTCGCCGAGCACCAGCTCAAGATGCCGCAGGTGGCCGTGCCGTTGCGGGTGGCCCTGACCGGTCGCACGCAGACACCCTCGATCGATGCCGTGCTCGAGTTGTTCGGGCGCGAAGCGGCGCTCGATCGCATCCGCGCCGCGCTCGCCCGCGGCGCTTAGCGGCTCGCCGCTGCGGCGGCCCGCCGCACCGGTTCATTCGTTCGACCTAGCGCGGCGCCGCGGGCGTGCCCGACAACATGCGACGCCACGATGACCGTCGCGGGCGGTGCGTCGAACGAAAGGACTCCCCCAAAGGGACCACGCTCACGGGTCCTTTCCTGCGTGCCGGACGATAGAGTCCACCCGGATTTCTACTGAGTCTGCGGGCGTTCGTCGGGGACGGTGCCGATGAGTTCGCCGGTATGACCCGGCCTGTGCTGATCAACCACCCAAGCTCCCTCCTCATTTCACTCGCAGGCGATCGCAGTCTCGGCCGGCGTTCCGATGCTCACGCGCTCGTTCCGGGGCGGTGGTCATGCTGAGCGCGCTGCGCAGCGCGGCGCGGCGCGTCACCGGTGCCGCCGAACCGACGCCGGCCGGCCGCTGGTTCAGCCGCGACGAGTCGATCATGGGCACCGCCATCCGGGTCGAGCTGTGGGGCAGCGAGCGCGCTGCTGCCGAGGCGGCGATCGATGCCGTGATGGCCGAGATGCATCGCATCGACCGTCTGATGAGTCCGTACAAGGAGTCGTCGGAGCTGTCACGCATCAACCGCGAGGCGGCGCAGCGCCCGGTGGAGGTCTGTCCGGAGCTGTTCGATCTGCTTGCGCAGTCGCTGCAGTTCTCGCGCCTGTCGGACGGTGCCTTCGACATCACCTACGCCAGCGCCGGTCACCTGTACGACTACCGCAAGCGCATCCGCCCGAGCGAGGCCGAACTGGCCACGGCGCGGGCGGCGATCGGCTACCGCAATCTGCAACTCGATGCTGCGCGGCGGACGGTGCGCTTCGCGCAGCCCGGCATGCGGATCGATCTCGGCGGCTTTGCCAAGGGCTACGCGGTCGACAACGGCGCGGCCATCCTCGCCGCGCGCGGCGTGCGTCATGCGGTGGTCGCGGCGGGTGGCGACAGCCGCATGCTCGGCGACCGCTGCGGCCGGCCCTGGACCGTCGGCGTGCGCGATCCGCGCCGCGAGGGCGAGGTGGTGGCCCTGCTGCCGCTGGAGGATGTGGCGGTCTCCACGTCCGGCGACTACGAGCGCTACTTCGATGCCGACGGCGAACGCTTCCACCACCTGATCGACCCGCGCACGGGCAAGTCGCCGTGCGCGGTGCACAGCGTCACCGTGATCGCGCCGAACGGATTAACCAGCGAGGCCTTGTCGAAGACGGTGTTCGTGCTCGGCGCGGAACGGGGGCTGCGGATCGTCGCCTCCGTGCCGCAGGTCGACGCGGTGGTGGTCGATGCGGAAGGCCGTTTGCACTACTCCGCGGGGCTGATGGCGGGCATCGGGGCTAACCCGCAATGATTGCGTGCGGCCTGCTCAGCATGAATCCGGTCGCTCATCAAGGGATCAACCCGGGCACCGGTCGGGACAATGGTTTCGTTGTCCTGCGCCCACAGGGCCGACCGCGGCTCATCAAGGAGACAGGCATGAGGGACTCTCGAAGCACGCTCGTGGCAGCCGTCGCGCTCGCGCTGGTCGCCGGGCTGGCGGGTTGCTCGTCGAAGAACTCGGACAGCACGCTGACCGTGGCCGGCGACGTGCCGATCGCCTACGCCAAGCGCTCGACGGCGATGCGGGCCAATCCCACCAATGGCGCGCCGTTCGCGGCCGGTGGCGACCTGATGATCCGCGAGAAGTCCTCGCCGAGCGCGCGCGAGTTGAACATCACCGCGCCCATCACGCAGGGCAATGGCGACGTCTCCGACCCGGAGGTCTCCTACGACGGCAAGAAGATCGTGTTCGCCCTGCGCTGCCCGAGCAGCAACACCTCGACCGTCAGCGGGGTGCCGGCCTGTACCGGTCGCTGGAACCTGTGGGAATACGACATGACCACCGGCGGCCTGTCGGGCGGCAGCCTGCGTCGCATCACCAGCTCGACCGAGCACGACGACGTCGACCCGGCCTACCTGCCGGCCGATCGCGGCTACGTGTTCACCTCCAACCGCCAGACCACCACCAAGACCCAGGCGCTGGGCCAGACCTACTACGCGGTCGATGAATACGAGCGCGAGCGCGTGTTCAACCTGCACACGGTCGACCGCAACGGCGGTGCGATCACGCAGATCTCGGCCAACCAGAGCCATGACCGCAATCCGGTGGTGCGGCCGAACGGCGACATCATGTTCTCGCGCTGGGAGCACGTCGGTCCGCGCAACCGCTTCGCCATCTTCCGCGTCAAGCCCGACGGTACCGACATGTTCGTGCTGTACGGCGCGCACAGCGGCGGCAACAGCTTCCTGCACCCGCGCGACATGGATCCGAGCGGGCCGTATCAGGGCAAGGTCCTGTCCTCGCTGATGCCGCTGTCGGGCACGCAGGAAGGCGGTGCGCTGATGCTGATCGACGCCGCCAACTACTCCGAGCAGAACACGCCGGCCAACCCGCAGGTTGCCGCCGCCGGCGGCCAGGCGCAATGGACCCAGCAGCCGATCGACCTCGGCCGCGGCCTGTCGCAGTTCGGCCGCATCACGGCGCCGTTCCCGCTGTGGGACGGCACCAACCGCGTGCTGCTGGCCTATCGCCCGTGCGAAGTCACGCGCAACGGCACCGTGGTGCCTTGCGCCACGCTGACCGATGCCGAGCGCGCCATGCTGGCCGACGACACGCTCACGCGCGTCCAGCGCGCCGCGCTGCCGGTGCAGGACAACGCCCCCGCCGCCTATTCGATCTACATGTTCGACCCGGCCAAGAACACGTTCCTCAACGTGGCGGCGCCGCCACCCGGCTTCATGTACACCGATCCAGTCGCGATCCAGCCGCGCGCCGAGCCGAATGCGGCGCAGCCGACGCTGGTCGACGCCGCGCTGGCCGCGCAGAACCTGGCCCTGATCGAGGTGCGCAGCGTGTACGACACCGACGGCCTCGATCGCATGGGGGACTCGATGCTGGCCGCCGCCGACCTGCCGGCCGGTTGCACGACCGCGATCGCGAAGACCGCGCCGCATGACGCCGCCGACACCCGCTCGCAGGTGCCGGACGTGGTCAAGATGAAGAACCCGGCGGACGCCGCCTATCGTTGCGCGCCGGCGTACTTCGTGCGCGCCTTCCGCGCGGTGGCGCCGCAGGCCAACACGCTCGGCATGCGCCAGGCCATCGGCGAGACCGACTTCGAGCCGCAGCAGATCCTCGGCTACGCGCCGGTCGAGCCCGATGGTTCGTTCAAGCTGGTGGTGCCGGCCGATGTGCCGCTCGGCCTGGCGATCCTCGACGCCAAGGGCCGTGCGATCCAGACCCACCTGAACTGGATCCAGGTGCGGCCGGGCGAGCGTCGCACCTGCGACGGCTGCCACAGCCCGCGTCGCGGCGCCTCGCTGAACTCCGGTGCCGTGGTCAATGCGCTGTCGCCGGCGCTGCTGCCGGCGATGGCCGCCGCCCGCCAGTCCGGCGAGACGATGGCCTCCACCCGCACGCGACTGGACCCGACTGCGCTGAACCTGGCCGGCGACCTCGTGCACGTCGACAACTGGGCCGACACGTCGCAGGCCGGCGTGACGGCGCGGCCGTCGATCACGGTGCGCTACACCGGCAACCAGAGCGCCGCCGATGATCTGGCGACCGCGGTGCCGACCAACGGCATCATCAATTACCCGGACCACATCCAGCCGCTGTGGACGCGCAGCCGCGGCCCGAACGGCAGCCTGACCTGCACCAACTGTCATAGCGATCCGGCCAAGCTCGACCTGCGTGCCAACCAGGCCGGCACCGGGCGCCTGGTGTCGTACGAGGAACTGCTGCTCGGCGATCCGGTGATCGACCAGGCCACCGGCCTGCCGGTGACTCGCCTGGAAGACGGCGTGCCGGTGGTGGTGCGCAACGCCGCGCTGGTCGAGAACATGGGCGGCAATGCGATGGGGTTCACGCGCAGCAGCCGCCTCGGCGAGATCATGTTCGGCGAACTGCTGAAGGCCTCGGCCGAAGCGCGCAACGTGCATCCGACGCCGCCCGCCGGCGCGCCCGATCACGCCACTCTGCTCAATGCTGCCGAGAAGCGCCTGATCACCGAGTGGATGGACCTCGGCGGCCAGTACTTCAACAATCCGTCGGCCAGCACGAGCCCGGTGCGTACCGCGACCGCGCTGTCGCGCACGGCGTTCGATGCCAGCGTGTACCCGGTGATCCAGGCGAACTGCGTGACCTGCCACCAGCCCACCGGCAATGCCGGCGCGGTGCAGAGCGGGCAGTCGTACCTGCGCAATCGCTACGTGCTGACCGGCGATGCCGAGGGCGACTACAACGTCACGCTGACGATGATCTCCAACGCCTGCAACGCGGCTTCCAATGCGTTGCTGACGCGGCCTTCCTCGCTGCCGCACCCGGCCGGCGCGGTGGGCCAGACCGCCGCGGTGCTGCCCACCGGCAGCGCCGGCTACAGCGCGATCGCCAACTGGATCACGTCGGGGTGCCGTACACCATGACGTTGCAGGGCACGCGATGCTTCCTCCGGGCCAGGCGGGCTGCCCTCGTGGCGGCCGGCCTGGCCGGTTTCATTCTGGCGGGCTGCGGCGGCGACGAGAACCCGCTCGACAATCCGCCCACTGTGCAGAACCCGGCGGGTGCCAGCGGCCAGAAGCTGTCGTTCGCCTATTACCAGCGCTGCATCAACCCGGTCTTCCTGGCGCGGCTGCAGATCAACCAGGGCGGCGTGCTGTCGGTCAACACCTGTGCCGCAGGTGGCTGCCATGACAACGCGACCGGCACCGGCGGTGCCTTCCGCCTGCAAGGCGCGGCGCCGATCGTCGACCTGACCAATCCGGCCAACACGCCGGCGGCGGTCCGCACCACCGACATGTACAAGAATTTCTACTCGTCGCAGGGCGAAGTGGTGTTCAACGCGCCGTTGTCGAGCCGGCTGCTGACCAAGCCGCTGCTGCTGAACGTGCTGCACGGCGGCGGCCTCATCTTCACCAGCGAGAGTGACCCGAACGTCCAGCGAATCCGCTTCTGGATCAGCCGTCCGATGCCGCAGGGGCAGGACGAGTTCAGCTCGGCGGCCAACAGCATGTTTGCCGGTGGTGATCCCATTGCAGGCGCCTGCCTCACCCAATGAGGGCACTGGATTCCCTGATCCGGTGGCAACGCACGCTGGCCTGCGTGCTGACCTGCGGCCTGCTGGCTTTCACGGCGTTGCCGGCCACGGCGTCGACCACCGCCGAGAAGGTACAGATCACCGATCCTTACATCGAGATGCACACCGGGCCCGGCCGCGGCTTCCCCATCCATTACGTGGCGGCGCGCGGCGAGTGGATCAGCCTGCTGCTGCGCAAGACCGACTGGTACAAGGTGCGTACGGCCAATGGCCGCGAGGGCTGGGTCAATCGCAGCCAGCTGGCCACCACGCTGAACGAAGCCGGCACGGCGACCGCGTTCCGCGACGTGTTGCTCGACGACTACCTGCAGCGCCGGGTGGAGTTCGGCGCGGCCTGGGGCCAGTTCAAGGGCGAGCCGATGCTCAAGGTGTGGAGCGGCTATCGCTTCTCCGACGCGCTCAGCGTCGAGGGCACGATCGGCCAGGTGCAGGGCGTGTTCTCGGGCACCGAGTTCTGGCACGTCAACCTGAACGTCGAACCGTGGTCGGACCGGCGCCTGTCGCCGTTCTTCGGCATCGGGCTGGGGCGCTTCAAGAACATCCCGAACGCGAGTCTGGTCGGTGCGGTGGTGACCAGCGCCAACCTCGCCGATGCACTGGTCGGCCTGCGCTTCCACGTGGCTGAGCGCTTCGTCGCGCGAATCGACTACGGCATCTACACCGCCTTCCTGGTCGACACCGGCAGCGCCGAGTACCGCGCCGCCACGCTCGGCTTTGCCTTCTTCTTCTGACGACGTCCGGAACTGTCGCCCATGCGAATCCTCCTTGTCGCGCTGTTCGCTGCCACCAGCGCCGCGCTCGTCGCCCTGCCGGCGCGGGCGCAGACCGTGGGTGCCCCGGCCGGTCCGCCTGCCGGTCAGTCCACGAGCCAGCCGCCCAATCAGCCGGCAAACGAACAGGTGATCGAGCCGGCGGTGCCGCGGCGTGACGTGCGCGTGCCGAAGATCCCCAGCAAGGACTTCGTGATCGGGGCCTATGTCGGCACCTACGGCACGGAGAGCTTCGGCTCGAGCACGGTGTACGGTGGACGGCTCGGCTACCACGTCACCGAGGACTTCTTCGTCGAAGCCCTGTACGGCAGCACCAAGGTCAGCGACGAGAACTTCCGCCAGATCCTGCCGGGCGGCATCTTCCCCACCCAGACCGAGAAGCTCGAGTACTACAACATCTCCGCCGGCTACAACATCCTGCCGGGCGAAGTGTTCTTCGGCAGCCGCTATGCGACGCCCGCCGCGTTGTACGTGATCGCCGGTGTGGGCAGCACCAAGTTCCTCGAACAGACCAAGCAGACCCTGAACTTCGGCCTCGGCCTGCGCGTGTTCCTGAAGGACTGGGCGGCGATCCAGGTCGACTTCCGCGATCACGTCTACTCGCTCGACCTGCTCGGCAAGACCAAGGACACCCAGAACCTCGAACTGTCCCTCGGGCTCACGCTGTTCTTCTGACGCGACCACCCCTTCGTTCGCCATGCGATCCATGCCGACTTCTTACCGCCCGTTGCGCACCCTCATTACCGCCGTGGCGCTGGCGGCCGCCGCCGTGGTCTCCGCGCAGGCGGCGACCACGCCGTCTGCCGGTGCGCCGGACTTCACGCTGCCGAGCCTGGGGGGACCCAACCTGCGATTGCAGGAGCAGCGTGGCCGGGTGGTGATGGTCAACTTCTGGGCCACCTGGTGCGGTCCATGCCGGGTCGAGATGCCGCATCTGGCGCGGCTGTACGAAAAGTACCGCGGCTCCGGTTTCGTGGTGCTGGCGGTCAACATCGACGAGGACCCGCGCAAGGCGGCTGACCTGGCGACCAAGCTCGGGCTGCGCTTTCCCGTGCTGCTGGACACCGAGAAGAAGGTGAGCCGGATGTACGACCTGAGCACCATGCCCTCGACCGTGCTGATCGACCGCGACGGGCGCGTGCGCCACGTGCATCGCGGCTATCGCGACGGCTACGAAGACACCTACGAGAAACAGATCCGGGAGTTGCTGCGCGAATGAAGCCCTCGAGTCTTGCGCCGTCGGCGCGCGCGCTGTGCGTCGCCTTGTGGATCCTGGCCATGGTCACGCTGCTGGCCGGCTGCTCGGTCCCGCGCTGGTCGTTTCCGGAGCCCTGGGTCAAGCCCTACGAGCGTGAGCGGCTGGCCGATCCGGTGATGAAGTTCCAGCGCGATGGCCTGTCGGACAAGCACTTCGAGCACGTGCGCGAAGTGCGCGAGGGCTCGCGCGGCGGGACCGGCGTCCAGGGGGGCGGCTGTGGCTGCAATTGAGCGCTGCCGGCGCGCCCTGCGCCACGGCCAGCGCGCGCTGCGCCGGGTCGGCAGTTCGCTGCCGGGCCTGCGCGGGCTGCCGTTCCTGGCGGCGGCGCGCGTGCTCGGCGCCCTCGGCGGGCTGATCGCCGGCGGCCACGCGCAGGCGGTCGACCTGCCGGAAAACCGGGCCGACCTGATGTATCACGTGTACGACGGCGGTGGCGTCGAGGCCACCGGACCCGCGCTGCTGGTGCGCAAGAACCTGCTCAACAAGGTGTCGCTGTCGGCTGTCTACTACGCCGACATCGTCAGCAATGCCTCGATCGACGTGGTGACCACCGCCAGCCCGTACAAGGAGACCCGCAACGAGTTCGGCTTCGGCGTCGACTATGCGGTGCGCGACGCGCTGCTCACGCTGTCGGCCTCGCGCAGCAAGGAGCCTGACTACATCGCCAGCGCGGTGAGCCTGGACATCGCGCAGGAGGTGTACTCCGGCATGACCACCGTGAGCCTCGGCTACACGCGCGCATCGGACGATGTCGGCAAGAAGGACGAGGGCTTCTTCGACCAGGCCAAGCACTGGCGCTATCGCCTCGGCGTGTCGCAGATCCTCAGCCGCAGCTGGCTGGCGAGCCTCAACTTCGAGGCGGTGTCGGACGATGGCTATCTCGGCAGCCCCTACCGCTCCGCGCTGGTGTTCGGCGCCGCCGTGCCCGAGCGCATGCCGCGCACGCGCACCAGCCGGTCGACCAAGCTGCGCGTGATCGGAGAAGTCGCGCCGGCGCTGTCGGTGCGCGGCGAGTACCGCTACTTCTGGGACACCTGGGACATCAGTTCGCACACCTTCGACGTGGGCGCAGTGCGGCGCTTCGGCGAGCAGTGGCTGGTCGATGTCTATGCCCGCGCCTACCAGCAGAGCGGCGCCTTGTTCTATGCCGACAACGCCACCAGCGAGACGCTGTACGTCACGCGCAACCGGCAGCTGTCGGACTACAAGAGCGTCGCCCTCGGCGCCAAGGGCGCGTACACGTGGAAGCGCGTGCCGGGCCAGTACGAAGTGCGGCTGCACGGCGCGATCGAACTGAGCAAGACCGACTACAGCGATTTCACCGACCTGCGCACCGGCAGCCTCTACTCCTACGACGCCACCGTGGTGCAGCTGTTCGTGTCCGCGGCTTTCTGATCCAAGGAACGCAGCATGTTCAACCGAGTCCGCCGCCCGCTTCTGGCCGGCCTGCTTGTCCTCGCCGCATTGATGCCGGCGGCCCACGCGCAGACGGCGCCGGCACCTGCGCCCGCTGCGACGCCATCTGCCACTCCGACCGCCAAGCCGGTGGCGGATGCTGCGCCGGCGCCGGCCAGTGCCAGCGGCACGCCGGCGCCGGCCGCGTCCAGCCTCGACAACCGCATCCAGGATGCCAAGGCCGACGTGATCCGCCTGAACCGCGACCTGATGGTGCTGGAGGAGGAACTGCTGTTCCCGGCCAACACCCAGGTGGCGATCTTCGTGTCGATGGACGTGGGCCGCATGTTCTCGCTCGACTCGGTGCGCGTGAAGCTCGACGACAAGGACGTCGCCGCCTACCTTTACACGCCCGCCGAGGTGCAGGCCCTGCATCGCGGCGGCGTGCAACGCGTGTTCGTCGGCAACCTGAAGTCAGGGCCGCACGAGATCGTGGCGTTCTTCACCGGCAAGGGCCCGCACGACCGCGACTACAAGCGCGGCACCACCATCAAGTTCGACAAGGGCACCGATCCCAAGTACATCGAGCTGCAGATCAAGGACTCCACCGGCAAGCTGCAGCCCGAGTTCGAGGTCAAGATCTGGCAGTGAGCGGGATGCCCGTCGTGATTGCCCGCTTCCGTCGTCCCGGCAGCCTGCTGCGGCAGGGGCTCGCGTTCGCCGTTCTGGCGGGGGCGATCGGCAGCGTGCAGGCGCAGGGTGGCGGCACTTCGGTGGCACCCGCCCCGTTGCCGCCTGTCACCGCGCCGGCCGCCGGCTGGACCGACTGGTCGTGGTGGACCAGCTGGTGGCCGTGGACGGGCACTTCGCGGCCGCCCAAGGCGCTGCCGCCCACCGGCGTCAGCGCGCCGCACTACGGCGACAGCCTGTTCTACTTCTACCAGGGACGCTACTTCACCTCGGTCACGAACCTGATGGTGTCGCAGCGCTTCGGCCGCATGGCGCCGCATGACGACGAGGCCGAGATCCTCCGCGGCGGCCTGTTCCTGTCGTACGGCCTGCACCGCGAAGCGGGCGAGGTCTTCGCGCAGTTGATCGAGCGTGGCGCGCCGCAGCCGGTGCGCGATCGCGCCTGGTACTACCTGGCCAAAATCCGCTACCAGCGCGGCTTGCTGGCCGGCGCCGAAGAGGCGCTGGTCCGCATCGAGAAGCCGCTGCCGGGCGCGCTCGAGGAAGACCGTGCCCTGCTGCACGCCAACGTGCTGATGGCGCGCGCCAAGTACGTTGAGGCGGCGCGGGTGCTGGAAGCGATGACCAAGGCGCCGGGCGCCACCAGCTATGCGCGCTACAACCTCGGCGTGGCGCTGGTGCGCAGCGGCGACCTGGCGCGCGGCACGGCGTTGCTCGACGAAGTCGGCAAGCAGCCGGCCACCGGCGAGGAGTTCCGCAGCCTGCGCGATCGCGCCAACGTCGCGCTCGGGTTCGCGGCGCTGCAGGCCAGCCAGGGCGATGCGGCCCGCAACTACCTGGAGCGGGTGCGCCTGAACGGCATGTCGTCGAACAAGGCGCTGCTCGGCTTCGGCTGGGCCGCGGCGGCTCAGGGCCGCATGAACGCGGCGCTGGTGCCGTGGACCGAACTGGCCAAGCGCGACGCCACCGATGCGGCCGTGCTGGAGGCGAAGCTGGCGGTGCCGTATGCGTTCGCCGAGCTGGGTGCGCTCACGCAGGCGCTCGACGGCTACCAGGACGCGATCGCGCTGTTCGACCGCGAGACCACACACCTGGACGAGTCGATCGCCGCGATCCGCGCCGGCACCCTGATCGACGGCCTGATCGCGCGCAACCCGGGCGAGGAGATGGGCTGGTTCTGGAACATCACCGACCTGCCGGACGCGGTGGCGCTGCCGCATCCGGGGCACCTGACGCAGGTGCTGGCACAGCACGAGTTCCAGGAAGCGTTCAAGAACTACCGTGACCTGCGGTTCCTGACGCGCAACCTGCAGCAGTGGCAGGAAAGCCTGAACGTGCTGCGCGACATGCTCGTCAATCGCCGCCAGGCCTTCGCCGAGCGGCTGCCGCAGGTGCGCGAGAAAGAGCGTGCGCTCAACCTGGCCGAGTTCGAGCAGCGGCACGATGCGCTGACGGCGGAGCTCGAACGGGTCGAGCGCGAGGTCGACGTCGCGGCGCTGGCCCCGGCGCGCGAGCGCGAGTTGCAGGTCCGTCTCGAACGCGTGCGCGAGGCGCTGGCGACGGCGCCCGACGACCCGGATCTGGCGTCCGCCCGCGAGCGCTATCGGCGCGCCGCCGGTGCGCTGCTGTGGCAGCAGAGCGAGCAGTTTCCGGCGCGGTTGTGGAACGCGCGCCGTGGCTTGCAGCAGATGCAGGGCCCGCTGGAGCAGGCGCAGCAGCGCAACGTCGCGCTGGCCACCGCGCAGCGCGACGAGCCGCAGCGCCTGGCCGCCCTGGCCGCGCGCATCGAGGCCCTGGCCGGCCGCGTGGATGCGATGCTGCCGCGTGTGGCAGAGCTGTCGCGCGCGCAGCAGGCCGAGGTGCAGGAGCTGGCGGTGGCGGAGCTGGTGCGGCAGAAGCAGCGCCTGGCCGCCTACGGCACGCAGGCGCGCTTCGCGGTCGCGCAGATCTACGACCGTGCCAACGTCGGCAAGGAGGCGGGCCGTGGCAGCGCGCAGTAGCGGCATCGGCCGCGCGCGCGCCATCGGCCAAGGTGGCCGCGTGGCCCTGGGTGCCCTTGGCGTGGCGCTGTTGGCCGCGTGTTCGACCTCTTCCAAGAACGTCAAGCCCGCCGAGCCGCCGACGCTGAAGGCGCTCGCCGGGCGCGAGGTCGCGGTCAAGCCGGACGCCGGGGTCAAAGTGACCGAGGAGGCGGCGGCGCGGGCCTACCGCGACTTCCTGGCCGCGGCGCCGCGCGATCCGCATCGGCAGGAGGCGCTGCGTCGGCTCGGCGATCTCGAGATGGATCGCGTCGACTCGCGCATGGCGACCGGCGAGGCCGCCGGCACGGCCGAGGACTACCGCACGGCGATCACCCGCTACCAGGACTACCTGCGGATCTACCCGACCGATCCGGGCAATGACCGGGTTCTGTACCAGCTGGCGCGTGCCCATGAACTGGGCGGCGACCTCGAAGCGTCGCTGCGCACGCTGGACCGGCTGGTGGTTGCCTACCCGGCCACGCGCTTTCTGGACGAGGCGCAGTTCCGCCGTGGCGAGCTGCTGTTCACGCTGAAGGACTATCCGAAGTCGGAGCAGGCCTACAAGGTGACGATGCAGGCCGGCAGCGGCTCGCCGTTCTACGAACGCTCGCTGTACATGCACGGCTGGTCGCTGTTCAAGCAGGGCAGGCTCGAAGATGCGCTGCAGTCGTTCTTCGGTGTGCTCGACGTCAAGCTGGCCGGGCGCGGCAACGAGAGCGATCTGGAGAAGATCCCGGGCCTGACGCGCGGTGACCGCGAACTGGTCGAAGACACCTTCCGCGTCACCAGCATCTCGCTGGCCAACCTGCAGGGGCCGGCGTCGATCCCGCCGTACATCACCACGCCGGTGCGGCGCGAGTACGAGTTCCGCGTCTACCAGCAATTGGGCGAGCTCTACATCAAGCAGGAGCGCGTCAAGGACGCGGCCGACACCTTCGGCGGTTTCGCGCAGAAGCAGCCGCGCCACCCGCAGGCGCCGGTGATGCAGGCGCGCGTGATCGACATCTACGCCGGCGGCGGCTTCGCCACGCTGGCGCTGGATGCCAAGAAGCAGTACGTGTCGAACTACGGCGTCGGCAGCGAGTACCAGCGCGACAACCCGCAGGTGTGGACGGCCAGCGCCGAGCCCCTGGTCAAGACCCACCTGGAGGAGCTGGCGCGCCACTATCACGCCACCGCGCAGAAGTCGAAGAAGACCGAGGACTACCAGGAGGCGGTGCGCTGGTACCGCGACTACCTGAAGTCGTTCCCGCAGGATCCGCAGGCCGCGCAGAACAACTTCCTGCTGGCCGAACTGCTGTACGAGGACGCGCGCTTTGCCGAGGCCGCCGGCGAGTACGAGAAGGCGGCCTACGCCTACCCGCCGCATGCCAAGAGCGCGGACGCGGGCTACGCCGCGTTGCTGGCCTATGCGCAGCAGGAGAAGCGATTGCCGGCGGCGGAGGGCAAGAACGTGCAGCGGGCCGCGGTCGACAGCGCGCTGCGCTTTGCCAAGACCTTTCCGCAGGACGCGCGCGGCGCGCCGGTGCTGACCAATGCCGCCGAGAAGCTGTTCGCGCTGCAAGACACCGACCGCGCGGCCGCCGTCGCCCGGCAGGTGCTCGCGCTGCAGCCGCCGGCGTCGGCCGACCAGCGGCGCGTGGCCTGGACCGTGGTCGCGCACACGTCGTTCGACAAGGGCGCGTTCGCCGATGCCGAGCGCGGCTATGCCGAAGTGCTGGCGCTGACGCCGGAGAAGGACGCGGGACGCGGTGCACTCACCGAGCGCCTCGCCGCGGCGGTCTACAAGCAGGGCGAGGCGGCCCGCGACAAGGGCCAGATGGCCGACGCGATCGGGCACTTCACGCGCGTGGCCAGTGTGGCCCCGGTGTCGGCGGTGCGTGCGACGGCGCAGTACGACGCCGCCGCCGCGATGCTCGCGTTGAAGGACTGGGACGGCGCGGCGCGCACGCTCGAGGACTTCCGCACGCGCTTTCCGAAGCACCCGCTGCAGGCGGAGGTCAGCGGCAAGCTCGCGCTGGCCTATGTGGAGAAGGGCAACTGGGCGCTGGCGGCAGGCGAGTTCGAGAAGCTGGCCGCTGCCAACAAGGACCCGCAGCTGGCCCGGGCCGGCTTGTGGCAGGCGGCCGAGATGTACGAGAAGGCCGGCGCCCGCGCGCCTGCCACCCGTGCCTACGAGCGCTACATCAAGCAGTACCCCGATCCGCTCGAGCCCGCGCTGGAGGCACGCTATCGACTGGCGCGCGTGGCGCGCGAAGACGGCAACGCCGCGCGCGAGCTGAGCCTGATGCGCGAGGTGCAGCGGGCCGATCTGGCGGCCGGCGGCGCACGCACCGACCGCACCCGCTATCTCGGCGGGATGGCGACGCTGGCGCTGGCGCAGCCCCTGGTGGACGAGTACCGCAAGGTGGCGCTGGTGGAGCCGCTCAAGCGCCAGCTGAAGCTCAAGAAGGATCGCTTCGAAGTCGCGCTGAAGGCCTATGCCGGCGCCGCCGACTACGGCGTTGCCGACGTGGCCACCGCCGCCACCTTCCAGTCGGCCGAGCTGTACCGCGACTTCGGCAAGGCGCTGATGAACTCGCAGCGACCGCGCGGGCTGAAGAAGGACGAGCTCGAGCAGTACAACGTGCTGCTCGAGGAGCAGGCCTTCCCGTTCGAGGAGAAGGCGATCGAGCTGCATGAAATCAACGCCCGGCGGACCACGGCCGGCATCTACGACAAGTCGGTGCGCGACAGCATCAGCGCCCTCGGCCAGCTGCGGCCGGCCCGCTACGGCAAGGTCGAGCGGGCGGAAAGGACGGTCGATGCGATCCGCTGACGCCGTGCTGCGCCTCACGTTCGTTGCGTTCGTCATGGCGGCGCTGGCGGCGTGCTCGTCGGCGCCGAGCCGCAAGGCCCCGGCATCGACACCGGCGGCCGCAGCCGAGAAGCCGGTGGCTGCGGCCGGCGCGTCCGCGCCGAAGGAAGCTGGAGCCGCACCGGCATCCAAGGAAGCCGCAGCCGCGGTTGCCCGGCCGGAATCGGCGCCGATCGATCCGGCCGCGCAGCGTGCGTTCGATGGCGCGCGCCAGGCACTTGCGGCCGGCCGCACCGCCGAGGCCGAGCGCGCCTTCAGCGCGCTGACCAAGTCGCATCCGGAGCTGTCGGGTCCGTTCGCGAACCTGGGCCTGATCCATCGCCAGGCCGCGAAGTACCCGGAAGCGATCGCCGCGCTCGAGAAAGCGGTCAGCCTGAGCCCGCAGCGGGCCGACCTGCACAACCAGCTCGGCATCACTTATCGGATGGCGGGCGACTTCAAGAAAGCGAAGAGCTCATACGAACAGTCGATCGCGCTGGATGCGAAGTACGCGCCGGCCGTGCTCAACCTCGGCATTCTGTATGACTTGTACTTGTGGGATGGCGAGCGCGCGCTCGAACTTTACGATCGCTACCTGCAGCTTGCGCCCGGTGGCGACGATCAGGTCAAGCGCTGGGTGAGCGACCTGCGCAATCGCAATGCCAGGAAGAACGCGCCCGAGCGCAAGGAGCAGGGATGAAGCAGTTCTTCTTCGGTCATCGCCCAGTGGCGAGTCGCGCGACCATTGTTGTCGCTGGCAGCCTGCTGGCCTTCGGTGTGCTGGCCCAGGACCGGGCCGACATCGATCGCACGCAGATCATCGGCAATCGCGAATTGCCGAAGGTGCTCTACATCGTTCCCTGGAAGAAGCCGTCGCCGGCGGATCTGTCGAGCCGGCCGCTGGAGAGCGTGCTCGACGAGGCGCTGGCGCCGATCGATCGCGATGTATTCCGGCGCCAGGTGCGGTACGACAGTGTGGTGCAGACGCGCGCGGCAGCTCCGGCAGGGCCGGGCGCAGCGCCCGCGGCCGAGCGCAAGTGAAGTCAATTCGTTTACGTAGGTTTCTGGAGAGTCCGTCATGAGTGCATTCGACACCGTCGTCAAGTTCTTCCAGGACAGTGGCGTCGCCATCTACTTCAGCCTGATGATCATGGCGGTCGGCCTGGCGGTCGCGATCGAGCGTTTCATCTTCCTGCAGAAGCAGCGCGCCGATAATCGCCGGATGTGGGACAAGATGTTGCCGCTGCTGCAGAACGGCAAGTTCGACAAGGCCGCCGCGCTGGCCGGCAGCGCCGACGTGCCGATCGGCAAGATCGTCACCTACGGCCTGGAGCGCCTGCGCTCGCCGCACCGGCGCGAGGACGTGGATGCCGCGATGGAAGAGGGCATGATGGAAATCGTGCCGCGGCTGGAAAAGCGCACCCACTACATCGCGACCTTCGCCAACGTGATCACGCTGGTCGGCCTGCTCGGCACCATCATCGGCCTGATCAAGGCGTTCACGGCGGTGGCCAACGTCAACCCGGCCGAGAAGGCCGAGATGCTGTCGGCCTCGATCTCGATCGCCATGAACAACACCGCCTTCGCGCTGATGGTGGCGATCCCGTTCCTGCTGATCCACGCGTTCCTGCAGGCGCGCGCCACCGAGATCGTCGACAGCCTGGAGGCGGCCAAGATCAGCTTCCTCAACCTGACGCAGCGGATCAACACCGAGGTACGACGCGCGGCCGAGTGACCGACCGGCCCATCGCCACTGTTCCGAGGAGTTGCGCATGCGCTATCGCCGCCTGCACCGCGAGGCCGCCGGTCTCGACGTCACGGCGTTCATCAACCTGATCATCGTGCTGGTGCCGTTCCTGCTCAGCGTGGCGGTGTTCTCGCACCTGTCGGTGCTCGAGATGTCGCTGCCGGCGCAGTCCAGCGGCGCGCTGGAGAAGCTCTCCGCCGAAAAGCTCAACCTCGAGATCGTGATCCGCGAGGAGAAGATCGACGTCGGCGACCGCATCGGCGGCCTGATCCAGAGCATTCCGAAGACCGCCGGCCGGCGCCTACGACTATGCGCAGCTGGCGGCCGTGATGCGCACGATCAAGGAGCGCTTCCCCGAGAAGATGGACGCCACCGTGCTGGCCGACCCCGACGTGCCGTACGACGTGCTGGTGCAGTCGATGGACGTGGTGCGCGCCACCACGCAGGTGCAGGGCGCCAAGGTGGTCGAGGTGGCGCTGTTTCCTGACATCTCGATCGGCGATGCGCCGATCCGGCAAGCCGGTGCGTCTGCCGCCGGAGGCAGGAAATGAAGCTGTCCGGCGTGCAGAAGCGGGCGCTGCGCCGCGACCGCAACAAGTCGTCGGTCGACCTCAACCTGGTCGCGCTGATCGACATCTTCACGATCCTGATCTTCTTCCTGATGTTCAACATGGGCATGGCCGAGATCCTGCCGGCCAGCGGCGCGATCAAGCTGCCCGAGTCGACCGCGCAGAAAGTGCCCAAGGAGACCGTGGTGGTGCAGGTCAGCCGCGACGACATCATCGTCGACGGCCGCCGGGTCGCCAGCGTGGCCGACGTGCTGAAGGCCGATGACGACCTGATTCCGACGCTCAAGGCCGAGCTCGACCTGCTGCGCTCACGCCAGACGATCCGCAAGGAGAACGAGGCCGCCCAGAAGGCGATCACGATCATGGGCGACAAGGAGATTCCGTATCGCCTGCTGCGCAAGGTGATGGTCACCTGCGCACGCGCCGACTTCACCGACGTGGTCTTCGCGGTGAGCAAGAAGGGCGGCGCCTGATGACCGCCATGGCCATGCAACTGCACACGCCGATCCTGGCGTGGTCGGTCTCCGCCGAGGACGAGCGCCGCTTCAAGCGCATCCTGCGCACGATCCTGCTGCTAGTGCTGCTGTTCGTGCTGATCATGCCGTGGCTACCGGTGCGTGAGCCCGACCGCAAGGTGGTGCAGCCGCTGCCGCCGCAACTGGCCAAGATCCTGCTCGAGAACAAGCCGGAGCCGCCACCGCCACCCAAGGTCGAGCGGCCGAAGGACGAAGGCAAGGCGGTCACGCCGACGCCTGATGTCACCAAGCCCGCGCCGAAGGACCCGGTGGTGCAGGCGCGCAAGCCGGAACCGAACAAGCCGCCGGGGGAGCGACTGGAGAACGCCCGCGCGCGTGCCTCCGGGGTCGGCCTGCTCGCGATGAAGAACGAGTTGCAGGAGATCCACTCGGCGCCTGCGGCCGTGCAGTTCAACAAGGACATCAAGCCCGGGCCTGGCGTCGGCACGGGCGCCGGGGTGGGGGTTGGCGCGGGGCAGGGCCCTGGCGTGCCCACGCGCGCACTGATCACGTCGAACGCCACCGGCGGCAGCGGCGGCATCAACACCTCCGGCTACAGCCGCGACACCGGCGGCGGCGGGCTGGCGGGCCGCTCGACCACGCTGGTCGAGGGCGTGGCCGGTGGTCGCGGCGGCGGCGGCGACGGCAGCAACTCGGCCGGCGGCGGCACCGGTGGCACGGGCGCCGGCCGCGGCGGCACGCTCCAGCGCGGCAACAGCGGCAAGGCGTCGCGTTCGATCGAAGACATCAAGATCGTGTTGAGCGCAACGAGGGCAGCCATCTACGACGATCGTATCAACCGCGCGCTGCGGGACGAGCCCGATCGCTGCAGGGCAAGGTCGTGCTGGAGTTGAAGATTGCGCCTAGCGGGCAGGTGGTCGACTTGCGCATCGTGTCGAGCGAACTGAAGTCGCCTGATCTCGAACGCAAGCTGCTGGCGCGTATCAAGCTCTTTGACTTCGGCGCGAAGGATGTGGACCAGATCACGGTGACCTGGCCGGTGGACTTCCTGCCGTCGTAGAGGCCCGCGCAGCGGGATGGAAAGACGGCCTGCTTTGCAGGCCGGTTTGCTTTGAGGTTTCGCGCTCGCGCGCTGCTGCGCTGAGCCGGGGGATTGCTCGCAATTCGTCGGCGCAATCTGCTCGGCCCTGCGCGTAGCGCAGGGCTCGACGCGCGTGCGCGTCGACCCGAACATGCCCCGGCATGTTTTGGTCGAACCCAAGGGCTTGGTCCACGCCTACCGCTCGCCAAACGAAAAACGCCCGCGCAAGGCGGGCGTTTTCGTTTGGCGTCCCCTGCAGGGATGTCAAGGTCTGGCGCTCGGCGCGGCTTTGCACGATGTTGCGCGTCTCTCCCGGCTGATCCGCCAGTGATTCGGGCGCATGTTTCCGGGGTGCAAAGGCGGTCAGGTTGACCGGGGTTCGGTCGGCGCCATAGTGGACCGCTAGAACGGCTCAGGATCGACGCAGGCCAGCGCCCGACGTAGGTCAGGTCATCCGGGAAGGCGATTCGGCCAGCAGCGGCCCGCGTCGCAAGCCGGAGTGGGTGCCGTGATGGTCGTGGAGGGTGCAGCCCGTCCGGGAGAGGCGGCGAAGGGCACGGCAAACGCCCACCCGGCTGCGAAAACTATGTCGCCACCGAAGCCCTTCCGCCGGGCGAACGCGGATCAGCACGTCGGCCGCGACTTCGGTTTGCTGGCGCTGGCGCTCGGTGCCGTCGGCCTGCGCCGAACTCAAGCCAGCGGTCGAGCGGCCATCTGCCCGTAGGACACAAGGCGCCGGAGGCGCGGCCCTCGCGGTGCGCGCCGGGGTCGGCCGCCTGTTGCGGTGTCTCGCCGTCGGCCGCGATGAACACGCCGCCTCGGGCCTCGGGCACCGCACAGGCACGGGCCTGGAGTGCCGCGATGTCGCCTGAGCTGAGGTTCGGCATTTTCAAGCGCGGCGATGCGCTGCTCAAGCTCAGGCCGTTTCGTGCGCCTGCCTGATTTGCGCGAGCATGAACATGAGCCGCGATCCCTCAGCCGTCGGTAGCTCGCCAGTGCGGCAGGCCCGATACACGCGCTCCATTTCGTGCCGGATGTGCGCGGCCGTGCGCAGGCATACCGGCCGCTGGCGACGCGGCGCGACAGGGGTAGGGACCGGCTCGATTGCAGACATGGTGCGGCCCGGCGGCGGATCAGGTGTGCAGGATCAACGCGGCCGACGTGGGCGCCGTGGTCCGGGTCGCGGTGGACGCGGGCTAGGCGAGCACGGCACTACGGGGGCGACGGATCAAGGTCGGTCATCGGATGAAGGGTGCGCGGCCGGCGTCGCAGTGGGGCGAGCACTGCGGGCCTCGCGGGGGTGCCGGCCGCGCATGGAGGGAGCACCGGCTCGGCCATCGGTCTTGTGGACCGCGCCGCATCGGCTTGCGGCCGGCCGGTGCAAGTGGTCACGGCAACACGCTTTCGGTGCTCTTGATCTGCCCGACGGCCGCGCGGTCGAGCGATGACTCGGCCAGCGATGCGCTCCAGTTCTTCGAGCGTGCGTGACAGTTGGGAGGAGGCGATCTTCGCCTGACGCAGGCCGTCGAGCTTGTCGGCGTTGCGCCGAGCTCGAAAACCTCGCGCCGGACCTCGGTGTTGATCCACGACTGATCGAGGTTCTTGCACAGGTTGCCGGTGCGCAGCAGCGCGTCGGCGATGCGCAAAGCGAACGGCTGGCCCTCGGCGAGTTCCACCATGAAGGCGCGTTGCCGGTCGCCGTCGAACTGGTCGGCGCGGTCGATCGACATCGAGGTCCGTCTGCATCGTCGCGGCGTTCGCCTCGAACACCGGCCTATGGCTCGGCGCCAGCGCGGCCGTGCGCTCATCAACGCCGGTTTTGATCTTGGCGAGCACCTTGCGGCCATCGGCCAACACGGCGTCGAGCTTGTCGAACTCGGCGACGTTGCGCGTTTCCTTTTCGTGATCGGTCAGGCCGCGCGACAGGCGGATTTCGCGCCAGGCGGGCGGCATGGTTGCGGGGCAGGCCGTCGAATGCCTTACTTGCGCCACGTCACCGCCTGCGTTGCGCTTCCGTGACCT
The DNA here is from genome assembly GCA_034522655.1 of Burkholderiaceae bacterium. Taxonomy (GTDB): domain Bacteria; phylum Pseudomonadota; class Gammaproteobacteria; order Burkholderiales; family Burkholderiaceae_F; genus JALHMQ01. The sequence continues at coordinate 122,620 of JAXHLD010000028.1, forward strand.
CGAGATCGAGATCATCGGCGACGAACAGTTGCCCTTGCTTCTGGCCGATCACCGAACAAAAGGTCGGTGTCGTCAAATTTCTTCACGGTCATTACTCCGGGTTGTGGGTCGGGTCGCTTTGATAGCGGCAGCGCCCAACGCCGCAGAAAGTCGCAACATCAGCTATCGACGGCCGCGCAGGCGCCGGCCGATACGCCGATGCGGTCCCATGCGTAGAACGCGCGGTCCCAAGCGAACTCGACGCGCAGTGCGTCCAGTCGCATCAACGCCGTTGTTGCGCAGGTTTCGGTGCGCGCGATGGCGAGTCGACATCGTAGTACCGGCGCAGCGGTCGCAGCCAAGAATTGCCCGGTGGCGCCGTGGGCGAGGTCAGCGTGCCGATCAGCGGGCCGGCGTCGATCTCCGCCGTGGTGATCTTTGGGATGCGGGCGATGCGATGGGCCTCGCAACGCGGATCGTCTACGCCGTCGGCATCGGGCAACGGTGCGAGCGAATCGCGGATGCGGAGCAGCGACCGGGCAAGGTCGCGGTGCAAAGCCGAATCTGACGAGTTCAGGACTCGCGCCGCGTGATTCAGCACGGCGCCATGCGCGCTCGCCCGCAGTTCGGCGGCAGTCGGTGCCGGGTGTGCGTTGCGGCTCGTAAGGCAACCTCTCGGCCGATGAGGGCCGATCGAGTAGCGCGGGTGCAGGGTTGTCCACCGGGCTTGGTTGTGGACAACCCGACTGGCCCTTCTCAGGCCGGGAAGCGGGTTATTGCCGCAACTGCGAAGCACCCGGTGGTCAACCCGGTGCTCAACGCGCTGCGCTTTGGGTGCGGGCTTCTTGACAGCTCGGTGCGTTGCCGCCGAGGGTGTCCACCGACTTCCGTGCCCCTGCGGTGACTGCCTGGTGCGCTTGCCTTTGCAAGGCCCCTGTGAGACCCGCAGCCCACAGGGTGCCGGAAGGCCACGACGGGCCCCAAGATGTAGCGCCACGCCAAACCCAGCTGGAGCGCCTGTTTATGAGCTCCCGCCCGCGCCTTCCCGACACGGGTCGTCGTACCGCAACCCCAAGGAGTCTGCTCATGAGCAACGATGTCTTTGTCGGGCTGGACTGGGCCGTGCACACGCACGCGGTGTGCATCATCGATGCCGCCGGCTCGGTCCTCGAGCGCTTCGAGGTCGCCCATGATCGCGACGGCTTGGCCGATTTGATGCGCCGACTGGCGCGCTGGGGCCAACGCCTGCGCATCGCCATCGAGCGACCCTCGGGGCTGATCGTCGACGCACTCGTGGACGCCGGCCACGAGGTGTTCCCGATCCACCCCAACGCGGTCAAGGCCAGTCGCCCTCGCTACCGCAGCCACGGCGCCAAGAGCGACGCCAGCGATGCCTACCTGCTGGCCGACCTGCTGCGCACCGACGGCCACCGCTGGCGCGCACTGGCTCAGCAGTCCGACGCCATCCGCGCGCTGCGTGCGCTGGTGCGCTCGCGCGACGATCTTGTCGCCGCGCGCGTGGCCGCGGCCAACCAGCTCACCAGCACGCTGCAGGCCTTCTGGCCCGGCGCAGCGGCGATCTTTGCAGACGTGGCCTCGCCCATCGGTTTGGCGTTCCTGCGCCGCTATCCGTCGCCCAGTTGCGCCCAGCGACTCACCGAAGCGCAGTTGCAGCGCTTCTGCAAGGCCCAGCACTACAGCGGTCGGCGCAGCGCGGCTGACTTGCTGGCGCGGTTGCGCGCCGCAGCCAGCGGCCGCGCGGGCGAGCAAACCGAGCGGGCCATGGCCGAGGTCGTGCGTGCGCAAGTCGCCGTGCTCGTGCCCATCGTGACTCAGATCGCGGGTCTCACGCGCCACATCGAACAGTTCATGCATGCGCTGCCCGATGGCCTGCTGATGATGTCCTTCCCCCGCGCCGGCCAAGTCTGCGCCGCCCAGATCCTGGCCGAGCTGGGCGACGTGCGAGAGCGCTTCCCCAACGCCGATCTGCTGGCCGCTGAGCGCAGGCACCGTGCCCGTGACGTATCAGTCCGGCAAGACCCGCAGCGTGGCCTTCCGCTGGGCGTCCGATCACCGGTTGCGCCGAGCCACACCTGCTTGGCCGACAACTCGCGCCACGCCAAACAACTTCGGGCTCGCAGCCTCTACCAAGCCGCGCGAGGCCGCGGCTGCGATCACCCCCATGCCATCCGCATCCTGGCGCGCGCCTGGCTGGGGGTCATCTGGCGCGCCTGGATCGACCGCAAACCCTACGACCCAAGCCTTCACGGCGGCGCCCTCGCGCTCGCCTCCGCGCAGAAAGGTTGACCCAGGATGTCTACACCGGTGTCACCTTCTCGGCACGGCGGATCACGCGGGGGTCAACAACGCCAGTAGTCGCAAGCGGTGGCGGCGCGGTTGTCGGCGTCCCGAGTGGGCGCCGAGTTGCCGAGTTGCAGCGGCAGCAGTCGGTCGAGTGCCTGCGCTGCGCGGCACTTGTCGGGAGCGCAGGCGCGCAGCAGTGCGGCGATAGCGGGCGTGCGGTCGGTCATTGCGCGGCCTCGGCGTCGAGGATGTCGCGGGCCTCGCGCTCCATCGCGGCCTTGATCGCTTGCAAGTGCGCGAGTGCGCCGCGCTCGGCGGTCGGCGGATGCACTTCGGTCGTCACTTCGATGCAGCCGTCGGCGTCAACGGTCGCCGTGGCGACGCAGTGGCCGTAGGGCACGGCCCATTGTTTCGAGTCGATCACTACTCGCGCTGTCATTGCCGGGTTTCCTCTGTCACGGTTGCGATGGGTCGGCCGGCGCTATCGAAGTGGATCACCGCGCGTTGCCCGAAGTCCGGCGCATCGAAGTGAAGCGGTCGCGGGTCGCGGTCGAAGCGCGAGCGGCGGCGCGACTTGCCGCGCGATGTCGGCCTCGTCGCCAACTTCGCCGTAGCGGTCGAACGTCAGCCGCAGCGCGATGCGGTCGGGGTGCTCGGTCACGGTCAGCACGCCAAGCGGCGCGAGGTAGTGAAGCGATGCTCGCGGGTAATCGGTCGGCCTCGGGCGTCGTTGACTGACCGCACCCCAAGTGCGCGTCGCTGTCTGCGACGCGCTGGGGGTATGGGGGAGTGTGTCGCGCGAACAGCAACGCTCCGACCGACGATGACCGGCGCGAACAGCGACGGGCGTGACGGCGGACGCCATCATCCGCAGCACGAAGCACCTCCCGAGCGTGGCCGTTCGACTTGCGCGCCTCGGCGACGCGGATCGCGCCTGACTGCCGCAGCGTTTCGACGTGATGCAGGAACCGCACGCGACCGGCGCGGCCCTTCAGCGATGCCGGGTAGTCGCGGCGTGCGGTCGCTGCGCTGTAGGCCGTGCGCGTGCCTGACGTGGCAGCCGGCAGCGGATCGCCTGCCGCTTGTGCGGCGCGAATCAGGTCGAGCACTGCCGCGCGCTCGTCTGACTCGCGCAGCGCGCGGTCGAGCGGCGACGCGACCGGCTCGCAGTCCGACACGAAGCAGCCGGCCGGCTCGCTGAACCGCAGCGCCAGCGTCGCGCCGGGCTTGCCGTGATTGCTCTTGCGCAGGTCGATCGCCACGCGCGACGGGTCGGCCTCGTCGCCTTCACTTTCGGGCCGCAGCAGCCAGCGAGCGCGACATGAGTTGTGCCACGCAGTCGAACCGCTGTAGCCCTTGCTCGATCCACTGTGCGCCGTGCTCGCGTCCACGTGATGCAGCAGCAGCACGGCGCCGTCGGCGGGCATCAGTCGGCGCACGGCCTGCACAAAGGCGCGCACCTGTGCCCGCGCGTTTTCGTTGCCCGCGAAGGCGTCGGCCGTGCCGTCGATCACGGCCACCTGGGCGCCGGTCGCTGCGATCTGCTCGCGCAGCCAGTCGAAAGCGGCCATCGGCTCCATGGCCCTCGCGTGTCTGAGCGTACAGCGGGTCACCGGCCGCGCTGGCATCGAACACGAACAGCCAGGCCGCGAGCGATGCGAGGTCAACGCCGAGCATGGTGGCGAAGCGCGGTGCCGGCGCGATCGACATCAGGCGGAATCTCATCAGCTTCAGGAACAAGCGCGCGGCGACGCTCGACGCGCAGCCCAGAAGCAAGCGCGGCGAGCAGCGATGCATACCGCGACGGTCAACGCGATCAGCGATTTGCCGCTGCCACCGTGGCCCGCAAGCAAGGTCGCCTGACCTTCAGGCATCCAACCGTCAACGATGAAGCGCGGCTGCGGCTCGGCGGCGGCGAGCGCGCGTAGATCAAGCCGCACGGGCGCGAGGTCGGCAGCGGCGCGCGATTCGAGGTCACGCATCGCACAGGCTCCGCGCTGAGTTGATGCGGCCCGCAGCGAGCAGCAGGCGATTGCGGTCATGCTCGGACAACGGCTTGCCTTGCGCCAGATCACCGGCAGCAATGGCAACGATGGTGGCCTCGTGCGACAAGCATCGCAGCGCATCGGACGCCGTGGTCACGCGCTCGCGGCGCAACGTGCGGCGGACGTTCTTGTCGCGCGGCGGGCAGATCGCAGACCAATCGAGTCCGAGCGCGGCGAGCACGTCGGCCGTCTGGCAGCCCGCGAAGCAGTGCACGAGCACGCGGCCGTCGGCGGTGTCACGGATCAAGGCGGCGACGGCCCGCGATCTTGATGCGCCGGGCAGCGTCCGACCCATCGGGCGTCACCAGTGCGGCGCGGGCGGTCGAGCCGGTCGAGCAGTGCGGCGGCGGTCACGGCGCGGTGCCATGGGTACGCGTCGCCTTGCGGTTGAGGGCGGCCGTGGTGGCGGCCATGTTCGGTTTCGGGGTTTCACCGGACG
>JAXHLD010000029.1:0-136117 GCA_034522655.1 Burkholderiaceae bacterium
TTTTGCGGATGTCCTTGGTTTCGGTGCGTCTTGCTCGCCGGCCGACACACCGGAGGAGTTCGCGTCCCGCGCCAGGAAGTCGCGGATCTCGACGATGCTCGGCACGGCGTTCTTGGCCGAGCCGAAGAACTCCAGGCACACGGTGCGGATCTGCGGCGGCATCTTGTGCAGTAGCCAGCGCGCGCTGGTGATGAAACCGTCGCAGCCTTCCTTCTGCACGCCAGGTAGTCCGCCGAGGAACTTGTCGGTGACGTCTTTGCCCAGGCCGGTCTTGCGGAACAGCGCGCCCGGCAATTCGAGTCGCTCGCTGCGCAGCGAGCGCGCCTTGCTCGGATGCTCGGCGCCGTCTTTCCAGGTGAGCTGGAACTTCGCTGCCGGCGCGTCGTGGATCTTGCCGAGGTTGTGCTCGAGGCGCTCGACCTCGAGCCAGTTGCCCTCCGGGTCGACCATGCGCCACCAGGTCAGGTTGTCGAGCGCGGTGCCCCACAGCACTGCCTTCTTGCCGCCGGCGTTCATCGCGATGTTGCCGCCGATGCACGACGAATCGGCCGAGGTCGGATCGACCGCGAACACCAGCCCCGCCTTGTCCGCGACATCGGACACGCGGCGCGTCACCACGCCGGCGCCGGAGAACACGGTCGGCTGCGGTTCGGCCACGCCGGGCAGCGTCATCATCTCCACCGCGCCGAGCAGCTCCAGCTTCTCGCAATTGATCACTGCCGACAGCGGTGTCAGCGGCACCGCCGATCCGGTGTAGCCGGTGCCGCCGCCGCGCGGGATCACCGTCAGCCCGAGCTCGAAGCAGGCGCGCACCAGGCCCGGCAGCTCGGACTCGCTGTCCGGCGCCAGCACCACGAACGGATACTCGACTCGCCAGTCGGTGGCGTCGGTCACGTGCGAGACGCGCGCGTAGGCGTCGAAGCAGACGTTGTCGTCGCGCGTCAGGCGCGCAAAGCGCTTCTTCGCCTGCTTGCGCAGGTCGTACATGTCACGGAACGACCGCTCGAACCCGGCCACGCACTGGCGCGCTGCCGCCAGCAGCAGGCCGACCTTGGCGTCGCGCCCGGCATCGGCCTGCGGCTCGCGCCGCTTCTCGATCTCGTTGAGCCGATGGTGAAGCGCGTCGATCAGCAGCTGGCGCCGCTTCGGGTTGTCGAGCAGGTCCTCCTGCAGGTACGGGTTGCGCTGGACCACCCAGACATCGCCCAGCACCTCGTACAGCATGCGCGCGCTGCGGCCGGTACGCCGCTCGGCGCGCAGTTCGTCGAGCACGCGCCAGCTGTCCGCCCCCAGCAGACGGATCACGATCTCGCGATCGGAGAACGACGTGTAGTTGTACGGAATCTCGCGCAGGCGCGCCGGCGCATCGGCGTCGGGGCGGGCCTCGCGCAATGCGGCGGGGGGCAGCGGGGCGTTCATTGATCGAACCTCGTCAGCGAATACCTGCCGCGCGGCGCTGGACAGCGTGCGGGCAGACATGGCCAACCGAGTGTATCTGCTGCGTCGCAGCGAAGCCCGCTCTTGCGGCGCGGGAATGTGGTCTCGCCGCCCGACCCTTTCGCCGGCTCAACTCGTGGCCGTGGGCTGCCGCACACACCAGCCGCTCACGCCGGCCGCACCGGCGCTTCCTCCATCGCCGCCACCTGCTCGCGCAGTTCGAGGATGCGGGCCTCCCAGTAACGCGGCGTGTCGAACCACGGAAAGGCTGCAGGAAAGGCCGGGTCGTCCCAGCGGCGCGCGATCCAGGCGCTGTAGTGAAGCAGGCGCAGGGTGCGCAGCGCTTCGACCAGATGCAGTTCGCGGTCGTCGAACTCGCGGAACTGCTCGTAGCCGTCAAGCAGGGCCTTGAGCCGCTGCGGCGCCTGCTCGCGCGCGCCCATCAGCATCCACAGGTCCTGCACCGCCGGCCCCATGCGGCTGTCGTCGAAGTCGACGAAGTGCGGGCCGGCGTCCTTCTGCGCGCTGGCATCGGCGGCGTCCCGCCACAGCACGTTCCCCTCGTGCACGTCGCCGTGCAGCCGTAGCGTGGTGACGTCGCCGGCACGCGCGAAGGCGGCGCGCACGCCGTCGAGCGCCTGCTGCGAAACACTCGCATAGGCAGTACGCAACTCGAGCGGCACCCAGTCGTGCGCCAGCAGCCAGGCCCGCGGCTCGGTGCCGAAGGTCTCGATGTCGAGCGTGGGGCGCAGTGCGTAGGGCTGCGTTGCGCCGAGCGCCTGGATGCGCCCGATGAAGCGGCCGATCCATTCGAGCACCGCATCGTCGTCGAGATTCGGTGCGCGGCCGCCGCGCCGTTCGAACAGAGCGATCCGGTGGCCATCGACGTGATGCAGCGTGCGGCCATCAAGTGTGCGCGCCGGCACCGCCGGCACCTCGGCGGCCGCCAGCGCGGCGACGAAGCCGTGCTCCTCCTCGATCTGCGCGTCGGTCCAGCGCCCCGGCCGGTAGAACTTGGCGACGACGAAACCCGCCTTGCCCTCGGCGTCCTCGACCCCGACCTGGAACACCCGGTTCTCGTAGCTGTTCAGCGTCAGCAGCGTGCCGGTGGTGGCCAGACCTGCCGGGCGGCCGATGGCGTCGATCGCGTTGAGGACGGCGTCCGGCGTCAGGCCTGCAAAGGGCGGCGCGGACGGGTGGCTTTCGGGCGTGGCAGGCAGCAAGTTCATTGGGTTCATGTTACGGCCCGCCCCGTGAATCCTCCCGTAAACGAAAAAACGACGCTCGCGTCACGCCATCTTGATTACGTTGGCAGGGTTGATATCGCGGAGGCGTCATGCGAAGCAAACGAGAGATCCTGGCTGTCACGTTGCTCACCGGCATCGTCATCGCGCTCGCGATGGCGCTCAGCCGTGCGCAGGCCGAGGTTGCGCCGTCATCCGCGGCCTGTCCGGCAGCGATACGCTGCTGAGTAACAGCAGGAGGCACGCATGACGACCCGACTGTCCTTCAAACCCGCTCCCTTTCCTCTCTGCGGTGCACCGCGCCTGCGGGCGCTGGGCATGGCCTTGGCGTGCGCGCTCGGATCGACCGCCACTGGGGCGCAGACCAAGGCGCCGCAACAGGTGGTCAAGCCGCCGGTGGCGCAACTGTGGATCGATGTCGCCACCGCCACCATGCCCGGGATGCCGGAGATGCCGGCCATGCCCGCCGGCCTCGGCGGGTTGCTCGGCGGTAGCGGGAGCAATGCGTTCGGCAACACGCGTGGCATGAGCCCCGGCCGCTACGCCGACATCGCCTTTGTCACGCAGCGCAAGCCGGGGGGCGCTGACGCTACGCAGACCGTGCCCGCGGGCAGCGGCCTGGCGCCGAGCATTCCGCTGTTGCCGGTGAAAGTCGAGCCGCGCGGCCCGAGTGGCCCGGGCACACCGCGCGAGCCCGGCGAGTACGAGCAGCCCAAGGGCCGCATCCTCTTCTACTGGGGCTGCAGCGAGGCCGTACGCGCGGGCCAGCCGCGGGTGCTGGACTTCGCCAGTCCCGCGCCCGACCGAATGGGCAACTTCGTGCAGGGCCGCGCGCCGCGCGAGCGCGGTGCGTGGCCCGGCCAGCCCGCAGCATCTGGCCCAACGAGAAGGACCGCCGCAGCTTCGGGCGCGATGCATCGTTCGCCGGCGAGCACAGCCTGAGCGGCGAGGGCGTGCCGGCCGACCTGCGGTTCGCCATCGGCGCCGCGCATGACTTCATGCCGGCGCTAGCGCTGGCGCAGGCCGGCGCGCCCGCCGATGTCGTGCGCCTGAGCTGGCCCGCCATGACACAGGCGCGTGCCTACTTCATCAACGCCATGAGCGGCGGCGAGGACGAGACCGGCAACACCGAACTCGTGCTGTGGAGCTCGGCCGAGGTGCCCGAGTTCGGCATGGGTCTGATCGACTACGCCTCGCCGGCCAACATCGACCAGTGGCTTAAGGACAAGGTGCTGCTGGCGCCCGCCGTCACCCAGTGCGCGATCCCGAAGGGCATCTTCGCCAAGAGCAAGGGCGCCATGCTGCGCATGATCGCCTACGGCCCCGAACTCAACCTCGCGCATCCGCCGCGCCCCACCGACGTCAAGATTCCGTGGGAGCCCGAGTGGGCCGTGCGCGTGCGCACCAAGTCGACCGCGATGGCGATGCTCGGCCAGTCGGCCGAGGCCGGCAGTCGCATGGGTGCCGCACCGACTGACGGCTCCCAGGCCAGCGCGGGAAGCCGCGCGCGCCCGGACTGCCCGCCGCCCGCGAGCGGAGACAGTACGGCCGCGGCGGTCGGCGGCGCGCTGGGCGGTAGCGTCGGCCGCGCGGTCGGCGGCGCGCTCGGCGGGTTGTTCGGCAAGAAGGAAGAGAAGAAAGAGCCGCCGCCTGCGGACTGCCCGCAGTAGGCATGGCGCGGCGTCTTCACCCCGCGCGGTCCGGCCCGACAGGCAGTGCCGACCGGCGCCCGCGCGGTGCGGCGATGGGTCGCGCAGGGCCATGCGTGTGAATCTTCACCGCAGGCCGAAATGTCGCCTCGAACGACGCTTGCGTCACGCCCCCATCAGTACAAAGCCAGCCTGGCTGGCACGGAGGCATCCATGGCGATCTTTCAACTGAGAGTCCCGGCGACACTGACCCTGGCCGCGCTCGTCGCGCTGGCCATACCCATCGCGGTGCGGGCTGACTGCGTCGACGGCGTGCGCGAACCCACGCCCGCCGAGCGCGATGCCGCGAAACGCGGACAGGCCGCGCTGATCGCCGGCATTCCTGAGGCCGTGCGTCCGCTGGAGCGCCGCAGTCCCAATCGCAGCGATCCGGCCGCGCCGGCGTCGCTCAGCTTCTGCCGCGGCACGCCGATCGGCGCGTTTACCCTGAGTGCCGCCGACGGCTTCATGTATCAGTTCGCGCGCGAAGAGGCCGCCGCCCGCAGCGAGCAGCGGCGCGCGCTGCTGCGCCAGGTCGAGGAACTCGAGAAGCTTCCGCCCGAGAAAGAGGCGCAGCGCAAGGAGATCGAGGCGCAGATGCGCGCCGCCTATGCCGCGGCGCCCACCCGCAGCCGCAAGGATCCGCCCTTCACGCCCGAGCAGCAGGCGCAGGTCGATCGCGCGCAGGCCGAAGGCAGGCGCCTGGAGGACGCAATGCGTCGCATCGAGTTCGATCACCGCGCCAGCGTCAAGCCGCAGACCGACCCGCTGCGCGCGCGTGCTGACGAGTTTCAGCAGGCTCCGCAGATCTTCTCCGTGGCGCTAGGCATGAACTTAGCGCGCTTTCCGGAGCCGCTGCCGGCCGCACGCGGCACCACGCTCACATTCGGCGTACCGAGCCCCAAGCTGAGCGCGACGCTGCAGCCCGTCAACATTGTCCTCAGGGTCGAAGGGCCGGCCGGTCCCGCGCGCGATGCGCTGGTGGGCCTGATCGACCGCGCCTACCTGGAAGGCTTGCTCAACAAGCCCCTGCCCGAGGTCGAGGTATCGAAGAAGCGCATCGAGAACAGCATCGCGCAGGCGGCGAGCGCGCCACCGCTCGTCATCGCCAGCAGCGTGCCGCTGAACGCGTCCTCGACGGCAGTAGTACCTGCGACGGCCACGGTGTCGCCGACCGCTGCGCCGGCGCCGAGCGCAGCTTCTGCTGCCGCGGTTGCAAGCGGCAGCGCTGCTGCAGCGACCCCGGCCTCGGCGCCACCTGCGCAACGCAGCGCCAACGCCGCGCCTTGCCCGCCGCCCGCCCGCACCGCGAGCAGCAGCGAAGCGCAACGCTCGGGCAGCCAGGTCGGGGGGGAGGTCGGTGGCGCGGTGCTAGGTGGCGGCTGGGGCCGCAGCATCGGCTCCAGCGTCGGCGGCGTGCTCGGCGCGCTCGGTGGCGCAGCGGGCAGCGCGAAGAAAGAGGAACCGAAGCCGGCCGACTGTCCGCGCTGAGGGCGCTCGACACACCCGCGGACAGACGCGATGCGCCGGGAACGGTCGGCGGGGCCGTCGTGTGTGCGGGTGCAGTCGCGTGCGTGGGTACGCGGCGGGCGTCGTCGTGCTGCGCGCCAAGCAGCAACGGCGGGCCGACATGTGCGTCGGCCCCGCGCGGTACTCCGCCCTCCAGCATCGAAGCGATCGCTGCAAGGCGTAAGCACCGCGTTTCGCGTGTATCGCCGATTAAGGTTGCGCGCCGACGAACTGCCGGCGTTGCTGGCGTTCAGCGCATGCGTGAAGCGGCGCGTGCCGCGTCAATCGGCCGCGCAATTTCGCGCGCACACAGGGATCTTTGAGAGGGCCGAACTCGCCCACCCGGAACGTACGGTGAGCAGCGCCGAGACGAGCGTGGCAGACCCGCTGCTCGCTTTCGCCGAAGCCGTGTCGCCAACATCAGTGCGCGCCCGAACCGAGCAAGGTGCAAATGGCAGCAACTAAGCGGGACGCTGGCAGCGGCATGAAGGCGGTGCGTGGCTTGCCCGGTCGCTGTAGTCGGTGCCGATCGCACTCGACCAGTGCCTGAACTCGGGGCTGTGCGGGGCACCGACATGCATGCGTAAGAGGAGTCCGATATGAAGCTCGTTGCGCCCTATGTTGTATCCGTCGTGCGGCTGGCTGCATTGCTGGCCAGTGGCAGCGCGGTGGCCCAGACGCCCACCCCGCAGGCCTGCCTGCAGCCTGCCAGTGAAGCAGCGGCCAAGGCCTGCGATGACGCGTACCGCTTCTGCAGCAAACCGCCCAACGACGAGTGGAAGAAGAAGTGGCGCACGCTGTGCGCCGCGCGCAGCGGCGGCGCCGCCCGCGGCGCACCCGCGGCGTTCAGCGGCACCGCCACCGTCACCAGCACCGCGCGCCGCACGGCGATCAAGGCGGTGGCGCAGGTGAGCTGGCAGCCCAAGGAGGGCTCGCGCACGACCTTCGTGCCCAGCGGCACGCTGGTCGTAAGCGGCACCAGCGGCGACTGCTCGGGTTCCGAAACCGTGACCCTCGGCCCCGAGGACGGTGAACTCGAAGTCACGCTCGGCGCCGACGGCAAGCCGGCGCAGTACCGCGGGGTGGGCATGAAGGCGATGTCGATCAAGGTGGTGTGTCCGAAGGCACGAGGCGCGAGCGTGATGCCGGTGGCGTGGTTCAGCACCACCGAGGAGTTTCGCGCGGTTAACGCTGGCCGGCTCGAAGGCAAGTGGTCCGACCCTGACGGCAACTGGACGTGGGAGTGGAAGTTCACGCCGTAAAGCTCACCCCGACAGCCGTCTCGTTCGTTGTCTTCATCGCCGCCCGCTCGGCCAAAGCGCAATCGGCCGGCATCGACTGAGCCCCGCCGTCACTTGGGACTCGCACCTCGATTTGGGCACGATCCCGGCGGCGCGCCGGCTCAATCCAGCGAACTGAAGCTTGCGCGCGAGCGTGCCACCCGCATGTTCGACGCGTTGAAGGTGGTGCCCGCGGTCAACCGCCCGACCGATCGGGCCACATTGATGACGAGCCTTGCGCGCACGGACTCGGCCACGGTGAGTAACCAGAGCTTCACGCCGTGCTGGTCGTCGCCGCGGGACGTGCGACGCGGCAAGGACGGCGTGCTGCGGCAGGTGCTGGGCGGCGCGCACAGCCTGCTGTACTTCGACACCACCCTCGTCCCCAGTGGCGGCACGCTGGTGGACCGCGTCACCCGCGGTGATTTCAGTCGGTCGGGGGAAGATGGTCGCGCCGATGTCTACTTTGCCGCGCCGCGCAGCCTTGGCGGGCTGGCCGGCGGCACGATCTTCGCCGACATCATCGTCTTCAGGCGCGACGGCCGCAGCGCGCTGGCGTCTGCGCCGATCGGCGCGCTGCTGCAGATCGCAGTGGCGCGCCTGACCTGGGTGGCCGATGAGATCGAGCGTGGCTTTGCCAGCCGCCTGAAGGAACTCGACGCGTCGATGACGCCGCAGGCGGTGGCCGACGGCGCGCAAGCGCGCGTGCGCGCGATCGAGGTGTTCGGCGGCACGCATGCGGACTATCTGCGCAGTGTCACGGTCAGTGCCGCCGTGCCGGTCGTGCTCGGCAGCGGTTTCGCGCTGCTGGGCGCAGGCCTGTTGATCGCCGCGGTGCACGGCTGGCGCCGCGCGCGCCGCACGCCCACCGTACGCTAGCTCGGCCCGGTGACGCGGCCGTGCGGCGGCGCCTCGCGCGGCCGGCGCGTCTTGCGCGTCAGACGTGTCGTCGCCCGCGCCGTGGCTCGCTGCGTGAACATTCGGCAAGACATCGCGGCGCAAGCAAAGGCGACGCTTGCGTCGCGCGGGTTCTCGCACCATGCGCAGCAAGCACCGCGCCGCCGGTGCGGCTGGCAACGACTCCTGCGAGGAAGACATGAGCTGGCTCTCTTCGACCGCTTTGCTGCGCGTCTTTCATCGGCCGTGCTGTTGATGGCCGCCTGCGGCGGTGGCGACAGCCCGCCGCCAGCCCCGCCCACACCGGGTGCACCGCCCACGATTACCTAGCAACCGATAGACCGAGCGGTGGTGGACGGGCAGAGCGCCGCCATCGGCCGCGCAGCGGCCATCGTGATGCTGGGCGCCGTCGTCGCCGCCCGCGGCGGTGGCAGCGACAACTGCGCCCGCAATCTCGCCGACACGCGGGCGAGCGACTGAGTCGGCTTAGTGATCGGCGGTGGCTTTGCACTGGTGGGACTGGCGCCGCCGATCGGCGCGGCCCTTGGCCTGCGCCGCGCGTGACACTCGCCCACGTTCGTGATGCCTGTGACAGTGGCCGACATGGGCTGGTCATCGTGGCCCTCTGTAGCGGCGCGGAATACCAGCAGCGAACAGCGCCGCCGCAAATGGGGCAGCGACGACCGCATGGTGAAGTGGTGTCGCGCTGCTTACCAGGCTGTGAATTCTTCGGTTTGGGCCCAGTCGATCGCCAAAAGCGACGCTTGCGTCACGCCTCGCTGACTACAAAGTCGCTCAGTGCAGGCCGAATCGCACCGACCCTGGTTAGGCCATCTGCTCAGACCTTGTCTTCGGTCTGCGATTTGACGAGACGTGGTTCGACGGAGAACAACATGAAAGCAAGTCCTCTTTTTCGATCAACCGCCATCGTGCTGCTGAGCGTGACCATGGCGGCCTGCGGTAGCGGCAGCGATGACACGCCGCCGCCAGTACCCGCGCCGGTTCCTGCGCCCGGGCCTGCGCCCGGGCCTGCGCCATCGCCGGTCCCACCGCCGCCGCCGCTCCCGCCCCCGCCGATCCCGCCGCCAACACCGACGCCGGCGCCGGTCCCGGCGCGGATCGAACTCCAGCCGCTGCGGCTGGTGCTGACTCCCGGCGGCAGCGTGCCGCTTACGGCGCGCGCGTTCGACGGCACCGGCGCGTCGATGCAGGCGACGATCACGTTCATCTCGTCCGATCCTTCCAAGGTAGTGATCGAAAACGGCGTGGCGCGTGCGGTTGCTACCGGCAGCGCCGAGATCACCGCCGCCAGCGGCGCCGTCCGCAGCGAGCAGGTGCCGGTGCGCGTCGATGCGGCCGGCGCCTCGGGCAGCGATCTGATCGCGGCGGCGCTGCGTGCCAACCGGATCACGGCCGATGTCGCACTGAAGTACCGCGTCTACGCGCAGTTCGGTGATCCGCGGCTGCCGTTCGAGTTCCAGGGCAACCGGCCGCCACGCTTCGACCGCAACCTGATGCTCACGCTGTTCCAGCGGCTGCCGCTGATGGCGGCGGCCGATGCGGCCGACCTGCAGCCGTACACCGTGGCGCCGATCTACCCGAACAGCTGGTACTACGCTCAGCGCGGTCCGGTGCCCCAACCGCCGACCGCCGTGCGCGCGACCGCGGCCGGCCGCGTTACGGCGCAGGCGGCGCGGCCGGGCGCCTGTGTGCCCTCGATCGCGAGCGACTGGCGCAACCTGGACACGCCGAACTTCCGCATCTGGTATGACTCGCGCAGCTCCGCCGATGCCGGTGCAAGCGCGCAGGCGGCGCGCGCCGTAATCGAGGCGATCCGCACCCGGCTGGTCAGTGAGCTGGGCATGCGCGCGCCGCTGCCCGACACCAACGTCGCCTGCAACGGCGGAGACGGCCGGGTCGATGTGTACATCGTGCCGCCCACGTTCGTGTACCAGTACGACGATGCCACTGGCGCGGCCGCCGCCGACATCAGCGGCGCCTATGGCGTGACGCCTAGCGAAATCACGGTGTCTGGCGCGCGGGTCGCCTATCCCGGCTTCATCCTGCTCAACGAAAACTACATCCGCGGCATCTTCAACCTGCCGGCTGCCAGCGTCCCGAGCTGCAGCGGCGCCAACTGCTACCTGATCGGCACCCTGGCCCACGAGTTTTTCCACACGGTGCAGGGGGCGTACCGCTTCGATCATGGCGAAGCGCTGTGGCTGATGGACTCGACCGCCGACTGGGCGATCGATCACTTTGCGCCCGGCAATCAGCTCGAGCAGGCCGAGTGGGCGGTGTTCCAGCAGAACCAGGACACGCCGCTGTGGTTCCCCAACAAGTATCCGGACGCCGGCGACCCACAGGTCGAGCGCGACCAGGCGCAGAAGATGTACGGCAGCTCGATGTTCTTCACCTACCTCACGCGGGCGAGCGGCCCGGCCGTGATCCCGGCGCTGTTCGCGGCGCTGGAGACCGCGGCCAACTCGCTGCACGCGCTCGATGCGGCCATCCCCGGTGGCCTGGCACAGGCGTGGCATCGCTTCGCGATCAAGGCCTACAACCGCGCCCCGGTGACGGCCGACGCGCAGTCGTTCCCGAACTGGGACAACTACACGCGCGCGATGTCGCTGGAGGTCGGCGGGCCGCATCCGGCGCCGCAGGTGATCGACCTCGGCAGCGACTTCGTCAAGACCTACAGTGCGGCGGTGGACCTGCGCCAGATGTCGATCCAGGTGGTGCGCTTCGATTTCAGCAGCGACCTGAAATCGAGTTCGGTTGCGTTCTTCAACGGCTGGAGCTTCCAGGCCAGCCGCGTGAACGCCGTGTTCAGCGACGAGACCACGGCGCTGCCAACTAACGCCGCGGCTGGACCGATGCTGTTCGCGGCCGAACTGGCCGCCGATCGCAAGCCCGGCCGCGGCCTGTGGGCGGTGATCAAGACTGCCGACGGTGCGCGGCGCATCGAAGACTGGTCAGATCGACCGATGGGCCTGCTGTGCAAGGACGATAACGGCAGCCCGGGTGCAAACCGGCCGAACGAGAACGTCGACGAACTGACGCTGATCTTCAGCAACGGGTGGTCTCTGATCCCGGGCACCAGCAGCGACGGCGACACCGACTCGAGCGCTGCCCAGATGGATTTGCGCAAGCGCAAGGCGGTCGACCAGCCGTTCACGCTGGTGGCTTCGCGCACGCCCTGCGGCGGCTACGAAGGCAGCGCCACGTCCCAGTGGACGGCGACCGACGCCACGACGCAACAGACGCTGACCTCGCGCCTGACGCTCAGCGGGACCTTCACGCCCGATCGGTCCGCGCTGATCCAAGAGCGCATCGACGGCGTCACGCAGCGGCGCCTGTTCTTCATGGATCAGCTTCTTCATCGCTGGACCGAGGGCAGCCTGCAGCAGAGCCTGACCGGCACCTACTGCGGCGCTAGCCTGAACGTGAACCAGACCGAGGTGCCAAACCCCGCGGAGAACATCATCCGCGTGTGGCCCGCGATCCTGCCCGGCGGTGCGCACGCGGGCGCGGCGGCCAGCACGGTCCGGCGCAACACCTGGCTGCTGCCGACCTGCGCCGGCGTGGCGCGCGAAACACCGGAGCAGCGCGCGTTCAATCTCAACCTGAACCTCGCAGCCGGCCAGTTCACGCCGTTCTTCAACGACATCGGCACGATCAACCTGGTCAACCAGCAGACATCGGCGTCGTCGCCGAGTTTCGGCACGGTGAACATTACGACCAACGCCTGCTTCCGCCGGGTGATCCCGGGCTTTCCAGCTGTTCCCAGCTGCCCATGACCGTGTCCGCGGCCGTCACAACCCCCTCGAACCGGCGCAGCGTCGCCGGTCGAGACCACCACTGCGTCACCGGAGTGTCCCCATGACTCGCAGCAATCTCGCTTTCCGCTCTTACGGCCCGGGCGCCCGCAGACTGCTGGCCGCGCTCGCCGCGGCCTTCCTGCTGGCCGCCTGCGGCAGCAGCGATGACGCCGCGCCACCTGCGCCACCTGCGCCTCCGGCAGCGGTCGCGCCCACCATCACCACACCGCCGGCCGCCGTCGCGGTGAACGAGGGCGCACCCGCCGCGTTCAGTGTCGTTGCGGGCGGGACGGCACCGCTGAGCTACCAGTGGTTGCGCGGTGGGGCCACCATCAGCGGCGCCACCAGTGCGAGCTACACGCTCGCAGCAGCGACTGCCGGTGATGACGGCGCCGCCTTCAGCGTGCGCGTCAGCAACAGCGTCGGCAGCGTCGCCAGTGCTGCGGCCTTGCTCGCGGTGAACCGGCGCCCCACCCTGGTCACGCAGCCCGCCAGCGTCACGGTGGCCGAACTGAACACGGTCACGCTGACGGCGACGGTCGATGGAACTGCGCCTTTCACCTACCAGTGGCAGCGCAGCGCCGACGGCACCACCTGGGCCGACATCGCCGCTGCGACCGCCGCGAGTTACACCACGCCGCAGTTGGTGCGCACGGATGACGGCACGCGCTTCCGCGTGGTGGTGAACAACGTGACGAACCAGGCGGTGACGAGTGCCGCGGCGCAGGTCACGGTCACGCCCGATGGTGCGGTGGCGCTTGCGGCCGGCGGCACCGTCAGCGGCGACAACGACAAGATCCGCCTGCAGATTGCCGCTGGCGTGCTGGCCGGGCCGACGCGCTTCACCTTCACGCCGCGCACGAGCTTCGACGGACTGCCGACGGGCTACACCCTTGCGCCCGGCACGGCCTACGACGTCACGTGGAGCGGCGCTGGCTTCGCTGCCGGCCGTCAAGTCAATTTCGGTATCCGGACGGTGGCACCGGCGGTTGTGGCCGCAGATCGTGTGCGCGTCGCCAACACACCCAATCCGCCAATGACTGCCGTCAGCAACTGTCCCGCGGGCCAGGCCGTTGTCAGTCCGAGCACCGATCAGGGAGGTGGCTATCAGGGCGCAACCGCGATCCTGTGCGACGGCAACGGTTCGGTCCCCACCCGGGTCGGACTGGCTAACCCGCCGCCGCCGCCAACGACCGGCCCGTGGACGCAGGTCGGCGTGCCGGCGCTGCAGCGGGCGCTGGACTCGGTCGCCTTCGCCGGACCGTCGGTTGCGGTCGCGCTGGGGACCGAAGCCCGCTACATCCGGTCCACCAATGGCGGACTCACCTGGACGCAGTCGACCGGGCCGCTGGCCAGCAACGAGAGCGGCAGCATCGCCTTTGCAGATGCCAACGTCGGCGTCATCGTTTCCAGCCGCAGCAGCGGTGGCACGATCTATCGCACCACCAACGCCGGCGCCAACTGGACCTTCGCGTTCAACAGCGGCCGGATGAGCGCTGCCGCGTTCGGCAGCCCCACCGTGGGGGTGGCGGTCGGCGACAGCGCGAATGGAATTCCGGCACGCATCCTGCGCACCACGGACGCTGGTCTCACCTGGACCGAGTCGACCGTCTCTGCCGGTCTGACGTCTTTCACTGATGTTGCGTTTGCCGACGTCAACACCGTGGTGGCGGTCGGCGGCGTCACACGCCGCTCTACGGACGGGGGGCAATCGTTCAGCCCGGTCACCACGCCGCCGGGAGACGCGTACAAGGTGGCCTTCGGTTCGCCGCAGGTCGGCGTCGTGGTCGGCTTCAGCGGTCAGGCGTTTTGGACGGTCGACGGCGGCCAGAACTGGACCGCGGGCACCGGCGCGGCGCTGGCCACGGTGGCCCGCTTTCACGACGTGACCTTCCTGGATTCCAACACCGCGATCGCCGTCGGTCAGGGCGGCGGACGCGGCGTGATCCTGCGCTCGGGCGACGGCGGCCGCACCTGGACGGCGGTCGATGCCGGCATCACCGGGGTGCTGGTCAACTACGGGGTGGCGTTCGGCAGCCCGACCACGGGCGTCGTGACCGGGGACACCGGCAGCGTGCTGCGTACTACAACGGGTGGCCTGTGACAGCGCGGGCCGCGAGCAAGCGGCTCGCATTCATTAGCGCACCGTAACGTGAAGCCCGCGCCGCCGCCGCGAAGACCGCGGCAGGCGCGGGGGTGCCCCTCGGCAGGTCAACGTGGCCCTCTTTTCGCGATCGAGGTGACGCTGCATCGGACGCGGTGATGTCCGCGGCCGCGGCCCTCGAGCCGGAGACCGTTCGCTCGGTCATCGGTGAGCCGCACCCACGCGCTTGTTGGCAGGCCGGGCCAGGTGGGCTCGGCCCACGCCACGCTCCGAGAGTAGCGCCGGGCGAATGTTTCGGCAGCAACCGCTGCGCCGTGCCGCGGCGGGTCCCGGTCGCGTCGCGGGGGACGCGGGCGAGGTGATTCACTGCGCCCGCATATGCACTATGCCGCTCGACCGCGTCGAACGGTGCCGAGGGCGCGGGCCGCAGTCGCCGACACGCTGCCAATCGGGCTCCTCCAAAGTGCCGTGAGCAGCGCATCCGGCCGGCCG
Organism: Burkholderiaceae bacterium; assembly: GCA_034522655.1. GTDB lineage: Bacteria > Pseudomonadota > Gammaproteobacteria > Burkholderiales > Burkholderiaceae_F > JALHMQ01. Next base: position 14,473 of record JAXHLD010000029.1, read on the forward strand.
GCGCTGCGTCGGCCGGCAGACACGTCGGCCCGCCCGAACGACGTTTGCGTCACGCCCTCGACCGTAACGTTTCCATCGGGAAGCAAGTCGGCATGTTCCGCCGCTTGCCCGGCCCGAGATCGAACCCGTGAGGACGTTATGACGACGAACCCGAGGCAGCGCATGACCTGTCGCATTCGAACCTGCCTGCTGGCGCTCGCTGCCCCGCTGGTCTTTGGCCTGAGTGCCTGCGGTGGGGGTGCCAGCAGCGACCCGCCGCCGCCGACAACGGCCCCGCCGCCGACGGGCAGCGCCAAGGTCGATGTGCGAGGCGCCGTCCTGGAGAGCGCCGACGGCGCGCGCGTGGTGATTCCTCCCAGTGCTTCGCTCTACACATACGAGGCGACGGTCTCGCGCAGCTCCGAAGGTGCGCCGCCGCTGCCTGCGGGCCTGGTGCCCGTCGGCGCGGTGTACGCGCTGCAGCCGCACGGCGCGGTCTTCACGATGCCGATCCGCGTGAGCCTGCCCTTCGATGCCGCCGCCGTGCCCGCGGGGGCCGCCGTGCGCGTGGCGCGCGGCGACCCGGGCGGGCGCTGGGACATCCTGCCCGGCACGATCGAAGGCAACCGCGTCAGCGTGACGAGCACAGGCTTCTCGTTCTACCTGCCGGTCGTCGTCTACACGGCGACCTTCGTCTTTCCCGCCACTGCGCCATTTGGCGAAGTCACGATGACGGGCCAGACGCCGACCAACGCGCAATCGCCGCAGGCCTTGTTCTCCGACGGCACGCCCAATACGTCGATCCCAGTGCTGGACTACCGGGTCTTCACGCAGGCGCAGCTGAACACGCCGCTGTCGCTGACGCTGCGCGGCGCCGTCACGGCCGGATCGGACATCGACCAGTACTGCGGCTCGCGCGAGGTGCGCCTGGTCGTCACCGCGTACAGCGCGCGCGTCTATCCCGACCCCGCCAACGGCAGCCGCACGCTGGTGCGCACCAATCGGCAGGTGCGCGAGCCCGGCGGCTTCGGCTACGCCGACCCGATCGAACTGGCCAGTCTGCCGATGCCGCGCGACGGCGTAGTCCGCACGCAGAACTTCAGCCTCAACCTCGCGCATTACGCCTATCAGCTTGGCGTGAACGACTATCCGCCCGATCCTTGGACCGGTGGCCCGGCGAACTTCGACCCCTTCTGGGGCGGCCCCGACCCGTTGCCGCTAAGCGGCGCGGCCGGCCTGTCGCTCAGCACGCATTTCATCTGCAGTGAGCAGCTGTGGTTCGACAACTACGACCGCTCGCCCTACACGGCGCTGCGGCGCGGCTTCGCCGATGCGCTGGCGTTTACGGCCACACCCACCGACCTGCGGGTGGTCGAGGGCGAGCCGGCGGCGTTCTCGGTGCGCCTGGCGCAGCCAGGAAATCCGGTGCCGGGCCAGCCCGAGCGCGTGATCGAGAGCTGGCAGCGCACGCTGTCCGGATTCCCGGACCAGTGGATCGACATGGACGTGTACGCCAACAACGTCGCCGCCTCCGACGGCTGGGGTGCAAGCTTCAGCGAGCAGTACACGCGCCTGTCCCGGCCGACGACGACACGCAGCCAGCACGACGGCACGCGCTACCGCGCCGTAATCTGCGAGTACACCGGCAGTCCGAACGCCACGCGCGGCGCGTGCCTGACCTCGCCCGCGGCCATGCTTACCGTGACGCAGGACTTCGTCGCGCCGCAGTTGCTGACCAGCCCCGTGCCGCAGATCACGGTGCGTGAGAACGCCACCGGCCAGGTGACCCAGTTCACCGCCACCTTCAGCGGCGTGCCGCGGCCGACCGTGCGCTGGGAAACCAAGGCGCCGGGCTCGCCGCAATGGGATCCGGTCGACCCGGCCACCCACACGTTGAACGGCAATACGCTGTCGACTACCCGCGCCTTCACGCTAGCCGACCGCGGCCGCGAGTACCGGGCGGTGGCCTTCAACGGCGGCGGCTCGACCACGTCGTTCTCGAGCACTCTGTTTGTCACGACCGGACTCGAAGCGCCGGCGCTCACCACGCAGCCGCAGGACGCCAGCGTCGTTGCCGGCAGCCCGGTGCTGTTCGCCGCATCGGTGACCGGAAGTTCGCCGCTGTCGTATCAGTGGTACTTCAACGGCACGCCACTGGCCGGCGCCAACGGATCGGTGCTGGCACTGAACAACGTCAACGGCGGCAATGCCGGCATCTACGAAATTGAGGTGAGCAACGGCGGAGAACCGCGTGGCTTCGCATCCGCAGCGGCTGACGTTGGCGGTGGCGCGGCACCACGCCCGGCGTCGGCCGCACGCGAGGATTGCGCTGACCCAGCCGGCCGGCGTCACGGTCACGCGTGGCGACACCGCGACCTTCGCCGTGGGCGCGCAGGGCACCGCGCCGCTCAGTTACCAGTGGTACAGGAATGACCGGCTGATCGAAGGCGCGACGGCCTCGGCGCTGACGATCGCCGAAGTCAGCGAGGCCGACGCGGGCGTCTATGCCGTTGCCGTCAGCAACGACGGCGGGAAGCTGCGGTCCGACGCGGTGCCCCTGACCGTCCGGCCGGCTGCAAGTGGGCCGCCGCAACCGGTCGCGCCCGCGATCGCGACGCAGCCCACCGGGCTGGCGGTCAACGTCGGCCAGACGGCCACGCTGGCCGTGGCGGCCAGCGGCAGCGGGCCTCTTACCTTCCAGTGGCGCCGCAACGCCGTGCCGATCGCCGGCGCCAACGGCCCGATCCTGACGATCGGAGCGGTGTCGATCGGTGATGCCGGCCAGTACAGCGTGGTGATCAGCAACTCGGCCGGCCAGGCGACCAGCGCGGACGCCGGTCTGGTCGTGACGCCTGTACCGGGAACACCGGTCATCAGCGCCTCGCCGGCGAACCTCAGCGCGCTCGTTGGCCAGGCAGCGACCTTCGCCGCCACCGTCACCGGCAACCCGGCCCCGCAGTGCCAGTGGACGCGCAATGGCCTGGCCATCAGCGGCGCGATCAATTGTGCGAGCTACACGACACCGACGCTGACGCTGGCCGACAACGGCGCGATCTACAACCTGATCGCCTACAACGCCGCCGGCGCGATATTCGGCAGCGGCGCGGTGCTCAGCGTGCAGCCGCTGCTGGCGCCGACGATCACCGCCCAACCGCAAAGCCTCACGCTCACCGAAGGCCAGACGGCGAGCTTCAGCGCCGCCGCCACCAGCAACGGGGCGCTGACCTTCCAGTGGCGGCGCGGTGGCGTCGATGTCAGCGGCGCCACCGACAACGTGTACGCATCGAAGTGCCTGATCAGCGGCGCGCAATTCAGCGTGCGTGTGTGCACCGGGCCGCAGGCCGACAACCTGTGCACGATCAGCAGCGTTGCCACGCTTACCGTCAACGTGACCGTCCCGGCCAACGCGCTGACCGCCACGCAGATCGTCGCCGGCTACGAGTGGAGCATGGTGCTGCGGCCAGATCGCACGGTGTGGGGATGGGGCTCGGTGCACCGGACCAACGGCACGGTGCAGTACTTCAACCAGACGGTCGCACCGGCGCTACGTCCGGTGCGCATGTACCCGGCCGTGCTGACCGACGTGCGCGCCATCAGCGGCTGGTTCAACAGCTTCTGGGCCCTGAAGGGCGAGCCCGGCACCACCGGCAGCCGCGTGCTGCACTGGGGCCGCGCGTCCGCGGGCTCCGATGGCCGCGGCTTCGACGGCAACGGCGGACTCAGCAGTTCGATGAATCCGTCGATCCCGCCGCGCGACAACGAAGCCGCACCGGTGGAAGTGCTGGAGCGCGTGAACAACGCGCCGCAGCCGGTGGATCGCGTATGCGCCATCGCCGGCGGCGGCGAGCAGTTGGCGATGATCCGCGCAATTAACAGTGCAGGCGCCACCACCGACTGCAACGCCGGCTCGGCCAAGACGGTGTGGTTCGTCGGCTCGTTGCGTTCGCTTGGTTTCGAGTCCACTGGTGTCGCCTTCGCGATGCCGGGCTTGCCGGTCGACTCACCCCCGGCAGTCATTTTCACCGGCCAGACGACCTCGGGCTCGCCGGGCCTGGCCATCGCGCTGGAAGACGGCCGCCTCTACGGCCTAGGCGCCAATCCATACGGCGGCTACGGTGTTCCTTCGGCGGGCGGCGGGCCCGTGGGCGGTCTGGGCGGCCCGTTGCTGCTGCCGGCCAGCTGGGGCAGCGCGCGCAGCCTCGGCATGAGCTTTTACTACTCGCTGTTTGTGGTGCGCGCCGATGGCTCGGTGGTAACCAGTGGCTACGATGGCTCCGGCGAGTTGGGCCTCGGTAGCGTGATCGGCGGCAGCACGCTCGGTCCAGTGGCCGTGAAGGCCGAGACCTGCACCAGCCTGCCTTGCGCCGACAACTTGACCGGCGTCACTGCGCTGGTCAGCACCAACAGCACGGCCACGTTGGCCTTGAAGAACGGGCAGATCCTGGGTTGGGGCAGCCGCGGCAGTGGCCTGCTCGGGCCGGTTGCGAGCGGCGGCCAGCCGTTCCCTCGTCCGGTGGCCTCGCCGGGCTTGAGCGGCTTCACGGCACTGTCGGCCAGCAACTTGCACGCCCTGGTCATCGGCCCGGGCAACGTGGTCTACGCCTGGGGCAGCGGCCTGCGAGGCGCGCTGGGTGACGGTGTGGACGGCAACACGCGAACCGCTCCGGGCATGGTGACGACGGGGCCATGAGGCTTCGGCGAAACGCGGCGCGCGCGCGGGCGCGTGCCAAAGTGCAGTGGGTGCAGATGCCGCGCGTGCTGTCGGCGCGCCGCCACTAATATGGCGTCTCGCCTCCGCCTCTGATTTCCCCGCGCGAAGCAGGATCGCCCTTGCCGAAGTCGATTGCCACTGCCCCGGCACATTGTCGCCTCCGCCTGCTGGGGGACCCAGCATTGCTTGCCGCCGACGGCAGCATCAAGGCACTCGAGCGGCGGGCCGCCGGCCTGCTGGCGTTGGTGGCGCTCGAGCCCGGTGTCACCCGCGCGCGCGCCGCGGCGCTGCTGTGGCCCGACTCCGACAACGCGCGCCAGGCGCTGCGTCAGCAGATTGCCCGCTTTCGGAAGAATTACGGCGCCGATCTGGTGCGCGGCGAAGATGCACTGTTCCTCGCCGACGGCATAGCCGTCGATGTGCTGGCCGCTGCTGCAGCGGCGGGCGACCTGCTCGGCACGCTCAGCTACGAAGACTGTGCCGACTTCGCCGACTGGCTCACGCAACAGCGCCAGCAGCGACGCGGTCGCACCACCGCGCAGATCGGCCAGCAGCTTACCGAGGCCGAAGTGCAGGGCGACTTCGCGGCGGCGGTCATGCTCGCCGAGCAACTGCTGCTCGCCGACAACGACAGCGAAGCACACCACCGCACGCTGATGCGGCTGCACTACCTGCGCGGCGACATCGCGCAGGCGCAGGCGGTGTACGACCGATTGGTGCGGCAGCTCGTTCAGCGCTTCGGTGCGCGGCCTTCCGCCGAGACCGAGCAGCTCGCGCGTGCGCTGCGCAGCGCACTGGCAGAGCAGCCGCGCACGGGTGTCACCGACGCCGCGGCCAGTACCGGTGAGTTGCGTGGCGGCCGCCCCGGATGATCGGCCGCCAGCGCGAACTCGCTGCACTGGACGACGCCCTGGCAGGGCGGGCGTGCCGCGCTGCTGGCTGGGCGAGCCCCGGCCTGGGCAAATCGCGGCTGCTGGCCGAGTTCGCCGCCGGCCGCCGCGTGCTGATGGTGCAGGGTCGCCCGGGCGACGCCGGCGTGCCCTACGCCACGCTGTCGCGCCTGTTGCGCGCGGTGTTCGAACGCACGCGGATCGAACTGCCGGCGCCGCGACGTTCGGAACTGGCGCGCCTGCTGCCCGAACTGGCGCCGTCGGTGCCACTGCCGGCCGATGGCCAGCGCCTGCTGCTGCAGGGCGCGGTGGAGGCCGTGCTGGGGCAGGCGCGTGCGGATGGAAGCGCGACCGACGGCGTGATCGTCGACGACCTGCACTTCGCCGACGACGCCAGTGTCGAGATGCTGCAGGCGCTGATCAACGCCGAAGCGCTCCACGGCCTGCGCTGGGCGCTGGCGCAACGCCCCGGCGAAGGCAGTGCTGCCGCCGCCACCTTGCGCGGCGCGCTCGAAGAAGCGCAGATGCTGGTTCCGATTGCTCTGGCGCCGCTCACCGAAGCCGAGATGGCCGAGCTCATCGACTCACTCGGCCTGCCCGAACTCGACAGCGCCCAGCTCGCACCGCAGCTCGTACGCCACACCGGCGGCAACCCGCTGTTCGCGCTCGAGACACTCAAGCAGGGCCTGGCCAGCGGCACGCTGCAGCAGGGCCGCCTGCCCACGCCGGTCAACATCGGTGCGCTGATCGAGCGCCGCTTGAAGCAGCTGAGCGAACGTGCGCTCGCGCTGGCGCGCGTGGCGGCGGTTGCAGGAGTCGACTTCAGCATCGCGCTGGCCGAGGAGGTGATGGGCGCACGCGCGGTCGACCTGGCCGATGCGTGGGGCGAGCTGGAGGCCGCGCAGGTGCTACGCGAGGACGCCTTTGCACATGACCTGGTGCATGAGGCGGTGTTGCGTTCGATACCGGCGGCGATTGCGCGGCACTTGCATGCGCAGGCCGCGCAGTGGTTGACCGCGCGGTCCGGCGAGCCTGCCCGCATTGCGGGTCACCGGGAAGGTGCGGGCGACAGACGTGGCGCCGCTGACGCTTACATGGAAGCGGGCCGCGCGGCGGACGTACGTCTGCGGTACAGGGAGTCGATGGAGTCGTTCGAGCGAGCGGCGGCTCTGTACGAAAAGCTTGAGGACCGGGCAGCGCACTTCCGCGCGCGGGAAAGCGTTGCCTCGGAGGCCGCGCTGCTCGACCTCGACGCACGCGAATACGACGCCATCGTCGGGCGACTGCTCGCCGCCGCGCCAGACGATGCTGCGCGCGCGGAGGCCATGATCTACGGGCTTCGTGCGTTGGAGATCCGCGGCGACTACGAGGCGATGGCGCGTGACGCGGCCCACGCCGTGGCGCTGGCTCGCCGTACCGGCCAGAGCAAGATCGAGGCATACGCGCTGGTTGCGCTCGGCGGCGCGCGCTTTTCGCTGCAGCAGTTGGATCAGGCCTTGCAGGACTGGGAACGTGTCTCGGTGCTGGGCATCGAACTGGCGGACCCCGAACTCGAGGGCGTGGGGCACACCAACCGAGGCACGACCCTGTACAAGTTGGGCCACACGAACGCAGCGATCGCCGCGTTCGATCGCGCGCGGGCGGTGCTCGAGCCGGCACAGCTGTGGCTGCGGCTCGCGTTGGCTGAACAGCAGACTGCAGTGGTGCTAGCCGGCAGCGGCCGCCCGCAGGCGGCGCTCGCTGCGGCCGACCGTGCTTTGCTGCGAGTTGAACGGCTGGACATCGCGCTCGACGGTAGGGCCAGCTTCTGGGTGGTGCGTGCGATGGCGTTGCGCCAGATCGGTCGCCTGGGTGAGGCCATGGCGCTAATCGAGGAGCAGCTGCCTGCTTTCGATGCGCAACAGCTCAGGATGGCGGGTCGGCTCAGGTTGGAGCTGACCCAGATCCTGATCTACCTCGGCCGCGCCGACCTCGCCCGCCGTGCGCTGGCGCAAGCGCTGGCGGCGAAGAACCTGCTGCCGGCCGACCGGCAGCGTGGGCAGTGTCTCGAGTTGCAGTTGCGCGCGTTGCGGCCAGCCAACGGCAAGACCGACGCGGCGATCGCGACCGCCGAGCCGGACGCCGAGCCGCGTCTGCGCTGCGAGTTGCTCCGCGCGCAGGCCGCGCTAGCGCCGGCGGGCACACGCGCGCATCTGCTGGATGAAGCCCTGCGCCTGACACAGCGCTACGAATTCCTCGATGAACGCCCTGTTGCGCAGGCGCTGCTTGCGGAGCACCTGCGCGCGGCCGGACAGACGCACGCGGCGGCGGAGTTGATCCGGATCGCCGTGGCGGACGCCGACGTCGTCCCGGCCGGCTATCCGCCGGCGGTGTGGGTGACTGCGTTCGACGTACTCTCGGCTGCCGGCGACGCCGCCGGCGCTGCCCGCCAATGGGAGCGCGCCAGTGCCTGGGTGGAGTCGGCCGCGCAGGGCCTGACGGTGCCGCTGCGGGACAGCTTCCTGCAGCGCAATCCGGTCAATCGGCGGCTGCGCGAGCAGGGTCTTCGCGGCGCCGCCGCGGGTCGTTGATCGCACGCGCCATGCGCAGAATGCGATTGAAGCGCGCGGCACTGGCCGCTCGGCCGGCCGCCGAGTTTCGTATTCGCGTGGGCGTCACGCCGGCTTTCGCGTTCGCGCATTCGCGCGGGATCATGTGTGGATGACCACGCCCACGTCTGATCCTTCGTTTGCATTTGGCTCCGGCCACATGGTGCGCCTGCGCCTGCTCGGTGATCCCGTGCTGATCGCCGACGGCAAGGCGCGGGCGCTCGAACGGCGGGCCGCCGGCCTGCTGGCGTTGGTGGCGCTCGAGCCCGGTGTCACCCGCGCGCGCGCCGCGGCGCTGCTGTGGCCCGACTCCGACAACGCGCGCCAGGCGCTGCGGCAGCAGATCGCCCGCTTTCGGAAGAATTACGGCGCCGATCTGGTGCGCGGTGAGGAGGCGCTTTTCATTGCCGACCGCGTGGTGGCCGACTTGCTGGCCGAGACCGCACCGGAAGCGAGCGGCGATCTGCTCGGCAACTTGAGCTTCGGCGACTGCGCCGACTTTGCAGAGTGGCTGGACCAGCAGCGCCAGCGGCGACGCGGTCGCGCCTCGGCCGAGATCGGCCGGCAACTCGCCGAGGCCGAGGCGCAGGGCGACCTGGATCGCGCCGCGCGCCTGGCCGAGCAACTGCTGCTGGCCGATAACGACAGCGAAGCACACCACCGCACGCTGATGCGGCTGCACTACCTGCGCGGCGACATCGCGCAGGCGCAGGCGGTGTACGACCGATTGGTGCGGCAGCTCGTTCAGCGCTTCGGTGCGCGGCCTTCCGCCGAGACCGAGCAGCTCGCGCGTGCGCTGCGCAGCGCACTGGCAGCACCGCGCACGGTGTCACCGACGCCGCGGCCAGTACCGGTGACCGTGCTGCGGCCGCCCCGGATGATCGGCCGCCAGCGCGAACTCGCTGCACTCGACGACGCCTGGCAGGGCGGGCGTGCCGCGCTGCTGGTGGGCGAGCCCGGCCTGGGCAAATCGCGGCTGCTGGCCGAGTTCGCCGCCGGCCGCCGCGTGCTGATGGTGCAGGGTCGCCCGGGCGACGCCGGCGTGCCCTACGCCACGCTGTCGCGCCTGTTGCGCGCGGTGTTCGAACGCACGCGGATCGAACTGCCGGCGCCGCGACGTTCGGAACTGGCGCGCCTGCTGCCCGAACTGGCGCCGTCGGTGCCACTGCCGGCCGATGGCCAGCGCCTGCTGCTGCAGGGCGCGGTGGAGGCCGTGCTGGGGCAGGCGCGTGCGGATGGAAGCGCGACCGACGGCGTGATCGTCGACGACCTGCACTTCGCCGACGACGCCAGTGTCGAGATGCTGCAGGCGCTGATCTGCGGCAGTGCCGGCGCCGAGACGCTGGCCGGCCTGCGCTGGGCGCTGGCGCAGCGGCCCGGCGAAGGCAGTGCCGCCGCGGCCGCGCTGCGCGAGACGCAGGAGGAAGCGCAGGCGCTGGCGGTGATCGAGCTGGCGCCGCTGACCGAATCGGAGATGGCCGAACTGATCGACTCGCTCGGCCTGCCGGAACTGGACAGCGCGCAACTCGCGCCGCAGTTGACGAAGCACACCGGCGGCAACCCGCTGTACGCGCTGGAGACGCTCAAGCAGGGCCTGGCGAGTGGGCTGCTGCGGCAGGGCCGGCTGCCCACACCGGTCAACGTGGGCGCGCTGATCGAGCGGCGCCTGAAGCAGTTGTCCGAGCGGGCGCTGGCGCTGGCGCGGGTGGCGGCGATCGCCGGGGTGGATTTCGGCATTGGTCTGGCCGAGCACGTGATGGGCGTGCGCGCGGTGGAACTGGCCGACGCCTGGGGCGAGCTGGAAGCGGCGCAGGTGCTGCGCGAGCAGGCCTTCGCGCACGACCTGGTGCACGACGCCGTGCTGCGCTCGGTGCCGGAGGCAATCGCGCGCCATCTGCATGCGCAACTGGCGCAGTGGCTGGTCGAGCACAATGGCGAGAGCGCGCGCATTGCGTCGCACTGGGAGGCCGCGCACGAGAACCAGCATGCCGCCGACGCCTGGACCGAGGCGGCCCGCAGCGCCGATGCCAGGCTGCGCTATCGCGAGTCGCAGGCCTGCTTTGAGCACGCCGCGCGCCTGTACGAGTCGCTGGGAGATCGGCAGTCGCATTTCCTCGCGCTGCAAGGCGCCGTCGACCAGGCGTCGCTTCTCGACGGCGACCCCCGCGCCTACGCCACGCTATGCGACCGGCTGATCGCTGCCGCGCCAAGCGATCGCCAGCGCGTGCAGGCGATGGTCTATCGGCTGCGCGCGCTGGAGATGGTGGGCGACGGGGAGGCGATGCTGCGCGGCGCCGACCAGGTGATCGCGCTGGCGCAGGCCTGCGGCGAGAAGCGGACCGAGGCGATTGGCCGCTCGGGGCGCGCCACGGCGATCGCCGCGCTCGGCCGGCTGGACGAGGCAGCGGCGCTGTACGAGGAGGTCGCCGCACTCGGTTTGCAAATCGGCGACCCGGAGATAGAAGGCTTCGGCCACTCATCGCGCGCCGTGATGCTGACGCGGCTCGGGCGGCACGTTGAAGCGTTGGCGCAGTTCGAGCGCGCGGCTGTGCTTTACACCGGCAACGAAAACCACCTTCGCCTGGCGATGGTCGAGCAGCAGCGGGCGGTGATTCTGGTCAGCCGAGGGCATGCGGTCGCGGGCCTGGTGGCTGCCGAGCGCGCGCTGTCGCTCGCGCAGCGCGTCGAGGTCTCGCTCGATGTCGACGCCCATTGCCATCTGGCGCGCGCCATGGCGCTGCGCGCGCTGGGCCGTTACGGCGAGGCGCTGACAGTGCTCGAGACCGCGCAGACCAAGCTGGCGGCGGCGCGCATCTGGGTGCTGGCGCGCCTGCAGCTGGAACAGGCGCACTTGTTCCTGGACCTCGGGCGGCCGGATCGGGCCCGCTTCCTGCTGGCTCGCACCCGTGACGATGCCCTGCTGCCGGTGGGCGAGCGGTCGCGACTGGTCGGGCTCGAGCTGCTGCTGAACGCGGCCGGCGCCGGTCCGGTCGGCACCGCGGACACGGCGTCGGCGCTGGCTGTCGCCAACGACAAGACCGTGGAGCCACGCCGTCGCTGCGAGCTCCTGCGCGCGCTGGCGCATTGCGCGCACGGCGCCGAGCGGCAGGCCCGGCTCGAGCAGGCGCTGCGCCTGGCGACCGAGGCCGATCTGCCGCACGAGCACTGCACGGCGCGCGCGCTGCTGGCGTCTGATCTGGCGCGCGCAGGCCAGGCCGGCGCCGCCGCCGAGCTGATGCGCATGGCGACGGCCGATGCGGACATCGTCCCCGCCGGCTATCCGCCGGCGGTGCTGGAGTGCGCGGTCGCGGTCTGGAAGGCGGCCGGCGACGACGAGCGGGCGCGCCAGGCACTGCACCGCGCGCTCGACTGGATCGACGCCGCCGGCCGCGGCCTGCCGGACGAACTGCGCGCGAGCTTCGTCGAGCGCAACCCGGTCAATCGGCGACTGCTCGAACAAGGCCGCCGTACGCCGGCGCTGCGCGCGTAGACAGCCTGCGGGCAACGTTCGGTGCACAGGCTCCGGCGCGCTGCGGCGTGTAGGTCGCGCGGTGATCCTTCGACCGATCCGGACCGGTCCAGGCGCGCAGCGAGTCAAGCGATGTGGCGGCTCGTGCCGGGGCGCGGCCGTGTTCGGCGCCCGCGTATAAACCGCACCGGGAGAGTTTTTGAGGGAGTCGGGCCATGCCAGCCCAGGAATACCTGCGCCGCATCCTCACTGCCCGTGTCTATGACGTGGCAATCGAATCGCCGCTGGACCCGGCATCACTGTTGTCGGCGCGGCTCGGCAATCGGCTGCTGCTCAAGCGCGAAGACCTGCAGCCGGTGTTCTCGTTCAAGCTGCGCGGCGCCTACAACAAAATGGTGCACTTGACGCCCGAACAGCGCGCACGCGGGGTGATCTCCGCCTCGGCCGGCAATCATGCGCAGGGCGTGGCGCTGGCGGCGGCAAGCTTGGGCTGCCGCGCCGTGATCGTGATGCCGCAGACCACGCCGCAGATCAAGATCGACGCAGTCGCCGCACGCGGCGCCGACATCGAACTGCACGGCGACTCGTTCGCCGAAGCCTATGCCCACGCGCGCGAGCTCGAAGCGCAGCAGGGCCTGACCTTCGTGCATCCCTTCGACGATCCGGACGTGATCGCCGGCCAGGGCACCATCGGCATGGAGATCCTGCGCCAGCACCCAGACCCGATCCATGCGGTGTTCTGCGCGGTCGGCGGCGGCGGCCTGATCTCCGGCGTGGCTGCCTACATCAAGCGGCTGCGTCCTGAGATCAAACTGATCGGGGTGGAAGCCGACGATGCCGACGCCATGACCCGCTCGCTGGCAAGCAACGAGCGCGTGGTGCTGCCAAGCGTGGGCCTGTTCGCCGACGGCGCGGCGGTGAAGCAAGTGGGCGCTGAACCGTTCCGGCTCTGCCAGCAATATGTCGATGCCATGATCACGGTCGACACCGACGCCATCTGCGCCGCCATCAAGGACGTCTTCGAGGACACGCGCTCGATCCTCGAACCGGCCGGCGCGCTGGCCGTGGCCGGCGCCAAGGCCGAATATCTACGCCAATACCCGCAGCAAGGCGTCACCCTGGTCGCGGTCGCCTCCGGCGCCAATATGAATTTCGACCGCCTGCGCTTTGTCGCCGAACGCGCCGAAGTGGGCGAGCAACGCGAGACCGTGCTCGCCGTCACCCTGCCCGAACGCCCCGGCGCCTACAAAGCCTTCATGGCCCGCATCGGCGCGCGCAGCATCACCGAATTCAACTACCGCTACAGCGATCCCGGCAGCGCCCATGTGTTCGTCGGCGTGCAGACCACCAGCCGCGAGCAATCACAAGCCCTGATCGCCGACCTGCAGCAACACCACTACCCGGTGCTCAACCTCACCGACGACGAACTGGCCAAATCACACCTGCGCCATCTGGTCGGCGGCCGCTGCCCCGCCGCCACCCACGAAGTGCTGTATCGCTTCGAATTCCCCGAACGCCCCGGCGCCTTGCTCGAATTCCTGCAATCCATGACCCACGACTGGAACATCTCCCTGTTCCACTACCGCAACCACGGCGCCGACTACGGCAGCGTACTGGTAGGCATCCAGGTGCCGGCCGGCGAGAAGAAACAGTTCCGCGCGTTCCTCGCCGAGCTCGGCTACCGGCACTGGGACGAGAGCGCGAATCCGGCGTATCGGCTCTTCCTGGGTTGAGTGACACGGCTGTTGCCGCGAGTCGAAAGGGAAAACCCGGAGTGCTTTGGGGGGGGGGAGGTTTCTATCTTTTCGACGTCGCGCCAATGCGCGACGACCTACCAAACGCTTTCTGGAGGAGTTCCCAATGCACAAGACGCGCCTACTGGGCTATCTGTTTGCGGCGTCGCTGATGGGCTCGGTTGTCGCCTGCGGCGGCGGCGACGATCCGGCCCCCGCACCGCCTGCCGACACACCCACACCACCACCGCCACCACCGCCACCACCGCCACCACCGCCACCACCGCCACCACCGCCACCACCGCCACCACCCCCCCCCCCCTCCCCCCCCCCCCCCCCCCCCCCCCACCACCACCGCCACCACCGCCACCACCGCCCCACCACCGCCACCACCGCCACCACCGCCACCACCCCGCCACCACCGCCACCACCGCCACCACCGCCACCACCGCCACCACCGCCACCACCGCCACCACCGCCACCACCGCCACCACCGCCACCACCGCCACCACCGCCACCACCGCCACCGCCGCCACCGCCGCCACCGCCGCCACCGCCGCCACCACCACCGCCACCGTCCTCAGGGACGATCAACGCGCTGAGTTTTGCCGTGCGTACGATCGAGATGACAGAGATCGTCTTCTCGCCGTTCCTGCTGGTTAACGACAGCCTGCAGCACGTAGCGCCGGGAACCGTCTGCTCGTCGGGCTCCATGAACGGCACATTCAACAACGGGCTGCTGCCAGCGCCGGGCACCGCTCTTGCGCTGAACGGAACGCTGGCGGCGAACTTCGCCGACTGCCTGGAGGCCGGCAATACGCTGCGCTTCAATGGCATTTCGTCTTCGATCTACACGCTCTCGAACGTTGTTAATGCCGAACTGCTTGACGGCAACTTTGTCTCAGCCGTCTTTCAATTTCGCCTGCGCGATACGGGCTTGGATTGGACCGCTAGCGGAACGGCGGATGTGGTCGTTGACGGCACTGCGAGCGGAGCGACCGTTACTGACGATCTGACGATCGCGCCTAGGCGCGGGATGACCTTCGCGAACGCAATTAACGCGACCAGTGCCACGTACGAGGGCGGTGGGGTAGGCCTGCGTACCGTTTCTCAAGGAGCGACAGTCACGAGCCTTCGCTACTCTGCTACCGCGCTCGATTACGCGGTCGGGGGAGTGGGCTATGTCGCCAACGGCACGCTAACGCTTTTTTTCGTTGCTCGTAGAGCGTGTTCTGCGTCGTCCCGGGTCAGATCGACGTAACATCAGGCAGAAGCCACGGTCGGCGGTGTTGTAGGAAGTGCCAGTGGTGCATTGGTCGTGGTGGATAAAAAAGGGGCCACAGTTCCCGCTAAGGTTTAACCCGCGGCCTCTAGTTCAGCACGGCGATCGCCGCCGTGATGCCAGGCAACATCGATTGCAACGGGCCGCGCGACCGGACCATAGCGGGGTTGCGGGAGCTGGTGCAACTCAAAAGCAGTGCTGCGACCTGTCCTCAACGCCAGCCGTTATCTGGTCGTCATCGCCGTGCTGGGTTCGCTCGCCGCGGCGGCGGCGCTGTTCGTCTACGGCATCGCCGAGACCATCGCGGTGATCGCCGAGGCGGTGGCGAAGATGGAGGTCACCAGCAAGGGGGCAAAGGCACTCGCCCTGGCCTTCATCGAGATCGTCGACCTGTTCCTGCTCGGCACGGTATTGCTGATGATCGCGCTCGGCCTGTACGAACTGTTCATCGACAGCGAGCTGAAGCTGCCGGACTGGCTGCACATCCGCACTTTCGACGACCTGAAGAACAAGCTGGTCGGCGTGGTGCTGGTGGTGCTGGCGGTGATCTTTCTCGGCCACGTGGTCGCGTGGGACGGCAGCAAGGATCTGCTCGGCTTTGGCCTGGCGGTGGCGGCGGTGATTGCCGCGCTCACCTGGTTCCTGATGAGTTCCAAGGGCGGCAAGGACGGCAAGTCGGGCAAGGACGAGGCCGCGGCGAAAGGCGGTCCGCCTCCGGCCTGACGCATCCGCGTGAGTCGCTTGCGGGTTTTGCACGTGGCGGCTGTCGAAGATTCCGCTGAAGAAAACCCGCGCCGCGCCGACCATGGCGCCTGTTCGATGCAACGGGCGAGGCGGCGATGAAAGCGATGGCGGCGGCGGAGTTTCTGGACGATGCGGACGATGACCTGAGCGGTTGGCTGCGGCAGGCATTCGAGGCCGAGCGCGCGCCTGCCCCGTGCCGGTTGCCGGCGCCGCGGGTGATCGAGGCCGCGCCTGTGGCGCGACGCCGGCAGCCCGCACACGCGGTGCGCGGCTCGTTCGTGCTGATGCTCGCGCTGTCGGCCACGGCGCTGCTGCTGCAGATCTAGCGCGCGCGTTGAGCGCACGCAGGTGGTCCCGCGGGCGCCTGAGCGGAGTGCGAGTCGGCGCGCGTCGCGGCGTATCGCCGCCGCGCGCTACCCTTGACGCCATGGAGGTCATCTCGACACATATCCACGGCCGCGCCACCGACCTCGGCGACGGCATGACCGTGTTGCGCGCACTGCCGCAGGCGGCGCTGCGCAGCATCGGGCCGTTCGTGTTCGTCGATCACATCGGTCCGGCCGAACTGCCGGCCGGGCGCGGGCTCGACGTGCGGCCGCATCCGCACATCGGCCTGGCCACCGTCACCTGGCTGTTCGACGGCGAGATCCTGCACCGGGATTCGCTCGGCACCGTGCAGGCGATCGCACCCGGGGACGTCAACTGGATGGTGGCCGGGCGCGGCATCGTGCACAGCGAGCGCACGGCGGCCGAGCGCCGCCGTGCGCCGGTGCGGCTGCACGGCATGCAGACCTGGCTCGCGCTGCCGGCCGAGCGCGAAGACGACGCGCCGGCCTTCGAGCATCACCCGGCGCACACGCTGCCAGTGATCGAGGCCGATGGCGCGCGGCTGACGGTGATCGCGGGCGCGATCGATGGTCTGCGCTCGCCGGTGGGCGTGTACTCGCCCACGCTGTACGGCGCGCTCGAGCTCGCCGCCGGTGGCCGCTACACGCTGGCGGCCGAGCACGTCGAGCGCGCGGTGTACGTGGTCGACGGCGAGGCGCAGATCGGCACGCAGCGCGTCGGGCGCGGCACGCTGGCGGTGCTGGTGCCGGGCGAGCCGGTCGCGCTGTCGAGTGAGGCGCCGGCCACGCTGATGCTGCTCGGTGGCGCGCCGCTCGGCCCGCGCTTTGTCTGGTGGAACCTGGTTTCGAGCGCGCGCGAGAAGATCGACGCCGCGTGCGCCGACTGGGCGCGCTACGGGGACCCGGCGCAGCGCCAGCGCTTCGGCTCGGTGCCGGGCGAGCAGGAATTCATCCCGGTGCCGGCGCGCTGAGGCATCGCGCGGCGGCGGGCCTCACGTAAACCCGCGTTGAAGACGTTGCGGTGCGCCGGCATCTTCCGGCGATGTCGATGCGATCTGTTTCTGCCTCTACGTTCAATCGCTCTGCGCGTGCGCGCCCGGGCGCGTCCGCCCCGGCTGCGCATGCCGATGACGCACGCAAGCGCGCGGCGCGCGAGCGGTTGATCCTGCTGACGCGGTTGCTCGACACCGCAGTCCACGTGCCGGTGCTGCGCACGCGGGTCGGACTGGATGCGCTGCTGGGCCTGGTGCCGGTGGTGGGCGACATGGTCTCCGGCGCGCTCGGCCTGTACCTGGTGTTCGAAGCGCGCCAGCTGGGAGCCTCGCGCTGGCTGCAGGCGCGCATGATCGGCAACCTGCTGATGGACGCCGCGGTCGGCGCGGTGCCGGTGGCGGGCGACTTGTTCGACATCTACTTCAAGGCACACGTGCGCAACCTGAAGCTGCTGCAGGCGTCGCTCGGCGAGCCGTACATCGACGGCAGCGGCGGCCGCGTGCACGACGTCGATGCCGATGTCATCGATGTCGAGGTGATCGACGCGCCTCGGTCGCCGCGGCGCTGAGCGCGCACACGGAGCGCCGCCGGCGGCGTGCGGCGATCCGTTACCCAGAGGCAGTCGATTGGCTGGCCTCAGGCCACCGTGATCGCGCGCGCCAGGTACACGTCCTGGATCGCGTTCAGCAGCGCCACGCCCTCGGCCATCGGTTTCTGGAACGCCTTGCGGCCGGAGATCAGGCCCATGCCGCCGGCGCGCTTGTTGATGACGGCGGTCTTCACGGCCTCGGCGAGGTCGTTCTCGCCCGAGGCGCCGCCCGAGTTGATGAGGCCCGCGCGCCCCATGTAGCAGTTGGCCACCTGGTAGCGGGTCAGGTCGATCGGGTGATCGGTGGTCAGCAGCTCGTGTAGACCCGCTTGTCGGGTCTTGCCGTAACTTCTGAGCGCGCGTTGTAGCCGCCGTTGTTCTCGGGCAGCTTCTGCTTGATGATGTCGGCCTCGATCGTCACGCCGAGGTGGTTGGCCTGGCCCGTGAGGTCGGCGGCCACGTGGTAGTCCTTGTCCTTCTTGAACGCGTTGTTGCGCAGGTAGCACCACAGCACGGTGACCATGCCCAGTTCGTGCGCGCGCTGGAACGCCTCGGCGACCTCCTGGATCTGGCGGCGCGACTCGTCGGAGCCGAAGTAGATCGTCGCGCCGACCGCCGCCGCGCCCATGTCGCACGCCTGCTCGACCTCGCCGAACATGATCTGGTCGAACTTGTTCGGGTAGGTGAGGAGCTCGTTGTGGTTGATCTTCACCAGGAACGGGATCTTGTGCGCGTACTTGCGCGAGCAGGCGCCCAGCACGCCGAGCGTGGAGGCGACGGCGTTGCAGCCGCCCTCGATCGCGAGCTTCACGATGTTCTCGGGGTCGAAGTACGCCGGGTTCTTGGCGAACGACGCGCCCGCGCTGTGCTCGATGCCCTGGTCCACCGGCAGGATCGAGAGGTAGCCGGTGCCGGCCAGCCGGCCGTGGTCGAACATCTGCTGCAGGCTGCGCAGCACCGGCGCCGGCCGGTCGCTGGCGCCGTGGATGCGGTCGATGAAGTCCGGCCCGGGCAGGTGCAGGCTCTCGCGCGGAATGCCCTTGCAGACGTGATTCAGGAGGCTGTCGGCGTCGGCGCCGAGCAGTTTGACGATGTCGGTCATGGTCTTTCCCTTGCCGCGCGCGGCGGCCCCGGTTGAATGCGTGACGCGCTGCTGCGGTCTACGGCCGCAGTGCGGCTTCCTTGCTCTGCTCGGCCATCAGCACGCCGACCACCGCCTCGGTCTGCTGCGCGAGCGCGCCCAGGATGTCCTGCACGCTGACGAGGCCGAACAGCATGCCGTCGTCGTCCAGCACCGGCAATCGGCGTACACCCTGCTCGCGCATGTGAGCGAGGGCGTCGAGCAGGTCGTCGCTCGCCTTGACGGTGGCCAGGGGCCGGCTCATCACGTCGCCTGCGGTCAGCGTGGCCGGATCGAGTTCCGGCGCCACCGCTTCGATCACGATGTCACGGTCGGTGACGATGCCCAGCGGTCTCAATTCCTCACCGGCCGGCTCGGCCACGATCACGCAGCCGACGTGGGTATGGCGCATCTTGCGGGCGCACTCGGTGAGCGTGGTTTCCACGCCGACCGTTTCGACCTCGCGCGTGGCGAGATCACGCAGGGTTGTCGAGGGCAGTCTCATCGTCGTCTCCGGCACGGAGGCCAGCGCGAACGGGCAGGGCCACTCCGCGCCTTCATGCTGCGCCCGTGCCCGCCGCCGCCGCTGACCTGAATCAAGCACCGCCCGGCGCGGTTGGAGCGGCGGCTCGATAATGCGGGACGTTTCAGGAGCCTTCATGACACCGAACGACCCGCGCGCCGCGATGCCGCCCGACGAACGCTTTGCCCGCCTGCTGCACCTGACCACCAAATCCACGGGCAACAACGCCGCCTTCAGCCCGCCGATCGTCAACACCTCGATCTACGCGCTGCCGCCGCAACCTTCCGGCGCCTACCAGTACGCGCGCTGGGGCAACCCCACCTGGACCGCGCTCGAAGAGGCGCTGTCGCTGCTCGAAGACGCGGACACGATCACGTTCCCCTCCGGCATGGCGGCGATCGCCGCGGTGTTCTACAGCGTGCTCAAGCCCGGCGACCGCGTGCTGCTGCCGAGCGACGGCTACTACACGACGCGCATCTGTGCCGACACCTACCTGGCACCGATGGGCGTGCAGGTAGAGACCTGCGCCACCGCCGACCTCGGCGCGCGCGACTTGGCGGGCTTCAAGCTCATGATGGTGGAGACGCCGTCGAACCCGGCGCTCGATGTGACCGACATCGCCGAAGCCTGTCGCCGCGCGCACGCCGCCGGTGCGATCGTCGCGGTCGACAACACCACGATGACCCCGCTCGGCCAGCGCCCGCTCGACCTCGGTGCCGACTTCGTGGTGAGTGCCGACACCAAGGCCCTGAACGGCCACTCCGACGTGCTGTTCGGCCACGTGGCCTCGCGCAACGGTGCGCTGATCGGTGGCGTGCGCGATTGGCGTCGCATCGTTGGCGCGATTCCCGGGCCGCACGAGGCCTGGCTGGTGCATCGTGGGCTGGAGACGCTGGAAGTGCGCTGGTCGCGCATGACCGCCAGTGCGGCCACGCTGGCGCAGCGCCTGGCCGCGCATCCGCGCGTGCAGCAGGTGCGCTATCCCGGGCTCGCCTCGCATCCCGCCCACGAGCTGGCGCAGCGGCAGATGACCAGTGGCGGCACGCTGATCGCGCTGACGCTGGCCGATGAGGCCGCGGCAGAACGCTTCATTGCGAACTGCGCGTTCCTGCGTCCTGCTACTAGCTTCGGCGGCGTGCACAGCTCCGCCGAGCGCCGCGCGCGCTGGGGCGATGCGGTTGCGCCCGGGTTCATTCGACTGTCGATCGGCTGCGAGCCGATGGAAGTTCTGTGGCGGGAGATCGAGCGGGCATTGGCTGCCGCTAGGCCCTGACTGGCTGGAATCGACCCACAGCTGCCTGTCAGATCCTCCGGAAGCAGCCCTTCATCGCGCCGCAAGCCGTAGCACTAGCATCGCGCCTGTCGGAAGCTCACTTGTGCTTCCGTTGACGATTGCAAGAGGACCACGAAGTGCGCGTCATTCCAGATCAGATCGATTTTTCCGGCCCGATCGTCATCATCGGCTTTGGCTCCATCGGCAAGGGCGCATTGCCGCTGATACTGCGCCACATACGTGCGTCGCGCGAGAAGATGGTGGTCATCTCGCCCGACGACTCTTGCCGCCGGCTGGCCGAACTGGAGGGCGTGCGCTTCGAGAAGCTCGCGCTGCGTCCGGACAATTACCGCAATCTGCTCAGCTCAATGATCGCAGGCGGGTTCGTCGTCAACCTCTCGGTAGACGTGTCCTCGGTGGCGCTGATCAGTCTGTGCCGGGAGCGCGACGCGCTGTACATCGACACCTGCATCGAGCCCTGGGCCGGAGGCTATGTCGACGCCGGAATTCCCCTGGCCCAGCGCACCAACTATGCGCTCCGCGAGGAAGTGCGCAGGATCCGCGGTGACGGCCCGACCGCGGTGGTGGCGCACGGAGCGAACCCCGGCATGGTCAGCCACCTGTTCAAACGCGCGCTGGTGCGGCTGGCGTCCGACATGGGCCACACGGTTGCGCCCACTACGCGCGAGGGCTGGGCGCACCTTGCCATGCAGCTCGGGGTCAAGGGGATGCACATCGCCGAGCGCGATACGCAGTGGGCCGACGTGCCCAAGCAGGCCGATGAATTCGTGAATACCTGGTCCATCGAGGGATTCCTGAGCGAGGGCCTGCAGCCGGCCGAGCTAGGCTGGGGAACACACGAAAGGAACGTTCCCCCGGAGGCTAGCTTCCACGAGACCGGATGCAAGGCGGCGATCTACCTGACGCGGCCCGGCGCGGGTACTCGGGTGCGCAGCTGGACACCGAAGGCCGGTCCGATCCAGGGATACCTGATCACGCACAACGAATCGATTTCGATTGCCGATTACTTGACGGTGGAGAAGGACGGGGAGGCGGTCTACCGCCCGACGGTGCATTACGCCTACCATCCCTGCGACGACACCATCCTCAGCCTGCATGAGCTGCAGGGACGCAACATGCGCCCCCAGTCCCGCGTGAGGCTGATGAACGACGAAATCGTGGACGGCATGGACGAACTGGGCGTGCTGCTTTACGGTCATGCGAGGAACGCCTTCTGGTACGGCAGCCAGCTGACCATTCACGAGACCCGCGCGCTTGCGCCGTACCAGAACGCCACCGGCCTGCAGGTGACATCGGCGGTGGTGGCAGGAATGATCTGGGCGATCGAGAATCCGCGCCGCGGCGTAGTCGACGCCGACGAACTCGATCACGACCGCATCCTGTCGATCCAGGATCCGTACCTCGGCAGACTGGTCGGCGCCTACACCGACTGGACGCCGCTGGACAATCGCGGCCAGGGCCTGTTCCCGGAAGACATTGATCTCGATGATCCGTGGCAGTTCAAGAACATCATCGTGCGATAGCTTGCTGGGGGTGTTGGCGGCGGAAACAGATGCCAAAGAGGGCCCGCTTTCGGGCGATTTAGGGGCGCGCCCTGTAAGGCAGGTTGTGGCCGTCCTGAGCCTTTCGAACATTCACGGATCGGCGACCTGAGCTCGCCGTCAAGGATTTGCGATTTCCTTACCGCCCGCATCATGGGCAGCGAATCGATCCTGCACGGCTACCAGTTGATCGTCTGTCGTTGCCACAATCCACCGACGCGCATGCTCCACGATGTAGCGATTGTGGTCCTTGAACGGGCCCATGACGTTGGCGGACTTCCAGAGCACCGGGCCAGCCCGACTCCTCTTGCCCGACGGCGTCCCTACCAGAAGGCTATAGGGCCCAAGTGGCAGGGTCGCATACGGTTGCACCGGCTGCGCGTGCACTCTCCAGTCGATGAATGGCGCTTCGTTGATAAGGAGCGGCGTAGGTAGTCCGTGAAGAACCGTGAAGTCATAAAGTGCTAGCTGGGCTCGCAAACCAACGTATTTGGTACGAATGTCCGCCACCACCGCCGCGCGGATCTCGTCTTCAAACATCGGCTCGAGCGCATAGCGCTTATGCGCGCGTTGTGCGTCGTCCTGGTAGGCGCAGGCAAGGCCAAGTTCCAGGCAGTCCTGCGCCGCGCGCTGGACGTCCGTAACTGAGCCCGCTTCTTCCGGCTTGCCCAGCTGCGCCGCCCGCAGGAACCGGGCGAGCGCGCAGTCATGAATTGCGGGGCCGACCTCGGCGGCCGGAACGTCGGCGCTACTTCCAAGCGGCACGTAATAGACGCTTCCCGTGGCGTAGCGTGACTTCTTGCCGTCGTCGAAGCCGATTACGCCGCTGCTGCAGTCCAGGTAGCGCGTGCCAACGCGACCATGCTCCCACAGCCAGTTCTTGAGGATCGGGCGTAATGGATGCAGCACCTCGGCTTCAGTCATCGCCCGCCCCGGCGGCCCGGATGGGCCGGAAACGCCATCGTAAGACTCACGGCGCCGCGACGGCGTTGACGGCCGCTTGCAGGTTGATCCAGCGGGCGCTTTGAATGTCTGGAATTGGCCGACTGCTGACCTTCGAGCAAAGGAGACCGGCAGTTACTAGTCCCCAAACCTGACCAACTGCACCGACGCCTCGTCCCCGCCGCCCTCGCGCACAGGCGCCGCGCACGGCTCTTCATCGAACGCAATGTCGCCGCCCGCATCCGCCACCCCCGTCGCCCGCAGTCCCTTGAAGCCGAACAACCCCGCGTCCATCAGATGCGACGGCGTCACCCGCGCCAGCGCGTTGAAGGTGTTCTCCACGCGCCCGGGGAACCTGCGCTCCCACTCCAGCAGCATCCGCTTCACTTCCTTGCGCTTGAGGTTTTCCTGCGAGCCGCACAGGTTGAAGGGGATGATCGGGAACTGCCGCACCTGCGCGTAGCGGGCGAGATCGGTTTCCTTCACGTACGCGAGCGGGCGGATCACGATGTGCTTGCCGTCGTCGCTCACCAGCTTCGGTGGCATGCCTTTCAGGCGTCCGCCGTAGAAGAGATTGAGGAAGAAGGTGCCGAGAATGTCATCGCGGTGGTGGCCGAGCGCGATCTTGGTGGCGCCGAGTTCGCTCGCCACGCGGTACAGGATGCCGCGCCGCAGCCGCGAGCACAGCGAGCACATCGTCTTGCCCGGCTCGATCACCCGCGTGACGATGCTGTAGGTGTCCTGCGCCTCGATGTGGAACGGCACGCCTAGCTGCGTGAGGTACTCCGGCAGCACGTGCTCCGGGAAGCCCGGCTGTTTCTGATCGAGGTTGACGGCAACGATCTCGAAGTCGATCGGCGCGCGCTCGCGCAGCTTCAGCAGCACTTCGAGCATGCCGTAGCTGTCCTTGCCGCCCGACAGGCACACCATGACCTTGTCGCCGGCCTCGATCATCGCGTAGTCGCCGATCGCCTGGCCGGACAGGCGCAGCAGGCGCTTCTCCAGCTTGTTGGCTTCGCGCGCAGCCTTCTCGGCGGCGCGCGCTCCGGTGTGCGGTGACAACTCGGTCGGTGCGTTCATCTCGCCTGCGTCACTCGTCCTTGAAGCGGAACACCTCGATGCCCACCGCTTCCACGTCGGCATAGACATCCGGCTTCTCGCTCGACACGCGCACGGCGCGCACCAGCGGATGCGCCAGCAGCGCGCTTACCAGGTCGTCGACCAGCGTCTCCTGCAGGTTGATATGGCCCTGTTCGATCCGATGGCGCACGCTGCTGCGCACGAAGTCGTAGTCGAGCACTTCGTGGATTTTGTCGTGGTGCGGCGTGGACAGGGCCAGCGGCACGAACAGATCGACGCTGATCACGAGCTTCTGCGGGCCCGCCCTCTCGAACGCGTGGATGCCGATGTTGGCGTCGACCAGCACCTCGCGCAGAAAGATGCGGCGGCAGTCCGCCAGGCGAGGGTCGAGCAGCCAGGAGTTCATTGCGTCTTCGCTTTCGTCTTCGACCGTGGCCGTGCCGGCGCGGTCTCGGTCAGGAACATGATGTCGCGCGCGGTCGGCACCAGGTGCTGACCGCCGTCGACGAGGATCGTGCTGCCGGTGATGGCGCGGCTCTCGGCCGCGAACAGCACGGCGGCAGCGACATCCTCCGGCGTGCTCGAGCGGCCGAGCGGCGTGCGTGTGTGCGCGTCCTCGAAACCGGCCTCGGATTGATCGCCCGAGGTGAGGGAGATGCCCGGCGCTACGCCGACCACGCGTACCGCCGGCGCCAGCGCCTGCGCCAGCAGGGTGGTGGCCGCGTGCAGCGCGCTCTTGGACAGCGTGTAGGAGAGGAAATCCGGGTTCG
This sequence comes from Burkholderiaceae bacterium, assembly GCA_034522655.1. Lineage (GTDB taxonomy): Bacteria > Pseudomonadota > Gammaproteobacteria > Burkholderiales > Burkholderiaceae_F > JALHMQ01. The sequence goes on from JAXHLD010000029.1 coordinate 39,068, forward strand.
GATTGAACAGCTTCTGGTCGAGCAGGTTGACCACGCAGGCCTGCGCGCCGCGCTGCACGTGGCGGGCCAGTTCGCGCGTGAGGATCACCGGCGCGGCGGTGTTGGTGCGGTAGTGGCGATCGAGCGAGGCGAAGCTGCAGGTGTCCGCGGTGTCGACCTCGAAGCGAGAGGCATTGTTGACGATGCAGTCGAGCCGGCCGAGCGCGGCGATGGCCTTGGGAACGAGCGCGGTCACGGCGCGCTCCTGCGCCAGGTCGGCCGACAGCAGCACTGTGCGCCGTCCGAGCGACTCGATCTCGGCGGCGGTGGCGCGCGCCTCGCGGCGCGATGTGCCGTAGTGGATCGCCACGTCCCAGCCGCTGCGCGCAAAGGCGAGCGCGATCGCGCGGCCGATGCGCTTGGCACCGCCGGTGACCAGCACCACGCGCGTCGCGGCGGGAACAGGGCGCTGCTTGGGCATGCGGGGCTCGATGAGTGGAGGCGGGTGGGGTGGGGTGGCCAGGCGGCGCGCGGTGAGTCGCAGGCGCGACGGGCACCTCGGTGCACGCATGTCGGCCATGCGCACTGCGCACGAGCGGCGCGCAGTTTACCGGTAGCATCGCCGCGCCCGTGCGCCCTGACGCAGCGAGCCCATCGATGCACGCCTTGCCTGCCGCGGCCACGCTGCCGCTCCCCGATCCCGCCGCCGCCGCCCACAGCGCGCAACTGGTGGCGCTGATCCGGCGCGAGATCGACGCCGCCGGCGGCTGGATTCCGTTCGACCGCTTCATGCAACTGGCGTTGTACGCGCCCGGGCTCGGCTACTACACGGCCGGTGCGCACAAGCTCGGTGACTCCGCGGCGGGCGGCGACTTCGTCACCGCCCCGGAAATCTCGCCGCTGTTCGGCCAGGCCCTGGCGGCGCAAGTCGCGCAGGTGTTCGAGCACACCACGCATCGCATCCTCGAGTTCGGTGCCGGCAGCGGCACGCTGGCGCGCGACCTGCTCGCGGAACTGGCGCGCTGCGGCGTGGCGGTCGAGCAGTACGCGATCGTCGAGGTCTCGGCCGACCTTCGCGACCGCCAGCGCGCGCGGCTGGCGGCGCATCCCGAGGTGACCTGGCTCGATGCGCCGCCCGCGGGCTTCGAGGGCGTGATCATCGCCAACGAGGTGCTGGACGTGATGCCGGTGCGGTTGTTCGTGCGCGGCGCCGACGATGCGCCGCCGCCAGTGTTCGAACGCGGTGTTGCGTGGCGCGACGGCGGCTGCGTGTTTGCCGAGCGCGCAGCGGATGCTTCGCTTTTATCGGCCGTGCGCGTGATCGAGGCCGCGGTCGGTCCGCTGCGGGCGGGCTTCGGCTCCGAGGTGGGCCCTGTCGCCACCGCCTGGACGGCGCAGCTTGCGCACTGGCTCGCACGCGGCGTGGCGCTGCTGATCGACTACGGCTTTCCGCGCCGCGAGTACTACCACCCGCAGCGGCTGATGGGCACGCTGATGTGCCATTACCGCCACCACGCGCACGCCGATCCGCTGTGGCTGCCGGGGCTGAACGACATCACCGCGCACGTCGACTTCACCGCGGTGGCCGATGCCGCGCACGACGCTGGCCTCGACGTGCTCGGCTACACCACGCAGGCGCACTTCCTGATCAACTGCGGGCTGCTCGATGCGGTCCAGCGCGCGCCGCAGTCGCAACGGCACCACTGTGCTGCGCAGGCGCAGCGCCTGCTGTCCGAGGCCGAGATGGGCGAACTGTTCAAGGTGCTGGCGGTCGGCCGCGGCATCGCGGCGCCGTTGCGCGGATTCGCACGCGGCGACCGGCTGCACACGCTCGACTGAGCCGCCATGCGCTTCATCGTCACCCTGTTCCTTGCGCTGATCGTGCTGACCGCGCTGCAGCCCTGGCTGCAGAAGCTGGGCATCGGCCGCCTGCCCGGCGACTTCCGCTTCCGCATCGGCAACCGCGAGTTCCTGCTGCCGTTCACCAGCACGCTGATCCTGACCCTGCTGATGTTCCTGATCGGGCGGCTGCTGTAGGCGACGCGATGGCCGATGCTGCGACGCAGACGCTGGCCTACTACGCGGCGCGTGCGCCGCACTACGACGCGGTCTACACGAAGCCGGAGCGACGGCGCGACATCACGCACCTTGCCACTTGGCTGCCCACGTGTTTCCGCGGCCGCACAGTGCTCGAGGTGGCCTGCGGCACCGGCTTCTGGACGCAGTTCATCGCACCGGCCACGGCGTCGATGGTGGCGACTGATCTGACGGCTGAGCCGCTGGCGCTTGCGCGTGCGCGGTCGAACGTCGCCAACGTGCGCTTCGAGCGTGTCGACGCCAATGCGCTGCCGGCCCAACTCGGCGAGTTCGACGGCGCGTTCGCGGGCCTGTGGTTCTCGCACGTGCCGATCGAACGGCGCCGGGCGTTCCTCGACGGCTTGCATGCGCGGCTGCGGCACGGCGCGCGCGTGGTGATGATCGACAACAGCGCGGTCCAGTGCCGCGAACTGCCGATCACCGAGACCGACGCGCGCGGCAACACGTATCAGCAGCGCCGCCTGCCCGATGGCAGCGTGCATCGCGTGCTGAAGAACTTCCCGACGCAGGCCGAGCTGCTCGCGCTGGTCGCGCCCTGCGCCACTGACGTGCAGTACCGCGACCTCGACAACTTCTGGCTGCTCGAGTACACGCTGGCTGGGCCAGTCTCCGGGGCCCCGGCCTGATCACTGGCGGTTGACCATGTGCCGCGCGGTGCGATTGGCTCGGCCTCTCAGGCGAGCGCCGCGCTGACGGCGGCCACGCGCGCCTGATGCACGGCCTGGGCGATGCGTTCGCCATGGCGCGGGCCATCGCCGCGCACGCTCACCGCGGCGGCGCCGGCATCGATCGACTGCGCCGCCGCTAGCGCGCCCAGCAACCGTTCGCGCTGCGGGTAGGGGCGATCGGCCAGACCGGCGCGGCCCCGGTGATCGGCCTCGCAGGCATCGAGCACCTGCGCCAGCAGCGCCGGCCGGCGCAATGCGTCGCAGCGTTCGAGCAGCCGCACCAGCGCGGCGGCGTCGAAGTCGAGGGCGCGATGAATGTTGCCGTGCTCCCGCGCGGCGAGCAGGGCGGCGTCGCGGCAGTCGGCCGGCACGCGCAGTCGCTCGCACACCGCGCGCGCCAGGGCGACGCTGCGCATCTCGTGGCCGATGTGCTGCGGCAGGACGTCGGCCGGCGTCGTGCCCTTGCCGAGGTCGTGCAGCAGGGCGGCCCAGCGTGCCGGCAACGCGGCGTTCAGCTGCGCGGCGGCGTCGATCACCAGCAGCATGTGCGCGCCGGTGTCGACTTCCGGGTGGTAGTCGGCGCGCTGCGGCACGCCCCACAGGCGATCCAGCTCCGGCAGCACGCGCGCCAGCGCGCCGCAGTCGCGCAGCACGTCGAGCATCCGCGACGGCCGTGCTTCCATCAGGCCACGCGCCAGCTCCTGCCACACGCGCTCGGGTACCAGTGCGTCGACTTCGTCGGACTCGACCATTCGGCGCATCAGGGCACGCGTTTCGTCCGCCACGCTGAAGTCGGCGAAGCGGGCGGCAAAGCGCGCGATGCGCAGGATGCGCACCGGGTCCTCGGCGAAGGCAGCGCTGACATGGCGCAGCACCCGCGCGTCGAGATCGCGCTGGCCGCCATGCGGGTCGACCAGAGTGCCGGCGGCATCGCGCGCCATCGCGTTGATGGTCAGGTCGCGCCGCGCGAGGTCGTCTTCGAGGGTCACGTCGGGTGCGGCGTGGAAGGCGAAGCCGTGATAGCCGGGCGCCGTCTTGCGCTCGGTGCGCGCCAGCGCGTACTCCTCGTGCGTCACCGGATGCAGAAAGACCGGGAAGTCCTTGCCGACCGGGCGGTAGCCGGCGTCGAGCATCTGCTGCGGCGTGGCGCCCACGACCACCCAGTCGCGGTCGACCACCGGCCGCCCGAGCAGCTCGTCGCGCAGCGAGCCGCCGACCTGGTAGATCTGCATCGCAGCCGCGCGCGCCGAGAGCCCGCCGACCTCAGTGGTCGGTGAGCTCCTCGACCTCGGCCTGCGCGGCCGCCACCCAGGCCTGCATCGGCGGCAGCGACAGCACGCGGTCGCTGTAGGCCGCCAGCAGCGGCGGCAGCGCCACGCCGTAGGTGACGAACCGCGTGACCACCGGCGCGTAGAACGCGTCGGCAATGCAGAACTCGCCGAACAGCATCGGCCCGCCGCTGGCGTCGAGCGCCGCGGTCCAGAGCGCGACGATGCGTTCGATGTCGGCCTGCACGCCGGCCAGCCGTTGCGCCTCGGCGCCACGCGCCGGCTTGCGCGCGCGGATGTCCATCGACAGATGGGTGCGCAGCGCCGCGAATCCGGAGTGCATCTCGGCAGTGATCGCGCGCGCGGTGGCGCGGGTGGCGCGGTCGGCCGGCCACAGGCCGCCTTGCGCGTGGGTCTCGTTGACGTATTCGCAGATGGCAAGCGAGTCCCAGACGGTGAGCCTGCCGTCGATGAGGCAGGGCACCTTGCCGGTGGGCGAGTAGCGCAGGATCTTCGACTTGGTGTCCGGCTGGTCGAGCGGGATCCGCACTTCGTCGAACTCGATGCCGGCCATCTTCAGCGCCAGCCACGGGCGCAGCGACCAGCTCGAGTAGTTCTTGTTGCCGATGACGAGTTTCATCGCGTTCCTTTCGCGGGCTCAGCGCCGCGCACGGGCGCGAAAGCCGCCGAAGCGCGTGCGCGGGTGCATGCCGGCCAGGTAGAGCGAGGCTTCCGGCTCCATCGGCGTGTGCGCGATGCCCAGTTCCGGCGCGGGCGCAAACGGCTGCACGCTGGCGACGTTGTCGCGCTTCATCGAGTCCAGGTTGTCCTGCGACAGCAGCGGCTCGCCGGGCATCAGCTCCATCAAGCGCGCCTGCAGCCGGGCCACGCCATTGGGCAGGCCGACGACCTTGCGCGGATGACCGCCGGCGGCTGCGGCGAATTCGACCAGCTGGCGCAGCGTGTAGACGGTCGGGCCAGCGAGCTCGTAGGACTTTCCGAAGGTGGCCGGGTTGTCGAGGGCGTTGACGAAGGCGTGCGCCACGTCTTCGACCCAGACCGGCTGGAAGCGCACATCCGCTCCGGCCAGCGGAATGACCGGCGCCAGCGCGGCCAGCTTGGCGAAGGTGTTGAGGAAGCGATCTTCCGGCCCGAACACGACCGAGGGCTGGAACATCGTCCAGTCGAGGTTCGAGGCGCGCACGTGCGCCTCGGCCGCGCCCTTGCTGCGCTGGTACTTCGACGGACCGTTCGGATCGGCGCCGAGCGCGCTCATGTGCAGGTAGCGCCGCACCTTGTGCCGCTGGCAGGCGTCGACGATGCGTCGCGTCAGTTCGCTGTGGGCACGCTCGAAGTCGGCCGCGCTGCCTTGCAGGATGCCGACCAGGTTGATCACCGCATGCTGGCCGGCCACCAGACGGTCGAGCTGGGCGTCGTCGTGAATGCTGGCCTCGACCACGTCGCAGGTCGGGAACACGATCAGGTGCTTGGCCTTGTCACGTCGGCGCGCGGGCACCAGCACCCGGCAGCCGCGCTCGATCAGGAAGTTGACGACGTAGCGGCCGATGAAACCGGAGCCGCCGATCACGAGCACCTGGGTATGACGCATTGCGCAGCCGATCTTTCTGGGCGCCCGCCTGCCGGGCTGTGCGCCGGATTCTATTGAACGCCGCCGCGCGGCCGGGTTCCACTTCGCGCCGTCGGGAATTGCCGGTCCGAGTCAATTGTTCTGGACACGACCGCGATCGCCAAGTCTTGCGCTAGCGCAATAGTTCCGGACTTGATCTGCCGATGCCGTTCGACAGCCTTGATATCCGGCAAGCGAGGATGCAAGACTGTTCGATGCTACGGCGCGAGCCGGTCATTTGCACGGAGCGCCATGGAATTCATCGACTTTCGCCTTCCGCTGGATGGGTTTGCCCAGCCGCTGCTGCTGTGGGGCGCCTGCCATCAGCGGGGCCAGCGGGTCGCCCTGCTGCTGCAGCGGCTGTTCGCGCACCTCAATCAACATGGGCCGAGCGATGCCACGCGCGTCACCGCGGCTGAGGTGCGGCGCTATCTGGGCGAAGCGGCGCCGCGCCACCATGCGGACGAAGACCTCGACCTGTTCCCGCGCCTGCGGCGGCAGATCGATGCGCGGGGCGAGCACATCCCGGACGCGGGCCGCGCGGTGGAGGCACTCGGCGTGCTGGAACGCGACCACCTGCAACTCGAGGATCAGTGGGGGCGCATGCAGGCTGCGTTGGCCCACGCTGAAACGGCCATGCCCACGGCCGAACACTGCGCCGTCGCCGACGACTTCGTCGACCGCTTCATCACGCATCACGAGATCGAGGACCAGATCGTCGCGCCGGTCGCGCAACGTGCGCTGACGGCCGACGATCTCGCGGCGATCGGCGCGTCGATGGCCGCGCGGCGCGGCACCACCTGGGCCGCCCTGTCGACGCCGATGGGCCGCCACTAGGCGGAACATCGGTCCCCCGCGCCGACCGCCGGCCGCGCAAAGCGCGGCGGCCCTGGGGAGCACGAGGGGCCGGCCCAGAGGGCCCTTCGTTCGATACGAACAAGAGATGGAGCCGCGCAGCGGCTCTATCTCTTACCCAACCAGTGCTGCGCCTTCGTCATCTCGATCAAGTGCTGCGGACAGGTCATCTGCAGCGCGACCGCCTTGTGCAGGCACACCTGCAGCATCTGTGCGGTGGCCAGCGCGTCGGACAGCGCATCGTGGCGGGCGATCATGTGGATGCCCATCGTGCGCAGCCAGTCGTCCATGGTCCGGTTCTCGTTGCCCGGGTAAAGCGCCGGCAGCAGCTCGGCCAGGTCGATCCAGCGGCTCATGGTCTTCACGCCCAGCACGTCCTTGAGCGTGCGGTCGATCACCGTGCGGTCGAATTCCGCGCGGTAGGCCACCAGCGGCGCGTGGCCGACGTACTCCATGAACTGCACCAGCGCCTCCGCGCGTTCGACGCCGGCCAGCTGGCGCTGGCCGCCGATCCGGTGCACCAGGATGTTCTCCGTACTGGACGAGGCATCCTGCCGCACCACGAGGTCGAAGCAGCCGGCCAGGTCGATCACGCCGCGCTCGACCGCCACCGCGCCGATCGATACCAGCCGGTCGCGGTGCATGTCGATGCCGGTGGTCTCGACGTCGACCGTCACGTAGCGCGAACGCTGATGGCTGTTGCGGGTGGCCGGCGGCGACATCTCGGTCAGCCGCTGCAGCCGGTCCTCGAGCGCTGGGTCGAGCGGCGCGCGCGAGCGCAGCGTCTGGCGCAGGGTGGCGAGCAGCGACATGGCTGGCGTCCGCGCGCTCAGAGCGAGAACGCGTAGGTTTCCTTGAGCCGCTGCTGCAGCTTGCGCGCCTGTCGAAAGGCCTCCTTCAGCATGCGCTGCTCGACCTCGTTCAGCGCATATGGATCGATCCGGTTCGGCGCGCCCTCGTGGCTGCGGTCCTGCGTGCGCAGGCGCATGACCTGCAGGAAATTGAACGCCTCGACCGTGGCGCTCACATGCCGTGCGTCGACTGCGAGGAACTCGCCGGCACGCCGCATCCGGTCGAGCGTGCTTGGCTGGGCCACGCCCTGGCCGAGCGCGAACACGCGTGCCGCATCGACGAACAGGCGCGTGCCGCGCGTCTTCAGGTCGAGCTTGCCGTCGCCCTCGGGGCCGCTGCCGACCTCGAACGCCCTGATCAGTCCGAGCGGCGGCTCGGTTTGCAGCGCGTTGGCCACCATCAGCCGCAGGAACAGCTTGTTGTCCTGCGTGCGTGCCAGCAGCCACGCGGCGAGGTCGTCGGCCAGCGTCGAATCGCCATAGAGCGCGCGGAAGTCGAAGAAGATGTTGGCGTTGAGCAGCGCCTGGGGGGTCGGCTCGCTGAGCCACTGCGTGAAGCGGCCGCGCCACTCCCCGGCGGTCAGGCACCACTCGGGGTTGCCGGCCATGATGCCGCCCTTGCACAGCGGAAAGCCGAGTGTGTCGAGCGCGGCGTTGACCTCGCGTGCGAACGCCAGCAGGTCGTGCCGCACGCGTTCCGGGTTGTCGCCGGCGGGCGGGATGAAGATCAGTGCGTTGTCCTGGTCGGTGGCCAGCGTCTGCTCGCCGCGGCCTTAGGAGCCGAGCGCGAGCCAGCACCAGTCGACGTCGCCGATGTCGTGGTCTTGCATCACCAGTGTGATCACTTCGCGCGTCAGCGCGTCGTTGAGTGCGGCGATGGTGCGGGTCAGCGATTCGGCGCTGGCGCCCTGCGCCAGCAGGTTGCGCGCCAGGTTGCGGATGTCGCCGGCCACGTGCTTGAGCGAGCTCACCGTGCGCGCCGAGCGGATCGCGTTGTGGATCTGGCGCAGGCTGACCCGCTGCAGGGCAAACAGATCGCGCTCGAACACGGTACCGATCACCTTGCCGCGCTCGGTGACGATGACCTGGTTGAAGCCGCCGGCGGCCATCGCCTGCATGGCGTCGGCGGCAGTCTCGTAGCCGGCCAGTGTGATCGGGTTGCGCGTCATCACCTGCGCCACCGGGGTATCGAGCGGCACGTCCTCGAGCACCACGCGGTCGCGCAGGTCGTTCAGGGTGAACACGCCGAGCGGCGCCTGCTCGCCGTCGACCACGATGATCGAGCGCACGCCGCCCTCGCGCATCGTGACGAGCGCCTGGCGCAGCGGCGTGTCCACCGTGCAGGTGACCGGCGCGCCGGGGATCAGCTCGGCGAGCGAGCGCGTCAGCGTGTGCTGGTCGGCCGCCACCTGCGCGTAGTGGCGCTGCAGTTCGGCCAGCGACTGCTGGGTGAGGACCGTCAGCGCCTCGCCGCAGAAGGCCTGGAACGCCGGCGACATGGCGCGCAGCGTCTGGAAGTCGTCGACGCCGAGCTGGTAGGCGAACACGTCGTCCACCGCGAGGTAGCTGCGGGTGGGCTGGCCGCCGGCCGACAGCGCGCCTACGGGAAAGCAGTCGCCCGGCTGCAGCAGGCGGTCGGGCAGCGTGTCGAGCCCCGCCGCCTGGCTGGCCACGTGGCCGCTTTGCAGGATGTGCAGCGGCGGAAAGCTCGAGGCGCGGTCGACGACCGTGCTGTCCTTCGGGTAGTAGGCGAGCTTCAGGCGCGGAATCATGAACTCGAACGCCGCCGCGTCGAACCCCGACCACGGCGTGTGCTTCGCCAGGAAGTCGCGCACCGAGTCGAACACGAGCGGCGGGGTGGTGGGAGTGGTCACGACGGTCATGATGAATGAGTCGGTGGCTGCGCCGCCGATGGCGGCGCAGCCCGCCTATAGAAAAGGCCCCGACGCAGCGGGGCCTTGATTCAACGCATACCGGTGCAACGTCGATCCAGCTGTGGGGGAGTCCAGAGGGGGCGAAGCCCACTCTGCGTCGTCCTGAGACCGGCGATGACGTCGCCACCGGGAGTCCAGAGGAGGCGGCGGAGCAGCCCCCTCTGCATCCCCATGGGCGCGCTTGCGCGCATTGACGCGCAGCGTCAATGCGCGTGGGCCTTGGCAGCGAGAATCCCAGTGTTCTGCCGCACGTACAGCTCATCCCACATGCTCTCGGCGCGCTTGTCGCGATACAGCAGCGAACCGATGATCACCGCGAGGAAGCCGAGCGGGATCGAGATCAGGCCCGGGTTCCTCAGTTCGAACAGTGGCTTCTCGAGGCCGACGAGGCTGGTTCGTTCGTCCTTGAACTTGTCTAGGTTGCCCTTGGCCGCAGCCACCTGCTTGTCGAGCGCGGCCTTGTCCTTCTCGGCCTTGGCGACCTTGGCGGCATCGCCCGAGGCGGCGGCCTCGGCAAACGCGGCATAGCGCGCGGCCGACCCGTCGACGACCTTCTGCGCCGCGGCCTTGATCGCCAGCGGGTAGGTCATGTTCGGCGACACCAATACCAGCCCGATCGCAACCAGCGTGCCCACCACCATGCCGGCCATGATGCCGCCGGTATTGCAGCGTTTCCAGTACAGCGTCATCAGCACGCACGGGAAGTTGGCCGAGGCGGCCACCGCGAAGGCGAGTGCCACCAGGTGCGCGACGTTCTGACCCTTGGCAGCGATGCCGATGGTGATCGCCATCGCGCCGACGATCACGGTGGCGATGCGCGCCGCCTTGACCTGCTCCTGCGGCGTCACGTGCTCGCTGCGGATCACGCCGACCACAGATGTCGTGCGCTCATCGCCGAGGCGGCGGCCAGCACCAGGCCCGCGACCACCGCAACGATCGTGGCGAACGCCACCGCGGCGACGAAGGCGAGGAACAGGTTGCCGAAGAACGAGTCGGCGCCGCCGCCCAGATACTGCGCGAGCAGCGGGGCCGCCATGTTGCCGCCGGGGTCGACCGCGCGGATGTTGGCTGCGCCGACGTTCATCGCCGCGCCCAGGCCGAGGAACAGGGTCAGGACGTAGAAGCCGCCGATGATCGCCATCGCCCAGATCACCGACTTGCGCGCGTCCTGTGCAGTCGGCACGGTGAAGAAGCGCATCAGGATGTGCGGCATGCCGGCGGTGCCGAGCACCAGCGCCATGCCGAGCGAGATCTGGTCGATCGGGTTCTTGAACAGCAGCCCGGGCTCGAGGAAGCGCTGGCCGAGTTCAGCGGCCGACATGTTCTTGCTGGCATCCCCAAGCAGCGCCGCCACCTGCGCCTGCACCTTGGCGTCGCCGGTCGCTGCTTCGAGAAACGCAGGAAGCGAGAAGCCGTAGGGCGCCCATACGAACATCACCAGCAGGATGGATGCGCACACCAGCAGGATCGCCTTGATGATCTGCACCCAGGTGGTCGCCACCATGCCGCCAAACAGCACGTAGGCCAGCATCAGCACGCCGACGGCGACCACCGACACCTCGTAGTCGATGCCGATCAGCGTCTTCACCAGCACGCCGCCGCCGACCATCTGCGCGGTCAGGTAGAAGGTTGAGACCGTGATGGTCGAGATCGCACCGACGACGCGTACCTTCTTCGGATCGTTGCGATAGGCAAGGATGTCGGCCAGCGTGTACTTGCCGATGTTGCGGCACGGCTCGGCGATCACCAGCAGCACGGTGATGTAGGCCACCAGCCAGCCGACCGAGTACATGAAGCCGTCGTAGCCGTACAGCGAGATCAGCCCGGCGATGCCGAGGAACGACGCGGCCGACAGGTAGTCGCCGGCGATTGCCCAGCCATTTTGCAGACCGGAGACGCCGCCACCGGCAGTGTAGAAGTCAGAAACCGACTTCACGCGCTTGGCGGCGAGGTAGGTGACGAACATCGTCAGGCCGATGATCGCCGCGAACACCGTGAAAGTGAGCCAGCGCCAGTTGGGGCTGACAGCTCCGGCGGCGGTCTGCGCCAGTGCGGGGAAGGCGATCAGCGGCAGCGACAGGGCGCCGGCGCCGATATAGATGGCACGCTTGTTCATGCTTTCCTCCCGATGCTTTCGGCGACGGCGATCAGTTCCCGCGCCATCGCGTCGAATTCACGGTTGGCGCGGCGCGAGTAGTAGAAAGCGATGCCCCAGGCCACGATGAACTCGGATAGGGCGAACAGCAGCCCCACGTTGATCGGGCCCCACACTTTCACCTTGAAGATCTCGGGAAAGTAGGCTGCGCCGATCGGCAGCAGGAAGTAATAGGCGACGGAAAAGATCATCAGACCCAGCAGGAACCGGGTCTTGCGACTGTGCAGGCGCTGGAAACGCGGATCGGAATCGATCGCGGCCCAATTCAGTGCCGGCGCGGTCGCCATCTGTGCGGCGGACATGCGTGCCTCCCTCGATGTGCTTTTCGTTCTGGAAATGCAGGCCGCGGAAGGCTGATCAGCAGGTGATCGCCGCGTGTTGCCGCGGGTGGATGTCGCGCCGACCGCCGCACATTGGCGAACGACTTCGACATGCGGCGCAGGTTAGGCAGCGAAGCTGTCTTAGGACTTACGCTGATGCAGTGCGATGTTTGACGCGCATCAGTGATCGCTGCGTCGATCGACTGTCAGTCGCGCGTAAGGATCACGCACATCGGTGAGTCCACTGCGGCGGCGTGCAGGCGGCCGCGCTTTGCGCGCCGATCGCTGCGATCAAGGCAGATCGGTCGAGCCGGCAGACTTCGGTGCCACCGTGCCGAGGCGATCCTTGAGCGACTGTGCCTTGTCCTCGAACAGCGCCGCGTAGTACACGGTGTTCGACATCACCTTCTTCACGTAGTCGCGCGTCTCGTTGAACGGGATGGTCTCGGCGAAGATCGCGCCTTCGACCGCGCGTGGCAGTGCCGCGCGCCAGGCACGCGGCCGGCTCGGTCCTGCGTTGTAGGCGGCGCTGGCGAGCAGCGGCTGGCCGTCGAGGTCGTCCAGCACGAACCTCAGGTAGCTCGTGCCCAGGCGCAGGTTGACATCCAGTTCGGTGATGCGATTGGATGCGTAGTCGTTCATGCCGACGCGACGTGCCACATAGCGTGCGGTGGTGGGCATCAACTGCATCAGGCCCTGCGCGCCGACCGACGACTTGGCGTCCGCGATGAAGCGCGACTCCTGCCGGATCAACCCGTACACCCAGGTCTCGTCGACACCGGCAGCGCGCGCGTGCCGTTCGAGATCGGCGCGATGCGGTGCCGGGAAGCGCTGGCCGAAGTCGAACAGCTCGCGCGTGCGGTCGCTGGTGGCGATCATGCGGTCGAGCGCGTTGCGGCCGCGGGCGAATTCGGCGATTGCCAGCAACTCTGCGTCGCTGCGGTTGCGCAGCTGCCAGCCCCATTCGCGGCTGCCTTCGATCCGCAGGCCGAGATCGATCAGCTTGAGCGCGCGCGCGAAACCGGCATTGGTGGCGTGCTGCGCGACGGCGTCCGGCGCCGGCGTGGGCGCGGTCGGCGGGATGACGATCGCCTCGCCCAGTTCCTCCGCGGCGAGCTTGCCGTAGAAGTTGTGGCGGCCGGCGATGCCGCGCAAGGCCTCCTGCGCCTCGGCCGGGTGGCCGGTGGCGGCCAGCGCACGGGCGTTCCAGTAGATCCAGGCTGGGTCGCGTCGCAACTCGGTACCCATGCGCTCGTAGGTCGAGCGCACCATCGGCCAGTCGGGCCCGCGTGCGGTGCCGCGCAGGGCCGCCCGCACCTGCCACTCGAGCACCTCGTCCACACGCACCGCATCGACATGGGTGCCGACCTGCTCTCCGCCCAGCCGGTACCAGTTGACCGCCTCGGGCAGCAGTTTGACCGCACCCATGTGGCCGATGCGGCCCCACACCAGGCCGCGCTGCGTCGGCGTCAGATGCAGGTTCAGGGGGGTGGCGTAGCGCGCCGCCTGCTCCGGGTTCTCGCGCGCCAGGCGGGCGATCGCGACCATCGCCAGCTCGCGCTGCAGTTCGGTCAGGCGCCGCTCGTGCAGCGCGAGGAAGGCGGCGGGCTTGTCGATTGCCTGCGCCAGCTGCGCGGCATCGGTGCGCGGCAGCAGGCTGCCCAGGCGCTTGGCCTGCGACAGCTGGTTGCCTTCGACCAGCGCGCGCACCCGGTCCCAGGGTGCGATGCGGCCGTCGGCCAGCAGCGCCTCGGTCAGCGCCATGCATCCGTCGCCACCCGGATCGCGCGTGGTGGCAAGCACCTGGCGCGCGTCGCGCTCGCGTTCGGCAGTGGGGCGTGCGAGGTCGCGCTGGTAGCGCACCAGCGTCGCGTAGCAGCGCACCTGGTGATCGTCGTGCTGCCAGACCAGCGCGGGATGCTCGGCCGCAAAGCGGTCGAGGTCGCGGCGTGCGCCCAAGGCCAGCAGCCAGTCCATGCGCAGGCGGTCGGCCAGGTAGGTGTCGGGGTGGCGGGCGAAGAACGCCGCGACGTCGGCATCGACGCGGGCCGGTTCGTCGGTGCGCAGACGCAGCTGCAGCCGCCAGTATTCGACCCACGGTGCCAGCGGATGGCTGGCGAGGCGCGGCGCCAGCGCGGCGAGCTTGTCGCGATCGCCAGCACGGAACGCGTCGCGCGCGGCGAGGAACAGGTCGTCCGGCGCGCTGGCGGCGGTTGAGACAGGGGACGGGGGCCGCTGTGCCGAGGCGGCGGCGGGCGCGCTGGCGACGAGGGTGGCCGGGGCCAGCACCGCCGCGACCACCACTGCGCGCAACCGCGAAACACTCGAGTTGACGGTCGGGGACATGCGGAACAACATCGAATCGAGGCTAGCACAGCGATGCATGACAACCATGGGTAAGCAGACCCCCACCCCGCCCGCAGGTTCCCCTACAGCGACCGCGACCGCGACGGATGCGCCGCGCGTCGCGTCGCGCTCGGCATTGCTGGCAGCGCGGGGCGCGCTTGCCGACCGCACCGAGCGCGCCACCGTGCTCGCCAACCGTGTGGCGCGCTGGCTCAATACGGTGCCGCTGACGCGGCTCGGCTTTTTCTGGCCGATTCGCGGCGAGCCGGACCTGGCGCCGGTGGTCGTGCGCTGGCTGGCGGCCGACGCCAAGCGACGCGCTGCGTTGCCGGTGGTGGAGGGCGATCGGCTGGCGTTTGCGCCGTGGACGCCGGGCATGGCACTGCAGTCCGGCCGCTTCGACATCCCGGTGCCACCGGGCACGGCGCGGCTCAGTCCGCAGCTGATGCTGATCCCGTGCGTCGGCTTCGACGATGCGCGCTACCGGCTCGGCTACGGCGGTGGCTTCTACGACCGCACCTTGGGCGCGCTCGCGGTGCGCCCGGTGATGGTCGGGGTGGCCTTCGACTGCGGCCGTGTCGCCAGCATCGATCCGCAGCCGCATGACATCCGGCTCGACCTCGTGATTACGGAAAGCGGCGTGTTGTAGGACCGGGGCGGCGCGCGGCGGCTGCGTGCCTACCGGTTGCGGCGCGTTGTCCTCGACTTGGACGCCGATGTTGCCTTGCCCACCGCTTTCTTTGCCGCTTTGTTTGCCACTTCGTTCGCCGATCCGCGTGCCACCTTGCCGTTCTGCGCGCGCAACGCCGCCTGCCAGGCAAATGCACACCAGCGCGCCATCTCGGCCGCCGACTCGGCACACTCGGGCGGCGCGGTCCAGTAGCTCATCTGCACCGGGCGGCCCTTTCCTTCGTAGACGAAGGGCCGGCAGAGCGCGGCACGGAACAGTTGCTCCGTCTGCCGATCGACCTTCAGGTAAAGCGTGTCGAAGGCCTCGAGCGCAAACATCAGGCCATCGCGGTACAGCCCGTGGCCGCCGAACATGCGGCGCGCCGACACCGGTGCCCAGGGCTTCATCGTTTCCCGCACGTGCTCGATGAATCCGCTCATGTCGGCAGCTTGTCGGCGCAATGCGAGAAGAGTCGCAGGCGCATCGCTCAGGTCGCGCGCCGCGGCCCCTGGCGGAATTTCTCGATCACCCACTGGCGAAACGCCACGACGTGCGGCAGGTCGCGTCGCTGCGGATTGTCGATCAGGAAGTAGCGGTAGCCGGTGCGCTGGCGCAACTGCGGAAACGGCGTGACGAGGTCGCTGCTGGCCACCAGGTCATCGAGGAACGGTGTGCGCACCAGCGCCACGCCCTGGCCGCGCACGGCCGCCTGCACCGATTGATCGACATAGGTGAACACCAGCCGCGCCGCGCCCTCGATCGGCGCGATGCCGGCCAGTTCGCACCAGCGTGCCCAGCTGCTGTACGGCGTGCTCGGCACCGACTCGTCCATCGCCAGCACCGGCAGTCGGTCCAGATCCGCCGGCGTCTTCAGTGCGTTGCCGCTCGCCTGCAGCAGGCGCGGGCTCAGCGCGGCGTTGAACTCCTCCTCGCCGAGCAGCACGGCGTGCTGCGGCACCGGCGCGGTCGGCCGCAGCCAGCGCAGCGCGATGTCGATGCCTTCGGCTTCGAGGTCGACCAGCCGGTCCGAGGCATCGATGCGGATCTCGATCCCCGGATGCTGGCCCTGGAACTCCACCAGCCGCGGCACCAGCCACAGCGATGCAAATGACGCATAGGTGGCCACGGTCACGCGGCGCGCCGCGTTGCCGCCGCGGATCTCGTCGACGCTGCGGTCGATCGACGTCAGCGCCTGCTGGACAGCGGCGAAGAGGCGTTCGCCGGCCGGCGTCAGGCGCAGCGCACGCGTGTGGCGGGTAAACAGGGCCATGCCGACGTCGTCTTCCAGCGCCGCGACCTGACGGCTGATGGACGACTGCGTGAGCTTCAGTTCGGCCGCGGCCAGCGTGAACGAAAGGTGACGCGCTGCCGACTCGAAGCCGCGCAGCCCCTGCAACTGGATCGGGCGCCGGCGCCGCGCGCGGGCAGTGACGGGTCGACTCGGCATGGGTGGAACTCGCCTGGCGGCGCTGGCCGCGGGCAGTCACCATACATGCGGCATCTGCATGCATCAACTGCATGCGTTTCGTTTGCTGGCCGCCTCGCCGCGGCCTGTAATGCGCAGCACGGAAGGCGCGCGGTCGCGCCCGGGAGCGGAACATGCGAGGCGAATGGAAAGCGACGACGAGTCGCACGGTGGACCTGGGATATGACCAGTTGCTGGTGCTGCAGTCGCAGCCGGGCACCCGGGTACGGGTGCTGTACGGCCACCTCTGGCTGACGGAGGAGGGCGGCGGACAGGATGTATTCGCCGGCAGCGGGGCCGAACTGGCGCTGAAGGCGCGGGGCCGCACGGTGATCGAAGGGCTGGATCGGGCCCGGGTCGAGATCATCGAGCCGGCCGCGACGGCGCGACTGGCGTGGCTCGGTCGGGCAGCGTCCTGGCGGCAGTCGTTGCGTCGCCTGCGCGACCTGCCGCGGGCGGCGCTGCGGCCCTGGCATGCCTGAGCGTTCGATCGGTTCACGTCGGTCTGGGCGTCGATGCGCGCACCAGGCTGGCGACGCCGGACCGGGTGGGTCCCGTTTCGATTCTTGCGCGGTGCGCGACGCGCGGGCGGAACGGTCCAGGTGACCTGCGGGGCACGCACCATGTAGAAACGCCGTGCGCAGGCGAGCTGCGCACGGCGTTGATGCGGAAAGCCGCGCGTCGCGGCGGTCGCGTCAGGCCTTCTTGGCCCAGGCCGAGCACCAGGCGCTCGGGCTGATTTCGGTGTCGCCCGGGAGGATCTTGCAGCCGCCCGCATCCTTGGCGGTCTTGCCCGGCACGAAGTGCAGGCAGTTGCTGCACTGGTTGGCGCCGTTGGGCTTGTCCTGGTACTTCAGCGCGCTGCGCATTGAATCGTTCTTCGCCGCCCAGGCATGCGACGACAGCGCCGCCAGCGGTGCAGCGACGGCTGCGCCCGCGGCGAGTTTCAACCAGATACGACGAGTACTCATTCTGTTTTCTCCCGGAAAGTGCCGAAGGGGCTCGGCCGTGCGGCCCAACCCGTTGCCGCGTGAGTCGCAACGCATCGGCACGGCAGTCGGTTGACGGCGCCGCGCCTGCGCTGCGACGCGGCGTTATACACGCGCTTCAGTGGCCGGCGGGCAGATTGAGGCGGGACCATAACTCGAGCGTCGGCTCGGCCTGGTTCATCGTGTAGAAGTGCAGCCCCGGCGCGCCGGCCGCCAGCAGCTGGTCGCACAGGTCGGTCACCACATCGAGCCCGAACGCGCGGATCGATTCACGGTCATCGCCGTAGCCCTGCAGGCGCAGGCGGATCCAGCGCGGAATTTCGGCGCCACAGGCATCCGAGAAGCGCGCGAGCTGCGAGAAATTGGTGATCGGCATGATGCCCGGCACGATCGGCACCTCGACCCCGAGTTTGTGCGCCTCCTCCACGAAGCGGAAGTAGGCGTCCGAGTTGTAGAAGTACTGCGTGATGGCCGAATTCGCGCCGGCGGCGATCTTGCGCGCGAAGTTGCGCAGGTCGTCGTCGGCGGAGCGCGCCTGCGGATGGAACTCCGGATAGGCGGCCACTTCGATGTGGAACCAGTCGCCCGTCTCCGCGCGGATGAACGCGACCAGCTCGTTTGCGTAGCGGAAGTCGCCGCCGCCGGCGCCGGCACCCGAGGGCATGTCACCGCGCAGGGCGACCAGGCGTCGGATGCCTTGCGCCCGGTAGTCGCCGATCAGCCGGGCCGCGTCGGCGCGGGTGGTGCCGATGCACGAGATGTGCGGCGCCACCGCCAGCCCGGCCCGGGCGATCTCGGTCACGGTGTTCCAGGTGCCTTCCCGTGTACTGCCGCCGGCGCCGAAGGTGACCGAGAAGAACTGCGGCTGCAGGGCGGCCAGCCGCGTGCGCACGGCGCGCAACTTTTCGGCGCCCTCCGGAGTCTTGGGCGGGAAGAACTCGAAGCTGAAGTTGCGTTGTTCGGTCATGGTCGGATTCGTGTGCCGGCATGCCGGCTTGGGTCAGCGAGTCTTCGGCAGCAGCGCCGACATGGCCCAGGTCAGCAGGCTGTACACCAGCGCGCCGAGCATCGCCCACCAGAACCCGGACACGTGAAAGCCGGGCAGCAGTGCGCTCACGCCCCAGAACAGCAGCGCATTGATGACCAGCAAAAACAGGCCGAGCGTGAGTACGGTGATTGGCAGGGTCAGGATCACCAGCACGGGCTTGACCAGTGCGTTGACCAGGCCCAGCACCACCGCCGCGATGAAGGCGGTGAGCGCGTCCTGCACCTGCACGCCGGGCAAGATCAGCGTGACCAGCCACAGCGCGATCGCATTGAGGATCCAAACCAGCAGGATGCGCATCAGGTTCTCCTCGAGTCGTTGCCAGTCGCCCAGGCGCGCCGCGTCAGCACGACGCGGTGCCCGTCAGGTCCTGCGAAGCTTGCGCCATCGTGATCCCAGTACGGATTGCGTGATGGCACCGGAGCAAAACCGGCGGCGACCAGGCGCTGCGTACGCAGTGCATATTCAGCCGCATCGCCCAGGTACAGCACGAGCAGATCCTCACTCGAAGGGTGCGCGACTGCCATGCCGCGCTCGTGCACCAGCTCGAGGTGCCAGTGCCCGCCGGGCTCGCCGACGATCAGGCCATCGAAGCCCTGATGGTCGGCAAACTCGCCCAGGATCGATAGCCCGAGCGCATCGACATAGAAGCGCCGGGCGGCGATCAGATCCGAGCACGGTCGGGCCACGCGCAGTGTTTGCACGGGCCCGACGTGCGGGACCATCACCCAGCCTCAATAGCGGTAGGTGTCGGCCTTGTACGGCCCCTGCTTGGGCACACCGATGTATTCGGCCTGCTCGTCGGTCAGTTCGGTCAGCATCGCGCCGACCTTCTTCAGGTGCAGGCGCGCCACCTTCTCGTCCAGGTGCTTGGGCAGCACGTAGACCTTGCCCTGCTCGTAGTAGTCGCTGTGCGTGAACAGCTCGATCTGGGCGATCGTCTGGTTCGCGAACGACGACGACATCACGAAGCTCGGGTGGCCGGTCGCGCAGCCCAGGTTCACCAGCCGGCCCTTGGCCAGCAGGATGATCTTCTTGCCATCCGGGAAGATCACGTGGTCCACCTGCGGCTTGATCTCGTCCCACTTGCACTTCTCGAGCGAGGCGACGTCGATCTCGTTGTCGAAGTGGCCGATGTTGCAGACGATTGCCTCGTCCTTCATCGCCGCCATGTGCTCGTAGCGGATGACGTTCTTGTTGCCGGTGGCCGAGACGAAGATGTCGGCCTTGTCGGCGGCGTACTCCATCGTCACGATCTTGTAGCCTTCCATCGCCGCCTGCAGCGCGTTGATGGGGTCGATCTCGGTCACCCAGACCTGCGCCGACAGCGCGCGCAGCGCCTGCGCCGAGCCCTTGCCCACGTCGCCGTAGCCGGCCACCACCGCGACCTTGCCGGCGATCATCACGTCGGTGGCGCGCTTGATCGAGTCGACCAGCGACTCGCGGCAGCCGTACAGGTTGTCGAACTTGCTCTTGGTGACGCTGTCGTTCACGTTGATCGCGCGGAACATCAGCGTGCCCTTGGCCGACATCTCCTTCAGGCGGTGCACGCCGGTGGTCGTCTCTTCGGTCACGCCGATGATCTGCGCGCTCTTGCGGCTGTACCAGGTCGGGTCGACGGCGAGCTTGGCCTTGATCGCGGCGAACAGGCAGGTCTCTTCCTCGCTGCCCGGGTTGGCCAGCACGGAGGCGTCCTTCTCGGCGCGCTTGCCCAGGTGCATCAGCAGCGTGGCGTCGCCGCCGTCGTCGAGGATCATGTTCGGCCCCTCGCCTTGCGTACCCTTGGCGCCGAACTCGAAGATGCGGTGCGTGAAGTCCCAGTAGTCGTCCAGCGTCTCGCCCTTGTAGGCGAATACCGGCGTGCCGTGGGCCACCAGCGCGGCGGCCGCGTGGTCCTGCGTGCTGAAGATGTTGCACGAGGCCCAGCGCACTTCGGCACCCAGCGCCTGCAGCGTCTCGACCAGGACGGCAGTCTGGATGGTCATGTGCAGCGAACCGGTGATGCGCGCGCCCTTGAGCGGCTGGCTGGCGGCGAATTCCTGGCGGATCGCCATCAGACCCGGCATCTCGGTCTCGGCAATGCGGATTTCCTTGCGACCCCAGTCGGCAAGCTTGAGGTCGGCAACGACGAAGTCGTTCGTGGTGGCAGGTTTGAGTACGGCGCTCATCTCGCGCCCTCCTTTAGGTATCAAAGAAGTTTGCGAGCGCCGTTGGAACCGCGCGGGAGGCGCAGCGCTTCGAGCCTGGCGGGTCGGCAGCCGGATCGAAAGGCAATCCGGGCGACCACGTCGCAACGCTCCTCGAAGCTGACGCAGAGTATACGGGTTGCATGGCACGCGGATCGCAAGGCGGCCGCGGGCAAGTGAAACATTCCCGAATCTCGGACTTGGTATCTCTGCAGGATCGACATCGAATGCCTGGGGGTTGCCCTAAACCATTCGGTCGACGCGCATGTTCGGCGTGGCGCGCGTGAGGCGTGTTTTCACTCTTGCGCAGGATCAATCGCAACTGTGATTCACTGCGCGATCGACGTCGAATCGCAAGCCTGCGGTATATCGACAGCGTAGGTCGTCTATCAGTATTCAGTCACAAGCGCGTGACAACGGACATGAGTGTCCGTGATGACAACCAGCGCGACCTCTCTGCGGGAGGGAGAGAACCGGAGTTGACTGTGCGACCCGACAAACTGACGTACGTGGGTGAAATGGCGGCGGCTACTGCGGCCGTAGGTGTCTTCATCGCGGTCTACATCGTCGGGTATCTGCAGACCGGTGCCCTCGTGACCCTGCTGTTCGCCTGGATGCCCGCCGCGATCCTGGCTTGGTTGACTGCGCGCCTGTTGCGTTCGGCGGTGCAGGTGGTGGTCGACATGACGCCGTCGTTCGGCGCGGCCGTTTTCGGCCCGCAGACGGATGACCTGGCACCGATTGCCGTGCGAGAGTCGCGGCGGCGCGATCGCCATGGCCGCGATACCTAGCGGCACGACGTGCCACCCGCGTGAGTGACAAAGCGGCCGGAACCGGCCGCTTTTTCGTTTCTGGGTGCGCGGCGCGCGCGCCGCGCAGGCGCCGACTCAGGGCGACTGCCACAACTGATCGAGGTCGCCGAAATTCCAGTGCGCCGGGTCTTCGCGGCCGGTGATCCGGTCGAGCGTGCCCGGCCGCGACAGGTCGACCACCTCGGGCGCGATGCGCAACTGCGAGCGCGTCGAGAAGAACAGCTTCACCTTGGGCGCCAGCAGGCTGCTCCCGCTCTGGTCGATCACCACGCCAAGCCGGCCCGACGCCATCCGCACCAGGGAGCCGACCGGGTAGATGCCGACGGTCTTGACGAACGCCTGGAACAGCCCGCCATCGAAGTGGGAGCGCGACCACTCGGCCATCTTGCGCACTGCCTCGGCCGGGTCCCAGCCCGGCTTGTAGACGCGCGCCGAGGTGATGGCGTCGTACACATCGCAGATCGCGCACATCCGCGCCAGGCGGCTGATGCGGGCGGCGGGCAATGCATCGGGATAGCCGTGACCGTCGATGCGTTCGTTATGATGGAGCACCGCGTCCAGCACCGTCGCCCGCGCACCCGGTGTCTTGGCCAGCATGTCGTGGCCGATCTGCGGATGGCGCCGCATCGCCTCGAACTCGGCGTCGTCCAGTTGTGCCGGCTTGTTCAGGATCGCATCCGGGATGCTTGCCTTGCCGATGTCGTGCAGCAGACCGGCGAGCCCGGCCTCGCTGACCTCGCGCTCGTCGAGCGCGAGCTGGCGCGCGAGAGCGATCATCAGGCCGCTCACGGCCACCGAGTGCATGAAGGTGTATTCGTCGGCGCGCTTCAGGCGCGCCACGCTGACGAAGGCCGCCGGTGCGCGGGTCACCGACTCGCGGATGCGATCGACCAGGGCCTCGGCGCCGCGTACGTCGACGGCACGCCCGAGGCGCGCCTCGTTGAACATCGAGATCACCGCCGGTCGCGCGGCACGCACCAGGCGGCGCGCGCGCTCGATCTCGTCGTGCAGTTCGGCTGCTGCCCAGTCCCCCGTCGTACTGGCCATTTCACGCAACTGATCGTCGACCTCGCGGTCGGCCTGCTCGCGGGTGTCGATCGCGTCAGCCGGCGTGTCGAGGTCGAGGCCGCGTCCGGTGTCGATCCACACCTGGCGGATGCCGCTGGCACGCAGGCGCGCCAGATCGGCCGGGTCGTCGAGCAGGAACTGGGTGCGCCAGAACGGATGCTCCATCCAAGAGCCGCACAGTTCCTGCACGTACATGCCGGTGCGCAGATGTTCGACAGCGATGCGTTTGAGCACGGTGCGAGGCAGACGGTCGAGGCGGCGCACGACGGCCGCACGGACCGATCAGTCTGTCGACCGGACCACAAGGTAGTCGATGGATAAGCGGCACGGTTGCTGCGCGACTCGGGCAGCCGCGCCGCCGCCCGCGCTAGATCAGCCGCTTGCGGATCTGCGTGACCACGATCTCGGCCGCGATCACCACCGAGAAGATGGCGATCAGCACGACCGCCACCCGATCCCACTGGAACAGATTCATGGCCGTGTTCAGCGCCACGCCGATGCCGCCGGCCCCCACCAGGCCCAGCACGCTGGACTCGTGCAGGTTGATGTCCCGGCGCAGCAGCGCGAGCGCCCAGAACGCCGGCTTCACCAGCGGCCAGTAGCCGAAGCGCAGCACCGATGCCCACGATGCACCGGTTGCCTTGACGACAAGTCGAGCGCGACGTGACGTGACGGCCTGATGACGCACCGTCGTTCACCTTCGCGCTGCGTGGCAGATCGGCAACGCCCGGCGCGCTACATTTCCATCGTGCAACTTCCCCTTCGGGCCTCTCGGCCCCGAGGCATCCCACCCCGTTCAGTAAGGAGTGACGCCATGAAGCGCCGTCAACTGATCGCCGCGCTGTGCGGCCTTGCCGTTTCCGCTGGAGCGCAGGCGATGGATCCGCGATTCCGGGACGCCAACGGCGACCTGGTGGCCGATGCGCCCACCGACGCCAAGGAATTCGTCGACCCGTCGACGCTGATCTTCGCCTACACGCCAGTCGAGGATCCTTCGGTCTACGCCAAGGTCTGGGACGGCTTCCTGCGGCACCTGGAGAAGGTCACGGGAAAGAAGGTCCAGTTCTTCCCGGTCCAGAGCAACGCAGCGCAGATCGAAGCGATGCGCGCCGGCCGGCTGCACATCGCCGGCTTCAACACCGGATCCACACCGCTGGCAGTGAACTGCGCCGGGTTCGTGCCGTTCGCGATCATGGGCAACGCTTCGGGGCAGTTCGGTTACGAGATGGAGATCATCACGCACCCGACGAGCGGCATTAAGCGCATCGAGGACCTGAAAGGCAAGAAGGTCGCCTTCACGTCGGAGACCTCGAACTCCGGCTTCAAGGCGCCGTCGGCCCTGCTCAGGAACGACTTCAAGCTGGAAGCCGGCAAGGACTTCCAGGCGGTCTTCTCCGGCAAGCACGACAACTCGGTGCTCGGTGTGGCGAACAAGGACTACGACGCCGCCGCCATCGCCAACGAGGTGATGTTCCGCATGTTCGACCGCGGCGTGGTCAAGCGCGAGCAGATCGTCACCATCTACAAGTCGCAGACCTTTCCGACCACGGGCTACGGCCTCGCTCACAACCTGAAGCCGGAACTCGCAACGAAGGTACGCGAAGCGTTCTTCAGCTTCCCCTGGGCCGGTTCGGCGCTGGAAGCCGAGTTCAAGAAGGCGGGCGGCGAGAAGTTCGTGCCGATCGCGTACCAGAAGGACTGGGAAGCCGTACGCAAGATCGACAGCCTGATGGGCGTGAGCTACGCGTGTAAATAGTGACCTGCCGATTGAGGTCGCGCCCGCCGTCGCAGCAAGGCCCGGGGCGGTATCGATGCTCGAACTGAAGCAACTGTCGAAGCGCTACCCGACCGGCGATCTGGCGCTCGACCGGGTCGACCTCGTGGTACCCGCCGGCCAGGTGATGGCGTTGATCGGGCCCAGCGGTTCGGGCAAGTCGACCCTGATTCGCTGCATCAACCGGCTGGTGGAGCCAACCTCCGGCCGCGTGCTCCTGAGGGGAGAGGACATCACCGCGCTGTCGCGGGCTGCGCTGCGGCGCGCGCGGCGCGCGATGGGGATGATCTTCCAGGAGTACGCGCTGATCGAGCGGCTCACGGTCATGGAAAACGTGCTGTCGGGACAACTGGGCTACGTGGGCTTCTGGCGCAGCTACTTCCGGCGTTTTCCGCAGGCCGCCATCGATCAGGCCTTCACGACGCTGGCGCGGGTCGGACTCGACGACATGATCGACAAGCGCGCCGACGCGTTGTCGGGCGGGCAGCGGCAGCGGGTCGGCATCGCCCGCGCACTGCTGCAGAATCCGCGCATCCTGCTGGTCGACGAGCCGACGGCGAGCCTCGATCCGAAGACCTCGCGCCAGATCATGCGGCTGTTGATCGAGGTCTGCGCCGAGCGCGGCCTGGCCGCCATCGTCAACATCCACGACGTGTCGCTGGCGCAGCAGTTCGCGCAGCGCATCGTCGGCCTGAAGGAAGGTCGTATCGTTTTCGACGGACCGGCGGCGCATTTGAGTGCCGACGCCCTCACCGTCATTTACGGCCAGGAAGATTGGTCGGCGACGGTTCACGCCGAGGATGCACTTGCCAGCGGGGCCGATGCGGTTGTCGCGGCAGCGGTATCCGTGACCGTGGCGCGCGATGAGGTCCGTCTGCAGGTGATGAAGTGAGCGAGGCAACGGTCGCCGTGCCGGCGCGGCGCTGGCGGCCGCCGCCGTTCATCGCCAATCCCCGGCTGCGTGTGGCGTTGTACGGCGGCGCGCTGTTCTATTTGGCGCTCGCGCTGGCCACACTGGAGATCAACTGGGCGCGCGCGTGGGCCGGGCTGGACCGGGGCTGGCAGTTCGTGTGGGCCTTCCTGCAGCCCGACTTCACCGCGCGCTGGCAAGACGTCCTGCAAGGGATGCAGGAAAGCCTGACGATGACCGTCACCGCCACCGTGGCGGGCATTGCGCTGTCGCTGCCTTTCGGCCTGGGTGCGGCGCGCAACCTGGCGCCGCGCTGGGTGTACTACGCATGCCGCAGCGTGATCGCGGTCTCGCGCAGCCTGCACGAGGTCGTGGTCGCCATCCTGTTCGTCGCCCTGGTCGGCTTCGGCCCGTTCGCAGGGTTTCTGACGATCACTTTCGCGACGATCGGCTTCCTCGGCAAGCTGCTGGCCGAGGACATCGAGGACAGCGACCCCGGCCAGCTGGAGGCGATCCGCGCCACCGGCGCGGGCTGGTGGCAGCAGGTCAACTATGCCGTGCAACCGCAGGTCACCCCGCGCCTGGTCGGACTGTGTCTGTACCGGCTCGACATCAACTTCCGCGACTCGGCCATCGTCGGCATCGTCGGTGCCGGCGGCATCGGGGCCACTCTGAACACCGCGATCGACCGCTACGAGTTCGACGTCGCCGCCGGCATCCTCATCATCATCATCGCGATTGTGTTCATGGTCGAGCTCAGTTCGAGCTGGATCCGCAACAAGGTCCAGTAGAGGCGCCATGCCCACCACCGTGCGCGCCGGACAGCCGCCAGCCTGGCAACGCCGCACCACCGGGGCGCAGTGGGCCATCTGGCTTGGGTGGCTGTTCGGCGTGGCGCTGGTGGTCTTCTGCTGGCGCGTGATGACGGCCGAGACCATGTGGCCGTTCGTCCTGGATGCGCCCACCCAGGCCGCTGACATCGGCGGTCGCATGCTGCCGCCGCGCTGGGAGTACATGGAACGGCTCTGGCTACCGCTGTGGGACACCCTCAACATCGCCACGCTGGGCACGCTGCTGGCGATTGTCGTCGCTACGCCGGTGGCCCTGCTCGCCGCGCGCAACACCACGCCCAGTGTGCGCTACGTGCGGCCGTTGGCGCTGCTCGTGATCGTCGCCAGCCGCTCGATCAACTCGATCATCTGGGCGCTGCTGCTGGTGTCGATCTTGGGCCCGGGTGTACTGGCAGGCATCTTCGCCATCGCGCTGCGCTCGATCGGGTTCATCGGCAAGCTGCTGTTCGAGGCGCTGGAGGAGATCGACCCAGCGCAGGTCGAGGCGATCGAAGCCACCGGCGCCAGCCGGGCACAGGTGATCGTCTACGCCATGTGGCCGCAGGTCGCACCAGCCTTCGCAGGCATCAGCGTGTTCCGCTGGGACATCAACATCCGCGAATCGACCGTGGTCGGGCTGGTGGGTGCCGGCGGCATCGGCCTGCAGCTGGAGTCGTCGATCAACACCCTTGCGTGGCCGCAGGTCAGCCTGATCCTGACGGTGATTCTCGCAACGGTGGTCGTGGCCGAGTGGGTCTCGGCCAAGGTGCGTCACGCAATCATCTGAGGCTGCAGGCCGAGGAGAGTGTCACCGGCGCCTCCTCGATCCATGCACGTCTGCGGCCTGCTCAGCCCTTCAGCCCGGCCGCATCGCGCAGCAGCTGCGCGCGATCGGTGCGCTCCCAGGTGAACTCCGGCTCGTCACGGCCGAAGTGGCCGTAGGCGGCGGTCTTCTCGTAGATCGGCCGCAGCAGGTCGAGCATCTGCACGATGCCCTTCGGCCGCAGGTCGAAGTGCTGGGCCACGAGCTTGCTGATCTGCTCGTCGGGGATCACGCCGGTGCCCTCGGTGTAGACGGTGATGTTCATCGGGTGCGCCACGCCGATGGCGTAGGCGACCTGCACCTGGCACTGCTTGGCCAGGCCGGCAGCCACCACGTTCTTGGCCACGTAGCGCGCGGCATAGGCGGCCGAGCGGTCCACCTTCGATGGATCCTTGCCGGAGAACGCGCCGCCGCCGTGCGGGCAGGCACCGCCGTAGGTGTCGACGATGATTTTGCGGCCGGTCAGGCCGCAGTCGCCTTGCGGGCCACCGATGACGAAGCGGCCGGTCGGGTTGATCAGGAACTTGGTGTCCTTGGTGATCCACTCCTTCGGCAGGCTCGGCTTGATGATGTCTTCGATCACGGCGTCGATGAACACCTGCTTCATCTTTTTGCCGTCGCTCATCTCCGGCGCGTGCTGGCTGGACAGCACCACGGTGTCGATCGAGTGCGGCTTGCCGTCGACGTAGCGCATGGTGATCTGGCTCTTGGCATCCGGCCGCAGATACGGCATGCGGCCGTCGCGCCGCAATTCGGCCTGGCGCTCGACCAGCCGGTGCGCGTAGTAGATCGGCGCCGGCATCAGCGAGGGCGTCTCGTCGCAGGCGTAGCCGAACATCAGGCCCTGGTCGCCGGCGCCCTGGTTCAGGTAGTCGTCGGAGGCGTGGTCCACGCCTTGCGCGATGTCGTTGGACTGCTTGTCGTAGCAGACCATGACCGCGCAGCCCTTGTAGTCGATGCCGTACTCGGTGTTGTCGTAGCCGATGCGCTTGATCGTGTCGCGCGCGACCTGGATGTAGTCGACGTGCGAATTGGTCGTGATTTCGCCCGCCAGCACCACCAGGCCGGTGTTGCACAGGGTCTCGGCAGCGACCCGGCTGCGCGGATCCTGCTTGAAGATGGCGTCGAGGATGGCGTCGGAAATCTGGTCGGCCACCTTGTCCGGGTGGCCCTCCGAGACGCTTTCGGAGGTGAACAGGAAATCGCTGGACACGGGTTTGCTCTCCACGGAAAGAAGACCGAACGGTGGGCGTCGGTTCCGCGGGAAAGCGGAGACGCTTTAGCAGATTTGCCGCGCCTGACGCTGATGCGGCCCGCCCTGCAAGTTGTTCGTTAACTCGGCGGTAAGAGTGGATTATATGCGACGCAGGTGGCCGGCTCGACCCGCCCGGGCAGTCGCGCGCGTGCGGCCCCAGAGTCCGGACGCAAGCGCTTTAGCATCGCGGATGCGCGGCGGGCGCTCGGCATCGGATTCTCATCGGATTCTGATTGCGACGGACGCCACGCAAGGCTTCCACCGTCGCCACCTGCGCCTCACGCCGCATAGCCATCTTCGCTGCTCCCGAATCCGTGCTCGTCTTCGTCTTCAAGCTGCTTTCCCACCTGCCGCTGGGCGTGGTCCAGACGTTGGGCGGCGTGCTCGGCCGCATCGTCTACTGGGCCGGCGGCGCCTATGCGCGGCGCCTGCGCGAGAACATGGCGCTGGCGGGGCTCGATGCCGCGGCGCTGGCCTCCACGGCGGCCGCCGAGGCCGGCAAGCAGTCGCTCGAGACCGCCTGGGTCTGGTTGCGGCCGCGGGCCGATCTCGCGCAGAAAGTGACCTGGGCCGACGAGCCGGTGCTGCAGGCGGCGCTGGCCGATGGCCACGCCGTCATCATCCTGACGCCGCACCTGGGCTGCTTCGAGGCGATCGCGCAGGGCTATGCGCTGCGGCCCGAGGCGCGCACGCGGCCGATGACCGCGCTGTATCGCCGCCCGCGCAAGGATGTCCTGCTGCCGCTGGTGGAAGACGCGCGCGCCAAGGACGGCCTGCTGCTGGCGCCGGCCGACATGCGCGGCGTGCGCATGCTGATGCGCGCGATCAAGAGCCGACAGGTGCTCGGCATCCTGCCCGACCAGGTGCCCTCGCAGGGCGACGGCGTGTGGGCGCCGTTCTTCGGCAAGCCGGCCTACACGATGGTGCTGCCGGCCAAGCTCGCGCGCAGCGGCGACGCCGTCGTGCTGGTGCTCGGCGCCGAGCGGCTGCCGGCCGGCGCCGGTTTTCGCATCCACGTCGAGCGATTGGCCACGCCGCTCGTAAGTGAGCCGGTGCAGGACGCCGCGGCCATCAACCGCGCGATCGAGAAGATGGTGCTGCGTTTCCCGACGCAGTACCTGTGGGGCTACAACCGCTACAAGCGGCCGTCCGGTGCGCCCGATGCGCCGGATTCGCCGGACGCCCCCGCCGATGCCGGGGCCGCAGCGGCGGATCGATGAAGCAGTTCGCCGCGCGCTGGAGCATCGCGCTGATGGAGCGTGCGGCGCGCTGGTCGCCGGCGGCGCGCGCGCGGCTCGGCCGCTGGATCGGCAACCTGCTGTGGGCGGTGGCCGTACCGCGCCGGCGCATCACGCTGAGCAACCTGCGGCTGTGCTTCCCCGAACTCAGCGAAGCCGAGCGCGCGGAAGTGGGGCGACGCACCTTCCACAACACTGCGCGGGCGCTGGTCGACCACGGCGTGCTGGCCACGGTACCGCGTGACGAGTTTGACCGCTTCGTCCGCGTCGAGGGCGCGCAGCATCTGACCGACCCTGCCAACCGACCCCTGATACTGATCGCGCCGCATTTTGTCGGGCTCGATGCCGGCGGGCTGGCGGTCAACACGCTGGTGCGCGGCGTGTCCATCTACGCCAGGAGCCGCAATCCCGAATGGGACCGCTGGCTGCTCGATATCCGCAACCGCTTCAACGCACCGCTGCTGATCCAGCGCGAGGGCTTCGACCTGCGCGCCGCGGTGCGTGCGCTGAAGGACGGCCTGCCCTTCTACTACCTGCCGGACCAGGACCCGGGCGAGCGCAACGGCGTGTTCGTGCCGTTCTTCGGCGTGCCCACCGCCACGCTGCCGATGGTGCCGCGCCTGGCGAAGATGGCCGGCGCCAAGGTCGTCATGTGCGTGACCGAGATGACCGCCGATGGCTATGTGCTGCACCTCGAGCCACCGCTGTCCGGCTACCCGAGCGGCGATGTCGAGGCCGACACCGCCCGCATGAATGCCGAGATCGAGCGCTGGGCGCGCAGGCTGCCCGATCAGTACCTGTGGACGCACAAGCGGTTCAAGACGCGGCCGGCGGGGGCGCCGGGCGTCTACTGAATGCCGCGGCAGGGGCTCGGTTCACGCGTAGCTGGGCTGGATTGCCGGTTCTGGCGCGTTGGCCGCGCCATCCTCGCTGACGCCCAGCGCGATCACCCGCCCCGCGCTGGCGATCGTCTCCGGCCGATGCGCGACGACGATGCGCGTGAGCTTGAGCCCCGCGATCGCCTGGTTGACTCGTCGTTCGTTGAATACATCGAGGTGACTGGTGGCCTCATCCAGCACCAGGATCTTCGGTCGCTTGTACAGCGCGCGCGCCAGCAGCACGCGCTGCTTCTGCCCGCCGGAAAGCGAGGTGCCGAGGTCGCCCACCAGGGTCTGGTAGCCCATCGGCATCCGGTGAATCTCGTCGTGGACAGCCGCCACCCGCGCGACGGCTTCGATCATCCGGTCGTTCGGCTGGGCGTCGAAGAACGCAATGTTCTCGGCAATCGAGCCGGCGAGCAGCTGATCGTCCTGCAGCACCGCGCCAATCAGCTGCCGGTACTGGCGCAACCCGAGCCGCCGGATGGGTACGCCGTCGATCAGCACTTCGCCCTCGGTGGGCGGCAGCACGCCGAGAATGATCTTCATCAGCGTGCTCTTGCCGCAGCCGGAGGGGCCGATGATCGCGACCGACTCGCCGGGTTCGATCTGCAGTGACAGGTTCTTGAGCACCCAAGGTTCTCCATCCGCATAGCGAAAGCTCACGTTGCGCAACTCGATGCGCGGGGCCAGCCTCTGCACGTCGCTCTCCACCGGCGGTTCGGCTTCGGGCGGCTCCAGCGCGATGTCCGCCAGCCGCTCCGCGTGCAGGCTCAGCATCCGCCACTGGAACGCGTAGCCGATCAGCGCATGCATGCGGCCGGTGAAGGTGGCCTGGTAGCTGGCAAAGGCGATCAGCATGCCGATGGTCAGTTCGTTGTCCATCACCAGCCGCGCGCCGAGGTAGAAGATCGCCAGCGTGGCTGCCCCGGTGATCGCGGTCTGGCTGACGCCGAACACGATGCCGAGTTTCTCGGTGCGCACGTCGCGATTGAATACGTCCGCGAGCAAGTGCTGCCAGCGCGCCCGCCGCTCGGCTTCGCGGCCGGAAAGCTTCAGCGGCAGCATCGCCCGCAGCGTTTCGAGGAAGTGCGACTGCTCCTTGGCGGCCAGCACCAGGCGCTCCTCGGTCGCGTCGCGGAACGGGCGGTAGAACGCCAGCCGGATCAGGCTGTAGGCGGCCACGGCGAGCAGGGCGACCACCGTCAGCGTCGGGCTGTAGAGGAACAGGATCACCAGCGCCAGTACCGCCATGATCCCGTCCAGCACCGCGCCGATCACCGCCGTGGTCAGCGTGTTCTGCATCGCGATCATCGAGCCGAAGCGCGAGACGATGTCGCCCAGATGCCGCTTTTCGAAGAACACGGCCGGCAGCCGTACCAGATGTGCGAAGAGGCTGGCCGACCACTGGTAGCTCACATCCAGCGCCAGCCGCATCATCAGCCAGTGGCGCAGCAGGCCGATCGCGGTCTGCGTGACCAGCAGCAGCGCAAAGCCGATCAGCAGCACATCCAGCAACTCGCGGTCGCCGCTGACCACCACTTCGTCGATGACGAATTGGTTGAACAGGGGCGCGGCCAGCGCAAAGACCTCCAACGCCAGCGCGAGTACGAAAAGCTGTGTCAGCGCCGCCGGCAACCCGCGCACGCGCCCGGTCAGCTCGCGGAACCGAACGCGGCGGCGCAAATCGACGGGCTTGAACTCGGCGGTCGGCGTCAGTTCCAGCGCCACGCCGGTGAAGTGTTTCGAGACTTTTGCCAGCGGCAGCACCCGCTCGCCGACCGCAGGGTCGAGGATGGCGACTCGATCGCCCTTGACGCGCTTCAGGACGACGAAGTGATTGAGGTCCCAGTGCAGGATGCAGGGGACGGCGAGATCCTTCAGTTCCTCGAGCTCAAGCCGCAGCGGGCGGGCGGCGAAGCCGAGGGCTTCGGCGTGGCGGATGAGGTGTGCAAGCGTGGCGCCCTTGAGCGATACGGGGAAGCGACGGCGAAGTTCGGCGAGGTCGCTGTGGAATCCGTGAGCGGTCGCAATCATCGCGAGGCAAGCGAGGGCGCACTCGCTTGCCTCTGCTTGAAGGACGCACCGCATGGGGAATCGGTAAGGGTCGACTAACGCGACCGCTAAGTGGGCGACGCTTCAGCCCGGCGCTCTGCCGAATCGAACTCTCGTTTGCGCAGAACGGACTCAAGCGCGAAGACGATCATCAGGAACCCTAAGGCCCTAACTGTCGGGCTGACAGCGAAGTGAGCAAACGCGACGAGGCCGATGCCGAACACGACAAGCCCGCCCATGAATGCGGCAGGCAGTCGCTTCAGCCGGCAACTCTTGTCGCGCCTTGACCTGGCGACGAGGCCGTTGGGTCCCCAGAAGACCGATCCGATAGCAATTGCAGGCACAGCAATAGTTGCCGCGCCAACGGCTGCGATGCCGATGGCGGTCAGATGCCCGAAGAAGTGCAAGAGCAAGCACGCGAAGGCAGCTACCAGCACAGCCACGACAAGCCTGGCAAGGGTATGCGCTGCCATCATGGTTCTTCGTAACCAGTACGCCGGAGCAGAGGTGCGGCGACTTGCAGGGCCTCGTGAAAAGCTCACTCAATAAGTGACCGCGTAAGTCTGGCCCGAGTGCAGCGTCGCGCGAGGTCGACGGCGGCATGCAGGACAAAGGCGATGCCAAGGAAACTGGAAACGGCTATAGCATTGCTCCAGCTTAAGTAGTTCGCCGCAGGTGGTAGGCCAGCCATCTCATACAAGAAATCCCGCAAGATATAGGCAAGAATTACAATTAGCGCGAGCGTCATGAGTCTCATGTTACGGCCAGTGCGGTGGTGGAAAACACGAGAAACCCTACTATGGCAGATAGATTCCATGCTAAGTGACATGCGCCTGCCAAGGCGATCGCCTTTGTAGTGCTCACTGGTCGCCACGCCAGGAATGCTGCCGCGCTAAGGAAGAGCATTGGAAAAGTTGCGACAGCTGAGGTGCCGAGTAAACCTTCACCGCGCAAGAAAGAGTGAAGGCAAGCCCAAGTAAGACCCGTCAAGATCGCAGAGCCAACTGCACTCAATCTCAAATAGTTAACAAGAACGAAAGCCTGCAGCACAAGCAGTGGAGTTTCAATCACCGGCGCTACCGCAACCGCGATTACGATTTTTCGTATAGCTTCTGCCGAGAATAGTTCGAGCAATGATGCTGCTGCGGCTGGTTGAGGTTCAGTCGTCCAGATGGGCGTAAGAAGTATCGCTAGCGCTGGCAGGGCGATGCAGACGGTGAGTCTGGCGATTAGGTCCGCCGCTCTGTTCTGCCCCAACTCAGGAGTGAACGCAATTCTTAGTGCCCGCATCGAATACTCTGGAGGACAGGAGTTTGGACTCGGTGCGGGTGACATTGCTGCGTCAGCTTGCTTTGGGCGACGCAGCAATGCACAGGTGGAAAGTGGTTGGCTACTATTGAAAGTAGTAGCCACCTCCTGGGGCGGGCGTGCCGCCCGGGCCAGGCAATCCAACTCTTTCATCGGTCGGTATGGGGTCTGGGTTTGCCTTGGGAAGCGAGTTCACTAGCCCATCTACTACAGCCTCTCCGAGCAAGAGGCAGGCTACTTTGCCAGCGGGGCCGGGAAGCGGGCACTTCAAGCCGCCTGATTCTTTGCCTGAGCCACTACTCAGCAACGGGACTCCCCCTGGCGTACTGCCGCCTCCTAGGGAGCCTCCGCCGACGATCGTGGTTTCAGCATGACAGAGTACGCGCATCGCTTTTCTCCTTCGGTTAACTAGAGTCTTCTCGATTAGGCACCTTCCCCGGGTGCAAGGCGGGTGAGACTGCGGTAGCTTGCGCCGGCTGGATCCTCCAATGCCCTATGCTCGCAAGCGTGACTGCAATTCGAAAGCGAAGCTGTCAATCACTGAAGCCGCATGCTGGTGGCGATCAGCGGCTCCAACGCCCACTCGACAATGCGCCTGCGTTCTTGCATGACGTCTGCCTGGAGCGTCATTCCGGCCTTCAGAAACTCCTTTGCGCCGTAGGCGCCGATCGCCTGTTCCCGAAGTGACACCGTGATGCGATAGAGCCCCTCGCCTGCGCCGCTTGGAGTGGCAAGGTGCTGCAAGGCGGGCGGAAACTGATTCGGCGCGATAGGGGTCTGGCTGATGGCCGCAACTTCACCCAGTTGAAGTCCGAACTTCTGATACGGGAATGCCGCGTAGCGAAGCCGAACAGTCTGTCCAGGCTTGACCATGCCTGCTGTCCGACTGGGCGCAAAAAGGTGTGCCTGGATCAATGCGCCCGCAGGCACCAATGAGCCGACAAGCTGACCTGTCATCACCGGCTGTCCTGGTGCAATGGCCAACAAAGTTACCGTGCCATCGCCCGGCGCCGTGATCACCTGCGTGCGCCGGGCATCGTTCTCCGCAGCCTCCTGTGCCAGCGCGGCGACTGCGCGATCCACCTGCGCTAGCTCGGTCTGCAACTGCGCCGCCAGTTGCGCGCCCTCCGCGGCGAGGGTGGCGCGGTCGCGGGCCAGGGCGATGCGCGTCCGGGTCAACTGCTGTACGCGCGTCTCGGCCTCGATCAGCTCCTGCTGCTGCACCTGCGCCTGGTTGGCCGACAGAAAGCCGGCGGTGAGCAGTTGATCGACACGCGCCGCCTGCTGCTGGGCCAGGGCGAGGCGACGATTCGCAAGCGAAATCTCGTCGTCGGCCCGGCGCAGCTCAGCATCCATGGCCTGCACGCGAGCCGCAAGGGACTGCTGCTGCAAACGCACCTGGGCGCTGCGCAGGGTCCGCTCGGCCTCCATGGCCGCCCGGCGCGAATCGATCTGCAGCGCGACCTGCGCGCCCACATCGCCCGCGCCCGTGGCGCGGTCCAGCGCCAGCACCATCACCACGTCGCCCTGGCGAACCGTCTGGCCTTCGGCCGCCCGCAACTCGGCCACGCGGCCGGCGGCGGCGGCGTGAAGATCCATCTGGCCACCGGACGGGACGAGGATCCCGCTGACTTGTGCCTTGCGCGTGACCTCGCCAATGAAGGCATACGCCAACAGGGTACTGGCCAACAGCGCGGCGCCAGCCGTCAATCCCCACCAGGGCAGCGACGTATTCAGTCGCACGCCGCCGAGCCAATGACCGGCGCGGGCCTGCATCACTTCGGGTCGGAACAGAGGTGAGGTCATCAGGCGGCTGCGGTTTATTAGACGTATGTTGTGCGTGGCTGGGGGGGGGGGCGTCAATGTCGGGCTTGCCCTAGATGAAAGACGTGACGCCTTCCTCGAAGAGTGCATTGACGCGGAGGTCGGTTGTCTGCGCGAGCAACCATGAGGTGAGGCACGTCATGTGGGCCATAATCCCTGCATGCGTTTGCGCTTCACCAAGATGCAGGGCGCCGGCAACGACTTCGTGATGTTGAACGGAATTGCCCAGCCGTTCTCCCTCGACGCGCGGCAGTTGCGCGCGCTGGCCGACCGCCGCTTCGGCGTCGGTGCCGACCAGATCCTGCTGGTGGAGCGCGCCGATCGACCCGACGTCGATTTCCGCTACCGCATCTTCAATGCCGACGGCGACGAGGTCGAGCAGTGCGGCAACGGCGCACGCTGCTTCGTCAAGTTCGTGCATGCACAGGGCCTGACAAGCAAGCGCGCGATCCGCGTGCAGACGGCGGCTGGCTTGATCGAACCGCGCCTGGAAGACGATGGCGAGGTCACGGTCGACATGGGCGCGCCGGTGTTCGAGCCGGCACGCGTGCCGTTCGATGCCGACGGGTTGATCGCGAGCGAGTACGGCCGCGCCCGGCGATGGCCGCTGGACCTCGATGGTGTGGTGCGCGAGGTCGTCGTGGTGTCGATGGGCAATCCGCATGCGGTGCAGGTCGTGACCGATGTCGATGCGGCACCGGTGACCATCGAAGGCCCGCAGATCGAGCATCACGCGCGCTTTCCGCGCCGCGTGAATGCGGGCTTCATGCAGGTGCTGGATCGGCATGCGATCAGGCTGCGCGTGTGGGAGCGCGGCGCGGGCGAGACCCTCGCCTGCGGCACCGGCGCCTGCGCGGCGGCGGTGGCCGGCATCCGCATGGGCCTGCTCGATTCGCCGGTGCGGGTGGACGCGCGCGGCGGCAGCTTGCGCATCCGCTGGGACGGCGCGCACGGTGACGCGCCGCATCCGGTAGGGATGACCGGCCCCGCGCGCGCGGTGTTCGAAGGCGAGATCGAGCTGTAGCGATACCAACTGACTTTCACTTCTGCCAAGGCAATGAACGACACCGCCATGCGATCCGACGACGTCGCGCGCTACCTCGCCGACCACCCCGATTTCTTCGAGCAGCATCCGGAACTGCTGGCCGACATCGTCATTCCGCACCCGCAGAACGGGCAGGCCATCTCGCTGGTGGAGCGGCAGTCGATGATCCTGCGCGGGCGCATCCACGCGCTGGAAGCGCGTATCGCGCAGATGCTCCGTCACGGCGAAGAGAACGACGCGATCGCCGACCGCATGGTGCAGTGGTCGCGCGCACTGCTGGCCGAGGCCGATCCGGCGCGGCTGCCGCAGTGCGTGGTCGACGAGCTGCTGCGCTTGTACTCGGTGCCGTTCGGTGCGGTCCGCCTGTGGGGCGTGAAGCCTGAGTTTGTGCACCTGCCGACGGCCGCACCGGTCAGCGACGACGTGAAGCGACTCGCTGCCAGCATGGTGGCGCCGTTTTGCGGATCGAACGTCGGCTTCGAGCCGGTGCATTGGCTGGACGCCGGCGACGGCGCGGTGCAGAGCGTGGCCATGCTGCCACTGCGTGTCGGCGCCAGCCCCGAAGCGTTCGGCCTGCTGGTGCTCGGCTCGCCCGACAAGGAGCGCTTCCACATCACCATGGGAACCGCCTTCCTCACCCGGATCGGCGAACTGGCGAGCGCCGCGCTGGCGCGATTGCGGGCGGCATGAGCCCGCCGGGCCGCCCCAAGGGCGAATCCCTGAGCGCGCAGCGCGAAGGTAGTCCATTGAGCCCGCCGGGCCGCTCCGAAGCGCTCATCCCGCAGCGTGCAGCGCGCATGGCCGCTCGATGAACGACGCCACGACCGCCGCATCCCCGCACCTGCCGGCGCCGGCAGCGGAGTTCCTGCGCTTCATGGCGACCCAGCGCCGCTGCTCGCCGCGCACGGTCGATGCGTATCGCAGCGACCTGCTGCAGCTGGCGCAGCTGAACGAGGCCGCCGACCTGCTGCAACTGGCGCAGGCCGACATCCGGCGCGCCGCGGCCCGGCTGCATGCGGCGGGCCTGTCGCCGGCGAGCGTGGCGCGCGCGCTCAGCGCCTGGCGCAGCTTCTATCGCTGGCTGGGCGAGCAGCAGCGTGTGCCCGCCAATCCGGTGGTCGGCGTACGCGCGCCGCGGCGCGACAAACGCCTGCCGAAGGCGCTCGCGGTCGACACCGCGGTACGCCTGATGGCGCAAGCGCCCACCGATTCGGCGCTGGCGCTGCGTGACCGCGCGATGGTCGAGTTGCTGTATTCGAGCGGGCTGCGGCTGGCCGAACTGGTCAGCCTCGATCGCCGGCACTTCGCGCGCGACGGTGGCCAGGCCGCCTCGTCGAGCTGGCTCGATCTCGACGCGCGCGAGGTGGTCGTGCTCGGCAAGGGCGCCAAGACGCGCAGCGTGCCGGTCGGCGCCGCGGCACTTGCAGCGTTGCAGGCGTGGCTGGCGGTGCGCGACGCGATGGCCGGGGCTGAAGCGCGCGCGCTGTTCGTGTCGGCGCGCGGCACGCGCATCTCGGCGCGCAACGTCGAGGCGCGCGTGGCGCGGCTGGCGCGGCTGCTCGGGCTCGGCGTGCACGTGCACCCCCACGTGCTGCGGCATTCAATGGCGTCGCATGTCCTGCAAAGCAGCGGTGACCTGCGCGCGGTGCAGGAGCTGCTCGGCCACGCCAACATCTCGACCACGCAGATCTACACCCAGCTCGACTGGCAGCACCTGGCCAAGGTCTACGACGCGACGCATCCGCGCGCGAAGCGGCGCAGCTGACCCAGCGATCTTTCCTTTGGCGAGCCTTGATCGCGTCGTAGACCTGCGGTGCGCCCTGGCCCCCCACCCCCGTCCCCGCCCCGTGGCGGGGTGGTGAACTGCCCCGCTGCGCGGGGAACGAAGAACGCCGATGAGCCACATCGCCGCTGAAGTCATCCTCAAGCCCGGCAAGGAGCGCTCGCTGGCGCGCCGCCATCCGTGGGTCTACGACACCGCGATCGCGCGCGTCAAGGGCAAGCCCGCAAGCGGCGATCTCGTCGCCGTGTGCGCGGCGGACGGCACCTGGCTGGCGTGGGCCGCGTTCTCGCCGTCATCGACGCTGCGCGCGCGCTGCTGGAGCTTCGTCGAGGCCGAGTCAATCGATGCTGGCTGGCTCACGGCGCGCGTGCACGCCGCGGTGGCGCGGCGCGCGCACCTGGGTCACGCGACCGATGCGATCCGACTGGTGTTCGGCGAGGCCGACCAGCTACCCGGGCTGGTGGTCGATCGCTACGCCGACCAGCTGGTGGTGCAGTTCCAGGCGGCGGGCGTGGAAGCGCAGCGCGCGCCGCTGCTCGATGCGCTGGTCGCGGCCACCGGGTGCGTCAATGTGTATGACCGCTCCGACAGTGCCACCCGCAAGCGGGAAGGGCTGGCGGCCTCGCACGGCGTGGCGCGCGGTGCCGAGCCGCCCGAGCGGATCGGCGTGCACGAGCATGGCGTGCGCTACGGGGTCGACGTGCGGCGCGGGCACAAGACCGGCTTCTACATCGACCAGCGCGACAACCGCACGCTGGCGCGCACACTGGCGCAGCGGCTGGTCGAGTCCGGCCGCGCGCCGCGCGCGCTCAACTGCTTCTGCTACACGGGCGGCTTCTCGCTGGCGCTGGCGGCGGGCGGGGCGGCCTCGGTGGTGTCGATCGACTCGTCGGCCGAAGCATTGGCGCAAGCGGTGGACAACGCGACCCTGAACGGGCAGTCGAGCGGACCCGGTGGCGTGCATGAGTGGCGCAGTGCCGATGTGTTCGAGGCCCTGCGCGCACTGAAGCAGGAGGGCGTGGCGCCGTTCGACGTGATCGTGCTCGATCCGCCCAAGTTCGCCTCGACCCACCACCACGTGGACCGCGCGGCGCGCGCCTACAAGGACATCGCGCTCAATGCGCTGCGCCTGCTGGCGCCGGGCGGCTACCTGATGACGTTCTCGTGCTCGGGCGCGATCGATGTCGACCTGTTTCAGAAGATCATCGCTGGCGCGGTGATCGATGCGCGCGTCGAGTGCCAGATGCTGCGGCGGCTGGCGGCGGGCGAGGATCATCCGCTGCTGATGACGCATCCCGAGGGCGAGTACCTGAAAGGCCTGCTGCTGCAACGGCTGTAGTGAATGCGGTCGCGCCGCCCGCAAGTGGTGCGCCGGGCATGGCGCAACAAGGGCCTTGCGATGGTCGCGCGTGGCCCGAACTGGGCTTTCTATAGAATCTGCCGCCTTTCACGCCGTGCGCCGGCCCGCTCTGCGAGTGTCGCCACGTCGAGCGCGCCGTCCCCGCGCGAGCGGTGCGGGACCGGCGGCGGGCGGGCGTCGCGAGCGAACACTGCAGGAGTCAGATCATGCAAGCGCAAGAGCCGCAAGTTCCGGTGACCGTGTTGACGGGTTTCCTCGGCGCGGGCAAGACCACGCTGCTGAACCGCATCCTCAAGGAGGAGCACGGCCATCGCATCGCGGTGATCGAGAACGAGTTCGGGCCGGAAGGCATCGACAACGAACTGCTGGTGACCGAGACCAGCGAGCAGATCGTCGAGATGAACAACGGCTGCATCTGCTGCACGGTGCGCGGCGACCTGTCGAAGATCCTCAACGACCTGCGCGACAAGCGTGAGCGCAAGGAACTGAACTTCGACCGCGTGATCATCGAGACCACCGGCATGGCCAACCCGGGGCCGGTCACGCAGACCTTCTTCATGGACGAAGGCGTGTCCAGCTACTACCTGCTCGACGCGGTGGTCACGGTGGTCGATGCCAAGCACGGGCACGCCACGCTCGACGCGCAGCCGGAGGCGCAGAACCAGGTCGGCTTCGCCGATCGCATCCTGATGAGCAAGACGGATCTGGTGTCGTCCGATGAGATCGAGTCGCTGCGCGAGCGGCTGGTGCGGATGAACCCGCGCGCGGCGATCAAGCACGTGCACATGGGTCAGGTGCCGGTCAAGGATGTACTCGACATCCGCGGCTTCAACCTGAACGCGATCCTGGAGATCGACCCGGACTTCCTCGCGACCGAGCATCCGGATGCGGCCAAGGCGCGTGGCAAGGACGTCAAGCACGACGCCAAGCACCCGCATGCGCACCACGACCATGATCACGATCACTGCGACCACGATCACGACCATGACCACGCGCACGGGCACCATCACCACCACCATCACGACGACGCCATCAAGGCGTTCGTTTTCCAGTCGGGCAAACCCTTCGATCCGGCCAAGCTCGAGGACTATCTGGGCGCGCTGACTCAGGTTTACGGTACCGACATGCTTCGGTATAAAGGCGTGCTTTACATGGACGGCTCGAACCGGCGCATGATCTTCCAGGGCGTTCACATGCTGATGGGCGCCGACGTCGGACGTCCCTGGAGCAAGGACGAGAAGCCCAATTCGAAGATCGTTTTCATTGGCCGCAACCTGCCGAAGGAAGCAATCCTCAAGGGGCTCGAAGCGTGCCTGGCACGCTGACCGCGGCGCGTCGCTGACCGCGGTTCCCAGAGGTGGACGAGGGACACATGTCAGTCAAGAGCAAGGCACCCGTGAAGAAGGCGGCCAAGAAGGCAGCACCCAAGAAGCCGGCGCCGAAGCCCGTAAAGAGCGCCGTCAAGAGCGTCAAGCCCGCGGCCAAGCCGGCCGCGAAAGCAGTGAAGCCTGCCGCGAAATCAGCGAAGCCGGCTGCCAAGGCCACGACGAAATCCCCGGCGAAGGTTCCGGCCAAGGCGGTTGCGAAACCGGCGGCCAAGCCCGCGAAGGCAGCCCCGGCCGCGCCCGCCAAGAAAGGCCCCGGCGCGAAGGCGCTGCCGCCCTTGCCGCCCAAGCGCGCGCCGATCGCCGCCGGTGCGCGCCCCGTGGCACCTGCGCCGGTGGTCGCACCGCCGTCGCCGATGCCGGCGCCGCGACCGATTGCGCCTAAGCCCCAGGCCGCCGTGTCCACCAAGGACGTGGCGGCAGCCCATGAATACCTGTTGACCCGATCGGCCAGTCGAAGCGAAGCACCTGTGATCGTTAACGGAAAGCAACTCCCCACCGAAGAGCGTCTGCTCAAGATGCCCGAGTCGGCGTACATGAATGACGAGCAACTCGCGTTCTTCAAGTACCGGCTGCAGCAGATGGAGCGTGAACTGCTCGCCAATGCCGACGAAACCACCGAGCACCTGCGCGAGACGGTGATCGTCCCCGATCCGGCCGACCGCGCCACGATCGAGGAAGAACACGCGCTCGAACTGCGCACGCGCGACCGCGAGCGCAAGCTCCTGAAGAAGGTGCAGCAGGCGCTCGGCCGCATCGAAAGCGGTGACTACGGCTTCTGCGAAGAGACCGGCGACCCGATCGGCATTCCGCGCCTGCTGGCGCGGCCCACGGCCACGCTGTCGCTCGAGGCGCAGCAGCGACGCGAGCTCAAGCAGAAGCTCTACGGCGACTAGGTCGCCGTAGAGCTTCTGCTGCGCAGCTCCGAACGACGCAGAGGGGGCGCGGCTGCGCGGCTCCCTCTGGACTCCCACCGGGCCTCGGCAACGTCGCGCGGTCGTTTAGCGCACAGTCGTGCTGCCGGTGCGTGAACCGCAGCCAACGGTTCTGGTCTACCCGTGGCCTGATTGAGTCCCGCCGTGCTTGCCGTCCACTCGCTCGTTCAGCGCTACGCCGACCGACTTGTCATGCAACTCGACTCGCTCGAGTTGGCGGCCGGCGAGCATTGCGCCCTGGTCGGCGCTTCCGGTTCCGGCAAGACCACGTTGCTGCACATTCTTGCGGGCATCCTGCCGCCGAGCGCCGGCAACGTGCTGCTGGACGGTGACGATCTGTACACCCCGCGGCGCGATGACCGCTGGCGCGCGCAGCGCATCGGCGTGGTGCCGCAGAAGCTGCACCTGATCGAAAGCCTGACCGCGCGCGAGAACGTGCGGCTGGCGCAGTCGCTGGTCGGCCGGCCCGACGACGGCCGTGCCGATCAGGCGCTCGTCGCACTGGCGCTGGGTGAGCAGCGGTTGCGGCGGCCGTCGCGCCTGTCGCTCGGCCAGCAGCAGCGGGTCGCGATCGCGCGCGCGGTGGTGAACCGGCCGCGCCTGCTGCTCGCCGACGAGCCCACCTC
This sequence comes from Burkholderiaceae bacterium, assembly GCA_034522655.1. Taxonomy (GTDB): domain Bacteria; phylum Pseudomonadota; class Gammaproteobacteria; order Burkholderiales; family Burkholderiaceae_F; genus JALHMQ01. The sequence goes on from JAXHLD010000029.1 coordinate 81,432, forward strand.
GGCGCTCGACGATGCGAGCGCGGCCGGCGGCATCGATCTGCTGCTGCATGCCGCGCAGTCCTGTGGCGCGCTGCTGGTGGTCGCCACGCACGACGCGCGCATCCGCGGCCGCTTCGCGCGGGTAGTCGAACTGACCGAGGGCGCGCGGTGAACGCGTTCGGCTACGTGCTGGCCCAGCTGCGGCGGCGGCCGCTGCAGACGGCGCTGTCGATCCTGCTGCTGGCACTTGCAGTGGCTACGTTCGTCTTTGTGCTGCTGGTGCAAAGCCAGCTGGTGCGCGGTCTGACGCGCGACGCACAGGGCATCGACCTGGTGGTCGGTGCCAAGGGCTCGCCGCTGCAGCTGATCCTGTCGGCCGTTCATCACGTCGACGTGCCCACCGGCAACGTGCCGCTGGCGGCGGTCGAGCAAGTGCGCGCCAACCGGCTGGTGAAGTCAGCGATCCCGGTTTCGCTCGGCGACAACGTTCGCGGCTTTCGGATTGTCGGCAGCGAGCCGGCGCTGATCGACCACTACGGTGGCCGGCTGGCAAGCGGAGCGCTGTGGCAGGACCGCCAGCAGGCGGTGATCGGCGCCGAGGTCGCGCGCGCGACCGGCCTGGGCGTGGGGCAGGCGTTCTTTGGCGCGCATGGCCTGTCGCCTGAAGGGCCGGTGCACGACGATGCCGAATATCGGGTGGTCGGCGTCCTCGCGCCCAGCGGCACCGTGCTCGATCGCCTGGTTCTGGCGGACCTGGAGAGCATCTGGTTCGTGCACGAGGGCGAGGCGACCGATGCCGAGGAGCGCCGCATTCTGCAGGCCGAGCGCGAGGTGACGGCGATCCTGGTCCAGTACGCCGCGCCGCTGGCGGCAGCGATCGTGCCGCGCCAGATCAACGCCGAGCCGAAGCTGATGGCCGCGGTGCCCGCCAACGAGGTGGCGCGGCTGTTCGCGGTGGTGGGCGTCGGCATCGATACGATGCGCGCGTTCGCCGCGGTCCTGCTCGTCTCGGCACTGCTGGCGCTGTTCGTGGCGCTGATGAGTGCGCTCGAAGAGCGGCGCTACGACATTGCGATCCTGCGCCTGCTGGGCGCGAGCCGCGCGCGGGTGGCAGGCCTGCTGCTGCTGGAGGCCTGGCTGCTGGCCGGCGCAGCCGTGCTGCTTGGCATGGCACTGGCGGTGGCCGCCGTGGCGTTGCTGGGGCAGGCACTGGCGCAGGCGCGATCGTTCCCGGTCTCGCCGTTCGACTGGCCGCCTCAGGTCGCCGGGGTGCTCGTGCTCGCCATGGCGGTGGCCACCGTCGCGGCCCTGCTGCCGGCCTGGCGCGCCAGCCGGATGCAGGTGCATGACGCGCTTGCGCAAGGGTGACCCGGGTGACATGCCAGTGTGCCGACCCTTTGCTAACCTGACCCCATGCGATCGCTGATGCACCGCCTGTTGCCGATGCTCCTGACCGCCACGCTGGCGGTGGCGGCGCCCGCCATGGCCCAGCCGCCGGCCAACCCGGGTGGGGCGAGCAATTCGCTCGGGTTGCCGATCGATCCGGCGCTGCTCAACACGCTGCCCGAGTTGAAGGGCGTGGTGTCGTGGAACGTGCTGTCGCAGGTGAAGTCGCGCACCGAAGGCAAGAAGGTCGTGCCCGAGTTCGCGCCTGCGGTGCGCGCGCTGCACCAGAAGGACGTCAAGCTGCAGGGGTTCATGCTGCCGATCGTCACCGGCGAGCGACACGATCACTTCCTGCTGACGATGCGGCCGCCGCACTGCCCGTTCTGCCTGTCGCTCGGGCCCGAGTACATCGTCGAGGTGCGCGCCAAGGCGCCGATCAAGCACACCTACGACCCGCTGATCCTGAGCGGGCAGTTGAATGTCCTCAACGACGATCCGTTCGGCCTGTACTACCGGCTGACCGACGCGCAGGTCACGGCCGCGCCCAAGTAGCCGGCGGACGGCGGCTTCATCTGAACAACATCCCCCGCGTAGGGGATCGCGTCGCGATCCGCCTTGACGTGCGTCTGCATGGCCAGCGAACGATTGTTGATAGACTCAAAAGCGCTCTGAAGTCGGCGTTTCTTCGAGCGCGGATGCGGTATTCCCCCGCTTGCCAACCACTCGCCGCGGGTGGATCTTGCGGGTCTGCGGCGCCGGGCGGAATCGCAGCAACGGAAATGCGGCCGGATTGCCTGCCTTCTGGCGGGCATCGCGGCGAAGGCCAGCCAGTAGCCTTTCGTGTGGATGTGATCGGTCGTCCGGGGCGACGCGGGCCGACCAATGTTGTTGTCGGCGGCGACCTCGGACACTGCAAGGGATTGCGTGGTCTTCTCGTTCTTCAAGAAAGACGGCAAGGACTCCGGGCGTAGTGGCGCCGGTGCCTCGTCGTCCCGCCCGGGGGCGCGTCCGCTCTCCAAGCCCGTCGTCAAGCCGCTGTCGAAGCCGTTGCCCGATCCGGCCGAGCGTGCCAACGCGCGCGGCTTTCCTCCCGCGAAGTTCGCCACGACCGAAAACGCCATTCCGGCGCGCGACCTGGCGCGTTCGCTGGCAATGGAAACCGCCGCCAAGATCGACGCCATCGAATCCGAAATGGCGCGCGACTTCCTGCGGCCGGCGGCAAATACGGGCAGTCCTGCGATGGGCCCGACCACGGGCGGCCCCAAGCAGGCCAAGTCAGCTTCCGGCGAGGTGGCTGCGCCGCCGGCGGCCGCGCCCGACGTGCTCGATCCGGGCAGCGATTCCTTCCTCGGCAACATCAACGCGATCGACGTCAACACGTCGGGCGCAGGCTCGATCATCGACGAGACCGCGATCCTGTTCGCTAACGGACAGGACGAGGCGGCCGAGGCGACCATGCGCCACGGCATCGATACCGACACGGTCGGCGAGAATCGTCAGACGGCGTGGAAGATGCTGTTCGAACTGGTCAACCAGCGCGGCGACGCTGCCGGTTTCGAGCAGTTGACCATGCAGTACGCGCTGCGCTTCGAAAACTCCTCGCCGGCGTGGATGGACTACGCCAAGGCAGCACCGATGGCCGCTCCGCCGGCGCCGGTGGCCGCTGCGACCGGCCCGCTGGTCAAGTTGCCCGAGGTCATCGATGCGCAGATCGTCAAGGCGCTCGAGCACCTGAAGGCGCTCGCCGCCCAGCATGCCGCGCTCACCCTCGACGTGTCGGCCGCCCGGAGCATCGATCTGGTCGGTGCCGAACTGCTGTTGCGCGTGGTCAATGCGTTCAAGCGTTCGAATCACGAATTGACCGTGCTCGGTCCCGAACGGTTGCTCGAACCGCTGCGCGCCGCCGTCGAGTCCGGCCGGCGCGACGCCTCGGACGCGGGATGGATGCTGCTGCTCGAAGTGCTGCGCCTGCTGGGTCGCCAGCCCGACTTCGAAGAAACCGGCATCCAGTACTGCATCACCTTCGAAGTGTCCCCGCCGTCGTGGGAACCTGCGCCGCCCAGCCTTAAGGTGCGGTCGGCGGCGCCATCGTCGGCGCCGGTTGCGCCGGCCGAACCGGCGGTGGACGCCTTCGATCCGCTCGACTGGCGCGGCGTGATCGAGCGCGAAGGGGAGCCGTACTTCGGTCGCCTTGCGGTCGCGGCGCGCAGCAATGATCAACTGACGGTCGAGTGCCAGTACCTGCGCCGCATGGCGTTTTCCACCGCGACTACCCTGCTGACGATGCTGATGAAGCTGCAGGCCGCTGGCGTGCGGGTGGAGTTCGTCAACGTCAATCCGCTGGTCGCGGCCCTGTTGCACCTGCTCGGCATCACCGCGATCGCCAGCGTGCAGACGCGCCGCGCCTAGCCCCGTCCGGCCGGACCGCGCGCGCGGCGGCTGCGCGACGCCGGGCTTGAAGTCGCGGTTTCCGGCGCTATCTCGACTCGATCATGGAACAGTTTCACGGCACCACCATAGTTTCAGCGCGGCGCGGCGGGCGCGTTGCCATGGGCGGCGATGGTCAGGTCACGCTCGGCAACATCGTCATCAAGCAGGGTGCGCGCAAGGTGCGCCGCCTTTATCACGATCGCATCCTGGCCGGCTTTGCCGGCGCCACGGCCGACGCCTTCACGCTGTTCGAGCGCTTCGAGGCGAAGCTGGAGAAGCACCAGGGGAACCTGCTGCGCTCGGCAGTGGAACTGGCCAAGGACTGGCGCACCGACCGCATCCTGCGTCGGCTCGAGGCGATGTTGGCGGTGGCAGACCGGGAAACGTCGCTCATCATCACCGGCAACGGCGACGTGCTCGAACCCGAGTTCGGCCTGATTTCGATCGGCTCCGGCGGCCCGTACGCCCAGGCCGCGGCGCGCGCGCTGCTCGACAACACCGAACTCGAACCGGCCGAGATCGTCAAGAAGGCGCTGACCATCGCTGGCGACCTGTGCATCTACACCAACCAGTCGCACACGATCGAGGTGATCGACTGACCGAATGGACCGGGAGCGAGCCCGACCACGCTCGTCCCACCGCGGCCGCAGGCCGCTCGTTGCAGTTGAATTGCGCCCGCTCGCCCCCCCGCCCGCCGACTCCGCACTCCCTAAACGCTTTTGCGCTGCCCGTTCGACCCGAAGGGTCGCGTACACGCGCAGCGCACCGCGCCCATGATGACCCCCCAGGAAATCGTCTCCGAACTCGACAAGCACATCGTCGGCCAGGACCGTGCCAAGCGCGCCGTTGCAATCGCGCTGCGCAACCGCTGGCGCCGACAGCGCGTGGCCGAGCCGCTGCGCGCGGAGATCACGCCGAAGAACATCCTGATGATCGGCCCCACCGGCGTGGGCAAGACCGAGATCGCGCGGCGGCTGGCGCGGCTGGCCGATGCGCCGTTCGTCAAGGTCGAGGCGACCAAGTTCACCGAGGTCGGTTACGTGGGACGCGACGTCGACTCGATCATTCGCGACCTGGTGGACATCGCGATCAAGCAGACGCGCGAGAGCGAGATGAAAAAAGTGGCGGCCCACGCGGCAGACGCCGCCGAGGATCGCATCCTCGACGTGCTGGTGCCGCCGGCCCGCGGACGTTCGGCTTCGCCGACGACCGGCGCCGGCGATGCGACGCCGAGATGCGACACGCGCCCAGAAGTTCCGCAAGAAGCTGCGCGAGGGCGATCTCGACGACAAGGAGATCGAGATCGAGCTGGCGCAGGCGATGCCACAGGTGGAGATGATGGCGCCGCCCGGCATGGAGGAGATGACGCAGCAGATCCAGTCGCTGTTCCAGAATTTCGGCCAGGGCCGGCGCAAGTCACGCAAGCTCAAGGTGAAGGAGGCGCTCAAGCTGGCGGCGGACGAGGAGGCTGCGCGCCTGGTCAACGAAGACGAATTGAAGTCGCGTGCGCTTGTCAATGTCGAGCAGAACGGCATCGTCTTCCTCGACGAGATCGACAAGATCGCCAGCCGCTCGGAAGTGCAGGGCGCCGATGTCTCGCGCCAGGGCGTGCAGCGCGACCTGCTGCCGCTGGTCGAGGGCACGACGATCAACACCAAGTACGGCATGGTGAAGACCGACCACATCCTGTTCATCGCCAGCGGCGCGTTCCACTTCGCCAAGCCGAGCGACCTGATTCCCGAGTTGCAGGGCCGTTTTCCGATCCGGGTCGAGCTGGATTCGCTCACCAGCGCCGATTTCGAGCGCATCCTCACTGCCACCGACGCCTGCCTGACGCGCCAGTACCAGGCGCTGCTCGCCACCGAAGAGGTCGACCTGCAGTTCACGCCGGAAGGCGTGGCGCGGCTGGCCGAGATCGCCTGCCGCGTCAACGAGAAGACCGAGAACATCGGCGCCCGGCGCCTGTACACCGTTCTGGAGAAACTGCTCGAGCAAGTGTCGTTCGAGGCCGGCAACGGCGGCCGCCAGGCGCTCACGGTGGACGCGGCCTACGTCGACCGCTGCCTCGGCGACCTGGTGCAGAACGAGGATCTTGCCCGCTACGTGCTGTAGCGGTAGCCGCGCGCCGCGTCAGCGGCGCGGACGCAGGCCGTCGAAACTGGTGGCCAGCACCAGGTCCAGCACGCGCGTGTCGTCGTACTGGCCGCTGTCGCGCAGGAAGTCGAGCACCGGGTCGCAGCTGCGCGCGAACAGCGTGTACAGCACCACTTCCGAAGGCAGCGTCGCGTCGATCTGCCCATCACGCTGCGCCTCGTCGATCCACTCCAGCAGCAGCGCGCTCAGCGCCTGCAAGCGCTCAACGTAACGCTCGTTCTTCAGCAGCGCCTCGCGCAGCGACGAGCGCGTCGACGGCAGCAGCGGCATCGCGCCCGCCAGATGCTGGGTCAGTGCCCAGCGCAATACAGCGCGCAGACGCTCGCCGGCCGGCACCTCCGTCGGCTGCGCCCGTGTGGCGGCCAGCGCTTGATCGAGCAACCGGATCAGCGCCGCGGCGGCCAGCGCTTCCTTTGACTCGAAGTGCTTGTACAGGCTCGGCTTGGTCAGCCCGACCTGTGCCGCGACCCCGTCGACGGTCATCGCGTCATAGCCCTTTTGCGCGAGGAGCTGATTCACGGCCTGCAGGATGACGCTCTCGCGAAGCCTAAGTTGTTGTTCTTTAAGAGTTGATTCGACCATCGGCGCGAGCGATCAGGGAAGATACTGATTAGTAAAGAAGATTAACTTTGCAGTTACACTCATCGTGACTGATCGGTTCTCAAACTAAACCATCTGGTCAATCCTTGGCCTCGCGAGCCCTCGTCGCTCGCAGGCTGCAGTCCAAGCCTGCCACCTGAATCCCTGGAGGAATTGCATGAAGAGGTCGTTGTTTCGCGCGGGGGCGGCCGCCCTCGCGGCGCTCGTCCTGAGCGCTTGTGGCGTGTTCGACGATGATGATGACATTGCGGTCCCGCCGCCAGTGCCGCAGACCAACCTGCGTGCGATCCATGCGTCGGCATCGACGCCCGCCGTCGACATTTACGTCAACGGCGCACGCGCGCTGGCGGGCGTGACATTCGGGCAGGCGTCGGGCTTCAATGCAGTGCCCGCCGGTTCGACGCGGGTGCAGGTGACGCTGGCTGGCCAACCTGCCAGTGTTGGTCCGATCGACGTCTCGGCCCCGCTGGCCGACGGGCGCTTCTACACCGCGATCGCCATCGGCAGCGGCACCACCGGCGACACCCGGCTGCAGGCCGTGCTGATCGACGATGCGGCGACGACACCGGCCGCCGGCCAGGTCAGTCTGCGCGTGGTTCACGGCGCACCGGCGGTGCCAGCGGTCGACATCTTCGTCACGGCTCCCAACGATGCGCTGCCCGCGATGCCGACCATCCCCGCGCTCGCCTTTGGTCAGCAGGCACCGGCCGCGGCGCAGGCCGCTCTGAGCGTGCCGGCCGGCAGCTACCGCGTGCGTGCACGCGCCGTCGGAAGTACCGACATTGCATTTGACTCCGGCACGCTCCAACTGGCGGCCGGGACCGATGCCGTAGTCGTCGCCGTGCCCGATGCCGGCCCGAGCAACTCCCCGATCCAGCTGTTGCTCGCACCCAAGGGTGCGGCGGCGGCCTTTGTGCGTGACACGCGTGCCAACCTGCGCGTCGCTCACTTCTCCCCCAACGTGCCGGCGGTGGACGTTTTCCTGAAGGCGCCAGGTGCGGCGAACTCTGCCGCCAACCGCGTGCTGCAGGGCGTCACCTTCCCGGTCGACTCCGGATTCATCGTCGTTCCGAGTGGTACCTACGACGCCTCGGTGGCGCTGGCTGGCTCGCTCGACGGTGTGCTGAACCTCAACGGCGCCGCGCTGGCGCGCGGTTCGAGCACCAGTGTGTTCGCGATCGGCCTGCTCAATGGCACCGGCGCCCAGCAACTGCGACTGGCGGCCTACGCCGATGACCGGGCGCCGATCGCCGGCCAAGCGAAGGTGCGCGTAATCCATTTGTCGCCGGATGCACCGGCGGTCGACGTGGTCGCGCTCAACGGCAGCACGATTGCCTCGCGCGTGGTCACCAACCTGGCCTTCCCGAACGCGACTTCGCAGTCGCTGGCGCTGGCCCCCGGCAGCTACTCGCTCGGCGTGACGGCCACCGGCCAGAACACCGTGGTCGCGAGCCAGAGCTTCACGCTGGCCGCGGGCGAGGTGGTCACGATCGCCGCCGTCGGCTGCCTGAGCACGACCGGCGCCTGCGCCGGCGGCCAGCCGTTTCAGTTCAAGGTCCTCAACGATCGCTGAGTCGAGGCGTAAAGGCGCGGGCAGCCTGCCCGCGTCGTCGAATCACCGGCCGCGCATCCTGCGCGGCCGCTTTCCCCGGAGATGCACATGAAGAAATTGTTCGCAGCTTTCGCCATCGGCTCGCTGGCCTTCGTCGCCACCGCAGCCCACGCCAGCAAAGACGCTGCCACCAAGGACATCGTCGACACGGCGGTGGCCGCCGGCAACTTCAAGACCCTGGCCACGGCACTGCAGGCGGCCGACCTGGTCAAGACGCTGAAGGGTGACGGCCCGTTCACGGTCTTCGCGCCGACCGATGCGGCCTTCGCGAAGATCCCGAAAGACCAGCTCGACGCGCTGCTGAAGGACAAGGCCAAGCTGACCTCGGTGCTGACGTATCACGTGGTTCCGGGCGTCGTTATGGCGAAGGACGTCAAGCCGGGCGCGGTGAAGACCGTGCAGGGCCAGGCGCTGACGGTCAAGGTTGAGGGCGGCAAGGTGATGGTCGACAACGCCACCGTCACCACCACCGACATCCGCGCCCGCAACGGCGTGATCCACGTGATCGACTCGGTCGTTCTGCCGAAGTGATCGCGCCGGGCGGCGCCCGCTGAGGCGCCGCCCGTCTCCACGCGCGTGGCTAGAGCGCGTGCACCTCGAATGCGCCGGCCGCCGCCACGGCCGAGCGCACCACATCCAGTGCGAGAGGCGCGTCCGCGTCGAGCGTCGCGCGCGGCGGCTCCAGCGTCACGCTGACCTCGTTGGCCAGCGGCTGCAGCGCCTTCGTGACGCGGTTGACGCACCCGGCGCAGTGCATGCCGGTGATCTCGAACTGCTGTTCCATGTCGGGCTCCCCAAGCGTGGTGGCGCCGATTGTCGAACATTGCGCGGACGGCCGCGCTTGCCTCGGGTCAAGCGTTCCGAGGAAGACGCCGCGTACTTGCTGGCGACCCCGCAGGACACCGGAGTGGCACTGATAGACTTTTCACTCGCCACTTCGACACCCGGTCCGCATGTCGTCCACCGCCGAGGAACGCCCGCCCCTGACGCCGCAGCTGAAGGCCGACATCCTGTCGGAGGCGCTGCCCTACATCCGCCGCTTCCACGGCAAGACGATCGTCATCAAGTACGGCGGCAATGCGATGACCGACCCGGCGCTGCAGAAAGCGTTCGCACACGACGTCGTGCTGCTGAAGCTGGTCGGCATGAACCCGGTCGTGGTGCATGGCGGCGGCCCGCAGATCGACGAGGCGCTGGAGCGGGTCGGCAAGAAGAGTGAGTTCATCCAGGGCATGCGCGTGACCGACGAAGAGACGATGGAAGTCGTCGAGTGGGTGTTGGCCGGCGAAGTGCAGGGCGACCTGGTGATGCTGATCAACAGCTTCGGCGGCCAGGCCGTCGGCCTCACGGGCAAGGACGGCGCGCTCATCCGCGCCCGGCGCATGAAGATGCCCGACAAGAACGACCCGAGCAAGTTCTACGACATCGGGCAGGTTGGCGAGATCGAGAAGATCAACCCGGCGGTGGTCAAGGCGCTGCAGGACGACGCCTTCATCCCGGTGATCTCGCCGATCGGCTTCGGCGAAGACAACCTCTCGTACAACATCAACGCCGACGTCGTGGCCGGCAAGATTGCCGAGGTGCTGAAGGCCGAGAAGCTGGTGATGCTGACCAACACCCCGGGCGTGCTCGACAAGAACGGCAACCTGATCACCGGGCTGACCGCGCGCCAGATCGACGAACTGTTCGCCGACGGCACCATTAGCGGCGGCATGCTGCCGAAGATCTCCTCGGCACTGGAGGCCGCCAAGAGCGGCGTCAATTCCGTGCACATCATCGATGGCCGCGTCGACCATTGCCTGCTGCTGGAGATCCTGACCGATCAGGGCGTGGGCACGATGATCAAGAGCCATTAGGTCGAATTCGTGTGCGCGACGCTGCGCGTCGCACGTGCACGAATTCGAGTCGAATCAGTGGGTCGAGCTTCGGAGCGGCCGGGCGCCCGACCCAATGTCAAACGCAACGAGCGCGCTTCGCGCGCGGCCCTTTCGATCGATGCCGTCGCGCCGATTCACCTCTTACTCGCCCCCCCCTCCCCTCCCCCCCTCCCCCCCCCCCCCCCCCCCCCCCTCCCCCCCTCCCCCCCTCTTCTTCGATCTCGACGACACGCTGCACGACGCCTCGCACGCGATCTTCGGCGTGCTGAACCGGCGCATGACGGAGTACGTGCAGCGCCATCTGGCGGTGGACGAGGTCGAGGCCAACCGCCTGCGCCAGACCTACTGGCATCGCTACGGTGCCACCCTGCTCGGTCTTACGCGGCACCACGCCGTCGACCCGCATCACTTCCTTCGCGAAACGCATGACTTCGACATCCCGTCGTTGCTGCGGGCCGAGCGCGGGCTGACCGTGTTGTTTCGCGCGCTGAGCGGGCGCAAGGTACTGTTGACCAACGCGCCGGACGCGTATGCGCACACGGTGGTGCGAGAACTGTCGCTGCTGCCGCACCTGCCGCAGCGCTACGCCATCGAGTCGATGCGCGTGCACGGCCAGTTCCGGCCCAAGCCGTCGCAACTGATGCTGCGCACGATGCTGGCGCGCGAACGCTGTGCGCCGGGGCGGGCGGTGCTGGTCGAGGACAGCCTCGCCAACCTGAAGGCGGCGCGTGCGCTCGGCTTCCGGACGGTGCTGGTCAGTCCGGTGCATCCGCGCCGGCGCCGGCCGCCCGGCCGCCCGGCTTACGTCGACCTGCGCATCCGTTCGGTGCGTGACCTGCCGCGCGCGCTGGCCCGGCTGCGCGGCGGCTGAGGGCGCCAGGACGTGGTTCGCGCGCTCTCGGCAGGCGGTCGTCGCACGACTGCTGCACCTCGTCGCAAACAGGGGCAATGGCGGCCGCAATCGACAGCTTGCCTCGGTAAGCTCTGACGCTCTTGACACGTCCAACGCATGATCGACTGGAGTCTTCGATGGCCTCGCGTCCCGGCATCATTCGCCGCACCTTCGGCGCCCTGTGGTGGCTGCTCGACGGCACCCGCCGCCTGGTATTCAACCTGCTGTTCCTGGCGCTGTTGGTGGTGCTGGCGATCGCCTGGTTCAGTGGTGACCGCAAGCCGGTGCTGAAGGAAAAGACCGCGCTCGTGCTCAACCTGCACGGCGACCTGGTGGAGCAGTACACGCGCGCCGGCAGCGACATCCTGCTTTCGGAGACGCTTGGCGGCGAGCGGCGCGAGACCCGCGTGCGCGACGTGCTGGCTGCGCTCGATGCCGCCGCGGACGACCCGAGCATTGCGCGCGCGGTGCTGGTGCTCGACGATCTGTCGGGCGGCGGCACCGCCAGCCTGCGCGAGGTGGCGGCAGCGCTGGCGCGCTTCAAGAAGAGCGGCAAGGAGGTGGTGGCCTGGGGCTCGGACTTCTCGCAACGCCAGTACTTCCTCGCCGCGCACGCCGACGAGGTGTACCTGCATCCGTACGGCAGCGTCACGCTGCGCGGCATCGGCGGCAGTGGCCTGTACTTCAAGGACGCGCTCGACAAGCTCGGCATCACGATGCACGGCTTTCAGGCCGGCAAGTACAAGAGCGCGATCGAACCGCTGACGCGGCAGGCGCCCTCGCCCGAAGCACTGGAGGCGGACCTGGCCTGGATGAACGACCTGTGGTCGACCTGGACCGCTGAGGTGGAGAGCGCGCGCAAGCTGCCCCAAGGCGCGTTGACGCAGATGATCGACGAACTGCCGCAGCGCATGGCCGAGGCGGGCGGCGATCTGGCGCAACTCGCGCTGAAGGAGAAGCTGGTCGATGGCCTGAAGACGCGCGACGAGTTCCGCGCGCTGTTCGTGGCGCGCGGTGCACCGGGCGACGACAAGCAGGGCACGTTCCGCCAGATCGGTTTCGAAGGCTACCTGGCGACGATCGAGGCCAAGTCAGGGCCGGCGATCGGCGTGGTGGTGGCGCAGGGCGAGATCGTCGACGACGACGCCGCGCCCGGGATGATCGGCGGCCGCGCCACCGCCGAAGTGATCCGCCGCGCGCGCGAGAACGACGACATCAAGGCGCTCGTGCTGCGCATCGACTCGCCGGGGGGCAGCGTGTTTGGCTCCGAACTCGTGCGGCGCGAGGTCGAACTGACGCGCCAGGCCGGCAAGCCGGTGGTGGCCTCGATGGGCGACCTGGCGGCCTCCGGCGGCTACTGGATCGCGATGTCCGCCGACGAGATCGTCGCCGACCCGGCCACCATCACCGGCTCGATCGGCGTGTTTGGCGTGTTGCCGAGCTTTGATCGCACGCTGGAAAAGATCGGGGTCGGCACCGGCGGCGCCTCGACCACCTGGATCACGGGTGCGATGGACCCCGGCAAACCTCTGGACAAGCGCCTCGCGCAGATGGTTCAGACACGTATCGACCACTACTACCAGCGTTTCATCGGCCAGGTGGCCGCGGCGCGTAACACCACGCCCGAGAAGATCAACGAAGTCGCGCAGGGGCGGGTCTGGACCGGCCAGCAGGCCAAGCAGCACGGCCTGGTCGACCGGCTCGGCGGGCTGCAGGATGCGCTGGCCGGTGCGGCCGAGCGCGCCAAGCTGACCGACTATCGCGTCACCTACCTGGAACGCGAGCAGCGCGGGATCGAGCGCTGGCTGACGATGCTCCTCGGCCAGGTCGCGGCCACGCTGCAGGCGCAGTTCGGCCTGTCGCTGCCGTTCGGGCTCGGTGCGGTCGCACCGGAAGTGCAGGGCGAGATGCAGCGCCTGGCGCGCCTGTTCGCGGCCAGCCGCGACGATCCCCTGCAGGCCTACGCCTACTGTTTCTGCAGCCTGCACTAGCCGGCGGGTCAAGCGCCGGCGTGGAAGTAACTCCCCACGCCCGGCGCGCATTCAAGTAGATTTGCCGCGTTCCGATGCCGGCCCGCGGCCATGACTATCCCAGCACCGACCGACCACAAGACCGCCGACGCAGGCGGCCCCCCGAGCGGACGCCGTAAGCCCGGCGCGCGCCGCCTGCAGATCCTGCAGACGCTGGCGACGATGCTGGAAGATCCCAAGGGCGAGAAGGTAACCACCGCCGCGCTCGCCGCCCGGCTCGGTGTGTCGGAGGCGGCGCTGTATCGGCACTTCGCCAGCAAGGCGCAGATGTTCGAAGGCCTGATCGAGTTCATCGAGACCACGATCTTCGGCCTCATCAACGAGATCGAGACCAAGGAGTCGTCCGGCATCAAGCAGGTCGGCCGCATGGTGCGCATGCTGCTCGAGTTCGCCACCACCAATCGCGGCATGACGCGCGTGCTGATCGGCGATGCGCTGGTCAACGAGCACGAGCGGCTGCAGGAGCGGATGAACCAGTTGCTGGAGCGGATCGAGAGTTCGCTGCGGCAGGGCTTCCGCGTGGCCGTCTCGCAGCAGGAGGTACCGGCCACGCTCGATGCCAACGCGCAGGCTGCGTTGACCGTGGCCTACGTGATCGGCCGCTGGCACCGCTTCGCCAAGAGCGGTTTCCGCAAGCTGCCGGCCGACGGCCTCGAAGCGCAGTTGCCGGCGCTGCTTGCCTGATCCGCCGTCGGCGCGCCGCGCAAGCCGCCAGCTCAACGCCGCAGCGGCGGGCTACATCGCGACGCCTCAGCGGCTCCGTGCCGCGGCGCGCAGACCGGCCAGCAACAGCGCCAGCACGACGACAAAGCCCACCAGCGACCAGTGCGGGATGCCCATGCCGAGCAGCGACCACTCGGTGCTGAGGCAGTCGCCGTCGCCGCGGAACAGGCGCGGCAGCCAGACTGCCAGCGGGAAGTCCGCATGAAACCACTCGAATGGCCGCCCGCAGGTCATCGACTCGGGCGGGAAGGCCAGGATCCACACGTGCCACACCGCGACTCCGGCGCCGGCCAGCGCCGGCAGCAGCGAAGCGCCGAGGAACATCATCTGCACGCCGCGCCGGCGCGCCAGCAGCGCGCCCACGAGGGCGATGGCGCCGGCCAGGATGCAGGCGATCCGCTGCATCACGCACAGCGGGCAGGGCTTCAGGTCCAGCCCGTACTGCAGGTAGAGCGCGACCGCCATCGCGACCACGGCGAATGCAGCGACCGCAGCCAGGGCCGCGCGGGCGGAGAGGGAGAGGAATCGCATGCGAGGATCGGTGGGCGCGCTTGCGGCGCTGATTGGTGTCTGGACGTCTGGGTCGGGTGGCTTGGGTCAGTTCCGGTGGCCGCATACCGGGCAGCGTGGATCGCGCGGCACGCGCACCGTGCGCAGGTCCATCGACAGCGCATCGAGCAACAGCAACCGGCCCTGCATCGAGGTGCCGATGGCCTGTGTCGAGCCGGCGGCAAGCTTCAGCGCCTCGGCCGCCTGCAGGCTGCCGATGATGCCCGTCACCGGCGCGAACACGCCCATCACCGCGCACAGCTCGTCCTGGCCTTCGCCCTCCGGGAACACGCAGGCATAGCAGCCGGACTCCGGCTGGCGCAGGTCGAACACCGATAACTGGCCATCGAAGCGCACCGCCGCGCCCGACACCAACGGTTTGCGGTGTGCCACGCAGGCGCGGTTGATGGCGTGACGCGTGGCGAAGTTGTCGCTGCAGTCGAGCACCACGGTTGCCGTGCGCACCAGCGCATCGAGCCGCTCGCCGGCCACGCGCTCGGCGAGCGCAAGCACCTCGACCTGCGGATTGAGCGCGGCCAGCGTGGTGCGGCCGGAGTCTGCCTTGAACTGGCCGACGCGGTCGCTGGTGTGCAGGATCTGGCGTTGCAGGTTGGTCAGATCGACCCGGTCGCCGTCCACCAGCGTCAGCCGGCCGACGCCGGCCGAGGCCAGGTACAGAGCGGCCGGCGAGCCCAGCCCGCCGGCGCCAATCACCAGCGCATGCGCAGCGCGGATGCGCGCTTGCCCATCGACGCCGATCTCGTCGAGCAGGATGTGGCGCGAGTAACGCAGCAACTCGTCGTCGTTCATCGGTGCACGCGCAGGCGGGCGAAAGCAGGTTCGATGCGGGTGGGGCGCAACGAAAACGGGCCGCAGTGCGGCCCGTTTTCGCGGGGCAGCCGGATCACTTCCTCGGCGTCGCCGGGGCCGGGGCGGCAGCCACGTTGTCGCGCTGCTTGGCGACGTCGACCGGCCGGCCTTGCAGATGGTTGAGCGCCTGCTTCAGCTGGAAGTCCTCGACCGAACCGAACTCGTAGCGCCGCTGCGGCACGGCCGGCGGGGCTGCCGGCGAGGTCGGGGCGGCGCTGGTCGGCGCGACCGGTGCGGCCTCCACCGGCGGCTTGACGCCCTGGGGAGTGGCCGCTTTCTCTTCAAGGTGGCGCGCCAGATCGGCCTCGCGCACCGTGAAGCCGGCGAAATTGCCCTCGGGCGTGTCTTCCACCGGCAGGTCGGGCACGATGCCCTTGGCCTGGATCGAGCGGCCGCTCGGCGTGTAGTAGCGTGCCGTGGTGAGCTTGATCGCGGCCGGCGAGTCGGCGTCGGTGCGAATCGGGATGATGGTCTGCACCGACCCCTTGCCGAAGGTCTGGGTGCCGATCACGGTGGCGCGCTTGTGGTCCTGCAGCGCGCCGGCGACGATCTCCGAGGCCGAGGCCGAGGCGCCGTTGACCAGCACCACCATCGGCACGCTCCTGGCTTCCTTGGGCAGGCGGCTGAGCACGTCTTCGCCGCGGCTGCGCTGGTAGTCCTGCGGGGCGGCGACGAACTTGCGGCGCGCGTCGTCGTTGCGGCCGTCGGTCGACACCACCAGCGAGTTGGCCGGCAGGAACGCGGCCGATACCCCGACCGCCGAGTGCAGCAGGCCGCCCGGGTCGTTGCGCAGGTCGAGCACCAGACCCTTGACCGGGCCCTGGCGGAACAGATCGTTCATGTGCTTGACCAGGTCCTCGACCGTGCGCTCCTGGAACTGCGAGATGCGGATGAAGGCATAGCCGGGTTCGACCATCTTCGAGCGCACCGACACCACGCGGATCACGTCGCGCACCAGCCGGAACTCGAGCGGATTGGCCTCGCCCTTGCGCGCCACCGTCAGCGTGATGCCGGTCTTGGGCTTGCCGCGCATGAGCTTGACCGCGTCTGGCAGCGTCATGCCGCGCGTGAGCTTGTCGTCGATCTTGATGATGAGATCGCCCGACTTGATGCCGGCGCGCGCGGCCGGTGTGTCGTCGATCGGGGCGATCACGCGGATCGTGCCGTCCTCGCTGCCGACCTCGATGCCGAGGCCGCCGAATTCGCCCTGGGTGCCGGCCTGCAGATCCTTGAAGGCGTCCGAGTCGAGGAAGGCCGAGTGCGGGTCGAGCCCGGTCAGCATCCCGCTGATCGCTTCCTGGATCAGCTTGCGGTCATCGACCGGCTCGACGTAGTTGCTCTTGATCGCACCGAAGACGTCCGTGAACTGGCGGATCTCCTCGAGCGGGATCGGGCCGCGGCTGTCGCGGAAGGCGTAGGCAGAAATGCCGAGGCTGATCGCCACGCCGGCGACAGCGCCGACACCGATCAAGCCCAAGTTGCGCAAACGTCCGCTCATGCGACCTCCAGACCGCCTTCGGAAGGGGTAACTCAGGAAAGAGATGCGAGACGCAGCCTAGCGCGCCGCGGCCCAGCGCAGTGGGTCGATTGGACGACCCTGAAAGCGCATCTCAAAGTATAGGCCGGGGTCCGCATTGCCGCCGGTGTTCCCGACTGAAGCAATGACCTCGCCGGCGGCGACTCGTTCCCCGGCGTTGGCCAGCAGCGTTTCGTTGTTGCCGTAGACGGTAAGGAAGCCCTCGCCGTGATCGAGCACCAGCAAGTTGCCGAAACCGCGCAGCCAGTCGGCGAACACCACCCGACCGGCGGCCACCGCGTGCACCTCGGCACTCTGCGGCGCGCGGATGAACACCCCCTTCCAGGTGGGTGCATTCACGCCCGCTTCGGTGCGCCGGGTCGAGCCGAAGCGGGCCGTGACCTCGCCCTGCACCGGGAGCGGCATCTTGCCCTTGAGCTGGGCGATGCGCGAGCCGGCCGGTGGATCGATGTCGGCCGGCGTGGCAGGCCGACCTGGGTCCGGCCGCGTCGGCGTCGGCGCCGGCCGTGGCGGCTCCCTGCGCGCGCGCGCCGCCTGCTCGCGGCGCTGCTGTTCGGCCAGCACCTTGCCCAGTTCGTCCAGCAGCGACGCCAGCCGCTTGTCGTCGCGCTCGAGCGTGGCGAGGGACTGGCGCTGGCTGCCGATCTGCCGTGCCAGCCGATCGAGCGTCTGCTTGCGCGCGGCCTGCTGCCGCAGCAACTGCTTGCGACCTTCGTCTTCCGCCGCGGCAATGGTGGCCAGCTCGGCCCGCTTGTCGCGTGACTCGCTCTCGAGAGCGGCGAGTTCCTCGCGCCGTTCCTGCAATTCGCTGATCGACTGGCTGCTGGCGCGCGCGATGTAGCCGAGGTAGGCGAGATCCTGTCCATGCTGTTGCGGGAGGCGCCATCGAGCAGCCGATGCCAGGCTGGTTGCTGTGCCAGCACGAGCTGCGCCTGCAGCACCTGGCCGAGGGCGCGCTCCTGCGCGCCCTGGCGCGCGGCGACGGCACGGCTGCGGTCCTGCAGTGCGGCGATCTGCTTTTCCACCTGCCGCCGGTTGGCCGACAGTTCGCGCAGCCTCTTGTTGACGGCGGAGATGGCCGCCTCCGACTCCTTCAGCGCATCGGTGGCCTCGCTGTGGGACGCCTCGGCGGCCACCAGCCGGCGTTTGGTCCGCGACAGCTCGGCTTGCAGCCGCTGCTGCTCGGTGCGCAGCTCGCGCTGGCGACGGGCCGTCGTACCGGGGTCGGCGGCCGGTCGCGCGGGTGCGCTGGCGGCGCGGGCTGGCTGCTGCGGCGCGCTCCTGGGCTCGGCGCGTGGCGCGGGCTTCTGCTGTGCAGCGGCCGGTGCGCCGACCAGCACGCCAAGCGCCAGCGCGATTGCGATCTCGGCGCTAGGTTTTCGCCGCACCGGCCTTGCCCTGCGCGGCGACGGCCGCCATCGCGCGCGCGATCTCCTGCGGATCGCCCAGGTAGTAGTGGCGGATCGGCTTGAGCTGGTCATCGAGTTCGTAGACCAGCGGCTGCGCCGTGGGAATGTTCAGACCGACGATATCGTCGTCGGAGACGCTGTCCAGGTACTTGATGAGAGCGCGCAGCGAATTGCCGTGAGCGGCGATCAGCACCCGGCGGCCGCGCTGCAGGGCCGGCGCGATCGAGTCGTTCCAGAACGGCAGCACGCGGGTCACGGTATCGCGCAGGCACTCGGTGGCGGGCATTTCCCCGGCCGGCACGTGCTTGTAGCGCGGGTCGTTGCCGGCCCAGCGCGGGTCGTCCGGCGTCAGCGGATCGGGCGCGATGGCATAGGCGCGGCGCCAGATCAGCACCTGCTGCTCGCCGAAGCGGGCCGCGGTCTCGGACTTGTTCAGGCCCTGCAACGCGCCGTAGTGCCGTTCGTTCAGGCGCCAGCTGTGCACCACCGGCAGCCACATCTGATCCAGCGCATCGAGGGTCAGCCAGAGCGTGCGGATGGCGCGCTTGAGCATCGAGGTGTAAGCGATGTCGAACGCGTAGCCCTCGCGCTTGAGCAGTTCGCCAGCGGCAGCGGCCTCGGCGCGGCCCTTGTCGGTGAGGTCGACGTCGGTCCAGCCGGTGAAGCGGTTGTCGAGGTTCCACTGGCTTTCGCCGTGGCGCATCAGCACGAGTTTGTGCATGTTTTCCCGGTCCTTGGGCGATGCGACCCCGATGGATGAGGGCGCCGATGCGCGGCATTTTATAATCTGTCCCCTTCGCTCACTTCGAGAGCCGCGCGTGCAGTTCTTCATCGACAACATTTTTCTGATCGCGATCGCTTTTTTGAGCGGTGCGATGCTGGTCTGGCCGTTCATCCGCAGCCGCGCAGCCGGCCCCGCGCTGTCCACGCTGCAGGCCACACAGCTCATCAACAGCAAGAACGCGCAGATCGTCGACGTGCGCAACGCCGACGACTTCGCCAAGGGCTCGCTGCCGAATGCCCGCAACATGCCGACCGCGGCCATCAAGGAGCGGCTGGGCGAGTTGAAGAAGGAGCGCCCGGTGATCGTGGTCTGCAACACCGGCACCAGCGCCGGCCCGGCGGCGGCCCATTTGCGCTCGGCGGGCTTCGGCGAAGTGTTCGTGCTGGCCGGTGGCCTGGCGGCGTGGCGCGAAGCCGGCCTGCCGGTCAAGAAATAGTGGCGGCGACGCTCTCTTGAAGGACAACGCAATGACAGCCCCCGTGGTGATGTACAGCACCGCCGTGTGCCCCTATTGCCAGCGCGCCGAGATGCTGCTGAAGGCGCGCGGCGTGACCGAGATCCAGAAGGTCCGCATCGACCTCGATCCGGCCCGCAAGGACGAAATGATCGAGAAGACCGGCCGGCGCACGGTGCCGCAGATCTTCATCGGCACGACCCACGTGGGCGGCTTTGACGACCTGTCGGCGCTCGATCGCGACGGCAAACTCACCCCGCTGCTGGCCGGAACCCCGGCTGGCAGCTGATCCCGCGCCGGCTTCGTCGGCGTTTCATCACCGCGGCACCGCCCGCCGGGCCGCATCGAAACGGATTTCCCATGGCCGAAACCAACAGCACCGCCGGCACCGCGGCGGCTCCCGCCACGGTGTTCCAGCTGCAGCGCGTCTACCTGAAAGATGCCTCGCTCGAACTGCCCAACGCGCCGAAGATCTTCCTCGAGCAGGAGCAGCCGCAGGTCGATGTTCAGCTCGAGGTCAGCAACGAGAAGGTGCTCGACGGGATCGTCGAGGTCGTGGTGCGCGTGACCACCACCGCCAAGCTCAAGGACAAGGTGCTGTTCCTGGTCGAGGCCAAGCAGGCCGGCATCTTCGAGATGCGCGGCATTCCGGATGACCAGTTCGAGCCGATCGTCGGCATCGTCTGCCCGGGGATCATTTACCCCTACCTGCGCGCCAACGTGGCCGATCTGATCAACCGCACCGGCCTGCCGCCGATCCATCTGGCCGAGATCAACTTCGAGTCGCTCTACCAGCAGCGGCTGGCCCAGCGCCAGGGCGGGACCCTGGCGCCGGCGTCGACCACGCCGCAGTGAGCACGCCGCGCGCCGCATGAACGTCGCGGTGCTGGGCGCGGGCGCGTGGGGGACGGCGGTCGCCTGCGCGCTGGCGCCGCGCCACGCCGTGCGCCTGTGGGCACGCGATGCCGCGCAGGCCGCCGCGATCGAGGCGACGCGCCGCAACGACCGCTATCTGCCCGGTCATCCGCTGCCGGCCGCGCTGGCGGTCACGTCCGACCTGGCGGCGGCGCTCGCGCGCTGCGACCTGATCGTCGTGGCCACGCCCACCGGGGCCTTGCGCGGCCTGGTGCGCGCCCTGCGCGACGCCGGCAGCGAGGCGCCGCTGGTCTGGCTGTGCAAGGGCTTCGAACGTGATACGGGTCTGCTCGCGCACCAGGTGGTGGCGGCCGAACTCGGCGCGCTGCGTGCTGCCGGACCGCTGTCGGGTCCGAGCTTTGCCGAGGAGGTCGCGCGCGGCCTGCCCACGGCGCTGACCGTGGCCGGCACTCCGCAGTTCTGCGCGCAGGTCACGCAGACCTTCCATGCGGGCGCCCTGCGCATCTACTCGACCGACGACGTGGTCGGGGTCGAGGTTGGTGGCGCAGTGAAAAACGTACTGGCGATCGCCACCGGGATCGCCGATGCGCTCGGCCTCGGCATGAATGCCCGGGCGGCGCTGATCACGCGCGGCCTGGCCGAGATCACGCGCCTGGGCGTGGCGCTGGGCGCGCGCGCCGAGACCTTCACCGGGCTCACCGGGCTGGGCGACCTGATCCTGACCTGCACCGGCGACCTGTCGCGCAACCGCAAGGTGGGACTGATGCTCGGGCAGGGTCGCACGCTGGCCGAAGCGCTGGCCGATCTCGGTCACGTGGCCGAGGGCGTGTGGTCGGCGCCAGCGGTGGCGGCGCGTGCGCAGGCGCTCGGTGTCGACATGCCGCTGACGCAGGCGGTGGGCGCGGTGCTCGACGGCCGGCTGTCGCCGCGCGACGCATTGCAGCGCCTGCTGGCGCGCGAGCCGAAGTCCGAATGAGCGGCGCGCTGCGCTCGGTGTGCGTGTTCTGCGGCTCTCAGCCGGGGGCGCGCGCCGAGTACGCGGCGGCGGCACGCGACCTGGGCACCTGGCTCGCGCAGCAGGGCATCGAGGTCGTGTTCGGCGGCGGCCACGTCGGCATGATGGGTGCGCTGGCCGACGCGGCGCTCGCCGCGCGCGGGCGCGTGATCGGCATCATTCCCGAGCATCTGATGCGGCCGGAGGTGGCGCACCGGAACCTGACCGAACTGATCGTGGTGGACACGATGCACACGCGCAAGCGCACCATGGCGCAGCGCGCCGACGCGTTCATCGTGCTGCCTGGCGGCTACGGCACGTTCGAGGAGATGTTCGAGATGATCACCTGGCTGCAGCTGCAGTTGCAGACCAAGCCGGTGGGTCTGCTCAACGTGGCCGGCTTCTACGACAAGCTGGTCGACTTCCTGCAGCACGCGATCGATGAACGTTTCATCCGTCCCGTGCACCGCGATCTGTGGTGCATCGAGTCCGCGGTGCCGGCCCTGGTGGACCAGTTGCGCGCGCGCATCGCCCGCGCGGGCGAGCGCGTCGATCGGCTCGAGCGCAGCTGAGCCACCGCGGACGGCCGCCTCGGCGCACGCCGTCCACGGCGCAGCAAGCCGCCCAGGCGAATGCAGGGCCGCTACGCGCCGCCCGCGTAGCCGTTCTGCCGCCACGCTTCGAACACCACCACCGCCACCGCGTTCGACAGGTTCAGGCTGCGATTGCCTGGCCGCATCGGCAGGCGCACGCGCTGCGCCGGCGGAAAGAACGTGCGCACGTCGGCCGGCAGGCCGCTCGTCTCGCCGCCGAACACGAGCCAGTCGCCGAGCTGAAACGACATCTGGCCGAGCGGGGCGGTGCCCTGGGTGGTGAGCGCGAACATGCGCGCGTGCGGCGGTGTCTCGGCGGCCATCAAAGCCGCCCAGTCGTCATGCACCTTGAGCGTGGCGTACTCGTGATAGTCGAGCCCGGCGCGCCGCAGCTGCTTGTCGGCCAGCTCGAAGCCAAGCGGACGCACCAGGTGCAGCCGCGCGCCGGTATTGGCGCACAGCCGGATCACGTTGCCGGTGTTGGGCGGGATCTCGGGCGCGACGAGAACGACGTGGAACATCGACGGCGCCTCACGGCGTGCGCGCGGCCACGGCGTTAACGACGCGCGCGGCACCGGCGCGCTTGAGCACGCGGGCGACTTCGTCGAGGGTGCTGCCGCTGGTCATTACATCGTCGATCACGACCACGCAGCGCTGCGCGACCTGGGCCTCGGCCTCGCGCGCCACGCTGAATGCACCGCGCACGTTGCGCCGGCGCGCGTCGCGCGTCAGCCCTTCCTGCGCCGGGCGATGGCGGGTGCGCAGCAGCGCGTGCGGCAGCAACGGGCGCGCGCAGGTGGCGGCGGCGACGCGCGCCACCTCCAGCGCTTGGTTGAAGCCGCGCTCGCGCTGGCGCTCGAACGCCAGCGGTACCACCGCCAGCACCGCATCGGCCGGCGCGCTGCGGTCGATCAGCCGGCCGAGCAGCAGACCGAGCGTGCGCGCGACCTCGAGCCGATGCCCGAACTTCAGCGCGATGACGAGGCCGTCGATCGGCGCCGCGTAGTCGGCCAGCGTGACGCTGGCATCGAACGCCGGCGGATCGCGCAGGCACTGGCCGCACAGGTCGCCGGTGGCCGGGCCGAGCCGCTGGGCGCAAACGCGGCAGCGATGGATATCCGCCGGGACGAAGTCGGCGCTGCAGTCGCTGCACAGTGGGTCGCCGGCGGCCGTTGCGCACAGCGCGCAGCGCGGCACAAGCAGCCGGCGCAGCGCTCCGACGCGGGGCAGCGACAGCGCCCACGGGCGGCGCGGCGCGGCAGGGGGCGGTGCGGGCACCGGCGACACGGGTGGCATCGGGCCAGCATATACACTGGCCCGCGCAATGAGAAAGGCGCGCACCTGCCACGCGCGCAGCCCGGATCGTCAGCCGTGCGTCCAACGCAACGGCGGCATGACGGCGCAGCGGGGCGCGTGCCGGGCATGTGTCCGAGGCGTCCACGTGCGCGGCGGCGCGATCCCCATCCGATCGCCCAGGCGCTGCGCAGCGGCGCTTCGACCAACCCACTGGCTCGGCATGTCCCTCGGCCCCGGCACCTCCGAACTCACGCCCTCGATCGTCGATCCGCCGCGCATGCCGGCGCGGGTGGCGACCGTGGCCCGGCAGTTCGGCCAGCGCGCGGCGCGCTTCGGCGCGCATGACGCCGTCGTGCGCGAAGTCGAGCGGCGGCTGGTCGAACGACTCGATGTGATCCGCATCACACCGGCGCGCATCGTCGACGTCGGCTGCGGCGCCGGGCCGGGGCGCGCATTGCTGCAGGCGCGCTACCCGCGCGCAAGCTGGATCGGCATCGATGTGAGCGAGGCGATGCTCGCCCGCGCGGGGCCATCCCGTGGCTGGGCAGCACGCCTGAAGGCATTCGGGGCGCCGCTGGCGGCACGCGTCTGCGCCGATGCCGGCGCGCTGCCGCTGGCCGACGAAGCGGCCGATCTCATCTACTCGAACCTGATGCTGCACTGGCATCCGCAGCCGCACACGCTGTTTCCGGCGTTCCGGCGGGTGCTGCGCACCGAGGGTCTGCTGCTGTTCTCCTGCTTCGGGCCCGACACGCTGAAGGAAGTGCGGGCGGCCTGCGCACAGGCATTGCCGCAGGCGCGTCCGCTGCCGTTCGTCGACATGCACGACTTCGGCGACATGTTGGTGGCGAGCGGATTCGCCAACCCGGTGATGGATGTGGAATTGCTCCGACTGACCTATCCGACGCCGCAGGCCCTGTTGCACGAACTGCGCGTGCTTGGCGGCAACCCGCGCGACGACCGGCCGCAGGCGCTGCCGTCGTCGCGCCAGTGCCGTGCGCTGCTCGCTGCTCTCGGCGCGCGCCGCGACCGGGAGGGGCGCATCGGCGTCACGGTCGAAGTTGCCTACGGGCATGCCTGGAAGCCGCAGCCGCGCAGCGCGCGACCCGCCGGGCAGACCACCATCGCGCTCGACGACGTGCGCGCGCGGTTGCGGCAGCGCTAAGCGGCATGTCACGCTGATGGCCATCGTGTCCGTGCCGCAATGTCATCTTCGCGTTCCGCACGCCCCCGATTCCCCAACCCGACCCGCAAGGAGCAGCGCATGGGACTGATCTCTTTCATCCGTGAAGCCGGCGAGAAACTTTTCGGCAAGGAAGTGCAAGCGGCCGAGGCCGATCCGTCCAAGGCGGCCGAGGCCAACCGCGCCGCTGCCACCGCGATCGAGAACCACATCGGCGGCTTCAACCTGCCGATCACCGCGCTGACGGTGACCTTCGACGTGGCCACCGGCACCGCCAAGGTGTACGGCGTGGCCAAGGACCAGGCCACGAAGGAGCGCGCCATCCTTGCTGCCGGCAACGTCGCGGGCGTGCAGCAGGTCGACGACCAGATGACGGTCGAGGTGGCCAGCGCGCCGCCGGCGCAGTACTACACGGTGGTCAAGGGCGACACGCTGTCGAAGATCGCCAAGCAGTTCTACGGCGATGCCAACACCTACAACGCGATCTTCGAGGCCAACAAACCGATGTTGAAGCATCCGGACAAGATCTACCCGGGACAGAACCTGCGCATTCCGCCGCGCTGATCTGCAGCCAGAACGCGGTCGCTGCTGCGCAGCGTCGGCGGGGTTGGCGTGTGACCGGTGCCCTAATCGGCAAAGGGATTTGCTCGGGTTTTCCAGGCGCCCCCTATAATCCGCGCGCTTTGCGCTCGATCAAGGTTCTCGGCCAAGAATGAACCGATCGGCTTCGTCGGGGGAAACGCGTCAGTTCTCGACCGCGCATGGCTGTGGTTGTTGAAGTTCACGCGCGGTACTGACGATGTCGGATCCGGCCTTTCGATGGACCATCAAGCGCAACTGCTCGGCCAGTCCGCGGCAGCTTGCGCTGGTGTTCGCTTCCATCGTGGCGCTCTCCTTCCTCATTGGTATTGCTTTCGCGGCTTTCGGCCTGTGGCTGGTCCTGCCGTTCGTGGGGCTCGAGCTGTTGGCGGTGGCGGCGGCCTTCATCGGCTACGGCCGGCACGCGGCCGACTTCGAACGAATCGAGTTCGACGCCGGGCTGGTCCGGGTCGAGCGGCACGAGGGCAGCACGGTGGACCGGGCGCAGCTTGCGGCGCCCTGGACCCGGGTCGAACTCGACGAGATCGGCCACGGTCCGCTGCGGCGGGTGCGGCTGTTCATGGTCGCGCACGGCCGGCGCATTGAGGTCGGGCGCCATCTGCCGGAAGCGCGGCGCCGCAGTCTGGCGCAGGAACTGAAGCAGGCGCTGCGCAGGGCGGCGACTGTGCAGGCGTGAATGAAGAGGCGGGCTGCGCTGCGGCGCGGCGGGTATCAAATCAGAGGGGCGGCACGCGCCTCGCAGGACGATTGATGACGACGATGCGGCTGAGACAGAAACTTCCTCGCGCCCTGGCGGGCCTCTCGCTGCTGGCGGCGGCCGGCAGCGCCGCGGCGATCCAGAGTCGCTACAACCTCGCGCCGCCGGTCACGCAGATCGCGCGCGAGATCGATGCGCTGCACTGGATGATGCTGGTGATCTGCGGCGTGATCTTCCTGGCCGTGTTCGGCGTCATGTTCTATTCGATCTGGAAGCACCGCAAGAGCAAGGGCGCGGTGCCGGCCGATTTCCACGAAAGCACCAAGGTCGAGATCGTCTGGACGGTGATCCCGTTCATCATCGTCATCGTGATGGCGTTGCCGGCCACCAAGACGGTGGTGGCGATGAAGGACACCACCAATGCCGACGTCACAGTCAAGGTCACCGGCTACCAGTGGAAGTGGGGCTATGACTACCTGAAGGGCGAGGGCGAGGGGATCAGCTTCCTGTCGGCGCTGTCGACCCCGCGCGAGCAGATCGATGGCGGCAACGATGCCGCCCGCAAGGCCAACAACACCTACCTGATCGAGGTCGACAACGAGCTGGTGGTGCCGGTGGACAAGAAGATCCGCATCATCACCACCGCCAACGACGTGATCCACGCGTGGATGGTGCCGGCCTTCGGCGTCAAGCAGGACGCAATCCCCGGCTTCGTGCGCGACACCTGGTTCCGCGCCGAGAAGATCGGCACCTACCGCGGCCAGTGCGCCGAACTGTGCGGGCGTGACCATGCGTTCATGCCGATCGTGGTGAGGGTGGTGTCGAGCGAGGACTACAGCAAGTGGGTGGCCGAGAAGAAGAAGGAGATCGCGGCCAAGGCCGATGATCCCAACAAGGAGTGGACGCAGCCCGAGCTGATGGCGCGCGGTGCGCAGGTCTATGCGGCCAACTGCCAAGCCTGCCACCAGCCCAACGGCCAGGGCCTGAAGCCCGCCTTCCCGGCACTCGACGGCAGCGCGGTGGTCGCCAAGAAGGACGACCAGATCGCGATCCTGCTCAATGGCAAGAACGCGATGCCTTCGTGGAAGCAGCTGTCCGACGTCGAACTGGCGGCGGTGGCGACCTACACGAAGAACTCGTGGACCAACAGGCACGGCATGGTGCAGCCGGCCGACTTCAAGGCCGCGCGCAAGTGACGCATGCGCCCATCAGCCAGACGCGCCGCGTCGCAGCGAATGGCTGCGAATGCGTCATCGCCGCGCAGGCTGGGATGCACGCGATCTGAGCCGGTTTACAGAGAATCCAAGAGCAGCGCAGCAGGTATCAAGGAGCAACGATGAGCGCAGTCACCCACGGACACGGTCATACCGCCGGCCACGATCACGCGCACGATCACCCGACCGGGTGGCGGCGCTGGCTGTACGCGACCAACCACAAGGACATCGGCACCATGTACCTGTGGTTCAGCTTCGCGATGTTCCTGACCGGCGGCGTGCTAGCGCTGCTGCTGCGGCTGGAGCTGTTTCAGCCGGGCCTGCAGCTGTACCGGCCCGAGTTCTTCAACCAGCTCACCACCATGCACGGCGTGATCATGGTGTTCGGCGCGATCATGCCGGCCTTCGTCGGCTTCGCGAACTGGATGATCCCGCTGCAGATCGGCGCGCCCGACATGGCTTTCGCGCGCATGAACAACTTCAGCTTCTGGCTGCTGCCGCCGGCCGCGCTGCTGATCGTCGCCTCGTTCTTCGTGCCGGGCGGCGCCGCCGCCGCCGGCTGGACGCTCTATGCGCCGCTGACGATCCAGATGGGCCCCGGCATGGACATGGCGATCTTCGCCCTGCACATCATGGGCGCGTCGTCGATCATGGGCTCGATCAACATCATCACCACCATCCTCAACATGCGCGCGCCCGGCATGACGCTGATGAAGATGCCGCTGTTCGTGTGGACCTGGCTGATCACCGCCTACCTGCTGATCGCGGTGATGCCGGTGCTCGCCGGCGCGCATCACCATGACGCTGACCGACCGCCACTTCGGCACCAGCTTCTTCAACGCCGCCGGCGGCGGCGACCCGGTGCTGTTCCAGCACATCTTCTGGTTCTTCGGCCACCCCGAGGTGTACATCATGATCCTGCCGGCGTTCGGCGTGATCATCGCAGATCATGCCGGTCTTCGCGCGCAAGCCACTGTTCGGCTATGCCTCGATGGTCTATGCGACCGCGTCGATCGCGATCCTCTCGTTCATCGTCTGGGCGCACCACATGTTCACCACCGGCATGCCGGTGACCGGGCAGTTGTTCTTCATGTACGCGACGATGCTGATCGCGGTGCCCACTGGCGTGAAGATCTTCAACTGGCTCGCCACCATGTGGCGCGGAGCGATGACGTTCGAGACGCCGATGCTGTTCTCGGTCGGCTTCATCTTCGTGTTCACGATGGGCGGCTTCACCGGCCTCATCCTGGCGATGGCGCCGATCGACATCCAGCTGCACGACACCTACTTCGTGGTGGCCCACTTCCACTACGTGCTGGTCGCGGGCTCGCTGTTCGCGATCTTCGCCGGCGCCTACTACTGGCTGCCGAAGTGGACCGGCCACATGTACGACGAGACGCTCGGCAAGCTGCACTTCTGGCTGTCGATGATTTTCTTCAACATCACGTTCTTCCCGATGCACTTCCTCGGGCTGGCCGGCATGCCGCGCCGCTACGCTGACTACCCGATGCAGTTCGCCGACTTCAACATGCTGGCCACGATCGCCAGCTTCGGTTTCGGGCTGACGCAGCTGCTGTTCCTGTACATCGTCATCAGGACGATCAGGGGCGGTGCCAAGGCCAAGGACAACTACTTCGAGGCCAATGACGGCGGTCTGGAGTGGACGGTACCGTCGCCGGCACCGTTCCATACGTTCGAGACGCCGCCGGTCGTCAAGTGAGGGAAGCGGACGTGGCCCAGGACGCACTCAGCGGCGACGAGAAGCGGCAGAACCGGCGCACGGCGCTGGTGCTGCTGTCGATCGCGCTCGTATTCTTCGCCGGCGTGATCGCCAAGTACTGGCTGCTGGCCTGAGATGTCGGACACGCCTCGCCCCGTTTCGTCCGACGCGGCCGCCGTCGCGCAGGACAACGCCACCATGGTGCGCAAGCTCCTGGTGGTGGCGCTGCTGATGTTCGGGTTCGGCTGGGCGCTGGTGC
The DNA here is from genome assembly GCA_034522655.1 of Burkholderiaceae bacterium. GTDB lineage: Bacteria > Pseudomonadota > Gammaproteobacteria > Burkholderiales > Burkholderiaceae_F > JALHMQ01. Next base: position 110,150 of record JAXHLD010000029.1, read on the forward strand.
CGATCTACCGCAAGATCTGCGAGGTCACCGGGATCAACATCCTGACCGACAAGGATTCACGCGCGGTCGCCCGTGCCGCCAACACGCAGGTCGACACCAGCCGCAAGGTAGTGGTCGAGTTCGACGCCAATCGGCAGGGGCCGTGGCGCTTCAAGCCGCACGTCAATCACATGGAAGTGCATCCGGGCGAACTGGTGCACGTGGAGTACGACCTGGTCAACCTGGAAGGCCGTCCCATGGCAGGCCAGGCCATCCCCAGCTATGCGCCGCTGCAGTCGGCACAGTACTTCCAGAAGCTCGAGTGCTTCTGCTTCGAGCAGCAGACGCTGGCCGCGGGCGAGACGCGCAAGTTCCCGGTGGTGTTCTTCATCGATCCGGACCTGCCGCGCGATGTCACGCAGATCACGCTGTCGTACACGTTCTTCGAGATTCCGGGCGCAGTGAAGCCGGTGCCGGCCGCTGCCGCGGCGGCACGAGGCGGCGATGGCCGCAGCTGAGATGACGCAGCCCGAGGCCCCCCACCGTCGCCAGGCCTCGTTCGCGCAGACCGCGCGCGCGGTGTTCTGGTCGTTCTTCGGGGTGCGCAGGCGCGCCAGCTACGAGCAGGACGCCCAGCAGCTCAACCCGGTCCACGTGATCCTGATGGGCCTGGCCGGTGCGGCGCTGTTCATCGCGGCCCTGATCGTCATCATCAAGTTCGTCGTGCTGCGCTGAGCACGTCCGCGCGAGATCGGAAACAGAGGGAAAGAGGAGAAGAGCCAGATGGGAAACACCCACGGAGCGACCGCAGAAGCGCCGCACTACTACGTGCCGGCGCCATCGAACTGGCCGATGGTCGGGATGATCGCGATGATCTTCACGTCCTTCGGCGCAACCATGGTCGTGAACAAGGTGGCGCTCGGCTGGTTTCCGCTGGCGCTCGGCTTCGCGATCCTCGTCTACATGCTGCGCGGCTGGTTCGGCGCGGTGTCTGGCGAGAGCGAAGGCGGCCTGTACAACCGCAAGATCGATGTTTCCTTCCGCTGGGGGATGAGCTGGTTCATCTTCTCGGAGGTGATGTTCTTCGCATCGTTTTTCGGTGCGCTGTTCTACGCGCGCGTGATCACGCTGCCGTCTCTGGGCGACTTCGACCACAAGCTGCTGTGGCCTGACTTCACCGCCGCCTGGCCGCATGGCGGGCCGGCCGGGACCATCGATCCGTTCGCCACCTTCGGCCCGTTCTGGCTGCCGACCATCAACACCGCCCTGCTGGTCACCTCGGGCTTCACGCTGACCGTGGCGCACCACGCGTTGCGCGCCGATCATCGCCAGAAGGCGATCAACTGGCTGATCATCACGCTGCTGCTTGGCTTTACCTTCGTCGGCGTGCAGGCCTATGAGTACATGCACGCGTATGCCGACCTCAACCTGAAGCTGTCGTCGGGCATCTTCGGCTCCACGTTCTTCATGCTGACCGGCTTTCACGGCCTGCACGTGCTGATCGGGGCGATCATGCTGACGGTGGTCACGATCCGGCTGATGAAGGGTCACTTCAAGGCCGACCAGCACTTCGCGTTCGAGGCGGCTGCCTGGTACTGGCACTTCGTCGACGTGGTCTGGATCGGCCTGTACATCATCGTGTACTGGCTGTGAGCGCTTTGCGTGTACGCGAGGCCTGCGGCCTCGCACGTGCACGCAAAGCGACTTGATCAGAGGGCCTTCGCTCCGGAGCGGCCGCGCGCTGCGGCCCTTGGCAAGGGCAACGAAAGCGGGCGACACACGTCGCCCGCTTGCTTTTTGGGAACTCCCTTGGCGCGGGCGCGTCAGTAATTGCGCGGCTCGATCCAGCCCATCCAGTAGCTGAACCAGATGAACAACAGCAGCGCGATCGACAGGCCGACGCGTACCGTGAGCGCATTGACGGTGCGATTGGTGGCTCCCTTGTCGCGCATCAGGAACACGAGTGCCGAGCCGAGCGAGACGAGGATGCCGACGAAGGCGATGGCGATGAAGGCTTTCATGCGAGAACCGGAAGAGTGTGCCGGTCATGGTACCCGGCCGGGCCGCGCGCAACGCCGCCGCGGCGCGGGCCAGGAGGCACGGTGACCCTGCGCACGCTAGTGCTTCTTGTGGTCGCCGCGGGCGCGTTCGTCCTGACGCTGTCGCTCGGCAACTGGCAGACGCGGCGCGCCGCGCAGAAGCTCGCCATCGAAGCCCAGTGGGATGCCGCCGAGCGGGCGGCGCCGCGCCCGCTGACCGCGCGCGACATCCCCGCGCCGGCGCAATTGCCGCTGCGGGTCCGGCTGCGTGGCGAGTTCGATCACGCGAAGAGCGTGTGGCTCGACAACCGGCAACTGGAGGCCCGTCCGGGCTTCTGGGTTGTCACGCCGCTTGTGCTCGAAGGTGGCGCGGTCGTGCTCGTCAATCGCGGCTGGATCGCACGCGATGCCGCCGATCGCGCGCGGCGGCCTCCCGTTGCCGAACCTCGTGGGGCGTTGGACATCGACGGCCTGGCGGTCACGCACGCGCCGCGGCTGCTCGAACTCGGCGAGGGCGGCAATGACGCTGCGCTGCCGGCCATTTGGCAGAATCTCGACTATGCACAGTACGAGCGCGCCAGCGGCCTCGCGGTCGCGCGGCTCGTGGTGCAGCAGACCAGCGCCGCCGACGATGGCCTGGCGCGTCGCTGGGCGCGGCCGGCCAGCGGCGTCGACACCCATCGCGGCTATGCCTTCCAGTGGTATGCGCTGTCGGCGCTGATCGCCCTGCTGACCGTGTTCTTCAGCGTGCGCACCTGGCGTGCGCGCGCCCTCCGGAGTTCGACGTGACCACCGCTACGCAACCTCTCACGCCCGCGGCGACCTCGCACTGGCGCCGCTTCCGCACGCTGTACCTGCTGATCGCGGTGTGTACGGCGCCGGTGATCGCCTCGTACCTGATGTACTACGTGTTCCCGCCGGGTGGCCGCACCAACTATGGCGATCTCATCGTGCCGCAGCGGCCGACCCCCGCGCTCGCGCTGCAGCGTCCAGACGGTACCGCCTTCGACCTCAAGCAGCTGCGCGGCAGCTGGCTGATGGTCAAGGTCGATGGCGCCGACTGCGCCGAGTCCTGCCGCAAGCAGCTGTGGCTGATGCGCCAGCTGCGCACGATGCAGGGCAAGGACGCCGATCGCATCGAGCGAGTGTTCCTCGTCACGGGCGAGGCGCCGCTTGCCGAGGCGCTGCTGCGCGAGGTCGAGGGAACCGTGGTGCTGCGCGCCCGCCGGGCCGAACTCGAGGGCTTCCTGCCGGCCGCCGATGGAGCGCGACGGGAGGACCACATCTTCCTGATCGACCCGCTCGGCAACCTGATGCTGCGCTGGCCGAATGAAGCCGACCCCAGCCGTATGAAGCGCGATCTGGGCAAGCTGCTCAAGGCCTCGCGCATCGGCTAGGCGGCGACCATGCTTGAAGCCAATGCGCTGGGGTGGCTGGCACTCAAGGCGATCGCGATCGCCGCGCTGCCGCTGGCCTATGTGTGGCTGTCGAAGGACGCCCACAAGCTGCGCAAGCTCGCCTGGGTCACCGCCTTCCTGACGCTCGACCTCATCATGTTCGGCGCCTTCACGCGGCTGACCGATTCCGGACTCGGCTGCCCGGACTGGCCCGGCTGCTACGGCCACTCCAACCCGCTGTCGGCCGGCGAGCAGATCCGCGCTGCCGAAACCGCGCTGCCGAGCGGCCCGGTGACGATGACCAAGGCCTGGATCGAGATGCTGCATCGCTACTTCGCGATGGCGGTGGGCTTTCTGATCATCGTGCTGATGGTGATGAGCTGGCGCCGCTGGCTGCGCACGCGCGATCCGGCCCACACGCCCTGGCTCGCCACCTTCACCTTGTTCGCGGTCTGCCTGCAGGGTGCGTTCGGCGCCTGGACGGTGACCATGAAACTGCAACCGGCGATCGTCACCACCCACCTGCTCGGCGGCGTCTCGTTGCTGCTGCTGCTGGTGTGGCTGGCGCTGCGCGAGGATCCGATGCCGGCGCTCGGCCGCGGCGCGCACGCGCTGCGCCTGCTGGCGATCACCGCCTTTGCCTTGCTCGGGCTGCAGATCGCGCTCGGCGGCTGGGTCAGCACCAATTACGCGGTGATGGCCTGCCCGGACTTCCCGCTGTGCCATGGCCGCTTGGTGCCGCAGATGGACTTCGCGCACGGCTTCACGCTCTGGCGCGACCTCGGCATGACCGGCAGCGGTGAGCCGATCCCCTTCCAGGCGCTGGTCGCCATCCACTGGGTGCACCGAAAGTTCGCCTATGTCGTGATCGTCGTGCTGGCGCTGCTGGCATGGCGCGCGTGGCGTATCGAAGGGCTGTCGGCGCTGGCGCGCGTGCTGGCTGCGCTGGTCGCGCTGCAGTTCCTGACCGGGCTGTCGAACGTCGTGCTGCAATGGCCGCTCGCTCTGGCGGTGCTGCACAACGGCGGGGCCGCGGCGCTGGCGGCCGTGCTGACGGCCTTCAATCTGCGTCTGGCACAGCCCGCCAAGGCCGCGCGCCCGCAGTCTTTTCCAATTCAGGTATGAGCCTGGAGCGGTTGCAGATTGGTGACGCGAAGCGAGTCGATCGGTTGTAGAGGGCGGGAAGTTTAGGCGGGGGCGGCCGGCGGTGGGTTGTCGGTGGCATTCGATCTTTCTGATCCGTTTTTCGGGGGTGCGGGGGCGGAGCCCCGCGCCTCATCGACCCGGGTTCAGGCCGCGCGTGCACGGGTGCGCTTGAACAGCGCTTGACGCGCCGCGTTCAGTTCCTCGGCGGCCTGCACATCGGTCAGTGCGCAGGCGAGTGCCTGGAGGTCTTGGAGCGTGATGCCCGCGCGCAGCAACTGCGCTGCTTCGCCAAGGCTGGCCAGCTTGTCCAGCGGCGTCATCGCATCGCGCGGGCGGTACACCCGCTTGATGCGGCCGGGTTTCTTGGGGTCGGGCACCTCGGTGGCGAACAGGCACGGCCGATGGAAGTTCAGGAACGGGTTGAGGTACTCGCGACAGAAGGTATTGAAGCGCCCCGCGTGGTGTTGCGCGATGTGCGTGTAGCCGAAGGTCTTGCGCACGACCGCGCCGTTCTTGGTCTCGGCCAAGCCGTTGTCGTTGCTGTGCCGCGGGCGACTGCGCGTGAACTCGACGCGCAGCTTGTCCAGCAGTTTGGCCACCCGGTGGTTGACGTACTCACTGCCGTTGTCGGCGTGAAAGCCCAGGATCTCGAACGGGAACTGCGCGAGCATCTGCTCGATGACGGGCAGCAGGTGCACTTCGGCGATCGTCGCCACCGAGGCCACCACCTGCCACTGCGTGACGCAATCGACGGCGTTGATGTGGTAGAGCCCCTTGGTGCCGTCCAGGTCCCCCTGGTGCACGCTGTCGATGCGGATGAACCCCGCCCGCCCGCGCGGGGCCGGCGCCTTGCGCACACCGATGGCGACCGCTGGGGTCGGCCGGGTCTTGCTCAGCATGACGCGCTGAGCGCGGTAGCCGGCGCTGGCGCGCAGGTTGTACAGGTGCGCCACCGAGATCGCGCCCAGACGCTCGAAGCGCGCATCGCCGAACTGGTCGCGCTGCCGACGCAGCACGCAGGCGGTGGCGGGGCCAGACAGCGTACCCATGGCCCGGTCGACCGCGGCCAGCAGGGCGACATCGGCGGCCGTATAGCGCCGCGCAAAGGCATGCTCGGGCGTGCGGTACTGCTTGACCAGGGGCTGGCCTGCGATCCAGCGCGACACCAGCCGCGTGACCTGCGCACGACTGAAGCCACTGAGCCGCTGCACGTATGCCAGCACCGCGCCGCGATCCTGCCGTGGCAGTTGCCGGTAGCCAAAGCGCTTGAGGACCAGTTCAATCCAGGCGTAGCGCCCGGCGCCGTCGTCAGGACGCTCGAACCGCAGTGCCTGCGTGCCCTGTAGCACCTGGCGCACCTGCTCCACGGTGCGTACCTGACTCTCGTTCATGTCGATCACCATGCCTTCGATGATCGACGCGCTGCGCCGGCGGGCTGCCCCTCAGCCGGCCCATCGCCAACCCCTGGCCTGCGCCAGGCTCATACCTCGTTGGAATCACGAGCCCGGCTCCAGGCTCATACCTCGTTGGAAAAGACTCCCGCTCGGCGCGCCTGCGCTTGCACGGTAAACTCCAGTCGATTGTTTCGTCTGTTCGCGCCGACCCTTTCGCGGCGCCTGAAGGCTTCTCCGTCATGCAGTCGTCTGCCCGCAATCCGTCGGTGCTGCTGCCGCACATCACGCGTCAGTACTGGCTGCTGACCAAGCCGCGCGTCACTCAGCTCGCGCTGTTCTGTGCCGTGATCGGCATGTTCCTGTCGACGGCCGAAGTGCCGAACCTCGGTCGCGTGATCGTTGCCTCGATCGGGATCTGGCTGCTGGCCGGCGCGGCATTCGCGGTCAACTCGATGATCGAGCGCCACATCGACGCCAAGATGGCGCGCACCCGGATGCGGCCGCTGGCGCAGGGCGAGATCACGCCGCTGCAGGCGATCGTGTTCTCCGGCCTGATCGGCGGCGCCGGCATGTGGGTGCTTTACACCCAGGTCAATCCGCTGACGATGTGGCTCACCTTTGGCACGTTCGTCGGCTACGCGATCGTCTACACGGTGCTGCTCAAGCCATATACGCCGCAGAACATCGTGATCGGTGGACTGTCGGGTGCGATGCCGCCCGTGCTCGGCTGGGCCGCGATCACCAACAGCGCACCAGCCGAGGCCTGGTTGCTGGCGCTGATCATCTTCGTCTGGACGCCGCCGCATTTCTGGGCATTGGCGCTGTACCGGATCGACGACTACCGGAAATCCGGCCTGCCGATGCTGCCGATCACGCACGGGCCGGAACTCACCCGCCTGCACATGTTCCTGTACACGATCGTGCTGGTGGCGACCACCACGCTGCCCTACATGATCGGGATGAGCGGGCTCGCTTCGCCTGGCCTCGGCGCTCGTGCTGGGTGGGCTTCTTACTCACGACACGTGGTCGCTGTTGATGCCGACTATCCCCACGCGCTGGCGCGCGACTTTCGGCTATCTCATCTTCTATCTCGCCGCGGCTGTTCGCCGCGCTGCTGGTCGATCACTACATCGCCTGATGCGGCGCCGCTGCTCCCGTCGCTGCGCGCCTCGCCGCTTCGCCCGCGCATGAATCTCCGCACCGCACTTGCCTGCTCGTTGGCCGTTGCCGGTCTCGCGCTGGCCGGCTGCAAGCCGTCGGCGCCGGCCTTCAACAGCGTCGACATCACGGGTGCCAATTACGCGCGCGACTTCGCGCTCACCCGACCCCCAGCGCCAGCGCACGTTGGCGCAAGTTCCGGCGGCAAGCCGGAGCGGTGCTTCTTCGGCGCGAGCCCAGTGTCCACCACGCCTCGACACGCCAGCGTCAAACAAAACTCGGCGCCATGCGACAAGCTAGATCTTCATCACCGGACCCGCGCGCACATCCGCAGGTCCTGCCAACGGCCAACTTCGATCGAAGCCTCGGCCTTACAGGCACGCTCGACGAGATCAACGCCGCGGCGCGTGAGTTCAAGGTCTTCTATCAGAAGGTGCCGGGCAAAACCGAGATCCCTACACGATCGATCACACCGCCGGCAGCTACGTGTTCGATCGCGACGGCCGCATCCGGCTGTTCGTCAAGCATGCGGCCGGCGTGGATGCCGTCGTCGCCGACCTGCGCAAGCTGCTGTAGCCCCCTTCGCGCCAATATCGGTGCCATAAAAAAGCCCCGTGGGTCACACGGGGCTTGAAAGTCCGCCTCAGAAGAGGAGAGGGGGAGGAGCGAGGCGGAGTCTTACTGCAACCAACCAACCGTCAAACACAGAAAACCCGAGCCCTCAGGCTTGCATGCTGGCGCGCATCTTCTGTAAAGCTTTGGCCTCGATCTGGCGAATTCGTTCCGCCGAGACCCCAAATTCCCGTGCCAAGTCATGCAGGGTCGCGGTGCCGACATTGCCGTCCGGATCTTCGGCGAGCCAGCGCGCTTCCACGATCCGGCGGCTGCGCGCATCGAGCGACTCCAGCGCGCTGCGAATGCCCTCGGTCTGCAGACGGTCGTACTCGCGGCGCTCGAGCACCTGGGTCGGCTCGGAGTGCGGATCGGCCAGGTAGGCGATCGGCGCAAATTCCTCCTCGCCGTCTTCCACGCGGCCTTCGAGCGCAATGTCGCCGCCCGAAGCCGGGTCTCCATCTCGACCACTTCTTCCGGCTTGACGTTCAGTTCGCGCGCCATGCCTGCCACCTGGTCGGGCGACATCGTGCCGCTACCCTGCTTCATGCTGCGCAGGTTGAAGAACAGCTTGCGCTGCGCCTTGGTGGTGGCGACCTTCACCAGCCGCCAGTTGCGCAGGATGTACTCGTGGATCTCGGCCTTGATCCAGTGCAGCGCAAAGGACACCAGCCGCACGCCGCGCTCCGGGTCGAAGCGCTTGACCGCCTTCATCAGGCCGATGTTGCCCTCCTGGATCAGGTCCGCGTGCGGCAGGCCATAACCCAAGTAACTGCGGGCGACGGCCACCACCAGCCGCAGGTGCGACACTGACCCAGCCCCGGCTCGGCACTGTCAGGTCGTTCGCGATCGCGAACTCGCGCGCCAACGGAGTTCCTCGTCGCGCTAGCAGTCGATGGCGGTTGACCGTGCTATGGCATGCGATCAGGTCGCCGATCGCCGCCGTGGCAGCGCCAGCAACAACCGATCGTAGTGGAGCGACGCGAGTCGATGAAGGTAGTCGCCGCGTTCGACGCCAGAATCCTCAAGGACCAGCAATCGCCCTTGCCAGCGACGAACGATGCCTGGAGCAAAACCTGTCCCGGATGCTGCCGGAAACCGAGATCGTCCCTGTGTCGGTTTCACTGGTTCGAACTTTTTGCATCGGTTTTGACGATTTTATCGCGTGTGTGCCACAGACGGCCATAGGCCTGGAGTCGGCGTACCTGCCGGCACAGCTGGCGAGTGAGAGGTCAATTGAGCTGGACGGGCTCTGAGTCAACGGTGATCGTCGTTCAGCGCCGGGTAGGTGCTGTAGGCAGACCGCGAACGCTCTGAGGCTGCCCCGAAGCGCGGCCGCCGGGACGCGGCGCTAGGCTGGTTGACCATCAGGCAACCGCTGGTTATGTCGCCCCTAACTTCCACAGACCTACGCCAGTCTTCTATTGACGATAGGCCTGAGCGGAAGGTCGACCGGAACCCGATGCGGTTCGAAGCTGCCGATTTCTGAGTCCATCGACATCGGCGGCAGCGCAAACGCACCGCCGGATGACCCCCTGGAACAACAAGCCCGCCAGACCATCGACCACCTGCTCACCGCAGCCGGCTGGGCACGTCTAGGACTACAAGGCCGCCGACCTGCAAGCCGCGCGCGGCGTGGCGCTGCGCGAGTTCGAGCTCAACGCCGGCCACGGCACCGCCGACTACCTGCTCTACGTCGACGGCAAGGCCGCCGGCGTGATCGAAGCCAAGAAGCAGGGCGCCACGCTCACCGGCGTGGAAATCCAGTCCGCCCGCTACGCCCAGGGCCTGCCCGCCAGCCTGCCGGCCTGGCGCCGGCCGCTGCCCTTCGTCTACGAATCCACCGGCGCCGAAACCCACTTCACCAACGGCCTCGACCCCGAGCCGCGCGCCCGCAACGTCTTTGCCTTCCACACGCCCGAGACGCTGGCCCTTTGGCTCACAGAGGCCGAAGGCACCGCTGCAAGCCATCTCCTCGTGCACCGCCCCCCCCCTCCCCCCCCCCCCTCGCGGCGGACGAGGCGAGCAGCCGCGAGCCGATCGACGCCACCCCCCCGCTACGCCAACGCAGCGCCGCCACCTTCCTCCCCCGCCTGCCGCCAATGCCCCCGCTCGTCACCGAATGGGGCGACCACAAGCTCTGGCCCGCCCAGATCACCGCCATCCGCAACCTCGAAGCCAGCCTCGCCCAGAACAAGCCGCGCGCGCTGATCCAGATGGCCACCGGCAGCGGCAAGACCTTCACCGCCATCAGCTTCATCTACCGGCTGATCAAGTTCGCCGGCGCGCGGCGCGTGCTGTTCCTGGTGGACCGCGGCAACCTCGGCCGGCAGACCAAGAAGGAGTTCGACCAGTACGTCTCGCCCGTCAACAACTACAAGTTCGGCGAGGAGTACATCGTCCAGCACCTCACCAGCAACCAGCTCGACAAGACCGCCCGCGTCTGCATCAGCACCATCCAGCGCATGTACTCCATGCTCAAGGGCCGCGAGCTGCCCGAAGAAGCGGACGAAGAATCCACCGAGCGCGTCGAAGGCCTGTTCAAGGAACCCGAGCCCATCGACTACAACCCCGCCTTCCCGATCGAAACCTTCGACATCATCGTCACCGACGAGGCCCACCGCAGCATCTACAACCTCTGGCGCCAGGTGCTGGAGTACTTCGACGCCTACCTGATCGGCCTCACCGCCACGCCCAACAAGCAGACCTTCGGCTTCTTCAACCAGAACCTGGTGATGGAGTACGGCCACCCGCAGGCGGTGGCCGACGGCGTGAACGTCAACTACGACGTCTACCGCATCAAGACCGAGGTCACCGAGGCCGGCAGCACCGTGGAAGCCGGCTACTGGCTGCAGGTGCTGGACAAGCCCACCCGCGCCCGGCGCGACTGGCAGCTCGACGACGACTTCGAGTACGCGCCCGAAGAGCTGGACCGCAGCGTGCAGACGCCCGACCAGATCCGCACCATCGCCCGCACGCTGCGCGACCGCTGGCAGACCGACCTCTTCCCGCAGCGCCAGGAGCTGCCCAAGACGCTGGTCTTCGCCAAGGACGACAACCACGCCGAGGCCATCGTCGGCATCCTGCGCGAGGAGTGGGGCCGCGGCAACGAGTTCGCGCAGAAGATCACCTACCGCACCACGGGCAGCAAGCCCGAAGAGCTGATCAAGGCCTTCCGCACCAGCTACTACCCGCGCATCGCCGTCACCGTGGACATGATCGCCACCGGCACCGACATCAAGCCGGTGGAGATCGTCGTCTTCATGCGCAGCGTGAAGAGCCGCAGCTTCTTCGAGCAGATGAAGGGCCGCGGCGTGCGCGTGATCAAGGACGACGACCTGCGCGGCGTGAACCCCGGCGAGCACGTGCACAAGGACCACTTCGTCATCGTCGACTGCGTGGGCGTGTGCGAGCGCGACAAGACCGACAGCCGGCCGATGGACCAGAAGAAGAGCGTGCCGCTGGACGCGCTGCTGCAGGCCGTGAGCCTGGGCAACGTGGAGCCCGAGGTGCTCTCCAGCGTGGCCGTGCGCCTGGCGCGGCTGGACGCCCAGCTCACCGACGCCGAGCGCGCCAAGGTGGTGATCGAAGCCGGCGGCATGGGCCTCAAGGAACTCTCGCGCGGCATCGTGCAGGCGCTGCGACCCGCGCGAGGACCGCACCCCGCAGGAGGCCGAGGCCGCGCTGCGCCAGGGCCGCTCAAGCCGCTGTCCAACCCCGCGCTGCGCGAGCTGATCCTCGACCCTCAAGCAGCAGAAGGAACTGGTGATCGACACCGTCACCCAGGACCGCGTGCTCGAAGCCGGCTTCTCCGAGGCCGCGCGCGAGCGCGCGCAGGGCATCGTGCAGAGCTTCGAAGCCTTCATCGCCCAGCACCGCGACGAGATCACCGCGCTGCAGATCCTCTACAACCGCCCGACCAAGGCGCCGCTGAAGTTCGAAGACCTGAAGGCGCTGGCCGACACGCTGCAGGCCCCGCCGCACCTGTGGACCGAAAGCCAGCTCTGGCAGGCCTACGCCGCGCTGGACCAGAGCAAGGTCAAGGGCGCGAGCCGCCGCCGCATCCTGACCGACCTCGTCTCACTGGTGCGCTACGCGATGCACCAGGAGAACGAGCTGGTGCCCTACCCCGAGCGCGTGGCCGCCAACTTCAGGGCGTGGATGGCGCAGCAGCAGGCGGCTGGGAAGGCGTTCACCGACGAGCAGCGCTGGTGGCTGGAGAAGATGGCCGAGCACATCGCCAGCAACCTCGGCATCGAGGCCGAGGACTTCGGCTTCGCGCCGTTCGACCAGCGCGGCGGGCTGGGCAGGGTGCATCAGCTCTTCGGGGCGGAGTTGCCGAAGGTGATCGATGAGTTGAATCGGGAGTTGGTGGCGTGAGCGCCGTGCTCGATGAAAGTGACGCCGACCCACCCGTCACGCTGGTACTGGACGACGATGGCGGCGAGATCGCCGAGGTAATCGGCGGGGTACGCCTCGAACGAACGACCCGACGAACTTCGACGGTGGCGACGTACCGTGGATCACGCCCGCGGCACTCCTCCGGCTACACCGAGAAGTACACTCCGGCGCCCGATTCATTACTCGGCGAGGCCTTAACTCGTCGTCGGCCCGACTGCTTCCAGCGGGCACGGTGCTCTTCACATCGCGCGCGCCCGTCGGCTACGTCGCCATCGCGCGCAATCCGGTCGCCACGAATCAGGGGTTCAAGAGCTTCGTCCTCAAGGACGGCAGTGCTCCCCGAGTACGTCTATCCTGGTGGCTCAAGGTGCTCAAGCAGCGGGCAGAGGCGCTCGCCAGTGGGACAACGTTTCTCAACTCTCAGGTGCGAACGCGAAGAAGCTTCCAATTCCGATCGCCCCCTCGACGAGCAGCGCCGCATCGTCGCCGAAATCGAAAAGCAGTTTTCCCGCCTCGACGAAGCCGTCGCCAACCTCAAGCGCGTCAGTGTCAACCTCAAGCGCTACAAGACCGCCGTACTTCGCGCGGCAGTGACCGGTGAGTTGGTCGATACGCGCGCCGCGACCGCTGGCAAGTCCATGGCGGCGCAAGAGCTGGGTGCCGAACTGCTCGCCCGGGTTTCAACCGTGCGCGCCGCGCGCAATGGTCTGGGCGCGGCACTTATCCAGAGCCGATCACGCCTGGCACAGCCGATCTCCCCCTACTGCCGAAGGGTTGGGTATGGGCAACTACGGATCAGTTATCAGACTTCATCACCAAGGGAACAACGCCGGCAGCCAATCTGCTCTTGGAGGGCGGGGGCGAAGTTCAGTTTCTCTAAGGTTTACGACCTTACTTTCGACGGAACACTGAATCGCGGCTACAAGCCTGCATCTTGCGAGCCGGCGGACGCATGAACGGGGATCCTCATCGATCGAGAGTTCGGCCTGGTGAATGCGCTGTATCGAACACCGAACGGGCCTGCCACTTGGTCAAGTCTCAGTTGTGCCTGATGACTTGCCCGAGGCGAACATAAATCAGGCCATTGCGCGGATTCGGCCTATCGAGCCGCTGAGCACCAGATTCATGGCCCTTTGCCTCATGGCGGACATCGTCATTGGCTGGGCAATACGCCGGGCAAAGACGACGGCGGGCCAAGCCAACCTCACTCTCGCACGGCTATGCCGCGCGCTGCCAGTTCCGCTGCCGCCGCTTGGAGGAGCAGCAGCAGATCGCCGCGCAGGTAGAGCGATCGCCTCTTCTTTGCCGATCGATCGCGTTGAGGCGGCGATTTCCCCTGAGCGACGGCCGCGCGAAGGCGATAAGAATGGCGACGCTAAGAAGTGCATTTGAACCCCAGCATCTGTGATTCAAGAACCTAATCGCCCCGCATGAAGCCGACCACAAAAGCATCCATCGAACGCTTTGGCGAGGACCTCCGAGCTGTTTTCTCCGAGAACCGGATGGTCGTGTTTCTTTGTGGTCCTGGGCTTGTGGACAAGTAGACCCAGTGCGAAAATCGTGGTCGCCTTAAGGATGAGCTGGAAAGAGACGGGTTTTGAAGTCGTATTGGGCGAGGATGGACGTGGCTTGAAGCTCTCAGAAGGCAGTTCAAAGGGATCTATGCGCATGAGAACGAGCTCGCTTTCATAAAGAAAGAGTGCGGCGCCATTGTTCTTATCGCAGACAGTGTTGGGTCCTACTGCGAGTTGGGCTTGTTTGCTCATCTACAGACGACCGACGACTCGAAATCGACGCGATCTTCGTCCCTGATTATCGACTCCCGGTTTGAGGGGAAGCCTTCTTATTTGAATGAGGGGCCGGCAAGGGCGGTTGAAGACTTCGGCGTCGTCTACTGACGCGGATTTGGAGGCGTTCGACAGCAGCAAAGTGTTAAAGCGCCTTCAAGGTCGCCGAGCTATTGATCTTACTTGACCTGACGGGCGTGAAGGGTCGCCAAGACCTGAGCTGGTCGACTTCCACGACTGTCCGGTTCAACGACCAACTGCTTCTATGGGCGATCGGAGTGCTCCAGCCTGCTTCAGCGGGCGATGCTCTGCGCTTCCTAGGGCAGGTGTTCCCGAGGGCATGGTCGATCCGCCGAAAGTCAAGGACGTGCGGGACACGATCGATCGCTGGGTGAAGGGTGGACAGCTATTGCGTGTCCATCCCCGCTCGCGGCTTTACGCTGTGACAGCAAAGGGAAACCACCTCATGGCGGTGCCCTTTAGGCGCGCTCGCGACAAGGCTCGGCTGTTCTTGATGAAGGACGCGCGGCTTGCCTAAGGTTGTGCTGTCAGGGGCAGCGCCAGAGAGGTTGGCTGGCGATTCGCCAGCCGGAAATGGTAGCAGTAGCACACAAGAGGCGCGGCCAAGCGCGGCCGCCGCTTCTCGCTCTGCTCGAAGCACCGGCCGCGCTTATTTCGCCGCGTGTCGCAAAGCAACTTCAAGTTGGCTCTGATTGGCGCTCTCCTGACACCTTCTTTGACCTCTTCTCATTCCCTAATGCGCGCCTCGTCCAGCGCGCGAGCGATCGGCCTGCTGAGCTCGGCGACCTGAGCGTGACTGATGTCGCTCTGGTGCTCGGAGTCAGTCCGCGGCTCGTTACCTCATTCATCCACAAGCCTGAGAACCACTATCGGGTGTTCTCAATTGGCAAGCGCGGCGGCGGAGAGCGAACCATTAGCTCGCCGCGGCTTTTTCTCGAAAGTGGTCCAGCACTGGCTCGTCGATTACGTCCTGTATTGCCTGCCGCAGCATCCTTCAACGCACGCATATCAGGCTGGGCGTTAACTCATCGTCACCAATGCTTCACAGCATGTCGGACAAGCGTACGTTGGAAACGTTGACATCAAGGACTTCTTTCCGTCCGTGCGCCCAGCCGCAATGGCTCGTCTTCTGACGGATAATAGCGGCTTTGGCCGGCAACGCTTGTTCCTCGCCATCCTCGTTTCGCGCCTGACGACGCTCCATGGCGGCCTGCCGCAAGGCGCTCCAACAAGCCCCATTCTTTCAAATGCATTCTTGTTTCCCATAGATGAGCTGATGGCGAGGTATTGCGCAGAGAGGCGTGCCAAGTACACCCGATATGCGGACGACATAACTATTAGCGCCAGCAGCAGATCGACGGTTTGCTGATGCATTCGAAGTGTTGCGCCATCCATCTTGGGGCGATTGGCCTCCAGCTCTACGAAGCAAAGACGCGAATCGCAAGCCAAAGTGGACAGCAGAAAGTGACAGGAGTCGTTGTGAACGATAAGGCACAGCCGCCGAGGGACTTCCGGCGCCGCGTTCGAGCCATCTTTCACCAGTCACTGATTGACCCGGCGGGCGCTCGTGAACGTCTGTCTGAGCTGCGCGGTTATGTTGGATATCTGAAATCGTTCCCATCGCTGAGAGACAGTAAGCATCTCCAAGCCTACGCGGACGCGATAGCTGAAAACGAGGCGTGATCGAGGACGACCATCAACTCGCCGATGCGCCTCAAACATGACCGGAATACGTGTTTGAGAACCCCGGGACCACCAATGTCCTGCGCGACGACGGGATCAGCGATGGCGACTACGTCGAGCAGCTGACCTACCTGCTGTTCCTCAAGATGGCGGACGAGCGCAGTCGCCCGCCATACCACCAGCCCAGCCCCATCCCCGCCGCCTACGCCTGCCGCGCTTCGCCTGCGCGACGGCGACGCGCTGTTCGACCACTACCGCCACACGCTGGAAGCGCTGGGCAAGAAGCCGGCACGCTGGCGCTGATCTTCGGCAAGGCGCAGAACAAGTTCCAGGACCCGGCCAAGCTGCGGCGCGTCGCGACTGTTCGAAGGCAGTGCCAGAGGGAAGTGCCGAGAGACCATGATTGAAGAACTCTGGAAGAAGCTCGACAAGCTGCGCGGGTTGCCGCACTCGGGAGCCGACGGCCTGGCGGAGTTCTTCGACAGGAGAGGATCCGCTTCGCGCCGGCTGATTTCGATACATGGTCGCGCTTCATCGCAGCGCGGTCGGCGGAAGATGGGCGGAACCTCCTCCTTCTCGATCGGCTCGGTGCGGTGATGGTGAAACTCGCGGAAGCCGCGAGACCGCGCTCCATTTGTGACCCATGGGTGGTCTTCGGCTTCTCGTGGCGACTCTACGCGAAGCATGCAAGCCGGAAGCCGCGGTGCTTAGCGCAGCGAGGCCGACATGTGCTCGGATCTGTCCTCGTGCCGGATGTGGAGTGGTCACTAGGCGAGCCACTCGGTTGGCTCGAGGCCAGCAAGAGTGAGTTCGATCTAGTCGCGAGCATCTTGCCGATGCATGCGCGGGCTACGCGTCCTTTGCGGTAGTGGCTACCGGTGCGAAAGTTGAGCTTGCGGACGATCTTGGCAACCTTTTGATGGTGGCTGGATCGCTGCATCTGAGGGCGACGGAGTCGGCCTATTTGTCGTGCCTCGCTCGTTCTTCTTCTCAAGAACCTCCATCCGTAGGCGCTTCGACGAGATCGGTCTAGGACTGCAAGCGGCCCTTGCGCTGCCGGCGGGCACCTTTGCGCTTACACGAGCATCCCAGCCACTCGCTCATAGTCAGGAGAGGGCCGCTAGAACGCATGTTCGTTGCGCAGTTGTCAAGTGATGAGAAAGCAAACCTCCAGGTTCTTCAGAACCTAAGGGACGAGCGAGAGAGCAGTACGCCAAAAATGGGTGCTCCGTCGATCTCGTCGTCCAGCTAGCCTGGAGGCGCTGAGAGCTGTCGCGAGCTCAAAGAAGCAGAGCGAGTTCTCGCACACCCGCAACTGGCTTGCAGATTTGGCGACTGCGATCAATCTCGGGACGGCCCGGTGGATTTCTCGTTTGCAGTGCATGACAACGCCCTATTTATTCCATTGATTGGCAATAGCGATGTGGTCGCTTCGGCTGACGATCTGAAGTTGAAGAAGCAAAACTACGCCCAGGTCGTGATCGACCCCGCTCGGTCGAGTGCGCTGTTCGTCGCCCGCTTCCTGAACTCCGACTTCGGTATCGAGATCCGCGAACGGGGCAAGACACCTGCTGTGATTCCGCGCCTGAGCAAACAGTCCCTGGCGGCGCTGTCGATTTTTGTTCCCGAATCGAAAGTTTGACGAGTCTTGCTGGATCTGGAGGCACGCATCGCCGGGGAGCAGAACACGCTACTTGGGCTGCAGAACGAGCTGGCCGAATATCGGCGCAAGATCTGGCGAATATGAAGCGTCACAGAGCTCGAAGTCGAAGGCCGGTACCGAAGTGGATTGCCGTCCAGGCGGTTCAGTGGTGGCCTCAGGGAGCATGCTGCAGAAAGTCTCGAACAGTGGTTTGAGACATTGCCGTTTCCTTTGGCATCAATTCTTCGTGCTTGGCAGGCCACCCCAAGCCAGGACTTCAGGACCAAGTACGAGCATCTGCTTCACTTCTTCGAGGCGACGGCAGAGTTCGCCAGCGTTGTCCTTCTGAGCGCCTTCAGTTCGAACGAAGCGCTATTTGCGCCGCACCGGCAGCGGCTTCTGGAGACAATGCAGAAGCACAACCTCAGCTTCCAGCGCGCCACATTTGGTGCATGGAAACTCGTGGTCGAGTATCTGGGAAGGCAGACTCGTGATCTTCTTGCTGCTGAAGGGGGTAGGGAAGCAGGTACCAGGATGGCGGGATGGGGAGTTGTGTGCCGAGATGTTTTTCGATCCGTCGCTTCACTTGCCAGAAGCGCTCAGTCGGAAAGAGTTCGCTCAGATCTTGGCAACGACAAACAAGATGCGAAATGACCTGGCTCGGCCATACCGGTGACCGTCAGTGCGCAAGACGCCCAGCTTCGCAACGAGCAACTGCTTGGGAGGTACAGAAGCTGCGGGAGGCGCAAGCGGACTTGTGGGTTCAGACGCAGCTGATTTGTGGGCTGTACTGCCGGCCACGCGGCGGCATGTTCGAGAATGAAGTCGCTGTACTCAAGGGGAGCAATAGCGAGTTCTGAAAAGGAGAAGCGTGACTTGGCTACTTGGCTCGATGTCGACGCCCTTTACCTGTGGAACGAGGGTTCGAGCCAGGCCCTCAGACTGATGCCACTAATACGAATCGGCGCTTCGCCCCAGTCCGCGAAGAACGCGTGCTACTTCTTCAGTCGGTTGGAGCGTGAGGGCGCGCGGTTTCGTATCACTTCGCCGATGTGCCGGAACCTACCGGTGATTTGGCGATGCTACTGATGCGATCAGGCGACTAATGCAGCCATGAACGGTGCAGTTCAAAGACTAGTCCTTCCGAGTTGCGGCAGCGACCTGAGACGGCAGGTACGACGACATTAGACCAATGAACACCTCCACCCTCGTCCAGAAGCTCTGGAATTACTGCAATGTCCTGCGCGATGATGGCCTGTCCTATGGCGACTACGTCGAGCAGCTCACCTACCTGCTCTTCCTCAAGATGGCCGACGAGCGCAGCCGGCCGCCGTATAACGAGCCGAGCCTCGTTCCCGACGGGCTACGCCTGGCCCAGCCTGCTGCGCAAGAGAGGGCGACGAGCTGTTCGACCACTACCGCCACACCCTGGAAGCCCTGGGCAAGGGGAGCAGGGCACGCTCGGCGCTCATCTTCCGCAAGGCGCAGAACAAGATCCAGGACCCCGCCAAGCTGCGCCGCCTGATCGTAGATCTGATCGACGCGCGAGAACTGGTCGGTGATGAGCGCCGACGTGAAGGGCGACGCCTACGAGGGCCTGCTGGAGAAGAACGCCCAGGACACCAAGAGCGGCGCCGGCCAGTACTTCACGCCGCGCCCGCTCATCCAGGCCATCGTGGATGTGATGGCCCCGAAGCCCGGCGAGACCATCTGCGACCCGGCCTGCGGCACCGGCGGCTTCCTGCTCGCCGCCCACGACTACGTCGCCGACCCCACCACACCACAACCTGACCCGCGACCAGAAGCGTCACCTGAAGCAAGGCGCCTTCCGCGGCTGGGAGCTGGTCAGGCCACGCCGCGCGCGTGTGCGCGATGAACCTGCTGCTGCACGGCATCGGCTCGGACGACGAGCGCCTGTCCCCCGTGCGCGGTGGCGTACGACGCGCTGGCGGCCGACCCCGGCGAGCGCTTCGACGTGGTGCTCACCAACCCGCCCTTCGGCAAGAAGAGCAGCACCACGATCGTCGGCGAAGACGGCAAGACCTGCACGCGAGAAGGAGATCGTCGAGCGCGACGACTTCTGGGCCACCACCTCCAACAAGCAGCTCAACTTCGTCCAGCACATCAAGACCCTGCTCAAACACCACGGCCGCGCCGCCGTGGTGGTGCCGGACAACGTGCTGTTCGAGGGCGGCGCCGGCGAGACGATCCGCCGCAAGCTGCTGCACGAGTGCGACGTGCACACCCTGCTGCGCCTGCCCACCGGCCTGTTCTACGCCCAGGGCGTGAAGGCCAACGTGCTCTTCTTCGACAAGAAGCCGGCCAGCGAAACGCCCTGGACCAAGAAGCTCTGGATCTACGACCTGCGCACCAACAAGCACTTCACCCTGAAGACCAACCCGCTTAAGCGCGCGGACCTGGATGAGTTTGTGCACGCTGCTACAACCCGGCGAACCGCGCACGAGCGCGCGAGGCGACGCTGGAACGACCCGAGAACCCGAACGGGCGCTGGCGTGTGTACGACTACGATGAACTGGTCGCCCGCGACAAGGCCAGCCTGGACATCTTCTGGCTGCGCGACGAAAGCCTGGCCGACAGCGACAACCTGCCGCCGCCCGAGGTGATCGCGCAGGAGATCGTGGACGACCTGGAGGCGGCGCTGGAGCAGTTCCGGTTGATCCCGGGGGATCTGAGCGGCAACGGAGGCGCTGCATCCAATGGCTGAGGAGTCCCGCTCGCCGATCAAGGACCTGTTCGCTTAGATTGCCGGGTCAGTCATTGGAGGAGCGGCGCCGCGAGCTCATTGAAGACAGACTTCTCTGGGCGTTCCTCATGGCCATGTTCTTCGCCATCCGGCGGGCATGAACGGGACGGACTTCATCCCGCAGCGGCCTTCACCGTTGGCTGTACAGCGCCGCCGCGCTTGTCTTCCTCGCAATCTTCGGTTGCGCGTTCGCCAAGATCCGGCCGGAACGACTGGGTTGCGCCTTGCCCTGGACGGCGAAGAGCGGTCGGTCAGTTTCTAGAAGCACTGCGCGAGCGGGGTTACAGGGTCTTCCATGACCTCGTCTCGTAGGGTTCAACATCGATCACGTGATCATCGGCCCGGCGGGGGATCTTCACGATCGAGACCAAGACGTGGTCAAAGCCTGTCAGGGGCGAGGCTCGAATCGTCTTCCTTACTGGGAGCGGCTGACGGCTGGCGGACACGAACCTGATCGGAACCCAGTTGTTCAGGCAGCCGCGCAAGCTGGGTGGCTGAAGGAATTGCTTGCCGAGAGCACGGGCCGCCGCTTCGACGTTCGGCCAGTGGTCGTCTTTCCGGGCTGGTTCATCGAGCAGACAGGCCAGAGCACGAAGAAGCTGTGGGTACTCAACCCCAAGGCGCTGCCTGGATTCCTCGACAACGAGGGTATTCGTCTGATTTGCCGAAGCATCAAGCTCGCGAGCTATCACCTTTCGCGCCATATCCGCTCGGAGAGGCCGAGTCCGCTCTACGGAGACGATAGCAATGTCCAGCAAGTCCAACGCTTTCGTGAAGAGTTACTTCGAGCGCGTCGTGGGGCAGGGCGTCGAGTAGTTCAGGCCGATCGTGCGAGAGATGACCCGCGGCCACGCGGGCGTCTATGCGCTCTACAAGGGGAAAAGCTCTACTACGTTGGCCTGGCCAGCAATCTCATGGGGCGCGTCAATGCCCACCTCAAGGACCGCCACAAGGGAGATGGGACCGGTTCAGCGTCTACCTGACAACCGTTGACGACCACATCCGACCGCTAGAAGCCCTGATGCTTCGGGTGATCAATCCGAAGGGGAACAAAGTACGCGGGAGACTTGCAGGCGCCCAGGACATGGTGCGCAGTCTGAAGAAGAAGATGGTCGAGATCAGCGCGACGAGACCGCCACGCTGCTTGGGCGTTACGTCACGCATCGCCGCCGTTCGAAGACGCGCGGGTCGGTGGACGTTGGTGCTTGCGGGACTCGTCGAGCGTCCTATGCCACCGCGAAGGCTTGGTACAAGGACAAGGAATTCAGGGCCATGCTTCGGCGTGATGGGCACATTCGAGTCGGGCAGGAGCTCTTTGAGTCGCCGAGCAGTGCGGCCAAGGCTGCTGCGGGGCGAGGCATGCGCGGTTGGGTTTTCTGGCGCTTCCGAGACTCGCGGGGAGAGTGGGTGAAGCTCAAGCGCTGAGCATTGACGCATAGCAGGCTGTTGAAAATTCGACCGTCGAAACCATTCTTGCAGGTGGAGATCGAAGGCATGGTTTTCATGGTTGGGGGTGGTTGATGCGCGGGTTCGAGAGCAATCAAGAAGGGTTGTTCAGCTACGTCTCGCCGGAGGCACGGGTGCCGGCCGATCATCCGCTGCGGGCGATCCGCGTCTATGCGGATGAGGCGCTGCGGCGCATGAGTCGCGTGTTCAACCAGATGTACGCCGACGGCGGTCGGCAGTCGGTGCCGCCGGAGACGTTGCTCAAGAGCACGCTGCTGATGGCGCTGTACACGGTGCGTTCGGAGCGGCTGTTTTGCGAGATGCTCGAGTACAACCTGCTGTTTCGCTGGTTCCTGGGGCTGGGCCTCGATGAGGCGGCCTTCGATCACTCCACCTTTAGCAAGAACCGGCAGCGGCTGCTCGAGCACCGTGTCGCGCCGCGGTTTCTGGGCATGATCGTGCGCATCGCCCGGCGCAAGGGGCTGGTCAGCGACGAGCACTTCAGTGTCGATGGCACCCTGATCGATGCCTGGGCCAGCATGAAGAGCGTGCGGCCGAAGGACGGCGGCGATGGCGGCGTCGGTGGCGGCAATCCCGAGGTCGACTTCAAGGGCGAGCGGCGCCGCAACGACACCCACGCCAGCACGACCGATCCGCAGGCGCAACTGGCGCGCAAGGGCGCAGGCAAGGAAAGCCGGCTCGCCTACGCGGGTCACGCGCTGATGGAGAACCGTAACGGGTTGGTGCTGGGCTTGCGCGTGACCGCGCCGCACGACAATGCCGAGGTCAAGGCGGCCGAGCGGCTGCTCGACGAGCAAAAGCAGCAGGGCATCGAACCGGACTCGCTCGGCGCCGACAAAGGCTACTGCCAGCGCGGCTTTGTCCAGACGCTGCGCGGCCGCAAGATCAAACCGCACATCGCCAAGATCGAGGGCCGGACGATCCCCGGACTGGATGGCAGAACCACCGGCTCGAAGGGCTACGCGATCTCGCAGCGGGTGCGCAAGCGCATCGAGGAATGCTTCGGCTGGATGCACACGATCGGTGGCACGAAGAAGGTCAAGGTGCGCGGGCAAGACAAGGTCGAGATGGCCTTCGTGCTGGCCGGCTGTGCGCTGAACCTGCTGCGCATCGCCAGCTTGCCCCGGCTTGCCGAGATGGAGGAGTCCGTGCGTAGTACGGCAAAGCAAGGCCCGATGGAATCAAACGAGTTCGCGAAAGTCTCGACAGTGGCATCACACGGGGTCAAAACCAACGATAACCATCGCCTCGCGCTCGCGCACTGCGCCAGAAGGCCGAGATTCATGCGCATTTCAACAGCCTGATAGCGCTCTGCGGACTGCGGCTGGCTGACACCGCGCCACCCGGCCAGGCACTGAAGCGCCAGTTGCCGTTCCGATTCATCGCTCCCCTTTAGACACCGGCTCTCGGGCAACGACGCGTGGCGACGGCCAATTGTCCTGCGAGAAGCAGTGGTGTCCAGCCCCTTGGTCAGATAGATTGCATGCGGTCCATCGTCCGATGGATTCGCGACGTGGCTGGACTGCCTCGGTACTGAAACCTGCTCGCTGCCAGTGAGAACATGCAGCTGCCCGGCGCAAATCGATCAGGGCGATCGTCGAAGATTCGGAGGTTGCGCTGGAACAGTTTCGGTTGATTTAGAGGTCTTGGCAGTCACGGATATGTCATGCCAAAGTAGGCGGACGTCGGCTGATGAGATCGGAAGTAAGGGATGACAGCAACAATCGCGATTCCATTCGAGGAGATTCGGGCTGCTGTAATCGCAGCCGGAGCCATCAGCAAGGCCGAGCTTCAAGCCACTTGGGATCTACGACGAGCAACACTCGTTCCGGCAGAGCAGCATTTCGCGTGAACGACTGGAATATTGAGCCGGGGCCCAGAAGAGAGTCGGCGGCTCTTCATGTTTCTCATACGGTGTTCGAACTCCTGGCCCAAGCCACCCAGAGCCATCTGGGCCGCTTGCGGCGACGGATTGGGAGCTCCTAGGCGCTGTCCGACTTGCAGACCTGCTGTCAGGCTCGCAGCTGCAGGAGTTGCTCGGCACAAAGCTCGCGAACGCGCTGCGACTGGACGTCAAGCGCAAGACCGGTCGCGACGCTCCACCGAGGAAAGAAGACCTCGGCGCACGCGTCTGATCGTGAAGTATGGCCGCGATCTGTTGGCCGAAGAAGGACGTCCGCGAGAGGTTGCCGAAGGCCTCTGGTGTCCCAAACGTCGATCGCTGGCACGCAGGCAAGAGCGCCGCCATGGAATTTGCCCATCGGCAGGGTCTTCCTCCGAGTTTGGTGGCATTCCGTCCGAAGAGTCGCCGCCATCCTACGAGTATCTGCAAGGCAGAGTGGATCTGAAGGCACTCGACGACTTTCAAGTCGAGGTGCAGCGAAAGCTCATGAGTCGCCTGGGCTCAAGCGAAGGTGGGCGGGCCATCGTCGCCTTGCCGACTGGCGCTGGCAAGACGCGGGTCGCGGTCGAAACGATCCGCGGTACTGGCTCGAGAGGCTACGAAGCGCAGGGCGGAGGTAGCAGCAGCAGAACCGGCAAGACCGCTGGCTGGGTGGCGCATTCCAGTGAGCTGTGCGAGGAGGCGTACCTTTGCTTCAAGCAGGTCTGGGAAAACTCCGACGACGTCTGCGACCTGCTTCTGATCCGATTCTGGGGCCGGTTCACGCAAGACCTCAGCGAGCACCGAAAGGCGTTGCGCAACGTGCTCACGCAGGCGAGCGTTCTCGTGACGACGCCGAACCGGCTCGTGAATCTTGTTCGCGGGGAGGACGCCGAAACTCAGGAACTACTTCAGAACCTGATCGATTCAGCTGCGCTCCTAGTCGTCGACGAAGCCCACCGGGCGGCGACGCCCTCCTACCGGTTGATTTTCGAGAAGTTCAATACGCCTCGGATCATCGGCCTGACCGCCACACCGTTTCGCAAGGAGTACTTCGGCGTAGACCCGGAAGCAGGCACCAAGGAGCTCAGTGAGCTGTTTCGGGTGTTGCTGGAACCGCGAGAAGTGTTCGGCAACGAGGAACCGCGGGCGGCGCTACAGCGAAGAAAGGTACTCGCTCAGCCGAAGTTCATGACAGTACGGACCACGACGGTGCTGCAGGCGCCCCATGCGCAGCGATCTGGAGAACCTAACGGAAGAGGACATTCGAGAAAGTCGATCAGGCGCTGCGGGTGCGAGCAGACAATCCGACGCGCCGGCAAACGCTGTTCGAGGCGTTGCTGCCGTACTGCAAGCTGGACCGGACGAACTCAATCCTCTACTTCGGTCCGAGCGTTTCGGACGCGGAGTGCATGGCCTTTCTGCTGAGGCAAGCCGGTGTCGCGGCAGCGTTCATCAGCGGCGGCACACGCGAGGTCACGCGCCGCCAGATCGTGCGCGACTTCAAGACCGGCGTGATCCAGGTTCTGTGCAACTGTGAAGTACTCACAACCGGTTTTGACGCGCCTCGCGTGACCCACGTGATGATGGCACGACCAACGGTGAGTCGCGTGTTGTACGAGCAGATGGTCGGCCGTGGCTTGCGCGGGCCGCGATTTGGGGGAACAGAAGAGTGCACGATCATCGACTGCGAAGACAGTTATCGCCACGGTCCGCTGGATCCGGGCTAGAAGTTCTTCCGACACATTTGGGATGCGGGCTCGGGACCCGGCAATTAGAGTCTGGTCGTGGCGGAGCATGGCGAAGCTATGAATCTCATCGCTGCCAAGATCGATAAGCGCCGGTTTGCGTGCTCGCGCGCACGAGGCCTTGGTCGACCTGATCTATGACCGCGGCGACCCCTTTCTCCCTACGTATCTTCGTCGCCGACGGCGACCCTGAGGGCTTGCGCCTTGTTGAACGCTCCAATTGGATCGGCAAGGCGATCATGTTTCCGCGGTGGCGCTGCTGCCGTCGATCTCGAAGCAGCGGCCCGAGTTCGGCCAGACTGGTGTCTATCTGCTGCTCGGGCCACGAGAAGATGGCGAAGGCGAGATGCTCTACGTCGGTGAAGGCGACCCGATCAAGCCGCGGCTTGAGAGTCACTACGCCCAGAAAGACTTCTGGACCCGTGCCTTGTTTGCCTCTGTGGCTGGGTAGGGCCAGCTGAATAAAGCTCACGTCCAGTTCCTGGGAAGCGGCGCTGATTCGGTTAGCCAAGGAGGCCAAGCGCCTACCCCTGGGCACAACGCCAACCAGCCCGCCGATCCGAGCCTGTCCGAGGCTCGATGGTGGACATGGAACGTCTTCTCGGCAATATGCTGGGCATGCTGCCAGTGCTGGGGATCAATGCCTTCGAGCGGGCGCAGGCCAAGGCGCAAGCGGGAGTGGCTTCCGAGCTGCTTTCGGTCAAGGGAAAAGGCGTCTCAGCGCAGGGCTTCGAGGGTACGCAAGGATTCGTGGTCAAGGAGGGATCGCAGGCCGTCGTCGAAACCGTGCCCTCGATGGAGCAGTACGTGCGCGGCATGTACGAGCTGCGCGAGGAACTGATACGCAA
>JAXHLD010000030.1:0-148217 GCA_034522655.1 Burkholderiaceae bacterium
ACGATTGCCTGCACGGATCTGCGCCTCGGACCCCCTCTGCGCGGAACACGTACCCAACCACGATCGCTCGCTGCATGGCGCTGCGTGCCATGCATGCTCATTCGTGGCTGAGACATCTTGCGAGATCGGGAACCGGTATCTGGATCGATCGCTGCTCGTTCCCACCCTCGCGGGGACCGATCTGTACTTCTTTTGCGAATGAACATCCCCACCGATTCGAGGCTTCGACTACTGCGAGCGCTCGTCGAGCTCGCGCGGGAGCTACCCCCCAGTACGCTGAATGCTCTGATATCTGCGTTGGAGTCCGGCGGAGGGAGCCAGAACCTTGGGCGCTTCGCCGCGACGCCGACCATGAGGGAGAAGCTGCGAAGGCTCGAGGAGCTATGTGGCCTGCAGCCGAAGATCGACACCCAGGCCATTGCTTTCGCGTTGCGGGCCGCCGCTGACGCGGCTTCGGCAGTCGGAGTTGACCATCGCGCTGAGATTGCCTGGACTGGGCCTGCGACGGAAGCCGTTCCTTTGCGGCGAGTCGATCAGGTCATCTACGACATGGTGGGGAACGCGAAGGAAGAGGTCCTACTGGTTACGTATGCAGCCTACAAGGCCGAGAAGGCGTTGAAGGCGCTCCGAACAGCGACCGATCGCGGTGTGCATGTGAGGCTCGTCATCGAATTAGCGCAGGAGAGTGGCGGGAAGATCACATTCGATGGACTTCAGGCGTTTCAAGCGGCCGTGCCCTCCGCTCAAGTCTTCTACTGGCCACTGGATCGACGGAAGCGCAGCGTGTCGGGCGCGACATATGGCTCCACTGCATGCCAAGTGTCTAGTCGCGGATAAAAGCAGGGCTATCGTTTCAAGCGCGAACTTGACCGACTATGCACTCGAAGCGAACATGGTAACTGGGGTTGTTGGTGGAGCGGGCAGTAGCTGGGCGTCTCGCCGAGCACTTCAACTCAACTCATTCGTCGTGGTAGAGCTAATCTTGGTGGGTCGCCAGCTGGACACGGAATGACGTGTAGGCTAGCGCAATTTTCCGAACATATTTCAACCAGCGCCCTTCAGAAATTCTGAACTTAATTCAGCATTTCTGAACTTATTTATTTGTCAACTGGTAGAAGCGGCACCTGAAACTTGCTCTGATTTCCAAGAAGAAACCTGAACGTCAAAATCAGGACATCAGTAAACGGGAGGGTAGACCCCGCTGTGGCGGCAATCAGTCCCGGCTTCACTTTGCCAGGGCCGATGACTACGTCCACGTCCATCTCGTCGGAATCGCTGGCTGTACTGGCGATTGTCATCAGGCCGCTGGCGTCCGGCGTCCAGTCCATACTTCCGACCTCTCGCAAAGTCGGCGGTAAAGATGCGGCGCTCCTTCCCCAATCCGCCGCCAACGCGCAGAGGAGTCCCCGGCGGCAACGGACCACCAAGCCATCTGATTTCACTCGCGTACTCGGTCGCAGTCCAGACCTGAGACGAATGCGCGCCGCTCGGACCATTGAATTCGAGCCACAGCCCATGCGATTCCGGGCGGTTGGCCAGTCTGGCGCCGTGGACAGGGCCGACACCTCCTCAGACCTGAGCCAAGCCTTCAGGCCGCTCATCGAATCGAAGTTCGCGCTCGTTAGAGTGACAGGCGCGGATCGCGGCGAGGCGCGAGCCGAACCCTGCCTGGATTGTAGCGTTGCGGCGGCGCTCGACAGAGCGCCCGTTGAAGAGCGGAAACCGCGTGCGACCGGGGGTGAGCTGACAGTTCGGCCTCGTCCGAGAACGCGATTCTCGTGCGCCTCTGCACGAACCCGAACTGCCTCCATCGCCCACGGCAAGTTGTAGACGAAGGCCTGCTCGATGAACTGGATGGCCTCGTCGTTGCTCTCGGACAAAGCGTCGGCCACCGATTGACCTGAGGAGCCAGCGCCTGAGCAAAAGGCTTTCCAAGCCGCGATCAGCTTCTCGGGCTTGAACGGCGCGATATCGAATGCGATCTCGGCGAGCGCTGTGATCGCCTCGACCGCAGCATCTTGCTCTCCAAGGTCGATGCTCAAATTGGCCGTCAGCAGCAGCTGTTCGAGTTCCCGCGTAGCGATCGTCGAGCGCCTGCGCCCTTGCCTGCGGCCAACCCGACGCCGGCCAAGAAGTACCCGCGCCGTTGCGCAGGCGAGCTGTTGCGCCAGACGTATCTCGCCAGCGTGGAGCCCCGCCAGCAGAAGTTGCCGAACGCCTTCGTGGTGGCGCGCGAGGCGGCGCTGGAATAGAGAAGCCACCAGGATCTCGTCGAGCTTGGTCTCGACTTCGGCATCTAGGACGACCGTCTCGCCGAGCAAGCTGAAGATGGCCGTGTCCAGGCTCGCCAGATGCTGATCCCATCGCCGCCTCGCTTCGGCGGATAACTCGGACGTCTCGGAGGAGAGTGTCGGAAACTCCCAAGCAGCCTGGCCGGCGACATACTCGAGGAGGGTCGCGACATCGCTAGTACCCAGCTTCTTTGCCATCCGGATGACCAGCGCAGCGATCAGGCGCAACAGGCCACTTTCCATCTCCCGGCCGCTTTGGTTCGCGGTTTCTGCCAGTCCTCGCGTCCGCTGCGAGTGGTTGTCGAACATCGGATACAGCACGAGGCCCTCGACGTCGATGTAGGCGGCGCCCAGCCCGACCAACGACATTGCGGAACTCCGCCGCATCGAGAGGATCGCGTCCGCGCTTCACGCCGTGAAAGACCAACGAGGTCGCTGTCAGATTGAGACCTTGAGCCAGCGTAGGCGAAGCCACGGTCACCCTGAGCACTCCCTCACGCAGCAATCGCTCGAACCTCTTTGCGGTAAGGCGTGGGCAGAGCGCCGTGGTGCACTGGCGACACCGAGCTTCAGGCAGGGCGAGGACGTCGTGGTTGGGCCCAAACCACTCAGTGCCCACAGCTAGCGCGACTCGCTAGCGCGGACGTCGACTGCTCCAGCACCGAGCTAATGTGCCCGCGCTTGTGCATCTCGATGATGGTCGCTGCAAGCGGCAACACAGATCGCCGCATCGGGCAAAACATGAGGACGGTCTGGCCCTCTTTTAACAGACGCCAAGCCGTGGCGATGCACAGCTCCGCCTGGTTGGAAGGGAACAGCTTTCTGGCGCGGCCAAACGTCGGCTTCTTCTCGACCACGAACTTCGGGACGAAAGGCCGCTCTCCACCCACACTTACGTTGAGCTGTGCGTGTCGACCCCTTCCAGTCCACCTCGCCGAAGCGCAGCCGCGTCGGGCGCCAGATCGTCCTTGATCAGCCCGCTCAGGTCGGTCGCGTGTCAGCCAAGCCGCGAAGTCCTCCAGTTGGTCACCATCCGGAAGAATCGCTGAGCAGGCACACCATGCGCCTCCCGGCAGAGTCGGGCCGGCGCAGCAGGCGCTAATCTGGGCCTCGTAGCGCACCTCGCGCTTGCCCAGGCGCGATCATCTGGCCTTCGTCGAGCACCACGAGACCGACGTCGTCCAGCAGTGTCGGATCGCTGCGCAGCGCGAAGTCAAGCTTTTCGGCGTAGCCACGACGACGTTCGTTGAGCGAAGCGCGTCGATATCGGCGCCGCTGGCCCCATACTTCCGTACAGACTCGAGACGGATATTGCCGAACGGCGCGAATGTGCGCCGTAGCCCGACCTCGGTCTGCGCCCTGACAGTGCGCGGAGCAGCGTGACAAAGATGATGCGCCTTCCTCTGGCCAGAGTGGCCAGGATGCAAAGCTCTGCGATCCGCGTCTTGCCCGAGCTGGTCGGCAGCGACAGCACAAGATTCGTCTCGTCATTCGAGGACACGAGCGCGCAGCCTTCGAGCTGGCGACGGCCAGAGTTCGACCTCCGCCCGGCTTCTGCGATGGAGCGAGGCGATGAAGATCTTGCGCATTCGCGCCCACTCACCGAGCTCGCGTACCTGCGGCCCGGCGAGTGGCAGCACCTTGTTGAAGCTGGTTTCCCGGACAGCCGTGCCCAGCAGGGTGGATCGGCAAGGCGGGCCACTACCAAGCGGCCACAAGTTCGGAGTTCTGCGGCGACTTCGAAGACCACGCTGGCAGGCGCTCGAGCGCTGACGGGGAAGCAAGGCTTCTTCGCCGCGCTCCAGTGCCAGCGTCGCGACCGCCAGGGCGGCCATGATGTCCGCGCCGATCCAAATCTGAGCCACCGTGCCGACCGAACATTGAGCCAGGGGTGGAAGCCGACGTTGAGATCGTCGGCTGTGGATAAGTGTAGGTCGTTGCGCTGTTTGTTTGGCTCCTCGGTGGTGTGTTGATCGCGCGGGGGGAAGACGCGCAGGGCGTAGCCCGTAGCGGCTTTCCCCCGCGCGCCGGCTTCAGATGTCGTCGTCTGGCGGCTCTTGCTTGGTGCCTTTGCGTGCCTGCTCACGCGCCGTGATGCGCTTCTTGGCCTCGGCCGTGCTGCGGCTGAAGCGGATCGACTCGTTGCCGGTCTCCACGATGTGGCAGTGGTGCGTGAGCCGGTCCAGCAGCGCGGTGGTCATCTTCGCGTCGCCGAACACGCTGGACCACTCGGCGAAGTCCAGGTTGGTCGTGATCATCACGCTGGTGTGCTCGTACAGGCGGCTGAGCAGGTGGAACAGCAACGCCCCGCCGGCCTGGCTGAACGGCAGATAGCCCAGTTCATCGAGGATGACCAGGTCCATGCGCAGCAGGCTCGAGGCGATGCGCCCGGCCTTGCCTTGCGCCTTCTCCTGCTCCAGCGCATTGACCAGGTCGACCGTCGAGTAGAAGCGCACCCGCTTGCCATGCCGGGTGATGGCCGCCACGCCGATGGCCGTGGCCAGGTGCGTCTTGCCCGTGCCGGGTCCGCCGACCAGCACGACGTTGTGCGCCTCGTCGGTGAAGTCCGCCGTGGCCAGGGTGCTCACGAGCTTGCGATCCACCGGCGAGACCTCGAAGTCGAAGCCCGCCAGGTCGCGATGCACCGGGAACCGCGCGGCATGCATCTGGTGGCTGACCGAGCGCATCGCGCGGTCCGTGCCTTCGGCCTGCAGCAGGTGCTCGATCAACCAGCGCGAGGAGTCCAGCCCGGCGTTCGTTCCCTGCTCGACCAGATCGGCCCAGGCACCGGCCATGCCGTGCAGACGCAAGGCCTTCAGTTCGACCGTCACGTCACGCGTCATGGCGCGGCCTCCTCGGTGGCGCCTAGTGGCGTGGTCGACGCTGTCGGCACGCAGGCGGTCGTAGCGTGCCGTGTTGGCCAGCGGTGCCAGTCTCACCTGCAGCGATGTCGCCGCGGTCTGCGGCGCCGGCGCGGCGTTCAGCCGCCCCAGCACGTTGACCACATGCTCGACGCTCACCCTGCCGGGCGGCCCCGTCTCCAGCGCCAACTCCACCGCCACCAGCACCGCCTCCAACCCGGCGGTGAGCACGATGGCCAGCACCTGCGCCATCACACGGTCGCCGCCCGGGTTGCGCAGCAGACCCCGGCGCAGCCGCTGCAGCGGCTCGGGCAGGTCGGCGAACGGCGCGCCGTTGCGCAGCGCGCCGGGCTTGCGCTGCAGCAGCGGGATGTAGTGCTGCCAGTCGTAGCGCGTCTCGCCAGCGTTGCTCAGGCGCTCGTGCCGGGCCACCACCGCGTCGCCGGCCACGACCACGACACGCTGGCCGGGTACAGCCGCGTGCTGACCATCTGCCCGACGAGCTCGCACGGCACCGAGTAGCGGTTGCGCGCCACCGACACCAGGCAGGTGCTGGACACCCGCGCGGGCTTCTCGACGTAGCCGTCGAACGGCGCGGGCATGGGCATCAGGTGCGCCTGCTCGTGCTCGAGCATCTCGGCCACGCTGAACTGCGCGTGCTCAGGATGACGCACCTCGTGCCACAACGCGCGACAGCGCTGCCC
Organism: Burkholderiaceae bacterium; assembly: GCA_034522655.1. Taxonomy (GTDB): domain Bacteria; phylum Pseudomonadota; class Gammaproteobacteria; order Burkholderiales; family Burkholderiaceae_F; genus JALHMQ01. Next base: position 5,857 of record JAXHLD010000030.1, read on the forward strand.
CAGCCAGGCGTTGAGCTCCGTGAAGCTGCCGAAGCGCTGCTGGCCCGCGTCGATCCAGATGCGCCGGCGGCTGTCCTGCACGTTCTTCTCGACCACGCCCTTCTCCCAGCCGCTGGCGACGTTGCAGAAGTCGGGGTCGACCAGGTAGTGCGCGCACATGGCAGCGAAGCGGTCATTGACGATCCGGCCCTTGCCCTTCTTGACCTTGTCCACCGCCGTCTTCATGTTGTCGTAGATGCCGCGCCGGGCCACGCCGCCCAGCGCGGCGAAGCTGCGGGTGTGCGCATCGAACAGCATCTCGTGGCCCTGGCTGGGGTAGGCCACCAGCCAGAAGGCCCGGCTGGCGCACAGCTTCATGTGCGCCACCTGCAGCCGGTAGTAGATGCCGCCCACCACCAGCCCCTCCTCGCTCCAGTCGAACTGGAACGCCTCGCCGAGCTCGAAGGCCAGCGGCACGAAGGCATGGGCCGATGCCGCCTGGCCTTCGGCCTGGCGCCACGCCCGGATGAAGTCCGTGACGCGGCTGTAGCCACCGGCGTAGCCCGCCGCCTTGATCTCGGCGTACAGCGCCTTGGCCGTGCGGCGCTCATGCCGGGGTCGCCGGGTGTCGGCCTTCAAGGCCTGCTTGAGCACGTCGTGGAACGCCGTGAGCTTGTTCGGCTGCTCGCCGCGCCGGTACTTCGGCGGGCCATCGACCTCGCCGTGCAGCCACTTCGCCACCGTGTTGCGCGACAGCCCCGTGATGCGCGCAATCTCGCGCTCGGACTTGTTCTTCCGGCGATGCAGTCGCCGGATCCTGCCAATCATGTCCATGGTGATCACTCCTCGTCCTCTGCTGCACAAAAATGCAGCAGGGTAGGTTGAACACCTGGCTCAGTTTTCGGTCGGCACAACCCTCATAAGTGGCTCAGTTTTCGGTCGGCGCCAACAGGTACAGTTTCCCACTCGCGGCGCTCGCGTAGCTGCAGGAAGGTATCGAGATAGTCGCGGGTGCCAGCCTGGATGTTGTCGGCGGGCGTACGCGACAGGGGAAAGGTCGAACAACACCAGATGCAGCGCACCGCGCTCGCCGACCGGGGCAATGCCAATGTTGTCCGGCTTGATGTCGCGATGGACTACACCGTTCTGCTCCAGGTAATCCAGTACCTCGAGCAGCTCCTCACCGAAGCGGCGCAGCAAGTCGGGCGATAGCCGGCCTTCTTCACGGACGCGCTTGGTCACCGACTTTCGCCGACCCGGCGCCACCAGCAGGCTGGATCATCCGTAGACTTCCACGTAGTCGGTGAACTCTACGATGTTCGGGTGCCGCAGGCGACGTAGCGTCTCTCCTTCGCCGGCGACTGGATCGTTGTCGCGGGCGTCGCTGGCGACCTTGAGCACCAGTTCTTCTTCGGAGCCGTCGCGCGTTACCAGCAAGACGTCGGAAGTGCCCGTGCGGGCCAGCCGCTTGACCACGGCAGCGAGTGCCGGTCACCTGATCCTTGGGCTTGTGGATCGACCGTTCTCCTCGGCGTGGGAGCGGTCAGCTCCTCCTCGGCGTCGTCGAGGTATTCGAGAAACTCCTCGGCCGAGCCGATCCGCATGGTGACTTGCGCCTTGGCGCCGTATTCTACGAATTCGTCGCAGGCCGCGCCGGCGCCTCATCAAGCGCATTGGACAACTGCAGTGCGCCATCACGCCGCAGCGCTTCGGCGAGTTCGACAGCGTCTGCGGCCGGCGTCCGGCCCGACAGCACAAGGAAAGCGATGGCGCCGAGCGAGTAGACATCAAGCGAAGGCCCTGAGGACGCGCCGGCCAGCAGCGTCTCGGGCGCCAGGTAGATCCGGCCGGGGTCGTCGACGTACTCCGAGACGTGCTGCGTGCCGGTGGTCTGCAGCGTCGCACCGCCGTCCGTACCTTCGCGTGCGCCCGTCTGCCAGTTCATGATCTGAACGCGCAGCGGCTTGCGCGGATCGGTCTTGGCTGACGCACAAGGACGCAGGAAGGTCCGAGAGCACGGTGGTACAGGCGGCGCTTGTGCGCGTAGGCGATGGTTTCAGCAAGGCTGCGGATGATGTGCAGACGGGTGCCGATGTCGAGCTGGGCGCCGCAGCGCTGCATGAAGTGGTCGAGTCGCTCCGCGGCCGGGTCGAACTCGAAGATCAATGCGTGGCCGAGTTCGGTCTCTTTGTATTCAAGCACCTTGACGATGCCAGGGCTGTCCACGCCCTCGAGTACCGAGAACTCGCGCTTTGCTTGCCGCGCGAGCGCCGCTCGCGCGTCAGGCGACGCGGCGCTGCCATAGGCGTAGATGCGAATGCGGCGCTTGGCACCAACCGCGCCATGCGTGGCTGCCCAATCCTGGTAGTCGATGCCCTCGGTCAGCACACGTTCGAGCTGGTAATCGCCGACCCGCCGGTTCTTGTTCGAGGACGAATGCCTGCTTCGGTGATCGCCTTGGCTATCGCGCGTGCCTGGCGCGCGTCGACGCGGCTCGGCGCGCCATCCAGCCCCACGCCGAGAGCGGCGTACAGCGCGGCAACGATGCCGTCATCGCCCGGAGCTCCTGGACGCCCACGCAGATAGGTCTTGGCACTTGCGGCACCTTCGAGCTTGCAGTTCAGCGAGGTCGATGACAGGAAAATCGCCGGCTCGACCCACGGAAACCGCTCTCGCGAGCGAACGAACGACGGCTGCCGGCGGAGCAGGCTGGCCAACCGCTTGGCCTTGCGGTTGGCCAGATAGAGCGGGTTGTCGTACGAGTACTCACGGCCGTCGGTAGTCCAGGTCCAGGTGCGGTAGTCGCCTCAGCGCGCCGGGACGGCTCTTGATCTCGATGAGGAAAAGCCCGCCCGGCGCCAGCACCAGAAGGTCGACCTCGCTGACCTTGCCCTCGTCGTCGATGAACTCGAAATTGCTCCAGGCGAACCAGGGATCGGTATCGGGCAATTTCTCCCGGAGCCAGTCCAGCGCCTCGCGCTCCCAGGCGAACTCGCTCTCGGCGACGGTGGTCCAGCGGGGCGAGCTTCATCAGCTCAGGATCAAGGTGCTTAGCGAAAGCGCGCTGGGAGTCGATCGACTCCCGAGCGGAACGACGCGCGCAAGGGTGGCCATCCGTTGCCTTCCGGAACGGTGCGCCGCTCTAAGCGTAGGACACTGCGCCGTCTCGAATCGCCCCCGCCAGAAGGAGGTCGGTGTACTTCCAGATCAGCGTGTCAACGATCTTGATATCGGTGTAATCCTTGCCGACATTGAAGCGCCGCCGAAACGCTCTGATCGCGGGCTCGAGCAGACCCGCCTGCAAGACACGCCCGTACTCTCGTTCGAGGAAGCCGTACGAAGCCTCGAATCTGCCGAGCTTTTCCGCAAGCGGCTCGTTGGCGCTCAGGGCCGGCAGGAAGTAGAAGCGTTCGACTCGGCTGTCGTAGACAGGCCGCCTCGGGGAAACCATGTGAACGAGCTTGCTCGCAAAGGAGAACTGAAGAGATAGGCGACCCGAACGCTGAGTGGGGATCGAGTGCAGCCGTTGCGCGATGGAAACGGGATCGTGAGGCCCTGGAAAATGCTTGATCCTCTGGAGATGTCGAAAGTACGCGGAGAGATAGTCAGGACTGAGCCGGGCCTGATTCATCTGCCAGTAGCGGCGATACTTCGCTTGGAATTCGGCGTCGCCTGCGACGTTCGTGACTTGAAGCCTCTTTAGCAGCCAGATGTAGGGCTGGATGTCGTCGTCGACGGCGATGCTGTCCAGAATCAGTCGGGCGTTTTCGTTGATCAGCGCATACATGTTTTCGATCTGGTGTTCGAACACTTTCGCCGCAACTGGCCTTCCTGGAACGTCGCCTCAGCCGCAGCATTGAGGGTTGGGGATCATCGGACGACGTTCACCGGCGACGAGGTCACGCGGCTGTGCTCATGATTCTTTTCTGCTGCCGCTCGTGTCAAGCTGAAGTGAAGCACGTGCGCGAACTGTGGCACGGTACGGTCAACGACACCGCGGTCGTATCGATCGATGCAAGCTACCTCGGTGAGACTTAATAGAAGCGCGCATGATGTCCAAAGCCAGCGAGACCTTTGCACAGTCGATCCTCGACGCCGAACGCCTTCTCGAGCACTTCAACAAGCTGAATACGAAGCCCCCGCCACCCGAAACCGAGGTCTTGAAGCGCGCGGGGCTTGTCATGGCGATGACAGCCTGGGAGACCTACGTCGAAGACCGGGTCATGGAGTGCGCCAACGCCCGCCTTCAAGGACTCTCTGATGCATCGATCGGGGCTTTCATCCAAGGCAAATTGGCTGAGGAGATCAAGCGACTTCACAACCCGACCGCCGAGAAAACGGCGCAACTATTTCGCGACTACGCGAATGTCGATGTGACGCTGGGCTGGAAGTGGGCCAACTTCGACGCAATGCGGGCGAAGGAGACACTCAACCAATACATGAAGCTCCGCGGTGACGTCGTGCATCGATCGCGACCGGCGGACAACGGGCCGCCCAGCGCACACCCTGTCACCAAGGAAGATCTGCGGAAGGCGATCCGCTTCTTGAAGGACCTCGTGGACGCAACCGAGCGAGTGCTCGCGCAGCGCCAGTCCTCGGGCTAAACAGCCCGGCGGTGATTTCGACAAATGAAGTTCGTCGGAGCCGGGCTGCGTAAGTCATTGCGTCCGTACGCCCCGCTTGCCAACAAAAGTCCGTCGGAAATCCGGCGTCAGGAAGCGGGTACTCGCGGCGCGTGCTGTCGACCCACAGCTGCCCCTCAGGACTGCCCAAAGCGGTCGTTCGGAAGCAGCCAAGAAGAAAACTCTGGACGACCCGCTCGCAGCATCACCGTGGCGTAGCGTCACCCGTGTGACCGACACTTCTGCGACTAGGGGGCTCGCGTCAAACGCGTCTTAGGCAACGTCTTAGGTACATCCTCAGCCAACAATAGAATGCAGAAGCGACGCTAAGCTACCAAATGTCGAGCAAAACATCGCCAAAACATCATAGAACCAACGTTGCGCAGCGGAATCATCTGGCCGAACGGACGCTGAGTAAAGGATCGCCTCTTCGTTCTTCCGTCGCGCCTTCAGGTAAGGATAAGTGACACCAGCGATAAGAATCGAGCCGAAGAAGCCCGGAGACATTCTCCAAGCCCCGACCAGGTGTCCGGCAGCAGAGATAGCCACTGACAAAACAACGATGGCAATCATCACCGGAAGCATAATTTGCCTCCAAACCTCTTCAATCCGCTTCACTTTGGGCCTCAATCGAGCGGCTGACTTCCCACTGCAGAAATGAGGAATCGACGGTGACTCTGGGCCGTGCCCGAGCCGTCGTACGCTTCAATCCGCCAAACGGACTCGTTCGAGGCGAGCAGTCGCTCGATCCTCGCAGCTAGGCCGATCACCTCATCAAACCGAGTAGTGAAAATGACTGGCGTCGATGAGCCATTGAAGTGGATGTGAACGTCATTCCCTGGCAACCCGCCAACGGAAATGCCTTCGTCCGCAAAAAGCTTGCTTAGAGCCGCCAGGAGAGCGTCACACTCCTGCTGAAGTTTCCGAAGGACAGTGCCTTTCAAAGGGCGCTCCTTCTGCAAGCGCTGCGCCGAGGATCGCTGCTAGCTGACAGTCGCGCTCGCCAAAATGCTGACGTTCCAGCCGATCCGAAGCGCGGCGTCCAGCGTTGCGACATCGCCCGCAGTTGCCTAGCAGGGCGGCCGCTTTGAGCGATGCCGCTGATCGCGCTGTCCGACCCTAAACGGACTCTGGGACTAGCAACTCTGGCGGATGGATCCTCTGTCAAGGCGTGAGCCGCGAAGTCAACACAATTGATGTAAGTCCATTCAGGAGAGCACTCACGACAGCAATAGAGTCGACGACGAAGCCAACCTCAGCGTAAGTGCTTTCGTCGACACGCGCGATGAAAAATGCAGCCGACTCCTTCCTGGATCGCTTGCGCAGATACGCAGCGACGATCAGCCGCATCAAATCGAAAATCGCCAATCGGGAGCCAAAATCCCCGCCACCGGTCTGGGAAAGCCAACTGCCAACCGACAAACAGCGCGGCAACGATGGACAGTAGCGATACCATCGCGGCCCACAGTCCATAGAGCGGCCGATCAACCCCAAACCCGAGTCTTTGTAGCAGGCGCCTCGTAGTTTGCATTTCTAAAGCCTGGTGCTTGATGTCGTTGCGCCCAGACGCATTTCGTCGCGTTGCATGTCTGTTCCTGGCCGACAGTCGCGCTCGCCACGGGGCCGCAATGCCGACATTCCAGCCGATCTGACGACTCACGTCCAGCGTTGCGACGGCGGGCGTGGTTGCCTTGCAGGAAGCCTGCACTCTACGGGGTCATCGGCAGGTTGCCGAAAGCGCGGCTCCCTTGACTGAAACGGAGTGGGCGGGCGTTGCCGCCTCTCGCTAGGTGTCTCCGGCGGCCGGAGGCTGCCTTCTAGAAACAGGGACGAGTGTGCGAAGCGCTCGCTGCACGCGCATGTTCCGATAGGCAACGAACGAGCATCCTAAACAGACCGGAGACGCGACGATCACTGGCGCCAAGCTCTCCCACTGAATCGAAGTCAGCGTCGTCATAAGCAATACGCCGATCACCGGAACTATCCACCGGCCGACCTCGGGCGCAGCCAACTCTCCAGACGAGTGATGCACCCAGCCAACTATCGCGCGCCAATCGTCCTGGCGAGCAAGTAGCACACTGACCGTCATGCCTGACTCAACAACTGGCCACCCCGGCGCTCGAACCGCATAGTGCGTAACGCCGGCGTGGACAAAGCTGAACTCGGTATACCGCCCGTGCCTCCCACGATGACGTACCACGTCGAAGACTCGCTCCATTGTGACGGTGACAGGTTGCATGATTCTTCTAAGAGCCGATGCGCCGGCAGGAGCAATGGAGCATCACGACGATCGAATGAGATGAGCCCAACGCCGTGGGTTGACGCGATATGCCACACCACCGCCGAGAACGGCTGCTTCCCGCACCGCAAGCGACTGGTGCTGTCGACCCGTTGCTGCTGTTCGAATGTGCCGGGAGCGGTGGGTCGAGGAGATCGATAGCCGTGAGCTGCTTCGAGCCGGCTTAACTTGTCAGCGGAACGCCCGTCTTCCGTGCGATCTGCTCGGCCAAGGTCGACTTACCGCCACCAGCTTTGCCAAAGACGGCTATCTTCAATGGACCCTCCGCCGCTCGGCATTACGCGCTTTCGAATCGAGCGCGCCCTTTGCGGTGTCTGCTATTGGCCGCGAGTTCAAACGCGCCAAGGTGTAAGCCAAAGGACTACCGCGATCGTCACCGCGACCGGTACAACGACTTGACTAATAAGCTTCGCCAGCTCTCGAGGTGTCGACTGTAGTAGCTTGCTTGCCGCTCCATAAAGCGGTGAAACGCCGAGAATTGCGACCAAGGTCAACGGCCAGATCGGTAGACGCCACTGAACAGTGACCGCGGCGGTCAGACAAAGAAAACTCAGATAGACCCAGAGCCAGCGAACGAACCAAGCCGGCGAGGCCTCGGCGGCGACTAACTGAGGCACCAAACCACCATGTCTGTCGAGCACGCTTCCACAGCTCGCGCAATCGCTAGCGCCCGGAGACACGGTCGCACTGCATCGCGGGCAAGTACGCAAACGCTCTTCGCTAACCGCGCTCATCAGTGCCCCCTCGGATCGCATCAGTGAACCGGAACGGTTCCGCTCAGACATTGCTATCGCTGGATCACTCCATCCGTCTGCTTTCGGGCGATTCTGGCCGCACTTGCCAACGGCGGCAACTGACCGCAAGTTGTCTCTAGCGCCTAACTTCCAGTTGGCGCACTGGCCTCAGAAACTAGCCGCTTTCCCATGGAGTGGGAACGCACGTCGTATCCAAGCTCGCGGTAAAGGTCGACGGCGCGCTCATTGAACGCCCAGACGTTCAGACTCAGGTGCCGGGCGCCTCGTGCCGATGCCCAAGCTTCGGCCTGCCGCATCAGTTCCCTGCCGATACCGCGGCCTCGATGGCCTTCGGCAACCCCGATAGAGCCTACCCGAGCAAAGGAGATCGGCTGGAACAGAGGATTCTTATCTCGTTCGACGAACAGCACGTTGACGAAGCCGACGACCTCTTCGTCGGACTCCGCGACGAACGATGTCGCGTTGGGTTGACCGATCATCTCGGCCCACAAGCTCTCATCACGACTTGGATCGGACGAGGGCGCGAAGACGTCCGACCAAGCGTCGTGGTGGATCGCATTGATCTCCTGACCGAGGACGCAAATGGCACGGAGATCGTCAATCGTTGCCTCTCGGTAGGTAACCAAGATGCAGCACCTTCAGTGAGTCGTGGACCGCAAATTCTGTCCGCTTCTGCGCGGTTCGGGAAGCGGCTGTGAACGGCGGCTATTGGCCGGACCCGGCGCTCGCCAGATTGCCTGGATGCAGTCATTCAAGACGTTCTGCTCGGTCTTTTCCAGAGCCAAGACCGAGCGCCGCTGCTCCGCCAGACGACAACTCCGACGGACTTCATTTGTCAAAGTCAGTGGGAATAGCGTCTCCGCTCAACAGCCGCGGCTGGCGGTCAGCGCATTGGTAGCCGCATCTCCAGGCGTGAGCGGCAGGAAACTCCGCACCTCGCCTGAACATTGGCCCAGGTTCCGCGGAGGTCGCGAGCAGAAGCAGGCCGAAGGTGACGTGACGGTCATTGCCTAGGCTGCTGGTAGCTGCTGAGAGCGCGAAAGGGCGGCTCAATGACCGCAACTTTTCCCGCAGTGTCCTGAATATTTACTTCGATGTCGCCAATAATTGCGCTTTGACATTATTCCGTACCAACCCACCGTCGATCACTCGACCGTCACGCTCTTGGCCAGGTTCCGCGGCTTATCGACATCCGTCCCCCGCGCCAGCGCGGTGTGATACGCGAGCAGCTGCAGCGGCACCACGTGCAGGATCGGCGACAGATCGCCGTAGTGCTCGGGCAGCCGGATCACGTGCACGCCTTCGCTCGACTCGATCTGCGTGTCGGCATCGGCGAACACGAAAAGCTGGCCGCCGCGCGCGCGCACTTCCTGCATGTTGCTCTTGAGCTTTTCCAGCAGCGCATCGTTGGGCGCCACCGTGACCACCGGCATCGCATCAGTCACCAGCGCCAGTGGGCCGTGCTTCAGTTCGCCGGCCGGATACGCCTCGGCGTGGATGTAGCTGATCTCCTTGAGCTTGAGCGCGCCTTCGAGTGCGATCGGGAAGTGCATGCCACGGCCAAGGAACAGCGCGTTCTCCTTGCGCGCGAAGGTCTCGGCCCAGCTGATGATCGCCGGCTCCAGCGCCAGCACGCTCTGCACCGCGGCAGGCAGGTGGCGCAGCCGCTTGTGCGCCATTTGCTCGCGCTCGACCGACAGCCGGCCCTTGAGCTTGGCGAGCACGTTGGCGAGCAGGTACAGCGCCACGAGCTGGGTGGTGAAGGCCTTGGTCGAGGCCACGCCGATCTCCACGCCGGCGCGCGTGAGGAACTGCAGGTGCGTCTCGCGCACCATGGCGCTGGTGGGCACGTTGCACACGGCGAGCGTGCGGTGCATGCCCTGCTCCTTGGCGTGCTTGAGCGCGGCCAAGGTGTCGGCGGTCTCGCCGGACTGCGAGATCACCATCACCAGCGCGTTGGGGTCGGGCACGCTGGTGCGGTAGCGGTACTCGCTGGCGATCTCCACCGTCACCGGCACCTGCGCGATCGACTCGATCCAGTAGCGCGCCACCGAGCCGGCGTAGTAGCTGGTGCCGCAGGCGAGGATCAGCACGCGGTCGATGCTCTTGAGAACGACCTCCGCATCCGCGCCGAACAGCGAGGCGTCGATTGCCGGCAGCGCACCCAGCGCATCGTCGGGAATGCGGTCGATGGTGTCGGCGATCGCCTTGGGCTGCTCGAAGATCTCCTTCTGCATGTAGTGGCGGTACGGGCCCAGCTCCACCGCGTTGGAGTAAGCCACCACGGTGCGCACCGCGCGCGTAGCCGGCTTGCCTTGGCGGTCGACCACCCAGAAGCGGCCGAGCTGCAGGTCGACCACGTCGCCTTCTTCCAGATACACGATCTGGTCGGTCGTGCCCGCCAGCGCCATCGCATCGGAGGCCAGGAAGCACTCCCCCGGCCCCACGCCCAGGATCAGCGGACTGCCGGCGCGCGCGCCGACCACGCGGTGCGGCTCGTCGCGCGAGAACACCGCGATCGCATAGGCGCCGTGCAGCTCCTTGACCGCGCGCTGCACGGCGTCGAACAGATCGCCCTCGTACAGCGAGTCCACCAGGTGCGCGATCACCTCGGTGTCGGTCTGGCTGGTGAACTTGTAGCCGGCGGCGATCAGGCGCGCGCGCAGTTTGTCGTGGTTCTCGATGATCCCGTTGTGGACGAGCCCGATGCGCGCGCCACGGCCTTCGCCCGGGCCGCCCGAGAAGTGCGGGTGCGCGTTGTCGGTGGTGGGCGCGCCATGCGTGGCCCAGCGCGTGTGGGCGATGCCGGTGAAACCCGGCAGGTCCTTGGCCTGCGCGTCCAACTCGGCCACGCGCGAGACACTGCGCGCGCGCTTCAGCCCGCCGTCCGCATGCACCGCCACGCCGCAGGAGTCGTAGCCGCGGTACTCCAGACGCCGCAGCCCCTCGATCAGGATCGGCGTGATGTTTCGAGAGGCGACTGCGCCAACGATCCCACACATACGGTATCTCCCTGAGTCAGGCCGCGAATGCTAGGCGTGCGCACTCGAAATGAGCTTCCGATATTCACTGCTCAATGCAAGAATTCGCCATCTAGCAACCACTGCGCAATCTTGTTTCATAAATGACGAATGAAGTCACCGAATCGATCACGCTGGACGCCGCCGACCGGCGCCTGCTGGCGCTGCTGCAGCAGGACTGCTGGCTGACCAACCAGGCACTGGCGGAGAAGGCTCTGCTGTCGCCGGCCACCTGCCTGCGGCGGGTGCGGCGGCTGGTCGAACTCGGCGTGATCGAGCGTCAGGTGGCGCTGCTGTCGCCCGACGCGATGGCGCGCATCACGGGCGCGGGACTCACCGCGATCCTCGAAGTCACGCTCGACCGCCAGGACGCGGTGGCGCTGGAAGCCTTCGAGGCGCGGGTGGCGCCTGAGCCGGCGGTGCAGCAGTGCTACCGCGTGACAGCCGGCCCCGACTTCGTGGTGATCGTCCACGTGCCCGACATGCCCGCCTACCACGCCTTCGTGCAGCGCGTGCTCACCGCACAGGTGAACGTGCGCAACGTGCGCGCCTTTTTCAGCGTCAAGCGCAGCAAGTTCGATCCAGCGCTGCCGGTGTAGCGGCGCGCTACGCGAGTTCGTACAGCACGTCGGGGCAGCGCTCGATGTTGTCGCGCCCGTCGGTGAAGCGGATCGGCACGAAGCCCTGCCGCTCGTAGAAGCGGCGTGCGCCGGCATTGGCCTGGAAGGTCCACAGGCGCACGGCGCGATCGCGCCGCTGGTCGGGCGCCAGCGCAAAGCAAAGCAGCTCGCTGCCGAGCCCGGTGCCGACCGCGTTCGCCGCCACGTAGAGACGCTCGATCCAGTGCACCTCGTCGGTGTGCGCCGACAGGCTCAGCATCGCCAGCAGTTCGCCGGAGCCCTGCGCCTCGAGCACCCAGGTCCGCCCGGCGGGCAGTACCTCGTCGCGCATCATCGGCACGATCTTCTGCAGCGGGGGCGGCGGCAGGAAGGGCAGGTGTCGCCGCTGCGTGTCGACGAACAGCGTAGCCACCCGCTCGGCATCCGCCGCGGTCGCCAGGCGACGCACAGCGGATGTGCGAGGCGGCGACGAATGTCGGTACACATGCGCCGGGCTGCCGCGGAACTCGATCGTCGACTCGTGCCGCGCGCCGAGCGAGCGCGCCAGCGCGATCGAGCGTGCGTTATCCGCCAGGATCAGGCTGATCGGCGTCCAGCCGAGATGCACGCGGGTCATCGCCAGCACCGCGCGGGCGGCCTCGCGCGCGATGCCGCGGCCGCGCGCCGCCGGCACCAGCGACCACTTGATCTCCGGCTCGGGCCAGTCGTTCGGGTACCACAGGCCGCACACGCCGAGCACCGCGCCGCTGCTGCAGTCGGCGATCACGTACGGGCCGTAGCCGCGGAACGCCCAGTGACCGGCCATGCCAGCGACCGCGCGCCAGGTCTCGGCGTCGGTGAAGGCGCGGCGCGTGGTGTAGCGCACGCTGTCCTCGTCGCCGTAGTAAGCCTGCAGCGCGGCGGCATCCCCCTCGGCGGGGAAGCGCAGGCTCAGCCGTGGCGTGGCGATCGCCAGCGGAATGCGCCGCGGCTGCGGCCCCACCGGCGCGCCGGCGGCGAGCGTGTTCACGCGCTCACTTCTTCTTGCTGGGCCGGGTCCAGCCTTCGATCGTCACCTGGCGGGCGCGGGCGACGGTGAGCTTGCCGGCCGGCACCTCGCGCGCGACGGTGGATCCGGCGCCGACCGTGGCACCGGCGCCGACCTTGATCGGCGCCACCAGCACCGAGTTGCTGCCGGTGTGCACGTTGTCGCCGAGTTCGGTCTTGTGCTTGTGGGCGCCGTCGTAGTTGGCAACGATGGTGCCGGCGCCGATGTTGCAGTCCGCGCCCATCGTGGTGTCGCCCACGTAGGCGAGATGATTGGCCTTGCTGCCGCGGCCCATGGTGCTGGCCTTGATCTCGACGAAGTTGCCGATGTGCACCTCGTCGCCCAGCTGCGCGCCCGGCCGCAGCCGCGAGAACGGCCCCAGCCGCGCGCCGGCCCCGATGCCTGAATCCTCGAAGTAGGTGAAGGCGACGATCTCGGTGTTCGCGCCCACGCTGACATTGCGCAGCACGCTGTACGGACCCACGCGCACGCCATCGGCCAGGTGCACGCGACCCTCGAACACGCAGCCGACGTCGATCGACACGTCGCTGCCCACGGTCAGCTCGCCGCGCACGTCGATGCGCGCCGGATCAGCCAATGTGACGCCCTGCTCCATCAGCCGCAGCGCGATGCGCCCCTGCACCACGCGCTCGGCCTGCGCCAGCTGCTCCTTGCTGTTGACGCCGAGCGTCTCGTCGACCGCGGCGCAGACCACGCCCGCCACCTTCACGCCGTCGGCCACTGCCTGCGCGACGCAGTCGGTCAGGTAGTACTCGCCCTGGGCATTCTTGTTGGAGAGCTTGCCGAGCCAGCCTTTCAAGCGCGGCGTGGGCGCCACCAGGATGCCGGTGTTGACCTCGGTGAGCGCCAGTTCGTCGGCCGTGGCGTCCTTCTGCTCGACGATCTTCTGCACGTCGCCATGCCGGTCGCGCACGATACGGCCGTAGCCGGTCGGGTCGGGCATCTGCACCGTCAGCAGGCCCACGCCGTCGCGGCCGGCGGCATCGATCAGCATGCGCAGCGTCGCCGAGGTGATCAGCGGCACGTCGCCGTACAGCACCAGCGTGGACTCGGCGTCGTTCAGGTGCGGCACCGCCTGCATCACGGCGTGACCCGTGCCGAGCTGCGGCTCCTGCAGCGCCGTGTGCACGCCGGCGCGGCCGGCGAGAAAAGCGCGCACCGCGTCGGCGCCATGGCCGACCACCACGGTCAGCCGCGCCGGCACGTCGAGTGCGCGCGCCAGCGCTTCCGCCGCCTCCAGCACGTGGGCTAGCATCGGACGACCGGCCACGGGATGCAGTACTTTCGGCAACGCCGAGAGCATGCGCTTGCCCTGACCAGCCGCCAGGATCACGATGTTCATTGTCTGCGGTCCTGCTGAAATGACGACGGTGGAATTGGAATTTCGCTGATGGCCCTCGACGCCGAGTTCGCCCCGACGCAGCGCGCCCGCCTGCCGCACACGCGCGACCCTGCGGCGCGCGGGGGCAATGATGCCAGTCCGCTGCCGCGCGGCCGCCGGCTGCGGCCTCTCGTGCGCGCCGCCGCGGCCGCCGCGCTGGTGCTGGCGGTGGCGGCCTGCTCGTCGCTGCGGCTCGGCTACAACAACGCCGACACGCTGGCGCTGTACACGCTCGACCGCTATTTCGACCTCGACGACGCGCAGGAGCAGCTGGCGCGCGAGCGCGTGCGCGCGCTGCTCGGCTGGCACCGCCGTACACAGCTCGCCGACTACGCGCAGGTTCTCGATGCCGCGCAGCGCCGGCTCGACGCGTCGCCCGCGACGCCGCTGACCGCCGCCGACGTGCTCGATCTGCAGGGCGAGTTGAATGCGCGGCTGATGACGGTCGGCCGCAAGGCCGCGCCGGATCTTGCCCTGCTGGCCCGCTCGCTGAGCGATGCGCAGATGGCCCACTTCACCGACAAGCTTGCAGCCGAGAACGCCAAGCTGCGCAAGGAGCGCGAGCAGGCGGCGCGGCGCGGCAACGGCAGCGCCGAAGTGCTTAATGCCGAGCGCATCCGACGCAGCCTGGAGCGCGCGCGCGACTGGCTCGGGCCGCTGACCCGCGAGCAGGAAGACCTGGTGCGCGAAGCCGCGCTGCGCCGTCCCGACGGCGAGCAGCGCTGGCTGGAAGAGCGTGAACGCCGGCAACGCGCGCTGGTGGCGGTGCTCGAGCGCATCCGCGCCGGGCAGCTTGCACCCGAGGCCGGCGCTGCGCTGCTGAACGACTTCTTCGATGAACTCGCGGCGCCGTCCGCGGCCGAGCGGCACGCCGCGGTGCAGACTGCACGCGAGGCCAACGCGCGCTTGATCGCGCAATTGCTCAACCGCGCCACGCTCGAACAGAGGACAGCGCTACTCAAGCGGCTGCGCGGCTACACCGAGGACTTCACCGTGCTGGCCGCCGACGGCGCACGCAGCTGACCGACTGCACCGGGCTCAGCGCAGCACCAGCGACCACAGCAGCAACGCGAACGTGCCCGTGCACACCGCTGCCCACGCGGCGGCGCGGCGCGGGCTGCTGAACCACAACGCAAGCGGCAGCAGCCCGAGCGCGATCGTCATCGCCCCCGCGAGAACAGCCGGCGATCCGGACAGGGCCACCTCGGCACCGAAGCGCCCGCGGCCGGAATAGGTCTGTGTGAGGATCGACCACAGCCCGAGTCCCGCGACCACGGCGCTGATCAGCGTCGCCAGCCACCGTCCGAGCCGCAGGTCACGGCGGCGGCGCGCGGCGACCGCCGGATCGCCCGGCGGCCGGGACGATGCGGCACACATGCCCGCTGCGTCTCAGTGTGCGGCGTGCCCGTGCGCGCCGTGGCGACGGTGGATGTGATGGTCGCGGTTGCCCTGGGTCGGCAGCAGCGAGCCGACCACCATGCCGATGCCGGCCATGATGAAGCCGCCGAGCACGGCCGGGAAGATCTCCATTGCCGCCACCGCCGGGATACTGAGCAGCGCCCAGCTGGCCAGCCCCAGCACGATCGACGCAATGGCGCCATGCGTCGTGCTCTTCTTCCAGTACAGCCCGCACACCAGCGGCCAGAACGCGCCGACCACCGGGAACTGGTAGGCCATGGCGACCAGTTCGTAGATCGGCGTGCCCTCCATGATGATCGCGTAGGCCAGCACCGCGCAGGCGAACAGGAACAGCGTGATCCGCATCGCGCGCAGTTCGCGCTTGTCGGACAGCGGCACGAAGTTCTTCAGGATGTTCTCGACGAAGGTGGTCGACGGCGCCAGCAGCGTGGCGCTGGCGGTGGACATGATGGCCGACAGCAACGCGCCGAAGAACAGCACCTGCAGCCACACCGGCATCTTCTCCAGCACCAGCGTGGGCAGGATCTTCTGCGAGTCGTCCTTCAGCAGGCCATCGGCGACCTCGGGCATCACCAGGAACGCCGCCACCCCGATGAAGATGGGCACGAAGGCAAACGCGATGTACGACAGGCCGCCGATGATCGGGCCGCGCACGGCGGTCCTGGCGTCCTTGGCCGACATCACGCGCTGGAACACGTCCTGCTGCGGAATCGAGCCGATCATCAGCGTGATCGCCGCGCTGATCCAGAACAGCCACGCGTGCAGCGTCATCTCTGGCCAGAAGTTGAACATGTCCTTGGTGGCGGCATAGGCGATGACCTTGTCGGCGCCACCGGCCAGATCGGCGGCAAACCAGGCAATCAGCGACAGGCCGGCGATGATGATCAGCATCTGCACGAAGTCGGTCAGCGCCACCGACCACATGCCGCCGAACACGGTGTAGGTCAGCACCACCGCGGTGCCGATGACCATGCCTTGCACCGTCGTGATCGCGCCGCCCGACAGCAGCGAGAACACCAGCCCGAGCGCGGTGATCTGCGCCGCCACCCAGCCCAGGTAGCTGATCATGATCACGGCCGCCGAGAACAGCTCCACCCCTCTGCTGTAGCGCTGGCGATAGAAGTCACCGATGGTCAGCAGGTTCATCTTGTACAGCCGCGCCGCGAAGAAGGCGCCCACCAGGATCAGCGCAAGGCCGGCGCCGAACGGGTCTTCCACCGTGCGCGTCATGCCGCCCTCGATGAACTTGGCCGGGATGCCGAGCACCGTCTCCGAGCCGAACCACGTGGCGAACGTGGTCGTGATGATCATGATGAGCGGCAGCGAGCGCCCGGCCACCGCGTAATCGGCGGTGTTCTTCACGCGGGTGGCGGCGTAGAGGCCGATCGCGATCGAGATCAGCAGGTAAAGGACGACGAAAGTGATCAGGGTCATGGCCGCGCGCCCGGAAAGAAAGGGTGGCTGGAGAGGAAGCAGGCTCGGAACGTGGGGGCGGAAGATAACGCACGCAGCCGCCGTGCCAACGCGGGTTGGCCCGCACGCCGACGGCCGTCACCGACGGTCGTTGCGCAGGCGCCGCACGCGCGGCGGCTGCAGGTCAGGCGCGCCGCTGCCAGTCCATCCAGCGCTCGCGCCCGGCAAACACCGCGATCGACTCGTCCGGTGCGACGGCTGCCTCATCGACGAGCGTGAACGCACCAGCGAGCAGCGCATGCAGTTCCGCCGCCGTGGTGACGAACGGCGGGCCACGCCGCGGCTCGGACAAGGTCGCCTCGAGCACGAACAACCCTGCCACCCGGCCCGCAGGGGCCAGCACCTGCGCCAGGCGCTGCGCCCAGCGCAGCCATAGCGCAGGCGGCAGCGCCGCCAGGAAGGCCCGCTCGTAGACGAAGTCGAACGGTGCGGCGTCGAAGTCGAAGAAGTCCGCCTGCCGCAGCACGCGGTCGGCCAGCGCGGCGCCCAGCACGGCACGCGCGCGCGCGACCGCCGCGCGCGGCGTAGTCGATGGCGGTGACGGCAAAACCGGCCGCATCCAGCGCGGCCGCTTCGTACGCTGCCCCGCAGCCCGGCACCAGCACCCGGCGGCCGCGCCCAGGGCCGAGCGCCAGCAGCCAGCGCGCAAACGGCGCCGGCACGCCGCCCGCATCCCAGGGCGTGAAGCCGGCCGCGAAGCGTTCGTCCCAGAACGCGGCGGCGCCCGGGTCGCGTGTGTCGAAGCGCGGCGGGACCGCCGGGGCCGTCATCGGCCGGCGTCGCGCACCCGCCGCAGGATGCGCTCGTTCGGCGTCCAGTGGCCGGCGACCGCGCCGCCGGCACGCGCCCGCTCGACGGCCACGCCCGGCGCACGGATCGCGCGCATCAGCAGCGCCCGGTCGGCCGCAGCGTCGAACGGCTGGATCGACAGCGCCTGCACCGACGGCGACACACAGGGCGACGGCAGGCACAGGTTGGCGGCCCAGCTCTCGCCGGCGCGCATGGCGATCGGCGCCGGCAGGTTGGTCACGGCGTTGGCGTCGGCCGTCAGCACCCAGGGGGCGAGCGCCTGCACCACCTGCTGCACGCGCGGCTTGACCGCTGCTTCGCCGACACGACCTCGCTGGCCCCAGCGCACGATCAGCGTGTTGCTGGTGGTGGTCGAGGTGATCTTGTCGGTGATCGCGACGTCGCGCAGGAACTGGTGGTTGCGCCGCTGCATGAACTCCTCGATCAGCATCGCAATGTCCTCGCGCGTGGTCGAGTAGTTGTAGGTGTCGCTGGCGCGGTCTGCCGCGAAGAAGCCGCCCACCTGCGGCGGCGTGTAGGCGGTCAGCGTGCCGTAGGGGATGCCGCGCACCGGCGTGGTCGAGCTCGCCGCCGGGCCGCTGAGGAACATCACTTCGGCGAGCGCGCTCATCTCGGCCGACTGCAGGGGCAGCGCGCCCGTGAGCGCATCCGAAGGCAGCTGGCGCGAACTGAAGCGCGGGGCGATGTTGTCCCAGGCCGAGACCGTACTGTTCAACGTGCTGCGCGCAGATGGCGGCATGAAGTCCGACGCATGCCCCAACTCGTGGTACAGCAACCAGCTCCCGTCGTTCAGCAGATAGGACAGGTCACGCCCGACGCGCGAGTTCGCCGGGAAGTTGACGAAGATGTTCTGGCTGTTGAAGACGTAGCGCCAGGGCGCAGAGAACTGCAGGTCGCGGCCGAAGTCGCTGCGGAAGTCCGGCGCCTCGTCGATCACGTCGCGCTGCGCGGCGGTCAGCCAGAAGTTGTCGGCATCGAGGTAGATCGCGCCGGTGAGCGCGTAGTAGAAGCTCGGCCGCACGTGCGCGCCGATCACGATGGCGGTGACACCGTTGAACATGCGCTTCAAGTCGTCCGAGGCGCCGACCGAGTTTAGGAACTGCTCGAACACCTCGCCCATCCAGTCGTGCGAGACCAGCACGCGGTCCATGATCTGCGCCGTCGTCGGCACGCCGCCGCCGCTGGTCTGGTGCAGGAACGGCAGCTCGCTCAGTGCACAGAGGTTCTTGCCGCCGCCGGTCCACTGCAGGGCCGGGTCGTGCGAGCAGCGGGCGAGCGCGGAGGCGAACGGGCCGGTTCGCTTGTAGGCGTAAGTGCGCGACACGTGGCTGTCGCTGAACACGTAGGAGCCGCTGTTGTTCGGATCCGATGGCGCCTGCGCGACGTTCTCCACCAACACCATCACGTCGTCGCTGTCAGTGACGCCGTTCGCCGTGCGCAGCGTGACGCGGAAGCGCAGCAGCGTGTCGGTCGAGACCTCGGGCGCGGTGAAGATGATCCGGCGCGGATCGCTGGTGTCGAGCGCGACGCTCGGGCCTTCGAGCTGGGTCCAGCTGATCGACTGCACGCTGTCGCCGGCGCCCAGCGTCTCCCAGGCCCGGATCGAGGCCTTGCCGCCCTTGCGCACCGCCTGGTCGACGCGCGCCGTGATGGAACTCGCCGGCGCCGTGGTCGGCGCGACTGCGGTAACGCTGACGTTCTGGGTGACCGGCGCGGCCGCACCGATCCGATAGGTGACGGCGAACTGGTAGGTCCCCGCCAGCGACGCATCAAAGCCGATCGCGGGGGTGGTGGCCGACAGCAGCGCCACGCTGGCCGGGCCACCGACCTGCGTCCATGACACCTCGGTCAGCGCCGCGCCGCAGCTGCCGACCACAGCACCGACGGTCTTGCCGGCCGGGGCATTGCTGTCACCCACGACGAAAGCCGGGACGCCACTGCAGCGACTGTTGGTCGGTGGCGGCGGCGCGCCCGAGTCACCCCCGCCGCCACAAGCGGCCAGCGCGGCGGCGAATACCGCGAGGGACAGGGCACGGACGACAGATCGATGCATGGCGGTCAGCACTGGGGAGGAGCGCGCCGGCGGCGCGGTCGGAGGCTGATTATCCGCGCCTGGCCGCGCCGCCGGGCGCGCGCCGCGCTCGTCCACACGGGCGACGCAGCCTCCCCGGCGACCAGTGCTGCGCCCCGTCAGGCCCCCGGGCCGCCGCTCCACTAAGCTGGCTCGGCAGGCAGTGCGTGGAGCGCACCGCCATCGCCCGGGAGATAGCGTGAGGCTGATCAGCGATCAGGAGGTCCGGCAAACGATCACGATGCGCGAGGCGATCGTCGCGCTGACCGCCGCCTTCGAGCAGTACGGCAATGGCGCTGGCAGCATCGCGCCACGGGTGCGCGCCACGGCCGAGCACGCCGGCGGCACGGCGACGATCTCGACACTGGGGGCGGCGCTGCCGGCCGCCGGCGTGGTCGGCGCCAAGGTCTACTCGACGGTCGACGGCCGCTTCAACTTCGTCATCGTGCTGTTCTCGGCCCGCACCGGCGAGGCGCTGGCGGCGCTACAGGCCAACGAGATCACGCGCCTGCGCACCGCGGCGGCGAGCGCGGTGGCGCTGCGCGCACTGGCCCCGCGCGAGTGCCGCACGCTCGCGCTGTTCGGTGCCGGCGTGCAGGCGCGCGCGCACGCCGAGGCCTTCCTGCTCTCGCAGCCGTTCGAGCGCGTGCTGGTCGCCGCGCGCAGCGGCGGGCCGCTGCTGGCCGACTGGATCGGCGCCGAGTTCGGCGTGCGCGCGCAGGCCATCGATACCGACACCGCGGCGCGCGAGGCCGACGTCATCGCCACCTGCACCCGCGCCACCGAGCCCCTGTTCGACGGCCGCCTGGTGCGGCCGGGCGCGCTGGTGATCGCTGTGGGATCGAGCAAGCCGCAGGCGCGCGAGCTGGACGACGCGCTGCTGGCCCGCGCCGAACGCATCGTGGTCGAGTGGTTGCCGGCCGCGCAGGCCGAGGCCGGCGAGTTCGTGCGGGCCGCCGCCGGCGTGATCGACCCTGCACGCGTGATCGAGCTGGGCAAGCTGCTGGTGGCCGGGCACGGCTGGCAGCGCCAGCGCGAGGATCTGGTGATCTACAAGTCCGTCGGCATCGGCCTGGAAGACGTGGCACTGGCCAAGCTGGTGTGGGACCGCGTCGGCGACTGACATCACGCGATGTGCGGCCGCTACGACCTGTCCGACAACCCGGCGGCGATCCGCGCCAGGTTCAGCGTGCCGGCCGTGCCCGGGTACGCACCCAACGCCGACCTGCGGCCGACGCAGATGGCGCCGATCGTGCGGCTCGACCGGGCCGGTGAGCGCGAGTGCGCGCTGGCGCGCTGGGGCCTGGTGCCGAGCTGGGCCAAGGACATGAAGTTCGGCGCGCGCTGCATCAACGCGCGCCGCGAGACCATCGCCAGCACGCCGGCGTTCCGCAGCGCCTACCGGCAACGGCGCTGCCTAGTGCCGGTCAACGCGTTCTACGAGTGGTCGGGCGCAGTCGGCCACAAGACCAAGTGGCGCATCACGGTCGACGAAGAGCCGCTGTTCGCGCTGGCGGGCCTGTGGGAGTGGTGGCGCGACCCGGCGCAGCCGGAGGGTCCCGGCATCGAGACCTACACGATCATCACCACCGCCGCCAACGCGCAGGTGGCCCCGGTGCACGATCGCATGCCGGTGATCGTGCCGGCCGCGCTGCACGGGACGTGGCTCGATCCGCAGGCCGATAGCGCGGCCGTATTGCAAAGCCCGGCGCCCGACCTGCGTCTGACTTCCTCGGCCTAGACCTTCACGCCATCGCGGGCGCGACGGCGCCGCGCGCCGCCGCTCAGTGCAGTCCGCGCCCGCTCGAGCCGGCCGCCGCCACCTCCGCGATCTTGCGGTGATGCTCGGCGCTGATGCGTTCGCCCTCGGCGACCTCGGCGCGCAGTTCCTCGGCCGAGCGCGACTCGCCGAGCTTGCGGTCGGCGATCAGCTTGAAGAAGAACGGCACGAAGAAGATGGCGAGGAAGGTCGCCGCTAGCATGCCGCCCATCACACCGGTGCCGGCCGAGATGCGCGCGCCGGCGCCGGCGCCGCTGGAGAAGGCCAGCGGCACCACGCCGAGGATGAAGGCGAGCGAGGTCATGATGATCGGCCGGAAGCGCAGGCGCGCGGCCTCGATCGCCGCTGCCGGCGTGGGGTAACCCTCCTCGCGCTTCAACGAGGCGAACTCGACGATCAGGATCGCGTTCTTGGCAGCCAGCCCCAGCAGAGTGACGAGACCGATCTGGAAGTACACGTCGTTGGTGAGCCCGCGCAGCCACACCGCCGCCAGCGCGCCGAAGGTGCCGAACGGCAGCGCCATCAGCACCGACAGCGGCAGCGTCCACTTCTCGTACTGCGCGGCGAGGATCAGGAACACCATGATCACCGCCAGCCCGAGCGCCAGCGCGGAGGTGCCGGAGGCGCGCTTCTCCTGGAACGAGGCGCCGCCCCAGTCGAAGCTGAACTCCGGCGGCAGCACTTCGCGCGCGATCTGCTCGACGCGCGCGATCGCCTGGCCCGAGCTCACGCCGGGCGCGGCCTGGCCGAAGATCTTGACCGACGGCAGGTTGTTGAAGCGGTCGAGCGAGTCCGGGCCCGAGGTGTACTCGACCCGCGCCAGCGCCGACAGCGGCACCATCTCGCCGCGCTCCGAGCGCACCCACATGCTGCCGACGTCGGACGGCGAGTTGCGGTACTGCGGCTCGGCGCTCATCAGCACCTGCCAGGTGCGGCCGAACTTGTTGAAGTCGTTGACGTAGTAGCTGCCGAGCGTGGCCGACAACGTGTTGAACACGTCGTCGATCGGCACGCCGAGCGCCTTCGCCTTCTCGCGATCGACGTCGACGAAGAGCTGCGGCACGTTGGCGCGCCACAGCGTCTGCGCGCCGCCGAGCTGCAGGTCGCTGTTCAGGCGCCCGAGCAGCTGCTGCAGCACCTGCTGCGTCTGCGCGGGGCCGCCCTCGCCGCGGTTCTGCAGGTACAGCTCGTAGCCGCCCGCGGTGCCCAGCCCGAAGATGGCCGGCGGCGCAAAGGCGAGCACCAGGCCTTCCTTGATGTGGCCGGTCTTCATGAAGAACTCGCCGACCAGCTGCTGCGTGTTGACGCTGCGCTCGTCCCACGGCTTCTGCGTGACGAAGATGGTCGCCGCGTTGTTGCGGAAGCCGCCGCCGAGAAAATCAAAGCCGGTGAAGGCGACCACGTCCTGGTTGACCGGATTGGCCAGCAGGATGTCGACCACCTCATTGACCGTCTTGTCGGTGCGCTGCAGGCTGGCGCCGTCGGGCAGGATCACCGCCGCGATGTAGAAGCCCTGGTCCTCGTCGGGCACCAGCGAGCCCGGCGTGATGCGCCACAGGCCGGCCGCGATCGCCACCATGCCGACGAACAGCAGCAGAGCGATCGCGCCGCGCCGGATCATCCAGATCACGCCATCGGTGTAGCGGTGCGTCACGCGCGCGAACCAGGCGTTGAAGGCCTGGAACAAGCGGCCCGGCTGCTTTTGCTCGCGCTTGAGCATCGCCACGCACAGGCTGGGCGTGAGCGTCAGCGCCACCACGCCCGAAATCGCCACCGCGATCGAGATCGTGATTGCGAACTGCCGGTACAGCTCGCCGGTCAGCCCGCCGAGGAAGGCGATCGGCACGAACACCGCGATCAGCACCAGCACGATCGCGATCACCGGCCCGGTGACCTCCTTCATTGCCACGATCGCGGCTGCGCGGGCGTCGAGCTTCTCCTCGTGCATGATGCGCTCGACGTTCTCGAGCACCACGATCGCATCGTCCACCACGATGCCGATCGCCAGCACCATGCCGAACAG
The DNA here is from genome assembly GCA_034522655.1 of Burkholderiaceae bacterium. GTDB lineage: Bacteria > Pseudomonadota > Gammaproteobacteria > Burkholderiales > Burkholderiaceae_F > JALHMQ01. Next base: position 29,157 of record JAXHLD010000030.1, read on the forward strand.
GGTCAGCGTGTTGATCGAGTAGCCGAGCGCCAGCAGCCCGGCGAAGGTGCCGATCAGCGACACCGGCACGGCGATGATCGGGATCAGCGTCGCGCGCCAGTTCTGCAGGAACAGGTAGACGACCGCGAACACCAGCAGCATCGCCTCGCCCAGGGTCTTGACCACTTCGCGGATCGAGACCTCGACGAAGCGCGTGGTGTCGTAGGGCACCGCGTAGGCCATGCCCTGCGGAAAGCGCTGCGCCAACCGATCCACCGTGTCGCGCACGTCCTGCGCCACCGACAGCGCGTTGGCGCCCGGCTGCAGGAAGATGCCGACCAGCGTGGCGCTCTTGCCGTTGTAGCGGCCGACGAAGTCGTAGTCCTTGCTGCCGAGTTCGACGCGCGCCACGTCCTTCAGCCGCACTGCCGCGCCGCCGCTGCTGGAGCGGACGATCACTTCCTCGAACTGCTTCGGGTCGGTCAGCCGCCCCTTGGTGGTGACGGTGTAGACGAGTTCCTGGCTGCCGGCCGCATTCGACGCATAGGGCGCCTGCCCCACCTTGCCGGCGGTGAACTGCGCGTTCTGCTCGTTGAGCGCGCGCGCCAGATCGCCGGTGGTGAGCTTGAGCTGCGCGAGCCGGTCGGGGCGCACCCAGATCCGCATCGCGTAGTCCTTGGCGCCGAAGATCTGGACGTTGGTGGTGCCCGGGATGCGCTTCAACTGGTCCAGCACGTTCAGCGTCACGTAGTTGGACGTGTCCAGATCGCTGAAGCGGCCGTCCGGCGAGTAGAACGCCAGCACCTGCAGGAAGGCCGACGAGCCCTTCTCCACCGTCACGCCCTGCCGCCGCACCTCCTGCGGCAGCCGCGCCTCGGCCTGCTTGACGCGGTTGTTGACGTTGAGCGCGGCCTGGTCGACGTCGGTGCCGATCTCGAACGTGACCTGGATCTGCACCAGGCCGTTCGACGACGAGTTGCTGCCCATGTACAGCATGTTCTCGACGCCGTTGATGGCGTTCTCCAGCGGCGCGGCGACCGTCTGTTCGAGCGTGGTCGCAGAGGCGCCCGGATACACCGCCTGCACGGTCACCACCGGCGGCGCGATCTCCGGGTACTGCGCGATCGGCAGCACGCGCATCGCGGCCAGGCCGGCGATGACGATGAAGATCGACAGCACCGCCGCGAAGATCGGCCGGTCGATGAAGAAGCGCGAGAACATGGTCGGGTCCGGAGCGAGAGGTCAGTCGGGGCGCGTCGGCGTGAATCGGCGCCAATCAGCAACAAGCACGCGCGGCGGTTCGACGGGCTAGGCAGCGCTACTTGCCGCCGCCGTCCTTGTTCGCTTCGGCCTTCTTGACGTCGCCCTTGGCGCCACCGCCGGGCGCACCCTTGCCGTCCATCCCCGGCGGCGGGCCGAGCATGATCGGCGCGCCCCCCGGCACCGGGAAGAGCTTCGCGGTGCCGTCGACCACGACGAGGTCGCCCGGCTTCAGGCCGGACTCGACGATCCACTGCTGCTGGCCGTCGAGCTGAACCCAGTCGCTCACCGTCACCGGGCGCGGCAGCGCGACGTCGTTGCCCTTCTCGCCCTTGGCGGCCACGAACACGAACTTGCCCTGCGGGCCGTCCATCACCGCGCGCTGCGGCACGACGATCGCGTCGGGCCGCCCGGCGCCTTCGAGGATCACCCGCACGAACTGCCCCGGCCGCAGCGCGGTGTCGGGGTTGGGCAGCGCGGCCTGCGCGTCGAACGCGCCGGTGGCGGTGTTGATGCGCGTGTCGATGAAGCCGAGCTTGCCCTTGCGCGGCAGCATGCTGCCGTCGGACAACCGCACCGACACCTCGAGGCTCGCGCCCGACCCGGCCGGCATCAGCTTCGCCATCCGCTGCTGCTCCTGCTCGGAGACGCTGAAGTTGACGTGGATCGGATCGATCTGCGACACGGTGGTCAGCAGGCTGTTCTCGCCGGGCGTGACCAGCGAGCCCTCGGACTTCTGCGCGCGCGAGGCAAAGCCGCTGACCGGCGCGGTGACCGTGGTGTACGACAGATTGAGCCGCGCCTCGGTCAGCTTGGCCTGTGACTGCTTGATGGCAGCCGCACCGGTCTCCTCGGCTGCGATGGCGTCGTCGAGATCGCGCTTGGTGACGACCTGCTGTTCGGCGAGCGGCCGCAAGCGCTCGAGGTTGCGGCGAGCCTGCGCATGCTGCGCCTGCGCGCGCGCGAGATCGGCCTCGGCCGCCTGCAGCTGCGCCTGGTAGGGCCGCGCGTCGATGACGAACAGCGTCTGGCCGGCGTTGACGCGTCCGCCTTCCTGGTAGGTGCGGCGCTCGAGGATGCCCTGCACACGCGCGCGCACCTCGGCCTCCTTCGAGCCCGCGGTCTGGCCGACGTATTCGAAGCGCAGCGGCACGTTGACCGCCTTCACCTCCTGCACCGACACCAGGGCCGGCGGAAAGCCGCCGGGGCCGGCCTGTCCGGCGCCGCGGCCGCAGGCCGCAACGGCCAGGGCGAGTGCGGCGACAAAGCCCGCCCGCACCAGGCGGGAACTTGCTGTGGTCTTCACGTTCATGACGATTCCTTCCCCGCATCACGGCGTTCGCCGGCTCGTGGCCGACGGCGCCCCGGAGGCGAGGTCGCAGTTCTTGTTGAGGCTGTTTTGCACCGCATCATATTAGATACGTGCGTGTATGTTTTTTAAATCTTCTTAAAACGCGGGATGGTCAGCACCCACTGCCACCTGCGTTTCGCCTGCAGGGTCGTCACGACGCGAAACCCTGCGCTCGCAAGCGCGGTACGAGCCGCCGCATCGAAAAGGAAATGCCATGGTCCGCAAGACGCGGGAAGAAGCGCTGCTCACCCGCGAGCTGCTGCTCGACGCCGCCGAGCATGTGTTCCGGGCGCGCGGCGTCGGCCACGCGAGCCTCGCCGAAGTGGCGGACGCGGCCGGCCTGACCCGCGGCGCGGTCTACTGGCACTTCGACAGCAAGGCCGCGCTGTTCCAGGCGATGGTCGACCGCGCCGACATGCCGCACGACGCCTGCCTGCAGAAGATGGAGAACAGCGCTGGATCCGATCCGCTGGCGGCGCTGCGCGCGGCGGCGGTCGAGTCGCTGCTGCGCGTGGCCAACGACGAACGCGCGCGGCGCGTCTACGACGTGGTCTTCCTGCGCTGCGAGTACACCGAGGACCTGGCGGCGGTGCGCGACCAGTACCTGCAGTCACGCCAGAACTGCTACCAGAAGATCGAACGCACCCTGCGCGCCGCCGTCCAGCGCGGCCAGTTGCCGGCGCACCTCGACGTCCGCTGCGCCACGCGCGGCCTGTATGCCTTCATCAGCGGGCTGATGCGTGACTCGATCGAAACGCCCGAGCAGATCGACCTCGTGCGCAGCGCCGAAACGCTGGTCGACACCTACCTCATCGGGCTGCAGCACATGCCGGCGCCGACGACGCGGCGCCCGCGCGCGTCCGCCGCCGTGGCACGCGCGCGCTGACGCGCCGCCCCGACCGCCTGACGCCCAAGAAAAAAGCGCCCGAATCTTGCGACTCGAGCGCTTGGAACGCGGCCTTGCGACTTGCGCAAGCAAGCCAAGGAGACTGCCGCGGAGGAGACAACCGGAACGCGTCGCTGCAGCGACGCGAGAAAAATCCTAGAAGCGCAGCGGCGGTGGCGTGTTCATCACCTCGCGCATGCGGTTCTCGAGATCGGCGATGTTCTGCGCGCGGGACAGATAGCGCTCGAGCTCGGCTCGATCATCGGTCATGCCGTCGAACCAGCGGTCGAAGCGGTCGAGCAGCGAAAGGTGAACCTTGCCGGTCTCGGCGTGCGGCACGACGCTCGGAGTCGCGTCCGTCCGGGCCGGGCTATGGGATACGAACAGCGTCTCGACAAGCCGCGAAAAGGCATGGCTCAGGGCGCTGTTCATCGTCAGGGTGGCGGTGCTCATTGCGTAGTCCTCTCGAATCCTTCTTGCAAATGAATGCTGCGCGGCAGGCGACGAAAAATAAAATCGCATTTGAGGATCGCTGTCATCAGGAATCCGGATAGCGTCTCGCTCGCGATGCTCATGGATGCGTTCCGAAGGGCGCCGCGCATCGCCGCCGCCGCACCACATCAACCTCGGGGGCCGCACTGAACAAGACGCTTGAGCTCTATCAGCTGCGCACGCTGATCGCCGTGGCGGAGGACGGCCACCTGACGCGCGCGGCCGAGCGCCTGCACATCAGCCAGCCGGCGGTCAGCGCACACATCAAGGCGTTAGAGCAATTGCTCGACGTCAAGCTGTTCGAGCGCACCGCGAGCGGCATGGTGCTGACCGCGGCCGGCAGCCTGATCGTCGAACGCGCCCGCGCGGTGCTGGCGGCGGCGGACGATCTGCGCCGCAGTGCCGCCGAGATGAAGGGCGATCTGATCGGCATGCTGCGCGTGGGCTCGGTCAGCGACCCGCAGTCCAACCGCGTCGGCGACCTGCTCGCCTGCGCGGTGCGGCGCCACCCCAAGCTGCAGATCGAACTGCATCACGCCGTCTCCGGCGCCGCGCTGCAGGCGGTGCACGAGCGCACGCTGGACGCCACCTTCTACTTCGGCGAGGTGCCGGGCAGCGCGTTCGTGGCGCTGCCGCTCAAGCAAATCGTCTATCGCGTGGCGGGACCGGCCGCCTGGGCCGGTCGCATCCGCCACGCCGACTGGGCGGCGATCAGCGCGCTGCCGTGGGTGCGCACACCTGCCATCAGCACGCACAGCCACCTGGTGCAGCAACTGTTCGCCAGCCACGCGATCGAGGTGCCGCAGCACCGGATCGAGGCCGACGAGGAATCGCTGATCACCGACCTGGTGGTGGCGGGCGTGGGCGTGTCGCTGGTGCGCGAGGACGTGGCGCGCCCGCGCGTGCAGGCCGGCGAGCTGGTGCTGTGGCCGCTGGCCCGGCTGCGCACGACGCTCTGGTTCGTCTGCCCCGCGGCGCGCGCCGACGAGCCGCTGCTGCGCGCGCTGCTGGCCTGCGTGCGCGAAACCTGGGGCCGCGGCTGAGACCTGCCTTGCGGGAGCGCGCGGCCGCTGCGAAGCGCTTGTCCCGCGCGCAACGCTCGTCCCGCGGCGCGCAGCGCGCAGGCCGACCCGCCGAACGCGCTCGCGCCTCAGGCCGCTACGAACACCGACCCGATCAGCAGAACATCAGCAGAACGAGAGCGCGCGGTCCTGCGCGCCGGGGCCGGCGCCGCGGGCCAGCTCGAGCTGGCGCAGGCGGCGTTCGAGATCGTCGAGATCGGACGCGGCGGCCAGGCTGGCGTAGGTCGCCGTCAGCCGCTCGCCATACGACGGCGCGGCTCTGAATGACGACAGCTTCGGGTAAAGCCGTCGCATCGCTTCGGCGCGCCGTTGCGCCAGCGTCGCCGCAGCGCGCACCGGCGCGGATGGACACGGCCCGCTGCATCCCGCCGGCGTGCCCGATCCGTGCGCGATCCGCTCCGCCGGGCGGGCGACCCGCGACCACCAGCGGCGCAGCAGGCGCAGGCCGCGCCAGGTGCCGCGCGACCGGCCGCGGTCGGTCTTGGCTTCAGTAGTAGCGGGCAAAGTGCGCGCGGTTGCGAAGTTCATGTTCAGCGCCTTCCGGTGCGAGCCGGCTGCGGATCTCGGCGATGTGGCGCAGCGCCTGCCGCATGCGCGCTTCCTGCACTGCATGGACGAACGCCCGCAGCCCGATGCCGGCCTCGGACCACAGCCGAGACAGGCCGGCACCGAGTTGCACGCCGAATTGCGTGCCGGACGTACGGTCAACCGGCACCGTCGCCGTAGAGGCAATGCTCGACTCCGCTGCCCGAGCGGCCGAGGCGGGGGCGGCAGCGCCCCACGAACGCCCGAGGGTCTGCCCCAGCACGCCGGGGGGGTTCAGAGGTAAGCCCATGATTTCACTCTCCTAGTTCGATCCAAGCGCCCGATTGGTGCGCCGCACAGTCTCAATCTACGGGCGGACATGCCAGAAATACAATCGTATTTTCAGATGCTTAGCATCATCAGCAGCGATCGCAGCTGGGCTACATTGCCGCATCGCAGCACCCCACATGTCGGGGCTGGAGGCAGACATGGAGCTGTACCAGTTACGAACGTTCGTCGCGGTCGGCGAGCTTGGCCACCTGACGCGTGCATCCGAGCGTCTGCACCTGAGCCAGCCGGCCGTCAGCGGCCAGATCAAGGCGCTCGAAAAGGAACTCGGGCTGTCGCTGTTCGAACGCGCCCGCGGCGGCATCGCGCTGACGCCGGCCGGCCGCGACCTGCTGGCCGAGGCGCAGCGCGTGGTGGCCGAGGCCGACGAATTCAAGCGCCGCGCGCAGCGCCTGGCCGGCGTGGTCACCGGCACGCTGCGCCTGGCCACAGTCAGCGATCCAGCCTCGATCCGGCTCGGCGATCTGACCGCGGCCACGGTGGCGCGCTATCCGCAGGTGGAACTGGAGCTGCAGCACGAGGTGTCCGGCATCGCGCTCGAAGGCGTGCGCGAGAACCGGTTCGACGTCAGCTTCTTCTACGGTGATCGGCCGGGCCAGGACTTCAACGCGCTGCGGCTGCGCGAGTTCGTCTACTGCGTGACGGCGCCGGCGGCCTGGGCCGATCGCATAGCGGCCGCCGACTGGACCGAGATCGCCGCCCTGCCGTGGATCCTGACGCCGGCGATCAGCACCCACAACCGGCTCGTGACGCGCCTGTTCGAGCAGCAGGGCGTGACGCCGCCCGAGCGTGGCGTCGAAGCCGACCAGGAGTCGGTCATCGAATCGCTGGTCAAGTCCGGCGTCGGCCTGTCGCTGATGCGCGAGGAACTGGCGCGCGAACTCGCGGCTGAAGGCGCCATCTGCATCTGGCCCCGGGCGCGCGTGCGCACCACGCTGTGGTTCGTGTGCGCGGCCGAACGCGCCGACGACCCGCTGATCAAGGCGCTGTTCGCGCTGATGCGCGACCTGTGGCACCTCGACGCCGAGCGCGCGCCCGCCGCCAGCACCGCCGGCAAGCAGGCCGCGCTCGCCGACTGAGCGCGCTACGCGATGCCGCGCCACGGTCCGGCGCGGAGCGCTGAGGCCGGACGCGCACACGCAGACCGTGCGAACGCGCCGAGGTTGACGCACACGTCAACCTCGCTAAGCTCGACCCGCTCGACCCGGCCATTGGCCTGCCCCACCTCGATCCGCTCTGCACCGCCCGCCGCCGCTGCGCCTGCCGCAGCGCGCGTGCCCGGAGTCCGCGATGACCGATCTTTCCGAAATCAAGCGCCTCGCCACCTACCGGCCGACGCACAAGGTGCGCTTCGTCACCGCCGCCAGCCTGTTCGACGGCCACGACGCCAGCATCAACATCATGCGGCGCATCCTGCAGAGCATGGGCTGCGAGGTGATCCACCTCGGCCACAACCGCTCGGTGGACGAGATCGTCACCGCCGCGCTGCAGGAGGACGTGCAGGGCATCGCCGTCTCGTCCTACCAGGGCGGGCACGTCGAGTTCTTCAAGTACATGCTCGACCTGCTGCGGCAGCGGGGCGGCGAGCACATCAAGGTGTTCGGCGGCGGCGGCGGCGTGATCGTGCCGGCCGAGATCAAGGAACTGCACGAATACGGCGTGGCGCGCATCTTCTCGCCGGAAGATGGCCAGAAGCTAGGCCTGCAGGGGATGATCGGCTCGATGGTCGCCGCCTGCGACGAAGACCTTGGCACGCGTGCGCCCGCGACCATCGATGCGCTGCGCGAGCCTGACCTCACGCGCCGCTGGCGCGCCTTGGCGCAGGCGATCACCGCGCTTGAAGGCGGGCAGGCGGCGGCCGTCTTCGTCGAGCAGATCCGCAAGGCAGCCGATCTCGCCAAGGTGCCCACGCTCGGCATCACCGGCACCGGCGGCGCGGGCAAGAGTTCGCTCACGGACGAGCTGATCCGCCGCTTCCGGCTCGACCAAGGTGATGCGCTATCGATCGCGGTGATCAGCATCGATCCGAGTCGCCGCAAGAGCGGCGGCGCGCTGCTGGGCGACCGCATCCGCATGAACGCGATCAACCCGTGGCAGGCCGGGCCGAAGGTTTATATGCGCAGTCTCGCCACGCGCGAGGCGGGATCGGAGATCTCGCAGGCGCTGCCCGATGCGATCGCGGCCTGCAAGTGCGCGGGCTTCGATTTGATTTTGGTGGAGACCTCCGGCATCGGCCAGGGCGACGCCGCGATCGTGCCGCACGTGGACGCCACGCTGTACGTAATGACGCCGGAGTACGGCGCCGCCAGCCAGCTCGAGAAGATCGACATGCTGGACTTCGCGGACTTCGTGGCCATCAACAAGTTCGACCGCAAGGGCGCAGCCGACGCGCTGCGCGACGTCAGCAAGCAGGTGCAGCGGAACAAGGGCCAGTTCGACAAGCGGCCCGACGAGATGGCGGTGTTCGGCACCATGGCCGCGCGCTTCAACGACGACGGCGTGACCGCGCTCTACCAGGCCCTGCTGCCGCGGCTGAAGGAGCTGGGCCTGAACCTGGCCAGCTCCCAGCTGCCGCTGGTGTTCACGCGCCACTCCACGCACCAGACGCCGATCGTGCCGGCGCAGCGCACGCGCTACCTGGCGGAGATCGCCGAGACCGTGCGCGGGTACAAGAAGCGGGCGGCGGAGCAGGCACGCCTGGCGCGCGAACGGCAGCAACTGCTCGCGGCCCGGCACATGCTCGCGAGCGAGTGCAAGGACGAGAACACCAACCTCGCGCGTCTGGCCGCCGACCGCGACAGCAAGCTCGAAACCCGCAGCAGGAAGCTGCTCGACATGTGGCCGCAGATGCAGCAGGCCTACGCCGGCGACGAGTACGTGGTGAAGATCCGCGACAAGGAGATCCGCACCGCGCTCACCCACACGTCACTGAGCGGCTCCAAGATCCGCAAGGTGGCGCTGCCGCGCTACGAAGACCACGGCGAACTGCTCAAGTGGCTGCTGCTGGAGAACGTGCCCGGCTCGTTCCCCTACACCGCCGGCGTGTTCGCCTTCAAGCGGGAGAACGAAGACCCCACGCGCATGTTCGCCGGCGAGGGCGACCCGTTCCGCACCAACAAGCGCTTCAAGCTGCTCAGCGAAGGCATGCCGGCCAAGCGGCTGTCCACCGCCTTCGACAGCGTGACGCTGTACGGCAACGACCCCGCGCTGCGGCCCGACATCTACGGCAAGGTCGGCAACAGCGGCGTGTCGCATCGCCACGCTGGACGACCTGAAGGTGCTGTACTCCGGCTTCGACCTAGTGCGACCCCAACACCTCGGTGAGCGATGACGATCAACGGCCCGGCGCCCACGATCCTCGCGATGTTCATGAACGCGGCGGTCGACCAGAACCTCGACAAGTTCCGCGTCGACAACGGGCGCGATGCCACCGAGGACGAGGCCGCCAAGATCCGCGCGTGGACGCTGGAGAACGTGCGCGGCACGGTGCAGGCCGACATCCTCAAGGAAGACCAGGGCCAGAACACCTGCATCTTCTCCACCGAGTTCAGCCTCAAGGTGATGGGCGACATCCAGGAGTACTTCGTCCACCACAACGTGCGCAACTTCTACTCGGTGAGCATCTCCGGCTACCACATCGCCGAGGCCGGCGCCAACCCCATCAGCCAGCTCGCCTTCACGCTCAGCAACGGCTTCACGTTCGTGGAGGCGTACCTGGCGCGCGGCATGCACATCGACGACTTTGCGCCCAACCTGAGCTTCTTCTTCAGCAACGGCATGGACCCGGAGTACACGGTGATGGGCCGGGTGGCGCGCCGCATCTGGGCGGTGAGCATGAGGGAAAAATACGGCGCGAACGAAAGGTCGCAGAAGCTCAAGTACCACTGCCAGACCAGCGGCCGCAGCCTGCACGCGCAGGAGATCCAGTTCAACGACATCCGCACCACGCTGCAGGCGCTGATCGCCACCTACGACAACGCCAACAGCCTGCACACCAACGCGTTCGACGAAGCGATCACCACGCCGACCGAGGAAAGCGTGCGGCGCGCGATGGCGATCCAGCTGATCATCAACCGCGAGTGGGGCCTGGCGAAGAACGAGAACCCCAACCAGGGCAGCTTCATCATCGACGAGCTGACCGAGCTGGTCGAGGAAGCGGTGCTCAAGGAGTTCGAGGCGATCAGCGAGCGCGGCGGCGTGCTCGGCGCGATGGAGCTGGGCTACCAGCGCGGCAAGATCCAGGAAGAGTCACTGCACTACGAGCACCTGAAACACACCGGCGAGTACCCGATCATCGGCGTCAACACCTTCCGCAATCCGCACGGGGAGGTGGTGCCACAGCAGATCGAGCTGGCGCGCTCCACCGAGGAAGAAAAGCAGGGCCAGCTCAAGCGCCTGCAGGACTTCCATCACCGCCACGCGCACGAGGCGCCGGCGATGCTGGAGCGGCTCAAGCGCACCGTGATCGAAAACGGCAACGTGTTCGCGGTGCTGATGGACGCGGTGCGCTGCTGCTCGCTGGGGCAGATCACGAATGCGCTGTTCGAGGTGGGGGGGCAGTATCGGAGGAATATGTAAGCGCGGGAGTAAGCTCGACTCGCAGTCCGCGACGGAGGTCCGAATGGACTACAGGCAAATCATCACCATCGAGCCCGGCAAGCGCAGCGGCAAGCCATGCATTCGCGGCCTGCGGATTACTGTCTACGACGTACTGGGCTATCTCGCGGCCGGAATGACGGAAGACGAGATTCTCAAGGACTTTCCGTACCTCACTCGCGACGACATCCGCGCCTGCCTTGCCTACGCATCCGAGCGCGAACAGGCCAAGCTCGTCGTTGCGTCGTGAAGCTCCTTGCTTGATGAGACCGCGGCGACGAGGAGCTTGAGTCACGCGGCGACGCGTTCCCACTCTTGACAGCGGAATCGCCGGCACACTTGACGGCCCGGTGAAAGCGAGACAGCCGAATGCCATTTGAGGGCGAATGGACCGCCGAGAACTAAGACAGCGCATACGGGCGAGCAAGTCGCTTAGTAGCCTCGACTTTCGTCCGCTAAGGCATGGCTCGCTCCCGCGGCCGCTAAAGGAGCTAGGCGGGCCACGCATCTCGGCTACGAAGCTGCTCGATGTGGGCAGCGACATGAGGGTTGTGTTCCTCGCCCGAAGCGGCGCAACGCTTGAACGTCGCGCCTTCTTTGCTTACCTCTTCGAGGAAGGGCCGAATGGCCTGCTGCCATTGGCGATCCTGCACTACCATCCAAGCCATAAGTGCCTGCATCTGCTAGTGAACGGTGAAACTGGACGGGACTTCACGGGGCGGCAACTGCCGGGGGCGCCAGAGTTGAACATCGATACGCCGAAGGTCTACGACCCAGATAACCTGGCCGATAGGATCGAACTCGCCGTCGTTTTCTGTACTCGGCTCGGAATTTCACCGCCTCCAAGTGCAAGACAGCTCTCACTATGAAGCCCGACTTCTGCAAGGATTTCGTTTGGAAGCAGACAGCCGAAGGCGGTCTGACGGTTACGCCATGGCGATATGACGACGGGGACAAGATCGTTGTGTACGCGCGTCGTACCCCGATGGGCTGGCGACTGGACGACAACGGGGAAGCAGCGTTGCGCTTGTCCATGGACGGAATCGATGTTGATGGTGAGCGCGCCCAGGCCCGCATTAAGGCCTGCGAGCTTTCGCTTGGAGTACGTTGGGACGAGTCTGATGATGCTCTTTACCTGGATGCAACCGAGGTCACGTTCGAGTCAGGTGCCCTCGCTGTTGCGGAGGCGGCTGCGCAGCTGGCCGGTTTGGGCGCCCTTCGCCAGGACCGTGCGGTAAGCGACTTCAAGGCGCGTGTTCTTGAACTGGTGAAAGCAGTCGCAAAGGAGGCGCAGATCGAGTTCCGCGCTGACGTTCCTGTGGATGAAAGCCAGACGATCGTCGCAGATGCGTGGCTTGCCTCTGCTCGTCCATTGCTCGTGTTCGCTGCAAACAGCACCCAGCGTCTCCTTGAAGCCGAGATTGCGTGGCTAGATGCAAAGCGGCGGTCTGAGCCGACCTTTGTATTGGCGCTCGTCGAGGATGCCAAGCAGATCGGGCTGAAGAACTACACCCGCGCCAATTACTACACCGACAAGACTGTGGAATTTGCGTCGACCTTGGCGGTCGCCGACTTGCTCAAGGGGCAGATCGCCTTACCGCGCCTGTCGAACCACTGATGGCGGGCGTCGCAGGGTCTTAAGGGGGGGGGGTGTCCTAGCGGGGCGGGGATGGCCGGGTATGAGGGTTCTCGTCTCCGCCCCGACCCCACGGAGCCCCACCACACCCCAACAGACCCCCACCCATCCACCCACCACCCATACCATGCACCCGGTTAACCCACCCCCCCCCCCCCCCCCCCGGTCTAAAGGGGACATGGTCGATTTCAATTGTCCTACGTCCTTCCACCTCCGACCCACCGGATGATCGCCGTCGTCATCGCATCGTCAACCTGAAGCTGCTCGCGCCGGCACAGTCCGAGCGCGTTTTCGGCACTGCGCCGAGCCAGCACAGGCGGCGTGTCCTGCCCCTTGCCGAACTCGTGTCCGCTGAACACCAAGCCCTGTAAAACGAAGTTCACGTCTGCCCGGCTGATGGCTTCTCCCGCTGCGCGGCACTTGTCTCTGACACGCTTGCTGGTCTCGCTGAGCTGGAACGGCTGTTCCGCGACGTCTGTGGCGATTGCCTTGAACAAGGCTGCGTACTCGCTCGGCGTCAGAAGAGGCATGCCCGTGGCGTCGTGAATCTGTCGCGCCACTGCTGCCAGCGTCTTGTCCTGTCCCCAGCCGTTGGCCGCTGAGCCCGCGCCATCACGCAGCGGCGTGGTGTGGCGGCGGGGATCCCACACATGGCCGCCGCCGTCCCAGCCGACGGCGAGAGGCGACAATGAGAGCTTGTCGATCAGGCCGCGAAACGATCCCGCCCCGGCCCACTTGCTGCCCTTGAGTTCAGGAAGTCGTTCTGGCAACTGCTGAGCCACCCAGGTCAGTGAGACAGCGCGCGGCGACTCAGCAACAACCTGCCGAATGAACTGCATGGCGGCCTCGGCTAGGCCATCTGTGGCCGATCTTGAAGGCGCCAGCTTCTCCGCCGCTGTTGCTTGCGGAACCTGCTTGGCCGGAGCCGGGGCCGCTAAGGGCAAGACCGCTGGTTCGTCCTCGTCCGCAAACCCGAGCGCGTCTCGAACGAACAGTTCCGGCTCGATCAGAAGGTCGGCTGACGCCTGATATGCCGCCGACGGGAAGCCAATCGCCAGCACCGTCGTCCGGCGGTCCCAGCGGCGAAGCTTTCGCAGCACCGGCGTGAAGTCGGCATCGGCGGAGAACACGATGAACTCTTCGTAGTGCGCTTCGTGCTGCAACAGGTCGACGATGTCGAGCACCATGTGGATGTCGGTGCTGGTCTTGCCCTCGCTCGTCATCGGCGGGCAGTCAACGATCTCGAAGCCCGCGCGATTGAACGACGGGCGGTACTTCTGATAAAGAACGGGGTTCAGGTAGCAGCGCCTGACCAGCAGCCTTCGCCGGGCGCCTTCGCGCGAATGATCTGGCAGTGCTAGCGACGTACCCAGCCAGTTGATCCACTCGAGCGGCTGCCGCGCAAAGCGATCAGCCACGGCTGGGTCCATCTTCCGCAACCCGGAGTAGACGTTGTCAAAGTCGACGAAGAGGGCTGACTTCATGTGGGTCGAGGCGCCGAGCGCAGAGGAGTGGTCGGACCAGTTGTTCGCTATCCGAGTATGGCTTGCTTCTGTTTCTTCGCCGAGCTCCCGCTCAAACGGCCAAGCCTCCGGAAACCCAACGAGCCTGAGCGGCTCGTCCATCGCGTGGCCGGCACCGGCGACTAGGGCGAGACGCACGACGGCCAAGTTCGATTGCCACCCCCACAGGCCACACTGCCGGCAGAGATAGGACTAGCGGCCGGCGGCAGCGCGCGACCCGACGGAAATCGTCTTTTTTCCCACAATTCCAGCCGATGGCCCCCGCGCGCACGCGCGACAATCCGAGCCTTGAAGATCCTCCGGCTCCGCCTCTCCCATGTCGCGCTAGTCGCGGTGCTGCCGCTGCTCGCGACAGCAGCGACCGCCGCCGCCAAGGACGAGCCCGCCCCGCATCCAGCATCTGCCCTCGTGAAGCGCGCCGATCACGCGCGCCGCGCCAACCTGGAAGACGCGCGCCGGCTGGCCGACGAGGCGCTGGCGCTGATCGCGGCGCAGCCGGGGCGAAAGGGGTCGGCGAAAGGGGTCAGGCTCCCATGGCACTACCTTTAGCGGTCGAGCTTGGGTGGGGGCGCAAGATTTGGGGTGGCTGAGAGCCTCGCGTCGCTACGATCGTGGTGTCTGAAGTCACGGTCGATAGCAAGGAGGATCAGCCATGGGTGAAGCTAGCAAAAAAACGTCTGCAGCAAGCGATTGCGCAGTTTCGGAACCGGTTTGCGGCGCAACCGACGCGGGTGTTGGGTGATCTGATTCCCGCGCCTGCGCTGGCGGCGGCGATTCACGCCGAGGTGGGGGCCTACCGGGAGCGGCTGTATCCGCCGCTGACCACGTTGGGGTTGTTGGTTGGGCAGGCGCTGAGCGGCGACGGCGTCTGCCAGGACGCGGTGGCACGGTACCTGAGCGAGCGCACTGCGCGTGGTCAGGCTGGGTGCAGCCTGAACACGGGTCCGTACTGCAAGGCGCGCCAACGCCTGCCGCTGGGGCTGATCCGCCGCCTTGCGGTCGAGGCCGGGCAGCGGTTGGAACAGGCCATGCCGGTCGCCTGGAAGTGGCGCGGCCGCTCGGTCAAGCTGATGGATGGCACCACCGTCTCGATGGCCGACAGCGCGGTCAATCAGGCGGCGTACCCGCAAAGCGGCGAACAGCGGCCCGGGCTCGGCTTTCCGCTGATGCTGCTGGTGGCGGTGATCTCGCTGGGCAGTGGCGCGGTGCTGGGCTGGGCCAGTGGGCCGTGTCGCGGCAAGGGCAGCGGCGAGCAGGCCTTGTTTCGGCGCCTGATGGGTGATCTATCCGCCGGCGACATCGTTCTGGCAGACCGTTACCACTGCACCTACTTCACCGTGGCCCTGCTGGCCGAGCGCGGCATCGATCTGCTCACCCGGCAGCATCAGCGCCGGCACACCGATGGGCGCCGTGGGCAACGCCTGGGGCGGGGCGATCGGCTGGTACGTTGGCAGCGGCCGCCACGACCGGCGTGGATGGACGAGCCGACCTACGCGCGCATGCCCGAGCAACTGCAACTGCGCCAGACCGAGATCGGCGGGCGCGTTCTGGTCACGACCTTGACCGATGCCCGCACGGTCCGTCCCGCCGATCTGGACGCGCTGTATCGGCGCCGCTGGCAGGTCGAGTTGGATCTGCGCTCGATCAAGGCCGAGTTGGGCATGGACATCCTGGCGGCGAAGTCGCCGGCCATGGTCGACAAGGAGGTCGCTGCCCACCTGCTCGCCTACAACTTGGTGCGCGTGCTGATGGCGCGCGCCGCTGCCAGTGCGCAGGTGCTGGCGCGCTCACTGAGCTTCAAGGCGAGCGTGCAACTGCTGCTGGCGTTCCAGCAACAACTGCGCCTCGCGGGGGGCCGACAGGCGACCAGAATGACCGCCCTGCTGCTCGGCGCCGTGAGCTGTCTGCGGCTGCGGCTGCGGCCCGGTCGCGTCGAGCCACGCGCCGTGAAGCGAAGACCGAAGACACACCACCTGCTGACCGTGCCGCGGCACATCGCTCGGGCCGCGATCCTGCAATCGCGCCAGGCCTCGCTAAGGTAGTGCCATGGGGGTCAGGCTCGATTTATCTTTGACGCTTATGCGTGCAGCGCCTCGATCGCCGACTTCGGATTCGACGCCACGATCTTCAATAGCGCGCGTGCCGGCCCCGTCGGCCTCGTCCGTCGCTGCTCCCAGTTCTGCAACGTACGCAGGTTCACCCCGATCAGTTCGGCGAACTGAGACTGGCTGATCTTCGCTGCCTCGCGAATCGCGCGAACGTCGGGCTCCTCCATCTGCGTTGCACGCGCGCCGCGCACGGCCTTGCCGGCCATGTGACGCTTCATCTCGCGCACGCCTTTGACCAGCTGGTCGAAGTGCTGCTTATCCATGCTTGATGTCCTTCATCAGTTCGGCCAGCGTCCTGATCTGCTGCGGCGTCAGGTCCTCCCGCTCGCTCTTCACGTAACCGTAGATCAGGTAGATGCGCTCGCCGGGCACGTGCCAGTAGTAGATCACCCGCGCGCCGCCGCGCTTGCCACGGCCTTGCGCGGCCCAGCGCAGCTTGCGCAGGCCGCCGCCGCCACGGATCAGGTCGCCCGCGTCGGGCGACACCAGCAGAAAGCTCTGCAGCGCGCGCAACTCATCGTCCGACCAATGCTCCGCCCGAAATGCAATGAAGGGTGTCAGTTCGACGAAGACCATGCCGATTGACGATACGCTGGTAGCGTATACGCGACAAGCGCATATCTGCGCCGAGGGGCGCGTAGCTTCCTAAAGGCGAAGGTCAACTCGTCTCGACCCACCGCATCTCGAACTCCCAGACCTCCGGAAGCCCCACGAACGTGTTCAGCTCGTCCATCGAATACGCCAGCACCGGCGAGCCGAGCGCGACGCACGACGGCCAGACGTCGAGCGCCACCCCAAAGACACACCGTCGGGGGCACCGCGCGACCGGCCGCAAGTCGTCTTTCGTCCCGGCATTCCGACCGATGGCTGACCGCGCGCACGCGCGACAATCGGGACCGTGAAGATCTTCCGACCTTGCCTGATACCGCTGGCGCTGCTGCTGCTTTTGGTGACGACGGCCATCGCTGCGGACGGGCCGCCGCCGCATCCGGCGACCGCCCTCGTGAAGCGCGCCGATCACGCGCGCCGCGCCAATCTGGAAGACGCGCGCCGGCTGGCCGACGAGGCGATGGCGCTGATCGCGGCGCAGCCCGACGCGGACCTGGAGATCCGCGTGCGACTGGTGCTGTGCGAGTACTACTCCGAGAACGATCTCGAGCGCGCGCGCGAGATGCTGGCGCGCGCCACGACGCTGCTGCCGCTCGCCACGCGCGGCGGCCTGCGCGCCGGCGTGCAGAGCTGCGAAGGAGAGATCTACGAGTCGGCCGGCGAGATGGCGCGCGCGCTGTCGGCCTACGAGCGTGCGGTGTCGGCGGCCGAGGTGGCGGCCGACAGCGAGTTCCTCGCCAACGCGCTGTACCAGCGCGGCTGGCTGCGCGGCGTGCAGGGCGAGTACGCGCTGGGCCTGGCCGACATGCGCCGCTCGATCACCCTGTTCGAGCAGACCGAGCTGCCCGAGCACTCGCGCACCGCGCTCAACGGCGTGGCATCGATCTACAACCGCATGGGCGACTACGCCCAGGCGCAGCGGTACTTCGACCAGGCAGGCAAGGCGCAGCTGGCCGCCGGGCTCGAGCGCGAGGCGGTGGTCTCGCTCTACAACCTGGGCCGCACGCACGAAAACCTCGGCCAGTGGGACGAGGCGCAGCGCGCCCACGCGCAGGCACTGGAGATCGGCAGCAAGATCGCCTACGCGCGCGGCCAGGCCTACGCGGCGCGCGGCCTGGCGGCCGTGCACAACGCACGCGGCGAGTGGAACCAGGCGCTCGACCGGCTGGCGCAGGCCGAGACGCTGGCCGGCGACGTGCCGGACGCGCGGCTGGGCGCCCATGTCGCGCTGGCGCGCGGCGTGGCGCTGCGCGGGCTGAAGCGCCCGGCTGAGAGCGCGGCCGCGCTGACCGCGGCGCTGGCGACCTTCGGCAAGGCCGATTCGATCGCCGACGTGGCCGCCACCTACGCCGCGCTCGCCGCCGCGCAGGCCGATCTCGCCGACTTCCGCGCCGCCTTCGAAACCCAGCGCCTGCTCAAGGAGACCACCGATCGGCTGCATGCGCGCCAGCTCGACCAGCGCTTCCTCACCCTGAAGGTGGAGTTCGACACCGCCGCGCGCGACAAGGAGAACGCGCTGCTCGGGCGCGAGAAGGCCGCCGCCGAGGCCACGCTGGAACAGGCGCAGCGCGCCGGCCGGCTGCAGGTGGTGGTGATCGTGCTCGCGGCCGCGCTCGCCGCGGTGCTGGGCGTGCTCGCGTGGCGCCAGCGCAAGCTCAGCCGCACCATGCACGCGCTGGCCATGACCGACGAGCTGACCGGCCTGCCCAACCGGCGCGCCGTGCTGGCGCGGCTGGCGGGGCTGCTCGACGGCGGCGAAGCCTGCGCGGCGCTGATCGTCGACATCGATCACTTCAAGGTCATCAACGACCGCCATGGCCACCTGGTCGGCGACGAGGCGCTGCGCGCCGTCGCCGCGGCGCTGGCGGTCGAGCTGCGCGGCACGATGAGCGCCGGCCGCCTGGGCGGCGAGGAGTTCCTTTTTCTGCTGCCGGGCGCAGATCTCGATGCCGCCTTGCAGGCGGCCGAGCGGATGCGCGCCGCGGTGGCGCGCATCGACACCACGCGCTGGTTCAGCGGGCAGCCGCTGTCGGTGAGCGTGGGCGTGGCGATCGCCCAGCCGGGGCCGGGCGGCGTGGCCGACGTGCTGCGGCGGGCGGACGAGGCGCTCTATGCGGCCAAAGCCGGCGGCCGCGACCGCGTGCACGTGGGCGCGTCGGTCGCGGCGGCGTAGGCGCGCCGCGCCCGGCCGCGCTCAGAGCGTGTACGGGCTCTGGCGCTCGAGGACCTGCACGTTGGACGCCAGCTCCTGCGTGCGCGCCGACAACTGCTCGATGCGCGTGGACAGCGCCGTGCGCTGCTGTGTCAGCCGCACCAGGTCGGCCGCCAGCGCGGTGCGCCGTTCGGTCGGCACCTTGGGCGACACCAGTTCGGCGGTGGCCTCGGTCATCGCGCTGTCGGTCTGCACCAGGCTCTGACGCGCGCTGCGCAACTGCGACTGCGCAGTGCGCAAGGCGGCGCGCGCGTCGTAGATCCGGCAGCCCTGGCGGTAGGCGTCGATGAACGCGGTCTCGGCCGCACCGGCGCAGACGTCGGCATAGGTGTTGCCGTTCACGCCGACGCGGAAGCCGCTGCGCGGCTGGCAGTACTGCTGCAGCCCGCGCTCGCGGCCGTCGAGGTACGCGGCGAGATCGGGCGTGACGCCATGCTTGCCGCAGGCGACGCGATGGCTGCCGATGCGGTCGGCCGGCGCGCCGCGCAGACCGTCTTCGTAGCCGACGGTGCGCCAGTCGGCCGCGAGGCACTGGTCCTTGTTGTCGGCCGGCGTGGCGCAGCCGACCAGCGCGGCGACAACGGCGATCGCGGCGAGGGTATGCGTGACGAGCGGATTGCGGGCGCGTGTCTTCATGGTGCCGACGATTGTGGGCACGCGGCCGCGGCCGCAAAGCGTGGAAATGCCGGGCAAAGGTAGGCGTGCAGCAGTCCGCGGCAGCGAAGGGTCGAGGCGAATCCGATCGGCAAGGCCGGGCGCGGTGCCGCCGACGGCGCGCAGTTCGGTGCGAAGTCGGTGCTCGACCGCGCGGGCTTGACCGAGGTGGCGCGACGCGGGCCGCAGCGGCCGGTGGTCAGGATTGCAGTCGCCAAGGCGACCCGCGAAGGATCCTCAGCGCCGGTCCATGCCCGCAATTGCCGCGCCCTGAACGCCTATCATCTGCCGGGTCGCGGAAATCAACACCCATGGAAAAAGTCGTCACTCGCACCACCCTTCGCGGCGCGCCGTCCGACCTGGCGTACTGGCGCTCGCGCCCAGTCGAAGAGCGGATCGCGGCGCTCGAAAGCCTGCGGCGCAAGGCGCTGGCGGCTCGTCCCGATGCTGAGCAAAGACTTCAAAGAGTTTGTCGAGTTACTCAACGCGAACGCGGTTGAGTACCTGATCGTCGGCGACTATGCGCTTGCCGTGCATGGGCAGCCTCGCTGCACGGGCGACCTCGACGTCTGGCTCGGACCGGGCCGTGCAAACATCGACCGGGTCCTCGGTTGCCTGGGGCAGTTCGGTTTCGGCAGCCTCGGGCTGACCGCCCCGGACTTCGAACGGCCCGGTGCGGTGATTCAGCTCGGCTATCCGCCGGTTCGCATCGACCTGCTGACCACCATCGACGGAGTGACCTTCGCCGACTGCTATCCGCGCCGGCAGACGGTGACGATCGCCGGGCTGCCGCCGCCGATCCTGAGCCTCGATACTTCAAGGCCAACAAGCGGGCCAGCGGTTGCCCGAAGGACCTGGCCGATCTGCACAGCCTCGACGGACCGGAAGGCGACCGTAGAACCCGATTCCTGCCAAGGAGACCACCATGTTCGAAGCCACCCTCGCCGGCAGCCTGCCCAAGCCCGCCTGGCTCGCCGAAACCGACAAGCTGTGGCCACAGTGGCAGGCCAGCGGCGACGCCCTGCTGCAGGCCAAGCGCGACGCCACGCTGCTGTGGTTGAAGGCGCAGGAGGATGCGGGGCTGGACATCGTCACCGACGGCGAGCAGTCGCGGCAGCACTTCGTGCACGGCTTCCTCGAAGCGGTGGAGGGCATCGACTTCGAGCACAAGGTCGAGATGGGCATCCGCGGAGACCGCTACAAGGCGATGGTGCCGCAGGTGGTGGGCCCGCTGAAGCTGCGCGGCCGCGTGCACGCGATGGAAGCCCAGTTCGCGCGCGCCCACACGAAGAAGAAGCTGAAGTTCACGCTGCCCGGGCCGATGACGATCGCCGACACCGTGGCCGACCGCTACTACGGTGACAAGGTCAAGATGGCGATGGCGTTCGCCGAATTGCTGAACCCGGAGGCGCGCGCGCTGCAGGCCGACGGCGTGGACATCATCCAGTTCGACGAACCGGCGTTCAACGTCTTCCTCGAAGAAGTGCCCGTGTGGGGCATCGCCGCGCTGGAGAAGGCCGCGGCGGGGCTGACCTGCACGACCGCCGTGCACATCTGCTATGGCTACGGCATCAAGGCCAACATCGACTGGAAGAAGGGTCTCGGCGAGGAGTGGCGCCAGTACGAGAAGATCTTCCCGGCCATCGCCAAGAGCAGCATCCAGCAGGTGTCGCTGGAGTGCTACCACTCGCACGTGCCGCCGCACCTGATGCAGCTGCTGGAAGGCAAGGATGTGCTGGTCGGCGTGATCGATGTGGCGAGCGACGAGGTGGAAACGCCCGAGCAGGTGGCCGACACCATCGGCCTGGCGTTGCAGTACGTGCCGAAGCAGCACCTGTTCCCCTGCACCAACTGCGGCATGGCGCCGATGAGCCGCGAGATCGCGATCAGGAAGCTCGAGGCGATCGCCAAGGGCGCAGAGCTGGCGCGCCAGCGCTACGCCTGAGCGCGGCCGGCGCATCGCCGGCTCGCTCCGCCGGCATCCAGCGAGCCGGCGGTCCGGCAGCGCGACCGGCACCGTTTGCTGCCCTAGGGCAAGAGTCGCTCACGCCCACCGCGCGGCGGCCCTTGCCAGCGCCGCCGCGCGGGGCGACATTGGTCCTGTGCGACGAACCCGGTCGCGGTCGTGACCTGCATGAAAGCCCTGCTCGCTTCCGCCCTGCTGCTCGCGCTGCTCGGTTGCGCCACGGGCTTGGTGGAACCTGCGCCCGGCACTGGACCGCCCACCGGCGGCAAGGTCTTCACCTTCCAGCAGAAGAGCCTCGCGCCGGCCAGCGGCGCGCAGATGATCGAGCCGAGTGACCTGCGCACGGCAGACATCGTCCTGTCGGCCGAGAGTTCGCCGCTGTCGAGCGGCATCCGCTTCTTCACGCTGGCGCCGGTCAGCCATGCCGCGCTCTACGTGGGCGACGGCCAGGTCGCCGAAGCGCTCGGCGGCGGGGTCCGCCTGCGCACCGTGGAGAAGATGCGCGCCGAGGAGTCGGTGATCGCGGTGTTCCGCCACCCGCGGCTGGACGAGGCGACGGCGCAGCGCATCGCCGACATCGCGCGCGGCCACGTGGGCAAGCCCTACGACTACGTCGGCACCTTCCTGCACCTGCCGTTCGCGCTGGAGCGCACGGCCTGCGAACTGCCGCTGCTGCCGGGTTTCCTGCGCGGTGCGTGCGTGAGCCTGATCGCCGGCGTGCAGCTGAGCCTTGCCGGGCCGGGCGAGCGCTACTTCTGCTCGTCGTTCGTGCTGGATGCCTACCGCGATGCCGGTGCCCCCATCACCAAGGCGGAGCCGAAGTGGATCTCGCCAGCGGACATCATGCACATGCGCGAAGGCGACGTGTCCTCGCTGCCGGTCGAGCAGCGACTCGTCTACGTGGGCCACCTGAAGCCCACGCCGTGGGCGCTCGAGGTGCCGGTGCTGCAGATGCCGCTCGAGCTGGGACCGGCCGCCGCTCCGGCCACGCCTGCGCCCGCGCAATAGCAAGGGCCTGTTTGAGGGATGCGGCGCACCGGCCGCGGTGACGTGCGTCAAGGCATGCCGCGATGCCGGCGCCAATGATCACGCGGCGGCCTCGTGGAATGCATGGTGCCCCGCGGGGCGACGCGAAGCTCGCCGCACACGGAGGAAGCGATGAATCATCGGATCGTCAGGCTTTGTCGGTCACTGGTGCTGGTGCCGCTGCTGCTCGTGCCGGCCTGGGCGGGCGCCTGGTACGTCGGGGTCGGATTCGGCCCGACCAACAACGAGTACCAGCCGACCTTCAATCCGGTCAACTCGTCGATCGACGACAGCGACACGGCCTACAAGCTCATCTTCGGCCAGCAGCTCGGGGCCAACTTCGCGGTCGAGCTCGAGTACGCCGACCTCGGTGACCTCGTGCGCCACACCGGGCCTGGCATCAACCTGACGATGCAGGGCGCCTCGCTCGCGGCGAGCGCCATCGGCCGGTTCCCGGTCTACCCGGGGTGGACGATGTTCGGGCGCCTTGGCTACGGCTACTGGAACACCGACCTCGATGTGATCGGCGCCTCGGGCAGCGACAACGGCTTCGCACCCGTGATCGGCCTCGGCATCGAATACAGCGGCTTCGTCACCGGCGCGAGCCGGTTCGGCCTGGCGGTCGAGTGGCAGCAGTACCAGAACGTCGGCGAGGGCACGTCGGCCGGTACGACGCGGCTCACGGGCCAGAACGTCGACGTGCTCTGGCTGCGGCTGACCTACCACTTCAACCTGGCGCCGGGGCCTTGAACGACGCGCCCGCGCTGCGATAGCGCCCCGGGGCCACGCTCATCGCCCGCTTGAACGCGCGCGTGAACGTGGCCTCCGACTCGTACCCGAGTTCGGCAGCGATCTGCCCGATCGAGCGCGGGGTGTCGCGCAGCCGCGCCGCGGCGAGTTGCATCCGCCAGTCGGTCAGGTAACTGATCGGCGGCACGCCCACCAGCTGCGTAAAGCGCTCGGCGAAGGCCGAGCGCGAAAGATTCACCTCGGCCGCGAGCGCCTCGGTGGTCCAGGCATTAGCCACGCGCGCGTGCAGCAGCGCCAGCGCGCGGCCGACTGCCGGGTCGCGCAACCCGGCGAACCAGCCCTTGCGGTCCGGCGGCAGCGTCTCCGCGTAGTGGCGAACCGCCTCGACGGACAGCAGCTCGGAGATCTTGGAGAGCACCGTCTCCGAGGCCGCACGGCCGGAGGACACCTCCTGCGCCGCGTAGCGGAACGAGGCCGCGACCCACTCGGCGCTGGGCCGACCCTTGACGTCGAGCGCGAAGACCGTCGGCAGCGCCTGCAGCAGCGGGTGGCGGCGCGCTTCGCTGGCGACGTAGCCGCACACGATGCGCGTGGGCGTGCCACCGCCGCCGTGGACCATGCGCATCAATCCGCCCTCGAGCCGCTGCACCGGCGGATCGGGGTCCGCCGGCTGCAGCCCGGGCTCGCTCGCCAGCAGGTGTGCATCGTTGCGGGGCAGCAGCACCATCTCACCGGCCTGCACGACGACCGCCTCGGCGCCCTCGGTCTGCACCTGCATCCGGCCGTCGACCACGTAGTGGAAACCGACCACGCTGGGCGGCAGGTCGATCCGGCCTGGGAAGTCCTCGGGCGTGACGCGCGAGTGGACGCACCAGGGCGCGGTGAACTCGCCATCGAGGAACACGCCGCCTGAAAAGCGCAGCGCACGCAGCACGTCGGACAGGGCATCCATCGACACCTCCCTCGGTCGGGGGCAGGATGCGGCGGGGACGGGTTCCCGCCGGCGGCGGATCGGCAAAGCGCGGCGGCGGCGCGGCAATGGGCGACGCACGCTGCGGCGCCTAAGGTACTGCATCCGATTCGTCACCGGCCAAGGCGTGACGACCTATCCCAATTTCCGAGGAGAGTTCACATGAACCAGCGCGATTCCGCCGGTCACCCGATGACCGGCGCCAACGCCGACGCTCTGGCCCACTTCGAGACCGCCAGCCACCAGTTTCGCTGCTTCATCGGCGACCCGGTCGCCAGCGTCGACGCGGCACTGGCCGCGGCGCCGCAGATGGTGATGGCCCATGTGCTGAAGGCCTACCTGCATCTGCTCGGCACCGAGCCGCTCGCGCTGCCGGTGGCGCGCGCCTGCCACGCGGCGGCGGCGAGTCTGGCCGCCACCGAGCGCGAACGCGGCCACGTGGAGGCGGTGCGCCTGCTGACCGAAGGCCGCTGGCGCGCGGCGAGCCGAGTGCTGGAGGACGTCAGCATCGCCTACCCGCTCGACGCGCTGGCGCTGCAGGCCGGGCACTCGATCGACTTCTTCCGCGGCGACTCGCGCATGCTGCGCGATCGCATCGCGCGCGTGCTGCCGGCCTGGAGCACGTCGATCCCGGGTTACCACGCGCTGCTCGGCATGCATGCGTTCGGGCTGGAGGAGACCGGCGACTACGCGCAAGCCGAGAAGCAGGGCCGCACCGCGGTCGAGCTGGAGCGGCGCGACACCTGGGCCTGGCACGCGGTCGCGCATGTGTACGAGATGCGTAACCAGCCCCGCGACGGCCTGGCCTGGATGAGCATCGACACCGACGCCTGGGCCAAGGACAGCTTCCTCGCCGTGCACAACGCGTGGCACACGGCCGTGTACCACCTGGAGCTGGGCGCGAACGACGAAGCCTTGCGTCTGTTCGACGGACCGGTCTTCGGCGCCCGCTCGAGCATCGTGCTCGAGCTGATCGACGCTTCGGCGCTGCTTTGGCGGCTCGCGCTGCGCGGCGTGGACGTCGGCAGCCGCTACGAGGCGGTGGCCGCCAACTGGGCGCCGATCGCCGCCGCCGGCAACTACGCGTTCAACGACCTGCACGCGATGATCGCCTTCGTCGGCGCCGGCCGCGCGCAGGAACAGCAGGCGGTGCTCGACACCCAGCGCGCGGTGCTGGACGGCGAACTCACCGTCGCCGCCGACAACCTCGAATTCACGCGCGATGTGGGCCACCCGGCCACGCGCGCGATCCAGGCCTTCGGCCAGGAACGCTACGCCGAGTGCGTCGAGTTGCTGCGGCCAATCCGCCACGTCGCGCACCGCTTCGGCGGCAGCCATGCGCAGCGCGACCTGCTCGACCAGACCCTGATCGAGGCCAGCCGCCGCGCCGGCTTCGAGGCGCTGACGACGGCGCTGGTCCGCGAACGCGTCGCGCTGCGGCCGCACACGCCGCTGGCGACACTGCTGGAGCAGCGCGCGCAGCCGCTCGCGCAAGCGGCCTGAGTGCCGTCGCGCCGCGGGCGGTCAAGCGGCCGGCGGCGGCGCGGGCCCTAAGGCTGGCGTGGTTCGAGGGTCTGCGGCGCCGACACGTTGCTGCGCCCGCGGCCGGCCAGCAGCCGCCCGAGCCACGTGCGCACCGGTTCGCGCCCGGTGCGCAGGTAGTGCACGGCACCGTCGTCGTTGAGCGTGCGCCGCTGCAGCCCTTCG
Source organism: Burkholderiaceae bacterium (assembly GCA_034522655.1). Taxonomy (GTDB): domain Bacteria; phylum Pseudomonadota; class Gammaproteobacteria; order Burkholderiales; family Burkholderiaceae_F; genus JALHMQ01. Next base: position 54,837 of record JAXHLD010000030.1, read on the forward strand.
ATGCCGGCGTTACCGGCGAACAGGATGCGGTCGCCGGCGTGCAGCGGTGTGTGCTCGTCGGGCAGCAGCAGGTCGCGGCCGTTGGACAGCAGCAGCAGCGGCACCGCGCCCAGGCGCTGGCGGCGGTCGTCGGGATCGGTCAGCAGGTGCGCCACCGTGAACGGCGGCTCCGGCTGCTCGACGAGTGCGTAGTGCATGCCGAGCTGGTCGGTGTCGCAGGTGATGGTCCAGGTGTGCGGCACGGTCTCGCCGATGGCGTCGCGCAGGCGACCGGCCACGCCGACCGACCAGGTGTTGGTCTGCCGGCGCGCCTGCAGCAGGAAGCGGTTCAGCAGCGGCGTGGTCAAGAGCTGCACGCACTCGTTGGTCATCAGCGTCGACTGCACGAACTCCATGTCGGCGCGCGCGGCCTCGATCAGGCTGCGGTTGCCGGCGTTGTTCTGGCGGATCACGACGAACAGCTTGCGCTTGAGGCGCCGGGCAGCGTTGACGATGGCGAGGTTGTTGGCGTCGGTGCCGGTGCCGGAGATCAGGCCGCAGGCCTGCTCGATGCCGGCCTTCTTCAGCGCCTCCTCGGCCAGGGCCGAGCCCACGATGCCTTCGTCGCCGCACTGCGCGGGATCGATGTCGATCGCCTTCCACGAGATGCCGGCGGCGCTCAGCGCGCCGGCCATGCAGTGGCCGAAACGGCCGTAGCCGGCGATCACCCAGTGACCGCGCGGCGCCTCCACGCGCGCCGGCGGCTTGGCCCCCGGCACGCCGGACAGCCAGTCCTCCAGCCGCAGCGTGTCGGGCTGCGCCATCGCCATGCCGAAGTTGACGGCGAAGGTCTCGAACGGATTGACGATGGTGACATTGCCGAAGGCCTCCAGCGTCTCGCGCGAGGCGGGCGAGGTCACCCGCGCCAGCACCGGCAGCTCGCGCGCCAGCACCTTGGCGCCGATGGCGATGGACTGGTTGATCTCGTCGCCGCTGGTCAGCGCGAGCAGGCCGGCGCATTGCGGCCGCGCGATGCCGGCGGCCAGCAGCACGTCCGGCGTGCGCGCATCGGCGATCAGCAGGGCCGACGGCTGGCGCGTGTCGAGCACCAGGTGGGCGCCGGCGCGCTCGGCGTCGGGCTCCAGCACCACGGTCGAGAAACCGATCGCATCGAGTGCGGCCACCAGCCGCCGGCCGCTCTGGCCGTAGCCGCAGACCACGTAGAACGGATCGGTCATCTGCCGCACGCGCGCCTCGAAACGGTGGCGCGCCACCGCGCTGCGGAAGGCCGCCTGCCGCGTCAGCGCGAACACCGAGCCGAGCGCGTAGGCCCAGCCGATCACGGTGATGTAGATGCTCAGGGTCATCCACAGCCGCTGCGCGTACGAGAACGGATAGGGCACTTCGCCGAAACCGATCGTGGTGGCGGTGTAGCTCATCACGTAGAAGGCGTCGAACAGGCCCATCTTCCACGGGCGGCCGTCCGGATGCACGCCCGGCATCAGCGTCAGGCCGATCACGGCGATCGCGTAGACGGTGATCAGCGTGATCAGCGGCGCACGCAGCCGCCGCAGGACCAGCACCAGGACGTCGGACATGGCGGGGCGCAGCGCGCCGGCTCAGCGCGTGCGGCGAAGTGTCTCGCCGATCATCAGCGCCACCGAGATGAGGTTGGCCAGCAGCGCCCCGCCGGACAGCGACACCACGGTGGCCATCACCTCGCCCTCCGACGGCGCCCCCATCACGCGCGTGGTCACCAGCCAGACGATCGAGGCTGCCAGCAGCTGGATCACGGCGACGATGCTGGTGGCCAGGTGCACGGCGCCGATGTGCGTGCGGTCGCCGAACTTCAGCGTCATCGCGATCAGGTTGACGACCACGGTGGCCGCCAGCTCCAGCTCGTGATGGTGCATCGGGTTGTCGAGCTCGCCGATGAAGAAGCCGAAGTTCAGCGTGCAGGCCAGGATCACGAAGGCGCCGAAGATGACTTTCTCGAGGTTCACGGAGTCTCCTGGAGTGGATTGTTCGGCGCCGGTGGAAGGCGCGGGTCGTACCGCCGATCGTAGGCACGCGCCGGGCAGGGCATGCGACCTGGCTCAAGCGGCAGCATCAAGCGGTCGCATCAGGAGTCTTTTCCAATTCAGGTATGAGCCTGGAGCGGTTGCAGATTGGTGACGCGAAGCGAGTCGATCGGTTGTAGAGGGCGGGAAGTTTAGGCGGGGGCGGCCGGCGGTGGGTTGTCGGTGGCATTCGATCTTTCTGATCCGTTTTTCGGGGGTGCGGGGGCGGAGCCCCCGCGCCTCATCGACCCGGGTTCAGGCCGCGCGTGCACGGGTGCGCTTGAACAGCGCTTGACGCGCCGCGTTCAGTTCCTCGGCGGCCTGCACATCGGTCAGTGCGCAGGCGAGTGCCTGGAGGTCTTGGAGCGTGATGCCCGCGCGCAGCAACTGCGCTGCTTCGCCAAGGCTGGCCAGCTTGTCCAGCGGCGTCATCGCATCGCGCGGGCGGTACACCCGCTTGATGCGGCCGGGTTTCTTGGGGTCGGGCACCTCGGTGGCGAACAGGCACGGCCGATGGAAGTTCAGGAACGGGTTGAGGTACTCGCGACAGAAGGTATTGAAGCGCCCCGCGTGGTGTTGCGCGATGTGCGTGTAGCCGAAGGTCTTGCGCACGACCGCGCCGTTCTTGGTCTCGGCCAAGCCGTTGTCGTTGCTGTGCCGCGGGCGACTGCGCGTGAACTCGACGCGCAGCTTGTCCAGCAGTTTGGCCACCCGGTGGTTGACGTACTCACTGCCGTTGTCGGCGTGAAAGCCCAGGATCTCGAACGGGAACTGCGCGAGCATCTGCTCGATGACGGGCAGCAGGTGCACTTCGGCGATCGTCGCCACCGAGGCCACCACCTGCCACTGCGTGACGCAATCGACGGCGTTGATGTGGTGGAGCCCCTTGGTGCCGTCCAGGTCCCCCTGGTGCACGCTGTCGATGCGGATGAACCCCGCCCGCCCGTGCGGGGCCGGCGCCTTGCGCACACCGATGGTGACCGCTGGGGTCGGGCGGGTCTTGCTCAGCATGACGCGCTGAGCGCGGTAGCCGGCGCTGGCGCGCAGGTTGTACAGGTGCGCCACCGAGATCGCGCCCAGACGCTCGAAGCGCGCATCGCCGAACTGGTCGCGCTGCCGACGCAGCACGCAGGCGGTGGCGGGGCCAGACAGCGTACCCATGGCCCGGTCGACCGCGGCCAGCAGGGCGACATCGGCGGCCGTATAGCGCCGCGCAAAGGCATGCTCGGGCGTGCGGTACTGCTTGACCAGGGGCTGGCCTGCGATCCAGCGCGACACCAGCCGCGTGACCTGCGCACGACTGAAGCCACTGAGCCGCTGCACGTATGCCAGCACCGCGCCGCGATCCTGCCGTGGCAGTTGCCGGTAGCCAAAGCGCTTGAGGACCAGTTCAATCCAGGCGTAGCGCCCGGCGCCGTCGTCAGGACGCTCGAACCGCAGTGCCTGCGTGCCCTGTAGCACCTGGCGCACCTGCTCCACGGTGCGTACCTGACTCTCGTTCATGTCGATCACCATGCCTTCGATGATCGACGCGCTGCGCCGGCGGGCTGCCCCTCAGCCGGCCCATCGCCAACCCCTGGCCTGCGCCAGGCTCATACCTCGTTGGAATCACGAGCCCGGCTCCAGGCTCATACCTCGTTGGAAAAGACTTCAGGTGGCCGAATCAGGCGATTGAATCAGATACTGAGTCAGGCCGCGACATCAAGCGACGGCGCGGGTGCGGTGGCAGGGTCTCCCGGCGCGCGCACCCGGCGCCGCTCGACACGGCGCTCGCTCACTGCGGCAGGTAGCCGATCTTGCGGATGAGCTGTGCCCAGACGGCGGTATAGGCACGCTCGCGCTGCGCGATCTGCGCCTGCGGCATGAACTGCACCGCGAGTCCCCAGCCGCTGAGCTTGTCGCGCACGTCGGGCTGCGCGATCACCTTGGCCAGCGCATTGGCAAAGCGATCGATCTCGGCCTTGGGCGTGCCGGCCGGCGCGAAGAAGGCGTAATACGGCACGTCCTCGAAGCCCGCCAGCCCCAGTTCGGCGAAGGTCGGCACCTCGGGCAGCGCGGCCTGGCGCTGGTTGCCGAGCACCGCCACCACGCGCAGCTTGCCGCTCTTCTGCGGCTCGACCAGCTCGGGCACCGAGGCGATCGCCGCCGGGATCTGGTTCGCATACAGGTCGTTGAGCATCGGCGCGCTGCCACGGTAGGGCGCCGCCACCAGGTCGAGCGCGTACTTCTCGCCGATCAGCTTGACCACGAACTCGGGCACCGAGGCTGGCGCCGGCACGCCGATCGCCGACTTGCCGCCGGGCTGCGCCTTGACCCACGCGACGTACTCGTTGAAGGTCTTCGGCGGCAGCGCGCCCGACACCGCGAGCGCATTGACGAAGGTGGCGAAGCCCGCCACGTGCACGAAGTCCTTGGCCGGATCGAAGCCAGGATTCTTCATCACCTGCGGCACGATGCTGATCGTGTGGTCGTGCGAGATGAAGTATGTGGTGCCGTCGGGCGCGGCCTGCTTGAGCGCCTGCGCCGCGATCTGGCCGCCGGCACCGGGCTTGTTCTCGACGATCACCTGTGCGCCGAGTTCGTCCTTGAGCTTTTCGGCCAGCGTGCGCGCGATGGCATCGGTGCCGCCGCCGGCCGGGAAGCCGACCAGCGCGCGGATCGGGCGGCTGTCCGCAGCGACAGCCGGCGCGGCCAGCGCCGCCGCCAACGCCGCCACGGCTGCCAGCAGCGCAGCCAGAGAACGCCGAGCGCGTACGCGGGAAGAGCCAAGCATGAGGCCTCCGATGCAGAAACGGTACGAAAAACCAACCGACTCGATTATCCGTGCGCCACGGCCGGCGCGCGAGTCGGTCGTGCTTAGCAAGTTCTTAGCGAGCCCATAGCAAAGAGTTAGCAGCGGCATCGGCGCGTCGTTCCTACAGTGCACGGCATCGGCGCGGGCTGCCGCATGGATTGCCCACCGCGCCGACCCGTCGATCCGAACATCAGGCATTCGAACCGGATGCCAACTCTTTGGGAGAGCCGCAATGAAACCCCTCCGCATCACCGTGGCCGCACTGGGCGCCACACTGGCGCTGATGGCGATGCTGCCGATGCTGTCGGCCAGCGCGCAGGCGCCGGCCGCCAATGCCCGGACCAGCGACGTCGAGCGTGGCCGCTACCTGGTGCGCACCAGCGGCTGCAATGACTGCCACACGCCGGGCTACATGGAAACCGCCGGCCAGGTCGACGAGGCGGTGTACCTCACCGGCAGCCCGCTCGGCTGGACCGGCCCCTGGGGCACGACCTATGCCTCCAACCTGCGCCTGGTCGCGCAGAGCATGACCGAGGATCAGTGGCTGGTGCATGCGCGCGCGCAGTGGCGCCCGCCGATGCCCTGGTTCGCCATGCGTGACATGCGCGACGACGATGTGCGCGCGATCTATCGCTACCTGCGCCATCTCGGCCCCGCCGGCGCGCCGGCGCCCGTCGCGCTGCCGCCGGGCCAGCAGGCGCCGCTGCCGCACTTCGCCTTCGTGCGGCCGGCGCAGTAGCCCGGACGCGACCGGCGGCGAGGTGCGTCCAGTCGCGGTCGCTCTCGGTCTTCATGGTGTCGATGCGCGAGTTCGGGAAGATCGCGCTGCAGCAGCGCGCCGCCTGTTCGCCCTCGTCGTCGAACCACGGGCAGCAGGTGATCCGCTGCAGCGTCGCCACCGCCGGACTCCGCGGGGTGTGCCGTCGGCGGCCACGGGCGGTCGATGCGTTGCACTGCCGCGCGTCAGCCGCCGCTGAGCGCCTGCACGATCAGCAGCTCGTCGGTCGCGACCAGCGGCTGCGCCAGGTCGAAGGTCTGCCGCTCATTGACGAAGAAGCGCACGTGCGACCGCATGCGGTCCTGCTCGTCGATCATGCGGAAGCGGATGCCCGGGTACTGGCGGTCGAGATCGACCAGCACCGCACCGATCGTGTCACCGTGCGCCTGCACCCACGCGTCGCGCGTGTACGAGCGCAGCGGGCTGGGGATCAGCACGCGCATCGGCTCAACGCAGATCGGCGGCCTCGACCGCGTAGATCTCGGGCAGATGGCGCATCACGCAGCGCCAGCTCGCCCCCTCGTCGCGACTGGCCCAGAGCTCGCCGCTGGTGGTGCCGAAGTACAGGCCCAGCGGATCGTGCGTGTCGGCGCTCATCGCCTGCCGCTTGACGGTCCACCAGGCCTGCCCGGTCGGCAAGCCCGCGTCCTGCCGCTGCCAGGTCTTGCCGCCGTTGCGTGTCACGTAGACCGCGGGCTTGCCCTCCGGGCTGGTGCGCGGCCAGACGGTCTGGCCGTCCATCGGCAACACCCAGGAGGTGTCGGCGTCGCGCGGATGCACGGTCATCGGGAAGCCGATGTCGCCGACCTTCTTCGGCATCGCGCGGCCGATGCGGGTCCAGGTGGTCGACGGCCGGTCGAGCCGGTAGATGCCGCAGTGGTTCTGCTGGTACAGGCGGTCCGGGTTGCTCGGACACAGGCGGACGCAGTGCGGATCGTGGAAGGTCGGGTCGGCGGTCGGTCGAAGCCCTCGACCACCTCGAGCCCGTCGACCAGCGTGCGCGAACCTGCGGCCACCGTCGGTCGACTCGTGCACGCCGCCGCCCCACATGCCGAAGTACAGGTGCTGCGGATCGCGCGGGTCGACGATGATCGAGTGCATCTTCGGCCCGTCGGGCGTGCCGTCCTGCACGGTGCCCATCCAAGCGATGTACTGCGGGTCGTCGTTGATCGGCGAGGCGCTGGTCCAGGTGGTGCCATCGTCGTCGGAGCGGAACAGTCCCTGCGGCGAGGTGCCCGCGTACCACACGCCCGGCTGGCTCGCGTGGCCCGGCGTCAGCCAGAAGGTGTGATCGACGCTGCGACCACTGCCGTCGGCCTTCCTGGCAAAGGCCGGCGGCTGCTTCGCTTCCTGCCAGGTCTTGCCCAGGTCGGTCGAGCGGAACACGGTCGGCCCGAGATGCCCGGTCTTGGCGGCGGCCAGCAGCGTGCGCCCGTTGTTTCCCGATGGCCGCGCATCGAGCACCACGTGATTGACGATGTGTCCGAGGAAGTGCGGGCCGTCCACGCGCCAGGTGCGGCGCGCCGCATCGCCATGCAGCAGCCAGGCACCCTTGCGGGTGGCCACCAGCAGCACCACGACACCCTTTCTGCCGCCGGCGGACTTGCGCGCGGCCGAACGACGTGCGGCCGGCGCCGACCCGCTGGCCCGCTTTGCCGCTTTCTTCACTGTCTTCTTCTGTGCGTTCATGCGACCTCCTTATCGGGTGTCGAGCGCCGACGATAGCCACGATCGTCGCGCCCGTCAGCGGCCTGCACCGGTAACGCGCGATTCGCCGCGGGGACGGAGGCGTGCCCAGCGCCGCGGCCGCCAGTCGGCCTGTCCGGCCAGGACGCTGCGCGCATGCAGCTCGGCCTCGGGTCGTTTCTGTCGCCTTGCACCGCGTACGCACCGCATTCCCGCACATCTGCGTGGCGCATCGCCGCATGGACCACACGTCGCGCACGCCGTCTGTCGAATCTGCACGCGCCGCGTAGCCTGCGGGCAATTGACGGGCAACAGCGAGGCCGCAACCATTCGCGCATGGCTTCGGCACGATCCCGGCCGTCGGTTGCCTTGCGTTCTGCGCGCCAGGCCTGGCGCCTGCAATACCTCGACGCGGCGCGCGCACTGGCGCTGGCCGATCGCGCGCTCGAACTCGGGCTGGGGCAGGCCGATGCAGCGGCGGTGGCCTGGGCGCGCCTGGTGCACGGCTTTCATCTGATGCGCACCGCCACCCCGGAGTCCGGCATTACGGAACTGCGCGCCGCGTACGCCGCCGCGCTGACGGCCGGCGACCGCAGCGCGCAGATCCTGGCCGAAGTCGGCATCTCGCGCTGCGAGCTGCATGCCGACCGGCCGCGCGAGGCGCTCGCCCGCATCCTGCCGCTGCGCACCGAGGGCCTGCGCGTGCTGCGCCACCTTGGGCGCGCGGTGCTGCTCAACGGCATCGCCGGCTGCTTCTCGGCGCTGGGCGAATCGGCCGAGGCCTTCGCCTACATGTACCAGGCGCTGCGCGAGGCACGCCATGCGCGCCGGCTCGGCTTCGACGTCGTCCTCTACTGCAACATCGCCCACGAGCTGTACCAGCTCGGCGACTGCGAGGAGGCGCTGCGCTACCTGTACGAGGGGCTCGACCGCTGCGACGACCTGCGCAACACCCGCCTGCGCGCGGTCCTGATGGTCAACCGCATCGTCTGCCTGACCGACCTGGACCGGCCGCGCGAGGCGCTGCCGGACATCGAGCGCCTGCTGGCCTTGCCGGCCCGGGAAGACGGCAGCGGCGCGACCGCCACCGGCTACGAGTCGATGGCGATCGCCGCCTTCCGCGCGGGCGAGACTGCGCTCGGCGACCGGCTGGTGGAACAGGCGCAGCGCGCGTTGGTCGACGAGCCGGTGCTCGATGCCGAGGTGGAACTGGCGGTGGCGCAGGCCGAACAGGCGCGCGCGCACGGCGCGCCGGCCGCAGGCGTGCAGCGGCTGGCTGCCCTGCTGCCGCTGCCGCCCGAAGGCGACGGCCTGTCGCTGCGCGTGCGCTGCCTGTTCCTGCAGACGCAGGCCGACCTGCTGCAGCCGGCCGGCGACAGCGCGGGCGCGCTGGCCGCGCTGCGCCAGTGGCAGCAGTTGCACAGCGCGCGCGCCCGGCTGGCGCTGCGCGCGCGCCAGCAGGCCGCCACCCTGCAGACTGAACTGCTGCGGCTGCAGCGCGAGCGCGACGGCATCGAGGCGCGCCACCGCGCCGCCGAGCGCGCGCGGGCGCAACTGGCCACGATCAACCAGCAGCTGTCGCAGCGGGTGGACGAGGTGCAGCGGCTCAAGGCTGCACTCGAGGACCAGGCCGTGCGCGACTTTCTCACCGGGCTCTTCAATCGGCGCCACCTGAGCGACGTGCTGCCGTCCATGCTGGCGCTGGCGCAGCGCAATGGCGAGCCGCTGGCGGTGGCGATCATCGACCTCGATCACTTCAAGCTGGTCAACGATCGCCACGGCCACGCCACCGGCGATCGCCTGCTGCAGGCGTTCGGCCAGTTGATGCAGCAGGGCCTGCGTCGCAGCGACGTCGCCTGCCGCTATGGCGGCGAGGAGTTCTGCGTGCTGATGCCGCGTACCGATGCCCACGCGGCACGCCGCAAGATCGATGCACTACGTCGCCAGTGGCGCGACGCACGTTTCGAGATCGACGGCGGCGCGCTCAGCGGCAACACGTTCTCGGCCGGCGTGGCTGATTCGTTCACCGCCGAGGGCGCGCCCGACCGACTGCTGAAGGCGGCCGATGATTGCGCGCTCGATGCCAAGCGCCGCGGGCGTAACCAGTCCGTGGTGTATTCGGCAGCGCGCCAGGACAGCCTCGCCGGCGACACGGCGCCGGTACAACCCGCGACCTGACGCGGCGCGTCGCTTCCCCCCGCATCGCCGCGCGCGCCGGGGTTGAAAAGCGCGCCGGCTCGCCCCACGTGACTCGCACTTTCGTCGCTGCGGCGGGCCGCTTGGAATTGCTGATCATCGCCGTGCTGGGCCTGCTGCTGGTGGCGTGGTTCGCCGGCGAACCGCTGCTGGCGGCCTGGCGGCGTGAACGGCTGCGGCGGCGGCCGTTTCCCGCCGCCTGGCGTGCCATCGTGCGCCAGCGCGTGCCGCAGGTGGCGCGCCTGCCGGCCGACCTGCAGTTGCAGCTGAAGTGCCACATGCAGGTGTTCCTCGCCGAGAAGCGCTTCGTCGGCTGCGCGGGACTCGACATCACCGACGAGATGCGCGTGACCATCGCCGCGCAGGCCTGCCTGCTGCTGCTGAACCGCCGCACCGACTACTTCGCGCGGCTGCGCGAGATCCTGGTCTACCCGGGCAGCTTCGTGGTCGACAGCGTGCGCGGCGACGCCAGCGGCGTGCTGCACCAACGGCGCGAGGCGCGCGCCGGCGAGTCGTGGGCCCAGGGCCAGGTGGTGCTGTCGTGGGACGACGTGCTGGACGGCGCGGCACGGCCCGACGACGGCCGCAATCTGGTGATCCACGAGTTCGCGCACCAGCTGGACCAGGAAAAGGGCCACGCCAACGGCGCACCGTGGATCGGCGGCGCGATCGGTCGTGTGCGCTGGGCGCGCGTGCTCGGCGAAGCGTACGAGCGCGCGCAAGACCAGGCGCGCGCTGCCGCCGCCGAGCGCGCCAGCAGCAACGCGACCGAGCCGCCCGCCGCGCCGTTGATCGATCCCTACGGCCTGACCGATCCGGCCGAGTTCTTCGCGGTGGTCTCCGAGGTGTTCTTCGAGCGGCCGCGCGCCCTGGCTGACCAGTACCCCCGCCTGTACCAGGCCTTTCGCGGCCTGTACCGGGTCGACCCCCAAGCCTGGTAGCGCCCGCTCGCGCCGGCGTTTCTTGATCCAGGTGAAGGCCGTGCCATTCGCCGGGCCGTGACGGCACAGGTCTGCGCCAGCGCAAGTGCGCGGCCGACCGCCCTCCATAGACTGCCGCGCGTTACCCGTGACCGGCCCGGACGTGACTTCCCCTGCCCTGCTGAACCCGCTTGCCGCCCTAGCCCGCCTGGCGCTGGCGTTGATGACCGCTTTGGTGCTCGCCTTTGCCGCGGTCGATGCGGCACAGGCCGCCGATGGCCGCGCCGCGGCGGCGCCCGGTGCGACGCTGACCATCGAAGCGTTCGTCCGCGAAGGCTGTCCACACTGCGGCAAGGCCGAAGAGTTCCTCGCCCGGCTGAGCATGGAAGAGCCGGGGTTGAGCATCGTCATCCGCGACGTGCAGAAGGATCCGGCGGCGATGAATCGGCTGCAGGAGCTGGCGCGCGAGCACGGCGCCGGACTGCCGCGGGTGCCGGCGGTGTTCGTCGGCGGGCAGTTGTTCATCGGCTACTCGGAGCAGGCACGTACCGACCGCCTGATCCGCAGCGCGCTCGCCGGTCAGCGCATCGACCCGCACGCCGCCGGCCACGGCAGCGAGGACGACGCCACTGCCTGCAATGCCGACGATGGCTTCGACTGCAAGCGACCGGGCGCAACGCCCGAGGTATTCCAGATCGAGTTCTTCGGCCGCACGCTGACGCTGGACGACATCGGCCTGCCCACGTTCACGCTCGCGATGGGGCTGCTCGACGGCTTCAACCCCTGCTCGATGTGGGTGCTGCTGCTGATGATCTCGATCCTGGCGCCGCTGAACGACCGCAAGCGGATGCTGGCGATCGCCGGTACCTTCGTGCTGATCCAGGGCATCGCGTACTTCGTGTTCATGGCGGCCTGGCTCAACCTGTTCCTGCTGATCGGGCTGTCGCGCGCCTCGCAGCTGGTGATCGCGGCCATCGCGATCGTGGCGGGCCTGATCAACCTGAAGGACTTCTTCGCCTTCGGCCGCGGCATCTCGCTGTCGATTCCCGACAAAGCCAAGCCCGGCATCTACGCGCGCATGCGCGGCCTGCTGCACGCGCCGACGCTGACCGCGGCCATCATCGGCGCCATTATCCTGGCGCTGCTGGTGCAGGTGGTGGAATTCCTCTGCACCTCGGGCTTTCCGGCGCTGTTCACGCGCATCCTCACCCTGCGCGAACTCGATACGGCGAGCTATTACGGCTACCTGCTGCTGTACATCGCGGCCTACATGGTGGACGACGTGGTCGTGCTGGGCACCGGCGTGGCGCTGCTCAGCCGCCACCGCCTGCAGGAGCGCGAAGGCCGCGTGCTCAAGCTCGTCAGCGGGTTGGTGATGATCGGCCTCGGCATCTATCTGGCACTCGACGGCTGAGCCCTACGCGAGCGGCGGCGCCGCAGCGTCGATGCGACTGTGCGCTCACATCCCTTGGGTTTCCGATGGGACCCCGGATCGCGCCGACGTTGATGCCCGTCAACGCTCGGCCCGCGCGCACCCCCTACGTTCCGTCAGTCCGATCGGGCTTCGACCCGTTCGGTGGGGAGGCACGAAGGTCGCGGTCCACGCGACCGCACAACAGTCATGGCGCTGCACAAAAACAGCAAGGGGCTGGACTTGCCGCTGGCAGGCGCACCGGAGCGCCGCATCGAGCCGGCGCGCGCCGTCACGCGGGTGGCGCTGCTCGGCGCCGATACGATCGGCCTGAAGCCGACGCTGCTGGTGCAGCCCGGCGACATCGTCCGGCGCGGCCAGCCGGTCTACGAGGACAAGGGCAATCCGGGCGTGCGCTTCACCGCGCCGGCGGCGGGCCGCGTGCAGGCAGTGAACCGCGGCGAGCGGCGCGTCTTCGTTTCGCTCGAGATCGAGACGGCGTCCGACGATGCGCAGGTCGAGTTCACGGCCTGCACCGGCCGCACGGTCGATCAACTCTCGCGCGACGACGTGCGCGCGCTGCTGCTGGAGTCCGGGCTGTGGACTGCGTTGCGCGCGCGGCCATTCGGGCGGGTGCCGAAGCTCGACGCCGAACCCGCGGCATTGTTCGTTACGGCGATCGACACCCGGCCGCACGCGCCGGACATCGCCCTTGCACTCGAGAGCCGCGCCGAGGCGTTCCGCACCGGCCTAGCGGCGCTCGCCAAGCTCACACGTGGACCCACCTTCGTCTGCAAGGCGCCAGGCGTCCCTCTCGACGTGCCGGCGGGCGTGCAGGTCGAGGAGTTCGCCGGTCCGCATCCGGCCGGCAACGTCAGCTGGCACATCCATCGGCTGTCGCCGGTGGGCCTGGCGCATCACGTCTGGCACATCGGTGCGCAGGATGTCGCGGCGATCGGCACCCTGGTGCTGCGCGGCGAACTGGACACGCAGCGCGTGGTGTCGCTGGCCGGCCCGGGCATCGCGCAGCCGCGTCTGCTGCGTACGCGCCTCGGCGCGGCGATCGACGAGTTGGTGGCCGGCGAGCTGAAGCCGGGCGAGCAGCGAGTGATCTCCGGCTCGGTTCTCGACGGTCGTGGCGTGGGCAACGGCCTCGCGGCACCGGACGCCTATCTCGGCCGCTATCACGCCCAGGTCGCGGCGCTGCCTGAGGGCCACGAGCGCGAACTGTTCGGCTGGATCACGCCGTCGCCGGACAAGTTCTCGGTCACCGGCGCGGTGCTCGGCGCTTTCCTGCGCACGCTGCGCCCGCTCTCAACCACGACCAACGGCTCGCCGCGCGCGATGGTGCCGATCGGCACCTACGAGCGCGTTCTGCCGTTCGACATCGAGCCGACCTTCCTGCTGCGTGCGCTGATCACGAAGGACGATCCGCGCGCGATCGCGCTCGGCGCGCTCGAACTGGACGAGGACGACATTGCGCTGGCCACCTGCGTGTGCCCCGGCAAGTACGAGTACGGCCCGCTGCTGCGCGACGCGCTGACGCGCATCGAGAAGGAGATCGCGTGAGCACGCGCCAGCCCGCACGCCGATCGGCGAGGTGCGCGCCGTGAAGCCGCTGCGCGCGTTCCTCGACCGCCAGGCCCATCACTTTGAGAAGGGTGGCCGGCTGGAGAAGCTCTTCCCGCTGTGGGAGGCGGCCGACACCTTCTTTTACACGCCGCCCTCGGTCGCGCGCGCATCGAGCCACGTGCGCGATGCGATCGACCTGAAGCGGATGATGATGCTGGTGGTGATCGCCACGCTGCCCTGCGTGTTCATGGCGATGTACAACACCGGCCTGCAGGCGAACTTGGCGATCGATCCGGCGAAAGCGGGCGAACTCGAGGGCTGGCGCCCTGCGGTGCTGCGCGCGCTCGGCGTGGGCTATGCGCCATCGAGCCTGATCGCCAACGTCACACACGGCGCGCTGTACTTCCTGCCCCTGTACCTCGTCACGATGCTGGTGGGGCTGACCTGGGAAGTGATGTTCTCGATCGTGCGCAAGATTGAGGTCAACGAGGGCTTCTTCGTCACCGGCATCCTGTACGCGCTGATCCTGCCGCCGACCACGCCGCTATGGCAGGCGGCGCTGGGCATCAGCTTCGGCGTGGTGATTGCCAAGGAGCTGTTCGGCGGCACCGGCATGAACTTCATCAACCCGGCGCTGGCCGCGCGGGCGTTCCTGTTCTTCGCCTACCCGGCCGACATTTCAGGCGACAAGGTGTGGACCGCGGTGCCCGAAGGCGCCGCGGTCGACGGCTTCTCCGGCGCCACGCTGCTGTCGCAGATGCGCGTGATGACGGGCAGCTTCGAGGAACAGGGCTACTCGTGGTGGAACGCCTTCGTCGGGCTGGAGCCAGGCAGCATGGGCGAGACCTCGGCGCTGGCCTGCCTGCTGGGCGCGGTGCTGATCCTCGTCACCAAGGTCGGCTCGTGGCGCACGATGGCAGCGGTCGTGCTGGGCACGATCGCGATGGCGAGCCTTCTGAACGCGATCGGCTCGCACACGAACCCGTGGTTCGGCGTGCCGTTCTGGTGGCACATGGTGCTCGGCGGCTGGGCCTTCGCCACCGTGTTCATGGCGACCGATCCGGTGACCTCGCCTTTTTCCGAGAAGGGCAAGTGGGTCTACGGCTTCCTGATCGGCGCGCTGATCGTGCTCATCCGCGTCTTCAATCCGGCCTATCCGGAATCGGCGATGCTGGTGATCCTGTTCATGAACGTGATGGCGCCGGTGATCGACTACGGCTTCGTGCAGGCCAACATCCGGCGCAGGCAGGCGCGTCATGGCTGACTCCGCCGCGTTGAACGTCAACTCCCCGCGCTACACGATCGTGTTCGCCGCGATCGTCTGCGTGGTGTGCGCCGCGCTGGTGTCCGTGGCAGCGGTCAGCCTGCAACCGCGCCAGAAGGCGTCGGCGCGGCTCTACATGGAGAAGAACGTGCTGGTGGCGGCCGGGCTGGTACAGCCCGGACAGTCGGTCAACGCCGCGCGCGTGGAGGGCCACTTCCAGCGCGACATCAAGGCGCGCCTCGTCGACCTTGCCACGGGTGAACTTGTGCCGGAGGACAAGCTCGACGCCCGTCGCTACGACCAGCGCGCCGCGCGTAACGATCCGGCGATGAGCCGCGTCGCGCCCGAGAACACCGCCGGCATCCGGCGCGTGCCGAACTATGGCGTCGTCTACTTCGTGATGAAGGGCGACCAGGTCGACCAGCTCGTGATCGCGGTCGAGGGCCTTGGCATGTGGGGGACCATCTACGGGTTCCTGTCGCTCGCGCCCGATGGCAACACGGTGCGCGGACTCACCTACTACGAGCACCGCGAAACGCCAGGGCTCGGCGGCGAGATCGGCAACCCGGTCTGGCAGGGGCTGTGGCAGGGCCGCAAGGGCTACGACAAGAATTGGCGCGCCGGCATCACGGTAATCAAGGGGCAGGCAGGCCCGGCGGAGACCGACCCGCTCAACGTCGATGGCCTGTCGGGCGCGACCATCACCAGCAATGCGGTGACGCAGCTGATGCGCTTCTGGCTGTCCGACGACGGCTACGGCAAGTTCCTCGATCGCTTCCGCAACGGCAAACGCTCATGAGCGCGGTGACCCCCGAGAGCACCGGCCGGCCGTGGTTCGGCAAGCAGGAACGCGCGGCCCTGTTCGATCCGATCCTGGTCAACAACCCGATCGGCGTGCAGGTGCTGGGCATCTGCTCGGCGCTGGCGATCACCACGCGGCTCGACAAGGCGCTGGTGATGGGCGCGGGCGTGATCCTGGTGACCGTGCTGGCGAGCCTCGCGGTCAGCCTGGTGCGCAACCACACGCCGACGGCGATCCGCATCATCGTGCAGTTGGCGATCATCGCCTCGCTCGTCATCGTGTTCGACGAGGTACTGAAGGCCACGCTGTACGAACTGTCGCTCGAGCTGTCGGTGTTCGTGGGGCTCATCATCACCAACTGCATCGTGCTCGGCCGCGCCGAGGGCTTCGCGATGAACAACCCGCCCTGGCTGTCGGCACTCGATGGACTGGGCAATGCTCTCGGCTATGCGCTGGTGCTGGTGCTGGTGGCCTTCGTGCGCGAGTTGCTGGGCGCCGGCAAGGTGTTCGGCTTCCAGGTGCTGAAGCTGACCTCCGAGGGCGGCTGGTACGTGCCGAACGGGTTGATGCTGCTGGCGCCCTCCGCGCTGTTCCTGATCGGCCTGCTGATCTGGGCGCTGCGCACCTGGAAGCCGCACCTGCAGGAAAAGGATTGAGGCCGTGGAGCATTACATCAACCTCGGCCTGCGCTCCATCTTCATGGAGAACCTGGCGCTCGCCTATTTCCTCGGCATGTGCTCATTCCTGGCCTGCTCGAAGAAAGTGGAGACCGCGATCGGGCTGGGCGTGGCGGTGGTGTTCGTGCAGGTGTTGACGGTGCCGCTGAACAACCTACTGCTCAACCACCTGCTGGCCGAAGGCGCGCTGGCCTGGATCAGCCCGCAGCTGGCCACCGTCAACCTGAGCTTCCTGTCGTTCATCCTGTTCATCGCCACCATCGCCGCCGCGGTGCAGGTGGTGGAGATGGCGGTCGAACGCTTCGCGCCCGCTTTGTACAACACGCTCGGTGTGTTCCTGCCGCTGATCGCCGTGAACTGCGTGATCCTGGGCGGGTCGCTGTTCATGAAGGAGCGCGAGTACTCGTTTGGCGAGAGCGTAGTGTTCGGCGTGGGGTCGGGATTGGGCTTCGCGATCGCGCTGATCGCGTTGGCCGCGATCCGCGAGAAGCTCGCCTATTCGAACGTGCCGGCCGGCCTGAAGGGGCTGGGCATCACGTTCATCACCGCTGGCCTGATGTCGCTGGCGTTCATGGTGTTCTCGGGCATCCAGCTGTAGGGTCGACGACCATGCTCTCCATCGTGCTGGCCATCGTGATGTTCACCGTCGTGGTGCTGCTGCTAGTGTTCGTGCTGATGGGCGCGCGGCGCAAACTCGTCGCCACCGGCGACGTGTCGATCGTGATCAACGAAGACCCATCGAATTCGCTGAAGGTGGCCACCGGCGGCACCCTGCTGGGGGCGCTGACGGCCAACAAGATCCTGATCCCCTCCGCCTGCGGCGGCAAAGGCTCCTGCGGCGTGTGCGAGGTGGTTGTCAAGGAAGGCGGCGGTGCCCTGCTGCTGACCGAGACCGGCTTCATCTCGCCGCGCGAGGCCAAGCACGGCATGCGGCTGGCCTGCCAGGTCAAGGTCAAGCGCGACATGCGGATCGAGCTGGCGCCCGAGATCTTCTCCGTGCGCAAGTGGCAGTGCCGGGTGATCTCGAACCGCAATGTGTCGACCTTCATCAAGGAGCTGAAGCTTGCGCTGCCCGAGGGCGAGGACGTGCCGTTCAAGGCCGGCGGCTACGTGCAGATCGAGGCGCCGCCGTATTCGCTCAACTTCCGCGAGTTCGACATCGAGCCCGAGTTTCGCGAGGAGTGGGACAAGTTCGACCTGTGGCGCTTCAAGTCGGTGGTGCCCGAGGGGGTGGAGCGCGCCTATTCGATGGCGAACTACCCGCTGGAAAAGGGCATCCTCCTCTTCACCATCCGCATCGCCTTTGCACCCGACTACCGCGACGACGTTCCGCCAGGCAAGATGAGTTCGTGGCTGTTCAACCTGAAGCCGGGCGACACGGTCACGGTCTCGGGTCCCTTCGGCGAATTCTTCGCGCGCGACACCGGCAAGGAGATGTGCTTCGTCGCCGCAGGCGCCGGCATGGCGCCGATGCGCTCGCATATCTTCGACCAGCTGCTGCGGCTGAAAAGCAAGCGCAAGATGGTGTTCTGGTACTCGGCGCGCAACCTGAGGGAGGCGTTCTACATCGACGAATTCAACCAGCTCGCCGCCGAGAACCCGAACTTCAGCTGGCACATCGTGCTGTCGGAACCGCGTCCCGAGGACCACTGGTCCGGGCCGGTGGGCCTGATCCGGCACAACGTGCTGCGCGACATGTATCTCGCCCAGCATCCGGCGCCGGAGGACATCGAGTTCTACCTGTGCGGGCCGGACGTGATGAACAAGGCCGTGATCAAGCTGGCGCTGGACTTCGGCGTGGATCGCGAAAACGTCATGCTCGACGACTTCGGCCTGTAGCCGTCGCAAAGGGACAACCATGCAACAGACCGTGGGCACCGTGATGGCCCTCAAGCAGCACGCAGACAAGCTGATCACCGTGGACGCCGGCGCAACCGTGATGGATGCGGTCGAAACACTTGCCGAGCACCGCATCGGCGCCGTGCTGGTACGCAACGAGGACGGCCTTGTCGATGGCATTTTCACCGAGCGCGATCTGCTGCTGCGGGTCGTGCACGCCGGCCTCGACCCGGTCACCACGCCGATCTCGCTGGTGATGACGCGCGACGTGCGCTTTGTCTCGCCCGGCACCACGGTCGAGGCGGCGATGGCGTTGATGCAGGTCAACCGCTTTCGCCACCTGCTGGTGATGGACGGTCCGCGCGTGCTCGGCCTGGTATCGATGGGCGACATGACCAACCACCTGATCCGCTACGGCGAAGGGCGGTTCGAGGCAGCCGTGCGCGCTGCTTTGCCGAAGGCGCAGGAGGACAAATGAAACACATCCACCCCCCTCGGGTTGCGGTCGATGTGTTGCTCAGCACGCGCCGACGCCTCCTCGTCGGAGGCACGGCAGCGCTGGCGCTTGGCGCCTGCGGCCGGCAGTCGGCCCAGGTCGGTGATGGCCTGCACCTGACCGGCACGTCGATGGCGAGCACCTACAACGTCAAGCTGGCGCGCGGCGCCGGCGTCGACGCCGCGCGCGTGCACGACGCCGTGCAGTCGGCGCTGGCCGCGGTCGAAGCGCGCATGTCGCTGTATCGCGCCGACTCGGAGCTGGCGCGGCTGAATCGCCATGGCACCGGCCAGCCGCTGGGGCTGTCACCCGAACTGTTCGCGGTGCTGGCCGCCGCGCAGCGCGTGAGCGAGTTGGCGGACGGTGCGTTCGACGTCACCGTGGCACCGCTGGTGCAGGCCTGGGGCTTCGGCACCGAGAAGCGCCGGGCGGTGCCGCCGGCGCACCAGGTCGAAGGCAAGCGCGCAGCCGTCGGCTGGCGCGGCCTGCGACTGGACGCCGGCACGCACAGCGCGAGCAAGGCGCGCGCCGATCTGCACATCGACCTCGGCGGCATCGCCAAGGGCTACGGCGTGGATCGCGCCGCGCTGGCGCTCGATGCGCTGGGCGTGACCGACTACATGGTCGAGCTGGGCGGCGAGGTCCGCACGCGCGGCCACAACACGGCCGGTCAGCCGTGGCGCATCGGCATCGAGCAGCCAGATGCGATGCCGCCGCGCGCGCGCCACGTGGTGCCGCTGGCAGGCCGGTCGATGGCCACCTCGGGCGACTACCGCAACTACTTCGAGCAGGACGGCCGCCGCTACTCGCACGCGATCGACCCGGCACGGGCTGCGCCGATCGCGCATGCGCTGTGCTCGGTCAGCGTGATGGCAGACGACTGCATGCAGGCCGACGCGCTGGCGACCGCGCTGATCGTGCTCGGGGCCGAGCGCGGCCGGGCGCTGGCCGAGCGCGCGGGCATCGCCGCGCAGTTCATCGAGCGCACGGCCGACGGCGGCTGGCGCGATTCGATGACGCGCGCCTTTGCCGCGCTGGGACCGGTGAGCGCCTGATGGACGCCGGTGCGTTCTGGCTGGTGCTGCTGGCGGCGATCGTGCTGATCGGTCTGGCGCTGCTCGCCATGGCGCTCGGCGCGATGACCACCGGGCGTTGCCTGCGTGGCTCCTGCGGTGGTCCTGAGGTGCGGCTCGCCAACGGCGACAAGCTCAGCTGCGCGACCTGCCCGAACCGCAAAGCCGAGCGGTCCGGCTAGCGACGGGGTCGCCTGTCGGCGGTCCGACTAGCTGCGCTGCAGGTAGCTGCCGAGCCGATGGTGCGGCGGCTGACGCTCGGCCCACTGGGCCAGGCGCTCGAGCCAGCCAGGCGCTGAGACGGGGGAAAGCGAAGACTCGCGGTCCAAGTCAGCGCTGGGCGCCACCACCTTGACCGACGAGCGCACTGGCGAGCGTGAAGGCTTGCTCACCGCACCGCGCGCAAGCCTGACGTCGAACTCGGGGTGGAATACGTGGGCGCTCATCGCAAGGCCTCGCTGGGGGTTTGAGAGCGGCCCGGACATTGAGCCGCTTTGCCATGGGCGAACTATGCGACTGCACATTCGCGAGCACAACGTGGCATATTGCAGTTCGAATCTGCAAGATTGCACAGAAACATGGCGGCAATCGACTGGGACAACTTGCGCTACGCGCTGGCGATCGGCGCCGCCGGCTCGCTCGCCGGCGCGGCCCGCACGCTTGGCGTCAACCACACCACCGTGCTGCGCCGACTCGACGCGCTGGAGGCCGTGCTCGGCTCGCGGCTGTTCGAGCGCCAGCGCAGCGGCTACCAGCCGACCGAGGCCGGCCAGGCGCTGCTGGAGCAGGCGCGCCACATGGCGGCACGCGCCGACGAGATCGAGCGCCAGGTCCTGGGCCAGGACCGCGAGCTGACCGGCGCGCTGCGCGTGACCACGGCCTTCGTCGTGATGGAGCACCTGTTGCCGCAGCCGCTGGCGGAGTTCGCGCGCGCCTATCCGGGCATCGAGGTCGAGGTGGTCGAGAACGCCTTCCTGGTCGACCTCGCCAGCCGCCACACGGATGTCGACCAGGGCTGGACGCGGCGCGAGGCCGATGTCGCTGTCCGGCTGTCGGGGCAGGTCGCCGAACACCTGGTGGGGCGCCCGCTCGGCATGACCGAGTGCCGCGTCTACGCGCTGCGCGGTGCGCCGGACCTGCCGCAGCAGGTCACGCCGCTCTCAGCGCTGATCCGCGACGCGCCTTGGGTGGCGTTCGAGCGCGATGCGTCGTCGCGCGTGTACGACCAGTGGCTGCGCACGCGGCTGGCCACGGCCCACGTACGGGTGCGCGTGGACATCTTCAACGCCAAGGCGGCAATGCTGCGCACCGGCATCGGCGTCGGGGTGCTGCCGACCTTCATGCAGGCCAAGCACCCGGAACTGGTGCCGGTGTCGGAGCCGATCGCCGAACTGGCGCAGCCGGTGTGGATGCTGACCCACCCGGACCTGCGAGCGACCGCGCGCGTGCGCGCGTTCATGCAGTTCCTCGGCGACCGGCTGGCGCAGCGGTTGCAAGCCGGCTGAGGCACGACCTCAGCCCGGGTGCCGCAGGTGGATCCAGCCGTTGGCGAAGAACATCAGGACCAGCAGCAGCGACGTCCAACTCGCCACGTTGAGCAGGCGGGCACGCGGCGGCGCCATCAGCGCAACGATCACTGCCGCGCTCATGCCGATCGCGGCGAAGGCGCTGAACGCATGCGCGCTCGAGACCTGCGACAGCAGCGGTCCAGGCAGGTAGGCGATGTCGTCGATCGCGAGGATCGCCAGATTGAACAGGTTGCTGCCGACCAGGTTGCCGATCGCCATGTCCACGGCCTTCAGGCGCCAGGCCGAGATTGTCACCGTCAACTCGGGCAAGCTGGTCGTCATCGCGACCAGTGAGGTGCCGACGAAGCCCTGCGTCCAGCCCAGCGCATGGGCGATCCGCACCGCGAGAAATGGCAAGGCGACCGCCGCGCCCACCACCACCGCGGCGGCGGCCGCATAGCGGACCAGGGCGCGCCGCAGGGCACCGGGGGCCGCCGGCGCCGGTCGATCCTGCTCGACTCGCTGCGCCCGCTCGTACACGTAGATCGTGTGCATCGAAAACAGGTACAACAGCAAGATCACCGGTGTGACGACCGACAGGTGCAGCACTGTCAGCCTGAACGTGGGGCCGATCAGCAGCGCGCCGCCGACCAGCGCAAGCATCAGTGAGCCAAAGGCGGTGCCGAGGATGTGGCCGCGACCGGCCAGCGAGTAGACCGAGGCCGGCCGCTGCAGCACGTCGAGCAGCGCGATCATCGCGAGGTTGAATACGCAACTGCCGAGCACGTCGCCGACCGCGACCTCGGGCGCACCGGCCATCGTCACGGCCGACAGGCCGGTCATCAGTTCCGGCAGCGACGTGACCGTCGCCAGCAGCACCATGCCGATCCAGGTGCCACCCAGGCCGGTCAGCCGCGCGATCTCGTCGCCGTAGCGCGACAACTGCGTCCCGGCAAGCAGGATCGCGGCAGCGCACAGGGCGAAAGCCAGCCAGAGCATCATCGGTGGAGCGGGGTCGGCGCCGCGAAGACCGGTGTCTGCACGTGCGCGCGACGAACGCGCAGACAGGCGCGCCGGCATGCGCTGCCGGATGCGCGCTCGTGCGCTGTGCACCACCGGCGGGTCAATCTCCCATCAGCAGATTGGGCAGCCAGAGCGAGATCTCGGGCACGAAGGTGATCATACCGAGGAAGGCGATCATCACCAGGATCCATGGCGCGCAGGCCTTGGTCACTTCGGTTAAGCCCATGTTGGCGATGCCGCTCGCCACGTACAGATTCAGCCCAACCGGCGGCGTGATCATGCCGATCTCCATGTTCACGGTCATGATGATGCCGAAGTGGATCGGGTCGATGCCGAGCTTCATCGCCACCGGGAACAGCACCGGCACCGTGATCAGCAGGATCGACGACGGTTCCATGAAGTTGCCGGCGATCAGCAGCAGCACGTTGACCACCAGCAGGAACATCCACGGCTGCAGCCCCATGTCGGTGATCCAGCCGGCCAGGTCCTGCGGGATCTGCTCCGAGGTCAGCAGGAACGAGAACAGCACCGCGTTGGTGATGATGTACAGGATCATCGCCGACAGGTTGGCCGAATCGATCAGCACCTTCCTGACCTGCTTGATCGTCAGATCCTTGTACACGAACACGGAGACGATGAAGGCGTACACCGCGCTCATCGCCGCCGCCTCGGTCGGCGTGAAGATGCCGGTGTAGATGCCGCCGATCACGACCACGATCAGCAGCAGGCCCCACATGCTTTCGCGGAAGCTGGCCCAGCGCTCGCCCCAGGTGGCTTTCTTCATGCGCGGATAACCGCGCCGCCACGCCACGAACCAGGCGACGAACAGCAGCAGCGCCGCCAGCAGCAGGCCGGGAATGATCCCCGCGATGAACAGCTTGCCGATCGATGCGTTGGCCGACACCGCGTAAATCACCATCACGATCGACGGCGGGATCAGGATGCCTAGCGCGCCCGCGGTACCGATCACGCCGACGCCGAACTTCTTCGGGAAGCCCTGCGCGACCATCGCCGGCAGCAGGATCGAGCCGATTGCCACCACCGTGGCCGGGCTCGAGCCGGACACCGCAGCAAACAGCGCGCAGGCGAGCACGCCGCCCAGCGCCAGCCCACCGTGCCAGTGGCCGACCAGCGCGGTGGCGAAGCGGATCATGCGTTTCGCCACGCCGCCGTGCGTGAGGAAGTTGCCGGCCAGTATGAAGAACGGGATCGCCATGATCTCGAACTTCTCGATGCCGGTAAAAAGCTTCAGCGCCACTGATTCCAGCGGCACCTGCGTCATCGTGAAGAGGAAAGTGAGCACGGTGAGGCCGAGCGCGATCGAGATCGGCATGCCCGTGATCATCAACAGGCACAGCAGGCCGAATATGACGAGGCCGGTCATGGCTGGCTCCCGGGCTTCACATCGGCCGGATGCAGGTCGCCGTCGGCCTTGGCCCACAGCGTGGCGTCGTTCTTGTCGAGCCCCTCGACATGGCCGTGGTCGGCGTGCGGCAGGTGACCGGTCTTGTGGAAGTTCCACGCCACCTGCAGGAAGCGGAAGCACATCAGGTAGGAACCGAGCGGGATCGCAAGATAGATGATCCAGATCGGCCACTCGAGGTCGGGTGAGACCTGGTCGGTGCCGGCCAACCCCCAGACGAACTTGGCGCCGAAGCTGCCGATCAGCGCCGTGAACAACGCGCCGGCCAGCAGCCCGAACAGCACGAACCACGCGCGCTTGCGGTCTCCGAGCGCATTGATCATCACGTCCACGCCGACGTGGATGCCGGTGCGCACGCCGTAGGCGGCGCCGAACTTGGCCATCCACACGAACATGAAGATGCACAGTTCCTGCGCCCAGCCCATGTTGAGGGCCAGCAGCGCATCCTGCACGACCGGGATCGGCAGCCCCGCCGCGTAGCGGTGTACGACCGCCGCGAAAATGACGAGGGTGGCCGCGCCGATCAGGATCGCGATCAGCCACTCCTCGAGGTGATCGAGAAATTTCAGCATGCCTCCCCCTCAAGGCAAGCGCTCGGCGCGCATGCCGGATGCAACTGCCGCACCTGTATGACGTGCTGCGTCAGCGGGGCGCGGCGAGTCTCCTCCACGGCCGCGCCCCGCGCCGGGGCTACGCGTTCGGATCGAAGCCGGTCGCCTTGTAGATGCTGGCGATCAGGTCTTTACCGACGCGGTCCTCGTTCTCCTTGTGCACCTTGATGAGCGCCCTCTTCCACGCTTTCTTTTCATCCGGCGTGAGGCTGAGGATCTGGCTCTTGCCGGACTTCCGCACTGCATCCAGCGCGTCTTCGTTTTCCTTCTTGGCGATGTCGTTGGCGAACTTGGTCGAGTCCTTCATGGCGCTGTCGAGCGCGCTGCGGATGTCCGCCGGCAGGCCGTCCCAGAACTTCTTGTTGACGATCACCGCGTAGCCGAGGTAGCCGTGATCCGACATCGTCACGAACTTCTGCACCTCGTGCATCTTCTGCGTGTACAGGTTGGACGGCGGGTTCTCGGTGCCGTCCACCACGCCCGTCTGCAGCGCCTGGTAGACCTCGGAGAACGCCATCACCTGCGGGATCGCGCCGAGCGCACGCATCTGCGCCTCCAGCACCTTCGACGACTGGATCCGCATCTTCACGCCCTTGAAGTCGGCCGGCGTCTTCAGGGCCTTGTTCGCGCTCATCACCTTGAAGCCGTTGTCCCAGTAGGCCAGCCCCGTGATGCCCTTGGGCTCGAGCTTGGCCAGCAGGCTCTGCCCGATCGGGCCCTGGGTGATCTTCTGCAGGTCGCCGTAGTTGTCGAAGATGTACGGCAGATCGAACACCTCGAACTCGCGCGCGCCCAGCGGGCCGAACTTGGCCAGCGACGGCGCCAGCATCTGTACCGAGCCCAGCTGCAGCGCCTCGACCTCCTCGCGGTCCTTGTACAGCGTCGAGTTCGGATACACCTCGACCTTGACGCGACCCTTGGTGCGCTCCTCGGCCAGCTTCTTGAAGTAATCGGCTGCCTTGCCCTTGGGCGTGTCGGTCGCCACCACGTGGCTGAACTTGATGACGATCGGGGCCTGGGCGCGCGCCGCCTGCGGCAGCACCAGCGAGCCGGCCAGGGCGCCGGCGGCGGCAAGCACGTCGCGGCGGTCAAAGCGAGTCAAAGTCATGGCATGTCTCCGGGGTGAGTACAGTGAACCGATGCGGGTCGGCGCCCGCTTGTCGAGGCTTTGTACTCGTCAGACACACCCGGGACTTGACTTTGCGCAAGCCAAGACCGCGGCCGGGGCAAGGCCATCCGCGCGATCGCGCAGCAAAACGCCGCACGCGCGCGAGGTCGCGGCGCGCCCATCGCACCCCATCCGAGCCGAGCGGGCCGAACGGCCCGCGGCCCCGCTAGTACTTGCCATGCTGCTTGTAGATGTAGTTCGACAGCTCGCTTTGCTGCATCGACAGCCTGTACTGGATCTGGTGCACGGCGCGGATGATCGCCCGCATCACCCGATAGACGAGCCAGGGATCCTTCGGCAGCAGGGCCTCCAGCTTGGCGCGCTCCAGTCCCAGCACCTCGGTCTCGGCCAGTGCGGTCAGCGAGGCATAGCGCTGGGCACCGTCGAGCCACGACAGTTCGCCCGCGAAGTCCCCCGCCGACAGCGTGTTCAGCGTCACCTGGTCGGTCGTGCCCACGCCCTTGACCACGCCCAGCACGCCCTTGACGATCAGGTAGAAGTGCTCGTCAGCCTGGCCTTCCTGAACCAGCACGTCGCCGGTCTTGAGCGGGCGCAGTTCCATCGCTTCGGCCAGCATCCGGCACTCGTCATCGGTCAGTTCGGCCGCGAGCTTGGACGCGCGCAGGGTGGTTAGAAGCGACGAGTCCGTCATGGCAGCTCCGATTGGGGGTGGGTTGGGTTCGGCAGGCGGGATCGTGGATGGCGCAGCGGCAGCCGGCGCCGGCGGCTCGGCCATGCTTTCGGTCACCGGCGCCTCGACGCGCGTGTCGACCGGAGCGGGCGGCGCCATGGCCGCTGCGCGCCCGACGCCGAGCACGCGCTCGGCGCGGACGACGAAGGCGTCGACCAGGTTGTCGGCAATGCGCGCGAACACCGGCGCCGCCACGCGCCCGGCCACGCCGTCGAGTTCATAGGCCAGAGTGAAGTCGATACGGCAGGCCGCCGCATTGAGCGGAGTCAAACGCCACTCGCCGTAGAAGTGCCGGAACGGCCCGCGCGTGAGCGTCACTTCCATCCAGTGCGGCCGGCGCTTCGGGTTGCGCGTTTCCAGTTCGATCGAGATGCCGGCCGAGCGCAGCGTCAGGCGCGCCGCTACCACCGTGTCGTCGCGCTCGATGATCTGCGCCGCGCGGCAGCCGGGCACGAACGCCGGGTAATGCTCGGCCGCCTCGATGAGATCGAACATCTCCTCGGCTGAGTGCGACACCAGGACGGTCTTGCGGACTTCCATCGAGACAGTGAGATCGGAACGTCGGAAACGGATTATCCGGGCAATGCTGACGCCCGGCCCACAGGCCCGCGCTGCGGTGCATCCCGGCCGGCGGTGACGCGGTGCGGCCCGACCCCATGACCACGGCGCAGCGTGGCCCCGCGCCGCGGCTCATACGCCGGCGCGGCCCAGGCGCTTGAGGAGGCGCGCATAGGCGGCGGGGTCAGCCTGTTGCAGGCGCCGCATGCCGGCTTCGGCCTCGGTCTCGACGTTGCCGGCGTACGCCGCCTTGGCCTGCTCGATCTGCTGGCGCCGGGTGTCGAATTTCGCGCGCGTGGCCTGCGACACCGCGCCCTGCTCGATCAGCTCGTGCAGCACGTCCATCACCACCGACAGCTGCTTGCCGTACGAAGCCACGTCGAGCGCAATGTGACGCTCGAGGCGGCCGCTGCCCGCCGTCGGCGCGATGTTGCCGAAGAACCAGGAGGTCTGCGGATCGATGTCCTGGATCACGTCGCCGGACCAGGGAAAGCGCGGGCTGAAGTTGAACATCGGCGTGCTCATGCGGGGCTCCATTGGAGTGAGAAGTCGGCGCTGCGGAATTGCACCCATGCTGCCACGCACCGGCCCGCGGGCGGCGTCGAATCTGCGGGCGCCGCGCCTGCTTCGCGCCCGGCGCGGCTCTGGCGCCCGGTACGCTGCGGCCTCACACCAACAAGCGCCCCGCCGATGATCACCGTCCACCACCTGAACAACTCGCGCTCGCAGCGCGTGCTTTGGCTGCTCGAGGAACTCGGCCTCGACTACGAGATCAAGCGCTACCAGCGCGACCCCAAGACGATGCTGGCGCCGCCGGAGCTCAAGCGCGTGCACCCTCTCGGCAAGTCGCCGGTGATCACCGACGGCAAGCTGACGATTGCCGAGTCCGGCGCCATCCTGCAATACCTGGTCGACGAGTACGACCCCACCGGCCGCCTGCAGCCGAAGAGCGCCGCCGACCGCCGCCGCATGACCTACTGGATGCACTACGCCGAAGGCTCGGCCATGCCGCCGCTGCTGATGAAGCTGGTGTTCGACCGCATCGAGACCACGCCGCTGCCGATCGTGGTGCGCCAGATCGCGCGCGGCATCTCGGCCAAGGTGAAGGAGAGTTTCATCACGCCCAACCTCACCGCCCACCTCGACTACATGGAAGCCGAACTCGGCCAGGCGACCTGGTTCGCCGGCGAGAAGTTCAGCGTGGCCGACATCCAGATGAGCTTTCCGATCGAGGCGGCCGCAGCGCGGGCCGGCCTGGACGCCACGCGGCCGAAGCTGGTGGACTTTCTTGCCCGCATCCGCGCGCGGCCGGCCTACCAGCGCGCGCTCGAGAAGGGCGGGCCGTTCACGCTCTAGCGCGCCGCGGCGGCGCCGCGCGCATGTCCGCGCGGTCGATCACGGCATCTGGGCAGGGCCCTCGCGGCTAGGCGCGATGCGCCAATGGCCGAGCGCGAAGAATCCGTCGCTGGCGTCATGAATGCGCGGTCGCGCCAAGTCACCGCCAGGAGTCCACTGTCGGCACGCGAGCGGGCGCTCGATGCGCGGCTCGTGCCATACCGCGGCCCTTTGCCGCCGCGGGCCGACCGACCACTTCCACAGGGAGAGCGCACTTGATGCGCCTGCCGCCGCGGCGACGGGTCGGCCTCAGGTGCCCGACACACCATGGCGACTTCCCCGCAAGACCCATCCCACCCCGACCACCCGGCGGACAGCGGCTGTTCCGGCTGCGGCGACGACTGCATCGGCGAGACGCCCGCGGTCTGCCGCGGACCGCGCCCCATCCCCTGGCTGGAGCGCGACCGCTGCATGTACTTCTACGAAGTGCGGCAGTTCGGCACCGAGCGCTTCCAGGTGCGCATCACCTACCAGCACTGCCTGATGCTGGTCGGCCGCCAGCAGGGGCCGCTGCTGTACACGACGACCCTGCTGCCCGGCGAGTCGATCAACGTCTACGAGTACGACCGCTATCGCCGCACGCGCAGCGAGACGCAGCGCTTCTCAGTGCACACCTCGTTCCGGCAGACGCTGGCGTCGCTGTCGCAGTCACGGCGCGCAACCAGCACCTCGGCCTACTTCGACGCCTTTAACCAGACGCGCGTCGAAGCCGACGCCTCGGTCTCCGCCGGCGGCGGACTAGCCGGCTTCCTCGGCGCGCCGCAGGTCAAGGGCAGCTCGTCGTTCGAGAACGAGACGACGATCGCCTCCGGCGGCTCGGTACACACGGCGGCCGAGCAGTTCACCTCCTTTGCGGTGACCTCGTCGCAGGCGATCGAGGCCGAGCGCTCAACGGTGATCAGCACCTTCGAGGACCAGGAGCACCAGACCACCACCCGGCGCACACTGCAGAACCACAACCACTGCTACGCGGTCACCTACTTCGTGCGCCGCGTGAACGAGGTGTACGAGGCCTCGAGCAAGGTGTTGTCGATCGAGTGGCGCATCGGCAACGATGTCTGGCGCTCCATCGCCGACGTGCCGGACAACCTGCGCAAGCAGCTCGAGACCTTCCTGAAGGGCGCCTCGAAGATCGGCGAAGAGGCGCGCGACGCGCGGCCGATCACGCTGCCCACCGACGGCACGCTGTACGAAGCCGAGCTCGCGCACTGCAGTTCGTGCGAGCCCGCGCGCGCGGCGGAAGTGGGCATCGCCGTCGAGCGCGCCCGCATCGACGCGCGCAAGGCCTGCCTGGAGGCGGAACTGCTGGCGCTCGAAGTGGCGCGGCGACGCCAGCTCGCGGCCGACGGCAACCCGGTGGCACTGGAGATCGCGCCGCACCTGCCCGGTGACGAGACGGCGCCGGCGGCGGTCGCGTAGAGGCCCTGTCCACGCCGCGGGCAACGGCGGGGCCGGCCGAACCTGCCCCGCCCGCACGTCTGCGCCGATCGATTCCGATCACGCCGATTGGGAGGTTCGACTTCACGGCGTGCGCAACGACAGGTAGCTTGCGTCCTCCACCCCGCGAAGGAGCCTGCCCATGTCGTCGATCAAGCCGCTGTTCACCGCCGCCGCCACGGCCACCGGAGGGCGCAATGGCCGCAGCGCCGCCGCCGACGGCTCGGTCGCCGTCGACCTCTCGGTCCCGAAGGAGATGGGCGGGATGGGCAAGCCGGGCACCACCACGCCCGAACACCTGTTCGCCGCCGGCTACGCGGCCTGCTTCGGTGGCGCGCTCGATTTCGTCGCCACGCAGCAGAAGAAGAACGCCAAGGGCGCGGCGGTGACCTGCAGCGTGTCGATCGGCCCGCGTGATGCCGGCGGCTTCGGCCTCGCGGTGAAGATCCACGTCAAGGATGCGAGCCTGCCGCAGGTGGAACTCGCCGCGCTGGCGCAGGCCGCGCACGACCAGATCTGTCCCTATTCGCATGCCACGCGCGGCAACCTGCCGTTCGAACTCACGGTCGAAGGCGGCTGATCGCGGGCGCCCGCATGGCCGACCTTGCGCCGGCGACGCGGACTGCACGTCGCCCCGGCTCAGGCCGGGGCGCGATCACGCAACAACCTGGATTCCCGCCGCCGCGGGGATGAGGCATCGGCGACCGCGCGCCGCGAGGCAGCGCCTCCCGCGCGCGGGCCGCTGGGTCACTTGGCCGTGGGCATCACGAACTCGGCGCCCTTGCCGATCGAGCCTGGCCAGCGCTGCATCACCGCCTTGTAGCGGGTGTAGAAGCGCACGCCTTCCATACCGTAGGCGTGGGTGTCGCCGAACAGGCTCTTCTTCCAGCCGCCGAACGAATAGAAGGCCATCGGCACCGGGATCGGCACGTTGATGCCGACCATGCCGATCTTCACCCGGCGAGCGAACTCGCGTGAAGTGTTGCCGTCGGCGGTGAAAAGGGCCACGCCGTTGCCGAACTCGTGGTCGTTGACGAGCTGCACGGCGGCAGCGAAGTCCGGTACGCGCACCACCGACAGTACCGGGCCGAAGATCTCTTCCTTGTAGATCCGCATCGACGCCTGTACGTGGTCGAACAGGCAGCCGCCGAGGAAGAAGCCTTGCTCGCGGCCCGGCACCTTCAGCGAGCGGCCATCGACGACGAGCCTGGCGCCCTCCTCGACGCCGATGTCCACGTAGCCCCTGACCTTGGCGTGGTGCTGCGCAGTCACGAGCGGGCCCATCTCGGACGACGCGTCCATGCCGTCGCCGATCTTGAGCGTGCGCGTGCGCTGCGCCAGGCGCGCCACGAGTTCGTCGCCGATGCGACCGACCGCCACGCACACCGAGATCGCCATGCAGCGCTCGCCGGCCGAGCCGTAGGCCGAACCGATCAGCGCATCGACCGCTTGGTCGAGATCCGCATCGGGCATCACCACCATGTGGTTCTTCGCGCCGCCGAGCGCCTGCACGCGCTTGCCGTGCGCAGTGCCGGTGTTCTGGATGTACTCGGCGATCGGCGTGGAGCCGACGAAGCTCACCGCCGCTACGTCCGGGTGCGTGAGCAGCGCATCCACGGCTACCTTGTCCCCTTGCACGACGTTGAAGACGCCATCGGGCAGACCGGCCTGCTTGAGCAGGTCGGCCAGCATCAGCGCGGGGGAAGGATCGCGCTCGCTCGGCTTGAGGATGAAGGCGTTGCCGCAGGCCAGCGCCACCGGGAACATCCACATCGGCACCATGCACGGGAAGTTGAACGGCGTGACGCCGGCGCACACGCCGAGCGGCTGGCGCAGCGAGAACTGGTCGATGCCGGTGGACACCTGATCGGAGTACTCGCCCTTCTGCAGATGCGGAATACCGCAGGCGAACTCCACCACCTCGATGCCGCGCGTGACCTCGCCCTTCGCATCCTCGAACACCTTGCCGTGCTCGCGCGTGATCGCGGCGGCCAGAGCATCGCGGTTGGCTTCCAGCAGTTCCTTGAACTTGAACATCACGCGCGCGCGACGCAGCGCCGGCATGTCGGCCCAGGCGGGGAACGCGGCCTTGGCCGCCTGCACGGCGGCGTCGACCGTGGCGGCGTCGGCCAGCAGGACCTCGGCTCTCACCTCGCCCGTGGCGGGATTGAACACGGGGGAGCGGCGTTCGCCGCCTCCACGGGGCGCGCCGCCGATGAAGTGGGAGACGAGCGATACTGGAGTGTGCGGAGCGTTCATTGCGGCAGCCTGCACGAAAGAGGCGCAGGCCGCGCTGTTCTGCGGCCCGGAGCAGATGAGTAGATCAAATGCCGAAGCGGAGGGTCCGACGACCGACCGCATCGAGGCTCCAAAGCTTAGGCCGCCGCCGCGCCGCCGCCGGTCCCGACGAATGCGGCAAACGCACGGTCACGTTGCTCGCCGCGGCCGCGCGCCCTGCGTGCGCGGCTAAGGGAAGTAGCGCCAGACCACCACGTCGCGCGCACTGCCCGTCACGACTTCGCCCCCCACGTAGGCATTACCGGTGCCGTCCATGCGCAGGCTCAGCCGCTCGACCGGCACCGGATGGCGCGGCAGCGTGCCGAGCGTCCAGCGCATCGGCGCCGCGCCGCCGCAACTGCCGGTGCGCACCTCGAAGCCGGTGGCATCGCCCAGCGCCAGGCCGAACTGCGGCACCGCGCCGGTGGCGGCGCAGGCCAGGCGCGGCAGCTCATTGCCGTCCAGAGCCATCGCCTTCAGCGGCGCTGCGCCAACGCTGAGATCGTCGGCATGCCGCGCCCAGATCTGGCTTGGAATCTGACCGAGGTAGCTGCCCGTGTCGTAGTAGCGCGAGCGAACCAGGTCGCCGGCTGGATTGGCCGTCAGCACGATCGGCACGGCGCCTGACGGTGAGCCGATCTTGCCGGTCGCGACATGGATGCCGGTAGCGGGTTGCACACCGCTGGTCGAACTGAGCGCAGCCGGCGCACCGAAGTTGAACCAGTTGCCGTTGCGCACACCGCTGCTGTCGACGAACTCGGTGTGCAGCGCCACGTAGGGCTGGCGCAGCGCGCCCTCCTGCTGCAGCCAAGCCACCACCGGCGGGTACTGGTTCTGGTACTCCAGATCGATCTTCAGTGCGATGTCGGTCGCGTTGCTTGCGCCCGGGATCTGCGCACCGGCGGCCGGTGACCGCCAGGCGCCCGCGTCCCAGCGCCGCACCGTCGGCACACCGTTCTCGATCCACGCCAGTGACGTGCGTCGCGTCACGCCCTGCACCGGCACGTTGCCGACGTTCTCGTCATACGGCGGCACGCGCAGCACCGGCTTGATCGCACGCGTGCCCTTCGCCAGGTTCAGCGGGCCGGCAGATGTGTCCTTCCACGCGGCTCCGTCCCACACGCGAACGAAGAGGCTGCGCGTGTTCGCATCGCCCTCGGTCCAGGCGACGAGCGGCCGCGACGTGGTGCCGTCGCGGATGCAGTCGAGCGTCGGATCGGCCGCGCTGCCGCTGGCGGTCGCCGGCTTGAAGCTGCCGTAGCTCACCCACTGCAGGCCGTCGAAGCGCAACACGTCGATCACGTCGCGACTGCCGCTGCGGCGCAGCGCCGCCACACTCGGCACTGCGCACACCGCCAGAGACGGTTGCTGCAATGACCCCGCAGCGCCGCGCAGCAGGCTGCGCCCGGACAGCGGCGCCCACCCGCCCTGCACCACACGAAGCGTGACCTCTTTCAGGCTCACCGCGCCGAAGCGATCCGTCACGCGCAGGCGATAGACATCGCCGTTGTTGGCCAGCGTGGCCGCAGGCACGGTGTAGCTCGGCGCAGTGGCCGACAGGATGACGAACGTCTGGCTGCCCGCTGCGCGCCGCGACCATTGATGGGCCAACGGCGCCGATCCGCTCGTGAGCGCACTGAACACCACGCCCTGCCCGACGCCGACCGTGGCATCGGTCAGGCCACTGATGACAGGCGGCGGCAGCGTGCAGTCCTGCGGATTGAAGATGCTGCAGGCCGCCGTGGTCACGCGCTCGCCAGCGGCGGCGAGGTCGGCGGGCGGCTCGGGCGCGTCCGATGATCCGCAGGCGACAAGGAACAGCGCGGCGCAGATGGCGAGCGCAGGCTGCCCCGTTCGCGTTGAACGTGCGGCGGACCGACCCACGATCGCTCGCAGAGATGAATTCGACGCGTCACAGCCGAGCAGATGCTTCATGGCGTTGCTCCAGAGAGGGTCAGTTAAGGTTCAGGCCGGTGACAGGCGCGGGCGGCAAGACGATCGCGTTGGTGTTGGCGGTGCCGACCTGGCCGAAGATGTTCCAGCCCCAGCCGATCACGCTGCCGTCGGCGCGCACCGCGAACAGGTGGCTGGTGGCCGTCTGCGCGGCCGCAGCAATCGCCACGGCGTTGGCGACGCCAGGTATCGGCACCCACGTCGTCGAGAAGCCCGGGGAGGGCGCGCCGAGCTGGCCGACCTCGTTGATGCCGACCACCAACACCACGCCGTCGCTGCGCAGCGCCATCGAGTTGTCCCCGCCCGCGGCGATCGCCGTGATGCCGGACGTGAGCCCGGTGACCACTGGCGTGAACTGGTTGGCGGCATTACTGCCGATGCCGAGCTTGCCGTTGCCGTTGCTGCCCCAGCCCCAGACACTGCCGTCGCTGCGCAAAGCGATGGCGTGGTTGTAGGCAGCGGCGATCGCGGTGACGCCCGTCAGACCGGCGATCTGTGCCGGCGTGTTGCGCGGCGCGAACACGCCGGTGCTATCGCCAATCGCGCCGCGACCCCAGCTCCACACATTGCCGTTCGCATCCAGCGCCAGCGACAACGCGCCGCCGGCAGCCACCGCGGTGATCGGCGGCAGACCGGCCACCACCACCGCACTGGCCGCTGGTGCCGTGCCGGCGCGGCCGAGTTGGCCGCTGTCGTTGCAGCCGAAGGCGAGCACCACGCCGTCGTTGCGCAGCAGGAGCGTGTGCGCGTCACCGGTACTGACCGCGACGATGCCGGTGGCGCCGCTGATCTGCACCGGCAGCGGGAAGGTGGCGCCGAAGTCGCACGTGACCGAGCCGCCGTAGCCCCAGGCCCAGACCGTGCCGTCCGTGCGCAGCGCGATCGCCTGCGAGCCGCCGCCGGCGGCGACGGCTCGCACCGCGTTGAACGCCCCGACCGGTGCGGCGATGCTGCGGTCGGCGTTCGGCGTGCCGTTGCCGAGCTGCCCGGTGCCGTCCGCGCCCCACGAGTACGGCACGCCGGCGGCGTTGACCGCGAGCGAGAAGCCATTGCCGGCGGCGATACGCCCGGCGCCGGACGCGGGCGGCGGCGCCCCTGTCACCGTCAACGTCGCCGCATTGCTGGTGGCCGCACCGGCGCTGTTGCTCGCCCGCAGCCGGAACAGCGCACCGTTGTCGCTCGCCTGAACGTTGGCCAGCGTGTAGCTCGCGTTGGTGGCACCGCCGATGTCGGTCCAGTTGACCCCGTCGCCGGAGCGCTGCCACTGGTAGCTCGGTGCGGTGCCGCTGGCCACCGCACTGAAGGTGGCGCTGGCGCCGACCGCCACAGACTGGTTCTGCGGTTGCGTGGTGATGGCGGGTGCGACGACATTGACGGTGACCGTCAGCGTGGCGGCCTGGCTGGTGGTGGCGCCTTCGAGGTTGGACACGCGCACGCGAAAGCGATCGCCGTTGTCGCTGGCGGCGCTGGTGGCGGGCGTGGTGTAGCTGGCGGCGGTGGCCGCAGGGATATCGACGAAGTTCTGACCCCCGTCATCGCTCTTTTGCCATTGGTACGAGAACGGCGGGGTGCCGATGGCGACCACGCTGAAGCTGGCGGTGGCAGGTTCCACCACGCTGGCGTTGGCCGGCTGCGTGGTGATGACCGGCGGTACGTTGCCGACGATGATCCAGCTGAACGAGGTGACCTGGGCGGTGACGGTGCCGGCGTTGACGGTGGCGTTGGCCACACGCTCCCAGGCACCGGCACCGCTGGTCTTGTAGAGCACCGGCGTGGCGCCGGCCGGCACCGCGGCGGCGTTGAACGGCACGGTGACGGTGACCGGCACCGCGAAGCTCGTGCCGTGCGGGGTGAAGGCGAACATGGCGCCGAACGAGGTGGTGCCGGCCGGCAGTGCGGGGGCGCCGCTGGTGGACTGGTCGATGGCAATGGCGGTGGCAGCTGCCAAGGCGCCGGCAGGGATCACGACCTGCGCACCGGACGGACCGTTGACGGTGCCGCCGGTGGGACCGACGGTGGCCGGCGGCGGCGCCGGTGGCGGGGCATTGCCGCCGTCACTGCCGCAACCTGCCAGTACCAACGCACTAGCCGCCAGCCAGATTGCAACGCCTGCCCAGGCAAGTCGATGCCTGATCACCATGGGCTCCTGACATCGATGCAGCAGTGGACTGCCGGCAGAGCCCCGGACATGGTCAGCTGGTTTGGCCAGCGCCGCGTCGGAACTTCGTCGCGCTGGGAACGGGCGATCCGATCCTGCTGCGGATCGCTCATGTGCGCGCCGTTGACGAGTACGCAACGCGACTGCTTGCGGCCTGGAGCCGGCCGCAGCCATCAGCACCAGCGGGGCGACGAATCGCATGCGTGGCTCCTTGTTGAGTCGGCGTGCACTACGGAAACCAGCGCCACACGCGCGCTTCCCAGCGCGTGGCGGTGGCGCGTTGGCTGGTGGCCAGCAGCGGCGAGTCGGCCGCCACCAATGCGAGGGACAGGCCACGCACGCGCAGCACGTCCGTAGTGGTGAGCGGGGTGCCGGTGGGGACCCAGGTCTGCGTGGCTTCGCTGTAGGTCAACACCTGGGTGACGGCAGTGTCGTTGGCGGCATCGGTCGCGCTGTAGGCGACCGCATAGCGCTCGAACCCGGCGGCACCGGCGAGCGCCGTCAGCCGCCGCGGATCATTGGCGAGCAGCGGGCCGGCGCCAAAGTCCGAATAACTGCCGCCCGTGCCGCGCAGTACCCGTAAGGTGATCGGCGTTGGCCGTTCGCTCAGCGCGACGGCGACGGAGGCCGTGCCACCCTGGCTGGGATTGATGCCTGCCAGTGGCGCGAACATCGGATCGGCCCCAGCGCCGGTGGCAATCGGCGGAGCAAGTGGCCGGTAGTCGCCGCTGTACGTGGCACGGAATTCGAACGCGGTCCCGAGGGATTGGCGGAATGCCAGCACCGGATCGGACCCCAATGAGTCGAGTGCCAGCCGCACATGGTCGGCGTTGGCCGAGTCGGGTCCGGTGCCACCGTTGGGCGTGCGCCAAATGCCGTCGAAGCGCTTGAGCCGGACCCTGCCGTTCTCGATCCACGCCACCACCGGATGCCACGACTCATTGATCGCCAGCGACGGACTGCGCGCGGTGCTGCCGGCCACCGTGTTCAGGGGGATGCCCGGTTCACCCACGCTCTCCCACGCGCTGCCGTTGAAGCGCGCAACGAACAGGTTCTGCTGGATGCCGTCGCCCTGGATCCACGCCACGTAAGGCTGACCGGCCGGAGTGGTGGCGATGCTCGGCTCGCTGGCGGCGGTAATGCTGGCCGCATTGAGCGACGCGCCGCCCAGTGTTTCCCACGTGGTGCCGTTCAATCGCTTGACGAACAGACGGGCGACATCCCCCGCAACGGCCTCGACGTAGGCCGCCACCGGATTGGCACCGGCGCGCGCAACGGAAGGCGCCGGATCGACCTCGCTCACCAGCGACAGTGGCGACCCTTGCAGTGTCCATCCCGAACCGGCTGCGGGCGGCGCGATGGCCGGTACGAACGTGGCGCTGCAGCTGAGATCCGGGCCGGCCGTGAGCAGCCCGTCGCTGCAATCGGGACTGCCGCCCCACGAGAAGAAGCGTTGCCCCGCGGCCGGCAGCGGCACCAGCGTGA
Source organism: Burkholderiaceae bacterium (assembly GCA_034522655.1). GTDB lineage: Bacteria > Pseudomonadota > Gammaproteobacteria > Burkholderiales > Burkholderiaceae_F > JALHMQ01. The sequence continues at coordinate 92,071 of JAXHLD010000030.1, forward strand.
CAAACACGCCCGTGGCAAACGGCGCGCTGCACGTGGTGGGGCAGTTGATGCCGGGCGGCTCGCTGGTAAGCGCGCCGTTGCCGATTACCGTGACGGTAACGGCAACCGGAGGACCGACAGCAGTTCCGGGCGGAGGTGAAGGCGGGCCCTCAGTGCTGAGTTGCCCACTGCCAAGATTGCTGGCGATGCCAGCCGCTGCAAGCAACAGCAGCAACGCGCTTCGCGAGCGCGGCGCGCCCGTCGTCGCCGGTGCGCGATCGACACGCAGGTCAGTCGGCATGTTGCACTCCATAGGCTTCAAACTTCTCTGCGGGCGCTCCTCCGCGGGCGCGCCGAGGCACGGCCGCTGAAGATGGGTCTGCTTTCGTGCCTGCGATGGCGAACGCAACCGCGCCGCCCGCAACGGCGGCAACCAGATCGAGGGGATCAAACGTGCCGGTCAGGCGAGGCAACGCCGGCCACGGGTGCTGCAGCAGTTCAAGCGCAACATCAATCACGACCCATGCGGCGCACGTACCCGCCATGCGCGTGCGATCGCGCACCGACAGCACTGCGATGCAGGCCAGCGACAGCGCCACCACGTGCAGCAGCGTCGGCAGCACGTCGATCCAGATCTGCGGCAACACAGGCGGAAGCGCCTGATGCCAGTTCGGCGGGAGGAACATGGCCGCGCGCGGCCGCTGCCACGCATAAAGCGCGACGCCGGCTGTGGCGGCCATCGCTGCCGCCACAAGCAATTGCAGCGTCGAGGCCGAGGCGTGATGACGCGTCCTGCGGGTGCTCATGACGAGCTGCTCGCGCGCGGCGCATGGCGGCTTGCGCGGCCGATGGCAGCGCTGGCGCTGTGGCTGACGCTGCGGACCTGGCCGGTCACGCGGTCCAGGCTGAGGGTGAAGCGACCGTGCTGTGATTGCCGTCGGTGCGCTGCGTGTTGCCGCCCCGCTAATGACGGAGCAGTCCGACGAGGGCGCACCTGCGCTGGCGCATTGCTCCAACGTGCTGCGTCGACGCCGATCCCGGCGATGCTCTCCGGCGTGCGGCGGGCGTCGATCGGCAAGCGCCACGGCGCCTGCAGCAGCCAGACCGGCTCCGGCCGAAACCCGGCACAGCTCGCAGCCCGCACGGCGTGCACCGGCAGCGAACGCGCGGCTGCGTTCATCGTGACACCCGAACGTAATAGCCGTCGCCGTTGTGAAACGCGACCGAGCTCAGACCGCGCTGGCGATACTTGTTCGCCTCCTCTTGCGCGCGGCGCATGGTGACAAACGGGCCATACGTTCCGTCGCGGTTCATCGCGCCCGCCTGCCCGCCCCGGCACAGGTCGCCGAGATACCCCTGCACTTGCGGGTTGCCGGCATAGCCCCAGGCGCCGCTGCGTTCGTTCAGCCAGTAGGCGCCGTCGGGAATCTCGGTGCACTGGATACGCGCCAGCCGCGCCACCTGCGCATCGCCAAGCCGCTCGCCGTTGACGATGACCCAGCGGGTCTGGGCCGCGGCGCTGGCGACGGCAAGGCAGGCAGTGATCGCGGCCACGTGCAGGCTGCGTCTCATCGCTTGCCTCCGTCGCCGGCCGGCGATGCGCCGCGGTCCGCGCCGGATGACCCCGGGCACTCGTCGCTCAGGAAGCGGGTGACGGCATCGGGCCGATCGAAGTGATGTGTGTGGTCGTCATCGACGCGCCGCACCGACGCGCGGAACCCGCCCGACAGCGCGTGCCAGATGCGCACGATGAACAACTGTGAATCGACCATCGCGACCCCGCCTTGCCGTGGAGATGGCGCAAGGTAGGAGGTCGACCGTTTCGCGAGCGTTTCGCGGTCCGGCCAGCGTCAGCGAGCGGCGCGAACGGCCGAGCTCGCCGGCCGCTACGTTTCAGCGAGCAGTTCCGTGACGTACTGGCTCAGGGTCGCCGCGTCGGCCTTTGTGGCGCTTGCCTTGAGCGCTGCCACCCGAGCGGCGCTCAGCGATTCGAGCGCCTGCTGGTGCACGCGCTGATAGCGGGGCAAGACGGTGCCGCGCGCCGGTCGTCGTACTTCCGCGCACAGACTGAGCAGGGCGGCGTGCTCCAGCCGCCCGGTCGCGCAGGCGTAGCTGGCGCAGCTGCACAGCAGCCCACGGGTTGCACTGGACGCGTCCAGCGGTTCAAGCAAAGCCAGCGCGGTGCGCAGGTAGTGCGCTGCCTCGCCTAGCCTGCCGAGGGCAAGATCAACCTCGGCCAGCACGCGGTACAGGGTCGGGGCGTGGCTGCGTGCGCCAACGCGGGTGACTTCGGCCCACGAAGCTTGCGCGAGCACGAGCGCTTCGTCGGCACGCTCCTGATCGAGGCGGATCGAGGCCTGAAGCGTGAGCATCACCGGCTTTCGCAACGCCATCTCGGCGTTGCGCTCGATCACTTCCAGGGTCTGCGTGCAGCGGGAGAAGGCACTTTCCAAGTGACCGCACTGATGGGCGATCAGCGCCAATTCGTTCAACACGCTTACCTCGCCCACGGCGTGACCGTGCCGGCGGTGTCCCTGCAGGGCTTCGAGCGCCAAGGCCTCGGCGCGTTCGGATTCGCCCAGCTCGCGCAGCAACCCACTCAGGTTGCCCGCGAACACGGCCACGTCGCGCTCGCTCCCCTCGCGCCTAGCCGAAGCGAGTACACGCTCCAGCAAGGCAGCGCCTTTCTCTGCCTGACCCTGGCGCATGGCTGCGAGCGCCAACGCGTTGAGGGCCTGTCGCTCCGGCCGCGGCATGCGCATTGTGCGCGCCGCACTCAGGGCGTGCCGTGACGAGCGCTCAACTGCGGCGTAGTCCGCCAACCAGAAGTTGAGCGCGGCGTGTTCGAGCGCGACTCGGCACAAGGCCTCAGGCGCCTTGAGGGAGTAGCTCACGAGCAACTCCTCGGCGCGCTGAAATCTAGGCAGGGCGCGTGCCAGGCCGCCGTGTGCCTGGTAATGGTTGCCGAGGGCCGCAGCCAGATCGGCCAGCCAGCTCGTCTCCTTGAATTCGATCGCGGTGTCCCAGGCGATCTGGACGTTGCCGATCTCGGGCGCGATAGACGCCAGGGCTTTTGCACTGTCGACAGCATCGAAGTCCCGCCACGGGACCATGAGGCGCGCGAAAAAGAGGGCGTGTCGACGCCGGGCAGCGGCATGCGCTGGACCCATGGCAGCGAGCCTTTCCGCGGCAAACTGCAGCGTCAGCGGATGCAGCGAGAAGCGACCGTCGGCATCGACCTGCAGAAGTGACTTGTCGACCAGCGCCGCTAGCAACGGCAGTGGTGCTTCCGCCACCTCCCTGGCTGCGCTGCGCGTGAAGCTGCCAGCCATCACCGACAGGGCCGCCAATGCACGCTGCTCGGCCGGTGCGAGCAGGCGCCAGGACTGCTCTAAAGTGGCACGGATACTGCGGTGCTCCGGCCGCTCGTCGCCGTCTTCGGCGCGCTCAAGCACGTCAAGCGACTTCGTCACCTCCTGTGCCAGCTCGAGCATCGGGACCAGGCGAATCCAGCTCGCAGCCAGCAGCACCGCAAGTGGCATCCCACCAACCGCGCGAACCAGTGTGGCGATGTGCACTGCGTTGGCGCCGACGTTGAACCGCGGATCGACGGTACGCGCCTGAGCAGCGAACAGTTTTACCGCGTCGGCAGAGACGATGTCGGCGATCTGAGCGTCAGCCGGCGGCAGCGTCAATCCGTTCAGCGGCAACAACCACTCGTGGGCGATCCCCATGCGGGCTCGGGAGGTGGAGACGAGCTGAAGTCCCGGTGCATTCGCGAGCAGGCGCACCACCAGCGCCGCCAGCTGAGGAAGGTGCTCGGAGTTGTCGAGCACCAGCAGCATGCGGCGCTCCGAAAGATGACGCGCGACGATGTCGACAGGATCCTGGCGCGCGGCGACGTCGAGTCGGAGTTCGGCCGCGATGCGCGCGCCAACCTCGGCGACCTCGGTCAGGTCGTCGAGCGCGATCCAGCGCGTGCCGTCGGGGTAGGCAGGCGCGAGCCGCCGCAGCGCCTCCTTCGCGAGCCGGCTCTTGCCGACGCCGCCCGGCCCGGTGACCGTGAGCAAGCGGCAGTCGTGGTTGGCGAGCAGCGCGCACAGCTCGTCGAGCTCGCGGCCGCGACCAACGAAGCCGTCTGCCGCAACCGGCGCGGCCGCCGGTGCCGCGGCTGCGGCCCGCCGCTCGGGACCGGCCGCGCGGCCGGTCCCGGCGGCAGCTGCTCTCACGCGGGCCGACGGCTCGATCCCCAGATCTTCGATCAGGCGCGTCGCATAGGTGCGCAGGCTATCGGCCTGCGCGGCTTCCTCGCCAAGCGCGTGCTGTGCCTCCAGCAGCACGACCACTGCATCCTCGTCGAGCGGGTCATCGTCGAGCAGTCGGCGCGCCAGCGCCACACGGGCAGCCGGGGTGCGCTGCGCCAGCGCGGCCAGCGCACTGCTGCGCCAGAGGGCGCGCAGGCTCAGCCGCTCGCGTTCGAGCCACTCCGAGAAGGCTGGCGCATCCGCAGCTTCGATGCCACGCATCAGATCGCCCCCGTAGAGCGCAACGGCCGCTTCGTGGTCGCCGTGGGCCTGCGCCGCGCGCAGGGCCGCCACGTCGGTGTCAACGACCCAGCGCACGCCCGCGCGATCGCTCTGCAGGTCGGCAAGCTCCAGGGAGCGCGCCTCGAGCAGCAGCTTGCGCAGGTTGCTGCGCGCGGCCTCTTGCGTGCGCTCGGGCCAGAACAACGCGGCGAGCTGGTCGCGGCTGACCCAGTCGCCGCGCCAGGCCACATAGGCAAGCAGGCGGAAGCGCCGCTCGGGCAGGAAGCGCCACGCGGGCTGGCCGGGCCGCTCAAGCGCAGTCTCCCCCAGCAGGCGCAGTCGCGCGGCGCTGGCAGTCGACGGGGAACGGACGTCCTCGGGCATGGCGGGGATGGACCGGCCTCACGGGGAAGGCAAGCCGCAAAGTTAGTCCAGCCGCAAGCATCCGTACATGACGAATAGTCGCGCAGTCGACGCAGCTCGCCGCGCGTTCGTGCAGCGTCGCCTGGGGTAATACCGCTGGGGCCGGACTGCCTCAATCGACCGTAGCCAGCACTGCCCGGACCGCGTCGACCAGCGCGTCGATCTGCGACTTCTCGATGATCAGCGGCGGGCTCAGCGCAATGATGTCGCCGGTGAAGCGCACCAGCGCCGGCACCTTTTCGGCGTTGAAGCACCGGATGTGGGTCTCGATCGCACGCTTGCCCACGGCACCGGCACGCGGCTCCAGCTCGATGCCGCCCACCATCCCCAGGTTGCGGATGTCGATCACATGGCGCGCATCCTTCAGCGAGTGCAGCGCCTCCTCAAAATACGGCGCCATTTTTGCGGCGCGCTCGAACAGGCCCTCGTCTTCGTACAGCTTCTGCGTGGCGAGCAGCGCGGCGCAGGCCATCGGGTGCGCGGTGTAGGTGTAGCCGTGCAGGAACTCGATCTGCCCTTCCGGGGCGGCGGCGAGGACCGCGTCGTAGATGCCGGTCTTGGCCAGCACCGCGCCCATCGGGATCACGGCGTTGTTGATCGCCTTGGCGCAGGTCAGGATGTCCGGCGTGATGCCGAAGTACTGCGCAGCGAACGGCGTGCCCAGGCGGCCGAAGCCGGTGATCACCTCGTCGAAGATCAGCAGGATGCGGTGCTTGTCACACGTGGCACGCAGCTTCTCGAGGTAGCCCTTGGGCGGCACCAGCACGCCGGCCGAGCCCGCCATCGGCTCGACGATCACGGCGGCGATGTTGCTGGCGTCGTGGAAGGCGACCAGCCGCTCCAGCTCGTCGGCGAACTCCGCGCCGTGCGCCGGCAGGCCCTTGGAAAACGCATTGCGAGACAGGTCGTGCGTCGAGCGGATGTGATCGACCCCGGCCATCATCGCCGGGAAGTGCTTGCGGTTGCCGGGAATGCCGCCGGCCATCGTGCCGCCGACGTTGACGCCGTGGTAGCCGCGCTCGCGGCCGATGATGATGCGGCGGCTCGGCTCGCCGCGCGCGCGGTGGTAGGCGAGCGCCATCTTGATCGCGGTGTCGGCCGACTCGGAGCCCGAGTTGGTGAAGAACACGCGGTCCAGCCCAGCGGGCGCGATCTTCGCGATCGCGGTGGCGGCCTGGAAACCGAGCGGGTGCGCGATGTTGAAGGCGGGCGCGAAGGCCATCGTCGCCACCTGCCGCTGCACCGCTTCGACGATCGGCGCGCGCGAGTGGCCGGCGTTCACGCACCACAGGCCGGCCGTGCCGTCGAGGATCTGGCGGCCTTCCGGCGTCCAGTAGTACATGCCGTCGGCCCGCGCGAGCAGCCGCGGCGCCGCTTTGAACGCGCGGTTGTTGGTGAACGGCATCCACCACTCGGCCAGCGAAAGCTCCGCGTTGATCGATGCGTCACCCAGCGGATTCTCGAGTTTCATGTCATCTCCCGGCGACTTCCGGACGCCCCAGCCACGCCGTGTGCAGCGCGCCGGCTGCTACTCGGTGAGTCGGAACGAATCGAAAAAGGTGTCGACCACGTCGGCCGGGATCTCACCCTCGGCGCCCAGTGCGACCACCTGGTACAGGCGATCATCGACCACGTAGAAGCGCGCGGCAAGCACTGCCTTGCGGTCGGCGCCGATGCGGCCGCGTGCGGTCACCGCTTGTGCAGTGCGCACCGCGCGCCCGACTGGTGCCGCCAGTCCGACCACGGTCGTGCCGGTCAGCGTGCCGCCGACGTTGCGCAGCAGCCCGTCGCGGAACCACGCCACCGTGGCATCGAGCTGCGCCGGCGCCACCGCCTCCGGCGGCAACTGCGCCACGCCAAGCGCGAACAGCGTCGGGCCCACGCCGGTCGATGTCATGTCCATCGTGACCCGGCGGCCGTTGAAGTCCAGCTCGCGCTGCGCCGTCTGCGGCTTGTCTGGCAGGGAGATCACGCAGCGCGCCTCGGCCAGCTTGACTTCGCGGAAGTTGAAGCGCGGGCTGCAGCCGGCCATGCCGAGCGCGACCACGGCAACGACCGCCGCCAGCCCGCGCCGACGGGAAAAAAAGAAGCCGGGATCACCCCGGCTTCGGTGGGCGGACATCGCCGCTGACTACTTGCGGCCGCCCGCCGGGCGCGCCGCCGCAGGCGCCGGAGCGCTCGCGCTCTTCTTCGGCGCGCGGCCGGGCCGCGTCTTGCCGTGACTGCCATTGAAGATCTTGCCGCGGCGGGACCGCAGATCGCCTTTGCCCATGGAATGCCCTCGTTCAGTTCAGCTCGGTTGGGGGATTGCTCGCGCGGCCGGCACCAGCCAGCATTCGCTGCGAAGCAGTATATCGACGCCGGATCGGCACACGGCGCGACACACGGTGCCCGCCCGCGCCACGGGAGCAACCCCGATGTTCAAGGCCATCAAGCAGGCGTTCCCGTTCGCGGCCACAGCGCTCATCGTGCTGCTGCTGTCGGTCGGCGATGGCGCGCTGGCGATCGTTGCCCTTGCCGCCTGCATCGCGCTGATGCCGCTGATCTACGGCCCGGACGTCGACCAGATCGCGCGCGCCACGCGCAATGGCGACTTCGATCACTGACACGGTCACGCGCGCCGGGCGGCCCGCCGTCGGCGCCTACAATCGAAACGCGTGCTGTTGTACTGTCGACACACGCACCCTCCGACTCCGACCGGGACCGCATCCAATGGCGCTCGTCGTGTTCCGCTCCAAGGCCGCCGGCGAGATCTTCATGTTCGCCGAAACCGCGCGCCGCATCTTCCAGATCATCGACAAGGCCGACGCCCCGCGCGGCGTGATCACCGCCGAGCAGGTGCCCGCCGCGCTGGCCCGCCTGCAGGCTGCGGTCGACGAGGAGAAAGCGCAGCTGAAAGCGGCCGGCGAACAGTCGCAGGACGCCGACCGGCGCGGCGACGAGGCCGCCGCCGCGCGCGCCATCACGCTCGGCCAACGCGCCTTTCCGCTGCTCGAGATGCTGCGCGCCGCGCAGAAGAAGAACGTCGAGATCACCTGGGGCATTTGATGCGGCGGCAGTGGCGGTGGCAGCGGATGACGCGCCCGGCGATCCTCCGCGCTGCGCGGCGGGTGTTCCCGTGAGACATCCTGGGTCAACCTTTCTGCGCGGAGGCGAGCGCGAGGGCGCCGCCGTGAAGGCTTGGGTCGTAGGGTTTGCGGTCGATCCAGGCGCGCCAGATGACGCGCAGCCAGGCGCGCGCCAGGATGCGGATGGCATGGGGGTGATCGCAGCCGCGGCCTCGCGCGGCTTGGTAGAGGCTGCGAGCCCAGTCGTTGGCGTGGCGCGAGTTGTCGGCCAAGCAGGTGATGGCTTGGCGCAACCGGTGGTTGCACGCCCAGCGGAAGGCCACGCTGCGGGTCTTGCCGGACTGATACGTCACGGGCACGGTGCCTGCTTCAGCGGCCAGCAGATCGGCGTTGGGGAAGCGCTCTCGCACGTCGCCCAGCTCGGCCAGGATCTGGGCGGCGCAGACTTGGCCGGCGCGGGGGAAGGACATCATCAGCAGGCCATCGGGCAGCGCATGCATGAACTGTTCGATGTGGCGCGTGAGACCCGCGATCTGAGTCACGATGGGCACGAGCACGGCGACTTGCGCACGCACGACCTCGGCCATGGCCCGCTCGGTTTGCTCGCCCGCGCGGCCGCTGGCTGCGGCGCGCAACCGCGCCAGCAAGTCAGCCGCGCTGCGCCGACCGCTGTAGTGCTGGGCCTTGCAGAAGCGCTGCAACTGCGCTTCGGTGAGTCGCTGGGCGCAACTGGGCGACGGATAGCGGCGCAGGAACGCCAAACCGATGGGCGAGGCCACGTCTGCAAAGATCGCCGCTGCGCCGGGCCAGAAGGCCTGCAGCGTGCTGGTGAGCTGGTTGGCCGCGGCCACGCGCGCGGCGACAAGATCGTCGCGCGAGCGCACCAGCGCACGCAGCGCGCGGATGGCGTCGGACTGCTGAGCCAGTGCGCGCCAGCGGTGGCCGTCGGTGCGCAGCAGGTCGGCCAGCAGGTAGGCATCGCTGGCGTCGCTCTTGGCGCCGTGGCTGCGGTAGCGAGGGCGACTGGCCTTGACCGCGTTGGGGTGGATCGGGAACACCTCGTGGCCGGCGTCCACGAGTGCGTCGACGATCAGCCCCGAGGGTCGCTCGATGGCGATGCGCAGGCGTTGGCCCCAGCGCGCCAGTCGGCGCATCAAATCGGCCAAGCCGTCGCGATCATGGGCGACCTCGAAGCGCTCGAGGACCGAGCCGGCGGCATCGATGATGCACACCGCGTGCGTGTGCACGGCCCAGTCCAGCCCGACAAAGACATCGTTGCTCATGGACAGACTCCTTGGGGTTGCGGTATGACTACCCGTGTCGGAAGGCGCGGCGGGGAGCTCATAAACAGGCGCTCCAGCTGGGTTGGCGTGGCGCTACATCTTGGGGCCCGTCGTGGCCTTCCGGCACCCTGTGGGCTGCGGGTCTCACAGGGGCCTTGCAAAGGCAAGCGCACCAGGCAGTCACCGCAGGGGCACGGAAGTCGGTGGACACCCTCGGCGGCAACGCACCGAGCTGTCAAGAAGCCCGCACCCAAAGCGCAGCGCGTTGAACACGGGTTGACCACCGGGTGCTTCGCAGTTGTGGACAACCCGCCTCCCGGCCTGAGAAGGGCCAGTCGGGTTGTCCACAACCAAGCCCGGTGGACAACCCTGCACCGCGCTACTCGATCGGCCCTCATCGGCCGAGAGGTTGCCTTATGAGCGCCCCCACCGACAGCGCCGGCCGGCTGCAGGCCGCCACCGATCCGGGGCGCGACCTGCGCTATCAGCTCTGGCTGGGCAGCGGCTGCTTCGCACTGATGCTGTGCGGGCTGCTGGTGGCGCTGTATGCGCTGTCGGCAGATCGCGGCATCCACGAGGCCTTCGACCGCTCGCTGACCCACGGCACGCGCGCGTTGCAGATCCAGCAGGCGCTGGTTGAACTGCGGCGCCGGCCCGAGCAGGCGCTGCGCGACGCGCTGCCGATCGATGCCGACCTGGCACGCGACACGCAGGCAGCCAAGGATCTGGCCGCGCGCATGGCGCTGCCGACGCAATTGGAGGCCGGGGAGGACGCCCAGCGCGCCCTGCGCGCCGCGCTCGACAACAGCGAGCGGCTGTACAAGCGGCTGGCCGGCGCCGCCGCCGCCGGCACCGTGACTTACGCCGCCGCGGCCGATGCCTGGCGCGCGCAGAACGCCGTCCACGCGGCGGCCGCCGACACCGCGCTGCGCGACCTGTTGTCCGGCGTGCATCTGGCCACGGGCGCGCAGCACGCGCGCGCGGCCGACGTGGCCAGCTTTGCGCGCCAGGTGCTGATCGCATTGGCCGTGCTCACGGCGCTGCTCGGCCTGCTGTTCGGCGTGCTCGCCGTGCGCGCCGCCGCCGCCCACAAGAAGCTGTACGGCCAGCTCGACGCCATGGCCCACACCGACGGCCTGACCGGCATCGTCAACCGGCGCGGCCTCGACGAGCAGTTGCCGATCGAGGTCGCGCGCGCCGACCGCCTCGGCTACCCATTCACGATCGTGATGATCGATCTGGATCACTTCAAGCGCTTCAATGACCGGCGCGGCCACGCCGCCGGCGACACGCTGCTGCGCGGCGCCGCCCAGGGCTGGCGCGCGCAGTTGCGGCCGACCGACCTCTTGGCGCGCTACGGTGGCGAGGAGTTCACCCTGGTGCTGCCCGCCTGCGACGCCGAGCAGGCGGTGCAGATGGTCGACCGATTGCGGCCGCTGACGCCGGACCTGCAGACCTTCTCGGCCGGCATCGCGCAGCGCCAGCCCGATGAGACCGCCGCCGAGCTGCTGCTGCGCGCCGACAGCGCCTTGCTCGCCGCCAAGCGCGGCGGCCGCAACCGCAGCGTGATCTCCGGCAGCGAGCCGCAGATTGCGCTGCCGCTGCGCGCGGTGCGCTGATCGCCCCGGCACGCCCCGGGCGCGGCCGGTGGCATGCTGCGGCCTGCCGCCTGGTTTTCAGCCCCCGGACTGCTCATGCGCCCCCGCATCCTCGTCGTCGAAGACGAACCGGCGATCGCCGACACCATCGTCTACGCGCTGTCGACCGACGGCTTCGATCCGCTGTGGTGCGCCAGCGGCGCGGCCGCCCGGCAGGGGCTGGCTGAGGCGGGTGCCGCGCTGGCGATCCTCGACGTCGGCCTGCCCGACATCAACGGCTTGGAGCTGTTCAAGCAGCTGACGCAGGCGCAGCCGTCGTTGCCGGTGATCTTCCTGACCGCGCGCGCGAGCGAGATCGACCGCGTGGTCGGGCTCGAACTCGGCGCCGACGACTACGTCGCCAAGCCGTTCTCGCCGCGCGAGCTGGTGGCGCGCGTGCGCACCGTGCTGCGTCGGACCCAGCGCGCGGCGAGCGCGGCGGTCGCCCCCGCTGCCGCCGCGCACGGCTTCGCCGTCGACGATGAGCGCAAGCAGATCCGCTGGCATGGCCGGTTGCTGGAGCTGTCACGCATCGAGTACCGGCTGCTTAAGGTGCTGGTCGAGCGTCCGGGCCGCGTGTTTTCGCGCGACGAGTTGATGCAGCGCGCCTGGGATGACCCGGCCGCCGCCTTCGACCGTACCGTCGACGCGCACGTGAAGATGCTGCGCGCCAAACTGCGCGAGATCGACGCCACCGCCGATCCGATCGTCACGCATCGCGGGCTTGGCTACTCGTTGCGCGAGAGTCCCGACGCATGAGATCGGGCGAGACAGGACAAGTGGGCACGTCGCTCCCTCGACTTTTCGTGCCCTTGAATTCGCGCGAGACGCCGGACCGCCCCAAGGCCCGCGCGCGGACCAAAGCGGTCAGGGTGCACGTGCGATGCGAAGCATCGCGTACACCCTGACCGAACCATGTCCCGCCGTACCCGCATCTTCCTAGGCATCTTCGTCGTCTACCTGGCGGCGGTGGCCTTCCTCTTGTATCAAGTCACGGCCGACATCGACCCGCGCTACCGCGAGAGCGCCGAAGAGTCGCTGGTCGACACCGCCAACCTGCTCGCCACGCTGCTCGAGCGCAACACCTTCAACGGCGTGATCCCGACCGACGACCTGGAACGCACGCTCAAGCACCTGGCGCGGCGGCCGATCTACGCGCGCATCTTCGACATCGAAAAGACCGCGGTCGAACTGCACGTCTACGTGACCGACCGCAACGGCATCGTGCTGTTCGACTCGGAGGGTCGCGACGTCGGCCAGCACTACCTGGCGTGGCGCGACGTGCAGCTGACGCTCGCCGGCGCTTATGGCGCGCGCACCACGATGCTCGACCCGGGCAATACGCACTCGGCGGTGATGTACGTCGGCGCACCGATCCGGGAGCGCGAAGGTTCACGAAGCCTCGGCAGCGACATCCTCGCCGGCGAGGACATCGTCGGCATGGTCGCGGTCGGCAAGCCGATGTCCGCGATCACGCCCTTCATCGCCAACGCACGGCAGAAGGTGCTGCTGGTCGGTGCGATCGCGGTGGCGGCCTTCGCGCTGCTGCTGCTGCTCGCCACGCTCTGGCTGGTGCGCCCGTTCGGCCTGCTGCGTGACCTCTGGCACGCGCTGCGGCGCGAGGGCGGCTCGCCGCTCGCGCTGGCGCGCCGGCTCGCGCACGCGCTGCGCACCGCCTTTGCCGAGGCGCGCGACACGCTGGCCGGCCGCAGCTACGTCGACGAGTACGTGCAGACGCTCGCGCACGAGCTCAAGAGCCCGCTGGCCGCGATCCGCGGCGCCGCCGAGCTGCTGCGCGAGCCGATGCCCGAGGACGCGCGCACGAAGTTCACCACCAACATCGAGGAGCAGTCCAAGCGCGCGCAGGCGATGATCGACAGGCTGCTGGAGCTGTCCAGCCTCGAGCGGCGCGGCGCGCTGGAAAAGACAGAGGAAGTCGACCTGGTGGCGCTGGTGCGGGCGGTGTGCGACGAGTCGCAGCCGGCGGCCGAGCACAAGCGCCTGCGCCTGACGACCGACCTGCCGGCCCGCGCGGCCGCCAGCGGCGAACCGTTCCTGCTGCACCGGGCGCTGGCCAACTTGTTGCGCAACGCGATCGACTTCTCGCCGGCCGACGCCGCGATCGAGATCGCGCTGACCCAGCAGCGCAATCGCTGGGAGCTGTCGGTGCGCGACCACGGCCCAGGACTGCCCGACTACGCGGTCGGCCGCGTGTTCGACCGCTTCTACTCGCTGCCGCGCCCGGACACCGGCCGCAAGAGCACCGGGCTGGGGCTCGCGTTCGTCAAGGAGGTCGCCGCACTGCATGGCGGCGCGGTCTCGCTCGGCAACCACGCCGGCGGCGGCGCCATCGCCCGGCTGGCGCTGCCGCGCGAGCGCGGGTTCGTGGAGCGCGCCTAGTCACCGCCACGGCCTTCACGCCGATTTCACACAAGCCTCTGCTCTTCTTCCTACGCAGTTCGCGCCCGCGCTCGACAGTTCGTCCCGTGACCCACCCGCCGCTGCCAAAGCGGCCTCACGAGGAGAACCGCGATGTCGAACGCCGCCCTGGCCAGTTTCAGTCAACTCGTTTCCCATGGCGCCTATCGCGCTGTGCCGCTTGTCCCGCTGCTGTTCGCGCTGCACGCCGCGCACCCGGCGCACGCCCAGCTGCCGCGGCCGCCGGCGACCGCGCTGCCAGCGGTGGCCGTAACTGCGCCAGCGATCGTCGATATCGACCCCGGTGTAGATGGCTCGGCACTGACGCTCGTCGCCAGCCATGTCGACCTGCGCGTCAGCGGCACGCAGGCGCGCGTGCGCACCACGCTCACCTGGCGCAACGACGGCGTGGTTTCGGTCGAAGCCAGGTACCGGGCGCCGCTGCCATCCACGCTGGCGCGCCTGGTCGCCGAAGAGGAGTTCGACGGCTGTGGCGACTCGATGGACGCCGCCGATGCGTCAACCCCGGTTGCCATCGCTTACGACACCGGCGACCAGGCGGATGACACCGCGCGCGCCGGGCACGGCACCATCACCTTGGCGCCGGGCGACGAGGTGCGCGTTACGGTCGAGCGCGAGGCCACGCTGATCGCGCGCGGCGACCATCATCGGGTCGTGCTGCCTCTGTTCACCCAGCGCAGCCGCCTGTTCACGCCGCAGTTCTCGGCCACCGCCTTCATCGACGCCGAGCGGCCGATCGTCGAACTCGGCTCGGCCACCCATCCGGTCGAGATCAACCGGCTGGGCGAGTCGCAGGCCCAGGTCGTCATCCCCAACGGTCAGGTCCATGAAGGACAGTTCCTCGCGCTCGACTTCACGCTCGGCAGCGAGGCGCCGGTCGCATCGCTGCCGGCGCCGACCGCATCGCGCTGGGGTGGCGAAGCCCTCGCGCGCATCGCCGCACGCTGAGTCGCGGCGATGCCCGAGGAGACCGCGATGACCGATCGCAACGACTTCGCACGGCCGCCGCGCCGCGCCGCCGACTGGCCCACCTTTGCGCCGCACAAGGCGAGCGCGCGCAACGTGCTGCGCGCGGTGCTCACCACGCTGGCCGCGCTCGGCACGCTGCTGGCCGCCACCGCCGCCGCCACCTTCGTCTTGTGGGCAGGTGGCGTGGGCAGCGCCCGCGCGCAGAGCACGGACGTGCGCGACACCAGCCGCACGCTGTCGCCGTACTTCGTGGTCGAGAACGGCGAGCCGGGGGTGGAGGCGCTGCCGCTGAGGCGCACGCGTGCCGACGTCGCCATCAGTGGCGTGATCGCCGACGTGCGCGTGACGCAGGTCTACCGCAACGAAGGCAGCGTGCCGATCGACGCACGCTACGTGTTCCCGGCCTCCACGCGCGCCGCGGTGCACGCGTTGCGGCTGCGGGTGGGCACGCGCGCGGTCGACGCCGAGATCCGCGAGAAAAGACAGGCGCGCGCCGAGTTCGCGCAGGCCAAGCGCGAGGGCAAGAGTGCGGCGCTGCTTGAACAGCAGCGCCCGAACGTGTTCACGATGGCGATCGCCAACGTGATGCCGGGCGACGAGATCGCGGTCGAGCTGCGCTACACGGAGACCATCGTCCCGACCGAGGGCACCTACCGCTTCGTGTTCCCAACCGTGGTCGGGCCGCGCTACAACGGCGGCACCGACGAGGCGGGCCAGCCCACCGAGGGTCAGAAACTCGAAGGCCGGATCGCACAACCGATCCTGCGCAAGGGCGTGGCGGCCAAGCACACGTTCGAACTGAACGCCCGCATCGTCTCGCCGCTGCCGATCACGGCCATCGCATCGCCGTCCCACGACCTGCGCATCGACGGCATCGGCGCGCGCGAGGCGAAGCTCGCGCTGCCCGCCGCCAGCGCACACGCCAGCCGCGACGTCGTCATCGACTACCGGCTTGCCGGCGCGGCGATCGACGCCGGCCTGCTGATCCAGCGCGGCAAGACTCAGGCCGACGAGAACTTCTTCTTGCTGATGGCCGAGCCGCCGGCGCGCGTGGCGAGCGCCGACGTGCTGCCGCGCGACTACGTGTTCATCATCGATGTCTCCGGCTCGATGCACGGCTTTCCGCTCGACGTGGCCAAGGCGCTGCTGCGCGATCTGATCGGCCGGCTGCGGCCGAGCGACACCTTCAACGTGATCCCGTTCGCCGGCGGCAGCTCGCAGCTGGCGGTGCAATCGCTGCCCGCCAGCGAGGAGAACATCGCGCGCGCGGTCCGCTTCATCAACGGCCAGACCGGCGGCGGCGGTACCGAACTGCTGCCGGCGCTGCGCCGCGCGCTCGCGCTGCCGACCGACCACGGCCGCGCGCGCACCTTCATCGTCGTCACCGACGGCTACGTGACGATCGAGAAAGAAGCCTTCGACCTCGTGCGCGGTCGCGCCGGCCAAGCAAACCTGTTCGCTTTCGGCATCGGCTCCTCGGTCAACCGCTTCCTGATCGAAGGCCTGGCGCGCGCCGGTAAGGGCGAGCCGTTCTTCGTGCTCAACCCGCAGCAGGCGGAGGTCGAGGCGGTGCGCTTCCGCAAGATGATCGAGCAGCCGGTGCTGACGCGCCTCCGCGTGAAGTTCCCGGAAGGTTCGGACGGAACCTTCGAGGCCTACGACCTCGACACACCGCAACAGCCCGATCTTTTCGCGCAGCGCGCGCTGATTCTGATGGGCAAGTTCCGCGGCGAACTGAAAGGCGCCATCGAGATCGAGGGCCTGGCCGCCGGCGGGGCGGTGCGGCTGCCGATCGACGTCGCCCAGGCCGTGCAGGCCGGCGCCCTGCAGGGCACGCCCAGCGACGGTCTGAAGTACCTCTGGGCGCGCAGCCGCATCGCACAACTCGGCGACTACACCAAGCTCGGTGCCGACGACGCGCTGGTGCGCGAGATCACCGCGCTCGGGCTCAAGTACAACCTGCTGACCGACTACACCTCCTTCATCGCGATCGACAAGGTGGTGCGCGCCCCGGGCGGCAACGCGCAGGGCGTGGACCAGCCGAGCCCGCTGCCTGACGGCGTGAGCGAACTGGCGGTGGCCAGCGCGCCGGCGACACCTGAGCCGGAGTTCGCGCTGCTCGCCGCGCTCGCCGGCGGCCTTACGTGGTGGATGCGCCGCCGTCGCACCGCCAGCCAGCCAGCGCAGGCACGCCATGTCTGACGTGCTGCACGCTCGCGTCGGCCGCACGCTACCCAACCCGCTGTGCGGCGCGCTGGTGCCGCTGGCACCTGTCGCGCCAATGACGCCGCGCGCGACGCGCGCATCGGCCGACGGCGACGCCGATGGGCGCAGCCGGTGGCAGCGGCTGCGGCAGGCGCCGGCCTTTGCTGCCGCGGCGCCGCTGGCACTGCTGCTCGCCGCCCTGTGGCCGCATCTCGCTTGGATGGCACGCCGCCTGACCGACGGCTCCGACGAACCCTGGGGCATCCTCGCGCTGGCCAGCGTGCTGCTGCTGGTGTGGCGCGACCGCGCCACACTCGCCGCGCCGTCGCCGCGCGCGTTGCTGGCCAGCAGTGCGCTCGCCGTGGCGGCGGCCGCGCTGTGGTGGCTGCCGGCGCTGCTGGCCGCAGCGCTCGCGATGCTGGCGCTCGCCGCGTACGTCACCGCAGCGCTGCCGCGCCGGCCCGCGGCGCCGCTGGTCACACTGCTGCTGCTGTCGTTGCCGCTGATCGCCTCGCTGCAGTTCTATCTCGGCTTTCCGCTGCGCGTGGCGACCGCGCTGGCGGCGGCCCCCGTGCTGGCACTGCTCGGCATCGAGGCCGCGCCCGCCGGGGCCGCGCTGGTGTTCAACGGAAGCACAGTGCTGATCGATGCGCCCTGCGCCGGCATCGGCATGCTGTGGGTCGGCTCGTACACGGCGGCGCTGCTGTCGTGCCTGAACGGTGCCAGCACACGCCGCACGCTGGCCAACGGCGTGGGCGCGGCGGTCATCGTGTTTGCCGCCAACGTGCTGCGTAACGTCGCGCTGTTCTTCACCGAAGCCGGGCTGATCGCGGCGCCGGCCGCTGCGCACGATGTTGTGGGCCTGGCCGCGTTCGCGCTGGCGATCGTGCCGATCGTCGCGCTGACCCAATGGCGCGCCGCCACGCGCTCGAAGCTTCCGTCTCAACCAATGAGCGCGCCGCGCCCGCAGCACCTGCGGCTCGCGCGCGCCACCTACGTCGGCGCTTGTCTGGCCGCGGCCGTGGTGCCGCTCGTCGCCTTCGCGTTCACGCGCGATGCGGGCGACGTGGCGGCGCCGGTCCGATCGTCGCTGTCGTCGCTGACGGCGGCGGCGATCGACTGGCCCACCACGTTCCGCGGCCAGCCGCTGACCCAACTGGCGCTCACGCCGCTCGAGGTGCGCTTCGCGCACCGCTTCCCCGGCGCGATCGCCCGCTTCGGCGCCGGCCGCAAGGTGCTGGTGCTGCGGCACGTGACGCAGCCCACCCGCCAGCTGCATCCGGCGGTCGACTGCTTCCGCGCCGCCGGGTTCGCCGCCAGCGCGCCGCGCGCGCATGTCGATATCGACGGTGCTGCCTGGAGCTGCTTCGTGGCCGACCGGGGCGGCGAGCGCTTGCGCGTGTGCGAGCGCATCGAGCGCGTCGATCGCACGCAGGCCTGGACCGATGTGTCGGCCTGGTACTGGGGCGCGCTGCGCACGCGCAGCAGCGACACGGCGTGGTGGGCCACCACGGTGATCTCTCCGCTGGCCACGCACTGACGGAGGGCCGCCATGAACACCGCGCGTCGCTGGCCACGCCGCCTCGCACTCGGCGTGCTGCTCGGCCTCACGCTCGCGGCCTGCGCACTGGCGCTGGTGCTGGCCACAAGCGGCGTGTTCGACCGCCGCCCCGGGGCGTGGACCGTGCCGATGCGTGCGCTGCCGGGCGTGACGGTCGACGCCAACGTGGCCGGGCTGCTGCGCCTGGCCACCTCACCGCTCGGCATGCGCCTGCTCGACGGCCGGCACCTCACCACGCGGGCAGGTTATCTGGCCCTCGCACGCGAGCACGACACGCTGGTGGTGCGCTGCGCGCCCTGCCGCGTCAGCGATGCGCGCCTGGCAAGCAAGACGGTCGCCCTGCCGCCGATCGAGCTGCGGGCCACGCGGCGCGCCGGCATCGAGAGCAATCGCCTGCTCGACCTGCGGCTGGAGACGCTCGACGTGGCCGTCGATGCGGTGGCGCAGCTGTCGCCCACCGGCATCGCGCTCGACTGGTCGCTGCCGGCGACGCCGATCGCCGCCGTCTACCGTGTGCTTGCCGATGCCGTGCCCGAAGCGCGCATCGCGCGCATCGACGGCCGCGTGCAGGCGAGCGGCCAGCTTGCGCTGCCGTCGCTGCGCGCAAGCAACGAACTGCGCATCGACGGTGTCGAGGTCGGCGGGCTGGCCACCGAACGACTGCAGGACGGCTGGTTTGCCTTCGCTTGCCGCGCCGCCGACGGGACGGCGCGCACGCTCACCAGCGGCGAGGGCGAGCCCGGCTGGCTCGATCGCGACGCCCTCGGCCCGCTCCTGCCGGCCGCAGTGCTGGCCGCCGAGGACCAGCGCTTCCTGCAGCACGCGGGCTTCGATCCGGTGGAAATCACGAAGGCGCTGGCGGCGGCGGATCGCGATCACGACATGGCCGAGGTCGCGCTGCCGTCAACTGCGATCGAGCGCCCGCTGCGCGGCGCCAGCACGCTCACGCAGCAGCTGGCACGCACGCTGTTCACCGGCGGCGAGCGCACCGTGGCGCGCAAGCTGCGCGAGCTGCTGTACGCATTGGAGATGGAACGCACGCTCGGCAAGGAGCGCATCCTGCTGCTGTACCTCAACACCGTGGACTGGGGGCCGGGCCTGTGCGGCGCGCGCGCTGCCGCGCGCACCTACTTCGGCAAACGCCCGGCGCAACTCACGCCGCTGCAGGCCGCCTGGCTCGCCGGCATTCTGCGCGCCCCGCATGCGGCGCACGCACGCCAGTATCGCGGCGACGCGCCCGATCCCGAGCGTGCGCACTGGGTGCTGATGCAGATGCGCGACCTGCCAAAGAACGAGCGTATGCAGTGGTCGCGGCAACCACTGGTGCTGGCGGCGCCCAAAGGCGAGCGCGCGGCGCTGCTAGCGGGCAGCGCAAACCTCGCGCCACCTCACGCCAAAGTTGGCAAGGCGATTGCGGGCATTCCCGTTGCGGCACCTTGAGGCGGGCTCCGGTGGGGGTGATGCCGGCCCGCGCTTCAGGTTCGAGAACAGCTCTTGCGCGACGACCGCGGTGCTAATCAACAGGGGTCCGTGAGGCCGCGAAGCAGACTTGGTGACTGGCTGCAGTCGACCCGCTCCTTCCACACAGGATTCGACAAAGCGGTCCTCCGGAGGCAGCCTGAGAGCGGACGCCGGACGAGCGGCAGCGCCGGGCGCCGCAGCCACTGGCGCTGGCCACGCCGACTGGCGCACGCGCGATCTATGCGTCGAGGACGCGCTGACACTCGTCAAGTTGGCCGGCGGGCAGCGGTCCATTGTGTACATCGACAGCTCACTTCGGGCGCAGCGAGGGAGCGGACATGGACATCAAGCGGACCGTATGCCTGCGGTTGACGGCGCTGGCCAGCGCCGCGCTTGTCGTCGCCTGTGGCGGGGGCGGAGGCGGGGGTGATGGTGCAATCGCGCCGTTCTGGGTGCAGGCGGGCATCGTTGTTACCGATCTGAACGCCGACGGGCGGGCCGACGTCGCGGTCGCATCGACCTACGTCGCAGGGCCGCCACCGCATCCCGGCTATGTCGATGTCTTCCTGCAGTCCGCGCAGGGCGGCTTCGCCGCGCCCGTCCAGGGTGCGACAGGGCCGGACCCTTGGGGCCTTTCCGCCGGCGACTTCGACGGTGACGGACGGGTCGATCTCGTCGCCGCCTCGCCGGCGACCGTCGCGCCACAACCGGGAGCGGTCAACAACAGCGGCGGCATTGCGCTGCTGCGCCAGGACCCGCTGCAAGCGGGACGTTTCCTGCCATCGCAGTGGACGTCGACGGGCGGCGCGGCGACCGATGCCGCGATGGCCGATCTGACCGGGGATGGCCGCGCCGACCTGATCGTGGCCGACGGGGTCCTCGTCAACGGCCGCGCGCTGCTGCTTGCACAGAACGCCGTGCCGCCGGGCACGCTGCAGCCGCCGCTTGCGCTCACGATTGGTAGCGGTCGCGGGTCGGAGGACGTGGCGGTCGGCGATATCGATGGCGACGGTCGGATCGACATCGTCCTCGCCGCAACCGATGGGGTCGTGATCCTCCGGCAGAACGGCAGCGGCAGCTTCGATCCCCCGACGGTCTTGGGGGCGGGACTGCGTCCGCAGGGGGTCGCCATCGCGGATATCGACGGTGACGGCAGGACTGACATCGTCGTCGCGAATGCAGGCAACGCGCCGGCCGGCGGCACCGGCGGCGCCAGCCTCACGCTGCTGCGGCAGACGAGCGCCAGCAACTTCACCGCCACCTCCATCACGGTCGCCGACGGCGCGCGGCGCCTGGCCGTCGCCGACCTGAACGGCGACGGCCTTCCAGACGTTGCCGTCGTGTCGCTCGTCTACCAGGCACAGAACCTACCGTCGCGTATCACCGTGCTGCTGCAGTCCGCGGCCAGCCGTGGACTGCTCGTGCCCGGCGGCGTCTACGACGGGCCGTACTCGGGCAACTTCATCGCGATCGGGGACCTGAACGCCGACGGATTCAACGACATCGCCGTCAACGACGGGCCGGTAGTGCTGCTACAGCGCGCGGCCAGCCCTGGCACCTTCGAGCCGCCGCGCCCGTTGCGGTGAACCGCCGCAGGCCGAGCGCATCCACCGCGGCCACGCGCGCCAGTTGCGCGATCACCGGCGGGTGTTCGTGCTGGATCAGCGTCACCTGCCGCGTTGACCGGTCGGCCTCGCCGCTGACGCCGAGGCGGTCGTCGGGGAGGCCGATGCCCGCGAGCGCGCGCGTGGCATCGACGCTGCGCGCCGGAGCTCGCACGGCGCCGCGCACGACGATCCGCTCGATGCGGCCCGCAATGTGCAAGGGCAGACTGGCCAGATCGCGGATCGTTCTCATGCGTCGGATTGTCGGTGGCGGCGGCTCGCGTCGCGATCAGGTGATACGGTCGACGCATGTTCGATCGCCTATTTCACTGGCTGGCGCGGCTGCGCACCTGGCTGCTGGTGCGGCTGGGCCTGTGGCAAGGTCAGTGGCGGCGCGGCCAGGTCGCGGTCCTGTCAGCGCGCCTCTTTCCCGGCCCGTTCGCCACTGCGCGCTGGAGCTATGGCCTGTACTGCCCGCGCGGTTTGCGTGACGACGCGCCGGCGCCGCTCGTGGTGCTGCTGCACGGCTGCAAGCAGCGCGCGCTCGGCTTCGCGCAGGCAAGCGGCTTCACGCGCGCGGCGGATGCGCAGCGGTTCCGCCTGCTGTGCCCGGAACAGCGCCGGCGCGCCAACCTGTGGCGTTGCTGGAACTGGTTCACGCCAGCGGCGCAGCGTGGCCACGGCGAACTCGACGTCGTGCGCGCGATGCTGGACGAGGTGGGCCGGCAGGTGGCCGTGGCGCCGGGCGCGGTGGCGGCCGTGGGTCTGTCCGCGGGCGGCGGCCTGGCTGCGCTGCTCGCCTTCCATGCCGCCGATCGCATCGATGCCGTGGTCGCGGTGGCAGCGCCGCCGCTGCTCGGCACGCCCAATCTGCAGGACCCGCGCGACGTGCTCAAGCGCGGCCTGGCGGTCGCACCCACGCTGGCGCTCGGTGGCGGCCGCGCGGTAACGCCGCTGATGGTGTTGCAGGGCCTGGCCGATACGGTGGTCGATCCGCGCTGCAGGCGGCGGCCACATCGCCGGCAGACGGGCTGGCGCAGACCGACTATCGCGATGCCGACGGGCTGCTGCGGGTGCGCGCGCTGCGCATCGAGCGGCTCGGCCACGCGTGGACCGGAGCACCGGGCGGGCATCCTTTCGTCGAGGCCGAGGGCGTGGCGCTGACGCGCCTCGTCCTGCGGTTCCTGCGCGACGTCGGGCGGCTGGCCGCCTGAGCCGGGCGCCTGTCGGCGTGGCGCCGGCGATTGACGGCGGTCATTGACTGCGCAGCCAGACGTTGAAGTTGTTGCACTCGCGCCTATGTTGCAAGTGAGGGTGGGTACGCCCAATCGTCGTCTCCGCCCGCGACTGCGGAGGCGATATGTCCATCAAGCACGCGGCCCTGAGTGGCGCACTGCTCGGCGTCCTGCTGGTATCAGGCAGTGCCTTGGCCCAGACCCGCCCCGACCTCGGCAAGCGCGAGTTCGACACGAACTGCGCGATGTGCCACGGCCTCGACGGCCAGGGCAGCGGGGTCATGAGTACCTACCTCAACCGCCAGCCCACCAACCTCACCACACTCGCAAAGGCCAGCGGCGGCATCCGGCCGATGGCCCGGATGTACGAGGTGATCGACGGCGCGCGTGATGTGCCCGCACACGGCACGCGCGAGATGCCGGCCTGGGGCAATGACTATCGGATCCAGGCGGCCCAGTACTACTGGGACGCGCCGTACGACCCGGAGGTCGTGGTGCGCGCCAGGATCCTGGCGCTGCTCGAGTACATCAATCGCCTGCAGGTGAAGTGATGTGCGGCGCAGGTCGGACGCAGGACGCTCGGCCTTCGGCCGCGGCGGATCATGGTTTCATCCGGGCCAATGCTGGCCCGGCTCAATGGAGAACAACATGACGAAGCGCACACTGAAACTCAGCGGCTTGGCGATTGCCCTTTGCCTGGCTGCCGGTGGCGCCTGGGCGCAGGCCAAGGGGGCCGACCTCGGGCAGCGCGAATACATGGCCAACTGCGCCAGCTGCCACGGCGCCAATGGCAAGGGTCAGGGGCCCAACGTCGAGTTCCTGAAGAAGAGCCCGCCCGACCTGACCGTGCTCGCCAAGAACAACGGCGGCATCCTGCCGGCGGCGCGGTTGTACGAATCGATCGACGGCAGCAAGGACGTTGCGGGCCACGGCACGCGCGACATGCCGACCTGGGGCTTCGACTACCGGGTGAAGGCCGCCGAGTACTACATGGACGTGCCCTACAACCCCGAGGTCTACGTGCGCGGCAAGATCCTGTCGCTGATCGAGTACATCAACCGGATCCAGGTGAAGTGAGCGTCAATCGGCGGCGCGGCGCACGCTGCCGCGTGCGAGGCCTGGCGTCAGGCGCGCGAGAAACCTAGCGCCTGCACGTGCAGTCCGGCGCTGTCGGGCTGGAGGCGGGCGAATGCCTGCACCGCCGGCTGCAGCCGCTGGCCGCTCGGCTCGATGCCGACCACGGCACGCGAGCGTGCCGCGGCGCCGCCAAGCGCCGCACCGGTCAGCAGGAACGCGAGCACGTTGCAGGGCAGTTCGGCCTGCGCGGCAACCGCGCGCTGCGAGACGGCCACGCGCGGTTCGTCGCCGACCGGGTCGGTCACGCGGCCGGTGCGCAGCACGAAGTAGTTCAGTCCGCTGGCGGCGACCGCATCCTCGGCCGCGACCTTCAGTTCGCGCCAGCGCGTCTCGGCCCAGTTGGTCGCGCCGCGTGCTTCGCCGCTGAAGCCCACGTAGACCCAGCGGCCGGGCAGCCCCGCGCGCTGCGCCAGTTCCAGACAGGTGGCCAGGCAATCGACCTCGAGCTGCCAGGCACCGGGCGACAGGCTCTTGCGGTCGCTGCCGGCGACGTAGATCACGTGCGCGGCACGCTCGAACAGCGGCTGCAGCGTGAACGGCTGCTCGACATCGGCGGTGGCCACTTCGTGCACCGCGGCGCCGCGCTCGCTCGGCAGCCGGTCCGCGCGCCGCACGCAGGCGATCGCCGGCACCGAGGCGGCGCCGAGGTAGCGCAGCACGTACCGGCCCGTCCGTCCGCTGGCGCCGACGACGAGGATCGATTCGCGTGGATCAGAGCTCGGCATGGTGATCCTCTGGCGCGAGACACGCGCGCCACGCGGGCCCGGCGCGGCAACGCATCGAAGCGATGCGGATACCGGCGGGAACGGAAAGAAGATAGACACATCCGGTGACCAGCGCACCGGTGCGCGATACCGGAAAGATGCGGCAGGCGACGAAAGGCACCACCGGCCACACGGCCGGCCGGCAGCCGCGCAATCTCGCAGATGACCGGCCTGCCATACGTCCGCCGCACGCAACAGCGGCCATCATCAGGTCGACGACAACCGACCCCCGTCAACGCGGCACGCGCTCAGCGCATCGCCACGCGCACCGGGATGCGCCTTTTGCCGAAGCCGCCGTCGAAGCGACCGAAGCGGCCGGCGATGGCGCTCGCGCAATGCGGGCAGCGGCCGACTTCTTCGGTGGCGTCGGTCGCCAACTCGTAGCGCAGGATGCGGTGCCAGTCGCGCTCGATCAGCACCGCATGGCACTGCGGGCAGAAGGTCGTGCCGCCTTCGCGGTCGTGCACGTTGCCGGTGTAGACGAACTGCAGGCCCTCTTCTTGCGCGATGCGGCGCGCCCGGCTCAGCGTGCTCGGGGGCGTGGCCGGCAGGTCGTCCATCTTGTAGTCGGGATGGAAGGCGGTGAAGTGCAGCGGCACGTCCGGCCGCAGTTCGCGCGCGATCCACTGGCACATGGCGTCGATCTCGGCGTCGGAGTCGTTCTTGCCCGGGATCAGCAGCGTGGTGATCTCGGTCCAGCAGTCCGTTTCATGCACCAGGTACTTCAGCGTGTCGAGCACCGGCGCCAGGTGCGCGCCGGTCAGCTTGAAGTAGAACTCGTCGGTGAAGGCCTTCAGGTCGACGTTGGCGGCGTCCATCTTGGCGTAGAACTCGCGCCGCGGCTCGGCGTGCATGTAGCCGGCGGTCACCGCGACGGTCTGCAGGCCGCGCGCATGGCAGGCGTCGGCGGTGTCCAGCGCGTACTCGGCGAAGATCACCGGGTCGTTGTAGGTGAAGGCGACGCTCTTGCAGCCAGTCTCCAGTGCCGCGGCGGCAATCGCATCCGGGCTGGCCTGGTCCATCAGCCGGTCCATGTCGCGCGACTTGGAGATATCCCAGTTCTGGCAGAACTTGCAGGCGAGGTTGCAGCCGGCGGTGCCGAACGAGAGCACCGCCGAGCTGCCGGGGTAGAAGTGGTTGAGCGGCTTCTTCTCGATCGGATCGACGCAGAAGCCCGACGAGCGGCCGTAGGTGGTGAGCACCATGGCGTCGCCTTCGCGCTTGCGCACGAAGCAGGCGCCGCGCTGGCCCTCGTGCAGCCGGCAGTCGCGCGGGCACAGGTCGCACTGGATGCGGCCGTCGTCGAGCGGGTGCCACCAGCGCGCCGGGTAGCTCCCGGCTCTCGGGCCGGGCGCATGCTGTCGGCGCGTGTCATGCCAGCGCTTCCTCGGTGAATTTCTCGACCGTGTAGCGCGAGATCGACAGATCGCTCGACCAGAAGTCGGGCGGCAGTCCGGCCTTGCGCTTCAGGTGGGCCACGAACTCGCGCGGCGTGGGCAGGTTCTCCCACACCTGCGGCAGGAAGGTGCCGCGCGATGGCCCCATTGCAGCGTCACGCCGTCGACGCCCGGACGCAGCTGCGCAGTGCGTCGGCTTCGCTCGTCGAAGCGACGATCGGCGTCGGCGGCGACAGCACCGACACCTCGACCTCGAGCGACGCGAACTCGCCGAGCGCCAGCGGCGGAAAGCGCGGGTCGTCGAACGCGGCGGCCAGCGCATTGGCGCGCACGTCCTCGCCCAGCGGCCGATGCGGCGCGAGCGAGCCGATGCAGCCGCGCAGCTCGCGCTCGATCTTCAGCGTGACGAAGGTCGCGCCCGGTTCGTCCAGGAACGACGCGTGTGGCGCAGCAACCGCCGCCAGGCCGAGCCGGCGCGCGATCGCCGCGCGCGCATGCGCGAGCAGCGTCGGGCCGCGCTCTTCGGCGGACGTCGACGCGTCCTCCGTGCCCGTCGTGGCAGGGGCATCGGCTTCGTACAGCGCCAGCGCCGCATAGCCGACCACGCGACCGCGGTCGCCGGCGGTGTCGCCGGAGTTGCGCAGATCGAGCAGTTCGGGGCGCAGCCGGCGGCGTCGTGCGAAAGCGAGCAGGCCATTGACCGGCGCGGCGCCGCAGGCCTGCGTGGGGTCGAGCGTGGACTCGAGCGCCAGCATCGCGTTCACGGTGGCGCGGTCCGCGGCGCACGCCGCCGTGTAGGGCAGGTAGTGGGAAAGGTCGGAACTGACGACGACCAGCGTCTCCTCGCCGCCCCACAGCCGCGCCAGCACTTCGGCCACCTCGGCAGCCGAGGCCTCGCCCACGGCGAGCGGCACCAGCGCAAACCGGCCGAGCACCTGCTGCAGAAACGGCAGCTGCACTTCGAGCGAGTGCTCCTGGGCATGCGCGCGGTCGCTGGTCACGACCTGCAGCAGGCCGGCCAGGCGGCCGATAGCCTCACGGTCGATTTCGACGGCGCCGAGCGGCGTCTCGAAGCGCGCCACCGAGGGCACCGCCAGGCCGCGCACCGGCACGCAATGCACCGGCCCCAGAAGTACCACGCGGCGGATGCGGCCGGCCAGCGGAACCAGCCGCGCATAAGCGCTGGCAGCGACCAAACCGGAGTACACGTAGCCCGCGTGCGGAACGATCAGTACCTTGGGCAACGGGGCAGCCGCGGGCGCGGCAGGGGCCCCGCTGAGGTAGTGCCGGATTTCACGCTGCAACTCGGCAGGATCCGCCGGATAGAACATGCCGGCCACGGCCGGCTGCCGACTCGACGCGGTCGGCTTGATCGGTGACGTCATTTCGCGGCCTCCCTGGGGTCCGCACGACAACAGCTTATGGTTGTCGGTGTGGGGCCGCCGAGCCTGCGATCAAGGGGAGACGCGAAATAAACATGGGGCCGGCCGCGCGTGGCCGATCCCTGCCGCGGGGAGGGCGGTGCGCGCCCGGCGGGCCGCCGGCTTGACGCTGCGCGACCCGCAGCCACGCCCGATGCCGCCGGCAGGCGCGGCACGCCGATCGGCTACTGCACGTCCTCGTGCAGGCAGAGGATGTTGCCCTCGGTGTCCTTGAACCAGGCCGCCTTCTCCGACCCGAGCACGCAAACGTGCTCGACCGTCTTGAAGCCCGGCAGGTCGTAGTCCTCGAACACGACCCCGGCCGCTTCCAGGGCGTGGATCTCGCGCGTCAACTCGTCGACCCTGAAGCTGAGGGCGGTGTGCTCCGCCCTGGTGCCGTCGGGCTTGGGAAACAGGGCAAGCGTGCCGCCGTCGCCCAGAGCGAACAGGAACTTGCCGTCCTGCTGCAGGCCCATCGGCGTCAGGCCGAGGCGTTGCTGGTAGAAGTGGCGTGCGCGGCCGAGGTCGCGCACGGGCAGGATCGTCGTGGCGGGAGCGTGCGTCAGCATGGAACCTCCTCGTGACGCGGTTGAGGCCGAGACGATGTCACTTTGGCTCGCCCGCCGCAATCTGCAGCGCAGCGCGGCCCGGCGCCCGCGGCCCGCAATCGGCACGGCAACGCGAGGCGGCGATAACCGCACTACAGACCCTCGCGCCACTCCGCGTTGAAGACCTGCCAGCGCCCGTCGACGCGGCGCCAGGCCGAGTCGAACTCCCACGTCTGGCCGCGCTCGGGCAGCAGCCCGGCGCCGCCGGTGGCCACCACGCGCAGCCGCACGCTGGCACGCTCGCCGGCGATCGCCAGCTCGGTGACGACCGCGGTCACCGTGACCTTCTCGTTGCGCAGCAGGATGCCGGCGAGGATGCGCTTGGCGTCCTGCTTGCCGAAGGCGCTGGACTCGCGCGTGAAGTCCTCCGCCACGCCGGCGAGGAAGTCGGCGGGCTCGCGTCGCTCGATCGCCTGCGCCATCGTGGCGATGGTGGCGCGCAACTCGCGCTCGGGGTCGCTGCGCGTGCAGGCCGTCAGCGGCAGGGCCGCAGCGGCCCGCAGCAGCGCGCGGCGCTCAGCGCGGCGCCGGTTCACTGGACGACCCTCGCGCTGCGCGCTCAGGGATTCGCCCTTGGGGCGGCCCGGCGGGCTCATAGGCCAGCAGTTCGAGCACCGTGTCGCGCGCCACGCCGCCGGCCGGATCGACCACGCGGTGCTCGGCGCGCACGAAGAGGTTGACCGCGGCCGCATAGAACAGCGTCTCCTCGTTGCGCCAGGGCGAAGGCGTGGCCTCGCCCTCGGTCACCACGTCGGCCACGTAGCGCACCGGCAGCGCGGCGTAGGTGCCGGCGGGCACGGTCAGCGTGCGCGGCGTCAGCACGCGCCCTTCGTAGCGATGGACGTTGATGGTCTCGGTCACCGAGTTGCTGGTGCGCGCGGTGCCGCGCCACAGCTTGCCCGGCACCAGCGGGAAGTCGAACTGCGGGTAATGCGGCTGCCAGCGCCACTGGCCGACGTCCTCCGGCGTCTCGCCCTCGCGCAGCGGCGCTGGCCGCGTGACCAGGTTCCAGTGCCGCGTGTAGGTGAAGCGGCCGCGCGCGGCGTGCATGTCGGTGGAGTCGACCTCGCAGACGATGCGCTCGGCCGTCAGCTCGACCACGCGGCGCGTCTCTTCGCTGCGCACGCCACTGACGCGGCCGGTGCTGGCGAAGCGCCAGCGATCGCCCACGCGCACGGTAGGCAGCGGGGCCGGGCTAGCGGTGGATTCAGCCATCGAGCAGTCCCAGGTGTTGAATGCGCTTCTCGAGCGCTTCGAAGCCGTCGACATGATGCGCGTCGAAGCCGGCGGCGCGCGCGGCCGCGACGTTGGCCGGCAGGTCGTCGAAGTAGACCACCTCGGGCGCCGTGCATCCCAGCCGCTCGAGCGCCGCCGCGAAGATCTCCGGCTGCGGCTTGCGCAGCTGCAGTTCGTGCGAGGACAGCGCCACGTCGAGCGTGCGCTGCAGCCAGCGCATCGCGTCTGACCGCTCCCAGTGCAAGGCGTTCGTGTTGCTCAGGCAGGCGAGCTTGTAGCGCGTGCCGAGCCGCGCTAACAGGTCTTCCGCCCCGGGGTACAGGCCGCGCAGCCACTCGACATAGCGGATCAGGAACTCGGCTGGCGCGAGCCGCACTTGCCAGTCGCGCACGAAGCGTTTGGCGAAGACCTCGGGCGTGATCGCGCCACGCTCGAAGGCATCGGTCGCGGCGCAGCCGGCCATCCGCAGCCGCAGGTCGGCATCCAGCGGCGCAGGGAGGAAGGCCGGCAGCTCGCGCGGCCCGGCCCAGTCCATCAGCACGCCACCGAGGTCGAACAGTAGCCAGCGCGGGAGAGTCATCGAAGATCCGGGCGGCTGGCCAGACGCGCGTATACGCCGCCGCCTTGCCAGGCGAGCTTGCCTGAGAGTTCGCCTTCAATCAGCGCAAGCTCGTCGTCGGCTGCAACGATGGCGAGTTGCAGCGCTTGCATCGCGTCAACGCCACCGATCGCGCGAACCGCGCGCGGGGCCGCCCCGACGACGACCTGAACGGAGCACCAGCAGTCGTCGGCGAGTGAATTGCCCCCGTCCATCGGCACCGGCCGACCGAAACGAACGACGACGTCCAGCACGGCGCCGTCGGCGCAAGCAAGCACCAGCCGCCGCTCGGCGACCAGTTCGCCCAGGATTTCCAGCCGGCTCAACCGAGAAGCGGCGCCAGCCACCGCTCCAGTTCGCTGACCGACTCGTGCTTGCGGCGCGCGAGGTCTTCGAGCTGGTCGCGGCCGATGCGGCCGACGTTGAAGTACTTGGCCTGCGGATGCGCGAGGTAGAAACCGCTGACGCTGGAAGCGGGGGTCATCGCGTAGTTCTCGGTGAGCGCCATGCCGATGTCGCTCGCGCCCAGCACGTCGAACATCGCCCGCTTGACCGCGTGCTCGGGGCAGGCCGGGTAGCCGGGCGCCGGGCGGATGCCGCGGTACTGCTCGCGGATCAGCGCCTCGGTGCCGAGCGACTCGTCGGCGGCATAGCCCCACAGGTCGCGCCGCACGCGCTCGTGCATCAGCTCGGCGAAGGCCTCGGCGAGCCGGTCGGCGAGCGCCTTGAGCATGATCGCGCCGTAGTCGTCGTGCTTGCTCTGGAAGATCGCTTCGCGCTTCTCGATGCCAATGCCGGACGTGACAGCAAAGAGGCCGACGTGGTCGGCGATGCCGCTGGACTTCGGCGCGATGAAGTCCGCCAGCGCCTGGTTGGGATTGGGCACACGCCCTTGCGGGCTGTCGAGCACCGGCTTCTTGGTCTGCTGGCGCAGGCCGTGCCAGGTGAAGAGCACGTCGCGACGGGACTCGTCGGTGTAGACCTCGATGTCCTCGCCGACCGAGTTGGCCGGGTAGAACGCGACCGCGGCATTGGCCGTCAGCCAGCGCTCGTTGACGATCCGCTCGAGCATCTTCTCGCCCTCGGCGAACACCTGGCGCGCGTGCTCGCCGACCACGTCGTCGGTCAGGATCTTCGGGAACGGGCCGTGCAGGTCCCAGGTCTGGAAGAACGGTCCCCAGTCGACGTACTTGGCGATCATCGCCAGGTCGTAGTTCCTGAACTGGCGGCGGCCGATGAACTTGGGCTTGGGCGCGACGTAGCCCGACCAGTCGACCTTCGTGGCGTTGGCGCGCGCGGCAGCGAGGTCGATCAGCTCCGGCCCCTTCTTGGCCGCGTGCTGCTCGCGCACCCGCTCGTACTCGGCCTTCAGATCGCCGATGAACTTGCTCGCCGCGTCGTCGGACACCAGGCTCTGGCACACGCTCACCGAGCGGCTGGCATCGGACACATAGACCACCGGGCCGTTGGTGTAGTGCGGCGCGATCTTCACCGCGGTGTGCACGCGGCTGGTGGTGGCACCGCCGATCAGCAGCGGCATGCGTGAAGCCCTGGCGCTCCATCTCGCGCGCCACGTGCACCATCTCCTCCAGCGAGGGCGTGATCAGGCCCGAGAGGCCGATCATGTCGGCCTTCTCGTCGCGCGCGGTCTCGAGGATCTTCTCGGCCGGCACCATGACGCCGAGGTCGACGACCTCGTAGTTGTTGCACTGGAGCACCACGCCGACGATGTTCTTGCCGATGTCGTGCACGTCGCCCTTGACGGTGGCGATCACGACCTTGCCCTTGGCGCGGGCCTCGCCGCCGGCGGCCACGAACGCCGCCTTCTCTTCCTCGATGTACGGCACCAGGTGCGCGACCGCCTGCTTCATCACGCGCGCACTTCACCACCTGCGGCAGGAACATCTTGCCGGCGCCGAACAGGTCGCCGACGACGTTCATGCCGTCCATCAGCGGCCCTTCGATGACCTCGATCGGGCGTCCGCGCGGCGATCGCGGCGCGCGCCTCCTCGGTGTCCTCGACGACGAGGTCGGCGATGCCCTTGACCAGCGCGTGCTCGAGGCGCTTCTCCACCGGCGCGTCGCGCCACGCGAGGTCCTCCTCCTTCTTCTTGCCGCCGGCCTTCACCTGCTCGGCGAACTGCACCAAGCGCTCGCCGGCGTCGGCGCGGCGGTTGAGGATCACGTCCTCGACGCGCTCGCGCAGCTCGGGCTCGATGTCCTCGTACACGCCGAGCTGGCCGGCGTTGACGATGCCCATGTCATGCCCGGCCTGGATCGC
Source organism: Burkholderiaceae bacterium (assembly GCA_034522655.1). GTDB lineage: Bacteria > Pseudomonadota > Gammaproteobacteria > Burkholderiales > Burkholderiaceae_F > JALHMQ01. The sequence goes on from JAXHLD010000030.1 coordinate 123,903, forward strand.
GTGGTACAGGAACACCGTGTGGATCGCCTCGCGCACCGGGTCGTTGCCGCGGAAGCTGAGAACGAGACGTTGGAGACGCCGCCGCTGACCTTGGCGCCGCGGCAGGTTGGCCTTGATCCAGCGCGTGGCCTCGATGAAGTCGACGGCGTAGTTGTTGTGCTCCTCGATGCCGGTGGCGACCGCGAAGATGTTCGGATCGAAGATGATGTCCTCGGGCGGGAAGCCGACCTGCTCGGTCAGCAGCTTGTAGGCGCGCGCGCAGATCTCGGTCTTGCGCTCGAGGGTGTCGGCCTGGCCCTGCTCGTCGAAGGCCATCACGATCGCCGCCGCGCCGTAGCGCAGGCACAGCGTCGCCTGGCGCAGGAACTCGGCCTCGCCCTCCTTCAGCGAGATCGAGTTGACGATGCTCTTGCCCTGCACGCACTTCAGGCCGGCCTCGATCACGCTCCACTTGGAGGTGTCGATCATCACCGGCACGCGGGCGATGTCGGGCTCGGCGGCGATGAGGTTGAGGAAGCGCGTCATCGCCGCCTGCGAGTCGAGCATGGCTTCGTCCATGTTGACGTCGATGATCTGCGCGCCGTTCTCCACCTGCTGGCGCGCCACCGTCACCGCCTCGGCGTAGTTGCCGGCGAGGATCAGCTTGGCGAAGGCGCGCGAACCGGTGACGTTGGTGCGCTCGCCGACGTTGACGAACAGCGACGTCGTCCGCCGATCGTCGAGCGGCTCCGAGGCCGCGACGAGGCGTCAGTATCACGTGTCGCGCGTGCTCGCGGCAGCGTTGCGCGGCGCGCAGCGGCCGCCGACGCGCGTTCGGCGATGGCGCGGATGTGCTCCGGCGTGGTGCCGCAGCAGCCGCCGATGATGTTGACGAAGCCCGCTCTGCGCGAACTCGCCCAGCAGCCGCCGAGGTCTCGCCGGCGTCTCGTCGTAGCCCGCCGGACATCGCGTTGGGCAGGCCCGCGTTCGGATAGCACGCGACGAAGCACGTCGGCCACCCGCGCGAGCTCCTCGATGTACGGCCGCATCATCGCTCGCGCCGAGCGCGCAGTTGAGGCCCACCGCGAGCGGCTTCGCGTGCCGCACCGAGTTCCAGAACGCCTCGATGGTCTGGCCCGAGAGCGTGCGGCCCGACGCGTCGGTGATGGTGCCGGAGATCATGATCGGCAGACGCGCCGCCCGCGTCGTCGAACACCTCCTCGATCGCGAACAGCGCCGCCTTGGCGTTGAGCGTGTCGAAGATGGTCTCGACCAGCAGGAGGTCGACGCCGCCCTCGATCAGGCCCGCGCGTGCTTCGCCGTAGGCGGCGACCAGCTGGTCGAAGGTGACGTTGCGCGCGCCGGGGTCGTTCACGTCGGGCGAGATCGACGCGGTGCGGTTGGTCGGCCCGAGCGCGCCGGCGACGAAGCGCGGCTTGTCCGGGTCGCGTCTGTCCAGTCGTCGGCGCGCCGCGCGCGAGCCGCGCCGCGGCGAGGTTGATCTCGTAGGCGATCCTCGCCGAGCTCGTAGTCGGCCTGCGCGATCGAGGTCGCATTGAAGGTGTTGGTCTCGACGATGTCGGCGCCGGCTTCGAAGTAGGCGTCGTGGATCGCCGCGATCGCCTCGGGCTTCGTCAGCACGAGGAGATCGTTGTTGCCCTTCGAGGTCGTCGGCGTGGGCCGTGAAGCGCGTCGCCGCGGAACTCGGCCTCGGTCAGCTTGTAGCGCTGGATCATCGTGCCCATCGCGCCGTCCAGGATCAGGATGCGGCGCACGAGCAGTGCGCGCAGCGTGGCGTCGGTGGCGCTCATGGGCAGGCGGGAGGCAGGGGCGAGGGCAACCGCCGCCGAGGCCGTCGGCAGGGGGCCCCCGTCAGGGAGACGCGTGTTCATCGCGGGCCTTTCGGAGAGGGCGCAATTGTAGGCGAGCAGGTCCTGCAAAGCCGGGATGCCGGCTGTAGCGCCCGCGCCGCACCGCGCGCGCCGGGTGACCGGCGTCAACCAGCCGGGCCGGCATCGGACGCAGCATGTTGTTCACCCGCGCGGCAACGCATGCGAGCGCCGGCCCGCGCATCGAATCATTTCCGGGAGCACAGCATGAGCAGTGGATTTCGCAAGCTCGCCCTGGTGGCGGGTGTCCTCGCCGCGGTGGGCGCCGCGCAGGCGCAGAACAGCGTCAACGTGTTCGGCGTGGTTGACCTCGGCTACCTCGACTCCAGCCCCAACAGCGTGCCCGGGCGCGCGGTCACGCCCGGCTCGACGCGCGGCCTGGAAGACGGCATCCAGACCCCGTCGCGCTTCGGCATCTACGGCACCGAAGCGCTCGGTGGCGGCCTGAACGCCAAGTTCTGGCTCGAAGGCGGCTTCGCGGCCGATGCCGGCACCTCGCAGCAGGGCGGCCGCCTGTTCGGCCGGCAGGCTTGGGCGTCGCTTCAGGGTAGCTACGGCGAACTGCGGCTCGGCCGCCAGTACGGCGTCGGCTACGAGTACTTCATCACCGGCGTCTCGCCGTTCGGCACCACGTTCCGCGATGCCGGGCTCGGCAATGTGTTCTCGTCGGCCTCGGGCCGGTTGATCCTCGACAACATGGTCGAGTACCGCACGCCGAACCTGTCCGGCTTCAGCGGCGCACTGGGCTATTCGTTCAACGCGGCTGCCGCCGAAGTGCCCGGCGGCAGCAACAACACCAGCGTTCTGACCGGCGGCTTGCAATACCGCAGCGGGCCGGCAGTCGCGGTGGTGAGCTACGAGTCGATCAACTGCCCGGCGAATACAACGACGATCCTGTCGAACACCTGTAACGCCCAGCGCAAGGAAGACCAGACCCACCTGCAGGTCGGCGGCTCGTTCGACTTCAAGGTGGTCAAGGTCTACGGCGCCTACGCGCATGAGGAGAACCAGTTCACGCTGAGCGCGATCACGCCGTCGAAGGACGCGACGGTCTGGATGCTTGGCGTCAGTGCGCCGCTGTTCGGCGGCGAGGTGCTGGCCGCCTGGCAGGACCGCAGCGACGACGCCTACGGCGCCGACCTGACGGTATGGGGCATCGGCTACACATACGCGCTGTCGAACCGCACCAACCTGTACGCGTTCTACGCCGACACCAGCGCCGACAGCACGCCACGCGCCCAGGCGAGCGCGGGCGGCGTGATCACCGCCGAGGGCTACACCGCGACGCAGATCAACGGCTACTGGGATCGCAACCGCTCGCAGTTCGGCGTCGGCCTGCGGCACCGGTTCTGATCCGGACGGCCGTGCGCGGTCGGCGCGTGGCGTGCGCCGATCGCGGCGGCTTGCGCTGGCTGAGCAGGCGCGCCCTGCGTGCGACATTTTCAAGGAAGGAAGCGCGTGCGCCAAAGCAGCACCGTCCTCGACGTGGCCACGCCCGGCCGCGGGCTGGTGGAGATCACGCGCCCGGTGCTGCAGTGGGTCGGTGCCAGCGGCATCACCGACGGCCTGCTGACGGTCTTCATCCGCCACACCTCGGCCAGCCTGCTGGTGCAGGAGAACGCCGACCCGGCCGTGCGACGCGACCTCGAACGCTTCTTTGCGCGACTCGTGCCCGACGGCGATCCGCTGTTCGAGCACCAGAACGAGGGGCCGGACGACATGCCGGCCCACGTGCGCGCCGCGTTGACGCAGACTCACCTGGCGGTGCCGCTGGTCGACGGCACGCTCGCGCTCGGCACCTGGCAGGGGATCTTCGTGTACGAGCATCGCCACCGCGCCCAGGTGCGGCAGGTGACGCTGCACCTGATCGGCGCGTGAACGGTACTATCGAAAGCGTCGCCAGCGGCATCGATTGCAAGCCGATCGCGAGAGCGTCGCCCCGGGGCCGGTGTACCGAGGGTCCGGGCGACCAGGCGACGCGGCGCGACAGGCGACGCAAGATAGGCGGGGCCTGCTGCGGCCATCGGGCCGCGCATGCCGGGGCGCTCAGCGACAATCCGCTGATGGTCGACTCGCCTGCTCCTGCCTCGCCGTCCGGCAGCTGGACCATCGCCTGCCTGTGCGCGGCGTGGTGCCGCACCTGCGATGCGGTGCGCCCGCACTTCGAGGCGCGCTCCACCGTGCATGCCGACATCGCGCATCGCTGGATCGACATCGAGGACGAAGCCGACGCCCTGGGCGATCTCGACATCAAGACGTTTCCGACACTGCTGGTGGTGAGGAACGGGGTGCCGCTGTTCTTCGGGCCGGTGCTGCCGCAGCCGGAGGCGGTCGATGCATTGGTCGCAGCGCTGATCGAGGATCCGACCCCGCGTGCGGCCGACGCGATCGCCGCGGCCGACCTGGCGCCGCTGCTGGCGCTGTTGTCGGCACCGCCGCGCTGACAGCGCGCCGCGCGTCGTACCGAACTACGCGATCCGGCCGCGGATCAGGTCGCTGGCGCGCTCGGCGATCATCACCACCGGCGCGTTGGTGTTGCCGGAGACGAGCGTGGGCATCACCGAGGCATCGACCACGCGCAGGCCGTCCACGTCGCGCACGCGCAACTGCGGATCGACCACGGCGTCGGCGTCGCTGCCCATCCGGCAGGTGCCGGCCGGGTGGTAGATGGTGTCGGCGCGGCGGCGGATCGCGGCGCGGATCTCGTCGTCGGTGCGCACCGCGCCGTCGTACAGCTCGCGCGACGTATCGGCACCGCCGAACGGCGCGAACGCCGGCTGCGCGAAGATCTTCCGCACCAGCTTGAAGCCGCGCACCAGCGTCTCGAGATCGTCGTCGTGCGACAGGAAGTTGGGATCGATGCGCGGCGCGGCGCGCGGGTCGGCCGCGGCCAGCATCACGCTGCCGCGGCTCCTGGGCCGCAGAGGGCAGGCGTGGCAGCTCATGCCGTGGCCCCAGTGCCAGGTGCGGTTGTGGTTGTCGACCATGCCGATCACAAAGTGCAGTTGCAGGTCGGGCCGGTCGAGCCCGGGCAGCGTGCGCACGAAGGCGCCGGCCTCGGCAAAGTTGGAGGCCACCACGCCGCGCCGCTCGCGCCGCCAGCGACCGATCGCCCGCAGCAGCTTGAGGCCGCCGGGAATCGACAGGCCCAGCAGGTCCGAGTTGCGTACGCGGCGGTTGACGATGATGTCCAGGTGGTCCTGCAGGTTCTGGCCGACCTGCGGCAGATCCGCGACCACCGGGATGCCGAGCGACTGCAGGTGCGCGGCCGGGCCGATGCCCGAGAGCATCAGCAACTGCGGCGACTGCAATGCGCCGGCAGCGACGATCACTTCGCGCCGCACGCGCACCTCGCGCACGTCGTGGCCGCCGAGCGCAAAGCGCACGCCGACCGCGCGCCGACCGTCGAGGATCAGGCCAAGCACCTGCGCGTCAGTGACGATGCTCAGGTTCGAGCGCGCGCGCGCGGGATCGAGATAGGCGCGCGCGGTCGACCAGCGCTCGCCGTTTTTCTGCGTGACCTGGTACCACCCGGCACCTTCCTGCGTGGTGCCGGAAAAGTCGTTGTTGGCCGGCAGTCCCGCCTGCTGCGCCGCCTCGATGAACAGCCGCGCGAACGGATGCGGCGAGCGCAGGTCGGCCACGTTGAGCGGGCCGCCGTGGCCATGCAGCGCGTCGTCGAGATCCGCGCGCTCGTTGTTCTCGGCCCGCATGAAGTACGGCAGCACGTCGTTCCAGCCCCAGCCGGACGCGCCGAGCGCGGCCCAGCCGTCGTAGTCCTCGCGCTGCCCGCGCAGATAGATCATCGCGTTGATCGCGGAGGAGCCGCCGAGGCCCTTGCCGCGCGGCTGGTAGCCGATGCGGCCGTTCAGGCCCGGCTGCGGCACGGTGGAGAAGCCCCAGTTGCACGCATTCGCGCGCATCACGTGCACCGCAGCGCCGGTGGGCACGATGTTGAGCATGCGGTCGTTGGGACCGCCCGCTTCGAGCAGCGCAACCGACACGCCCGGGTCTTCGGACAGGCGCGCAGCGAGCACGCTGCCGGCCGAACCCGCGCCGATCACGACATAGTCGAACTCCACTGCCTCTCCCTGCGCGGCCGCGTCGACCGGTGCCAGCGGCGCGCGACGACTCGCTTCGTTGGTGCCTGACGCACCCGATATGCCATTGTCGCCAAGGGCACGGGCCGCCGGCTGCGCCAGCGCAGGCTCCGACTAGAGGCCCCGCTCGATTGCGCCGACGGCGCTGTGCGTCGATCGAGACGGCGTCGCTTGGCGGCCACGCGGCGCGGGTGCAGCAACGGCCCTCCGTACAATCGCGCTGAAACTGTGAGAATCAATGCGCTGCCGCGATCTGCGCTGGCCAAGTATCGACCGCTGTTCCGTGCCACCTCGGAATTGCGCCGCCCCAGCTACCTGACGCCCACGCCGCCGATGCAGTTTCCGCCGCTTCGCCTGAGTTACCTGACCTGGGGCCTCGCGGCGACCTTCTACCTGTACGGCTTCTTCCAGCGCGTGACGCCGGCCTCGCTCGCCGGCGACCTGATGCGCGACTTCGGCCTGACCGCCGCGGGGCTCGGCAACCTGGCCGCCTTCTACTACTACGCCTACGCGGCGATGCAGATTCCGACCGGCGTGATGGTCGATCGCTGGGGACCGAGCCGGCTGTTCCTGGCGGGCAGTGTGCTGGCCGGCCTGGGCGCGCTGCTGTTCGGGCTGGCGCAGACGATGCTGGTTGCAGGCTTAGGCCGTGCGCTGATCGGCGCCGCGCACGGCATGGCCTGGGTGTCGATGCTCAAGCTCGCGGCGCACTGGTTTCCGCAGTCGCGCTTCGGGACCATCTCCGGGCTGTCGCTCGCGGTGGGCACGCTCGGCGCAGTGCTGGCCGGACCGCCGCTGCGCTGGCTGGCGGATGCCTTCGGCTGGCGCAGCGTGATCGCCGCCTCCGGCACGCTAGCGCTGTTGCTGGCAGTGGCGATCTGGCGCCAGATGCGCGACGACCCGCTCGATCGCCGCTTCATGACCTACGCGCCACCGAACGCGCACGCGGCCGTGCGGCGCCAGCAGGCCGGCGGCCACGCCCCGATCCTGAAGTCGGTGCTGGATGTCTTTCAGTACCGCAACACGTGGCTGCTGTTCGTCGTGAACTCGGGCATCTGCGGCTGCTTCCTGGCCTTCACCGGGCTGTGGGGCGTGCCGTTCTTCGTGCAGCACCACGCGCTGTCGGTGCCGCAGGCAGCCCTGGTGACGTCGATGATGCTGGTGCTGTTCGCCACCGGCGGCCCGATCATGGGCAGCCTGTCCGACCGCTGGCAGTTGCGCAAGCGGCCGTTCGCGCTTGGTGCCGGCGTGACCGTGGCGGGGTTCTGCACGCTCGCCGCGTGGCCGGCGGCGCCGCTGCCGCTGCTGGTGGCCGCACTCGCCGCCGCCAGCCTGGGCGCCGGCGCCATGGCGATCTCGTTCGGCTATGCCAAGGAGTCGGTGCCGCTGCCGCTGCAAGGCACGGTCACCGGCGTGGTCAACGCGGGCGTGATGGTCGGCACGCTGACGCAGATGCCAGTGATCGGCCTGATCCTCGATGCCCACTGGCAGGGGGTGGCGATCAACGGCGTGCGCCAGTACAGCCTGGAAGCGTTCCAGGTCGCGCTGATGCTGCTGGCCGGCTGGATGGTCGTGTCGTTCGTGCTGCTGCTGGGGACGCGCGAGACGCACGCGCGACAGTTCACTTAGCGCGTACGCGGTTTCACTTCGTGTGTACGCGACGCTACGCGTCGCACCTGCACGCGAAGTGCCTATCCAGAGGGCCTTCGCTCCGGAGCGGCCGCGCGCTGCGGCCCTTGACAAGGGCAACGCAAAGGCCCTCGGCGGACAGGCGGAGTCCAAGGGGACTGGGGCGGCATGCGTGGCGTCGCCTGCAATCTGCCCGGCCTCAGCCGAACACGAGGGCACTCGCCGATCGACACAGCAGCAATCGGAGCGAGGTCTTGCGTAGCTTTTGGAAGAGGGCCGACGCGCGCGGCCGCTCCGGAGCGCAGCCCCCTGACTGAATCACTTTGCATGCACGTGCAAGCGCACAGCGCTCGCGTACATGCAAAGTGCTCAGTGCAGAGTCAAAGGCTGCGTCATCAACCCGGAGTAGCTGTGCAGGAACTCGTCGACCTCGTCGAGCGAGGGCTCACGCTCGATCAGCGCGGTGACGCTGGCGCGGAAGCGCTCGGCCTCCTCGCCGCCGAGGAAAATCTCGCGGCGCAGGGACTTGTCCATGATCTCGAAGCCGCCCGCGGCGTGCTCGCGCGTCGACCCGTAGTCGGTGAACTCGACCACGCAGAAGTGCGGGCTGTTGTAGATCATGTTCATGGGGTAACGAACGCGCGAGGACGGCATGCGGTTCACCTTCGGCCGGGAGGGTCATCCGGCACGCACCGCGCGCACCGCCCACCCTTAGCTGCAATTTCGGTGCCCGCCGGCGAATCTCAAGGGGGCTGGCTGCGCCGAATAGGGCTCCCGCCCGGACCAATGCACCGGGGCGCCACCGGGTCGGCCGATCCGGCTTGCCCGCGCTGCACACGGCGGGCAGGGGTCGAGCGCGTCAAGCTTGCGCGAGGAACGCCCGCAACGCGCCGGTGAACGCCTCGGCCTGCTCGATGTTGGACAGGTGAGCGGCCGCGTCGAGTTCCACCAGCCGTGCACCCGGAATCGCCTGCACGATCACCTGCGCCATCGCGGGTGGCGTGGCGACATCCTCGCGCCCGACGATGACCAGCGTCGGACAGGCGATCCGCGGCAAGCGGGCGTCCAGGTCGATGTTCACCACCGCGTGGGCACACCCGGCGTAGCCAGCGGGCGCGGTGGTGCCGATGATCGCGCCGATGCGGGCGACCTCGGCAGGCTGCGCAGCGCGGAACGCCGGCGTGAACCAGCGCTCGAGCGTGGGCGCCACCAGCGGTGCCATGCCGTGCGCGCGCACGATCGCCAATCGTTCGTCCCACACGGCGCGGGCGCCGGCAGGCTGGCGGCTGGTGGTGTCGGCCAGCGTCAGCGAGGTGAAGCGCGTCGGGTGCCGCAGCGCGGCCATCTGCCCGACCATGCCGCCCAGCGACAGGCCGACGAAATGGCAGCGCGCGATGCCGAGCGCCGCGAGCAGCGCGGCGAAATCATCGGCCAGCGTCTCGAGCGGATAGGGACCGCTCGGCACGCTGCTGGCACCGTGCCCGCGATGGTCATAGGCCAGCAGCGAGAACTCGCCGGCGAGCGCGGCCAGTTGCGGCCGCCACATCGTGTGGTCGCTGGCGAGCGAGTGCGCGAACACCAGCCACGGGCGCGCGCGGTCGGCATGCGGCGCGATGAAGCAGTTGAGCTCGATCCCGTTGGCCGCAACGCGCCTGACCACGGTCGGTTGCCCAGGTGGCGACATCAGGCCGCCTCGTCGAGGGTCACCGCGCCGAGTTCACCGGCGGCCAGCATGGCGCGCAGGCGCGGCAGATGGTCGTCGGTCGCCACCAGCAGCAGCAGCGCGCGCGGCCGCACCGTGCGCAGCAGCCGCGTCAGGGTGACGCGCAGCGGCACCAGGCCGACACAGCACACGCAGCCGGCCGCCACGCGCGCCACCGTGACATCGTCCGGCACGGCGAAATCGGCGAACGTGCCCTCGGCAATCACCGCGCGCGGCGCCGCCGGCACCGTGGCAAGCCAGCTGTCGAGCATGGCCTGGCGCGCCTGCGCACCGGCCGCCCGGCGCAAGCTGACCCGCACGGGCGCGGCGGCGGCAGTCGACTGGCTCGCCACGGTTGCGCTCACTTGCGCCAGAACGCCGGCGTGAACAGCACCAGTACCGCCAGCAGTTCGAGCCGGCCGATCAGCATGGCGAAGGTGCAGATCCATAACTCGAAGTCGTTGAGTCCACCGTAGTTGGTCGCCGGGCCAACCTGGTTCAGGCCCGGGCCAGTGTTGTTGATGCTGGCGATCACCGCGCTGAACGCGGAGACCACGTCCAGGCCCGACAGCAGCAGCAGCAGCGTGCAGACGGTGATGGAGGTGCCGTAGACCAGCATGAAGGCGAGCACGGCGAAGACGACGTTGTTCTCGATCGTGCGGCCGTCGACGTGCACCGGGTTGATCACGCGCGGATGCAGGATGCGCGTGAACTCGCGCAGCGCCTGCTTGTGCAGGATGACCGCGCGGATCATCTTGATGCCGCCGCCGGTGGACCCGGCGCAGGTCGTGAAGCCGCACAGGAACAGCATCAGTACCGGCGCAAAGGTCGGCCACTGGTTGAAGTCGGCGCTGGCGAAACCGGTCGTCGTGGCGATCGACACGACGTTGAACAGGGCGAAGCGCAGGGCCACCGACCACTCCGGGTACACGTCGTGCAGGTGGAGGAAGACCGCCACCACCAGCGACGACAGCGCGAGCGTGGCCGCGTAGGCCTTGGCCTCGGTGTCGGTGAAGTAGAGCCACAGCGATCGCCGGCGCCACGCCAGGAAGTGAAGCGAGAAGTTGAAGCCTGCCAGGAACATGAAGAAGACGGCGGTGTACTCGATCACGGGCGAGTTCCAGTAGCCGAAGCTCGCGTCGTGCGAGGAGAAGCCCCCCAGCGACATCGTCGCGAACATGTGCATCAGCGCGTCGCTCCAACTCATCCCGGCCCAGCGAAACGCGAGGAAGCACAGTAGCGACAGCGTGAAGTAGATCAGGTACAGGGCCTTGGCGGTGTCGGCGATGCGCGGCGTGAGCTTGGTCTCCTTCAGCGGTCCCGCGCTCTCGGCCTTGAACACCTGCGCACCGCCGACACCGAGCAGCGGCAGAATCGCGACCGCCAGCACCAGGATGCCCATGCCGCCGATCCACTGCAGCAGGTGGCGCCAGACGTTGATCGACAGCGGCAGGTGGTCGAGGCCACTGAGCACCGTCGCGCCCGTCGTGGTCAGCCCCGACATCGCCTCGAAATAGGCGTGCGTGAACGACAGCTGGGGCATGTGGAACAGCAGCGGCAGCGTGGCGAACAGTGGCAGCACGCTCCAGGCCAGCACCACCAGCAGGAAACCATCCCGCGGCAGCAGTTCGCGCTTGTAGCGGCGCGTGGCGATGAACAGGCCGCCCCCGCCGACCAGCGTCACGATCAGCGCGTTGTCGTAGGCGGGCAGCGCGGCATCGTCACCGAAGAACGCAAATGCCAAGGGCACCGTCATCGTGATCGCGAAGATCACGATGACGACGCCGAGGACGTTCAGGACGGGAAAGAGCGAACGCGCTAACGCGGTCATCGGGGACTTGGCTCGAACAGCCCGCGATTATGCGCCCCGTCGCTCGAGCCATGCAGCGTGAACGACGCCCCGAGTCGCTCACGCAGGACCGGCCGCAGGATGGATGTCAGAACTCGGATGTTCACGCGCAATCAACCGTACGCCGCACGTAACAGGCCGCTTGGGCCGTCTCGAGGCGTCGGCCAGACCCACGTATCTTGCGCACCGCGGAACGCGGCAAGGTGCAATCCGATCCGTTGCCTTGACGCCAATGATTCGAGCGGCTGCGGAGAGCCAGAGTCGCCTACTTGCGTTAAGCTTCTTTGAAATACAAATATCAAGTCAGCAGTTTCACTGGGGCGTCCCTGGATGCCCTGTTCTACTGGCACAAAAAGGAGACGATATGACGCTGCCCCCGCAAAAGATCGATGTTCCCGAGGCCGAGTCCAGCACCCAGGACTCGGGGAGTCGCCGGCGCTTCTTCGGCAAGGCGGCGACCGCAGCGGTCGCTGCGCCGCTTGCCGGTTTCCCCATGATCGCAATGGCGCAGACGCCGGTAGTCCTGAAGATGCAAGGCGCTTGGGGTCCCAACGATATTTTCAGCGAGATGGCGCAGCAGTACGTCACGCGCGTCAACGAGATGGCCGGCGGGCGGATGCGACTCGAATACCTGCCCACGGGTGCCGTGGTCAAGACCTTCGAGATCATGGACGCGGTCAGCAAAGGCGTGCTCGACGCTGGTCACCACGTTTCTGGTTACTGGTACGGCAAGTCGAAGGTTGCTTCGCTGTTCGGCACGGGTCCGGTAAGCGGTGCCACCCCTGAGATCGGCCTGTCTTGGATCTACGCGGGCGGCGGGCAGCAGCTGTGGGACAAGCTCGTCAGCAAGCTCAACCTGAACGTGGTCGGCTTCTTCTGCTTCCCAATGCCGTCGCAGCCTTTGGGCTGGTTCAAGAAGCCGGCGCCAAGGACCGCGGCGGGCCTCAAGGGCTTCAAGTACCGCACCATCGGTCTGGCCGCCGACCTGCTGCAGGAAATGGGAATGGCGGTGGCCCAGTTGCCAGGCGGCGAGATCGTGCCGGCCATGCAGCGCGGCGTGATCGACGCATTCGAGTTCAACAACCCGACGTCCGACATGCGCTTCGGCGCCCAGGACGTGGCCAAGTACTACTCGATGGGTTCGTATCACCAGGCCCAGGAGTTCTTCGAGATCATCTTCAACAAGGACAAGTTCAACGCCCTGTCGCCGGAACTGAAGGCGATTCTCAAGTACGCCGCGGAGGCGACGTCGTCGGCCAACACGGCGCTGGCGCACGACAACTATTCCAAGGACCTGCAGGAGCTGATCGTCAAGCACAAGGTCCAGGTCTCGCGCACTTCGCAGGACGTCTACAAAGGGCAGCTCGCAGCGTGGGACAAGGTGGTCGCGAAGCTCGAGAAGGAAGTCGACATGTTCAAGGAGGTCAATGACTCCTTCAAGGCCTGGTCGCGCCGCGTCGGTTTCTATCACTTCACGAATGAAGCCGACTACAAGCTGGCCTTCGAGCACGTGCAGAAGATCAAGCTGCCTTCATAAGTAGCGCTTCGCAGAGGAGCTGCCGAGACCATCCCCTCGGCAGCTTTTTTTTCGCCGAATGGACGGGTAACCATGGAAACCTGGATTCGAGTGATCGATGTCTTCAGCAAGGCGGTCGGACACGCCTTCGCCTGGTGCGTGCTGGTGCTAACCGCCAGCACCTGCTATGAGGTCTTCATGCGCTACGCGTTGAACAGTCCGACGGTCTGGGCGTTCGACATGAGCTACATGCTCTACGGCGCCTTGTTCATCATGTCGGGCGCGTACGCGTTGTCGCGTGGCTCGCACGTTCGTGGCGACTTCATCTACCGCAAGTGGAAGCCGCGCAACCAGGCCAAGGTCGATCTGGTCCTGTACTTCATCTTCTTCTTTCCCGCCATCTTCGCGATGGTATTCACGGGGGCTCGCTACTCCTTCGAGTCGACCCGGATCCAAGAGGCGAGCGTCAACAGCCCGGCGGGCGTGCCGGTCTGGCCGTTGAAGCTGTTGATCTTCGTTGCCGGCCTGACGCTCCTGATCGCCGGCATCGCCGAGGTGATGCGCTGCATCGTCTGCCTCCGTACGGGCAAGTGGCCGCCGAGGTCCGGGGACGTCGAGGAACTCGAGGTGGTCCTTGTGCAGCAGCATGACGCGGAGACACAGAAATGAGCGATCCCGTTATCGCCCTGCTGATGCTGGGCCTGTTCATCGTCGTCATCTTCCTGGGGTTCCCGATCGCCTTCACGCTGATGGCGATGGGGATCGGGTTCGGCTACTACGCCTACTTCACGCCCGGCGAGGGGTTCTGGGACAACCGCATCTTCTACCTCTTCACGCAGAACACCTTCAGCGTGATGAACAACGACGTGCTCATCTCGATCCCGCTGTTCCTCTTCATGGGCTACATCATCGAGCGGGCGAACATCCTGGACCGGCTGTTCCACAGCCTGCAGATAGGGCTGCGCTTCCTGCCCGGGTCGATGGCCGTTGCCGCGCTCGTGACCTGCGCGCTGTTCGCCACCTCCACCGGCATCGTCGGTGCGGTGGTCACCCTGATGGGCCTGATCGCCCTGCCAGCGATGCTGAAGGCAGGCTACGACGAGAAGCTGTCGAGCGGGGTCATCACTGCGGGCGGCACCCTCGGCATCCTGATCCCGCCGTCGATCCTGCTGATCGTCTACGCGGCCACGGCCAGCGTGTCGGTGGTCAAGATGTACGCGGCGGCGATCATCCCCGGCTTCCTGCTGGCCGGGCTTGTACGTCGTCTACGTGATCACGCGCGCGGTCATCAACCCATCGCTGTGCCCCAAGCCCAAGGACCTCGGGGACTATTCGGTGATGCAGAGCCTCCTGCTCATGCTGCAGGCCTTCGTGCCGCTGGCCGTACTCATCATGGCAGTGCTCGGCTCGATCCTCTTCGGCCTGGCGACGCCCAGCGAAGCCGCAGCCATGGGCGCACTGGGCGGCATCATCCTGGCCGTCGTGTATCGCGCGTTCTCGTGGGACCGCTTGCGCGAGTCGGTCTACCTGACCGCACGCACGTCGGCCATGGTGTGCTTCCTGTTCGTCGGCTCGGCCACGTTCTCGTCGGTGTTCTCGTACCTGGGCGGCGAGCACATCGTCAAGGACCTGATGCTGGCCTTGGATCTGACGCCGGTGCAGTTCCTGCTGCTGGCGCAGCTGATCATCTTCATCCTCGGCTGGCCGCTCGAGTGGAGCGAGATCATCATCATCTTCGTGCCGATCTTCCTGCCGCTGCTGCCCGTGTTCGGCGTCGACCCGATCCTGTTCGGCATCCTGATCGCGATCAACCTGCAGACCTCGTTCCTGACACCGCCGATGGCCATGTCGGCCTACTACCTGAAGGGCGTGGCGCCCAAGCACCTCGAGCTTTGGACGATCTTCCGCGGTTGCTTCCCGTTCGTCGGCATGGTGATCCTGACACTGGCGCTAACCTACATCTACCCAACGCTGGTGACCTACCTGCCGGACGTGTTCTTCAACCAGGTGACCGAAATGCCGATCGACCCCAATGACGATTCGGTGGTCAATCCGGACATCTTCAAGACCAAGTGAGCGGCATGTCGGGCGGGAAGATCCTGCAGGAGATGACGGCGACCGAGGTTCGGGACCACCTGGCCGCCGGGCACTCCGACGTGGCTTCCTTCTACGACCAGCAGTTGGCCTTTGCCCAGGGCGTGCAGGAGCGCGTTCAGGCCTTCGCGGACCTCGACGAGCGGGTGATCCGCCTGCAGGCCGGGCACCGCAAGGACGAGCGCGCGCGCGGCGAGCCGCTCGGGCGACTGTATGGCGTGCCAGTTGCAGTCAAGGACATCATCGACACGATCGACTTTCCGACGGCCTTGGGCAGCCCCATCCATGCGGGCCGCTACGCGGTGGCCGACGCGACCGTCGTGCGGCGCCTGCGCGACGCGGGCGCAGTGATCTTCGGCAAGACGGTGACCACTGAGTTCGCGACCTTCCATCCCGGGCCGACGCGCAACCCGCACAACCTGGAGCACACGCCGGGCGGTTCCTCCAGCGGTTCGGCGGCGGCGGTCGCGGCGGGCGTGGTACCCGTGGCCATCGGAACCCAGACCAACGGCTCGCTGATCCGCCCGGCATCCTTCTGCGGCGTGTACGGATACAAGCCCTCCAGGGGCCTGCTGCCGCGCACCGGGGTGTTCGAGCAGTCCCCGTCGCTGGACCAGATCGGGGTGTTCGCCCGCTGCGTCGAGGATCTGGCCCTGGTGGCCGAGATCATGGCGGGCGATGATGGCCACGACCACGCCACGCTGGGACAGCCGCCGCGCCAGCTGATGTCGGTCTGCTGTTCGGCCCCCCCCATCGAGCCCAAGTTCTGCTTCGTGCGCACGCCCTGGTGGGATCAGGTCGACCCCGAGGCCCGCGCGGCATACGAGGCCTTCGTCGAGCTGATGCGCGGGGTGGTGGTCATGTCAGACCTGCCCGCAGTGGTGGAACAGGCCATCAAGTGGCATGAGCATGTCAACGAAGCCGAACTCGCGTTTGCGCTGCAGCGCGAGTATCGCAACCATCCGGCGCAGTTGAGCGACGCACTGCGCAAGCGGGTGGAGCAGGGCATGCAGATGCCCGTGCTGGACTACCTTGCCGCGAAGGACCGCATACCCCACGTGGCCAGCGCCTTCGACGAGTACTTCGAGCACTACGACGCCATCCTGCTGCCCGCCGCCCTGGGTGGGGCACCCCGCGGACTCGCGTCGACGGGCAACCCGATCATGCAGACGGTGTGGAGTTTTGCCGGGCTGCCCACCGTGTCGATGCCATTGCTCAACCTTTCCAACGGCCTGCCGCTCGGCGTGCAGGCGGCAGGTGCGTTGCATAACGACGGCCGGCTACTGAGGGCCATTCGCTGGCTGGTCAACGAATTCGTCACCCGGGGGTACTCATGAAAGCGATCGAGAAACTGGCAGCCTTGCTCGGACTGCTGTTGCTGGTTGCGTTCTTCGCGCCGTTCGTCCACAAGCTTCCCCAGGTCGACATTGGCCTCATCCTGCTGGGCGGACTCGCGCTGGCTACGTACGACTTCTTTACCTCGAAGTGATGGTGCAGTCGGCCGCTCGCAGGGGCACGGCCGCGCCGAACGTTCCTGCGCTGCCCCGTCTCGGGCGCAGGCGCAACCCGGGCTGAGCGGTTCGAAGGGAAGTACTGTGCGGCGACTTGGCAGAGCGGCCCAGGCTTGATTCGATGCGCAGCGCGCGTCGTCAGAAGAAGCCGACTCCCACCTGGAACAGCTTCTCGATGCGGGGAATCATGCGCTTGTTGGCCACGAACAGGATCAGGTGGTCGTCGGCCTCGACCACCGTGTCGTGGTGCGCGATCAGCACGCGCGCCGCCGCGCCCTGGCCGCGCACCAGGGCGCCGATGGTGGCGCCGCGCGGCAGCTCGATCTGCTCGATGCGGCGGCCCACGATGCGCGAACTCTTGGCGTCGCCATGGGCGATCATCTCGAGCGCCTCGGCCGCGCCGCGGCGCAGGCTGTGCGCGGCCACCACGTCGCCGCGCCGCACGTGCTTGAGCAGGTTCGACAGCGTCGCGTGCGACGGCGAAATGGCGATATCGATCTGCCCGCCCTGCATCAGCTCGCCGTAGCTCTTGCGATTGATCAGCGCGATCGTGCGGCGCGCGCCCATCCGCTTGGCGAGCAGCGCACTCATGATGTTGTTCTCGTCGTCGTTGGTCAGCGCGCAGAACAGGTCGCACTCCGTCGACACCTTCCTTCGCAGCAGGTCCTCGTCGGCTGCGTCGCCCTGGAGTGACGGCTGCGCGCCCGACGACAGCTGGCTGCCGGCACAGCGCCGCTTGTCGAACTCGATCAGCTTGACGTTGAAGGCCGGGCCCCAGTGGTCCAGGCCTTCGCCGGTGTCGAGGGCGCGCGCCAGCCGCAGGCCGATGTTCCCGCCGCCGGCCAGCAGCACGCGCCGCACCGGCTTGTCCATCCGCCGCAGCTCGCTCATCACGCTGCGGATGTGCTCGCTGGCGGCGAGGAAGAACACCTCGTCGCCCGGCTGCACCATCGTGGTGGCCTCGCACTGGATGTTGCGGTCGTTGCGGAAGATGGCAACGATGCGCGTGTCGATGTTCGGGATGTGCTTGCGCAGGTGCAGCGATCGGACCTGGACGACCAGGCGGCCGCCGTTGCGAACGCCTTGCACCGCGATCAGGCTGGCCGCGCCGCCGGCGAACTCCAGCACCTGCAGCGCCTCGGGAAACTCGATCAGCTTCAGCAGGTAGTCGGTGACGCTCTGCTCGGGCCAGATCGATGTAGGTCGGCGCGCAGTGCCCTCCTCGCCGTCTGCTCCGGGTGGTCCTGCAGCTCGGTGTTGCGCACGCGCGCGATGCGCGTGGGCACGTTGAACAGGTCGGCGGAGATCTTGCACGCCACGAGGTTCGTTTCGTCGGTCGAGGTGACCGCGATCAGCATGTCGGCGTCGACCGCGCCCGCCTCCTTCATCACCGACGGCAGCGTCGCATTGCCGACCAGTCCGCGCAGGTCGTAGCGGCCCTGCAGCTCGGCCACGCGCGGCCCGTCGGTGTCGACCACGGTGATGTCGTTGGCCTCGGACACCAGGCTCTCCGCCACCGAGGTCCCGACGCGGCCGGCGCCCAGGATAATGATCTTCACGCGTCGTGCGCCGGGCGCCGGGTCGACAAGGAGATTTCAGTGCGGCTCGGGCAGGTCGCCGGAACCGCGCAGGTCGGCATCCGGACGGCGCTCGGGTTCGGCCCCGGCCAGCGCACCCGCCCGCCGCCCGCCGCGCGCCAGTTCCACGCCGAGTTGCTTGAGCTTGCGATACAGGTGAGTGCGCTCCAGCCCAGCGCGATCGGCCACGCGCGTCATGCTGTAGTTCTCGCGCGCCAGGTGGTATTCGAAGTAGACGCGCTCGAACTGGTCCCGCGCCTCGCGCAGCGGCTGGTCCAGGCTGACGCCGGCATTGGAGGCGGGCGGCGCCGCGGGCACGCCCCTGACCCGCGTTTCGTCGACCAGGTGATCGTGCAGCGGCTCGGGCAGCCGCGCCGGTGGCGCCGCCGGAGAAGTCAGCGCGCCGCCGCTGCGCAAGGTGCGCATCAGCCGGCCGCGCTCGAGGCCGGTCTTGACCGCGTTCAGCAGACGCGCGAGGGCGATCGGCTTTTCCAGGAAGTCGAGTGCGCCGAAGCGGGTCGCCTCGACCGCGGTGTCGATCGTCGCGTGGCCCGACATCATGATCACCGGCATCGTCAGCGAACCCGCCGACGACCACTCCTTGAGCAGCGTGACGCCGTCGGTGTCGGGCATCCAGATGTCGAGCAGCACGAGATCCGGCGGCTCGGCCTGGCGCAGACGGCGCGCGGCAGCGGCATTCTCGGCCGTCAGCACCGCATGGCCTTCGTCGGACAGGATCTCCGACAGCAGTTCGCGGATGCCGACTTCGTCGTCGACGACGAGGATGGTGGCCATGGCCTAGGGCCTGACGACGGCGCTGGCCGCCGGAGAGGCGCGGCCCGACCGCAGTCGACCGCCAGGACAACAACACAGCAAAACGACCAAGAAACTGACTCCTTTGGCGCTCAGGCCACGCGCCGGCTCGGGCCGTCGGCCGCGCCGATCACGCCCTGCGCCAACCGCCGGAACACGATCGTCACCGTGGCCCCGCCCGGCGAGCCCACGTGCCGGTTGACCAGTTCGATGCGCGCGCCGTGCTCATCGACGATCTTCTTGACCATCGCCAGGCCGAGCCCGGTGCCGCTGGGCTTGGTCGTCACGTAAGGCTCGAAGGCGCGCCTAAGTATATTCGTCGGGAACCCCGGGCCGTTGTCCTCGACCGCCAGACGCACGCCGCTGGCGACGCCACCCGGACTGCCCGGCTCGTCCACGCGGACCGGCTCGGTGCGCACCACGATGCGCGGCGGCTCTGCGGCGGCCGCCTCGGGTTGCGCCGCGCGCGCTCCGCCAATCGCCTCCTGCGCGTTGGCGATCAGGTTGTGGACCACCTGCCGCAACTGACCGGCATCGCCGAGGATCGGTGGCACCATCGGCGCCAGACGCAGGTCCACCGCTGTGCCGGCAGTGCCGTACAGCGCCACCACCTCTTCGACCAGGGCGTTCAGGTCGAGCGGCGCCAGGCGCGCCGGCGGCACGCGCGCGTAGTCGCGGAAATCGTCGACCATGCGTTTCATCGCTGCCACCTGGCTGACGATGGTGGCAGCGCCGCGCATCAGCACGTCGGCCTGCTCGGGCGGCAGGCGCGGCGACAGCTTCATCTGCAGCCGCTCGGCGGCGAGCTGGATCGGGGTCAACGGGTTCTTGATCTCGTGCGCCAGGCGGCGCGCCACCTCGCCCCAGGCCACCGCGCGCTGCGCCGAGATCACCTGGGTGATGTCGTCGAACACCACCACGTAGCCCGGACCGTCGTCGAGCGGCAGGCGCGAGCCGCGCGCCAGCAGCGACAACGGCTCGGCCCCGGTCACGCTGCCGGCGCGCGACACCTCGATCTGCTGCTGCCAGGAGTCCTTGGGCGTGGCCGACAGCGCCTGATCCTCGAATGCGCCCGACAGCTTGGCCGCCAGCGCTGGCACGACCTCGTGCACCCGTTCGCCCACGCGCGGCGCCAAGGGCAGGCCGAGGATGCGGCTGGCCCCGTAATTTGCCGTCACGAGTTGCCACGCCTGGTTGACCACGATCACGCCCGCCGACAGGTTGGCCAGCACGCGCTCCAGGTAGGCCTTGGCGTTCTCCAGTTCGCGCTGCTTGGCCTCGACCGCATCGCGCGCCTGACCGAGCTGATCCGTCATCGCGTTGAACGAGCGGGCCAGCCCGCTCAGCTCGTCGTCGCCGCGGAACTCGCGCACGCGCCGGCGATAGTCGCCCTCGGCCACCGCGCGCGTGCCCTCGGCCACGTGCAGCAATGGCGCGGTCATCGAACTGGCCAGCAGCACCGCAGCAGCCATCGCCGCGAACACCGCCAGCAGCAGGGTCAGCGTCAGTGTCAGCGTGTAGATCTGGCGCAGTCCGGTGCGCGACAGCGCCAGCTCCTGGTACTCGCGGTAGCCGTCCTGCAGCGCCTGCGCGTTGGCCGCCACCGACGGCGGAACCCGCTGCACCAGTTGCAGGAAGCGGCGCTCGCCCTGCAGCACGGTGACGGCCGGATCGCGCGGCGGCAGCACCGCGCGCGGACCGGCGGTCGGTAGCGCGGGCGCCGGTACCGCCGCCGGCTGCGGCACCGGCACGATCACGCGCGTGCGCAGGCCAAGCCGCGGATCGGTCGACAACGGGTCGCCCTCGATCAGCGCCACGCTGCGCTGCACCCGCGCCTGCCGCAACTGCGACACCGCGGGCATGTCCGGCGCCAGCGACATGCCGCGCGCGCTGCTCATGCCGACCAGGTTGCCGGACGCGGTGACCAGCAGCGCCTCCTGCACCCCGGCGCGATCGCGCGCGCGGTCGAGCGCGGCCAGCTGGCCTTCCTCGGGGACGTCGGCCAGCTCCAGCGCGATCGCGCGGCCCTTGCTGCTGAGGTCGGCCAGCTGGGCCTCGAGCGCCGCGCGCCCCAGGGTCAGGCCGGACTCGAGCGCACGATCGACGCGCACCTCGAACCAGCTCTCGATCGAACGCGACAGGAATTCGACCGAGACCACGTAGATCAGCAGGCCGGGCAACACACCCACCAGCGCAAAGGCGCCCGCAAAACGGGCCATCAGGCGCGCCCCGAAGCGCCGCTGGCGCAGCCGCCGCACCAGGCGCGCGATCAGCAGGACGACCAGCACCGCCAGCGCCAGCGCGACCACACCGTTGACAGCCAGCAGCAGCGGGTAGTTACGCTCGAAGGCCGCGGTGTTGCTGCTGGCGGTCGCCAGCAGAAACAGCAGCACCACGCCCAGCGCGAGCGCGACCAGGACACCGTAGCGAAGCGAGCGGGACATGCGGCTACCGCCGCGCAGGAGGCGGCGTCGCGCGGCGCACGCGCCGGGCCGCGGCAGCGCCCGTCGACACACCCGCGCCACCGACGCGGTCAGGCGCGCCGCGGGCGCGGCGGCTGGCCACTCGCTCAATCGCTATGCACGCTTGCACCGTGCTGCCTCCCCCCGGCTCAGCGGGCGAGATCGGCCGAGACGTTGACGTTGCGCCAGTCGGACGCCAGCGTCCAGTCGCGATTGGTCAACGCGTTGATCTGGAACGGCTTGGGCAACTGGCTGGTGTCCAGCCGCATGCGCAGCTGGGCGCGGTAGTCCTCGTCGGGCCGCAGCGTGCCGCGCTCGAGCACCTTCCAGCCGCGCACCCGGCGCAGCGAATTCAGCGCCTCGGCCAGGGAGTCGAAGGGCAGGGCCAGGCTGCCGCGCGCCAGCCGGTACTGGCGCGTGAGCGCGCTGTAGCTCAGCCGATAGGTCAGCGTGCGCTGCGCGAGCTGACGGTCGAACCAGTACCAGCGCTCGCGATACAGCTCGAAGTCGATCACGAAGTACAGCGCGATACCGCGGTTGACCGCGTCTTCCAGCACGTACGGCAGCTCGAAGTCGAAGTCGGCGTCGAGCGTCACGCCCGGCTCGCCGCCTTCGACCACCAGCGCCAGCTGGCCGCTGGTGACGGCAATGCGGTCGGCCGCCCGTGCCGGCGTGCCGATGCAAAGCAGCCAGGTCGCCAGCAGCGCGACCATGAGCAATGCAGCGCCCCCCCGCAAGCCGGCCGGGGCGCGTGGTGCATGGGTCCGGGCCGCGCACTGCATGATGGGGGCAGGTCAGTCGTGCTTTTCGATGAGCGCGTAGAAGAACCCGTCGTGGACGCCGGGCAACCCGTCGGCCGTGTCGGCATCCGCTTCGGCCGGCAGCAGTTGCAGGCTCGGCGCGGCGTTCGAGCTGCGCCCCGGCAACGGCAACAAGCGCGCATCCGGCGTGCGGGAGACGAACCGCTGCACCTGCTGTTCGCCCTCGTCGACGAACACCGAGCAGACGGCGAAAAGCAATCTACCAGTGGGCCCCAGCAGCGGCCACAGCGCATCCAGTAATCGCGCCTGCTGCGTTGCTAATTGCGCAACATCGGTGGGGCGGCGCAACCACGGGATGTCCGGGTGCCGCCGCACGATGCCACTGGCGGTGCATGGGGCATCGAGCAGGATGCGGTCGTAGCCGGCGCGCGGCAGGCTGCCGTCGGCTGCCGCGCGGACCACGTCGGCCACCCGAACCGTGACGCGCGCGCCTGGATGCGACCCGAGGCGGGCGAGGTTGTGTTCGATGCGTGGCACGCGCGCGCGATCGCTGTCGACCGCGGTCAGGTCGATCGCCGCGAGCGCGGCCAGGTGCGCGCTTTTGCCTCCCGGGGCAGCGCAGGCATCGAGCACGCGCATGCCGTCTGCCACGCCGAGAAACGGCGCCGCCAGCTGCGCACCGGCGTCCTGTACCGCGACCTCGCCTGCGGCGAAGCCCGGGATGTCCTCGACCGGCCGCGGCACCCGCAGCCACACGGCGTCGGCCCCGACCGCCGTGGCCTCGATGCCGGCGCGTGCCAGTTGATCCAGGTAGGCCGCGCGCGAGGTCTTCAGCGCGTTCACGCGCAGCACCAGCGGCGGCGCCCGCCGCTGCAACTGCGCGATCTGCTGCCACTGCAGCGGGTGATCGCGCTGCAGCCGCTGCAGCCACCAGACGGGGAGGTTGCAACGGACGGCCTCCTCCTCCTGCTCGCACTCGGCCACCAGCGACTCGAACTGGCGCAAGGCATTGCGCAGCACGGCGTTGACGAAGCCTGCCGCGCCTGCCGTGGCGTCGTCCGCCTTGGCAGCACGCACGGCCTGGTCGACCACTGCGTAGGCCGCATGCCGTTGCACGCACAACTGCGCGAGCGCCGCACCGAGCAGGGCCGCCACCGGCGGCGCCGGAGGGCGCGATGCCAGGCGCGCGATCAGCGCATCGGCGAGCGCGCGGTGGCGGGCGGCAACGTAGGCCACGTCTTTCGCGGCGGCCGCCGCACGGGGATGCAGCGGTTCGCCGCGGCCGATTTGCGCCGCCACCGCGGCGTGCGCATCGGCCAGACCGCGATCCAGCGGCGTGCCCGCGCGCAGCCGTGCGCCGGCCACGGCGGCGATCCAAAGCGCCTGCCACAGCGCCGGCGCGCCGTCCCGCACGACGGTCGTCATGGGGTGCCGGGCGCCGGCGCGGCGCGCAAGCCAATCGCCAGCGGGCAACCGGCGAGGAACTCCCGCGCCGACAGGCGCCGGCCGCCGGCCCGCTGCAGTTCGGTGACGCACAAGGCCCCCTCGCCCGCGGCAATGACCACGCCGGCGCCGTCGGCTGCGAGCACGGTGCCCGGCGCGGCCGGCACGTTGCGCTCGACCGCACTCGCACGCCACAGGCGCAGCACCTCGTCACCGAGGCGCACGCTGGCCACCGGAAACGGATCGAACGCGCGCACCTGCCGCGCCAGCTCGATGGCAGGCCGGGCAAAGTCGATCGCCGCCTCGCGCTTCTCGATCTTGTTGGCATAGGTCACGCCGACCTCGGGCTGGACTTCGGCAACCGACATGCTCGAGCCGCGCAAGGCCGTCGACGATCAGGCGCGCGCCTGGGCAGCGAGCTTGCTGGTGCAGTGTCGCCGCGCTGTCGTCGGCCGCGATCGGCAACGATTCCTTGAGCAGCATCGGCCCGGTATCGAGGCCGGCCTCCATGCGCATGATGGTGACGCCGGTCGCGCAGTCGACCCGCCTCGATCGCGCGCTGGATCGGCGCCGCGCCGCGCCAGCGCGGCAGCAGCGAAGCATGGATGTTGACGGCGCCAAGCCGCCGCCGCCGGCCAGGCGCGGGATGTCCAGTACGGCCTGCGGCAGGATCAGGCCATATGCGGCCACCACCAGCAGGTCGGGAGCGACCGCACGCAGCGCCTCGTACTCGGATTGCGCCGCGGCCCCGCCTTTCTTCAGGCTCAGCGTGATCGGGGTCCGGGTTGCCAGGCCATGCGTTTGCGCCAGCTGGCGTACCGGCGACGGCGTGAGCTTCATGCCGCGGCCGGCCGGACGGTCGGGCTGGGTCAGCACCAGCGGAATCGACCAGCCGGCGCCGGGCGCGGCGGCCACGAGAGCGGCCAGAGCCTGGGCCGCGAACTCGGGGGTTCCCGCGAAGACGATGCGCATCGGCCGATGGCCGACGTA
>JAXHLD010000031.1:0-16521 GCA_034522655.1 Burkholderiaceae bacterium
TCGGCGGCGTTCGTCGTGTTGCTGCTGGGGCACCATCAGCGGCGCCTTCGTATTCGCGGTGGAGATCGCGAGCCTGGCGCACGAGCACTCGCGACAGGGCTGGCGCACTTTGGCGGGCTGCTGGCGGCGGCGTTCGCGCTGCTGGTGGCCACGCTGGCGCTGACCAGCGCGATCGACGTGCCGTTCCAGATCTTTCATCACCGCTCCCAGCTGAAGATGACGCTGGAAGAGGTGAAGAAGGAGGCCAAGGAGACCGAGGGCGATCCGCACGTCAAGGGCCGCATCCGCCAGCAGCAGCGCGAGATGGCGCGGCGCCGGATGATGGCCGCGGTGCCCAAGGCCGACGTGGTGGTCACCAACCCGACCCACTTCGCGGTGGCGCTGAAGTACCTGGAAGGTCGCCATCGCGCCCCGGTGGTGGTGGCCAAGGGCGCCGACAGCGTGGCCGAGAAGATCAAGGAACTGGCGCGCGAAAACGGCGTGCCGCAACTGGAAGCGCCGCCGCTGGCGCGCGCGCTGTACGCGCATGCCGAGCTCGGCGACGAGATTCCGGCCGCGCTCTACACCGCGGTGGCGCAGGTGCTGGCCTATGTGTTCCAGCTGCGCCACTTTGCCGCCGGCCGCGCGCCGTATCCGAACGAGCCGCGCGACATCGACGTGCCCGAGGGTCTCGACCCGCTGGCGCCGAGGGCCACGGCATGATGCTCGGCGCGCGCCTCGCGATGACTACTGCTGCGCGCCCTGCATTTCCTTCATGGCGCGGTGTCGCCGCGCGTCATTCCGCATGAATAGCCTCGCCGCCGCCTTCGATCATCCGATCCTGCGCGCCGTGCCCTGGCGCCAGCTGGCCTTGCCGATCCTCGCCTTCCTCGTGCTGGCGATGATGGTGCTGCCGCTGCCGCCGTTCCTGCTCGACCTGCTGTTCACCTTCAAGCATCGCCGCCTCGCCTGGTCGTGCTGCTGGTGGCGCTGTACGCGCGAGCCGCTGGATTTCTCAGCGTTCCCGTCGCTGCTCTGATGCTGACCACGCTGATGCGGCTCTCGACTCAACGTCGCCTCGACCCGCCTCATCCTGCTCGACGGCCACAAGGGCTCGAGGCGCCGCCGGCGAGGTCATCGAGGCCTTCGGCGAGTTCGTGATCGGCGGCAACTACGCCGTCGGCATCGTGGTCTTCCTGATCCTGGTGATCATCAACTTCATCGTGATCACCAAGGGCGCCGGCCGCATCGCCGAGGTCGCCGCGCGCTTCACCCTGGACGCCATGCCGGGCAAGCAGATGGCGATCGACGCCGATCTCAACGCCGGCCTCATCGACGAGGCGAGGCGCGGCGTCGCCGCGCCGAGCATCGAGCGCGAGGCCGACTTCTACGGCGCGATGGATGGTGCCTCGAAGTTCGTGAAGGGCGATGCGATCGCCGGCATCATCATCACCGTGATCAACCTGCATCGGCGGCCTCACCATCGGCGTGCTCCAGCACGGCATGCCGCTGTGCGAGGCGGTCAAGACCTACACCATGCTGACGGTCGGCGACGGCCTGGTCGCGCAGATCCCGGGCCTGGTGATCTCGATCGCCGCCGGCCTGCGTGGTCTCACGGGTGGCGACGCCGACAGGACGCCGAGCGACATTCGCCGGCCAGCTCTCGCAGCAGCTCTTCGCCTCGCGACGCGTGCTCGGCATCACCGCCGGCATGCTCGGCGTGATGGGCATGCATCCCGCGGCATGCCGCAGTTTCGTCTTCCTGATCGCTCGCGGCGGTCGCTGCGGCTAACTGGCGACGTGGTGGCTGCAACGCCGCCAGCGCCGCCGGCGGCCGGCGGCGCCGTCGAGGAGCGCGCCGAGGCGGCGCAGCCGGAGGAGGCACAGCTGGGATGACGTCGCTGCCGTTCGACGTGCTCGGCCTCGAAGTCGGCTATCGGCTGATCCCGCTGGTGGACAAGGCGCAGGACGGCGAACTGCTCAAGCGCATCAAGGCGATCCGCAAGAAGTTCGCGCAGGAGATCGGCTTCCTGCCGCCGCCGGTGCACATCCGCGACAACCTGGAACTGAAGCCGAGCCAGTACCGCGTGCTGCTCAAGGGCGTGGTGGTGGGCGAGGGCGAGGCCTTCAACGGCATGATGCTGGCGATCAACCCGGGCGGCGTCACGCAGACGGTGCCGGGCACGCCGACCAAGGATCCCGCCTTCGGCCTGCCGGCGATCTGGATCGAGCCGCGCACGCGCGATGCGGCGCAGGTGCTCGGCTACACCGTGGTCGACTGCGCCACGGTGGTCGCCACCCACATCAACCACCTGCTCGCGTCCAACGCCGGCGCGCTGCTCGGCCGCCAGGAGACGCAGGCGCTGATCGAGCACGTCGGCAAGAGCGCGCCCAAGCTGCTCGACGACCTCGTACCCAAGCTGATCCCGCTGGCCACGCTGCAGCGCGTGCTGCAGAACCTGCTGGACGAGGGACTGCACATCCGCGACCTGCGCACCATCGTCGAGACGCTGGCCGACGCCGCGCAACGCAGCACCGATCCGAACGAGCTCACCGCGCAGGTGCGAGCCGCGCTGCGCGCCTCGATCGCGCAGACGCTGTTCGGTTCGACCAAGGAACTGAACGTGATCGCGCTCGACCCCGAACTGGAAAAGGTGCTGGCGCAATCGATGGGCAGCGCGCCGGCGCCGAGGCCGGGGCGATCGAGCCCGGCCTGGTCGACCTGATCCAGCGCGGCGCCGCCGCCGCCTCGCAGCGCCAGGAGGACCTCGGCATGGCGCCGACCCTGCTCGTGCCCGACCGCCTGCGCGTGCCGCTGGTGCGGCTGCTGCGCCGGGCCGCGCCGCGACTGCGCGTGATCGGCCATGCCGAAGTGCCGGAGATGAGCCAGATCCGCGTCAGCACCGTGCTGGGCGGCGCAGGTTGAACCGTACTGATTTGACGTCCGCGGCGCCGGCCGCGCATTGAGTGACAGTGGAGCGACACATGGGATTCAAGCGATTCGTGGCAGCGACGACCAAGGATGCGATGACGCAGGTGCGGCGCGAACTCGGCGACGATGCGGTGATCCTGTCCAACAAGCGGGTCGCCAACGGGCACATCGAGATCCTGGCGGCAGCCTCGCATGCGGTCGAGGCGATCGTCGAGGACGCGCGCCGTCCCGCCGCGCGCGCTGCGGCGCCGGCCTCGGCCTCGGTGCAGATCGCGCCGGGCGTGCGCCGCGTCGGTGTGGCGGTCGAGTCGTTCCAGGACTTCCTGCGGCGCCAGCGTCCGGCCACCGGCCCCGCGCCCGCGCGCACCACGGCCGCCGCACGACCGGGCACCGTGGGTGGGGCCTCGATGTACAGCGCCGTGGCGCAGGCCACGGCCAACGAAGATTCGCTCGACGGCCTTGCCGATGAGCTGGGCGACCACAGCGCCGCGGACGACGGCTGGGCCAACAGCCGCTTCGACCCGACGCTGATGGCGCCATCGCGCATCGCGACGCCGAGCACGCGCGGACCCGACACCCGCGGCGGCACGCCATCGCGCACCGGATCGCCCCGCACGGCGCCGGCGATCGACACCTGGCTGCCGAACGCGGCGCGCGTGGGTGCTGTCGTGCAAGGCACCGTCGCCGTGACGCCGCCAACGGCCGCGCGGGTCGCGCCCGAGGCCACAACCATGGGTGCCGATGCGCCGGCGGTGTTTCGTCGGCGGCCGTCGCGCGAGTCGGCGCCGGCCACGATCAACGTCCCGCTTGACACCATGCTGGACACCATGCGGCGGCCGGCCGCGGCGGCGCCGATGCCGGTTGCTCCCGAGGCTGCCGTGGCACGCGTGCCGATGAGTGCGCCTGCTGCCCTCAGCAATGCGCCGGCGACCGCACCGCTGCCATCGATCGCCGGCCGCGCCGACGACGGCGACACCGACGTCGCCGTTGCCGGTGGTAGCACCGGCGGCGCAGGTCGCACCGATCGCACAGGTCGCATCGATCCCCACCGCCGCTCCGTCGATCCTTGCCGTCGCCCCTACCGTGGCCGAGCCCGACGCGCTGCCGCGCACCGAGATCCGCCTGCCGGCGCCGGCGCCGGACTCGGCCAGTGCGCAATTGATGGCCGAACTCGCCAGCCTGCGCGCCTCGCTGCAGCAGCAGCTGAATTCGCTGTCGAGCACGGTGGCTGCCACTGACTCGATGCGCCGCCATCCACTGCAGACGCGTGTGATGACGCGCCTGCTGACCGCTGGCTTCTCGGTCGAGGTCGCGCGCCGCATCGCGCTGAACGCGCCCGAGTTGCCGAATACCGAGGCGGCCGATGCCTGGATGCAGGACGTGCTGACGCACAACCTGCGCTGCGCCGGCCCGGAGGAAAGCCTCGTCGATCGCACCGGCGTGTTCGCGCTGGTTGGCCCCACCGGCGTCGGCAAGACCACCACGGTGGCCAAGATCGCCGCGCGTTTCGCGGTGCGCTACGGCGCCGGTGCGCTCGGCCTGATCACGCTCGACGCGTATCGCGTCGCCGCGCAGGAGCAGTTGCGCACCTATGGCCGCATCCTCGGCACGCCGGTGCATCTGGCGCAGGACGTGGCCACGCTGCGCGAGCTGCTGGCGTCGATGAAGAACAAGCGCCTGGTGCTGATCGATACCTGCGGCCTGGGCCCGCGCGACGAGCGCCTGCCGGAGATGCTCGGCATCCTGGCGCAGGCGGGCGGCGCCGCGCAGCGCATCCAGCCGGTGCTGCTGCTGAACGCCGCCTCGCACGCCGAGACGCTGGACGAAACCGCGCGCGCCTGGCGCGCCGCCGACGCGGCGGGCGCCATGCTGACCAAGATCGACGAGGCCGCGCGCATCGGCGGCGCGCTGGACTGCGCGCTGCGCCACAAGTTGAAGCTGCTCGGCCTGACCAATGGCCAGCGCGTGCCGGAAGACCTGCATCAGCCGAACGCGCGGCTGCTGGCGCACCTGGCGCTGAAGCCGGCGAACCAGATGTTCGAGCTGGCCGACGACGAAGGCGCGGCGCTGGCCGTCAGCACGGTGGGCGCACAGGGGCTGGCGCGTGTCTGAACGCAACGGTGCGCCGCTCGCGTCGGCCGACATGGCGCGCAGCGCCGCGCACGCAGCGGTGGCGTTGACCGATCGCGTCGGCGATCAGGCGGCCACGCTGCGCCGCCTGTTTGCGCGGCCGCAGGTGCGCGTGCTGCCGGTGTTGCTGCCGGAACTGCACTGCGCGCTGCGCGCCAGCTGGATCGCGAGGCTGGCGCAGGACTTCGCGCGCCAGGGCCAGCGCACGCTGGTGATCGATGCCGCGCGCGCGCAGATCGCGGCCACGCTCGGCCTGCGCGCGCGCTTCGACCTGGCGCATGCACTGCGCGGCGAGTGCGCGTTCGATGCGGTACTGCTCGATGCCGGGCCGAACCTGCTGATCGCACCGGCGGCGCGGGCACTTGCGCAGCACGACCCGGCCGACGGCCTGCAGGCGCTGCTGGCGCCGCTGGCCGCAGCGCTGGCGGCGCGCGGCGGCTGCGACCTGGTGCTGCTGCTGCTGACGCCGGTGCTGGCGGCCCATCGTCCGCGCGGCGACCTGCTGGTGCCACTGGGCACCGATGCGGCGCAGATGACGCGCACGTTGCGTGACCTCGACGGCCTGGCCGCGGCAGGGGAACCCCTCGCGCCGCAGGAGCGCGCCGCCACGACGCCAGTTTTTCGACTGCTTTTTCTGGGTATGGACGCAGCGCCCGCCGCTACGCTGGCCCAACGATTGTCGATTCGCCTGCGGCCGCTGCGCCGGACGCCGGCGGTCCGGTTCGCGGGCGCCGCGCAGGTGGCCCGCGACCTGGGGCCGCTCGTGCGGGCCAGCTGCGGCTGGTCGCTGGCCACGATGGAACTGACGCAATGACGCTGCCGGGATCCGGACTGTCGAGGGAGAAGCAGGCGTGAGAAACGACGCCTTCGTGTACACGCCGCGCGGCACCGTCGACCGCCAGGACTACGTCAAGCAGTACGCACCGCTGGTGCGGCGCCTGGCGCACCAGATGGTGGCGCGCCTGCCGGCGAACGTCGAACTCGACGACATGATCCAGGCCGGCATGATGGGCCTGATGGACGCGGTCGGCCGCTACGAGGAATCGCAGGGCACGCAGTTCGAGCACTACGCCGCCAGCCGCATCCGCGGCGCGATGCTCGACGAGCTGCGCGCCAACGACTGGCTGCCGCGCTCGGCACGCAAGAGCCAGCGCGACATCGAGAACGCCATCCACCGGCTCGAGGGCAAGCTCAAGCGCGCGCCGACCGAGGCCGAAATCGCCAAGGAACTCGAAATCAGCATCACCGACTACCAGGAGATGCTGCACGAGGCGCGCGGCGCGCAGCTGGTGTACTTCGACGACCTGGGCAGCGGCGGCAGCGACGACGAGGACTACCTCGAGCGCAACATCGCCGACACGGCCGAAGGCGGTGGCGATCCGGGCGCCTTCCTGCGCGACAAGCGCTTCCGCGGCGCGCTGGTGGCGGCGATCGGCGAGCTGCCCGAGCGCGAGAAGCTGCTGATGGCGATGTACTACGAGCAGGACATGAACCTGCGCGAGATCGGTGCCGTCATGGGCGTCACCGAGTCGCGCGTGTGCCAGTTGCACAGCCAGGCCGTGGCCCGGCTGCGCAGCAAGCTCAAGCACTGGTGATGGATCGGGCACGGCCGGCGCAGCGCCGCCCGCTGCGCCGCCCGGCCGCCGGCGATGTCAGAGACGGCGCCGCGGCGCCGATCGTCTTTGTTTGGAGACCGCAGTGATCCTGGAACTTTTCCAACGTCAGCGCCCTGGCTTGGTGGCCGAGGCGCGGGCCGCCGCGGCGGCCGGCATCAACGTCGGCGAGGCGATCAAGGCGCTCGCCCATGACGCGTCGCTGATGGGGCGCGACGCCGCCGAACTGGTGGGCGTGCTCGACGACCTGGTGGCCGCCGGCAAGCGGCAGGCCGATGGCTTCGTCGCGGTGGCGGGGCAGGTGGACCAGATGGTCGCCGCCAACCAGTCGATCAGCCGCTCGATGGGCGACAGCCTCGCCTCGGCGCGCACCGCGCGTGGCGCGGTGGAGCGGGTGGCGGCCGATGTCAGCGCCGCCGCCGACACGCTGCGGGAAGTCGCCGCGGCGGCGGCCGACATCACGAAGATCGCGCTGCAGACGCGGCTGGTGGCCTTCAACGCCAGCGTCGAAGCCAAGCGGGCCGGCGAGGCCGGGCGCGGCTTCGCGGTGGTGGCCGAAGCGGTCAAGGATCTGGCGCAGAAAGTCGAGCAGTCGAGCAAGCACATCGCCAACACGGTGCAGCAGCTCGACACGCGCATCCAGGAGCTGGCCTTCAACATCCGCGAGGACGGTCAGCAGCGCGGCCGCCAGCAGGGCACGCGTGACGGGCAGGAGACCTTCAACACCGCGTTCACGCGGGTCGAGCAGGCGGTCGCCGCGATCGCCGCCGCGGCCGAGCAGAACGTCAGGAGCTGCGAGAGCACGCAGCACGCGGTCAAGGAGTTCGCCGGCCACGCGCAGCAAAGCGCGCAGGCGGTGGATCACGCCAAGCGTCGTGCGCTGACCTTCCTCGAGCAGAGCGAGCGCCTGGTCGAACTGTCGACCGACTGCGGCGCCGAGACCGAGGACACGCCGTTCATCGAGCGCGTCACCGGTCTGGCGGCGCGCATCTCGGCGCGCTTCGCGCAGGCGATCGAGCAGGGCGAGATCAGCGAGGCCGATCTGTTCGACAGCAGCTATTTGAAGATCGGCGGCAGCAACCCGCAGCAGGTGCGCACCCGCTTCGTCGAGTTCACCGACCGCGTGCTGCCCGCGTTCCAGGAGCCGATGCTCGAGCTGTCGAGCAAGGTGGTGTTCTGCGCCGCGGTCGACCGCAACGGCTACCTGCCGACGCATAACCTGAAGTTCTCCAAGCCGCAGGGCAACGACCCGGTGTGGAATGCCGCGCACTGCCGCAACCGCCGCATCTTCGACGACCGCACCGGGCTGGGCGCCGCGCGCAACCAGCGCCGCTTCCTGCTGCAGACCTATCGGCGCGACATGGGCGGCGGCCGCTTCGTGCTGATGAAGGACCTGTCGGCGCCGATCATGGTGCGCGGCAAGCACTGGGGCGGCCTGCGATTCGCCTACCAGTTCTGACGCGCGCGGGCCCGCTGTCAGATCGTGCGGCGCCTGCGGGCGCCGCGTTGCATTTGGGCGCACGCCGACGCGGCGCGTGGCGCGTCCTGGCAGGTCACGGGAAAGAGGATGCGCCCGGATCGGGCGCGCACGCTCAGGCGGAGGCGCTGGCGCGGACGGACGTGGCGGGGGGGCTCAGGTCGCCGCGCGCGCCGTAGACGCCGGCGGCGCCGGCGTGGCCGGTCAGCGACAGCAGCGTGTCGAGCCGGGCGCGGTTGACGGTCATGCGGGCCGCGACCAGGGCGGCATTGGTGTCGTTGATGCGCTGGGCGCTGGCCAGCGTGTCGGCGAGTACCGCGCGGGCGGCAGCGGGCGCGGCGCGCAGCGCCACGCTCAGGTGATCGAGCGTCTCGGCCTTGCGGCTGGCCAGGGCGGGCAGAGCATCGCCGTCGTTGCGCACCAGCGCTGCCTGCTCCGCACGCAGCGTCTGCAGCAGCTCCTCAAGCAACGGTTCCGGCGCGCGTCGACCCATGGCGATCGGGTCCTCAGGCCTTGCGGCCGAGCAGTTCGCCGACGCTGGCAAGCAGCTTGTCGGCCACCGCCTCGGCGTTGACCTTGAAGCGGCCTTCGGCAATCGCGGCGCGCACTTCGTCGACCTTCTTGGCATCGAACTCGCCGCCGAAGCGCGACTCGAGCTGCGCCATTTTCGAGGCGAGGTCGGACAGCTGCACCTTCTCGGTCTGGCCGACGGCTTCGCCGGCCTTGGCCGTCGCGGCGCGTGCCTCGTTCGACTGCGGCAGGACACGATCGGGGCGCAGCGGTTCGGAGGTGGTTGAGATCTTCATGTCGACTCCCGCAGGAATGCTTCCAGGACAGCCTGTAGATCGGCAGCGTGGAGGCGAACTTTAGCCGCTTGATGAGCGCTGCGGCCGCACGAATTGCGCGGTAATCCGAAACGCAGCGTGCCTGGCTGAACGGCACAGCGCGTCGTCCCTTGAGGGAGCATCGCGTTTCGGGGCGATCTGCTGGCAGGCGAGCGACGCACGGTTCGATCTCGTTGGCAGCCGCGCTAGAAGACGACTTCGACGCGCCGCCCGCTGCGCGCGGTACCGGTGAGGATGCGGCCGGACTCGGTGCGCACGCGCACGCTCTGGCCGTCCTGCGCGGACGCCAGCGCCACGGCCTGGGCGGTGATGGCGAAGCCCTTGCCCTGCCCCAGCAGCTTGACCGGATCGCCGGCAGCGATCACCTGCGGTGCGCGCAGCGCCGCCAGCGGCACTGGCTGGCCAGTGGCGACGGCGCGCGTCAGCACGCGCTGATCGATCTGTGCCGCATCGGTGGCCACGCCTTGCGGCTCGCGGGTCCACTCGACCTCGTCGACGGTGAAGTCGGCCTCGGTCAGCGGCGTATTCGGCGCCAGCGGGCGGCTCGCCACCAGGGCCGGGCCGAACACGCGCACCGTCACTGGCATCTGCACCGACCAGGTGGCGCCCTGCACGCAGCGCAGGCCGATCGTCGAGCGGCCCCACAGGCGCGCGTTGGCCGGCAGGAACGGTTCGATGCGGGCACAGGGTGCCAGTTGCAGGCGCGGATTCAGTTCGCCCAGCGTGACCTCGATGCGAGCGCCGCCACCGACACCCTGGGCGGCCTGGCTTTCGACGAACAGGCGCAGGTCGAAGGTGCCGGAGGTTGTGACATTCGCGAGCGCGCTGGCGCGGGCGGCGGGTACGGCAGAAGGCAGCGCGGCCAGGCAGGCGGCGCTGCAGAAGAGGGTGAGGAGCAGCCGGTTCATGGGCCAGCAGTGTGGGCGAGCGCGAGCAGCACGTAACCGGAAGAAAGGCGCGCACAAGTCGGGCTTATCCGCCGATACCGGCTAGCCCCTCACTCGCATGATCGGCACCCAGTGGAAGGACTTTAGGGCTGCGGCGCGGATTTTCCGTGCCGGCCCCGCCGCCGATGATCGACCGACTCACCAAGACGCTGGATTTCAACGCCCAGGCCCTGCTGCTGCGCTCCGAGCGCAGCCGCGTGCTGGCGTCGAACATCGCCAATGCCGACACGCCGAACTACAAGGCGCGCGACTTCGACTTCCGCGCCGCGCTGTCGCAGGCGACCGGGGTGCAGATGGGCGCGGCCGCGGCCAGCGCGGCGACGGTGGCACCGGCGCGTACCGCCAGCGGCCACTTGACCGCAGGTGGCGCGGCCGGTGGCGGTCCGACGATGCTGTACCGCACACCGCTGCAGACCGCGCTCGACGCCAACACGGTCGACATGGACATGGAGCGTGCGGCGTTTGCCGACAACACGCTGCGCTACGAGGCGGGCCTGCGCTTCATCAACGGCCAGATCCGCACGCTGATGACGGCCATCAACGGCCAGTCATAGACGGAGGCGAGTGAATGAGCCTGTTCAAGGTCTTCAACGTCAGCGGCAGCGCGGTCAGCGCGCAGAGCCAGCGCCTGAACGTCGTCTCCAGCAACCTCGCCAACGCCGAGAGCGTGGCCGGGCCCGACGGCAAGCCGTACAAGGGCCGCCAGGTGCTGTTCCAGACGCAGATGATGGACGCGGAGCAGACCGCGGCCGGCGTGCGCGTGGCCAGCGTGATCGAGGACAGCGCGCCGGCGCGCCGGCTGCACGACCCGGACCACCCGCTCGCCGATGCCGAGGGGTACGTGACGATGAGCAACGTCAACGTGGTCGAGGAGATGGTCAACATGATCTCCGCCTCGCGCAGCTACCAGACCAACATCGACGTGATGAACACCGC
Source organism: Burkholderiaceae bacterium (assembly GCA_034522655.1). Classification (GTDB taxonomy): domain Bacteria; phylum Pseudomonadota; class Gammaproteobacteria; order Burkholderiales; family Burkholderiaceae_F; genus JALHMQ01. The sequence goes on from JAXHLD010000031.1 coordinate 10,860, forward strand.
CAAGAGCCTGCTGCAGAAGACGCTGCAGATGGGTTCGTAGGCGCCGCCCCGATCGCAGCGAAGGACTGACGCATGACTTCCGCCAGCACCCTGACCAGCCTGCTCGACACGAGCGCGGCGGCGGGTTACTCGACCACCGGCAGCAAGGACTCGGCCAAGGATCTGAACGACCGCTTCCTGAAGCTGCTGGTGGCGCAGATGAAGAACCAGGATCCGCTCAACCCGCTCGACAACGCGCAGGTCACGAGCCAGATGGCGCAGATCAACACCGTCACCGGTATCAATGGCCTGAACGACACGGTGAACAAGCTGCTCGAGCAGTTCGGCGCGATGGAAGCGCTGCAGGCGGCGCAGCTGACCGGCCGCAGCGTGCTCGTCACTGGCAACCAGCTGTTGGCCGACGGCAAGGGCGCCGAGGTCGTGGCCGGCGTCGACCTGGCCGCGCCGGCCGACAAGGTCACGGCCGAGATCCTGGATGCCGGCGGCAACGTCGTGCGCACGATCGCGCTCGGTCCGAGTTCGGCCGGCATCTCGCGCTTCACCTGGGACGGCAGGACCGACACCGGCGCGGCCGCCGCGGCCGGGCCGTACAGCTTCGCGATCAAGGCGAGCTCGGCCGGCAGCGAGGTCAACGGCACGCCGCTGATCGCGCGCACGGTCGAGGCCGTCACCCGCAGCAACGGCAGTACTCAGCTGGTGCTGGCCGGCGGCATCCGCATCGCCTACGGCGACGTCAAGCAGATCCTGTAAGCCCGGCGCGACCGGAACCCACCTGACACCACGGAGAAATCCAGATGAGCTTCCAGCAGGGCCTGTCGGGCCTGAACGTCGCCGGCAAGAACCTCGCCGCGATCGGCAACAACATCGCCAATGCCTCGACCGTCGGCTACAAGTCGGCGCGCGCCGAGTTCGCCGACGTCTACGCCAACTCACTGGCCGGCGGCAGCGGCACGCAGATCGGCATCGGCGCCTCGCTGGCGGCAGTGCGTCAGCAGTTTACGCAGGGCAACATCATCACGACCTCGAATCCGCTGGACCTGGCGATCAACGGCGGCGGCTTCTTCCGCCTGTCGACCAACGGCGTGCCGAGCTACTCGCGCAACGGCCAGTTCTCGCTCGATGCCGACGGCTACATCGTCAGCGCCGGCGGCTCGCGGCTGACCGGCTACGTCGCCGACCAGGCGGGGCAGGTGTTCGCCACCACGCCGGGCGACCTGCGCATCTCGCTCGCCAACATCGCGCCGCAGGCCACCAGCCTCGCACGCGTGGCGGTCAACCTCGACGCGCGCGAGACGGTCAAGACGCTTGCCTTCGACATCAACGACGGCGCGACCTACAACTCGTCGACCGCGCTTACCGTCTACGACTCGCTCGGCAACGCCAACACGCTGACGATGTACTTCCGCAAGTCCGGCGCCAACGCCTGGGACGTCTACGGCGCGGCCAACGGCGTGGCGATCAATGGCGGCGCGCCGCTGGGCCCGCTGGCGTTCGGCACCGACGGCCTGCTGACCGCCAACAGCATCGTCAACGTCGCGATTCCGCTGACCAACGGCGCCGCGTCGCCGCTGACCTTCCCGCTGACCTTCCCGGCCGCGGAGATGACGCAGTTCGGCGTCAACTTCGCGGCCAGCGAACTGAACCAGAACGGCTTCACGACCGGCCGCATCGCCGGCTTCGCGGCGGGCGAGGACGGCACGATCCTCGGCCGCTACACCAACGGCCAGACGCGCGCGATGGGCCAGATCGTGCTTGCCAACTTCGTCAATCCGCAGGGGCTGGCCGCGCTCGGCAACAACCAGTTCGCCGAGACTGCCGACTCGGGCCAGGCGCTGGTCGCCTCGCCCGGCTCCGGCTCGCTCGGCCTGCTGCAGGCCGGTGCGCTCGAGGAAGCCAACGTCGACCTGACCGAGCAGCTGGTGGCGATGATCACCGCGCAGCGCAACTACCAGGCCAACGCGCAGACCATCCGCACGCAGGACCAGGTGATGCAGACGATCGTCAACTTGAGGTAGGCCTCGCAAAGTGAAAACCTACTTTGCTCGGGTTCAGTCGGAAAAAATCGCTGGCGGAGCCAGACGATTTTTTGTGACAACGGCAACGCAACTGCATCTGCACTGAGTCGCCATGGACCGCCTGATCTACACCTCGATGTCGGGTGCCAAGCACCTGATGTACCGGCAGGACACGCTGGCGCAGAACCTGGCCAACGCCAATACCACCGGCTACCGCGCCGACAGCGTGGCGCTGCGCGCGGTGCCGGCGCAGGGGCAGGAATCGGGCACGCGCGTGTTCACCGTCGAGACCACGATCGGCGCCGACTTCTCGTCGGGGCCGATGCAGTCCACCGGCCGCGCGCTCGACGTCGCGGTGCAGGGCGCTGGCTGGATCGCGGTGCAGGGGCTGGACGGCAACGAGGCCTACACGCGTGCCGGCAATCTGCAGCTCGGCGCCGACGGCACGCTGCAACTGCCCAACGGCCTGCCGGTGCTTGGCGATGGCGGGCCGATCGTGCTGCCGCCCGATGCGCGCATCAGCATCGGCAGCGACGGCACGGTGTCGTCGAAGACGATGGACTCGCCGCAGTCGAATCCGGTCGGTCGTATCAAGCTCACGAATCCCGAAGGCGCCAACCTCGTCAAGGGGCTGGACGGCCTGTTCCGCACCCGCGACGGCGAGCCGGCGGCGGTCGACGAAACCGTGCGCCTGGCCGACGGCACGCTCGAAGGCAGCAACGTCAACGTGGTGGAAGCGATGATCGGAATGATCGCCACCGCGCGCCAGTTCGAGATGCAGATGAAGCTGCTCACCAGCGCCGAGCAGAACGAGCAGAAGGCAAGCAGCCTGGTCAGCAATACCTAGCCATGACGATCTCCATTAGCGCGACTCACTCATGGTTGGGGGAGCACGAGGGGGCCAACCCAGCTCGTTCGTGAAGTCGAGACGCCCGCGCAGCGGGCGCGTCGAGGCCGGTGGTGATCGAAGCCACCGACCGTCACATCAAGAGGAAGCACCGATGATCAGAAGCCTGTGGATCAGCAAGACCGGCCTCGACGCCCAGCAGCAGCAGCTCGACGTCGTCTCCAACAACCTCGCCAACGTCGGCACCACCGGCTTCAAGCGCGCGCGCGTCGCGTTCGAGGACCTGCTGTACCAGACCGCGCGCCAGGCCGGCGCCAACAGCACGCAGGACACCACGCTGCCGACCGGGCTGCAGTTCGGCACCGGCGTGCGTTCCACCGCCACGCCGCGCATGTTCACCCAGGGCAACCTGCAGAACACTGGCAACCAGTACGACCTGGCGATCAACGGCAACGGCTTCTTCCAGGTGCAGATGCCCGATGGCTCGACCGCCTATTCGCGCGACGGCTCGTTCCACGTGGACTCCAACGGCCAGCTCGTCACCGCCAATGGCTTCCAGTTGCAGCCGGCGATCACGGTGCCGGCCAACGCCACCGCGGTGACGGTGGGCCAGGACGGCACGGTCACGGCCACCATCGCGGGCCAGACGGCGCCGCAGAACATCGGTTCGGTGCAGCTGGCGAGCTTCGTCAACCCGGCTGGCCTGGAGTCGCGCGGGCAGAACCTGTACGTCGAGACGGCCGCGAGCGGCAACCCGAACACCAACGCACCGGGCACCAACGGCCTGGGCCTTCTGCAGCAGGGCTATCTCGAGACCAGCAACGTCAACGTGGTCGAGGAGCTGGTGTCGATGATCCAGACCCAGCGCGCCTACGAGATCAACTCGAAGGCGATCCAGGTGTCGGACCAGATCCTGCAGCGGCTGGCGCAGGTCTGAGCGGGCGCGCATCGTGATCCGCTTTCCTGCCCGCGCTGTCCGCGTTGCTCTGGCTGGCGTCGTCGCCGGCCTGCTGGCCGCCTGCGCCGCGCCGCGCCACGACGTGGTGCCGAGCGCGCCGACCAGCGCGCGCCCGCAGGCGATGGCGCCGAACGGCACGCCGACCGGCGGCATCTTCCAGGCCACGGCCTACCGGCCGCTGTTCGAGGATCGCAAGCCGCGCTATGTGGGCGACATCCTCACCGTCAACATCAACGAGAAGCTCAACGCCAGCCAGAGCGCCAATTCGAACACCGAGCGCAAGTCGGACTTCGAAGTCGCCTACGCCGGCGTCAAGGGCGTGCTCGGCACCAACATCAATCCGCTCGCGGCCACCGCCAGTTCGAGCAACACTTTCGACGGCAAGGGCGCGACCTCGTCGAGCAATGCCTTCACCGGCGCGATCACGGTGACGGTGGTCGACGTGCTGGCCAACGGCAATCTGGTGATCGCCGGCGAGAAGCGCATCGGCATCCGCCAGAACTCCGAGGTGCTGAAGTTCACCGGAGTGATCGATCCGGCCCGCATCCAGCCCGGCAACGTCATCAGCTCGACCCTGGTGGCCGACGCGCGGCTCGACTATCGCGGCGGCGGCTACATCGAGGAAGCGCAGATCAAGGGCTGGCTGGCACGGTTCTTCGATTCGTTTGCGCCGTTTTAGGCGCGCGAAAGTGCAAACCCACTTTCGCGCGATCGAACAGAAAAAGTCGCTGGCGAAGCCAGACGATTTTTCTATGGCAACTGCCACGTAAAGGCACACGTCGTGTTGAACCGTCTGTTCCTGCTGCTGATCGCGCTGGTCGCTCCCTCTCTGGCCTTGCCGGCGCACGCCGAGCGCATCAAGGATCTCGCCTCGATCCAGGGCGTGCGACCGAACCAGTTGATCGGCTACGGCTTGGTGGTAGGCCTGGACGGCTCGGGCGACCAGACCACGCAGACGCCGTTCACGATCCAGTCGCTGCAGTCGATGCTGACGCAGCTCGGCATCACGCTGCCGCCGGGCGGCTCGCTGCAGCTGAAGAACGTCGCCGCGGTGATGGTCACCGCCACGCTTCCGCCGTTCGCGCAGCCGGGCCAGCTGGTCGACATCACCGTCTCCTCGCTCGGCAATGCCCGCAGCCTGCGCGGCGGCACGCTGCTGATGACGCCGCTGAAGGGTGCCGACGGCAACGTCTACGCGGTGGCCCAGGGCAACGTGCTGGTGGGCGGCGCCGGTGCGGCCGCCGGCGGCTCCAAGGTCACGATCAACCACCTGAGCGCGGGCCGCGTGCCCAGCGGCGCCACGGTAGAGCGCGCGGTCGCCACGCCGTTCCTGCTGTCGGACCGCATCCGGCTCGAACTGAACACGACCGATTTTTCGACCTCGGCGCTGGTGGCCGATGCCATCAACAAGCGCTTCGGCAATGAGTCTTCGATGCCGCTCGACGGCCGCGTGATCGAGGTGCGCGCACCGGCCACGCCGGCCGAGCGGGTGCGCTTCATGGCCGAGCTGGAGAACATCGACGTCGTCACCATCGCGCCCAGCGCGCGCGTGATCGTCAACGCGCGCACCGGCTCGATCGTGATGAACCGCACGGTGACGCTGGACCAGGCCGCGGTGGCGCACGGCAACCTGTCGGTGACCATCAGCTCCGAACCCGTGATCTCGCAACCTGGCCCGCTGTCGCAGGGTCGCACCGTGGTGGCCGAGCGCACCGACATCCAGATCAAGCAGGACGGCGGCGCGCTGATGCAGCTGCAGCAGGGCGCCAACCTGGCCGACGTGGTCAAGGCGCTCAATGCGCTCGGCGCCAATCCCGGCGACCTGCTGGCGATCCTGCAGGC
>JAXHLD010000032.1:0-104170 GCA_034522655.1 Burkholderiaceae bacterium
GAGGATCGTCGACCTGGAACGCGAAGCCGGGCGTGATGAACAGCGCCGTGTCGCGGCTGCCGGCCTGCACGCGTCCGTCCGCCGCGGCCGACTCGAGCGCGCGCAGGCTGGTCGTGCCCACCGCCACCACCGGCCGGCCCTGGGCGCGCGCCGTGTTGACGGCGGCGGCGGCCGCCTCGCCGATCCCGCGCCATCTCGCCGCAACCAGCGCGCTCGGCGACCGCGCTGCACCTGGCACCGGGCTGGAAGGTTTCCCGCCGACGTGCAGGCGCGGTAGGTGCACGGTCTCGATGCCGCGCGCCTGCAGCCGTGCCAGCAGCTCCGGGGTGCGGAAGCCAATCCTGGCGGTGCGCCACCGCGCCGGGATGTGCCGCGAAGTTGGTCCTGCGCAAACAGCGCGACTCATCCTCGCTTTCGGCGGCATGCGTGATGTACGGCGGAGTGGCAGGCCGCCATCGCCGGCTCGAAGCAGCGGCAGCAGGTTGGTCTTCGATCATCTCCGAGAACGGCGTGCGGCCGAGCACCGCGACCTGGTGGGCATCGCCGCGCCACGAAGAACCGGGCCCTCGCCTTGGCGCGCGACGGCGACGATGTCGATGGGCGGCCTCGCATCAAGCACGCGCTCGACCAGTGCCTCGACCCGGCCGCCGCTCGGCTTGCAGCCGAGCAGGCGCGCCTTGATGACGCGGGTGTCGTTGAACACCAACACGCTTCCGGGCGCGAGCAGGGTTTCGAGATCGCCGAAGCGGCGATCGTCGAGCCGGTCTGTCCCAACGTGCAGCAGTCGGCTCGCCGCGCGATCAGCCCGGGGATGCTGCGCAATCAGTTCGGGCGGCAGCGGGAAATCGAAGTCGGCGAGCGTGAGATCGGCGTGCGGAGCATTCATTGGCTTGACCGGCCAGTGAGTTAGATGACGCGCGGCCAGGGCCGCTGTACGTGGCGGAGCTGCAGCGTCGGCAGGGAAGGCGCGGGGTGTTGCAAGCGCGCGGGGCAGGATTATGCGCGCGTCGATCCGGGCCGGCGGGTGTTGATGACGGCGGTGCCGGCGGTGCTCGCGGCAGGGGCAGGGAGGGCGCTGATCTCCATCGATCTCGCCGGCGCGTGGGCACCGCACCTGACCCAGTCCGCGGCTGCCGCCTCGATGTGGGCGCTGGCTGGAGCGGTGGTGATTTCGCGCACCGTCCCCCGCGGGCCAAGGAAGCGCCGAGCCAGCCTGACCAGGGGACCGATCACGGCCGATCTGATCGACCTCGGCCAGCCTTTGCCGGTCGACGTATACGACAACCGCGACCGGCTGCTGTTGCGCCAGGGGGCCGTGGTCAGTTCGCCGGCACAGCTCGAGCGTTTGCTCGGGGAGGGGCTGTATGGCGACGCAGCGCAGGTCACGGCGCTGATTGCCCGCCGGGCGCCGGCGGTGCAGCCGAAGGCAGCGTTGCCCTCGTATGCCTTGACCAGGATCCGCGTCACCGCGGTGCTGGCCGACGTCAAGCACGCGCTGCAGTCGCTGCTTGCCGATCCGCCGGCGCTGGATGCTCCTCGGTGGTAGGTGGCGCGCCGCCGGTGGCGACGCGCTGCAGCGGCGGCGGTGTCGATGCGGATGCGGCGGTCGGCAGATCGTGCTCGATCGCAGCGCGACGCCGGCCGTGCGGCACATGGTCAACTGCGGCGTGATGGTCGCAGCGCTGCTGCTGCGGCGTGCCGCACCTCCAGCCGAGATCGAGGCGACGATCGCCGCGGCGCTGACCATGAACCTGACCAGCACCGCGGTGCAGGCCTACGGCTGAGGCAGCAGCTGGGACGCTCGCGCAGCAGGCCGTCATCCAGGCCCACCCGGCCGCTGCTTGCGAGCGTCTGCGCGCACTCGGGGTCGACAATGCGAACTGGCTGCTGGCGGTGGAGCACAAGCCAACGAGCCGGTCCCACCGGGACCTTTTGGTGGCATCCGGCGCAACGCGGTGCGCAAGGGATCCGCCCCTGGCGCGCCCGCCGGCGCTGGCCGATCAGGCGCGGCGCGGCTGCTGGCCGAGCGCGCCGATCTGGAACCGGTCAACGCCGGGGCGTTCATCATGGCGCAAGGTGCGCGAGGTCGTCGCCAGCACGGACGATTTGGCCGCGCGCCGCCCTGCAACTCAAGCTCGACGACGCCCATCCGCTGGTTGCGGTGCGCCTGGTGACCGACGATTACGCGGCGGTTATCCGGCGTACGCGCCAGGCCACGGCCCCAACCGTTATGGTGTTCGTCACGCGCATGCGCCAGCGCCTCGAGCAGCCGCGCAAGAAACTCACCGGCAGCGATCTGACCGCGATCGCCGAGCCGATCAGCTTCGGCCAGATCAAGCCGCTGCCGCGTCCCGAAGAGGTGTGGGACGAGGTACTGGAGCCGGCCGAGCACCGGCTGCCGAGGTGCCGGTGCACTGGATGGCGGGTTTCGGTGGCCTGGGCCACGCTTGCGGGTGGCGCAACGGCGGCGCCGCCGATTCGGGCTGGTGGTGGCACCATTCGCGCTCGGTCGACAGCCGTTGGTCGTCATTGACAGTTGCCCCATCGGCAGACCGTGGGTGCAAACTTTTCCCATGGCGCCATCGGCGCTTCGCCGCGGGTCTCCTGCCAGCATGACATCGGCGCGGCACGCCTGCGCCGCGCTGCACCCCGGATCCTGAAGCCACCCATCGTGGACCACACGCACGAAGTCCGTCATGTCCATGGCCGCCCGGTACTGGCGTCCAACAGCGTGCTGTTCGTCGCCGCCGCCGCGGCGGGCGCCGAGGTCCAGCTCGACACCTTCGCCACGCACATGGTGTCGCACGGCTGCTCTATCCAGTCGCAGTCCGCGCAAAGCGTGGCGCTGTACCGGTTCGAGACCTTCGTCGCGCCGCTGCTGAGCGCGGCCCACACCGCCATGCGTCGCACCGGACTGGCCGTGTCGGCCACCATGGCGGTCAAGGTGCTGGTGGACGGCAAGCATCGGCCCTCGCCCAAGAGCATGGACATCGGCACCACGCTGGCGCGGGAAGCGAGCGCGGGGACGCTGGTGCTGTCGCTGCACTTGGCCTCGCTGCTGCAGGCCACCGAGCCCGAGTGCAGTCCAATGCTGCACAGCGCGTCACTGCCGACCGCCGGCGGGCGGTCGCGCGCAGTCGTTCGCTTCGAGCCGGCCGGCAGCCCGCCGGCGGCGGGCGATGTCGATATCGGCCAGGTGGTCGGCACGCTCTCGCCGGAGCTGGCGCAGCGCCTGGCGTTTCGCATCTACCAGCGCGTCGATGCGACTGCGCCTGGCGTGCCCGAGCGCGTGGTGCGCGAAGCGGTCAAGTCCAGCCACAGTGCGGCGGCGATTGCGCAGGCACTGATCCGCCACCTGCCTCCCGAGAGCCACGCCGCGATCCGCCTGATCGTCGACGACGAGGTGCGCTGGATCCGCGTGCGCGGCGAGCCGGCGGCTGGCGGCGGCTGAACCGCGGCGGCGTTGCCGCTGATCAATTGCAGGCCGGCGCGCTGAGGCCGGACGCGGCTGATGCAGGCCGCGCCCTTTGTACGATGAAGGTCCGGCAATCGACCGTTCACCGCAGAAGGGGTCCGCATGCATCGCGCGCTTCACGTCATCGACCATCCGCTCGTGCAGCACAAGCTGACGCTGTTGCGCGAGCGTTCGCGCAGTACCAACAGCTTCCGGCGCCTGGTCCACGAGATCGGGCTGCTGATGGCCTACGAGGTAACGCGCTCGATGCCGATGCACGAGGTCGAGATCGAAACGCCGCTGGAGAAGACGCGCGGCCGGCAGATCGACGGCAAGAAGATCGTCTTCGTGCCGATCCTGCGCGCCGGCGTGGGCTTGCTCGACGGCATGCTCGACGTGGTGCCCGGTGCGCGCGTCGGGCACATCGGGCTGTACCGCGATCCGGCCACGCTGCGCGCGGTCGAGTACTACTTCAAGATGCCAGATGCCATGAACGAGCGTGATGCGATCGTGCTCGATCCGATGCTGGCCACCGGCAACTCGGCGGTGGCCGCGATCGACCGGCTGAAGGCCACCGGCCCGCGCTCGATCCGCTTCGTCTGCCTGATCACCTGCCCGCGCGGCGTGCAGACGCTGCACGATGCGCATCCGGACGTGGTGTTCTACACCAGCTATCGCTCCACCGCGATCTCGGACAAAACGATCACGGCTACATCGGTACTCGGTTCCGGGCGACGCCGGCGACCGCATCTTCGGGACCAAGTGATACGCGTGGGTGGCTAGACGCCAAGCACCACCTGCGGTCCGGGCAGGAAACGCCACTGGCCCGGTGCCAGGTCGGCCGGCAATTCGAGCGCGCCGAAGCGCTGGCGGTGCAGATTGGCCACGTGGTTGCCGGCGGCCGCGACCATGCGTTTGACCTGGTGATAGCGGCCCTCGGTCAGGGTCAGCGCCAGCGTCGTGGTGTCGAGCAGATCAGCCTGCTGCGCGCGCACGGGCTGCGGATCGTCCTTCAATGCCACGCCGTCGCGCAGGCGCTGCAATTGCGCGGGCGTCACCGGCGCGGCGCAGCGTGCCAAGTAGACCTTCGGCACATGCCGCTTCGGCGAGGTCAGCCGATGCAGCAGCGCGCCGTCGTCGGTCAGCAGCAGCAGCCCCGTGGTGTCGGCATCGAGCCGGCCGACCGGCTGCACACCGCGCGTGCGCAGCGGTGCCGGCAGCAGTGACATCACGGTCGGATGATGGCTGGGCGTCTGCGAGCACTCGTAGCCCGCGGGCTTGTGTAGTGCGATCAGCGCCCGAGCGTGGTACGGCCAGGCGACGCCGTCCACCGTGAACACCAGGCCGTCGGTCTCGACCTCGGTTTCCGGCGCCGTGCGGTCCGTGCGGGGGAGGGCGACGCGTCCGGCCCGCAGCAGCGCGTCGCATTCGCGGCGCGTGCCGAAGCCCTGGCTGAACAACACTTGCGACAGGCGAGCACGCGGCATGCAGAGCGAATTTTCGGGCGAAGCCGCGAGATTAGCGGCTGCCTCGCGCAGCCGGGCGTGATGCCGGCTGCGGCGAGGCCGGTGCGCACCGCTTGCGTCGAGCCTTGGCCCACGTCAGGCTTTGTTGTCCGTTGTTCTTGACAATCAAAAGTGTAAAGAGGACATTACACATGCGGGAAAAGTAGTCATCCGCAGTAGTGGCCCGCGTGCAGGTTTTGCACGCATTCATGCTTCCTCGAAGGGGAGGGTCCATGGCAGAAAAATCGGATCCCAACAAGGTCTGGCCGACAGGGCTGACCGAGGCGGAATCAGAAGAGATCCATCGCAACGTGATCCAAGGTACTCAGATCTTCGGATTCATCGCGGCGCTGGCTCATCTGTTCGCCTACATGTATTCACCGTGGTTGAAGTGAGGGCGGAGGAACCAAGATGATCTACGGGAAACTCTGGTGCGTAGTGAAGCCGACGGTTGGCATTCCGCTGTTCTTGAGTGCCGTCGCGGTGAGTTCGTTCCTCGTGCACTACATGCTGCTGACGCACACCACCTGGCTGCCTGCCTTCTATCAGGGCAAGCCGGCGGTGACCGCGACAGCGGAGGCGCCCGCGACAGCACCCGCTGCCGCGGTGAAGAAGTAGCACGCTGATCGAGTGCACCCGCCACGTGGTGCGTGAACCGACCGGGCCATTCTGGTTTCGGTCTGTTCACGCGTGGCGCTGCGCTTTTCGAGCGAGGAAAAATCCAGCGTTCCGCGCCATGCGGCGGGAGTGCTGTGTCCGATGGCAACCGCGCGCGGTGGGCGCGGCGGGCTGTCGGCAACGTTAGGCGTCCGATGATCGACTTCAGTCGTGCCATCGTTTCACGCTGGGTGCGTCTCGGCCCGCGCTTTCTGCCGTTCGCCGATGCGGCTACGGCCGATCTGCCGCTGACCCGCCTGCTGCGGCTGGCGCTGTTCCAGGTGTCGGTCGGCATGGCGCTGGTGCTGCTGGTCGGCACGCTCAACCGCGTGATGATCGTCGAGCTGAGCGTGCCGGCGGCGCTGGTGGCGGTCATGGTCGCGCTGCCGGTGCTCTACGCGCCGATGCGGGCCCTCATCGGCTACCGCTCGGACACCCACCGATCGGCTCTGGGCTGGAAGCGCGTGCCCTTCATCTGGATGGGCTCGATGATCCAGTTCGGCGGGCTGGCGGTGATGCCGTTCGCGCTGCTGGTGCTGTCGGGCGGCGGCAATGCGGCCCGCAGTGGCCGTCCTGGATGGGGCAGGCCGGCGCCGGCCTGGCCTTCCTGCTGGTGGGCGCCGGACTGCACACCACGCAGACCGCCGGCCTGGCGCTGGCCACCGATCTGGCGCCGGTCGAGAAGCAACCGCAGGTGGTCGGCCTGATGTACGTGATGCTGCTGCTCGGCACGATCGTCAGCGCACTCTTCTTCGGCGCCTTGCTGCAGGAGTTCAGCCCGGCGCGCCTGGTGCAGGTGATCCAGGGCGCGGCCCTGGCGACCCTGGTCCTCAACACCATTGCACTGTGGAAGCAGGAAACGCGGCGCCCCGCCGCTATCGCGGCGCCGATGCAGCGACCCGAGCTTTCCGCGAGGCCTGGGGCACCTACGTCGCGCGCGACGGGCGCGCCGGCGCCTGCTGGTCGGCATCTGCGCTGGGCACGATGGCCTTCGGCATGCAGGACGTGCTGCTCGAGCCCTACGGCGGGCAGGTGCTGGGCATGGCGGTGGGCGACACAACCCTGCTGACTGCCACGCTCGCCGCCGGTGGCTTGCTGGGCTTCAGCCTGGCGTCGGCCATCTTGAGCCGAGGGTTCGATCCGGCCCGCATGTCGACGGCGGGGGCCTGGGTCGGCGTGCCGGCCTTCGCCGCGGTGATCCTGGCGGCGTCGGTGCAGTCGGTTCCGCTTTTCTTCTGCGGCGCGCTGCTGATCGGGTTCGGTGCCGGCGTCTTCAGTCACGGCACACTCACCATCACGATGAACCGTGCGCCCAAGGATCAGGTCGGGCTCGCGCTGGGAGCCTGGGGCGCCGCGCAAGCGACCGCGGCTGGCGTCGCGATGGCTCTCGGCGGTGTCTTGCGCGACCTGTTTGCTGCCGCCGCCGCCAGCGGCGCCTTCGGCACGACGCTGAATGCGCCGGCGACCGGATATGCTTTCGTCTACGCCATCGAGTTGTTGTTGTTGTTCGCCACGATCGTTGTCATGGGCGCCCTGGTACGCGAAAGACGCGTCGTGCAAGGCGATCCTCGTTTGTCGCTGGGTGGTGGTGAATAGCGGACCATCGTTTGACCGAACGGCGCTTGCGTCGACACGACGCGGCCCGCAAGGAAGCGGCTTCAAACCCCTTGAGAACCTCAGGAGTTCAGCGTGAAGGTCTATCAGATCCTCTTTCTCGTCTGGTTCATCGTCTTTGCGTTCTGGGTGGTTCGGCAGTTTGCCGAGCACAACAAGCGCACCGATCGCTGAACGGGACGGCGCACGGGCTGCTCACCGGTGCTCGATTCGCCGAGCGCGTGGTTACCGGTGACGGTTCGCGGTCAGCTTCGGTGCGTCGAGACCAGCGGCCGGCGTGACCGCTGACGCTGATAACGGCTGGCGACGATCAACGGTCGTCGGTCTTGGGCGCGCGGAGTGCGAGCAGGCGCTCGACGGCGGCGCTTGCCAGAATTGAGCCGAACAGCGCGCCGTTGACGGCCATGACCGCGCCGATCAGCGTGCCGCTGATCTGCTGCCCGAAGTCGAATCCGTAGTACATCCCGATCAGCCCCCCGGCCGCGGTGACCGTCCACGCCAGCCATCGGCGCGTTTGAATGCGGCGGGGAGCAGGACTCACGAGGACGTCTCGATGGTGCCGGGTAGAGGAACTTCGAACCCTTAGACCTGGCGCGGCGGCGGATTTTGAGTCCGCTGCGTCTACCGGTTCCGCCATCCCGGCGAGGAAGGCTGGGCGCGACAGTTAGGGTCGCGCGGGCCGCGGATTATCCGCCATCGTCAGCGCCGCGCAAAACCGGTCTCGCTCAGGTCGCCTGATCGGGCACTGCGCGATGCGGACGATGGATGCGCCATCGTGCCGCAGGCGCTACACCGCGCGGCCGTGCGGCCCGCGAATGAGCAGGCTCATCACCAGGCCGAATGCGGCCGCCCCCGCGAGCCAGGCCAGGCCGCGGTCCCACGCGACCTCGGCAGCGCCCGTGGCGCGAGCGCGGTCGAGGACCCAGCCCACCAGCGGCTGCAGGATGCCGGCGCCGAGGAAGATGCCGGTGTTCACCACCGAGGTGGCGATGCCCGAGTACTGCGGCGGATTGGCCTCCTTGGCCAGCGTCCAGCTCAGCGTGAATCCCGGGATCAGCAGCCCCATCAGGGCAAACCAGCCGAGCGAGGCCCAGTGCGGCCACTGCACCTGCAGCAGCCAGGGCAACCAGGACAGCGTGTAAAGCAGCACGGCCAGGCGCATCAGGCCGCGGCGGCTGCCGAGCCGATCCGACAGGCGGCCGATCACCAGCGAGCCGATCGCCACGCCCAGCAGCAGCAGGCTCGCGTGCTGCGCCGCCAGCACGCGCGACATGCCCCGCGTGTCGACCAGGAACGGCACCGCCCACAGCCCGGCAAACGCGAGGAAGCTGCCACCCACGCCGACGTTGACGAAGAAAGGCGGCCAGGTGGCCGGGTTGGCCAGCACGCGGCCCAGTGCGCGCAGCCAGGGCACGCGCGCGGTTTCGGCGGGCGCCGCATGCACCGCCGGGTAGCCGAGATCCTCGGGCCGGTCACGCACGCGCAGCCAGGTCGCCAGCGCCAGCAGGGCCGAGAGCACGGCTAGCGCCACGAACACGTTGCGCCAAGACGTCCAGGTCACGACCCAGGCCAGCGGCGAGCCGGCCGCCACTGCGCCCAGATTGCCGACGAACATCGTCACCCCGGCCAGCGTGGCAAAGCGCTGCGGCTCGAACCACACCGCCGACACCTTGAGGATCGCGATGAAGGCGACCGAGACGCCGATGCCGACCAGCGTGCGTCCCACGGCTGCCACTTCCCACGCAGGCGCCAGCGCGAACAGCAACGAACCGACCGCCGCGATCGCCGAACCGAAGGTAAGGATGCGGCGCGGGCCGAGCGTGTCAGCCAGTACGCCCACCGGGATCTGCAGCAGCGTGTAGACGTAGAAGTAGGTCGCTGCCAGCGTGCCGAGCACGGCGCTGCTGATGGAGAACGCTGCCGTCAGTTCGCCGGCGATGGCGGCTGGCGCGGTGCGGTGGACGAACGAAAGGATGAAGCTCGCCAGCGCGAGCCCGAAGACGATCTGCCGTGCCCGCGAGAAGGGCAACTGTGGCACGCGCCGCGGCCTCAGATCTCGAGGTTGTCGATCAGGCGGGTGTTGCCGAGCTTGGCGGCGGCCAGCACCACCAGCGGCTCGCCCGCTTCGACCTCGGCACGCTCGGGTGCCTTCAGGTCGCGCTGGCGCCGCACCGACACGTAGTCGACCTTCCAGCCGGCCGCGGCCAGTTCGCGCTGGGCATCCTGCGCCACGCGCGGCGCGTCGTGCTCGCCGCCGCGAATGCGGTCCTTGACCTCGTTCAGCAGGCGACACAGGCGCGGCGCCTCCTTGCGCTCGGCCTCGCCGAGATAGCGGTTGCGCGACGACAGCGCCAGGCCGTCGACGTCGCGCACCGTCTCGTGCGGCACGATCTCGGTCGGCAGCGCGAACTGCCGGCACATGTTGCGCACGATCATCAGCTGCTGGTAGTCCTTCTTGCCGAACACGGCGACCTTCGGCTGCACGCACGACAGCAGCTTCAGCACCACGGTGGTCACGCCGACGAAGAAGCCGGGGCGGAACTCGCCTTCGAGGATATCGCCCAGGTCATGCGGCGGGCTGACACGGTAGTTCTGCGGTTCCGGATACAGCTCCGCCTCGTTCGGTGCGAACAGCACGTACACGTGGTTCTGGCGCTGCAGCTTGTCGATGTCCTCCTGCAGCGTGCGCGGGTACTTGTCGAAGTCCTCGTTCGGGCCGAACTGCAGGCGGTTGACGAAGATCGAGGCCACCACCGGATCGCCGTGCTGGTGCGCCAGCTTCATCAGCGCCAGATGGCCGTCGTGCAGGTTGCCCATGGTCGGCACGAAGCTCGTGCGCAGCTGGCCACGCAACTGGTCGCGCAGTTCTTCGATCGTGTGGACGACTTTCATGGATGCGCCTGCGGGCAGGGGCCCGGAACGAAAAGCGCGCGGATTGTAGGGGAAGGGTGCTGCCGCGCACCGCCCGCGCGGCTGCGTGCCGCGCTCGCCGCGCCGTGCGTCTCGACCCGCTGTCGCGCGGCCGCTCAGTAGGCGTGCTCGGGCCCCGGGAAACCGCGGTCCTTGACCGCCGCGATATAGCGCCGCACCGCTTCGCCGATGCTGGCGCTGCCGGCCATGAAGTTGCGCACGAAGCGTGGCTTCTTGCCGGGAAAGACATCGAGCATGTCGTGCAGCACCAGCACCTGCCCGTGGCAGGCGTTGCCGGCGCCGATGCCGATGGTGGCGGTACGCGCGAGCGACTGCGTGACCTGAGTGGCCACCGCCGCGGGCATCAGTTCCAGCACCAGCAGGGCCGCGCCAGCGGCTTCGAGCGCGCCGGCATCGGCCAGTAGCTGCGTAGCCTGCGCCTCGGTCTTGCCCTGGATCCGGTAGCCGCCCAGCGCGTGCACCGACTGCGGCGTCAGGCCCACGTGTGCGCAGACCGGGATGCCGCGCTCGACCAGGTAGGCGATGGTGGGCGCGATGAAGGCGCCGCCCTCGACCTTCACCATCTGCGCGCCGGCCTGCATCAGCGTCACTGCGTTGGCCAGCGCCTGCTCGCGCGAGCCCTGGTAGCTGCCGAACGGCATGTCGGCGATCAACCACGCGCTGCGCAGGCCGCGCGCCACGCACTGCGTGTGATACGCAACGTCGGCCACCGTTACCGGCAGCGTGCTGGCGTGCCCCTGCATCACCATGCCGAGCGAGTCGCCCACCAGCACCGTGTCCACCCCGCAGTCGTCGAGCAGGCGCGCAAAGCTCGCGTCGTAGCAGGTCAGCATGGTGATCGGCTCGCCGCGCGCGCGCATGTCCATCAGCGCGGGCAGGGTGACCGGCTTGCGGGCGGTGTTGGCTGGTTCGACGGGGTGGGTGCTCATGGGTCAGGCTCGCAGGCGCATTGGCGCAGTGTGCCGGGGCGGCGGGATTCGGGGCGGTGCCATCGAGGGGCGCTCAGGCCAGGTTGAAGTATTCGCGACGCCCACGCATCTTCTCAATACGGGTCAGCAATAGGTCGAAGTCCGCCTCGCGCTCGATCGGGTTCAGGTGCTCGGTGCTGACCACCAGCAGCGGCGCGCCGTCGTAGTCGTGGAAAAAGCGCACGTAGGCGTCGTGCAGCGCGCGCAGGTAGGCCTCGCTGATGCCGGCCTCGGCTGACAGCGCGCGCCGTCCCACGCGCTCGATCAGCGTCTCCGGCGGCGCCTGCAGGTAGATCACCAGGTCCGGCGCCGGCGCCTGCGGCGCCAGGTGGGCGTGCAACTGCTCGTAGAGCTTCAACTCGTCCGGCGCCAGGTTCAGGCGCGCGAACAGCGCGTCCTTGTCGAGCAGGAAGTCGCCCACCACCAGCGATTCGAAAAGGTCCTGCTGTGCCAGGTCGCGCAACTGCTGCACGCGCTGGAACAGGAAGAAGATCTGCGTCGGCAGCGCGTAGCGGGCGCTATCGCGGTAGAAGCGCTCGAGAAAAGGATTGTCCTCGGCCCGCTCTAGCAGCAGGCGTGCGCCGGTGCGCGCGCCGAGCTTGCGCGCGAGCGAGGTCTTGCCGACGCCGATCGGCCCTTCGATCACCACGTGGCGCAGATGGACCGGCAGGCCGGCCGCGGCGACGTTCATGCCGAGCGGAAGATGAAATACACCGCACCCACCAGGCACAGCGCAGCCCACAGGTAGTCGAGCTTGAGCGGTTCGCGCATGTAGAGCACCGCGAACGGCACGAACACCGACAGCGTGATCACTTCCTGCAGGATCTTCAGCTGCCCGAGCGAGTATGTGGTGTAGCCGATGCGGTTGGCCGGCACCTGCAGCAGGTACTCGAACAGCGCGATGCCCCATGAGACGAACGCGGCGATCCACCACGGCTTGCTCTGCAGGTCGCGCAGGTGCGCGTAATGGGTCAAGGTCATGAAGATGTTGGAGGCGACCAGCAGCAGCGTGGTCTGGGCAAGGATCGGCATGGCCAGGAAACGCGGAAGGCGGGATCAGGGCCGGTCCGGCGCACGCAGCGCGCGCTCAGCCGGTCGGGGTGTCGAGGCGCTCGATGCGCTGGTCGGTCACCGCATCGAGAAAGCGGTCGAGCCGGCCCAGCGCGGGCGCCTTCAGTTCCGGGTCGAGATCGAGCAGCGGCCGCAGCACGAACGCGCGCTGGTGCAGCCGCGGGTGCGGCAGCGTCAGCGGCGTGCTGCGCAGGATCAGGCTGCCCACCAGCAGCAGGTCGAGGTCGGCCTTGCGCGAGACATTGCGCTTCTCGCCGCCCAGGCGGCGCTTGCGACCGAGCATCAGCTCGATGTCCTGCAGGTGCAGTAGCAGGCCATAGGGTTCGAGCTCGGTGTCCAGGCTCGCCACGGCGTTGACGAAGTCGGGGCCATCGCAGTCGATCGGCGCGCTGCGGTAGAAGGGCGAGACGCCGACCAGCTCGCAGCGCTCGACCGATTTCAAGGCATCGAGCGCGGCGTGCAGGGTCTCCTCGGGTTCACCCAGATTGGCCCCCAGCCCGATGTAGGCGCGGCGCATCATGCGGCGTCTCCGTGCGGTGTCGACGCGCGCTCGCCGGCGTCGCCGCCGCCGTCGTTGGCGCCGCCCTTGCCGCCGCCCCGGCGGCGTCGCCGCCGGCGCGGACCGGCGGCCGCTTCGCTGCGCCCGAGGCCGGCGACCAGTTGTTCGCGCGTGTCGGCGTCGGCATGCATGAAGTTCGTCCACCATTCGCCGAGCTCGGCCGGCGCTTCGTCCGCCGCGCAGCGCAGCAGCAGGAAGTCGTAGCCGGCGCGCAGGCGCAGGTGCTCGACCAGCTTGAAGGCGTTGCGGCCGGTACGGCGCTCCAGCCGCGGCTGCAGCATCCAGATCTCGCGCATGTCGGAGGTATAGCGGCGCTGGATGGCGAGCTTCTCGGTCTGCAGGTCGAGCACGTCGTCGATCGCCGCATCCAGCGCGGGGATGCGATGCTCGCCGCGCGCCTCGCGCTCCTTGTAGCGCTTGAGCACCTCGTGCCAGAGCAGGGTGGCGAACAGGAAGCCCGGCGCGATGTGCTTGCCGGCGCGTACCCGCTCGTCGGTGCGCGACAGCGCCAGCATGACGAAGCGCTCGCCCTCCGGCTGCTCGAGGATCACGTCGAGGAACGGCAGCACGCCGTGGTGCAGGCCCTCGGCGCGCAGGCGCGTGATGCAGGCCACCGAGTGACCGCTCATCAAGAGCTTGAGCATCTCGTCGAAGACGCGTGCGGCCGGCACGTTCTCCAGCAGGGCCGCCATCTCGCGGATCGGCACGCGCGTGGCTTCGTCGATCTCGAAGCCCAGCTTGGCGGCAAAGCGCACCGCGCGCAGCATGCGCACCGGGTCCTCGCGGTAGCGGGTGGCGGGATCGCCGATCATGCGCAGCCGCTTGCGCCGGATGTCTTTCACGCCGTCGTGGTAGTCGAGCACCGTCTGCGTGACCGGGTCGTAGTACAGCGCGTTGATCGTGAAGTCGCGCCGCGCCGCGTCCTCGTGCTGCGGGCCATAGAGGTTGTCGGACAGCACGCGGCCGTGCTCGTCGGTCTGGCGGTCCGGGTTCTCCAGCGCGCGGTAGGTGGAGACCTCGATCGTCTCCTGCCCGAACATCACGTGCACCAGGCGGAAGCGGCGGCCGATGATGATCGCGCGCCGGGAGTGCGACTTCACCTGTTCGGGCGTGGCGTCGGTGGCGACGTCGAAGTCCTTCGGCGCCACGCCCAGCAGCAGGTCGCGCACCGCGCCGCCGACGATGAACGCCTGGTGGCCGGCCTTCTGCAGCGTCTCGCACACGCGCTGTGCATTGCGCGGCACCAGGGCCGGGTTGATCCCGTGCTCGGCCGCCGCCAGCCGCTTGGGCTCCTTGCGCAGCCGCGGCTTGCGCGTGAAGAGCGTCTGAACTTTCTCGACGAATCGCTTGATCATCTTTCGACCATGATCAAGCCGCCGGTGTCGTCCCCGCGGAAGCGGGGACCCAGCGCATGTGGGAGTGCTGCTGGATTCCCGCTTGCGCGGGAATGACACATCGCTGGCAAAGCCCGCGCGCTCGTCATGCCGCCGCCACCAGGTCGAACAGTTCCATCGTCTGCCAGCCCCGCTCCGCGGCAATGGATTTGAGCTTCGCATCGCCGTTGGTCACGATCGGGCGCTTGACGCGTTCGAGCAGCGGCAGGTCGTTGATCGAGTCGCTGAAGAACACGCTGTCCTCGAGCTTGTCGAGCGTGGTGCCGTGCTGCGCGAGGAAGGCCTCGGTCGCGCGCACCTTGCCTTCCTGGTAGGTGTGCGGCGGCAGGTAGCGGCCGGTGAAGCGGCCGTCCTTCTCCTCCGGCTGCACGGCGATCAGGTGCTCGACGCCGAACAGGGCGGCGATTGGGCGCGTGATGAAGCTGTGGGTGCCGGTGACGATGGCCACCGTGAAGCCGTCGCTGCGGTGCTTTTCCACCAGCGTCTGCGACTCGAAGCGCATCTGCGGGAAAACCTGAGCGCGCAGGAAGGCGGCGCGCCACAATTCGAGCTGGTCGCGCGGGAAGCGCGCCAGCAGGCCCATCTGGAACGACAGATAGCCCTCGACGTCAAAGCGGCCGGCCCGGTAGTCGGCGCCGAAGCGGCGGATCTCGTCGCCGTAGTGCGCAGCGTCGAGGCCGGCGGCCTGGACCACGAAATGCGACCAGCCATCGGCGCTGTCGATCGGCAACAGCGTGTGGTCGAGGTCGAACAGGGCGAGGTGCGTGATTGTCATCGTCTCCATTCTACGGACTGGCCATGACTGCACCCGGCCGGACCGAGACACGCCACCGGCCGGCCGCCGCGGCCGGACTCAGGGTCCGCCTGGAGGGCTGGCCGCAGCGCTCGTCGACAGCTGCAACCACTCGCGCAGCAGGCCGGGCGTCAGCGGGCGCTTGCGGGCCAGCGCGTAAGCGTCCAGCGCCTCGACGGCGGCGACCAGCGTGCGCATGTCGCGCGGCAGCCGCGCCAGCAGGGTGGTCAGCACGTCGTCAGGCAGCGCCAGGCCCGTGGCTGCGGCGTGCGTGCGCAGCGCCGCGGCCTTCTCGTCGTCGCTCAGCGGGTGGAGCTGGTAGACGAGGCCCCAGGCGAGGCGCGTGCGCAGGTCGTCGCGCAGCGCCAGCTTCGAAGGCGGCTGCGGGCCGGTCACCAGGCAGGCGGCATCGGCCTGCGCGCGCACGGCATTGAGCCGGTTGAACAGCGCGATCTGGGCCGCGGCGTCGAGGGCATCGACATCATCGACGAGCGCGAGGCCGGGCTGCTCCGGCGCCGTCGCCGCCGTCCACTCAATGCCGCTCCCGGCCGCGGCCAGGGCGGCCAGCAGATGTGTGCGGCCGCTCCCCGCCTCGCCCCACAGATACACGATGCGCGCGGGCGCGTGCTCGACGCCGCGCGCCAGTCGCAGCAGCACGTCCAGTGCCTCGGCGTTGCGGCCGGGCACGAAGTTCGCCAGCGTCGGCTGCAGCGGTTGCAGCAGATCGAGCGCGAGCTGGGGGACGGGGGATTCGGGATTCAGGATTCGGGACTTCGGGAAGGGCGCTGCAGGGGCGACGCCTAGAATGCGGCCCTCGTGTCGTCATGCGACGACGGGCGACACTGAGTTTAGTGGCGCCGCGCCGGCACCCGCTGCGCGTGGCGGCTTCCCGAATCCTCAATCCCGAATCCCGACTCCCGTGGACTACAAGCAAGCCGGCGTCGACTACGCCAAGATCGATCCGCTGAAGATCCTCGCCCAGCAGGCGGCGGCCTCGACCGCCGGCAACCTGGCGCGGCACGGGCTGACGGAGATCGCGGCCTCGCGCGGCGAATCGGCCTACGTGGTCGACTGCGGCGAGTTCTACCTGGCCTCGATCACCGAGTGCCTCGGCACCAAGGCGTTGGTGGCCGACGCGACGCGCGCGATCACCGGCAAGACCTACTACGACCAGATCGCGCAGGACACGATCGCGATGGCGATCAACGACCTGATCACGGTCGGCGCCACGCCGGTGTCGGTGCACGCCTACTGGGCCACCGGCGGCAGCGACTGGTTCGACGACGCCGAGCGCGCGCGCGACCTGGTGGCCGGCTGGAAGGCCGCCTGCGACACCTGCGGCGTGGCCTGGGGCGGCGGCGAGACGCCGGCGCTGGCGGGCGTGGTCGCGCCGGATCGCATCGATCTGGCCGCCTCCTGCGTAGGGCTGGTGCGGCCCAAGTCGCGGCTGACGCTGGGCGAGAAGCTCGCAGCGGGCGATGCGATCGTGCTGCTCGCCTCCAGCGGCATCCACGCCAACGGTGTCTCGCTGGCGCGCAAGCTGGCCGAGAAGATCGAGGGCGGCTACGGCGCGCGTTTGGAAGACGGATCGCTGTACGGCGAGGCGCTGCTCGCACCCACCGTGCTCTATTCGCCCGTGAGCGAGGCACTGGCCGCCGCCGGCATCGTGCCGCACTACGCGGCCAACGTGACCGGCCATGGCTGGCGCAAGCTGATGCGGCATCCGGGGTCGTTCACCTACCGCTTCCACGCGCTGCCGCCGGTGCCGCCGGTGCTGCGCTTCATCCAGCGCCATGCGGGCATCGATGATCGCGAGGCCTACGGCAACCTCAACATGGGCGCCGGCTTCGCGCTGTACGTCGCGGCCGGCGACGCCGAGCGCTCGGTGGCGATCGCGCGCCAGCAGGGCGTGGGGGCCTGGATCGCCGGCCGCGTCGAGGCCGGTCCGAGGCAGGTGGTGATCGAGCCGCTCGGGCTCACTTTCGCCGGCGACGACCTGCACGTGCGGGCGTGAGTCGACGCCGGCAGTCAGCCGGCCCTCAGTGCGGCGCGACATGCCGTGGGTGCCTCCGCCACGAATGGGTCGATTCGCAGCGCCGACTGCATCGATCGCAGCCACGTGATCTGCCGCTTCGCCAACTGCCTCGTCGCTGCAATACCGAGCGAGCGGAACTCATCGAACGTCGTCTCGCCCAGAATATGCCGCCACGCCTGCCGGTAGCCCACGCTGCGTAACGCCGGCAGGTCGGGGTCGAGGTCGCCTCTGGCCATCAGGGCACGCACTTCGTCGAGGAAGCCGGCGGCGAGCATCGCGTCGAAGCGCTGTTCGATGCGCCGATGCAGTTCGGCACGGTCCTCGGGCAGCAGCGCGATCGTCGCAAGTTGCAGTGGGGGCTTCTGCGGTGCGCTCTGCAACTGCGACAACGGTACCCCCGTCAGCTCGATTACTTCGAGCGCACGCTGGATGCGTTGGCTGTCGTTGGGCGGAAGGCGGGCGGCGGTGGCGGGGTCGAGCCGCGCCAGCGCGGCGTGCAGCGCCGGCCAGCCGCGTTCCTGCGCGCGCGCCTCGATGCGCGCACGCACCTCAGCGTCGGCGGACGGGAGGCTGCTCAGTCCTTCGCGCAGCGCCTTCGCGTAGAGCATGGTGCCGCCGACCACCAGCGGCAGCCTGCCGCGCGCATTGATCTCGCCGATCACGCGCACCGCGTCGCGCACGAACTCGGCCGCCGAGTAGGGCTCGGACGGTTCGCGTAGGTCGAGCAAGTGGTGCGGCACTTCGGCGCGCTCGGCCGCGCTCGGCTTGGCGGTGCCGATGTCCATGCCGCGGTAGACCTGCGCGCTGTCGATCGAGACGATCTCCAGCGGGATCTCACGGGCGAGTTGCATCGCCAGCGCGCTCTTGCCGCAGGCGGTGGGGCCGAGCAGCAGCACGGCGTCGACGCGGCGCTCGCCCATCGAGTTAACCATGCTGGCTGACGTCGCCGTCGTGCCGCACGAGCGTGACGGCGATCAGCAGCGAGGTGAAGCCGAAGGCAGCGATGGTCAGCGTCAGCGGATACACGGTGCCGTTGAAGCTGGCACCGAGCCAGGCGCCGACCCCCGTGGCCACGCCCATCATCAGGAAACCCATCAGCGCGGCGGCAGCACCCGCCGCATGCGGGAACGGTGCCACCGCGCCGGACTGCGCCGGCATCTGCACCATCGCGTGCGAGATGCCGACGAAGAACATCGGCAGCACGATCGCCAGCGCATGGTGCACGCCGGAGAGCGCGAGCAGCGCCATCGTGCCGGCGGCGAGTGCCTGCAGCCAGGCGCCGGCGGTCAGCGTGCGCTGCAGGCCGCGCCGGCCGACCTGCCTTCGGCAGAACAGCGTGCCGACCAGGTAGCCGGCGACCATCGTGCTGAACGAGAACCCGTAAGCGGTGACCGATAGTCCCAGCACGCGGATCAGCACAAACGACGAGCCGGCGATGAAGGCGAACAGCGCCCCATAGGTGGAGGCGGCCGCCGCCGCATAGGCGCGAAAGGCGGGCGAGCGCAGCACCTCGGCGTAGGTGCGCAGCATCGGTCCCGGTTGCAGCGCGCGCGGGCTGCGCTCGCGGATCGTCTCGCGCAGCCGCGTGGCGGCGATCACGGTCAGCGCGAGTGCAAAGCTGCCGAGCGCGGCGAAGGCCGAGCGCCAGCCGAAGGCCTCGAACAGCGCGGCGCCGACGATCGGCCCGAGCAGCGGCGCGATGCTCATGATCGTGGCCGCGCCGGCCAGCATGCGCGCGCCCTCGGTCGGCGCGTACAGATCGCGCACCAGGCCGCGTGCGCCGACCAGCGCGCTGCAGGCGCCGATGGCCTGCAGCAGCCGCCCGCCGATCAGCACCTCGATCGTCGGCGCCACGAAGCACAGCGCGCTCGCCAGGCCGTACGTGACGATGCCGCCGAGGATGACCGGTTGGCGGCCGAAGCGATCCGCCAGCGGGCCGGCCACGAGCTGCCAGCTGCCGAAGGCGGCGACGAAGATCGACAGCGTCCACTGCACCGAGGCCACCGGTGCGTGGAATGCGGCGGCGATGCCCGGCAGCGTGGGCAGGTAGAGATCGGTGCCAAGCGGCTGCAGCATCGACAGGAGTGCGACAAGCCAGACCACCGTGGCGGCCGACATGCCGGCGGCCGCCAGGCGCGCGGCGGAGGACGTCATGCCGCGCTCAGCGTCCGCGCAGGAACAGCCGGTCCAGGTCGCCGATCGACAACTGCACCCAGGTCGGCCGGCCGTGGTTGCACTGGTCGGCGCGCTCGGTCGCTTCCATCTCGCGCAGCAGCGCGTTCATTTCCTCGAGCGTGAGGCGGCGGTTGGCGCGCACTGCCGCGTGGCAGGCGAGCGTGCCGAGCAGTTCGTTGCGATGCTCGGTCAGCACCCGCGAGCCGCCGTACTCGCGCAGGTCGCGCAGCACGGCGCGCGCGAGGGCGGCGCCGTCGGCGCCGTCGACCGCGGCCAGCAGCGCCGGCACGGCGCGCAGCGCGAGCTGGGTCGGCGCGGCGGGGGCGAGGTCGAGGCCGATCTGCGCCAGCGTGTCCGCGTGCTCCTCGCTGCTGGCCACGTCGAGCGCATCGGCGGCGAACACCTGCGGGATCAGCAGGCGCTGCTGCGGGATCGCGTGCGCGTCGAGCTGATGCTTGAGCTTCTCGTAGACGATGCGCTCGTGCGCCGCATGCATGTCGACGATCACCAGCCCCGCGCTGTTCTGTGCCAGCACGTAGATGCCGGCCAGTTGCGCGATCGCGTAGCCCAGCGGCGGCATGCTGGCTGCCTGCTGCGCGGGCATCGCGGCCGTCGCGGTCGGTGCGGCCACATCGGCGGGAAAGGCTGCGGAGGCAGGAGCGGCCACCGGCACCAGCGCCGGCCGCGCGGCCATCAGGTCGAGGTAGGCGGCCACCGGCTGCGCGATGCCGAGCGGTGGCTGCAGCGGGGTCGGCGCGTAGCCGCTGCGGGCGGCGGCGAGATCGGCCAGCGACTGCACGTTGGTTGCCGTGGGCGCCGGCATGCGCACCGTCTCGGCCAGCGCCGCCTGCACCGCGTGCAGCACGAACTGATGCACGGCGGAGGAGTCGCGCAGCCGCACCTCGATCTTGGTCGGGTGCACATTGACGTCGACGCGCGTGGGGTCGATGTCGAGGAACAGGCAGTACATCGGCTGCGATGCGCCGTGCAGCACGTCCGCATAGGCGGCGCGTACCGCATGGCTCAGCACCTTGTCGCGCACGTAGCGGCCGTTGACGTAGAAGTACTGGGCGTCGGCGCGCGCGCGGGCGGCGGTGGGCAGGCCGACCCAGCCCTGCACGCGAATGCCCGGCGCCTCGGCCTGCACGCTGCGATGGGCGGCGGCGAACTCCTCCGGCAGCAGCTTCAGCGCGCGCTCGCGCGGCGTGGCCGGCGCCAGTTGCAGCAGCGTGCGGCCGGCGTGGCTGACGCTGAACGCCACCTGCGGATGGGCGGCGGCGATGCGCTCGATCTGCGTCAGGCAATGGCCAAGCTCCGTCTGCTCGGTGCGCAGGAACTTGCGCCGGGCCGGTGTCTTGAAGAACAGATCCGCCACCTCGACACGCGTGCCGACGCTGCCGGCCGCGGCGATCGCGCGCGCCTCGCCTTCGGCCTCGAGCGTAAAGGCGCTGTCGGCCGCGGGCGTGCGCGAAGTGATGCTGACCGCGGCGACCGATGCGATCGAGGCCAGCGCCTCGCCGCGAAAGCCGAGCGAGGCCACCGACTCGAGCTCCGCCAGCGTGGCGATCTTGCTGGTGGCATGCCGTGCCAGCGCCAGTGGCAGTTCGTCGCGCGCGATGCCGCCGCCGTTGTCGGCGACCACGATGCGCTTGATGCCACCGCCGTCCAGGCGCACGTCGATGCGCGTGGCGCCGGCATCGAGCGCGTTCTCGATCAGTTCCTTGACCACCGACGCCGGGCGCTCGACCACCTCACCGGCGGCGATCTGGCTCACCAGCAGGTCGGGCAGCGGCTGGATGCTGCGGCGCGCAGCCGTGTCGGAGGGCAAGGTGGCCGGTGAAGACATCGCGCCGATTATAGGAAGCGGCTGCGCGCGCCATCGCCGCCGGCCCCGGGTTTACCCGCTGCAGCGGCGCCGGCGCCGGGTGCGTGGCGTCGTGGCCTTTGCGCGATCGCTTGCGTATGATCAAACCACGCGTTCAGCACTGCCCTTGCGGGGTCGGTGTGCAGGATGCGCCAAGAGGGCCGCGTCATGCGGCCCTTGTGTTGTCTTGATCTGCCACGCCCGCACCGACTGCTGCCGCGCGCCGCCGCGCCCACCACTTCGCTCGCCCAACCACTCGTTCCGACCCTCGCGCATGGAAGGCATCAACTGGATCGAGCTGTTCAACGCGATGGACAAGTTCCTGATCGGCATCGTCGAGCGGAACGTGGTGATGTTCTACGTGGTGCTGTTCGCGATCTTCTTCTCGGAAACCGGGCTGGTCTTCATGACCTTCCTGCCGGGAGACTCGCTGCTGTTCGTGGCGGGCGCGGTGAGCGCACTGCCGCAGGCCCAGGCGCAGGGCCTTAACGTCTACCTGCTGATGCTGGTGATCACGGTGGGCGCGATCCTCGGCAATACGCTCAACTACCAGATCGGCGCCTGGCTTGGCCACAAGGTCTACGACGGCAGCATCAAGTGGATTGACAAGGGCGCGCTCGACCGGACCCACGCGTTCTACGCGAAGCACGGCGGCAAGACGGTCATGGTTGCGCGCTTCGTGCCGATCGTGCGCAGCTTCGCGCCGCTGGTGGCGGGCGCCTCCGGCATGGACTACAAGAAGTTCCAGCTCTACAACGTGCTGGGCGCGCTGATCTGGGTGGTGTCGCTGGTGTATGGCGGCTACCTGTTCGGCAACGTGCCGATCATCCGCGACAACCTCGGCATCATCCTGATCGTTGGCATCGGCGTCGTGCTTGGTCCGCTGTTGATCGCCGGCCTGTTTCGCTGGGCCGCGCGCACGCTGGAGCGGCGCAAGACCGCCTGAGTGCACCGCCGTCTCCGGCGGGCTGCCGCGACCGTCTCGGCCGCTGACGGTCAGCCGATGACGCTGCGCGCCGCCGGCGGGTGCTTCTGGAAGTGGCGCTTGATGCCGGCGAAAATCGCCGCCGCCAGCTGCTGCTGGTAGGACTCGTCCTTCAGCCGCCGCTCCTCTTCCGGGTTGCTGATGAAGGCGGTCTCGACCAGGATGGACGGGATGTCAGGCGCCCGCAGCACGGCGAAGCCGGCCTGCTCGACACGCGGCTTGTGCAACTGGTTCACGCGCTCCAGTTCACGCAGCACGGCGTTGCCGAATTTGAGGCTGTCGTTGATCTGCGCGGTGGTCGACAGGTCCAGCAGCACGCGCGCCAGGCCGGCGTCGTGCGTGCCGAGGTCGATGCCGCCGATGAGATCGGCGTCGTTCTCGCGCCGCGCCATCCACGCGGCCGCGGTGCTGGTGGCGCCGCGTTCGGACAGTGCGAACACCGACGAGCCGCGTACATCGGGCTTGATCCACGCGTCGGCGTGGATCGACACGAACAGGTCGGCGCTGACGCGCCGCGCCCGCGCCACGCGCTGGTGCAGCGGCACGAAGTAGTCGCCGTCGCGCGTCATCAGCACGCGCATGTTGGGCTCGGACTCGGCCAGCTTCTCGATCCGGCGTGCGATGGCGAGCGTGACGTTCTTCTCGTAGGTACCGCGTTTGCCGACCGCGCCCGGGTCTTCGCCGCCATGTCCGGCGTCGATGGCGAGCGTGATGATGCGGCTGGCCGGCTGGGTGCTGCGCCGCGCGCCGGGCGCGCGTTCGTGCGCCAGGTTGCGCTCCGCTGGCGTGCTGCGATCAAGGCGATCGGCGGCCTCCGTCGGCGCCGTTGCCGGCCGTGGCTCCGCGCCGGCCGTGGCGCGCTGCTCGTGCTCCTGCAGCAGCGCGAGCAGGGGGTCGACCGGCGTCAGGGAGTGCAGGTCCATCACCAGCCGATGCTGGTACGGCCCCACCGGCGCCAGCGAGAACACCTGCGGCCGCACGTCCTGCTTCAACTCGATCACCACGCGCACCACGTGCGGCCGGTTCTGGCCGAGCCGGATGCCGGCGATGAACGGATCGTCGGCATCGATCTTTCCGACCAGTTCCTTGAAGCGCGCATTCAGCTCGATGCCATCGACATCGATCACCAGTCGCGGCGGATTGTCGAGAGCGAAATGGTTGAAGCCGAGCGGGGCGTCGTGCTCGAGCGTGACGCGGGTGTAAGCCGGGGCGGGCCAGACACGCACGCCGAGCAGGGTGGCGCCGCGCGCGATCTGCCAGGGCGCGAGCGACAGCGCGAGCGTGCCGACGATCAACCGCCGCCGGCCGTTTCCTTCATCGTCGTGACCGCCTGCTGCAGACATTGGACCCCTGCTTCGCTGGTGGCCGCGCACTGCGCAGCGCGGCCCTCGTCCTTCACGTGCAACGTCACGAAGAGGTCAGGCGTTGGCAGCCGCCCCGTCACGCGTTCCGGCCATTCGACCAGGCACACGCTGCCTGCGCCGAACAGTTCTCGGAAGCCCGCTGCATCGAATTCTGCAGGTTCCGAGAAACGATAAAAATCAAAGTGATAGAAGTTTAAGCTCGAAATGACATAAGGTTCAAGCAGGGTGAAGGTCGGGCTTTTCACGGGGCCAGTCACGCCCAGTGCCCGCAGCAGCGCGCGCACCAGCACCGTCTTGCCGGCGCCGAGGTCGCCGCTGAGCCCGAGCACGAAGCCGTGCGCGCGCAGGGGATCGCGCTGCGCGTCGAGCCAGCGTGCGAGCGCGCGGCCGAAGGCAGCGGTGGCCGACTCGTCGGCCAGCGGCAGCGTCGCTTCGGCGCGCGGCGTGATCGGATTGGGTGCCACCTAGAATCGATCCATGAGTGAAGTCGGAGCAGCGCCGCCGCCCTCGGCGGCGCGCGACACGCCTGCGCAGGATAGCGGCGCGCACGGGCTCGATCCGGCGCAACTCGCCGCGCTGGCTGCGCGCATCCGGGCTTGGGGCGCCGAGCTCGGGTTCGGTGCGGTCGGCATCGCCGACGTGGACGTGTCGGCTGCGAGCGAGCGCCTGCGGGATTGGCTCGCGGCGGGACGCCATGGTGCGATGGACTACATGGCACGCCACGCCCCGTTGCGCGCCGACCCTTCGCGGTTGCTGCCGCCGGGTGCGGGGCCGGCGGCCTGCGTGATCAGCGTGCGGCTCGATTACCTGCCGCGCGGCAGCACACCTGACTGGGCGGCGCGCGAAGCGCAGCGTCTGGCGCATCCCGATGCGGCGGTGGTGTCGGTCTATGCACGCGGCCGCGACTATCACAAGGTGCTGCGCCAGCGCCTGCAGGCGCTGGCCGCGCGCATCGAGGCCGAGGTCGGTGCCTTCGGCTATCGCGTCTGCACCGATTCGGCGCCGGTGTTCGAGGTCGAACTGGCGTGCAAGAGCGGGCTGGGCTGGCGCGGCAAGCACACCTTGCTGCTGGACCAGACGGCCGGTTCGATGTTCTTCCTGGGCGAGATCCTGACCGACCTGCCGCTGCCCGTCGCGCGGCCGGCCGATGCGCCGACCGGCGAACACTGCGGCACCTGCGCGCGCTGCATCGAGGTCTGCCCGACCGGCGCCATCACCGCGCCCTATGCGCTCGATGCGCGGCGCTGCATCTCGTACCTGACGATCGAGCATCCCGATGCGATCCCGGAGGAGTTGCGGCCGCTGATCGGCAACCGCGTGTACGGCTGCGACGACTGCCAACTGGTGTGTCCGTGGAACAAGTTCGCCCGCACCGCGACGCTGCCCGACTTCGACGTGCGCCACGGCCTCGATCGCGCCGCGCTGGTCGAACTGTTCGCATGGACCGAGCAGGAGTTCGCGACGCGCCATGCGGGCAGTGCGATCCGGCGCATCGGCCATGTGCGCTGGTTACGCAACATCGCGGTCGGCCTCGGCAATGCGCCGACCTCGCCCGCGGTCATTGCGGCCTTGCACGCACGCGCCGATCATCCGTCGGCGCTCGTGCGAGAGCACGTCGGCTGGGCCCTGGCGCGCCACGGCGATTGATGCCGCTCCATCGGCGCCTAGCGCGCCGCTGCAACCGTCCGCGCCGCTTTGCTGAGGCCGCGTTCGCAGCCGCCAGCCATGCGATACGTCGGGTTCAACCGCGGGCGTCGCCCGGCGGATTGCGCCTGCACGCCCTCAGCTGCCGAGAGCGGTGGCGAGCGAGATCCACAGCGGCAGCGTAATCACTGCGGCCAGCGTCTGCGCCGTGATGGTGAACGCCACCGGCGCGGCGTTGCCGCCCATGCGCGCCGCCAGCACGTAGGCCGTGGATGCGGTCGGCAGGGCGGCGAACAGCACCACGAGCTGGGTCTCGATCAGGCCCAGCCCCGCCACCTGCGCATGCGCCAGCGCCAGCGCCGGAAACGCCAGCAGCTTGATCGACGAGAAGTAGGCCAGCACGCGGCGCGGCGCATGCATCTGGTCGAGCGTCAGGCCGGCGCCGATGCACAGCAGACCGAGCGCCAGGCCGCCGCTGCCCAGCCGGTCCAGCAGCGCGGTCGACAGCAGCGCCGGGACTTTCCAGCCGAGCAGGTTGGTCAACAGTCCGGCCACGGTCGCCACGATCAGAGGGTTGCTCGCCAGCTCGCGCAGCAGCCCGCGCTGCGCATGGCGCGCCAGCGCATAGACCGCGAAGGTGTTGGCCAGCGGCACGCACACCGCGATCACCAGCGCCAGCAGGGCCACGCCGCGCGCACCGAGCAGCGACTGCGCCAGTGCCAGCCCGATGTAGGAGTTGTAGCGGAACGCGGTCTGCACGCAGCTGGCGAACACATCGGGCGCCGGCCGCACGACGAAGCGCGCCGCGAAGCCGAGCGCCACCGCGCTCAGGAATGCGCCTACCGCGACCGCCAGCACCGTGGCCTCGGTGGCGAGCGAGAACTGCGCGCGATTGATGGCGTTGAAAAGCAGCGCCGGGAAGAGAACGTAGTAAACGAGCTTCTCGGCGCCGGTCCAGAAGCCCTTGTTGAAGCTGTCGGACCACAGGCGGCGCAGCAGCAATCCGAGCGCGATCAGCGCGAAGTCGGACAGGATCAGCAGCGCATTGGCGAGCATCGGGTAGGCCGCCGCGCGCAGAGCGCAGCCCGGGCCGGGTGCACAAACGAAAACGCGCCCGGGGTGGGCGCGGTTCGTTCGGACGTTTCCTCGCGATTTGGTGCTGCTGAGTGGACTCGAACCACCGACCTACTGATTACGAATCAGTTGCTCTACCAACTGAGCTACAGCAGCAGCGACTCGCAAGGAGCGTCAATTATAAGCGGCTCGTCGCTTGCGGCCAAACCGATGAAAGCTGACGATTCGGCGGTGCAAACCTCAAGACCGGCCGCGCAGGTCGGTCAGCGTGGCGGCCACCGTCGGCCAGGCGAGCCGTACCTTCAGCTCGCGCTTGATGCGTGCGTTGCGCAGCCGGCGCGATTCGGCCATGAACGAGTACATCATCGGCGACACGGCGGCCTTCAGCTGCGCGCGCGGCAGCCGCGGTGGGCGGGGCAGGCCGAAGGCATCGGCCACGGCGTCGAAGTAGTCGCCCATTTTCAGCTGCGAGTCGTCCACCGCGTTGTAGGTGCGTCCGCGGCCACCGCGCATCAGCGCGGCGAGGGTGATGCGTGCGAGGTCGTCGGCATGGATGTGGTTGGTGAACTCGTCGTCGTCGGCAGCCAGTGCCGGCGTGCCGGCGCGCAGCCGGTCGAGCGGCAGGCGGTCGTGTGCGTAGATGCCCGGCACGCGCAACACGGCGGCGCCGACGGTGCGCATCGCCTGCTCGGCGGCCACACGACGCCACGCGCGCTCATTGGCAGGAGCCAGCGGTGCGGTCTCGTCGAGCCAGGCGCTGGCGCGATCGCCATAGACGCCGGTGGTGCTGATGTACACCGCGCGCTGCGGCGGCTCGAGCGCGGCCAGCAGGCGGCGTGTGCGCGGATCGCCGCGACCGTGGTTCGGCGGTGGCGCGAGGTGGATCAGGCGTGGCGCCAGCGCGCGCAGCCGGGCGAGCGTGGCCCGGTCATCGAGATCGCCGGCCAGCGGCACGGCGCCGGCCGCGCGCAGCAGCGGCACGCGCGCGGGCGTCGAGGTCAGGGCGAACACGCGAAAGCGCCGATGCACGCGTGCGAGAATGCGCAGGCCGATATCGCCGCAGCCAACGATCAGCAAGCGCGGCATGCCGAGCTTGCGCCGCGGACTGCGTTGCCGGCCCGCCAGGTGCAGCGCGCTGGGCGCGTTCTCCGACTTCTCCATCGCTCGATTCTATGGTCCACAAAGTCACGTTGCGGCCGTCCGGCCGCGAGTTCACCGTTGAAGGCGACGAGACCCTCCTCGCGGCCGCGCTGCGGGCCGGCATCGGCCTGCCGTACGGCTGCAAGAGCGGCACCTGCGGCACGTGCAAGAGCACGGTGCTCGAAGGGCGCTGGGACCAGGGCCCGCACGCGACGAGTGCGCTGAGCGCCGACGAGGAGGCCAAGGGCCGCGTGCTGGTGTGCTGCAGCCGGCCGCAGACCGATCTCGTGATCGAGGCACGCGAACTGACCGGCCTCGGCGACATCCCGGTCCGGAAGATGCCGTGCCGCGTGGCGAAGGTCGAGCGGCCGACCGATGACGTGGCGATCGTGTTCCTTCAGTTGCCGGCCAATGAGCGGCTGCAGTATCGCGCCGGCCAGTACATCGAGTTCATCCTGAAGGACGGCGCACGCCGCAGCTACTCGATGGCCACCGCGCCGCATGCGGACGAGCAGATCGCGCTGCACATCCGGCACCTGCCGGGTGGCCTGTTCACCGACGCGCTGTTCGGCGCAAGAACGCCGGCCCTGAAGGAGCGCGACATCCTGCGCTTCGAGGGGCCGCTGGGCAGCTTCTTCCTGCGCGAGGACAGCGCCAAGCCGATCGTGCTGCTCGCCAGCGGCACGGGCTTTGCGCCGATCAAGGCGATCGCCGAGCACATCTTCCACCAGCGCGTGAACGTGGATGGGCCGAACCGGCCGGCGCGTCCGGTGGTGCTCTACTGGGGCTGCCGCACGCGCAAGGATCTGTACCTCGACGAGCTGCCGCGGCGCTGGGCGGCCGAACAGCCGAACTTCAGCTACGTGCCGGTGCTGTCGGAGCCGCGGCCCGAGGACGGCTGGACCGGCCGCACCGGATTCGTCCACGAGGCAGTCATGGCCGATCTGCCGGACCTGTCGGGCCATCAGGTCTACGCCTGCGGAGTGCCGGTGATGGTCGATGCGGCGCGTGCCGACTTCGCCACGACGTGCGGCCTGCCACCGGACGAGTTCTTCGCCGATGCGTTCACCTCGCAGGCCGATCTCGTCAACGGTTGACGACGCGGCCTGCGCGTGGGCATAGTTCACTTTATGTGCTCGATCCTCAACCGACGCGCGCGACGTACTGCGGCACTCCGCAGGAGTCCACGCGCCTTGAGATCGCACGGGCGGCCGGCCAGCAACCGGCGCCCCACAACAGCAGACAGGAAAGGGCCGCGGATTCCGCGGCCCTTTTTCTTTTCCGCATCCACTGCAGCAGACACCGAAGGAACGACGATGAAGATCGACCACTACGAGACCTCCGCCCTGATGAACATCGCTGCGCGGCCGGCGCAGGTGTTCGTCGCGGGCCGAGGCAGCTGGCTGGTCGATCATCGCGGCAAGCGGCACCTGGACTTCGTGCAGGGCTGGGCGGTCAATGCGCTCGGCCACTGTCCGCCGGAGGTCACGCAGGCCCTGGCAGCCCAGGCGCAGCGGTTGCTCAATCCGAGCCCCGGCCTCTTCAACGACCAGGCGATCGCGCTGGCGACGAAGCTCGCGCAGCGGTCGGGTCTGCCGCGCGTATTCCTTGCCTCCAGCGGCGCGGAAGCGAACGAAGGGGCGATCAAGCTCGCGCGTCGCTGGGGCCGGACGCATCGTGCCGGCGCCCATGAAGTGATCACCTTCGCCGATGCTTTCCACGGCCGCACGCTGGCAACGATGAGCGCCTCCGGCAAGGCCGGCTGGGACCGCTTGTTCGAGCCCAAGGTGCCGGGCTTTCCCAGGGCGCGGCTGAACGATGTCGCGTTGGTCGAGGCGCTGATCGGGCCACAGACGGTGGCGGTGATGCTGGAGCCGGTGCAGGGCGAGGCGGGCGTGATCCCGGCGTCGCACGCGTTCCTGCGCGACCTGCGCGCGCTGTGCGATCGGCACGACCTGCTGCTGATCCTCGACGAGGTGCAAACGGGCATCGGCCGCACCGGCACGATGTTCGCATTCGAGCAGAGCGGCGTCGCGCCCGACGTGCTGACGCTCGGCAAGGGGCTGGGTGGCGGCGTGCCGCTGTCGGCGCTGCTGTGCAATCCGCGCGCCGACTGCTTCGAGCCGGGTGACCAGGGCGGGACGTACTGCGGCAATCCGCTGATGGCCGCAGTGGGCTGCGCGGTGCTCGATGCAGTGTCGCAGCCGGCCTTTCTCGCGCAGGTCCGCGAGCGCGCGGGGCAGATGCAGCAGGTACTCCAACGACACGCGCGGCGCGTCGACGGCCAGGTGCGAGCGGCCGGGTTGCTGCAGGCGCTGGTGTTGCCGTGGCCCCCGGCGGCGCGCGTGGCCGGGGCCGCGCGCGAGCTTGCGCCGGATGGCCTGCTCGTCAACGCGGCGCGGCCCGACGTGCTGCGGCTGATGCCGGCGCTCAACGTGCTCCCGGAGGAGATCGCGCAGATGGACCGGCTGCTGGGGCAGGCACTCGACGCGGTGCGGCCCTGAGCCCGCCGGGCCGTCCCAAGGGCGAATCCCTGAGCGCGCAGCGCGAAGGTAGTCCGCATTGCCCGCCGGGCCGTCCCAAGGGCGAATCCCTGAGCGCGCAGCGCGAAGGTAGTCCGCTTTGCCCGCCGGGCCGTCCCAAGGGCGAATCCCTGAACGCGCAGCGCGAGAGTCGTACCGTGACGCCGATCGAGGTGAGCAGCGATCCGGCGCGCATCGACCGTGCCGCGGTGCATGCGTTTCTCAGTGGAGAGTCGACCTGGGCGCGCGGCATCGACCGTGCGCGAGTGGAGCGCGCGCTCGACGCCTCGCTGTGCTTCGGCGCCTTTGCCGACGGCGCGCAGATCGGCTTTGCGCGCGTGATCACCGATGGCGCTACCTTCGCCTACCTGTGCGATGTGTTCGTGCTGCCCGCCTGGCGCGGTCAGGGCGTGGCGCGCGCGCTGCTGGCGGCGATCGATGCGCATCCGCAGCTGCAGGGGCTGCGGCGCCTCCTGCTGTTCACGTCCGATGCGCACGGCCTGTATGCCCGCGCCGGCTTCACGCCGCTGGCGCATCCCGAGCGCGGCATGGAGCGGCTGCGCACCGATCTCTACACTTCGACCTGACCCCTTTTTCCTTTTCTCGAGAGCGGCCCATGAGCACCCCGAAAGTCTTCATCGACGGCGAACACGGCACCACCGGCCTCGAGATACGCGAGCGGCTGGCGCCGCGCACGGACGTCGAGGTCATCAGCCTGCCGCGCGAGCGTGCCAAGGACGAGGCAGCCAAGCGCGAGATCGTGAATGCCGCCGACTGCGTGATCCTGTGTCTGCCCGACGAGGCGGCCAAGGCCACCGTCGCGCTGCTCGATGGCGCCGGCAACAGGCGCACGCGCGTGATCGACGCCAGCACCGCGCACCGCACCGCGCCCGGCTGGGTGTACGGCTTCGCCGAGATGACCAGGACACAGCGCGCGGCGATCGCGGCCAGCACGCGGGTCTCCAACCCCGGCTGCTATCCGACCGGCTTCATCGCGCTGGTGCGGCCATTGCGAGAGCGCGGCCTGCTGCCCGCCGACCATCCGGCCACCGTGCATGCGGTGTCCGGCTACTCCGGGGGCGGCAAGAAGATGATCGAGAGCTTCGAGCAATCGCAGGCGGGTGTCGCCGCGCCGCAGGCCTTCGGCGCCTACGGGCTCGGCATGAACCACAAGCATCTGGGCGAGATGCAGCAGCACGGCCTGCTCGCCGCCAAGCCGATCTTCGCGCCGTCGGTCGGCCGCTTTCATCGCGGCATGCTGGTATCGGTGCCGCTGCATCTGTCGCAGCGGCCGGGTCTGACCGCGGCCACGCTGCATGCGGCCTATGCCGAGCACTTTGCCGGCGAACGCTTCGTCGGCGTGCGGCCGCTGAACGACACTGCGGCGCTGCGCGAAGGCGCTTTTCTCGAGCCCGAGGACCTGAACGGCAGCAACCGGCTCGAGGTGTTCGTGTTCGCCAACGATGCGCAGGGCCAGGCACTGCTGGTGGCGCGGCTGGACAACCTCGGCAAGGGCGCCAGCGGCGCGGCGGTGCAGAACATGAACCTGATGCTCGGGCTGCCCGAGGCGGCCGGACTGAGCTGATGCTGTACCAGCCAGCGCACTTCCGCCTCGACGATCGCGCGCATGCGCTGGCGCTGATCGAGGCGCATCCGCTGGCGACGCTGGTCAGCGTGCAGGCAGATGCGGCGTCGATCGAGCAGCGCGACGATCCGATGATTTCGCACGCACCGCTGATGGCGGTCGAATCCGCGGGGGCGCCGCTGCGCCTGATCGGCCATCTGGCCGCAGTAAATCCGCATGCCGCGCTGCTGGTCGAGGGCGTGTCGGTGACGGCCATCTTTCATGGCCCGCACGGCTATGTGTCGCCCGCCTGGTACACGGTGAAAAAGGCGGTGCCGACCTGGAACTATGCGGTGGTGCACGCACGCGGCCGGGTGCGGCGGATCGACGACAGCGCGGGCAAGGAGCACCTGCTCAAGGCGCTGATCGACCGCCACGACGCGCCGTACCACGCGCAGTGGGATGCGCTCGATGCCGATTACCGCGAGGGCATGAAGCGCGGCATCGTGGGCTTTGCGATCGAGGTCGAATCGATTGCGGCCAAGTTCAAGCTCAGCCAGAACCGCTCGGCGGCGGATCGCGCCGGCGTGGCGAACGGCCTCTTATCGGGCGATCCTGCAGCGCAGGCGCTGGCAGCATGCATGCATCGCCTGAACCTGGCCTGAGCCCGGCCCTACTCTGATCACGACCCCGCATGCAGATCCGCGCCGTCGTCGCCACCGACATCGATGCCGTGGTCGCGTTTTGGCGCGAGGTCTTCCCCGAGTACAGCGACCCCGCACGGCCGCAGCGCGATCCGCGCACGAACATCGTGCGCAAGCTTGCCTTCGGCGACGGGCTGTTCTGGCTGGCTGAGGATGGCGCCAAGGTGATCGGCACCGTGATGGCCGGCTACGACGGCCATCGCGGCTGGCTGTATTCGCTCGGCGTGGATCCGGCGCAGCGCGCGCATGGCGTGGGCCGCCTGCTTTTGTCACACGCCGAAGTCGAACTGAAGAAGCTCGGCTGCCCGAAGGTCAACGTGCAGGTGCTGGAGACCAATGCGGGCGCCCACGCCTTCTGGGAGGCCGCCGGCTACAAGGCCGATCCGGTGATGAGCTTCGGTCGCCGGCTGCGCTGAGCGCAGGTGCTCGGAGTAGCGGCGCCGTGCCTCGGCTCGGTCTCGCTGCTCAGTGGGCTTCGCCGAGGTAGGCGGCGCGCACCTTCGGATCGTCGAGCATCGACTTGGCGTCGCCACTGAGCGTGATCAGGCCCGAGTCCATCACGTAGGCGCGGTCCGCCGCTTCCAGTGCGAGGCGGGCGTTCTGCTCGACCAGCAGCATCGGAATTTTCTGCGCCGACACGCTGCGCACGACCTCGAAGATCTTCTCCACCATGATCGGCGCCAGGCCCATCGACGGCTCGTCGAGCAGCAGCAGCTTCGGCTGGCTCATCAGCGCGCGCGCCATCGCCAGCATCTGCTGCTCGCCGCCGGAGAGCGTGCCGGCGAGCTGTCGGGAGCGCTCCTTGAGCCGCGGGAAGGTCTGGAACATGCGGTCGATGTCGGCATTGACCTGCGCGTTGTCGTTGCGCAGGAAGGCGCCCATCAGCAGGTTCTCGGTCACCGACATGCGCGGCGAACACGCCGCGCCCTCCGGCACCATGCGCCAGCCCTGCGCGCACGCAGCTCGTGCGGCGGCCATGCGCCGGTGATCGTCTCGCCCTGGTACGCGATCGCGCCGGCCGACGGCGCTGAGTCCCGGTGATGCGCCTTGAGCGTCGTGCGTCTTGCCGGCGCCGTTGGCGCCGATCAGCGCGACCAGTCTCGCCTGCGCCGACGTCGAGGTCGATGCCCTTGCACCGCCTGGATGCCGCCGTAGGCGACCTGCAGGCCGCGAGATGCGAGGACTGCGCCGGTCATGCGTCTCCTCGGTCGCCACGTGCCTCTTCGCGCACTCGCCGAGGTAGGCCTCGATCACGGCCGGATCGCTGCTGCACGTCGGCCGGCGCGCCCTCGGCGATCTTCTCGCCGTAGTCGAGCACGGCGACGCGGTCGCACAGGCCCATCACCAGCTTCACGTCGTGCTCGATCAGCAGGATCGTCACGCCGTCGCGCGGATGCCTTCGCAGCAGGCCGTCGCAGCGCCCTCGGTCTCGGTGGCGTTCATGCCGGCCGCGGGCTCGTCGAGCGCCAGCAGCTTCGGGTCCGTCGCCAGGGCGCGCGCGATCTCGAGCCGGCGCTGGTCGCCGTAGGGCAGGTGCGCGCCTGGAAGTCGGCGTAGCGGGCGATGTTCACGTACTCGAGCAGCTCGCGGGCGCGCTGCTTGATCGCCGCTTCTTCCTCGCGCGTGCGCCGTGTCGCGCGAGGATCGCGCCGAGCACGCCGGCCTGCGTGCGCACGTGGCGGCCGACCATGACGTTCTCGAGCGCCGTCATGTTGCCGAACAGGCGGATGTTCTGGAAGGTGCGCGCGATGCCCGCTGCGGCGACCTTGTGCGGCTGCAGCCGGCGATAGCGCGGCGCCGTCGAACGCGAATCGCCCCCGACGTCGGGCGGGTAGAGCCCGGTGATGCACGTTGAAGAACGTGGTCTTGCCGGCGCCGTTGGGGCCGATCAGGCCGTAGATCTCGCCGCGCTCGATGTGCGAAGCGCGACAT
Organism: Burkholderiaceae bacterium; assembly: GCA_034522655.1. Lineage (GTDB taxonomy): Bacteria > Pseudomonadota > Gammaproteobacteria > Burkholderiales > Burkholderiaceae_F > JALHMQ01. Next base: position 33,950 of record JAXHLD010000032.1, read on the forward strand.
CGTCGACAGCGCCTGAGGCCGCCGAAGCGCTTGTTGACGCCGCTGCGACGCCTCGAGCAGGCGTCTGCGCGTCGCGCCATCGCGGCATCGCCTCGGGCGCCGGCCAGCATTGCGTCGCTCGTGCGCTCGGCGGCGGACGATGCCTGCGCTGCGTGCGCGGCCACAGCCGGCTCGGCCGACACAGCATGATCGAGCACCAGCGCCAGGCCGAAGAGCAGCATGCGCAGCCCCTCGGGCGTCGACCAGCGATCCTGCCGAACAGCCGCCTCCTGCAGCGGCGCCGACCGTCGCGCAGCACCTCCGGCAGGACCGACAGCAGCACGCGCGCCGAGGATGACGCCCGGCGATGTGGCCCATGCCGCCGAGGACCACCATGCACAGCACCATGATCGACTCCATCAGCGATGAAGCTCTCCGGGCGACGAAGCCCTGGAAGCGCCGAGAACATGCCGCCCGCGACGCCGCCGAAAGTCGCGCCCATCGCGAAGGCGAGCAGCTTGATGTTGCGCGTGTTGATGCCCATCGCCTTGGCGGCGATCTCGTCCTCGCGGATCGCCATCCAGGCGCGGCCGATGCGCGAGTCCTGCAGCCGGATGCAGACGACGATCGTGATCAGCGTCAGGAACAGGAACAGGTAGTAGTACGTCGTCGGCCGACGGATCTCGAAGCCCGACGAAGTGCTCGGTGCTGCGCGAAGCTCGAAGCCGCCGATCGCTGACCGGGTCGATCAGCGTGATGCCCTGCGGGCCGTTGGTGATGTTGACCGGCGCGTTCAGGTTGTTCAGGAAGATGCGGATGATCTCGCCGAAGCCGAGCGTGACGATGGCCAGGTAGTCGCCGCGCAGCTTGAGCGTCGGCGCGCCGAGCAGCGACGCCCGAACAGGCACGCCGAGCCGCGGCAGCCGATCGGCAGCAGATCAGCCGCAGAACGGCCAGGTGCAGACGCCGAAGTGCGGCGAGGCGAGCAGCGCGTAGGATGTAGGCGCCGACCGCGTAGAAGGCGACGTAGCCGAGGTCGAGCAGGCCGGCGAAGCCGACGACGATGTTCAGGCCGAGCGCCAGCATCACGTACAGCAGCGCGAAGTCAGTGATGCGCACCCAGGCGGTTGCCCACGCCGGCCGCAGCGACGAAGGGCAGCACGGCCAGCAGCAGCGCCGACCAGCGCGATGTCGGCGGCGAGCGCAGCCGACGCGGGTTGCCTTGAGCGTCGGAAGAAGCGTCGTGATCAGCGCGCTAGCTCCGCTCATGCGCGGTCTCCGACCCGCTCGCCCAACAGGCCGCGACGGCCTGAACGACCAGCACCACGGATCAGCACGACGAAGGCGAATACGTCCTGATAGTGCGAGCCGAGGATGCCGCCGGTCAGGTCGCCGATGTAGCCGGCGCCCAGCGCCTCGATGACGCCGAGCAGCAGGCCGCCGACCATCGCGCCGGGGATGTTGCCGATGCCGCCGAGCACCGCGGCCGTGAAGGCCTTCAGGCCGAGCAGGAAGCCCATGTAGTAGTGGGCGATGCCGTAGTAGGCGCTGACCATGCACGCCCGCCACGGCCGCCAGCCCGGCGCCGATGGCGAAGGTCAGCGCGATCACGTAGTTCGGATTGACGCCCATCAGTCCGGCTACGCGCGGGTTCTCGGCGGTGGCGCGCATCGCCCGGCCGAGCTTGCTGCGGTTCACCAGCAGCATCAGTCCGACCATGATCAGCGCCGAGACGAGCACGATGATCAGCAGCTCTGGTCACGGTGATGATCGCGCCCGCCGATCACGATCGAGCGTCGGCACGGCAGCGATCTGCGGGAAGGTCATGTAGTTGCGGCCCCAGATGATCATCGCCACGGTTCTGCAGCACGATCGAGACGCCGATCGCGGTGATCAGCGGCGCCAGCCGCGGCGCGTTGCGCAGCGGCCGGTAGGCGATGCGCTCGATCGTGAAGCCGACCGCGCATGCACGACCGGGATCGCCGACCAGTGCCGACCATCAGAAGCAGCCAGCCGGGCATTCCGGGCACGCCGAGCCTTCAGCGAACAGGATCGTGGTGAGCGCGGTCAGCGCGCCGATCATCACCACCTCGCCATGGGCGAAGTTGATCAGCCCCAGGATGCCGTAGACCATCGTGTAGCCGAGCGCGATCAGCGAGTACAGGCTGCCGAGCACGAGACCGTTGATGACCTGCTGGATGAAGGTGTCCATCGATTCTCCTGCACCGGCGAAGCGGCGCGGTCGCATGCTAACAAGCGGCTTGCCCGGTGCCGCCGCGGTCTGGGCGACGGCAAAAAAAAGCGGCACCCGCAGGTGCCGCTTTCATGTTCGACGCGGCGCGAGTTAGCGCACGGTCGACAGGTAGTGCAGCTTGCCTTCCTTGACGTTGAACATCGAGATGGCGCCGTTCTTGATGTCGCCTTTCTCGTCGAAGGCGATGGTGCCGGTCACGCCCGTGTAGTTGGTGGCGGGCATCGCGGCAGTGATGGCAGCGCGGTCGGCCTTGCCGGCGCGCTTGATCGCGTCGGCGATCACATAGACGGCGTCATAGCTGTACGGCGAGTAGACCTGGACATCCTGGTTGAACTTAGCCTTGTACTTGGCGACGAAATCGGCGCCCTTGGGCATCTTCTCGACCGCCTCACCGGCCATCGAGCAGCTCAGGATGCCGGCAGCGTCGCCCGCGAGCTTGATGAACTCGGGCGAGCAGACGCCGTCGCCGGCCAGCAGCGGGGCCTTGATGCCCAGTTGCTTCATCTGCTTGGCCATCGGGCCGGCGGTGGCGTCCATGCCGCCGTACATCACGACGTCCGGCTTGGCGCCGCGGATCTTGGTCAGGATGGCGTTGAAGTCGGTTGCCTTGTCGTTGGTGAACTCGCGGGCGACGACTTTCAGGCCCTTTTCCTTGGCTACGCGCTCGACCACGTCCGCCAGGCCCTGGCCGTAGGCGGTACGGTCGTCGATGATGGCAATGGTCTTGGCCTTCATCTCGTTGGCCGCGAAGTTGGCCAGCACGGCGCCCTGCTGATTGTCGTTGGCAACCACGCGGAAGGTGGTCTTGAAGCCCTGCTCGGTCAGCTTGGGATTGGTGGCCGACGGCGAAATCTGCGAGACGCTGGCGTCCGAGTAGATCTTCGAAGCGGGGATCGAGGTGCCGCTGTTCAGGTGGCCCACGACCGCGACCACGCCGGCGTCGACGACCTTCTGCGCGGCGAGCGTGCCTTCCTTCGGGTCGGCCTTGTCGTCCTCGGCCACCAGTTCGAGCTTGATCTTGGTGCCGCCAGCATCGATGCCGCCCGCGGCGTTGATCTCCTCAACCGCCAGGCGAGCGCCGTTCTCGTTGTCCTTGCCCAGGTGGGCGATACCGCCGGTCAGCGGCGCAACGTGGCCGATCTTGACCGTGGCGGGGGCCGGGGCAGCAGGCGCCGCCTTGGCTTCTTCCTTCTTGGCCGGCTCTTCCTTCTTGCCGCAGGCAGCCAGGGCGACAGCAGCCGCGATGGCAACCGGTGCGAACTTCAACAGGTGGTTCATGGAGTTTCTCCTCGACGGATTCAGTGTCGGCGACCGTGGGTCAGATGCGGGCCGGTGTGGATGAGGCGCGATGTTTCAGACCGAATGCAGCACGGCGCCAAGCACCGGCCCGATCCGAAGCGGCGCGATTGTACTGACGCGACCTGACGCGGCAACGCCACGCCGGACGCGACTGTCCCCGTGCGGCGACAGGTGTCGCATTCAGGGCACGCGCGTTATCGCGGATGTGCGTGAGGACGAACGAGAAAGGGCGCCCGCAGGCGCCCTTTGCGCTGCACGACCCCGGACCGGCCCGCGCTCTCATCGGGGACCGATTACTTGGTCGCCAGGACCCACTTGGCCAGGGTCTGGGCTTCAGCGTCGCTGACCTGGGGATTGGCCGGCATCGGGATCTGGCCCCAGCTGCCGACGCCGCCTTCGCGGATCTTCTTCGACAGCTTGGCGACCGCGTCCTTGTCGGCGGCGTACTTGGCAGCGACGTCCTTGTACGACGGACCGACGACTTTCTTGTCGGCGGCGTGGCATGCGAGGCAGTTCTTCGCCTTCGCGAGATCAGCATTGGCAAGGGCGGCACCGCTCAACATCGACAGGCCAAGGGTGGCAACGATCAACGATTTCTTCATCCAGCAGTCTCCGTGTCTTGGAAGGGGTGATAGCGGGGCAGGGGTGACGGGGTGAATCGTCTCGCTTCATTCCAGCGCGATGAGTTTAACGGCTCACCCTCGGCCGGGTTGACCGGTCGTGACCCGCGTGACGCAAGCCACGCAGCATCGTCGCGGGCCAACGCGGCGCACGCTGCCGCCGCGAAGCGGTGTTATGGGCGGCTGAAGCCGACGTATTTGCTGGTTGGGTGGGTCGGGCCGCGCGGCTATAGTCGATCCGGGTCGAATCCCTGGGTGACTGCCATGTGGATGCTGTGGGTCGCGGTCGTCGCGCTGCTGCTGTGGTACTTCGATATCGGTTTCATGGGCCAGATCTCGGGCTGGTGGATCGCGCTGCTGTTCGGGATCGCGTTTGTCTGGTTCGAAGTCTTCGAGAAGCGGCTCGGCCTGGACAAGAAGGCGGCCTTCGACGAGCTCGACAAGGCCAAGAAGGAGCGCATCAAGCGGCAGATGGAACAGGCGCGCAACTTCCGCTCGCGGCGGATGTGATGCGCGGGCGGCGCATGCCGCCGGCGGATGCAAATGCGGACTGGGGGTGCCTTGGCGCCCCCAGTCGCTTTCAGGGGCTGAGCGGGCGCGGAGGGTCGCTTCCGGATCGGGCAGAGAAGGGGCGCTGAGCCGCGCCCAGTTCAGCCGAACAGGTTCTCGTCAGTGATCGCGCCCTTGCTCGCGGTCGACACCAGCTTCGCGTACTTCGCGAGCACCCCGCGCGTGTAGCGCGGCGTCGGCTGCTTCCACGCTGCGCGGCGCCGCGCAGCGAGCTCCGCCTCGGCGACGTTCAGCTGGATCAGGAGCTGGTGCGCGTCGATGGTGATCGAGTCGCCTTCCTTGACCAGCGCGATCGTGCCGCCCTCGTAGGCCTCCGGCGCCACGTGGCCGACGACCATGCCCCAGGTGCCGCCCGAGAAGCGCCCGTCGGTGATCAGGCCCACGGATTCGCCCAGCCCCTTGCCGATGAGCGCCGAGGTGGGCGCGAGCATCTCGCGCATGCCGGGGCCGCCCTTCGGGCCCTCGTAGCGCAGCACGACCACGTCGCCCGCCTTGATGCGGTCGGCGAGGATCGCGTCCATGAGGTCGGGCTCGGAGTCGAACACGCGCGCCGGGCCGGTGATGACCGGGTTCTTGAGGCCGGTGATCTTGGCCACGCAGCCCTCGGGCGCGAGGTTGCCCTTGAGGATCGCGAGGTGCCCCTGCGCGTACATCGGGTTCGACCACGGGCGGATCACGTCCTGGTCCTTGCGCGGCTCGGCCGGGATGTCCGCGAGCACCTCCGCGATCGTCTGGCCGGTGATGGTCATGCAGTCGCCGTGCAGCAGGCCGTGCTCGAGCAGCATCTTCAGCACCTGCGGCACGCCGCCGGCGCGGTGGAAGTCGGTGGCGACGTAGCGCCCGACGGCTTCAGGTCGCACAGCACCGGCACCTTGCGGCGCACGCGCTCGAAGTCGTCGATGGTCCACTCGACCTCGGCGGCGTGGGCGATGGCGAGGAAGTGCAGCACCGCGTTGGTGGAGCCGCCCACCGCCATGATGACGCTGACCGCGTTCTCGATCGACTTGCGGGTGATGATGTCGCGCGTCTTCAGGCCCCGCTTCACCGCCGCCACCAGCACGCGCGCGCTCTCCTCGGCGCTCGCGACCTTCTCCGCGTCCTCGTTGGCCATGGTCGAGGAGTCCGAGCAGGCTCATGCCCAGCGCCTCGAAGGCGGAGCTCATCGTGTTGGCGGTGTACATGCCGCCGCAGGCGCCGGTGCCGGGCAGGGCGCAGCGCTCGATGCAATCGAAGTCCTCGCGGCTCATCTTGCCGGCGGTGAACGCGCCCACCGCCTCGAACGCCGAGACGATGGTGCAGGTCCTGGCCCTTGTAGTGGCCGGGCTTGACGGTGCCGCCGTAGACATAGATCGCCGGCACGTTCATGCGCGCGATCGCCATCATGCCGCCGGGCATGTTCTTGTCGCAGCCGCCGATGACGAGCACGCCGTCCATGCACTGGCTCTGACGGCGGTCTCGATGGAGTCGGCGATCACCTCGCGCGAGACCAGCGAGTACTTCATGCCCTCGGTGCCCATGCAGATGCCGTCGGTGACGGTCGGCACGCCGAACACCTGCGGCATGCGCGCCGGCTTCGCGAGCGCCGCCATCGGCGGCATCGGCCAGCGGCTGGATGCCGGCGTTGCAGGGGTTCATGGTCGAGTGGCCGTTGGCCACGCCGACGATCGGCTTGTCGAAATCGCCGTCCTTGAAGCCGATGGCGCGCAGCATCGCGCGGTTGGGCGAGCGCGCCACGCCCTGGGTGATGGCTGTGGAGCGGATTGTTGGTTATGGCGTGTCGTTCTCGGATGCTGCGTGGTGCCTCCCGATCGACTCCCGATTCTAGTCGCGAGCCTCCATGACCCCTGACGTGCTGGTCCATCCGCAGTTCGATCCGATCGCGCTTTCCCTCGGCCCGGTGGCCGTGCGCTGGTACGGCCTGATGTATCTGCGTCGCCTTCGTCGCCTGTTCGTGATTCTGGGCGGGTAGCGCGCGCGCGAGGCCTCGGCACCGGCATGAACAAGCAGGACGTCGACGACCTGCTGTTCTACGGCGTGCTCGGCGTGATCCTCGGCGGGCGGCTCGGCTACGTGCTGTTCTACAAGCCCGGCTACTACCTCGCGCACCCGCTCGAGGCGCTGATGCTGTGGAAGGGTGGCATGGCCTCGCACGGCGGCATCGTCGGCGTGATCGCCGTGATGTGGTTGTGGTCGCGCGCGCGCGCCAAGCTGCGCTGGCTCGACGACTGACCGACTTCGTGGTGCCGCTGGTGCCGCTCGGGCTTGCAGCAGGCCGCATCGGCAACTTCATCAACGGCGAGCTGCTGGGGCCGCGCGCCATCCGACCTGTGCCTGGGGCGATGGTGTTCCCGCAGGCGCGATCGCGGCGTCCCGCGCCATCCGTCGCAGCTGTATCAATTCGCGCTCGAAGGCGTGCTGCTGTTCGTGATCCTCTGGCTCTACTCGCGCAAGCAGCGCACGCCGGGGCAGGTGGGCTGCATGTTCCTGATCGGCTACGGCGTGCTGCGTTTCATCGCGGAGTTCGCGCGCGAGCCCGATACCTTCCTCGGCCTGCTGGCTTTCCAGCTCAGCATGGGCCAGTGGCTGTCGCTGCCGATGATCCTGGCCGGGGTCGGACTGATGGCCTGGTTCAGCCGCGTCCCGCGCGCGCCCTGAGCGGCGCACGCACGCCGCCGGGGGCGTGGTTCGGCCGCAACGCGGCTGGTGATTCGTCGGGCAAGGGCTAGCGCCAGTCCTACGGACTGATGGTGAACTATCTGTACGATCCGGCGCGTCTAAACCGTAATCGCGTGCAACTCTTGCGCGGGCGCCCCGCGGTCGGGTCGAGCCGCGCACGCGCCGCGCCGGCGTGCCGGTTGGTCCGACGCCAGTTCGTCGCAGTTCAGACCACAAGCCCGAACGGGCGTACACAAGGAGATAACGATGGATCGCCGCCATATCGTGCGGGCCCTGCTGGTGTCGACTGCCGCACTGGCCGCTGCAATTCCCGCCCTGTCCCAGGCCCAGGCCTGGCCAAACAAGCCGGTGACCCTGATCGTGCCGTTCCCGCCGGGCGGCGGCACCGACGCCTTTGCGCGGCCGCTGTCGGCCCAGCTTTCGAAGCAGCTCGGCAAGCAGGTCATCATCGACAACCGCGGCGGCGCCGGTGGCACGGTCGGGGCCGCGCTGGCGGCCAAGGCCGCTCCCGACGGCTACACGTTCTTCATCGGCGCCGTGCATCACGCGATCGCCCCGAGCTTCTATCCGAAGCTCGACTACGACATCGAGAAGGACCTGATCCCGATGACCACGATCGCCAGCCCGCCGCAGGTGATCGTGGTCAATCCGAACCGGGTGCAGGCGACCGACCTCAAAGGGCTCCTGGAGCACATGCGCAAGAACCCGGGCAAGATGAACTACGGGTCGGCCGGCAATGGCACCTCGCATCATCTGGCCGGCGAACTGTTCAAGCAGCTGTCGAAGACCTTCGTCGTCCACATCCCGTACCGCGGCGCCGGCCCGGCGCTGCAGGACCTGATTGCCGGCAACGTCGACATGATGTTCGACGGTCTTGGCTCGTCGGCGCAGCACATCCGCTCGAACCGGATCCGCGCGATCGCGGTGGCCGCGCCCAAGCGCGTGCCGGCCTTCCCCAACCTGCCCACCGCCGCCGAGGCGGGGCTGCCTGGCTATGAAGTGGCGACCTGGTACGGCATCTGGGCGGTGAAAGGCACGCCCAAGGAAATCGTCGATCGGATGTACGACGAGGTGGTCAAGGCGATCAACTCGCCGGAACTGCGCGAGAGCTGGGCCAACAACGGCTCCGAGACCGGCGTGATGACGCAGGCTGACTTCGCCCGGTTCCTGAACAGCGAGATCAAGCGCTGGGCCCAGGTCACCAAGGTCAGCGGCGCCAAGCTCGACTGACCGATGTCCGGCCCGGCGCGCGCGCCGGGTGCCGCATGCCGATCCAGCTTGCCATCGAAGCGGCCGTCGCGCGCGTGACGCTCGACGCGCCGGCGCGCCTGAACGCGCTCGACGTGGCCATGTGGCGCGCGCTGCGTGCCGCCTTCGAGACGCTGGCGGCGCGCGACGACGTACATTGCATCGTGCTGCGTGGCGCCAGCGGCAATTTCGCCGCCGGTGCCGACATCGCCGAGTTCCCGCGCGAGCGCTTCGACCGCGACTCCGGCCGGCGCTATCACCTCGATCTGATCGCGCCTGCGCTGGCCGCGATCCGGGAGGTGCCGCAGCCGGTCGTAGCGGCGATCGAAGGTGCTTGCGTCGGTGGCGGCTTCGAAATCGCCAGCGTGTGCGACATCCGCATCGCGGCGGCCGGGGCGCGGCTGGGGGCGCCGGTGGGCAAGCTCGGCTTTCCGCTCGCGCTGCCCGAGCTGGCGCCGGTGCTGCAACTGATCGGGCCGGCCCTGGCCGCCGACCTGCTGCTGACCGGACGTCTGCTCGATGCCAGCGAGGCGCTGGCACGAGGCCTGGTGCAGCGGGTGGTCGACGCCGATTTCTTCGAGACAGCGCTGGCCGAGACGGTGGCGGCGATCGGGGCCGGCTCGCCGCTGGCGGCGCGCCTGAACAAGCGCAACCTGCGCATGCTGGTGGCACAGGGCGGCAGCTACACCGCGGCGCAACTGGAAGCGAGCTTCGCGTTCTTCGAGTCGGCTGACTACACCGAGGGTCTGCGTGCCTTCCTCGAGCGGCGCACGCCGGATTTCCGCGGCCGCTGAATGCGCCACTGCAAAAGCCGCGAGTTCTTGCAAGAATCTCGATCCCCTTCCTTTCCGCCCCACGGCGCCCCGGTGGACTCGGCGATCGCCACGGGCGCGCGCGGATGCCGATGATGAAGAACAAGAATTTCTATGCTCTGGTCGAGTCGCGGCTGCCGCGCGACCTCGACAGTGCCTGCATCGAGACCCAGGAGGGCCGTCTCTACTCGTGGCGCGACATGCATCGCGCCAGCGCGCGCATCGCCGGCTGGCTCGCGAGCCTGGGTTTGGCCGCTGGCGCCGATGGCCAACCGCCGCGCGTGGCGGTGCAGGTGGAGAAGTCGCCCGAAGCGCTGATGCTGTACCTGGCCACGTTGCGCGCCGGGCTGGCCTATGTGCCGCTGAACACGGCTTACCAGCGGGCCGAGATCGACTACTTCCTGCGCGATGCGCAGCCGGCGGTCTTCGTCTGCACACCGCAGCGCGCGGCCGATCTCGCGCCGCTGGCGCAGGCGGCCGGCGTGGCGCATGTCGTGACGCTCGGCGAACACATCGACGGCACCCTGCTGGCCGCCGCCGCGCCGTTCGCCGACGCGTTTGCCACCGTCGCCCGGCGCGCGGAAGACCTGGCCGCGATCCTCTACACCTCGGGGACCACCGGCCGCAGCAAGGGCGCGATGCTCAGCCACGGCAACCTCGCCGCCAACGCGCTCGTGCTCGACGAGTTCTGGGGATTCAAGGAGGAACGCGACGCCGGTGACCAGGACGTGCTGCTGCACGCGCTGCCGCTGTTCCATGTGCACGGCCTGTTCGTTGCGTCACATGCGGCATTGCTGGCTGGCGCGAAGATGATCTTCCTGCCGAAGTTCGACGCCGGCGAGGTGATCCGCCGGCTGCCCAAGTCGACCGTGTTCATGGGTGTGCCGACCTACTACGTGCGCCTGCTGGCCGATCCGAAATTCGATCGGCACGCCTGCCGCAACATGCGGTTGTTCGTCTCCGGCTCGGCGCCGCTGCTGATGGAGACCTTCACCGAGTTCCAGCGCCGCACCGGACAGACGATCCTCGAGCGCTACGGGATGTCGGAGACACTGATGCTGGTGTCCAACCCGTACTTCGGCATCGCAGTGCGCGAACGGCTTGGCGGCACGGTCGGCGTGCCGCTGCCGGGCGTGGCGGTGCGGGTGGTCAATGACGACGGCTCCAAGTGCGCGTTGGGCGAGATCGGCAACGTGCAGGTGCGCGGACCGAACGTGTTCTCCGGCTACTGGCGCATGCCGGAGAAGACCGCCGAGGAGTTCACCGCCGATGGCTTCTTCAAGACCGGCGACGTCGGCTACTTCGGTGCCAGCACGCCGGCCGCAGGCCGACCCGACCCGTACCTGACCCTGGTCGGGCGCAGCAAGGATCTGATCATTTCCGGCGGCTACAACGTGTACCCGAAGGAGATCGAGAGCTACATCGACGAGATGCCGGGCGTGGTGGAAAGCGCGGTGATCGGCCTGCCGCACGCCGACTTCGGCGAGGCGGTGGCCGCGGTGGTGGTGGCGCAAGGCCCGGCGGCGCCGGACGGCGCGCAGATCGCGGCCCGGCTCAAGGGGCAGATCGCCAATTACAAGGTGCCCAAGCGCGTGTGGGTGGTGGCCGAGCTGCCGCGCAATTCGATGGGCAAGGTGCAGAAGAACGTGCTGCGTCAGCGCTATGCCGAGGCGTTCAAGGCCGGCAACTGAAGGCAGGCCGGCCCTCGCGCCGTGCCCGATGCGCTGGGGTCGACGCGCCGAAACCGGCGACGCGCAGCGGGCCTAACCGATCTGGTCCGCGCAGCGGCGGGCGGCAGGCTGCCTGCGCCGCCTCGCCGCCCGCCGCTGCCGGCCGATGACCGCGGCTCAGTGGCCGCCGGTCGTGAATGCAGGGCGCCCGAGTATCGAGCGGATGAAGTCGGCCTTGCCGACCGCATACATCAATGGCCGACCCTGAGTCTGGCGCGCAAGTTCGCGCTTGAGGGCGGCATAGGTGGTCGCCAAGTCGGGGTCGAGGCGCAGCATGTCGCGGAACATCAGCAGCCGATGCCAGGCGTCGCCGAACGCGGTGACCACGTGCACGTGGTGGGTCCGCACGCCGCGCACGGTGCGCATCAGCACCCGCCGGTCGGTGGCCATGTACTCGGGCGCGCTCATCAACCGATAACCGAAGTTCGACAGGCGCTCGGCGTGAGCGTCGACGGCGGTCGGATCGGCTACCCCCAGCGCCATGTCGATGACCGGCACCGCGGCCAGGCCCGGCACGGCCGTGCTGCCGACATGCTCGATGACCGGCGTCAGCGTCGCCAGCGCCACGCGCAGCACTTCCGCCTCGACCCGGAAGCGCGCCGACCAAGCCGGGTGGTAGGGGGCGATCTCGGAGGCCGCCTCGACCGCGGTGCCCGGGCGCAGAGCGACCTGCTGGTCCTTGCGCGGCGGCGGTGCCGATGTGGCCGGCGGTCCGGCGCGCGATGCGGCGCGGGACGCGGCGAGTGATGCGGCCCCGCTGCGGGCAGCAGGGCGGGTGGCGCGTTCGATGGTGTGCACGGCGTGTCCTCGGCAGCGAGTCGTTCGGGTCGAGGACAGTGTCGCTGCCGCGCGCCTCGTGTGCAGCCGAGGATTCACATGCAGGGGCGCTGAACATTCGCCACGGTTGCAACCCAGCGACACCGGTTCGCGCAGCGGCTGGGCCGCGCAGCGAAAGAAAAAGGCGCGGTGCCGATGCCCCGCGCCCTTCGGTCCAGCTCTTGCGCGGGGCGTACCCAGACACCGCGCGCCGGCGACTACCAGCGCGCAGGCGGCTTGCGGTTGATGGTGATGATGCGGTCGACCACGGTGACGTAGCCGCCGATGGTCAGGTCCTTGAAGATGCGGCTGATCATGTCGCGCGAGGCGCCGACGCGGTCGGCGATGTCCTGCTGCGTCATGCGCTCCGGCACCACCAGCTTACCGTCAGGCTGCTCCTTGGCGATCGACAGCAGCAGCCGCGCGACGCGGCCGTAGACGTCCATCAGCGCCAGGTTCTTCACGTTGTCCGTGGCGATGCGGGCGCGCTCGATCAGAGTGCCGATCAGGGCCATCGCGACGTCGGCGTTGGCCACGATCGCCGCGCGCAGTGCATCGCGCGTGACCACCGAGCAGCTGGTCGGCTCGAGCGTCATCACCGAGGCCGAGCGCGGACGGCCGTCGAGCGCCATCTCGCCGACGTAGTCGCCCGGGCCGTACTGGTCAAGGATCATCTCGCGGCCGTCGTCGTCGGAGACGTAGACCTTGACCCTGCCGGAGAGGATCACGAACAGCGAGTCGCCGCGGTCGCCTTCGTTGATGATCACGGTGTTCTTGGGAAAACTGCGCACGGCGCCGCGGCTGGCGAGTTCGCGCACCATCGGGTCGGTGATCGCGGCAATCAGTTCGCTGGACATGATGCAATGGCCTCGTGGTCGATGGAAGGCTGCCGGTGGCCGCCGCGCCGCGCGTGGGCCGGCATCACGCGCTGACGCGAAGTTTGCGCCCGTCGGCGGCGGCTGTGGCGATTTGCTCAAGTGAATCTTCGGCACGCTGCGCCGAATGCCACACGGCTCGGCCGGTCGCGTCGACCGGCCGAGCCGTGGCCCGAGTGGCAGCGCCGACTCGCCTTATTGCGCGGTGCGTTCGAACGCGCGCAGCAGTGCATTGCCGCGGCGCTGGGCATTGTGCAGCGCCTCGCTGGCGCCCTGCTTGCCCTGCAGCGCCTTCTCCACTTCCTCGTGGTAGGCGTCGCGGATCTCGGTCCAGCGGCCGAAGCGGTAGCCGCTGGTGTTCTCGCCGGTGGGCATGCTGGTGAGCGACAGGATCGGCACGTCGCGGCCCGGGTTCTTGGCGAAGAAGCCCTCGTCCTGCATTGCCTTGAACGAGGCCGTGGTGGCCGGCAGGAAGCCGGTCTGCTTGGCCCAGTCGCTCATCACCGGCGTCGAACGCAGGTAATTCAGGAACTGCGCCACGCCGCGGTACTCGGCAGCCGAGCGGTTGGGGGCGTTGAACACCCACAGCGACGCGCCGCCGATGGTGGTGGCAAACGGCGCGCCCTTGACGTCCGGCCAGAAGGGCAGCGGCGCGGTGCCAAAGGCGAACTTGGCGTCGCGCGCGATCGCCCCCAGGCCGCCCGAGCTCTGGGTCAGCATGGCGCACTCGCCGCTGATGAACTTGGCGGCGGCGTCGTTGCTGCGGCCGCCATAGTCGAAGCTCTTGTCCTTCTGCATGTCGACCAGCGTCTGCACCATGCGCTGGTGCAGCGGCGTGTTGAAGTTCAACTCGGCATTCAGCCCGGCGCGGCCGTTGCCCTGCGTGCCCAGCGGCAGGTTGTGCCGCGAACTGAACTGCTCGAGCATGATCCAGGCGAGCCAGGTGGTCGTGTAACCGCAGGCGGCTGCATTGGTCTTGCGGATTTGCTGCGCGGCCTTAATGAGTTCCGGCCAGGTGCGTGGCGGCTTCTCCGGGTCGAGCCCTGCCTTCTTGAAGATGTCCTTGTTGAAGAACAGGACCGTGGTCGACACGTTGAACGGCATCGACAGCAGGTCGCCGCTGGGCAGGCCGTAATAGCCGCGCGCGGGGGCGATGAAGTCGGCCGGGTCGAACTGCAGTCCGGCGCGCTTGAACACCTCGCTCACCGGCACGATCGCGTTGCGGGCGCTCATCATGTCGCCGCTGCCGGCGTCGAACATCTGCAAGATGTGAGGCGGATTGCCGGCACGGAAGGCGGCCACGGCGGCGGCGCGCTGCTCCGGATACTGGCCCTTGAACGAGACGACGACCTTGTAGTCGCTTTGCGTCTTGCTGAAGTCTTGGCCGTACTTCTGCAGCAGTTCGCCGCCGAGGCCCGTGAGGCCCATCCAGAACTGGATTTCGATCGGCGCGCCCTTGGGCTGGGCGCTGACCGGCTGCGGCGCGGCGGCAGTTGCCGCCAGGCAGAGCGCGATCGCGCTGGCGATCCATGTCCTGCGCAGAGTCATCTTGTTTCTCCTTGGAGGGGTGTTGCGTGGCGCGCCGGCACCTACGTGCGTGCTCTAACGCGGTGCGGCGCGTGCATCCTAGCGCCGCGCCGTCATTCGACCACGGGGGATCGCCCTGAGCGGCGCGGGCCGCCGGGTCCGGCGCCGCGACTGCGCCGGCCGCCGAGCCAATGGCCGAGCAAGCAGCCCGGCGCGGCGCAGTGTCATGCCGAACAGTGACGCGCACGTTACGATGCGCCCGCGTTCACGCCCGGCTCGCCTTTCATCGGCGACGTTCGCGGCGACTGGACGCCTTCGGCGGACTCCCCGTGTTGCGCGAGCGACTTTCCCTTTACGTGAAGCTGACCCGCTTCGACAAGCCGGTCGGCACGCTGCTGCTGCTGTGGCCGACGCTGGCTGCGCTGTGGGTTGCCAGCGATGGCGAGCCGAGCGGTCTGCACCTGGCGATCTTCGTGCTCGGCACGTTCCTGATGCGCTCGGCGGGCTGCGCTATCAACGATGTGGCCGACCGCGACTTCGATGGGCACGTCAAGCGCACCGCCGATCGGGTGGTGGCCAGCGGCCGGGTGTCGCCCGGCGCAGCCCTCGGTGTGGCCACGCTGCTGACGCTGCTGGCCGCGCTGCTGCTCATCCCGCTGAACCTGCTCACCTTCACCCTGGCGGTGATCGGGGTGTTGGTCGCCTCCACCTATCCGCTGTTCAAGCGCTTCTTTCCGCTGCCGCAGGCGTATCTCGCGATCGCTTTCTCGTTCGGCATTCCGATGGCCTTCGCCGCCGTGCAGGGGCAGGTGCCGGATGTCGGCTGGTGGCTGTTCGCTGCCAACCTGTTCTGGGTCGTGGCCTACGACACCGAGTACGCCATGGTCGACCGCGACGACGACCTGCGCATCGGCGTGCGCTCGTCGGCCATCCTCTTCGGCCGCGCCGACGTGGCGGCGGTGATGGCCTGCTACGGGCTGTACTTCTCGCTGCTGCTGGTGGTCGCCATGCGGATCCACGCCGGCTGGCCGTACTACCTCGGCTGGGCGGTCGCCGTGGGCTTCGCGATCTACCACTTCAGCCTGATCCGCACCCGCGAGCGCGAGCGCTGCTTCCGCGCGTTCCGCCACAACCAGTGGGTCGGGCTCGCGGTGTTCATTGGCGTGGTGGGCACGTACCTCGCCAATTGAAAGGCCACTGCGTGCGCCCGGCCTGCGCTTCGCTGAAGGCGGTCTGGCGCGGCGCTGACCGCGCGGTGCTGCGGCGGGAGCCGCGTGCGGACCGGGAGGAACGCCGCCGACCTCAATCGGCGCCGAACGCCTGCCCCATTTCCACCGCACGCGCATTGGCTGCCTTGACGGCGGCGACGATGAGGCCGCCGATGCCCGCGTCCTCCATCACGGCCAGGGCGGCGGCGGTGGTGCCGCCCTTGGAGGTGACGCGCTCGCGCAGCACGCTAACCGGCTCGTCCGACTGTGCGGCCAGCTGGGCGGCGCCGGTGAAGGTCGCGAGCGCGAGCTGGCGCGACTGCGCATCGGTGAAGCCGAGTGCCCGCCCGGCGTCCTGCAGCGCCTCGATGAAGCGGAACACGTAGGCCGGCCCGCTGCCGGAGACTGCGGTGACCGGGTCGAGTTGCGCCTCGTCGTCGAACCACAGCACCGGTCCGGCGCTGCCGAGGATGCGCTCGGCAAGCTGCCGCTGAGCAGTACTGACGGCCGGCAGCGCGGCGACGCCGCTGATGCCCTGGCCGATCAGCGCCGGCGTGTTGGGCATCGCCCGCACCACGCAGTCGGTGCCGCACCAGCGCGCGATTTCGGTCGCGCGAATGCCCGCCGCCACCGACAGCAGCAGGGCTGCGCCTGCGTGCGCGCGCAGCGCCGTGCAGGCCTCGCGCATCTGCTGCGGCTTGACCGCCAGCACGATGACGTCGAACGCCGCCAGGCTGGCGTCGGGCGCAGCGGCGGTGGTGGCGCCGAACTCGCGCTCCAGCATGGCCCGGCGCGCGGCATCGACCTCGACCACATGCAGCGCGGACAGCGCGCCCTCGCGCTGCAGGCCGCCGATCAGCGCTGTCGCCAGGTTGCCGCCGCCGATGAAGGCCACGCGCGCCGCGGGCGGCGGTGGGGGAAACTCGGAGGCGTCCTGCGCCAGCAGTTGCCGAGTGTCGGCATCGAGCCCGGCGGCCAGCGCGTCGGTTTCGGCGCGCAGAGCTGCGGCGCGGGTGCTCGCGCCCGCGCGCTCGACCGCGGCCGCGAGCAGTTGCAGCAGGAAGGCGCGCTCGACGGTGTCGTTGCCGTTCTGTGTCACGACGGCGAGCGCACGTTCTGCGGCGGCCACCGCGGTGGCCTGCTCGCCCAGCCGCAGCGCCACCTTCGCGCACAGGTACAGCGCGCGCTCATGCTCGAGCCAGCCTGCCGTGCGCGACCAGAAGGCGAGGGCGGCGTCGGCGCCGCGTTGCAGGGCCTGGCGCACCGTGGGCCCGAGCGGCGCCGTGCGCGTGTCGTAGTACAGGCGATTGGTGGCGTTGTTGAAGGCAGCGCCGAAGGCTGTATCGAACCCGCCGCTGGGCACGCCGACGGCGCGCGCGGCCAGCGTGGCCAGGTCTCCCCGCGCAGCGGCGCCACGAACTCGAGCGCACAGGCACGCACCAGCACGGCCGCGGTGGCGATGTCGCTGTCGGCGCGCGCGGCGAGCGTGGCGATCGCTTGCGCTGCGGCCGCCACGTTGCCGGCGAAGTGCGCCGCCACCGCGTGCTGGCGCAGCACGGGCAGCGGCGCGCCGGGCCGTGCGGCCAGTGCCGCGATGCGCTCGCAGGCCTCGTCCCACTGGCCGAGCTTCTCGCCGAGCACGTGGTTGACGAGGAAGGCCAGCAGCCGCAACCGATCGTCGCCGACCTCGGCGACATCGAGAGCGCGCAGCAACTGGGCCGCCTGCGCCGGGTCGTCGTCGTGGATACGGTCGATGCGATCGAGTTGTTCGTTTGCCGTGCTCATGCGGTCTCCTGGGCCGGACGGGTTCGCGCGCCGAAGATCGCGGTGCCGATGCGCACCATGGTCGCACCCTCTGCGATCGCGGCCTCGAGATCGGCGGACATGCCCATCGACAGCGTGTCGAGCGGCAGTCCGTCGTGCTGCAGCTGTTCGAAAAGCTGGCGCGTGCGGGCGAGCGGGGCGCGCTGGCGCGCCGGGTCCGTCTCGGGCTCGGGGATCGCCATCAGCCCGCGCAAAGCCACGCGCGGCAGGGCGGCCACGGCACGCGCCAGCGCCAGCAGCTCGGCCGGTGTTACGCCGCTCTTGCTGGCCTCGCCGCTGATGTTGACTTGCAGCAGCAGGTTCAGCGCCGCTCGATCTGCCGGCCGCTGCTCGCTCAGCCGCTGCGCAATCTTCAACCGGTCGACCGAGTGCACCCAGTCGAAGTGCTCGGCGATGGCGCGCGTCTTGTTGCTCTGAATCGGTCCGATGAAGTGCCACTCCAGCCCGGCTGCCGCCGGCTCGGCCTGCGCGGCCCGCCGCTGCAGCTCGGCGATCTTGTCGAGCGCCTCCTGCACGTAGTTCTCGCCGAAGCGCCGCTGGCCGGCGCGGGCGGCGGCCAGTACCGCCTCGGCACCGAAGGTCTTGCTGACCGCGATCAGCACGATCTCGCGTCGATCGCGAGAAACAGCCTGCGCCGCGGTGCTAATCCTTTCGTTAACGCGGTACAAGTTGGCTTGCACCTGCTCTTGCAAACTGGACATAATCGTTTCGAGTTACGACCGCGGTCCGGGCTGATCGGGCGCGGCAGGTGGCGGGTGTCCGTCGATCGTGCCCGGCCCTAGGAAACGCCAGGCATTCTCCGGCGCTTCGATGCGGTCCCGGCCCATCGATCTGACCACCAGCGATCGAATCACGCGGACTTCCGGCCGCTCCGTTCCGCGGCCGGTTCAAGAAGCAGGCTCACCAGGCATCGACGACGATGGATATCTCCGAACTGCTCGCATTCTCCGTCAAGAACAAGGCCTCCGACCTGCACCTGTCGGCCGGCCTGCCGCCGATGATCCGCGTCCATGGCGACGTACGACGCATCAACCTGCCGCCCCTGGAACACAAGGACGTGCACGCGATGATCTACGACATCATGAACGACAGCCAGCGCAAGCTGTATGACGAAAACCTGGAGTGCGACTTCTCGTTCGACCTGCCCGGGCTGGCGCGCTTCCGCGTCAACGCGTTCAACCAGGATCGTGGCGCGGCCGCGGTGCTGCGGACGATTCCCTCGCGCGTGCTGTCGCTCGAGGAACTGCAGGCGCCGCGCGTGTTCGCCGACTTCTCGTCCAAGCCGCGCGGCCTGGTGCTGGTCACCGGTCCGACCGGCTCGGGCAAGAGCACGACCCTGGCGGGCATGGTCGACTACGTCAACAACAACCTGTACGGCCACGTGCTGACGATCGAAGATCCGATCGAGTTCGTGCACGAGTCGCGCAAGTGTGTGATTAACCAGCGCGAGGTTGGTCCGCACACGTTGTCCTTCGCCAATGCGCTGCGCAGTGCACTGCGCGAGGACCCGGACGTGGTGCTGGTGGGCGAGTTGCGCGACCTGGAAACGATCCGGCTGGCGCTGACTGCGGCCGAAACCGGCCACCTGGTGTTCGGCACGCTGCACACCTCGAGCGCGGCCAAGACGATCGACCGGATCGTCGATGTCTTCCCGGCGGCCGAGAAGGAAATGGTGCGCGCGATGATGTCCGAATCGCTGGTGGCGGTGATCTCGCAGTCGCTGCTGAAGCTGAAGGACGGCAACGGCCGGGTGGCGGCGCACGAAATCATGGTCGGCACGCCGGCCATCCGCAACCTGATCCGCGAGAACAAGGTGGCGCAGATGTACTCGATGATCCAGACCGGCAGCCAGCACGGCATGCAGACGCTCGACCAGTGCATGATGGATCTGGTGCGGCGCAACGTGGTGTCGGTGGGCGAGGCGCGGCAGTACGCGAAGCAGCCCGAGACTTTCGTCGGCTGACCCAGACCCATCGCATCCGCGCCCCGCACAACTCCCGAGACAAACCATGGAACGCGATCAGGCCATCCGCTTCGTCCACGACCTGCTGAAGCTGCTGCTTACCAAGAAGGGGTCGGACCTGTTCCTGACCGCCGACTTTCCACCGGCCTTCAAGCTCGACGGCCGCGTGCTGCCGGTATCCAACCAGCCGCTGTCGGGCAGCCACACCTCGGAACTGGTGCGGGCGATCATGAACGACCGCCAGGCTGCCGACTTCGAGGCGAACAAGGAGTGCAACTTCGCGATCAACCCGACCGGCATCGGCCGCTTCCGCGTCAGCGCGTTCGTGCAACAGGGAAAGGTCGGCATCGTGTTCCGCGTGATCGCGGACCGCATCCCGACCACCGAGGAACTGAACCTGCCGCCGATCTTCAACGAGCTGTCGATGGCCAAGCGCGGCATCGTGATGGTGGTCGGCGCCACCGGCTCCGGCAAGAGCACCACGCTGGCGGCGATGGTCGGCTACCGCAACGAGAACAGCCAGGGCCACATCATCACGATCGAGGACCCGATCGAGTACGTGCACCCGCACCGCAACTGCATCATCACGCAGCGCGAGGTCGGCGTGGACTGCGATTCATGGCAGGTGGCGCTGAAGAACACGCTGCGCCAGGCGCCAGACGTAATCCTGATCGGGGAGGTGCGCGAGCGCGAGACCATGGAGCACGCGATCGCCTTCGCCGAAACCGGCCATCTGGTGATGTGCACGCTGCACGCCAATTCCACCAACCAGGCGCTGGATCGCGTGATCAACTTCTTCCCCGAGGAGAAGCGCCAGCAGCTGCTGATGGACCTGTCGCTGAACCTGCGGGCGATGGTCAGCCAGCGCCTGATCGCCTTCAAGGACCGCAAGGGCCGCATCCCGGCGGTGGAGATCATGCTGAACTCGCCGCTGATCTCGGACCTCATCTTCAAGGGCGAAGTGCACGAGATCAAGGAAGTGATGAAGCGCAGCCGCGAGCAGGGCATGCAGACCTTCGACCAGGCGCTGTTCGACCTGCACGAGCAGGAGCTGATCACCTACGAGGACGCGCTGCGTAACGCTGATTCGGTCAACGACCTGCGCCTGCAGATCAAGCTCAACTCCAAGCTGTACGGTGGGGTGGCGGGGATTCACAAGGGCATCGAGCATCTCGGTCTGGCTGGTCAAGCTCTACTGCGTCATTAAATTCAAGGCACTATACGCACGTCTTCGTCCCTTTCTGGTGAGCAACGATGGGTGCGAGCGATCGGTTTGAGCGGTATATGGAGCATTTGGCGGGGGGGCTGGGCATATGATCGGCACGCCGGGTTGAAGGGCTACTGCACCGGGTTGATGCTCCCCCTGTCGCGCAAGAGTGTGGAGCCCATGGCCGCGCGAGTCGATCCGATGCATGCGAGTGCCAAGCACCAGGCGCTGCACCACTTCGTGGCCAAGGCGCAGTGGTCTGACACCCAGATGTTGCGCCGCGTGTGCCAGTGGGTGATGCCCAAGATGGACTTCAGCCAGGGCGGCTGGTGGATCATCGACGACACCGGTTTCCCGAAGAAGGGCCGCCATTCAGTCGGTGTCACGCGCCAGTACTGCGGGATGCTCGGCAAGCAGGACAACTGCCAGGTGGCGGTCAGCATCTCGCTGAGCTGCAATCAGCAGGCCAGCCTGCCCGTGGCCTGTCAGTTGCACCCGCCCGAAGGAGTGGGCTGCGATCGCTGAGCGGCGGAGCAAGGCCGGCGTGCCGAAGGTGCACTTGCCACGAAGTACCGAGATCGGCTGGAGCAGCTGGCACGCCTGTGATGGCGGCCGATGCGTGTTGGCCATGCCGGCTACGGCGTGGACAACGCCTTTCGCCAGTCGCTCAGCGACATGGGCTTGCTCTATGCGGTGGGTGTCACTTCGTCCGTCGTAGTCTGGCCGCCTGGGGTCCGGCCGCTGCCACCCAAGCGCTACAGCGGCATGGGTCGTCCTCCCGTGGTGCCTCGGCGCACGAGCACTCTGCAGCCCATGAGCGTCAAAGCACTGGCGATGTCGTTGCCGCCAGAAGCATTCCAGACGATCACTTGGCGCGAGGGCACCAACACGCCGCTGCGCGAGCGCTTCGCGGCTGTTCGGGTGCGTCATGCTGGAGGTAATGTCGGCAAAGCACGCCTGCATCCCGAGCAATGGCTGCTTATCGAGTGGCCGGCAAGCGACGCCCAGCCGAGCAAGTACTTCTTGTCCACCCTGCCGGAGGACACGCCGATCAACGAACTGGTCAGCGTCGCCCATCAGCGCTGGCGCATCGAGCGCGACTACCAGGATCTGAAGCAGGACTTCGGCCTGGGCCACTACGAGGGCCGAGGTTGGCGGGGGTTCCACCACCATGCCGCCTTGAGCATCGCGGCCTACGGGTTCCTGATGGCAGAACGCCTCGTCGCCGACAAGCCTGCCGGCGGCAAAAAAAACTTCATCGAACGCCAAGGTGCCTGCCCTTCCCGAGGATTACATCCCCCGCGGCAGTCCTGCGCGCGCAGCGCCACGTGGGGACGTCGATCACGACGCTGCGCCATCGGCTGAGCTACCACTGATCTTCCGCCGCGGTCGATGTCCACGTTGCGCGGACAAAGCGCAAGGCGACGTTCGTGACACAGTAAGATTAGTCGTCGAGGCAGAGGGAGATCGCCCCATCAATGCGCCTCGATGCTGGCGCTGTTAGCGCAGCCAGCCAAAGGCTGGGAGCTACGCTCGTTGCGCTTTGGCTGTTGTCGGGCTGCGTGCTGCCCAACACGCGCCCCTACCCAGATCACTGGCCCTTGGTCGCCAAGGTTGCTGAAGGGTGCCCGTTTCTGACGGGTCGCTACTCAAACCGAAGTGATCGTTCTACCTCTGGATGGATCGATCTGGCTGACCTATCCGAGTGGATCCTGACCGGGGAACGCAGGCACGTCGAACCTGACGCCGAGGTCGTGGATATTGACGGTCCCCGTGATGGTGTCGTGGCGCTCAGGCTGTATCCGAGACCTGTTGGAGCCGCTGGCGGCGTCGGATCAGAGGTTGGCTCCAGCAAGTGGCGCGAAGGTCATGAGTACAGCTGCGAAAAAGGAAGGCTTGTGTTGCGTCGGTTGGCTGTGGAGCCCGCGCTTCCAGCGGTTGTCACCAGCATGAGCGCGCGCCTTTTACTCGCTTCCGACGGATCACTTGTGGTGGAGCGGGTGGAAACGCTGAGCGCGGTGATTCCCATCCCGTACTACACGTCAGACAGCGAGTGGTACCTCTACAAGAGGCTGCCCGGGCGGAGCCCCTAGCAGCGCCCGTCTTGAGGGCGTTGGAGCACAGGGCTCTACAATGCACTGTCAGTGACTACCTGGGTTAGACCTGCCATGCCCACCGTGTATGACTTCTCCGCGCAGACCATCGACGGCAAGACGCGCCAGCTGGCCGACTACAAGGGCAAGGCGCTGCTGGTGGTGAACACCGCCAGCAAGTGCGGCTTCACGCCGCAGTACAAGGGGCTGGAGGCGGTCTACGAAAAGTTCAAAGACCGCGGCTTTGCCGTACTCGGGTTTCCGTGCAACCAGTTCGGCGCACAGGAGCCGGGGCCGGAGTCGGAAATCGCCGAGTTCTGCGAGATGAACTACGGCGTGACGTTCCCCATGTTCGCCAAGGTCGACGTCAATGGCGATGACGCGCATCCGCTGTTCAAGCACCTGACCAGCGCAAAGAAGGGTCTGCTCGGCTCCGAGGCGATCAAGTGGAACTTCACCAAGTTCCTGATCGGCAAGGACGGGGCGGTGCTCGAGCGCTACGCGCCAACCACCACGCCCGAGGCGATCGTCAAGGACATCGAAAGGGCGCTGGCCGCCTAAGACGGCGGAGGCGCCGCAGGATCCGTCGCCGCGCGCGGCCGGTACTGGCCGCGCACCAGGTCGAAGCGGAAGAACCGGCACTCCAGCGCGCCGTTGAAGAGCACCGTCTTGCGCGTCTCGGCCAGCCGCATCTGGCGCGGCAACTGGCGATCGGAGGTCAGCAGCCACGCGGTCCAGCCGGCAAAGCGCTGCTTCAGCGCATCGCCGATCTCGGCCATCATCTTCGGCACGCTCGCAGAGCGCGGCGCGCTCTGCTCGCCGTAGGGCGGATTGGTCACGATCAGGCCGGTCTCGGCCGGGGCCTGCATCTGGCGCGCGTCGCTAGCCGCAAGCGTGAGCCGGCCATCGTCGAGCCAGCGCTGCAGGCCGGCAAGCCGCGCGTTGGCGCGCGCCTGCTCGACCACGCGCGTGGAGATGTCGCTGCCCGCGATGCGCGCTGCCGCCGTATCGTCGACCTGCGCCAGCGCGGCGTTCTTCAGGTCTTTCCAGCCGGCGCCATCGAAGCTCGCCAGCCGCTCGAACGCGAAGCGGCGATTCAGGCCGGGCGCGCGCCGGGTCGCCATGCAGGCCGCTTCGATGACGATGGTGCCGCTGCCGCAGAACGGGTCGAGCAGCGGCTGCGCGGGCGTCCAGCCGGCCAGCATCAGCAGGCCCGCGGCCAGGTTCTCCTTCAGCGGCGCCTCGCCCTTGTCGGCGCGCCAGCCGCGCTTGAACAGCGGCTCGCCCGACAGGTCGAGGTACAGCGTCACGGCCTCGTGGTCGAGGTAGGCGAACACGCGCACGTCGGGCCGGGTGCGGTCGATCGACGGTCTTTCTCCTGTGCGATCGCGGATGCGATCAACGATGCCGTCCTTCACCTTGAGCATCGCGAACTCGAGACTGCGCAGCGGCGAGTGCGAGGCGTTCACGTCCACCCGCAGCGTCTGCTGCGCGCTCATGTGGTCGTCCCAGGGCACGGCGAAGGCGGCGTGATAGACGTCGTCCTCGCTGGCGTAGGGGCGGCGGCCTACCTGCCACAGCACGCGGCTCGCCAGGCGCGAGTGCAAATTGGCGGCGTAGGCGGTGGCGAGCGAGCCGCCAAAGGCGACGCCGCCGGCTTCAGGCGCGAGGTGGGTGGCGCCGAGTGCCTTCAGTTCGGCGGCCAGCAGTTCGTCGAGACCACGCGGGCAGATGGCGAAGAAGCGGTGCAGGGATGTGCTCATGGGTCGTTTCTCGTCAGAAGGGTTTGAGCACGACGAGGATCACCACCGCGAACAGCGCGAGCACCGGCAGCTCGTTGAACCAGCGGAACCAGACATGCGAGCGCGCGACGGTGCCGGCGCGAAAGCCGCGCAGCAGCCGCCCGCAATACAGGTGATAGGCGATCAGCCCCACCACCAGCGCGAGCTTCGCGTGCATCCAGCCGCCGCTGATGCCGAAGCCCAGCCACAGCCACAGCCCGAGCCCCACGGCCAGCACGGCCAGCGGCGTCATGAACCGGTACAGCTTGCCGGCCATCAGCAGCAGCCTGTCGCGCTCCGCGCCCGGTCCGTCGACCATCGCCAGGTTCACGTAGATGCGCGGCAGGTAGAACAGGCCGGCGAACCAGGACGTGACGAAGATGATGTGCAGCGCTTTGAGCCAGAGATACATCGCGTGACCGGTTGCAGGTGAGGGAAGAGGGAGCCGTGCGGCCCAAAGCAGGGCGGAGCACGGCTGGCGTGGGCGATCGACGCCGCTGGGAGCGGATCGCGGACCATCCCCCGGAACGGTCCGCAATCTGTCGTGAAGCGCCGGCGGCTGTGCCGTGTGGTGTGGCGCCAAGCCTGCCGCGCGCGCACGGCGCGGCTAGCTGCGCACCTCGCCGTTGCCGAACACCACGTATTTCAGCGAGGTAAGGCCTTCGAGCCCGACCGGGCCGCGCGCGTGCAGCTTGTCGTTGGAGATGCCGATCTCGGCGCCAAGACCGTACTCGAAGCCGTCGGCGAAGCGGGTCGAGGCGTTGATCATCACCGAGGCCGAGTCAACCTCGCGCAGGAAGCGCATCGCCGCCGCATATTCCTCGGTCACGATGGCATCGGTGTGCTTGCTGCCATAGGTGTTGATGTGATCGATCGCCGCATCCAGCCCGGCCACGATGGCGATCGACAGGATCGGCGCCAGGTACTCGGTGCGCCAGTCCTCCTCGGTCGCATCCTTTGCCGCGACCCCGGCGGCGGCCAGGATCGCCTTGCTCTGCGGGCAGGCGCGCAGTTCGACGCCCTTGTCGGCATAGATGCGACCGAGCAGCGGCAGCACGCGCGGCGCGATCGACTGCGCGACCAGCAGCGTCTCCATCGTGTTGCAGGTGCCGTAGCGCTGTGTCTTGGCGTTATCCGCGATCTTCACCGCCTTGGTCAGATCGGCCGCGCCGTCGATGTACACGTGGCAGATGCCGTCGAGGTGCTTGATCATCGGCACCTTGCTCTCGCGCATCAGCCGCTCGATCAGGCCGCGTCCGCCGCGCGGCACGATGATGTCGACGTACTCGGGCATCGTCACCAGCAGGCCCACCGCGGCGCGGTCGGTCGTGTCGACCAGCTGCACCCCATCGCGAGGCAGGCCGGCCGCCTGCAGCCCCTCGGCCACGATCTGCGCAAGGAAGCGGTTCGACTCGATCGCCTCCGAGCCGCCGCGCAGGATGCTGGCATTGCCGCTCTTGATGCACAGGCCGGCCGCATCGACCGTCACGTTCGGCCGGCTCTCGTAGATGATGCCGATCACGCCCAGCGGCACGCGCATGCGACCGACGCGGATGCCCGACGGCATCGGCCGTACCGCGTCGATCTCGCCGATCGGGTCCGTCAGCTGCGCGATCTGCTCCAGCCCGACGGCCATCTGCTCGACGGCCGCATCCGACAGCGCCAGGCGGTCGAGCGCGGCCGCATCCAGGCCCGCCGCTCGCGCGCGTGCGACGTCGCGTGCGTTGGCGGCCTGCAGCGCGAGCCGGGCCGCGCGGATGGCGGCGGCAATCTTCAGCAGCGCATCGTTCTTGGCCGCGGTACCGGCCTTGGCCATGGCGGCCGCCGCGGCGCGCGCGCTGGCCGACCGCAGTCATCTGCGCAGCGAGTGCCGCGTGATCGGTGCGGGCAGGATCTGGAACGGGAACGGGAACGGCGTGCATCAGGTCAGGGGCAAGGGCGCGGGGAGGGCGGCGGGTGGCATCGATGGCGGCGCGCGGCGGTTGCGGCGCGCGACGGGCCTGGCTCAGGCGGCGACGCCGAGCGCGATCTCGCTCAATTCTAGCCAGGGGTCGCTGTCGGCGC
This sequence comes from Burkholderiaceae bacterium, assembly GCA_034522655.1. Classification (GTDB taxonomy): domain Bacteria; phylum Pseudomonadota; class Gammaproteobacteria; order Burkholderiales; family Burkholderiaceae_F; genus JALHMQ01. The sequence goes on from JAXHLD010000032.1 coordinate 60,496, forward strand.
GGCGCACGCGCAATCCCTTGATCAGTCGATCGAGGTCGGCGCAGCGCGCCAGCAGCGCGGCCAGGCGCGTGCCATCGAGCCGGCGCAACGCGGCCTGGGTCGCCGGCTCCTTCTCGCGCCGCACCCACACGTCGCGCGCGGCCTGCGCAAACGGGATGCCGCGGTCCAGCGCCGCGCGCAGCCGCAGCAGCGTGCGCACTTCTTCGCTGACCGCCCACAGGATCAGCGGCAGCGGCTCGTTCTCGGCGCGCAGGCCGGCCAGCATCCGCTGCAGGCGCGGCGCGTCGCCGGTGAGCATCGCCAGCGGCAGCGCAAAGACCTCGAAGCGCGAGACATCCAGCACGGCGTCCTGCACCTGCGCCAGCGACAGCTCGCCAGCCGGATGCAGCAGCCCGAGCTTGCTGATCTCCTGGTGCGCCGCCAGCAGGTTGCCCTCGACGCGATCGGCGATGAACTCGAGCGCCTCCTTCGGCGCCGACTGCCGCTGCCGCGCCAGCCGCGCACCGATCCACTGCGGCAATTGCGCACGCGCAATGCCGGGCACATCGATCCACACGCCGGCCGCCTCCAGCGCCTGGGCCCAGCCGCTGTTGCGGCTGGTGCGGTCCAGCGCCGGCAGGGCGACGATGGTCAGCAGGTCGTCGGCCGCGTGCGCCGCATGGGCCTTCAGGGCGTCGCCGCCCACCTTGCCCGGCTTGCCGCCCGGCAGGCGGATCTCGAGGATGCGGCGCTCGGCGAACAGCGACAGGCCCTGTGCCGCACCGACAATCGTCGACCAGTCGCTGCGGCCATCGGCATGCACCACCTCGCGCTCGCTGAAACCGAGCTTGCGCGCGGTGGCGCGGATTGCGTCCTGCGCCTCGATCGCCAGCAGGGCTTCGTCACCGCTGACCACGTACAGCGGCGCAAGCTTGCCGCGGGCAAGATGGGCATCGAGCTGATCGGCGCGCAGTTGCATCGTCAGGCGGGTTTCGGCGTCTGCGCGGCGGCCAACCGGCGCAGGACCTGCTGCACCAGGTCATAGCCCATCTCGCGGAACATCACCGCTTCTTCAGCCTCGCGCGCCAGCACCTGCGCCTCGTTGAAGGCGATGTCGCGCTGGATCGCGACCGTGCTGGGCGGCACGTACTCGCCGCCCTTGCCGTCGTGTACCCGGAACGCGAAGCGCAGGCGCAACTGGTACTCGCGCGTGCGGCCCTGGGCGTTGACGGCCAGCACTTCGCGCTCGCGCGCTTCGTTCAGCACCTCGAGGATGGCCTGCGCCTTCGTGCGGTCGTCCACCACTCGGGTGCGCGAGCCGGCGCGGATGCTGCGCGCCAGTTCGGCGCCGAGCGCCGAGTTGGGGGCAAAGCCGAGGTAGATCGTGTCGAACGGCAGCGTACGCTCGCCGCGCAGGCGAAAGCCGCAGGCGGCGAGCAGTGGCGTCGCCCCGGCAGCGAGCAGCAGGGTGCGGCGCGAAGCGGCTTGCCGCGCGTCGTGGTCCCCCGTGTGCGGCGCCGGGTTGGGGTGGAGGCCGCACGGCGAGCCGCTCGCGAACGCTGACCCCGCCCTGACCCGGCTCGGCACGCGGCCGAGGGAACCCAGGGCGCGCAGGACTCGGGAGCGCACGGGCTCAGACCACCACATTGACCAGCTTGCCCGGCACGACCACGAGCTTCTTGATCGGGCTGCCTGCGATGAACTTCTGCACGGTGGCGTCGGCCAGCGCGGCGGCCTCGACCGCTGCCTTATCAGCTTGCGCCGGCACGCGGATCTGTCCGCGCAGCTTGCCGTTGACCTGCACCACGAGTTCGATCTCGTCCTGCTTCAGCGCCGACTCGTCCGCCTGCGGCCACGGCGCGTCGAGCAGATCGCCCAGTTCGCGCACGTAACCCAGCTCGGTCCACAGCGCATGGGTGATGTGCGGGGCGATCGGGTACAAAGTGCGCAGCAGGATGCCGACGCTCTCCCTCAGCACCGCCGCTTCGGCCGGGCCGGCGCCCAGCCGGGCGCCGTCCAGCGCGTTGAGCATCTTCATCACCGCGCTGACGACCGTGTTGTACTGCACGCGGCCGTAGTCGAAGTCGGCCTGCTTGAGGTTCAGGTGAATCTCCCGGCGCAGCGCCTTGAGTGCCGGTGCGGCATCGCTGATCGCGCCCGCGCTGTCGGCACCGGCGACGATCTGCGCCTTGCGCTCGACGCAGTGGTTCCACAGCCGCCGCAGGAAGCGGAAGGTACCCTCGGCGCCGCTGTTGCTCCAGGCTGCGCTCTGGTCCGGCGGGCCGGCGAACATGGCGAAGGTGCGCGCGGTGTCGGCGCCGAAGCGGCCGATGATGTCGCGCGGCTCCACCACGTTGTTCTTGCTCTTGCTCATCTTTTCGGTGCCGCCGAAAAAGACGGGCTGGCCATCGTCCTTCGACGTGACCTTGACCGGGCGGCCCTTGTCGTCGAACTCGACGTCGATCTCGTTCGGATAGAACCAGCGCTTCTTGCCATCCGGCTGCTCGCGGTAGTAGCAGTCGTGCGTCAGCATGCCCTGCGTGAACAGGCGCTTGAACGGCTCGTCGAACTTCACCAGCCCGAGGTCGCGCATCGCCTTGGTCCAGAAGCGCGCGTACAGCAGGTGCAGCACCGCGTGCTCGATGCCGCCGATGTACTGGTCCATCGGCATCCAGTAGTCGTTGCGCGAATCGACCATGGTCTTGGCGCCGGGCGAGCAGTAGCGCATGTAGTACCAGCTCGAGTCGACGAAGGTGTCCATCGTGTCGGTCTCGCGCCGCGCAGGCGCACCACACTTCGGGCAGCTGCACTTCAGGAACGGCTCGTACTTGGCGAGGGGGCTGCCGCTGCCGTCGGGCACCAGGCCTTCGGGCAGGACGACCGGCAGGTCCTGCTCCGGCACCGGCACTTCGCCGCAGGCCGCGCAGTGGATGATCGGGATCGGCGTGCCCCAGTAGCGCTGGCGGCTGATGCCCCAGTCGCGCAGCCGGTAGTTGACCTGCTTGTCGCCGAGGCTCTTGGCCTTGAGGTCGGCGGCGATGGCGTCGACCGCGGCCTCGTACGGCAGGCCGTCGTACTTTCCGGAGTGGATGCACTGCGCATCCGCCTTGTCCGCGTACCAATCCTGCCAGGCATCGAGCGAATAGGGCTGCCCGCGGATGTCGATCACCTGCTTGATCGACAGGCCGTACTTCTTGGCGAACGCGAAGTCGCGCTCGTCGTGGCCCGGCACGCCCATCACCGCGCCCTCGCCGTAACCCAGCAGCACGTAATTGCCGACCCACACCGGCACCTGCTCGCCGGTCAGCGGATGGGTGACGGAGAAGCTGGTCGCCATGCCCTTCTTTTCCATCGTCGCGATGTCGGCCTCGGCCACGCCGCCCTTCTTGCACTCCTCGATGAACGCCTGAAGCTCGGGCTTGCCCTGCGCCAGCCGCGTGGCGAGCGGATGCTCGGCCGCCACCGCGACGAAGGTGACACCCATGATGGTGTCGGCGCGCGTGGTGAACACGCGCAGCAGCTGTCGCTGGCCGCCGATCTCGTACGGGAAGCCGAAGTTCACGCCGACGCTCTTGCCGATCCAGTTCTCCTGCATCGCCTTGACCTGCGGCGGCCACTCCAGGCCTTCGAGGCTGGCCAGCAGTTCCTCGGCGTACTGGGTGATGGCGAGGTAGTAACCGGGGATCTCGCGCTTCTCGACCACCGCACCGGAGCGCCAGCCGCGGCCGTCGACCACCTGCTCGTTGGCGAGCACGGTCTGGTCCACCGGGTCCCAGTTGACGATCTGTGTCTTGCGGTAGGCGATGCCCTTATCGAGCATCTTGAGGAACAGCCACTGGTTCCAGCAGTAGTACTCGGGATCGCAGGTGGCCAGCTCGCGGCTCCAGTCGAAGGCCAGCCCGAGCGGCTGCATCTGCGACTTCATGTCGGCGATGTTGGCGCGCGTCCATTCGGCCGGGGCGACCTTCTTGTCGATGGCGGCGTTCTCGGCCGGCAGGCCGAAGGCGTCCCAGCCCATCGGCGTCATCACGTTGTGCCCGCGCATGCGCAGGATGCGATACATGACGTCGTTCAGCGTGTAGTTGCGCACATGGCCCATGTGCAGCTTGCCGCTCGGGTAGGGCAGCATCGAGCACACGTAGAACTTGGGCTTGAGCCGGCCGGCCGCATCGATTGCGTGCTCGACCGCGCGGTAGGCCTGGGACCCGCATGCGCCTGCGCGAGCCGGCTCGACCCTTGCAGTGGGCTGGTACTTTCCTGCATGGGAGTTGTAGTGAGCCTTCACAAGAGCGAAATACCCACCTCGCCCCCCACCGGGAGCCACACGTAAGACTGGCGGCGCAGCGACCGGCCGCGGCGCCTGCCAGGCCGGGCAGGGCGAGCCGCCGGCCGAGAGCCGGCGGCGCGCCAGCGGCGCCGGCCGAAGGACGGAAAGGGGCATGGCCCTCCAAAAGAGGGGTCTCCGTCGGCCGGGAGAAAGGGCGGGGGCGGGGGTCGAACCACCGCTCCACCTGCAGCGCCGAGCCGAGGAAGCCAGGGCGTCGGCGACGCGGGAGGAGGGGCCTCGGCAGCGGGACTTTGAGGCGTGCCGCGGTACGCAGCGGGTCTGTGCCAGCGGCACAAGCGGTGTCCGTAGCGAACAGATATAGTTCGAGGGTGGAGGGGCGGGCGGAGGAAGGCATTTACGGGGGAGCCGGCCAGCCTTGAGGCCGTTAGAATCGGACGGTAAGTCACCTTGAATTTGCTGGAGGCCTCAATCGCACCGCAGCTGGCCGCCGTCACCCTGCCCAACCAGTCGGCGCTGATCCTGGCCGGTGCGGGTTCCGGCAAGACGCGCGTGCTGACCACGCGCATCGCCTGGCTGATCCAGACCGGGCAGGTGAGCCCGCAGGGCATTCTCGCCGTCACCTTCACCAACAAGGCGGCGAAGGAAATGCTGACGCGGCTGACTGCGATGCTGCCGATCAACACGCGCGGCATGTGGATCGGCACCTTCCACGGCCTGTGCAACCGCATGCTGCGCGCGCATCACCGCGACGCCAGTCTGCCGCAGACCTTCCAGATTCTCGACACCAGCGATCAGCTGTCGGCCGTAGAGCGGCTGCTGAAAGCCAACGGCGTCGACGACGAAGTTCCCGCCGCGCGAACCTGACAGTGGTTCATCAACGCGCAGAAGGAAGCCGGCCTGCGTGCCGGCGCCGTGGAGGTCATAGACGACTTCGGACCGAAAAAGGCGCGTCGAGCTGTACGCCGCCGTACGAGGAGCGATGCCAGCGCGAGGGCGTGGTCGACTTCCCTGAACTGCTGCTGCGCTGCTACGAGCTGCTGGTGCGCAACGAACCGCTGCGCGCGCATTACAACGCGCGTTTCCGCCACGTGCTGGTCGACGAATTCCAGGACACCAACGTGCTGCAGTACAAGTGGCTGAAGCTCTTGGCGGGCCGGCTCGACGGGGCGGCGGCAACGGAGGCCGGCAGCGGCGCCATCTTCGCCGTGGGCGACGACGACCAGTGCCTGCTGGCCGGCACCAAGGTCACGATGGCCGATGGTCGCTTCAAGCTGATCGAGGACGTGCGGGTCGACGACCTGGTGTGTTCGGCGGTGGGCGGCGGCCGCATCGGTGCGGCGCGTGTCACCAAGGTGTTCGAGCGGCAGGAGCGCGTGCCGCTGGTCACCGTGCACACGCAGAAGGGCAAGTCGCTCACCAGCACGCTCGAGCACGTGCACTTTGCCGGCTATACGGTCGGCCATCTGCCGGCCAAGTACTTCCTGCACCTGATGAACAAGCCGGGCGTGGGCTATCGGCTCGCGGTCAGCGGTCACCGCAGCGCGCGCAGTGACGGCAAGACCGTGCCTGGCTTCCGCCAACGCGCGCGCCAGGAGGGCGGCGAGCACTGCTGGGTGATCGACGCCTTCGACGATGAAGTCGAGGCGCGCGAGCGGATGAACGTGCTGTCGCTCAGTGACGGCCTGCCACGCGCAAGTTGATCTGCGGTGACGAAGAAAGCCCGCCGCTACCGGCCGAGTTTTCCGAGGTCAACACCGAGCGCGCGGCGGAATGGCTGCTGAAGGACCTGAACCTCGCCTTCGACCACCCGGCGGAGCGGCGCCGCCCGACCTTCGGCACCCCGGGCGACGTGCTGGTGAGCCTGTGCAGCGATTCGCGCCGCGGCAAGCCGGACCATCGCGTCTACGCGCGCATCGCGACCGAGACTGCGATGCAGAAGGCGGTGGCGGCCGGGTTCGTTGCCCACCCGCAGACCACCGGCAGCGGCGGCTGGTATGTCCAGTTTTGGCGGCGCGACTTCGGCGAGGCGCTGAACGAGGCCAACCGGCTGCGCAACGTGCTCAACGGCCGCGTGCTGCAGCGGGCGCGCCTGGGCCGTGGCTATCTGCCGATGGTGCCGGCGCAGTACGTGAGGCCGGGCATGGCGATCTTCGAGGAGACTGGCGACTTCGACATCGTGACCCAGCTCGAGACGCACGCGCCGGCGCTGGTCACGGTGTACGACCTCAATATCGAGGGCAGCCACAACTTCGCTGCCAACGGACTGCTGACGCACAACTCGATCTACGCCTTCCGCGGTGCCAATGTCGGCAACATGGCCGACTTCGAGCGCGAGTTCCGGGTGCGCAACGTCATCAAGCTCGAGCAGAACTACCGCTCGCACGGCCATATCCTGGATGCTGCCAATGCGCTCATCCGCCACAACGCCAAGCGCCTCGGCAAGGAACTGTGGACGCAGGCGGGCGAGGGTGAGAAGGTGCGCGTGTTCGAGGCCGGCAGCGACGGCCTGGAGGCTGCCTGGCTGGTGGACGAGGTGCGCAACCTGATCGCCGAAGGCCACGCGCGCAGCGAGATCGCGGTGCTGTATCGGTCGAATGCGCAGTCGCGCGTGATCGAGCACGCGCTGTTCAACGCCGGCGTGCCGTATCGCGTCTACGGAGGACTGCGTTTCTTCGAGCGCGCCGAGATCAAGCACGCGCTCGCCTATCTGCGGCTGGTGGAAAACCCGGCCGACGATACGGCGTTCATGCGGGTGGTCAACTTCCCGCCGCGCGGCATCGGGGCGCGCACGCTGGAGCAGCTGGCCGACGCCGCTCGCAGCGGCAACCTGAGCCTGTATGCCGCGGTCGGACAACTGGCCGGCGCACCGGGCGCCAAGCTCGCTGCGTTCGTCAAGCTGGTCGACAGCCTGCGCTTCGAGGCGCAGCCGCTGACGCTGAAGGAGATCGTCCAGCTCACCATCGAGCGCAGCGGCTTGGTCGAGCACTACCGCGGCGAGAAGGAAGGCGGCGAGCGGATCGAGAACGTGGAAGAGCTGGTCAATGCGGCCAGCGCCTTTGTGTCGGAAGAGGGGTATGCGCAGGATGCGCCGGGTGCGCGTGCTGATGCGGCCGAAGCGGCCGCGGCGATCGCCTCCCCGCTGGCCGGTTTCCTGTCGCACGCCTCGCTCGAGGCCGGCGATAACCAGGCCGAGGCCGGACAGGACGCGCTGCAACTGATGACGGTGCACGCGGCCAAGGGCCTGGAGTTCCACGCGGTGTTCATCACCGGGCTGGAAGAAGGCCTGTTCCCGCACGAAAATAGTGCGCAGGAGCTGGACGGGCTGGAAGAAGAGCGGCGCCTGATGTACGTCGCCATCACGCGTGCGCGCAAGCGGCTTTACGTGTCGTTTGCGCAAACGCGGATGCTGCACGGACAGACCCGTTATGGCATCCGCAGCCGCTTCCTGGAAGAGATCCCGGACGGCGTGATCAAGTGGCTGACGCCGCGGCTGCGCGAAGGTCAAGGCGCGGGTGGCGGCTGGAGCGGTGCGCGCTTCGGACAATGGCAGGACCGGACCGCCGAGGCCGCCAATGGCGCGGGCACGCCGCCGCGCATGGCTCTGGCGCAGACGCTGCACGGCTTTCGCGTCGGGCAAAGCGTTCGCCACGCCAAGTTCGGCGATGGCGTGATCGTCAAGCTCGAGGGCAACGGCGCCGATGCACGCGCAAAGATCAACTTCGGGCCGCACGGCCTGAAGGAACTGGCGCTGGCGATCGCAAAGCTCGAAGCGGCCTAGGACGACGCGGCGGCGCGATCGTTGCGGCGCTGCCCTTGCTCCCTCGGCGCGCTGACGGTGCGCGCTCAGTGCGCCGCGACACGTCGCCGCAGCGTGGGTTCGCGCGCCACACCGCTTTCCCCCAGGCGGCGGACTACAATTGGCCGAATGAAATCGCGGTCTCTTCTCGCCATCGCCTGCGCCCTTGCACTGGTCGCGGCAGGCGTGCGTGCGCAACCGTTGGATGCGCCGCCGCCGTTGCCTTCCAAGGCGCCCGCGAGCGTGCCGGCTGCGCCGGCGCGGCAGGACGCGCCCAGGCCCGTAATGCCGCGGCCGAATCCGGTCAATTCCGAGAAGATCGGCCCGATCACGGAAGACGAAGCACTGGCCGATCTGCCGCCGGCGCGTCTCACCGCGCCCGAGACCCGCATCGAGCAGCGGCGCCAGGGCAACCGCATTGTTGAACTCACGGTAACGCCGGCCGGGTCCACCCGCAGCTACACCATCGTCAACCGCGAGGGTCAGCGCCCGCTCGGCGCCGACGAACTGAGCGCCGGACTGTCGACGCCGCGCTTTCTCAAGTTCGATTTCTGACCGGATGCCCCGCGCCATCGATCGCGCACCGCGCGCGGCTTGCCTGTGGGCCACGCATCAGCGCGCGGCACGCTGATCGATGGCCGTCTTCACCCCGCTCTCCGAGGCCGACGTCGCGCGACTGCTCGCGCACTACGCGCTGGGCGAGCTCCAATCGCTCGAGCCGATTGCCGCCGGCATCGAGAACACCAACTACTTCGTCACCACCGCCCGCGGCCGCTGGGTGCTGACGGTGTTCGAGCGACTGACCTTCACCCAGCTGCCGTTCTACCTCGAGTTGATGCGCCACCTGTCGCAGCGCGGGCTGCCGGTGCCGCTGCCGCAGGAAAACAACGCCGGCAGCCTGTTGTCCGAGGCACGCGGCAAGCCGGCTGCCATCGTCACCCGCATGGCCGGGCGCTGGGTGCCGGCGCCGAGCGCGGCGCACTGCGCGCGCATCGGCACGCTGCTGGCGAAGTTGCACGTGGCAGCGCAGGACTTCCCGCGCTTTCAGCCCAACCTGCGCGGCATCGGCTGGTGGAAGAGCACGCTGCCGAAGCTCGACCGCCACATTCCCGATCACCTGTTCTCGCTGCTGGCCGAGGAAGTGATCCATCAGGACAGCTTCTTCCGCAGCCCCGGCTTCGAGCAACTGCCGGCCGGACCGGTGCACGCCGACCTGTTCCGCGACAACGTGCTGTGGGAGGGCGATGGCACGGCCGCCGCAGTCGGCGGCGTGATCGATTTCTACTTCGCCGGCTGCACCCTGTGGCTGTATGACCTTGCGGTGACGGTCAACGACTGGTGCGCCGATGTCGACTCGGGCGCATTCGACCTGCCGCGCATCAAGGCGCTGCTCAACGCGTACCACGCCGAGCGGCCGCTGCTGGCGACCGAGCACGCCGCCTGGCCGACGGTGCTGCGCGCGGCCGCGCTGCGCTTCTGGATGTCGCGCCTGTACGACTATTACCTGCCGCGTCCGGCCACCATGCTGACACCGCATGACCCGACGCGCTTCGAGCGCATGATCGCGCTGCGGATCGCCGACCCCAGCCCGCCCTGGATCGACTGACCCCGCCACATCGTTTGCGACGGCGGCCAGGGAATAGCGCGCGGGTATCAAAGCGAGCGAACGCGCGTCATCGAGCGCGCGGCGCCTCCCACTAGAATCGAGCGCACGATGCAGATCAATTCGGTTTCCGCCAGCGCCGGTGTGCGCTGGCTTCTTGGCGGTGCGCAATTGCTACGCAAGCAGCCCCTCGGCCTGCCGGCCATGGTGGTGGTCTACCTGATGCTGCTGCTGGTGCCGGCGGTGATTCCGCTGGTGGGACTGGCGCTTGCCGGCGTGCTCGGTCCGTTTGCCACGGTCGGCCTGATGCAGTGCTTCCGCGAGGTGGCGCAGGGCCGCGCGCCCAGTCCCGTCCAGTACATGCAACCGTTCCAGGACGAGCGCCAGCGCACCAACCTGTTTCGGCTCGGGCTCGTCAATGCCGGCCTGCTGATGGTGGTGGCGGTGCTCGCCTCGCTGGTCGCGCCCGAGGAGAGCACGGCTGCGCCGCAGTCGATCGAAGAACTGCCGCTGCAGACGCTGGTGGTGCAGTTGCTGCTGTACTCGCCGGTGATGGTGCTGATGTGGTTTGCGCCGCTGCTGGCCTGCTGGCACGATGCGAGCCCGGCCAAGGCGATGTTCGGCAGCGCCGTGGCCTGCCTGCGCAACGTGGGTGCGCTGCTCGTCTATGGCGTGGCGGCGACGGCACTGACGGTGGCGGTGAGTTTCGTGCTGATCGGCGCGCTGGCGGCAGTGATCTCCTCGCGCGAAGCGCTGTCGTTCGTCGTCGCGCCCGTGGCCCTGTTGCTGATGACCGTGGTCCAGGGCAGTTTCTATCCGATGTACCTGTCCGTTTTCGCCGCGGCGCCTGTAGCGCGCGAGGCCGACCCGTCATGACGCTCACCGAACTCAAGTACATCGTCGCGGTGGCGCGCGAGCGCCACTTCGGCCGCGCTGCCGAGGCGTGCTTCGTCAGCCAGCCGACGCTGTCGGTGGCGATCAAGAAGCTCGAGGACGAACTGGGCACGCTGCTGTTCGAACGGCGCAGTAACGAGATCACCTTGACCCCGGTGGGGGAGCGGATCATCGCGCAGGCCCAGCGCGTGCTCGATGATGCCGCGCAGATCAAGGAGATCGCCAAGCAGGGCAAGGACCCGCTCAATGGGCCGCTGCGGCTGGGTGTGATTTACACCATCAGCCCGTACCTGCTGCCGGCGCTGGTGCGTCAGATGCTGAAGGACGCGCCGAAGATGCCGCTGCTGCTCAACGAGAACCTGACGGTTAAGCTGATCGAGATGGTGAAGAACGGCGAGGTGGACGTGGCCGTGCTGGCGCTGCCGCTGCCTGATACCGGCACGATGATCCAGCCGGTGTACGACGAGCCGTTCATGGTCGCGTTCCCCAAGGGCCACCCTTGGGGAACCCGCAAGTCGATCTCGAGCGAGGATCTGAAGAGCGAGACGATGCTGCTGCTCGGTACCGGACACTGCTTCCGCGACCAGGTGCTCGAGGTGTGTCCGGAACTGTCGCGCTTCTCGGTCGCAGCCGAGGGCATGCAGAAGACGTTCGAGGGCTCGTCGCTGGAGACGATCCGCCAGATGGTGGCCTCGGGCGTGGGCGTGACCGTGATGCCGATCACCTCGGTGCCCGAGAAGATGCCGCGCGACTCGCTGATCGACTACAAGCCGTTCAAGGCGCCTGCGCCCGACCGCCGGGTGGTACTGATGTGGCGCAAGAGCTTTACCCGGGTGAAGGCAATCGACGTGCTGCGGCGCGCGATACTGAAGTGCCCGCTGCCCGGTGTGACCACGCTTGACCTGCCCGCGCAGGCGCACTGACGCCTCGCCGCGCTCGGCTGCGGTCGAGCCGCCGATAGCGCGCCTGCATCGCAGACAGCGGAACTCTCGATTGGCGCCGCACGCGGGCCGTCGATAGCATTGAAGTGCAATCGATTCTGGAGAAACTCTCATGGCTAAAGGCAAGGCAAAGGCAGTCACGGGCAATGGTGCGCCGTCGATCGACATCGGTATTGCCGACAAGGACCGCGCGAAGATCGTCGACGGCCTGTCGCGCGTGCTCGCCGACACCTACTCGCTTTACTTGAAGACTCACAATTTCCACTGGAACGTGGAAGGTCCGATGTTCAACACGCTGCATCTGATGTTCATGGACCAGTACACGGAGCTGTGGACCGCGCTCGATGCGATCGCCGAACGCATCCGCGCGCTCGGCTATCCGGCGCCCGGCACCTACAAGCAGTTCGCCAAGCTCACGTCGATCGAGGAGACCGATGGCGTGCCCGAGGCGCTCGACATGGTGCGCCTGCTGGTCGCTGGCCACGAAGCGGTGACCCGCACGGCGCGTGCGGCGTTTCCCGCGGCGGAAAAGGGCGGCGACGAGTCGACGGTGGACCTTTTGACGCAGCGGCTGCAGATCCACGAGAAGACCGCCTGGATGCTGCGCAGCCTGCTGAAGTAGGACAGTCGCGGCGCCGGGATCAGCTGCTGACGATGCGCTGGCCGCTGCGCGCGTCGAACCAGTGGATCGCCGCTGCAGGAAAATCAAGTCCGAGTGCCGAGCCGGGTGCCGGATCGACCTCTTCGCCGGTGCGCAGGATCAGGTCCTGTGCACCGAGCCGGGTGTGTATCAGTCGATCGGCGCCGAGTGACTCGACCAGCTCGCAGCTGACATTGGCCAGCCGGCCACCGGGCCGGACCTGCTCCGGGCGCAGTCCCAGCACGGCCTCGAATCGCACCGGCGCCACGTAGCCCTCGGGCAGGTGCACGCGGCCGCCCTCGGTCTCGAACGACCTTCCGTCGCTGCTGACACGGCCCTGCAGCAGGTTCATGGGCGGCGCGCCGATGAAGCTGGCAACAAAGGTCGTTGCCGGCTGGTGATACACCTGCTGCGGCGTGCCGATCTGCTCGATCCCGCCCCTCGTTCATCACGACGATCCGGTCGGCCATGCGTCATCGCCTCGACCTGGTCGTGCGTGACGTAGAGCGTGGTGGTGCCGAGCCGCCGCTGCAGCTGGCTGATCTCGAGCCGCATCTGCACGCGCAGCTTGGCGTCGAGGTTCGACAGCGGCTCGTCGAACAGGAACACCGCCGGCTCGCGCACGATGGCGCGGCCCATGGCCACGCGCTGGCGCTGGCCGCCCGAAAGCTGCGCGCGGCTTGCGCTCGAGATAGCTCGCCGAGCTCCAGGATCTGCGCGGCCTCGCTGCACGCGCGCGGTCGATCTCGGCCTTCGGCGCGTGCCGCGATCTTCAGCCCGTAGGCCATGTTGTCGTACACGCTCATGTGCGGATAGAGCGCGTAGTTCTGGAACACCATCGCGATGTCGCGATCCTTCGGCTCGACGTCGTTGACGCGTTCGGCCGCCGATCAGCACGTCGCCCGCGCTGATGTCCTCCAGCCCCGCGACCATGCGCAGCAGCGTGGACTTGCCGCAGCCCGAAGGGCCGACGATCACCACGAACTCGCCATCGTCGATCGTGCAGTCGATGCCGTGGATGACCTTGACCGTGCCGAAGGCCTTCGTCACTCCGCGACGCGTAGCCCTTGCGCACCCGTCGTCGATCGCGATCGTGCCGTTCCGTGCCTCATTTCTCGGTCTCCACCAAACCCTTGATGAACCAGCGCTGCATCAGGATCACGACCAGCGCCGGTGGCAGCAGCGCGAGCAGGGTGGTCGCCATCACGAGGTTCCAGTCGGTGGTGGCGTCGCCGGTGCCGATCATCTTCTTGATACCGACCACGATCGTGTCGAGGTTCTGGTCGGTGACGATCAGAAGCGGCCACAGGTACTGGTTCCAGCCGTAGATGAACAGGATCACCGCGAGCGCCGCGATGTTGGTGCGCGACAGCGGCAGCACCACGTCCTTGAAGAAGCGCAGCGGGCCAGCGCCGTCGATCTTGGCCGCTTCCACGTACTCGTCGGGGATGGTCAGGAAGAACTGGCGGAACAGGAACGTGGCGGTGGCCGAGGCGATCAGCGGGATCGTCAGCCCGGCAAACGAGTTGATCAGGCCGAGGTCGCTGACCACCTCGTAGGTCGGCAGGATGCGCACCTCCACCGGCAGCATCAACGTGATGAAGATGCACCAGAAGAAGAACATGCGGCCGGGAAAGCGGAAGAACACCACCGCGTAGGCGCTGATGATCGACACGGCGATCTTGCCCGCCGTAATGACCAGCGCCATCACCAGGCTGTTCCACATCATCGACATCACGGGCGAGCTGAGGCGCTGCACGCCGCCACGCAGAAGCGCGTCACGGTAGTTCTCCACCAGGTGCACACCCGGCAGGAGCGACATCGGCGCCTGCGCGATTGCCTGGTTAGTCAGCGTCGAGGCGACGAACGCCAGGTAGATCGGGAAGGCCACGATGACGATTCCGGTCCACAGGATGGCGTGCGGCAGCCAGTTGTTGGAGGCGATGCGCGGCATCAGTAGTGCACCCGCCGCTCGATGAAACGGAACTGGACGAAGGTCAGCGCGATGACGATCGCCATCAGGATCACCGACTGCGCGCTCGATGCCCCGAGGTCCAGCGCGATGACGCCGTCGTAATAGACCTTGTAGACCAGGATCTCGGTCGCCTTGGCCGGCCCGCCGCCGGTCACCGCGTGGATCACGCCGAAGGTGTCGAAGAACGCGTAGACGATGTTGACCACCAGCAGGAAGAACGTGGTGGGCGACAGCAGTGGGAACACCATGGTCCAGAACTTGCGCCACCCGCCGGCGCCGTCGATCGCTGCTGCTTCGAGCAGGGAGCGCGGGATCGACTGCAGCCCGGCCAGGAAGAACAGGAAGTTGTAGGCGACTTGCTTCCACGCGCTGGCCAGGATCACCAGCGTCATCGCGTGCGTGCCGTCGAGCGTCGGGTTCCAGTCGAGGCCGGCGCTGCGTATCAGCCAGGAAAGCACGCCGACCGCGGGGTTGAACATGAACAGCCACAGCACGCCGGCCACCGCCGGCGCGATCGCGTAAGGCACGATGAGGGCGGTCTTGTACGCCATCGCGCCGCGCACCACGCGGTCGGCCATCACCGCCAGCAGTAGCGCCGGCACCATCGCCAGCAGCGTCACCGCGACCGAGAAGTAGGCGGTGCGCCAGAGCGCAGCGAGATAGTCGGGGTCGGCGAGGATGGCGCGGAAGTTCTCCAGCCCGACGAACACCACCCGTGCGCCGAACGGATCCTGCTGCAGCACCGACATGAACAGTGCCTGGCCGGCGGGCCAGAAGAAGAACACCGCCGTGACCGCCAGCTGCGGCGCGAGCAGCAGGTAGGGCAACAGCCGGTGGTGGAAGACGACTCTGCGTTGCACGGGGCGCGCCTCGGAGCGTGCCGCGTGGATTACGGCAAGCGGAAGCGAGCATATCGCCCGCGCCATGCGGCGGCGCATGGCCGGCGGGCCTCGTACGGTGAGGTGCGCGGCGGGCGAGTGCCGCGGCGGTGGATCGAGCCCCGTCGCGGGCGGGCCAGCGCAGGCCCGGTGGGCAGTCGACGCGGCTAGCGCCGCAGCTCGAACACGCTGACTTCCGGGTTCTCGCCCTTGAGTGCGCGGGCGATGCGCTCGCGCGCCTGGATGAACGGCGAGTGCTTGGCCTCCTCGGCGAGGAAGCGGTCCAGGTCGCCGTGCTCGCGCTGCAGGCGCGGCACGAGGTCGAGAAAGATGTCGGTCAGCTCGGGGTCGAACTGGCGGCCGCGCAGCCGCTTGATCTCGGCCAGCGCATCGGCCACCGGCCAGGCTTCCTTGTACGGCCGCTTGTGGGTCAGGGCGTCGAACACGTCGGCCAGCGCCGAGACGCGGGCGGCGATCGGGATCGAGGTGGTCGCCAGCCGGTCCGGATACCCCGTGCCGTCCCACCGCTCATGGTGGTGGCGCGCGATTTCCTGCGCGATATGCATCTGCGGAATGTTGGTCTGGCCTAGGATCTCCCAGCCGGCGACCGTATGCGTTTCCATGATCTCGCGCTCGCCCGGCGTGAGCTTGCCGGGCTTGAGCAGGATCGCATCGGGCACGATCAGCTTGCCGATGTCGTGCAGGCGCGCCGCCAGATCCACCAGGAAGCAGACGTCGTCTTCCAGGCCCACTTCGCGGCCGAGGATCGAGGCCAGCCGGCCCACGCGGTAGCAGTGCTCGCCGGTGGTGTCGTCCAGCCGCTCGGCCGCCAGCGCCTGCTGCTCGACCAGCTGGCCGAGGTTCTTGATCCGCTCGCGGTCGGCGGTCGCCAGCTTGCCGCGCAGCGTGCCCTGCTGCCAGCGCAGTTGGTTGTCCATCGCATCCGGCTCTGCGCGTTGCGAGCGGTTCAGCCGCGCGACGTGCTGGTGGTGATGCATCAGCACCTGCTTGGCCTTCGACTCTTTGTTCAGGGTCAGCAGCTCGTGCAAGTACATCAGCGCCACGTCTGGCTGGCCGGCTCGTTCGTAGGCACTAACGGCGGCGCTTAGCGTGTCGACCAGTTCCGAGCGAACCTTTGCGCGGGACATGCTCGTCATCCGCTGAATGCGAGTGGAGCCAACGTCTACTAGTTCGACGAGCTCGACCTCAGTCAATCCGAGCGCGACTTCGGCGGCGAGTTCGGCACGCGGCATCTGAGATTGCGCTGCAAAGTCCCGGGCCGTCAGTGCGTGTTTCCGTGCCAACTCTACGTCTCCAAGAGCTGTAAGGACCCGTGCAAAGGTCGCGTTGAGAACAGCTCGCGTATACGGATCGGCGGTGTCCTTCGAGGCGCCCGCGCGTCTTAGGGTTTGCTGGCAAAGCTGGTAGCTCCGGGCGAAATCGTGCTCGTGGTAGGCGGCGAGCGCTGCATTGGCCATCGCCTTTATGTGCATGACCTGGAGGTCGTCCTTGCCTTCCGACAGCGCGACGACTCTCTCGAAGCACGCGCCTGCATCGGCGGTGAGGAGCTTCGTCATGACGAACGCCAAGGTCTTCCAGGCGCACTGGCAAAGGCTTCGCCGTGCTCATGCGCGAACGTAGATCCTCGAGAGCGCTCGAGTTGCTTCTGGCAAGTTTGCCGTGTCCATCAGCAGCACGCCCCGGATCATCAACGCTTTGCGCAGAAGATGGCCCTGGCCTACGGATCGTGCGGCCTTCTCCGCGTCCAAGGCCGGGGCGAGCCCAGCCATCGGATTCGATGCCTTGATGTAGTAGCGGGCAACCTTTAGAAGGACCTCGACCAACTGGGGCGACGGGTTCGTCTCAACGAGCGGCTGAAGTGCTTCGTAGGCCGCACAGATCTCCGATGCCGGAGTGCCGAAGGAAGTTAGTGCGACCCCTAGGAGATGGTCGATCCGGTCTGTCAGCGAGGCTTCCGAGTTGGAAGGCGCTGCGGCCGTGCCAATGCCGATGTGTTGCGGATTGACGTCCATCGCTTGTGAAATTGCTGCTTCGCCTGCTCAGGGTACTTGCACCCTACCTTGCCCAAGGGTAGTTTTCGCTCAGAACGGAGAAACGAAATAAAGACCGTTCCTTGGGTGCCTTTTTATCGCAATGCTCTTGGCGGAGAGAAGAAATGGATCAGATCCTGGTCGAGGAAGTTAAGGTCGAAGAAGTGGTCGAACTGTCGCTTGAGCAACTCGCTCAAGTTGGTGGCGGCGGCGGCATCATCGAAATCGACGGCTAGTCGTACGCGTTGTCGAGCCGAACGAGAACCGGGGCCTAGCGCCCCGGTTTTCTTTTGCAGGGTTGTTCCGCGAATGCCGGCGTCGATCACCGCACGAACGCCTTCCACAGCATGTACCCTGCCAGCAGGTACAGCAGCCCGGCGAACCAGCGTTTCAACCGCGCCACATCGATCGAGTGGGCAACCTTGGCGCCGAGCGGCGCCGTCATAACACTCATGACGCTGATCGTGACCAGCGCTGGTAGATAGATGAACCCGGCGAACTGCCAGTTGGGTGGTCCGAGTTCCCGCCAGCCGGCGATCACGTAGCCCGTCGTTCCCGCCGCAGCAATCGGAAACCCGAGTGCGGCCGAAGTCGCAACGGCCCGTTGCATCGCGACATTGCACCAGACCATGAAGGGCACCGAGACGAAGGCGCCGCCGGCGCCGACCAGGCTCGACAGCAGCCCGATCACGTTGCCCACGCCAAACATCGCGGGCGGGCCAGGTAACTCGCGCGACGGCTTGGGCTTGCGATTCAGCAGCATCTGCGTGGCCGAGAAGCCGACGAAGCACGCGAACAGCACGGCCAGCAGCTTCATCGGCATCGCTGCGGCAATCTGCGCGCCGACCAACGCGCCGACCAGGATGCCCGGCGCCAGCACCTTGGCCACCGGCCACATGACGGCGCCGCGCTGGTGATGCGCCCGCACCGAGGAGATCGACGTGAACAGGATCGTCGCCAGCGAGGTGGCGATGGCCATGTGCACCGTGTGCTCGACCGGAACCCTGTGTGCGGCCAGGAGCAGTGTGATGAACGGCACCATGATCATGCCGCCGCCGATGCCGAACAGCCCGGCCAGAAAACCGGTCACCGAGCCCAACGCAAGCAAGCCCGCGATCTCCCAGCCGGTCATCGCGACACCGCGTGCCGACTCAAGGCCGCGCCTTCAGCAACTGCGTCGTGATGAAGCGCCACTCGGAGGGCGTCACCGGCGTGATCGACAGCCGGTTGCCGCGTCGCAGGATGACCATGTCCGCCAGTTCGGGATGAGCACGCAGTTCGGCAATGCCGACCAGTCGCGTCTTCTTCAGCGCTTTCACGTCGACATGCACCCAGCGCGGTTCCTCGCGCTTGGCCGCGGCGTCGTAGTACTTGCTCTTGCGATCGAACTGCGTGGCGTCGGGATATGCGGTGCTTGCAACCTCGGCCAGCCCGGCGATGCCGGGCTCGGCGCAGCTCGAGTGATAGAAGAGCACACCGTCGCCTACCCGCATCTGGTCGCGCATGAAGTTGCGCGCCTGATAGTTGCGCACGCCGGTCCAAGGCACGGTGGCGTTCTTGGCCGCGAGCGCAGCGTCGATCGAGCATTCCGACGGCTCGGACTTCATCAGCCAGTAATTCGTCTGCTTGGTGGCCATCTCAAACAAAACGGCGACGCATGGCGTCGCCGATCGTTGCAGTTGTCTTGCGCGCTCGCGATTGCGCTCAGCCGCTCCGAAGCGAGCGCGCCTGATTGACCCGGCTAGGTGCGCGTTCGAAACCAAGCGTCGCGCATACCTCGCCAGCCGTATTCGTTCCCCGCCTGTGCCGCCCGGCCCGATGTCCTGAACCATGGGTTCAGGGTGGTCGTTGTCCGCAACGCTTAGGTTCAGCAGACGCGTGCCGATCGCACTACGTTGCGAGCTCAACAACCTTGCGCAAAGCGCATTGGTTCAAGGAACTAAAGGGCCTTTGCGCGGACACCGCAGGGAGGAGTGCATTGTAGCCACGCAGGTCAGCGGCGTTGTCGAATCCATCGCGGCAATTGCGCGGTCAGGGTCGCCCTTACGGCCGCACCGCGCCGATCAGAACAGCTTTTCCTGCGGCGCGAGGATCTCGTCGGCCAGCGCGTTCAGGTCGCGGATGCGGCGGCGCGCTTCGCCCACGGCCGAGCCGTCGGTGGCGCGCGCGTTCATCAGTTCCTGCGCGATCTGCAGGGCCGCCAGCACGGCGATGCGATCGGCACCGACCACCTTGCCGCCGTCGCGGATGGCATTCATCTTCTGGTCGACATAGCGGGCGCAGGCCAGCAGATCGGCCTTCTCTTCGGGCGTGCAGGCGAGCAGGTACTCGCGCCCGAGGACGGTGACGGCGACTTGTTCGGTGCTCATGGCGCGGCGGAGGAGCGCACGGTTTCGTCTGCCGCGGCCTCGCCGGCAGGCAGGCGCGCGAGCAGATCGTCCACCCGTCGCACGGCGCCGCTGACGCGCCCACGCAGGGCGTCGAGCTCGACCTGCGCGCCGGTCATCTGCGCGCGCAACTGCTGATTCTCCTCGCGCAACATGCGCACGCGTGCATGCAGTTCGGTGAGCTTTCCGCGCAGCGCTTCGAGGTCTTCAAGCATGCGAGTGATCGTATCACCGCGTCTTGCGTGCGCCGGAGGCGTGCGGTTGCCATGCATCAAGGCGATTCGCGCGCCTCCGCTGATAGACTGCTTCGCACTGATGGTGCCGTGGGGCCCCTGCTGGGCGGCCACGGTGAAACGGGAAGCAGGAGCTTGGCGCGCGGAGAGGGGCGCCTAGCGAACCTGCGCTGCCCCCGCAACGGTAAGCAGTCGTCGCGCCGAAAAACGCAGAACGGCGCGGCCGCTTTCGCATCAGCCACTGCCGGCGCGCCCTGCGCCGGCGGGAAGGCGCGAAGGTCGCACTGCAGCCCGGAGACCGGCCATGAGTCCGACGCGCGCCTGCACTGCATGCGCGCGCGTCGGCGGTGGACCGGTCACGGGGTGTGGCGGTCGCAAGCGCCCGGCAGCGGCAGCGCCCGCCGCCTGTGCGTCTCGCGTTCGCGCGCTTCGCGTCGGTCCGGATACGGACCGCCGGCGGAGGGCCGGCATGAACGCGAGGTACTTCCTATGCGAGCTGTTGCTGCGTCGATCGACCGACGCGCCGGTGCTGCTGCTGCGGCGGCCGTCTTTCTCACCTGGTCTGCCCATGCCCCGGGGGCGAGCGCGCAAGTCGCTTCGCTCGAGCCGGTGGTGGTCACCGGCTCGCGCACCGAGCAGGCGCTCGACGATGCGCTGGCGCCGGTCACGCTGATCACGCGCGCCGACCTCGAGCGGCTGCAGGCCACCGAACTGGTCGAGTTGATTACGCGCCAGGCCGGCCTGCAGTTCGCGCGGGCCGGTGGGCCGGGGGCCCAGGCCTCGGTCTTTGCGCGCGGCGCCAACAGCAGTCAACTTCTGGTGCTGGTCGATGGCGTGCGGCTGAACACGGTCACCTCGGGCGGCGCGGTGCTCGGCGGCATCGCGGTCGATGCGATCGACCGCATCGAGATCGTGCGCGGCAACATGTCGAGCCTGTACGGCTCGGAGGCGATCGGCGGCGTGGTGCAGATCTTCACCCGCGGCAGCGGCGCCGCCGACGGCGAGCTGTTCGGCACCGATGGCGGCGGCACAGGTCCGGACGTTCGGCGGCCGCCTCAGCGCCGCCGGGACGCTTCGGTGCCAGCGCGCCTGGTCGGCCACCCCGGCGGCGGGACCATGCAATCGTACTCGGCGATCGACGCGGCCCAGGTCGCGGTGGCGCCGCCGTTCACGCTCGGCGCCAATCCGGAAAGCGACGGCAACCGGCAGTCGAGCGGATCGCTGCGGGCGACCTACCAGCTTGGCAGCGGCGACGCTGCTCGGCTGATCGCCTGGACCAGCAATCGCACCGACTTCGACAGCACGAGCGACGGCCCCGCCACCACTCACCAGGAAGAAGTCGCGCAGCGGTAGGCCTGCCGGCCGCGCGCGCCATGCGCGCCGGCCGATGTCTGGAGCGTTGGGCGACCAGATCGGCCAGGCCAGCGAGGAAAGCCGAGATGGCGCCCCTGGTCAGTGACCTTTCAACAACGGCCGACTTCGAGTCCTGACACCGCACGTGCCAAGTTCGCCCACGTCGCAGCTGGCGAAGCGCGTGCCCCGTTCTCGGCCGTCGAGTACCTCGACCAGGCGCGGCGCGTCGACCAGCTACGACCCGCGTTCAGCGGCGTGCTGAGCGAGAGTTTCGAGCGCCTCCCCCGGCAGTGGCTCGGCGTCACCGGCCGCACGCCGGAGCGCGGGCCGCACTCGGTCCGTTCCCGTGCGCCGCGACGACGTATGTCCGATGCCGGTGGCGCCGACCAGCGCTGGCTGGTGGCCTACGGCTACGCGCTGACGCCGCGGCTGCGCGCGACGGCGCAGGCCTCGACCGCGTTTCGCGCGCCCAGCTTCAACGACCTGTACTTCCCCGGCTTCGGTAATCCGGCGCTGAACCCGGAACGCGCCGAGAGCGCGGAACTCGGCCTGCGCTACGCCAACGCCGGCGCGCGACGCCTGCGCCTGGCGCTGTCCGCGCCGATACGCGCGACCTGATCCGTCTCACCGGCACCCAGGCGCAGAACGTGGCGCGCGCCACGGCCGAGGGGGTCGAACTGTCGGCCGAGGTCAGGCGCGGCCCGTGGCAGCTGCAGGGCAATGGCACCTACCTCGACGCGCGCGACGAGTCCAGCGACCTGCCGCTGGTGCGGCGCGCGCCGTGGACCGTGAACCTGGGCGCGTTTCACGACCAGGGGCGGTGGCGGCTCGGCGGCGAGGTGTCGTGGGTCGACGCGCGCGATGACTTCGACGATAATACCTTTGCCGCGCGTAAGACCCTGCCGAGCCTACGCGCTGCGCGCGGCTGGTCGCAATTCAAGGTCACCGCCCACCTGTCGCTCAAGCTGCGGGCGGAAAACCTGCTCGACGAGCGGTACACGCTGGTCGACGGCTACAACACGTGGGGACGGGCGCTGTTCGGCGGCATCGAGTGGCGGCTGTAGGCACCAGCGGAATGGCGGCAAGCCGATCGCTGGCAGACGCCCGCGCCCGGCGCGCGCTGGTGGCGCTGACGCTGGCCGGCGGCGCGGCGCTGCTGGTCGCGTTGGCGATCGGCAGCGTGGCGCTGCCGGTAGGCGACATTGCGGCGGCGCTGGTCGGGGCGGCCGACCCGGTGGCCAATGCGGTGATGCAGTTGCGATTGCCGCGCGCCCTGAGCGCCTTCGCCGCGGGCGGGCTGCTCGGTTTGTCCGGCGCCATCCTGCAGGCGCTGCTGCGCAATCCGCTGGCCGATCCCTACGTGCTCGGCATCTCGGGCGGGGCGGCGGTGGCCGCACTGGGTGCGCTCGCGCTCGGCGCCTCGCTGGCAGTGATGCAGGCCGCCAGCGCCGCCGGCGCGCTGGCCGCACTGGCGTTGCTGTTCGCGCTGGCGCGCCAAGCGCTGTTCATGCGCGATGCGCTGCACGGCGAAGAAGCGACCACGCGCGTGCTGCTGACCGGCGTGATGATCGCGGCGTTCTGCTCGGCGCTCCTGTCGGTGATCCTGACCCTCGCGCCGGAGGCGCAGTTGCGCACGATGGTGTTCTGGCTGCTGGGCGACCTCGGCGGCGCAACCGACCTGCGCCAGGCGCTGGTCGCGCTGGCGGTGCTGGCGCTCGGCCTCGTCCTCGCCGGCCGCCAGGCGCGGGCGCTGAACCTGATGCTGCGCGGCGACGTGCAGGCCACGACGCAGGGCGTGGACGTCGAACGCGAGCGCCGCGCGCTGGTGCTGATCGCCGCGCTGGCCACCGGCACCGCGGTGATGCTGGCCGGCGCGGTGGGCTTCGTCGGTTTCGTGGCGCCGCACTTGCTGCGGCTGACCATCGGCAACGACCAGCGCTACTTGCTCCCGGCCGCCGCGCTGGCGGGCGGCGTGCTGGTGCTGGCCGCCGACACCGTGGCGCGCACCGCCTTCGCGCCGCTGCAATTGCCGGTCGGCGTGGTGACCGCGCTGGTCGGCGTGCCGGTGTTCCTGTGGCTGCTGGCGCGGCGCGCACGCTGGTGAGGCACCCACAATGAACGGCCTGCCCGATGTCGCCGTCGCCCTCGACGCCGTGCGCGTGCGTGCCGGCGCGCGCGACCTCGTGCGCGACCTGTCGCTGACCATCCGGCGCGGCGAGCGCTGGGTCATCCTCGGTCCCAACGGCGCGGGCAAGTCGAGCCTGCTGGCCGTGCTGGCCGGCCTGCGCTGCGCCGAGGTGGGCCAGGTGGCGCTCGCCGGGCAGGGGTTTGCGCAGTGGACGGTCGATGCCCTGGCCGGCTGCCGGGCCCTGATGACCGACCGCTGGCTCGATCCGTTCGCCGCGACCGTGCTGGAGACCGTCCTCACCGCACGCTACCGCTTCGGCGCAGTCGATGCCGCCGGCCTGCAGCGGGCGCACGATGAGCTGGCCCAGCTCGACTGTGCCGAGCTGGCCGGGCACGACGTGCGCACGCTGTCGCGCGGCGAGCGCCTGCGGGTGGCGCTCGCCACCGCGCTGGCGCAGGAAACGCCGCTGCTGCTGGCCGATGAGCCGACCTCGCACCAGGATCCGCGCCACCAGGCGCTGGTGCTGCGCCGGCTGGCGCAGCTGGCCGATCGCACGCTGGTGGCCTCGATGCACGACGTCAATGCCGCCGCCCGCCTGGCCACGCACGTGCTCCTGCTGGCCGGCGACGGGCGCTGGCACGCGGGGCCGGCGGCCGACCTGACCACCGGCGCCTTGTCCGAACTCTTCGGTGCGCCATTCGCCGAGGTCGCCATTGACGGCGGCCGCCTGTTTCATCTGGCCCACGGCTGAGTGGCGGGCCAGCATGCGCTGCATGCCGCGCCGGCGCCGGCGCAATAGACTGCGGCCGTCCATCCCGTCGAGGTGAGCGCGATGCCCGTGGTCCTGATCGTCAATCCGAAGGGCGGTGTCGGCAAGAGCACCGTCGCCACCAACCTCGCCGGGTGGTTCGCCTCACAGGGCCACCCGACCATGCTGGGCGATCTCGACAAGCAGCAGTCGGCGCGCGCCTGGCTTTCGCTGCGTGCGCCCCAGGTGCCGCCGATCGTCTCGTGGGACGTGGATACCGACCGCATCGCGCGGCCGCCGCGCGGCGTCACGCACGTGGTACTGGACTCGCCCGCCGGCATCCACGGTCACCTGCTGAAGGATGCGCTGCGGGTGGCCGATCGCATCATCGTGCCGCTGCAGGCGAGCCTGTTCGACATCTACGCGACCCAGGCCTTCCTGCAGAAGCTGGCGGAGCGCACGGGGTTGAAGGAATCGGGCCATGTGGGCGTGCTCGGCATGCGCGTCGATGCGCGCACGCGCGCCGCGGAGCAGTTGCACCGCTTCGTCGACGGGCTCGGGCTGCCGGTGCTGGGCTTCCTGCGCGATACGCAGAACTACGTGCAACTGGCCGCGCACGGCCTGTCGCTGTGGGACGTGGCGCCGAGCCGGGTGGAGAAGGACGTCGCCCAGTGGCATTCGCTGCTGGCGTGGATCGAGACCGGCGCACTGCCGCCCACCGCGGAAGACGAATCGGAGTGAAGCGATGATCGACGCGGAGCACTGCCAGGCGTTCGCTGCCTACAACGGCTGGATGAACCGCAAGATCTACGAGGCGGCGTCGCAACTGACGGATGCCGAGCGCAAGGCCGATCGCGGCGCCTTCTTCGGCTCGATCCACGCCACCCTCGACCACCTGCTGTGGGGCGACCGGCTCTGGCTGTCGCGCTTCAACGGCAAGACCTACCCGGTGGGCAAGATCGGGGTCGTTCTTTACGACGACTTTACGGAGCTGCTCGCAGCGCGCCGCGCGCTGGACGACGACCTCGGCGCCTGGGCGGCGACCGTCAGCCAGGCGCAGCTGGCCGGCACGCTGACCTGGTTCTCCGGCGTGGCGCAGCGCGAGTTCAGCCGACCGGTGTGGCTGTGCGTGTCGCAGATGTTCAACCACCAGACCCACCATCGGGGCCAGGTGACCACGCTGCTGAAGCAGGCCGGCATCGACCCCGGCATCACCGACCTGCCGTGGGCGCCGCTGGCACGCGACGCGCAGGGGCGGATCGTGCTGGGCACCGAGTACGCGCTCTGAAGGAGCAGTTAAAGGACGGTCTGCGCCCGCTGGCTGGCCGCCCGGTCCGATCTGCGCGTTCCACTCAGGGCCGCAGCCCGATCCGCAGCGTCTGCGTCGCGAGGTAGACCTCGCGCAGGAAGGTCAGCAGGCCGAGTATCAGGGCCAGCACTGCGCTCGCGAACACGGCGGCCACGACCCGGGTCAGGTCGGGGGTCCACGCGTAGTACGCGGTGATGAACAGGCCGACGATCACCGCACACACCAGCAGCGCGGCGATCACCTGCAGCGCGATCGCCCGATAGATCAGACGCGCGCGCCGCGCCAATGTGGCGAGCTCCTGGTTCAAATGCTCGCGCTCGGCCGCCGAGGCGGCGGCGGCGCGCGGTTCGACCGTGCGTGCGCGATCGACGATCCGCGCCAGCCGGTTGGCTGTGACGCCCAGCAGGCCGGCGATACCGGTCAGCAGGAACACCGGCGCCACCGACAGCTGGATCACGTGCGAGACGGTATTCAGTTCGGCGGCCATGGCGTCCTTGCTCAGGGCTTGAGCATCGCACGAGCGGCGTCGATGCGCTCGCACAGCACGCCCACTTCCTCGGCCAGGCGCGGCGCGTGGCGGTTCAGCTTGTTGGCGTCGAGCGTGACGAGCTGGTTGAGCCTGACCGCAGTGAGTCCGCCGAAGCGGCGCCAGGCATCCAGGGCGCCGCTGGGCCGCGCATCGGGTTCGGCGGTGGCGATCAGTTGCGGATCGGCCGCCAGCACCGCTTCGCTCGACACCTGCGGCGCGATCGGGGTGAGCGACTCGAACACGTTGCGGCCGCCGCAGACGCGGATCGCCTCGCTCAGCACATGCCGCCCGGACAGCGTCATCAGCGGCTGCTGCCAGATCTGATAAAAGACTCGCACCGGCGCGCGGCTCGCGTAGCGCTCGCGCAGCATGCCCATGCGCTGGCGAAACTGCGCCGCCGCGACGGCCGCGGCCGTCGCCTGCCCGGTCAGCTCGCCCAGCCGCTCCATCGACGTCGCGATGCTGTCGAGCGCGCCTGGCTCGTTGACGTAGACCGGCACCTGCAGGCGCCGCAGCGCCGCGGTCACCGCCGGCGGAAAGCCGCTGCCCCAGAGGATGACCAGATCGGGCTGCAGTGCCGCCACCGCTTCCAGGTCGACGCTGTGCGCCCGCGCCACGCGCGGGATGCGAACGGCGGCCGGCGGGAAGTCGGCGTACTCCGTGGTGCCGACGATGCGGTCGCCAGCGCCGATCGCGAACAACTGCTCGGTGATGTGCGGGCCGAGGGCGACGATGCGCTGCGCCGGCGCGGCGAGCGCGACCCGCTGGCCGGCATCGTCGATGGCCGTGGGTGCGGCAACCGCCAGCCGCCACGTCAGCCCGATCACGGTGACCAGCAGCGCGGCTTGCAGCACGCGTGCGCGACCACAACCCGGCGCGCTCACTGGGTCGGCGCGCGCGGCGGCTGGTCCGGCGCGCGCGGCGCCGGTGCGGTCGATGGCGTGCGCAATGGGTCGGCCAATGGGTCGGTGGCGTCGGCCGGCGGCTCGGTGACGAAGCCGATACGCGCCAGTCCGGCCTCCTGCGCGGCGGCCATCAGTTGCGCCAGCCGTTCGTAGCGCGTGGCCTTGTCGGCGCGCAGATGCAGTTCGGGCTGCGGCTGTGCCTTGGCGGCGTCGGCCAGCCGCGGGCCAAGCTCGCTCTCTTCGATGGGCTGCTCGTTCCAGAAGAAACGGCCGTCGGCGTCGATGGCGAGCTTGATCGCATCGGCGCGGCCGGCGGCTGGGGCCGCCTTGACGTCGGGCAGGTCGAGCTTGATCGCCGAAGCCAGCAGCGGCGCGGTGATGATGAAGATCACCAGCAGCACCAGCATCACGTCCACCAGCGGCGTGACGTTGATCTCCGCCATCGGCTGCGACGGCGCCTGCCCGCGCTCGAAGCCGCCGAAGCTCATCGCTCAGTCCGTCGCGGCCGGCCGGGCACCGACCGTGAAGTAGGCGTGCAGGTCATGCGCGAAGCCGTCGAGTTGTGCCAGCACCAGGCGGTTGACGCGAGTGAAGGCGTTGTAGCCGAGCACGGCCGGGATCGCGACCGCCAGCCCGAAGGCCGTCATGATCAGCGCCTCGCCCACCGGGCCGGCGACCTTCTCGATCGAGATGGCACCGGTGGCGGCGATGCCGATCAGGGCGTGATAGATGCCCCACACCGTGCCGAACAGGCCGACGAAGGGTGCAGTCGCACCCACCGAGGCGAGGAAGGTCAGCCCGGCTTCCAGGCGCGCGGCGGCCTCGTTGATGCGCTGGCGCAGCGCGCGCGTGAGCCACTCCGAGCGGTTCATCTGCGCTGACAGGGTGTCGTCGCCCGTGGGAGCCTGCGCGGTCGCGGCGGCACTGGCCGCCAGCGGCACGAAGATCTGCTCGCCATCCAGCGGCTTCAGCAATGCCAGCGCCTCGTCCACCGAGCGGGCCTGCCAGAACGCCTCCAGCGCATGCGCCGCGCGCCGCACGCGCCACCAGCCGAGCGCCTTCCACAGGATCACGAACCAGCTGCCGACCGACATCGCCAGCAGCAGCCAGGCGGTGAAGCGGATCAGCGCGTCAGCCTGCGCCCAGAAGTGGCCGAGTCCGAGGGCCGTGCCGTCCATCAGGCGAGGTTCCGGTTCAGGTCGAGCACGTCGTTCATGTCGAACAGGCCGCTGCGCTTGTCAGCGAGGAAGCGCGCCGCACGCAGGCTGCCGAGTGCATAACCCATGCGGCTGGTGGACTTGTGCGTGATCTCGATGCGCTCGCCGGTGCCGGCGAACAGCACCGTGTGGTCGCCGACGATGTCGCCGCCGCGGATCGCAGCGAAGCCGATCGACCCCGGCTTGCGCTCGCCGGTGTGGCCTTCGCGCGCGTAGACGGCGAGGTCGTCGAGCCGTTGGCCGAGCGCCTCGGCGATCACCTCGCCCATCTTGAGCGCGGTGCCCGAGGGCGCATCCACCTTGTGCCGGTGATGCGCCTCGATGATCTCGATGTCGTAGCCGCTGGCCAGGATCCGGGCTGCGACCTGCAGCAGCTTGAAGGTGGCATTCACGCCGACGCTCATGTTGGGCGCGAACACGATAGCCGTCTTCTGTGCGGCGGCGCGGATCGCGGCCTTGCCGGCGTCGTCGAAGCCGGTGGTGCCGAGCACGAGCCTCACGCCGTGCGCCGTGCAGGCGGCCAGGTGGGCCGGCGTACCCTCGGGGCGGGTGAAGTCGATCAGCACGTCGCAGCCGCGCATCGCTGCCAGATCGGCGTCGATCGCCACGCCGGTGCGGCGGCCAAGGAACTCGCCGGCGTCACGCCCGAGGTAGGGGCTGTCCGCGCGGTCGAGCGCGGCGCCCAGCGTCAGGTCGGGCGCGGCAAGCAGCGCCTCGATCAGCATGCGGCCCATGCGCCCGGAGGCGCCGGCGATCGCGATCTTCTGGGTCATGACAGGTCAGGTACGCGGGGAAGAGACAGCAGTTCGGCGGCGCGCGGCAACGGCGGTGCGTTTGATCGACCGGGCTGCGGGTCGGACTACTTGTAGATCGGGCCCGGCGCGTCCTCGCCGGGGTCGGACTGGCGTACCGGCGCATTCTTCTGCGGCGCCTTGGTCGCATCGCGGCCGAGGATCAGGTTGTCGGCCAGTGCCTCGGCAGGCATCTCGTCGGCGCGGAACGCATCGACACGGCTGTCCTTGAAGGTCACCGTCAGGCGCCGCATCTGCACTTCGGTGCCCTTGCCGCGCTTGAGGTAGTAGACGTAGTCCCAGCGGTCCGGATGAAACGCACTCGCCAGCATCGGCGAGCCGAGCAGGAAGCGCACCTGTTCCCGTGTCATGCCCTGCCGCAACTGCTCGACCATCTCCTTGGTGACCACGTTGCCTTGCTGCACATCGGGCCGATACGGCTGCAAGAAAGTCGGCACCCAGCTGCGGGCCGATTCGCAGCCGGCCAGCAGCAGCGATGCCGCGGCGGCCGCGATCAGGGTCGCAGTGCGGACCGCGAAGCGGGAGGATTGGTGCAGGGGTGGCAGAGACATCCGGGTGCGCCGCGCACAGCAGCAGGTAGAAGCCTGCGCCGGCCGATGTAATGAGTCAGCCGCTATGATACCCAGCGAGTCGTGATGACTTGCTGCGCGCACGTCACGCACCCCACGGCCCGCCTTTCCTTCTGCAGCTCAGGACACAGCATGCCTCATCGCGCAGGCTCGGGATCGAGCGAACTGAAGAGCAGCGGCCTGAAGGCCACCCTGCCGCGCCTGAAGATCCTCGAGGTCTTCCAGCGCGCGGCGCAGTCGGCCCAGGTGCGCCACCTGAGCGCCGAAGACGTCTACAAGGCGCTGATCGCCGAGAACCTCGACGTCGGCCTGGCCACCGTGTACCGCGTGTTGCAGCAGTTCGAGCAGGCCGGGCTGCTGATGCGCAACCACTTCGAGCAGGGTCGCGCGGTGTTCGAGCTGAACGAGGGCTCGCACCATGATCACCTGGTGTGCCTGACCTGCGGTCGCGTGGAGGAGTTCGTCGACACCGAGATCGAGCAGCGCCAGCACAAGATCGCGCAGGCGCATGGCTTCACGCTGCAGGATCACGCGCTCGCGCTGTACGGCGTGTGCAACAAGGCGAACTGCCCTCATCGGCCGTCCGAGGCCGAGGGCTGATTCGCGCGGCCGCGGCCCGCATCGGGCTGCATGGCCCGCTGCCGCCTCAGCGCATCAGTGTGGTGCGCAGCGCCACCGCCGCGCCCGGATGATCGGTGAACACGCCGTCCAGTCCGGTCGCCAGGAACCGACGCAATTCCTCGTCGCCATCCGTGCCGGTTGGCAGGAAGTTCGGCTCGCGCCGGAACGTCCACGCGTGCACGGCCAGTCCGGCCGCGTGTGCTTGCGCCACCAGTGGCGTCGGGTTGTCGAGCGCGCCGTCGGGTCGGCGCGGAATCACCAGCGCCTTGGCGGCGCCGATCCCCTGCGCATAGCGGGCGATCGCGCGCAGCGCGGCGGCGTCGAGCGGGCGCCGTTCACTGACCAATTGCACCCGGCGCAGATCGGTCAGCCGCGCGAGCTTGCGCAGGCTGTCGGCCTCGAACGACTGCAGCAGCACCGGATCGACGGCATCACCCCAGCCGGCCGCGTGCAGCGTGCGCACCAGCGGCGGCTCCAGCGCCAGCCCACGCTCGGCAAAGTGGGCCGCCAGCTTGGTCTCCGGATACAGGCCGATCCGCCGGCCGGTCGCTTGCCCCTTTGCGCGCAGCAGCTCGACGATCTGCGCCAGCGACGGGATGCCGAACTTGCCGTCGAATGCGGCCGACCCCGGACGCCACTGCGGCCAGCGCTCGAGTGCGCGCAGCACCTGCAACTCGCTCCAGGTGAAGTCCTCGACGAACCAGCCGGATTCTGGCTTGCCGTCGATCGTCTGCGTGCGGCGGCGTGCGGCGAACTCGGGCCGCTGCGCGACGTCCGTCGTCATCGATAGCTCGGCGTCGTGGCGCGCCACCAGCACGCCGTCGCGTGTGCTCACGAGGTCGGGCTCGATGTAGTCCGCACCCTGGTCGATCGCCAGTTCGTAGGTGGCGAGCGTGTGCTCCGGCCGCTCGCCGCTGGCGCCGCGGTGGGCGATCACGAGCGCGGACTCGCCGGTGAGCGTGGGGTAAGGCCAGCGCGGCTGGGTGCGCGTCGACAGCGGCAGCGCAGCCGCGCCGAGCAGCAGCGCTCGCCGCGACGGGCTCACTGGACGACCTTCGGCGGGGGTGCCCCCCGGGGGTCGGCGGGTCCCCCCCCCCCCCCCCCCCCCCCCCCCCCCCCCCCCCCCCCCCCCCCCCCCCCCCCCCCCCCCCCCCCCCCCCCCCCCCCCCCCCCCCCCCCCCCGTGCGTGCGCTCAGGGATTCGCCCTCGGGGCGGCCCGGCGGGCTAACTGGACTACCCTCGCGCTGCCCGCTCGGGGATTCGCCCTCGGGGCGGCCCGGCGGGCTCATGCGGTGCAACCCTGCGTGCGAGGGTCGCGTCGGCGGGTGCGCGTTCGACCTCGGTCGCAGCTCATCGGGTCGTGCCCGTGTCGGTCGACATCGTGCCGCGGCGATGGGCGTCGTGCATCGTGCCGTGTCCCCGGTCGCGTCGCGCTCATGCCCGGGCCGCGCTGGCGCCGTCACGCGGCCAGCATCTCGCGCGCGTGCTTGCGCGTGGTCTCGGTGATTTCCACGCCGCCGAGCATGCGCGCGAGCTCCTCGATGCGGGCCTTGCGCTCCAGGCGCTCGATGCGCGACACCGGGCGCGCATCGACCGTGGCCTTGCTCACCACGAAGTGCTGGTCGCCGCGCGCGGCCACCTGCGGCAGGTGCGTCACGCACAGCACCTGGCGCTGCTGGCCGAGTTGCTTGAGCAGCCGGCCCACGGTCTCCGCCACGGCGCCGCCGATGCCGGCATCGACTTCGTCGAAGATCAGCGTGGCTACCGGCGTTGCCGTGGCGGCGATGACGGCAATCGCGAGGCTGATGCGCGCCAGCTCGCCGCCGGAGGCGACCTTCGCCAGCGGCCGCGGCGTGGAACCGGCATGTCCGGCCACCAGGAACTCGACGCGCTCCGATCCGGTGCTGCTTGGCTCGGTCTCGTTCAGCTGAACCTCGAACCGCCC
Source organism: Burkholderiaceae bacterium (assembly GCA_034522655.1). Lineage (GTDB taxonomy): Bacteria > Pseudomonadota > Gammaproteobacteria > Burkholderiales > Burkholderiaceae_F > JALHMQ01. The sequence continues at coordinate 92,297 of JAXHLD010000032.1, forward strand.
GCCGGCGAGCGACAGGTCCTGCATCGCGCGCGTGACCTCGCGGCTCATCTGGGCGGCGGCCTTGACGCGCGCCTTGGTCAGGGCGGCGGCGGCGGCTGCGTAGCTGGCCGCGGCCGCGGCCTCGGACTGGCGCAGGCCGTCGAGGTCGCTCGAGGCGCTGAGCGCGGCGAGCTTCGCCTGTGCGCTGGCGAGCAGCGCGGGCAATTCCTCCGGCGCGCACTTGAACTTGCGGCCGGCCGCGTGCAGCGCCGTGACCCGCGCCTCGGCGTCGGCCAGGCGCTTGTCGTCGATCTCGGTGCGGGCCAGGTAGGCGTTCAGTTCGCGCGCCGCGTCGTCGACCTGGATGCGGGCCGCCGCCGAACGCGTTTCCAAGCACAGGGCTCGGCAGCCGGCGCTGTCGAACCGCCGCGCCAGCCTGGGTCAGGCGCGAGGTCACGGTGTCGATCCGCACCAGCGCCGCGTCGTCGGCTTCCGACAGGGCGTCGACCGCGGCCTGCGCGCCCTCGACCAGGCTCGCCGCGTGCGACAGCCGCTTGTGTTCGGCCTGCACCGCCTCCCACTCGCCGGCGGCAGGTGCGATCTCGCCGAGTTCATCGACGATCCAGCGCAGCCGATCCTGCTCGAGCTGCGCGCTGCCCTCCATCGCCTCGGCCTCGCTGCGTGCCCTCATGGCGCGGCGCCAGGCGGCGAATCGCTCGCTCACCGTGTGCGCCTGCGCGCCGAGGCCCCCGTGCTCGTCGAGCAGGGCGACCTGCGCCCCGGGCTTGAGCAGCGACTGGTGGGCGTGCTGGCCGTGCACGTCGACCAGCAGTTCACCGAGCTCGCGCAACTGCGCCAGCGTGACGACGGAGCCGTTGATGAACGCCTTGCTGCGTCCACTGGCATCGACGGTCCGGCGCAGCAGCGCGGTGGCGGCATCGTCGCCTTGCAGCTCCTGCGCCGAAAGCCACGCGCTCGCCGCCTCGCCCAGGCTGAACTCCGCGGCGATCTCCGCCCGCGCCGCGCCTTCGCGCACGACGTCGGCGTCGGCGCGTTCGCCCAGGGCCAGCAGCAGCGCATCGATCAGGATCGACTTGCCCGCACCGGTTTCGCCGGTCAGCACCGAAAAGCCGGGCGCGAACTCCAATGCGAGCTCATCGACGATGACGAAATTGCGGATCGACAGCGACAGCAGCATGCGGACAGGGCGAGGCGAGGGACGCGAAGGCCGCGCAGTTTAGTGACTTCGCGCAGATGGCTTGCGCGACCCCGGCTCGGCCGGTGGGCACCGCGACCGGCACGACCGGCAGGCACGCCGCGCACTCCGGTCGGCCGCTAGCAGGCTGTTGAAATTCGACCGTTGAAACCATTCTTGCAGGTGGAGATCGAAGGCATGGTTTTCATGGTTGGGGGTGGTTGATGCGCGGGTTCGAGAGCAATCAAGAAGGGTTGTTCAGCTACGTCTCGCCGGAGGCACGGGTGCCGGCCGATCATCCGCTGCGGGCGATCCGCGTCTATGCGGATGAGGCGCTGCGGCGCATGAGTCGCGTGTTCAACCAGATGTACGCCGACGGCGGTCGGCAGTCGGTGCCGCCGGAGACGTTGCTCAAGAGCACGCTGCTGATGGCGCTGTACACGGTGCGTTCGGAGCGGCTGTTTTGCGAGATGCTCGAGTACAACCTGCTGTTTCGCTGGTTCCTGGGGCTGGGCCTCGATGAGGCGGCCTTCGATCACTCCACCTTTAGCAAGAACCGGCAGCGGCTGCTCGAGCACCGTGTCGCGCCGCGGTTTCTGGGCATGATCGTGCGCATCGCCCGGCGCAAGGGGCTGGTCAGCGACGAGCACTTCAGTGTCGATGGCACCCTGATCGATGCCTGGGCCAGCATGAAGAGCGTGCGGCCGAAGGACGGCGGCGATGGCGGCGTCGGTGGCGGCAATCCCGAGGTCGACTTCAAGGGCGAGCGGCGCCGCAACGACACCCACGCCAGCACGACCGATCCGCAGGCGCAACTGGCGCGCAAGGGCGCAGGCAAGGAAAGCCGGCTCGCCTACGCGGGTCACGCGCTGATGGAGAACCGTAACGGGTTGGTGCTGGGCTTGCGCGTGACCGCGCCGCACGACAATGCCGAGGTCAAGGCGGCCGAGCGGCTGCTCGACGAGCAAAAGCAGCAGGGCATCGAACCGGACTCGCTCGGCGCCGACAAAGGCTACTGCCAGCGCGGCTTTGTCCAGACGCTGCGCGGCCGCAAGATCAAACCGCACATCGCCAAGATCGAGGGCCGGACGATCCCCGGACTGGATGGCAGAACCACCGGCTCGAAGGGCTACGCGATCTCGCAGCGGGTGCGCAAGCGCATCGAGGAATGCTTCGGCTGGATGCACACGATCGGTGGCACGAAGAAGGTCAAGGTGCGCGGGCAAGACAAGGTCGAGATGGCCTTCGTGCTGGCCGGCTGTGCGCTGAACCTGCTGCGCATCGCCAAGTTGGCCCCGCCCGAGATGGGAGCAGTCCGTGCGTAGTACGGCAAAGCAAGGCCCGATGGAATCAAACGAGTTCGCGAAAGTCTCGACAGTGGCATCACACGGGGTCAAAACCAACGATAACCATCGCCTCGCGCTCGCGCACTGCGCCAGAAGGCCGAGATTCATGCGCATTTCAACAGCCTGCTAGCGACGCCCGTACGGTTCCGCGGGCATCACGTTCCAGTGCAGCTTCTGGCGCAACGTGGCGAAGTAGTTGTAGCCGCGCGGATGCAGCAGGGTCGCGTAGTCGGCACTGCGGCGCGCGCGCACGATGTCGCCTGGGGCCAGCTGCGAGTAGGTCTGCATGTCGAAGTGCGCCGCGGCGTCGCGCACGTCGGTGATCTCGATCTCGACTACGCAAGTGTCGGGCAGGGCGATCGGCCGATTGGACAGCGTCTGCGGCGCCACCGGCACCAGGACCAGCCCGGCGAGCGAGGGATGCAGGATCGGGCCGTTGGCCGACAGCGCGTAGGCGGTCGAGCCGGTCGGCGTGGCCAGGATCAGGCCGTCGGCACGCTGGTTGTACATGCTGACGCCGTCGACGCGCACGGTGAATTCGACCATGCCGCCGTTGACGCCGCGCGAGACCACCACGTCGTTGAGCGCCCGCGTCTGGAAGATGGTGGCGCCGGCGCGCAGCACCTCGGCGTCGATCAGCAGCCGGCAGTCGATCTCGAAGGCGCCGCCCAGCATCTCGGTCAGCACCTCGGGCATCTGATCGAGGGCGATGTCGGTCATGAAGCCGAGCCGCCCGTGGTTGATGCCGATCAGCGGCACCTGGTGCGGCGCCAGCGCGCGCGCGATGCCGAGCATGGTGCCGTCGCCGCCGAGCACCACCGCCACATCGGCCTGCTCGCCGATCTGCGTCAGCGTGTAGCCGGTGAACTGGTGCAGGCGCACGTTGTCGCGCGTGTTCGCGTCGAGCATCACCTCGAGGCCGGCCGTCTGCACCAGCTCGATGATCTGCAGCAGCGGCTCGCGGATGCCTTCCGCGCGCGGCTTGCCGAATATCGCGACCTTGCTGAATGCATGCGCCATGGCGGTGGACTCTAGCAAACGCCCCGGGCGCGAACGGGCCGGCGCCGGGGCGGACGGCAGCAGAGCGGGAATCGATCGCCGCCGCGCGGCAGCAGCCATAGAATGTCCGCACCATGATGGACGATCGTGCACGACTGCTGCTGAAGGCGCTGATCGAGCGCTATATCGCCGAGGGCGAACCCGTGGGCTCGCGCTCGCTGGCCAGGATCTCCGGGCTGGACCTGTCGGCGGCGACCATCCGCAACGTGATGGCCGACCTCGAGGAGATGGGCTTCATCACCAGCCCACACACATCGGCCGGCCGGGTGCCGACGCCGCGCGGCTACCGCCTGTTCGTCGACACGCTGCTCACCGTGCAGCCGATCGAGCAGCAGCAGGCGCAGATCATCCAGGGCAGCCTGCAGGTGGCCGAGCCGCAGCGCGCGCTGCAGACAGCGGCGCAGATGCTGTCGCACCTGTCGCATTTCGCCGGCGTGGTGCTGACGCCGCGCCGCAGTTCGAGCTTCCGCCAGGTCGAGTTCCTGCGCCTGTCCGAGCGGCGCGTGCTGCTGATCATCGTCACCCCCGAGGGCGACGTGCAGAACCGCATTCTGCTGACGCAGCACGACTACACGCCGGCGCAGCTGGTGGAGGCGGCCAACATCCTGAACCAGCACTTCGCCGGCGCCAGCTTCGAGGACGCGCGGCGGCGGCTCGGCCCGGAGCTGGCCGAATTGCGCGGCGAGATCGCGCGCCTGATGGAGGCGGCGGTCGAGGCCGGCAGCCAGGCGGCCGAGGAGACCGATCCGCTGGTGGTGTCAGGCGAGCGCAATCTGTTCGGCGTCAGCGATCTGGCCGGCAACATGGATCGGCTGCGGGCGCTGTTCGACCTGTTCGAGCACAAGACGCGGCTGATGCAGCTGCTCGATGTCACCGGACGCGCGCACGGCGTGCAGATCTACATCGGCGGCGAGTCGGCCAAGGTGCCGATGGACGAGCTGAGCCTAGTGGTCGCGCCCTACGAGGTGGACGGCCAGGTAGTGGGCACGCTCGGCGTGATCGGCCCCACGCGCATGGCGTACGAGCGCGTGATCCCGATCGTGGACATCACGGCCAAGCTGCTGTCGAGCGCACTCAGCCGCGAGTAACGCCGGGGCGCCGCGCGCAGGCGTAGCGATCGACGTGCCCCGCGCCCACGAAGGCCTGCACCGTTCGCGCTACGGGCAGGACAGCTTGTCCACCTGCACGACGTTGCTCTGGATGCTGCCTTCGATCGACACCACGACGCCGTTGGCCAGCAGGGCCGGGCAGCGTGGCCGCGGCGCAACCCCGGCGGCGTTTACGGGCGTGCCCCGCACGCGGAAGCTGGCATCGGCGGTGTAGTCGGTGATCGGCCCGGTCAGTTCCACCTCCGGCTCGCCGGTCTGCTTGCGCCGGATGCGCACCTGATCGGCCTGCAGCACGCCATCGTTGCCGACGCGGCCGCGCACGATGGCGTACTGGCCATCGGCGAGTGTCTGGTTGGCCGGCACGATCGTCGCATTGCGTGCCGACACCCGCACCCCCGCCAGTTCGAACGTGGCATTGGCGGCATCGAGGCGGCTGAGCGTGCCCGAAAGGCGTGCGCTGGCGCCGGCCGGCTGGGCGTCGAACTGACGGATTCGAATGGCATCGGCGGTGAGCGTCAGGCTCGTCGTGGTGGCCAGCGCGCTGCCCCACACTGTCACCGCCTGGCCGTTGGTGATCGCCCGGTTGGCGGGCACGACCAGCGCGCTGTTCGGCACGCGGACCAGCAGGTCGCCCAGCCGGAAGCTGTCGGCCGTGCGGTCGCTGACGATGCCGGTGACGCGCAGCAAGCCGGCCGGCAGGTCTGGCAGCCTCTCGATGCGGCTGGCCTCGATCACGTGGCGCGCCGAACGTGCATCCCACACCAGCGTGCCGTGGACCTCGGTCACGCTGCCATCGGCGCCGCTCGGATCAGGGCCGTCAGCTGGCTGAAGCCGTCGAAGAACGTGACCGGCCCGCGGTTGGGGTCGGCGTTGATGCGCACCTCCTGGCCGGCGATGCGGATCGTGCTCGGCGTGCCCACGGCGGCGCTGACCGATTCGACGCGCCCGATCAGCAGCGGCTCGATGCGGATGCGGTCGGCCTGACCCTCGGTGCGCGACTCGATGCTCAGCCGCTGGCCAAGCCGGGTGCCGCCCGACACGACGGCGGCGGGCTGGCGCGGATCGTTCTCGACATCGACGATGGCGCTCCGATCGTCCCAGCGGTCGCCATCGACGATCACCGAGCCGAAGCCGGTCACGCTGCCGACCGTGGTGGCGATCCCGGTGCCGCCGCTGCCGGTGCGCGCGACCTGCTCGTCGCCGCCGCAGCCCGCCACGGAGAACGCCAGCAGCGATGCGGCCAGGGCCGCGGCTCTGGCGGACGCAGGCAGTGCGATCGGCGACTTCATGCTGACTTCCCTGGAATCTGCGGCGCGGGTTCTCCGCTGGCTGGCTCTCCGGCCAGCGGCTCGTAGCCCGGTGCGTGGTAGATGTAGACACCGAACCGGAACCGGTGCAGTTCGGAGGCGGGCAGGGCGGCGACGTCTGCGGCGCTGCGGGCTTGCGCCTCGTTGCGCACGTTCTTCATGGCGGCCATCCATTGCGTCTGCGCGAGCTGCTGCAGCTCGGCCACCGACTGCGCCGACAGTTCGTCCGCCCACAGCGCGAACTCGAGGTACGGCGACTTCTCGCTCTTTCGCGCTGCGCCGAAGTTGGCGGCTGACGCCGCCAGGTGATCGCTGACATTGGCCGAAAGCTGGCGCGCCATCTCCTCGAGGTCGCGCACCGGCAGGAAGCTGCCGCCCAGCACCAGGCGGCACAGCCCGTCGCGCTCCTCGGCCACGCCGAGGCGGATCAACTCGTCGAGCACCGAGCGCGCGTGGAAGTCCTTTGAGATGCCCTGCGCCAGTCGTTCGAACGACGGTGCATCGACCTCGCCCGCACGCATCGGCAGCGCCAGCGGCCGGCCGTCGCGGTCCAGGTATTCCGGCTGCATCGACCACGCCGTGGTCACCTGGCTGGCGATGGTCACCGCGCGCCGCTGTGGTGGTTCGGCGCTGGTCAGCACCCGCACGTCCTTGCGATGCACGCCGGACAACAGGCTGAGTGCGGAGTCGGTGATGCGTTTGCCTTCGGCTTCGAGTTCCTGCTCGGCGGCGGAAAGGAACACCCGCTTCAGCGCCTGCGCGAACATCGTGTAGGTGACGCCGTTGGCCACGAGCAGGCGCGCCAGCGGTGCCATCAGGCGGACCGCTGACCGCAGGAGAATGCCGGCACGGTCGGAAGGGTTGTCGGTCACGTAAGGGCGGGAGTGTCGCGGAACAGGCGCAACGGTAAGGGATTGGTTCCCTCTGTCCAGCCCCTGTGATCAAGGCCAGGGTTCGATTGTTGTGTGGCCCACATCAACCGCCACAGCGGGAATGCGGGGGGTCTTGCTACGCTTGGCCATCATCCAATCCGAACGGCTGAATCCGTCGTCCCGACATCGATCGGCCGACTCCGGCACGATGCGGCCGCCCGCGCTGCCCGATCAATCTCAGCCCATCCCCCTTCGTGACCTATCTGCCGGAACCGCCGTTTGCCCATGATCGCCGTGCCCGAACCGGGGTGCTGCTCGTCAATCTGGGAACCCCCGATGCCCCGGAGCCCGGTCCGGTGCGGGCCTACCTGAAGGAGTTCCTGTCCGATCCACGCGTGGTCGAGATCCCGCGCCTGGTGTGGTGGCCGATCCTCAACGGCATCATCCTGGCGGTGCGGCCGCGCAAGTCGGCTGCCAAGTACGCCTCGATCTGGACCGCGCAGGGGTCGCCGCTTCTGCACTGGTCGCAGCAGCAGGAGACGCTGCTGCGGGGATACCTGGGCGAGCGCGGGTTCGACGTCGAGGTGGCGCTGGCGATGCGCTATGGCAATCCGTCGATCCCGTCCGTGCTGGCACAACTGCGCAGCCGCGGCGTCGAGCGGCTGCTGCTGCTGCCGATGTACCCGCAGTACTCGGCCACCACCACGGCGACCGTGTTCGACGCCGTGCATCGCGAACTGGCCGCGGTCCGCAATGTGCCGGAGGTCCGCTGGGTCAAGCACTTCCACGACCAGCCGCAGTACATCGCGGCGCTGGCGGCGCAGATCCGCGCCTATTGGCAGCGGCACGGTCGCGCCCAGGACAGCGGCGGCAAGCTGGTGATGAGCTTCCACGGCGTGCCGCGCCGCACGCTCGACCTGGGTGACCCATATCACTGCGAGTGCCACAAGACCGGCCGCCTGCTGGCCGAAGCCCTCGGGCTGGGGCGCGACGAATACGTGGTGACCTTCCAGTCGCGCTTCGGCAAGGCCGAGTGGTTGCAGCCCTATACCGCGCCGCTGCTGGAGGAACTCGGCCAGGCGAAGGCGCGACGCGTCGACGTGGTCTGCCCAGGCTTCGTCGCTGACTGCCTGGAGACGCTCGAAGAGATCGCGATGGAGGGCAAGGAGGAGTTCCAGCACGCAGGCGGCGGTGAGTACCACTACATCCCATGCCTGAACGATGCGCCGGCGTTCGTCGAAGCGCTGGTCGCGATCGTGGCCGCGCACACCCAGGGCTGGCCGGTGGATCGGGCCGGGCAAGCGCAGCACGAGGCTGCTGCATCCGAAAGCAAGGCGCGCGCGCTGGCGCTCGGCGCCAAGTCCTGAACTCAACGATCGGCTGACGCGAAAACGCCACGCACTTGCGTGGCGTTTTCGATTCTGTACCGCCGCCCGTCTCAGGCGCCGCCGTATGGATCCGTCGCGGGGCGCAGCCGCTCAGCCGGGCGCGCCGGCACCGCGCTGCCATCGGCCAGACGCAGGCCGCTGCCATCCAGGCGCACCGGTTGACCGGGCTGCAGGGCTGGTGCCTGCGGCGGCGTGACCGTGCGCAGCGTGCCGTCGTCCATCCGCACGTCGATTTCGTAGCGAACGTCGCTGCGTGCCTGTTTCTCGATCTGGTGCCCGGCCACGGCACCGCCCAGGATGCCCACGACGCGCGCGGCGTCGCGGCCGCGGCCGTTGCCGATCTGGTTGCCGATCACACCGCCGAGCACGCCGCCGGCGACCGCGCCCAACCTTGGGCCTGGCCAGGCGTCTTGACTTCACGCACGGCGGTGACGATGCCGCAGTTGCCGCACACCGCGATCGGGGCCGGCGGCGCTGCCGGCGCACCTGCGCGCGCCGCGGGCTCGAGCGGTGGCAATGCCCCGGCCTCGGTCTCTGCCAGCGGTGCGGGTCGCTCGACCGGTCGACGAGGCGGCGCTGCTTGCGGTGCCGGCATGTGCGGCGCGCTGCTGGCACGGATGCTGCGCGCCGGCGCCTGGGGCTCGGCCGCCGGCGCGATCGCGGCCGCTGCCGGCGCCGGGGACTCGAGCTGCGCGGCCTGGGCAACTTGCGACTCGACGGCCGCCCGATGGCGAGCGGCGACATCGCTCTTCACCAGGGCGACGGCGGCCAGCACGCTGACGGCGGTCACGGCCACGGCTGCGGTGGCGACCAGCGGGTGCAGCCTGGCCGCGGACGGCGCAGGGGTCAGGGCAGCGGGTTGCATCGTGTTCTCCGTTGATCAGGCACACCCGTTGGCGGACGCCGCCGGCGCGACTGTGGCGACGCGCCGGGTGTGACATGTGTAACCGGATGTGTGGCGGACGAAGCGCCGCCCCGCGGCCGCAGGTCTAGAGGTAGAGCAGCTGCTCGCGCTCCGCAGCGGTGGCGGCGAATCCCTTCGCCTCGTAGAAGTCGAAGATTGCATCGACCACTGCGTCGCTGTCATCGACCAGTTTCATCAGCGCGAGGTCGTCGCCATGGATCATGCCCTCGGCCACCAGGGTGTCCTGCATCCAGCCGAGCAGGCCCTGCCAGAACGAGGTGCCGACCAGCACGATCGGGATCTTGCGCCCCTTGCCGGTCTGGATCAGCGTGAGCGCCTCGGACAACTCGTCGAGCGTGCCGAAGCCGCCCGGCATCACCACATAGGCCGCGGCGTACTTGACGAAGGCCACCTTGCGCGCGAAGAAGTGGCGGAACCGCAGCGAGATGTCCTGGTAGGGATTGCCGTGCTGCTCGAACGGCAGCTCGATGTTCAGGCCCACGCTCGGGCTGCGGCCGGCGAAGGCGCCCTTGTTGGCCGCCTCCATCACGCCCGGGCCGCCGCCGCTGATCACCGCGAACCCGGCATCCGACAGCTTGCGCGCGATCTCCTCGGTCTGCGCATAGACCGGCGTGCCCGGCTTGCTGCGCGCGCTGCCAAAGATCGACACCGCAGGGCGGATTTCGGACAGCCGTTCGGCGGCCTCGACGAACTCCGAGATAATGCCCATCAGGTGCCAGGACTCGCGTGCCTTCTGGCTGGTGGCCCGCTCGGGGCTGGTGACGGCGCGCAGGGTCGGGATGTTCTTCTGGCGGTCCAGCATGCTTGCTCCTTGCCGTGCTCCACGTGGAGCCGCGATAGTGCCAGCCTAGCCGCTGCGGGTTGCACCGAAGCGCCGGCGCGATCCGCTTCGACGCCTCAATTCAAGCCACGCCCATGAAGACCCTGCTGCTCGTCGACGGCTCCAGCTACCTGTACCGCGCCTTCCATGCGATGCCCGACCTGCGCACCTCGGCGGGCGAGCCGGTGGGCGCGCTGCGCGGCTACATCAACATGCTGCGGGCGCTGCGCGAGCAGGTGCCGTGCGACTACCTGGCCTGCGTGTTCGATGCGCCCGGAAAGACCTTCCGCGATGCGATCTATCCGGAGTACAAGGCCAACCGCGCCGCGATGCCCGAGGACCTGACGCGGCAGATCCCGGCCATCCACCAGGCGGTGCGCGCGCTCGGCTGGCCGGTGGTGATGATCGAGGGCATCGAGGCCGACGACGTGATCGGCACGCTCGCCGCGCACGCGCAGTCGCACGGCGTGCGCACGGTGGTCTCTACCGGCGACAAGGATCTCGCGCAGCTCGTCAACGAGCAGGTCACGCTGGTCAACACGATGAGCGGCGAGACCCTCGACGTGCCGGGCGTGATCGAGAAGTTCGGCGTGCCGCCCAACCGCATCGTCGACTACCTGACGCTGGTCGGCGATGCGGTCGACAACGTGCCCGGCGTCGACAAGGTCGGCCCCAAGACTGCGGCCAAGCTGCTCGGCCAGTACGGCTCGCTCGAGGGCGTGATCGCCGCGGCCGGCGAGATCAAGGGCGTGGTCGGCGAGAACCTGCGCAAGGCGCTCGACTGGCTGCCCACCGCGCGCACGCTGGTCACGGTCAAGCGCGACGGCGACATCGCACACCAGGTGCCGCACTTCGATGCGCTGCTGGTGCAGCCGCTGGATGCCGCGCAGGTGCGGGCGCTGGCCGAGCGCTACGAGTTCAAGGGGCTCTTGAAGGATCTCGGGGGCGGAACCGGCGAGGTGCCGGCGGCGCCGGATGCAGCCGATCCGGCGTCGGCGCCCGCCGCGGCGCGCCATGCGCCGACCGTCGACTACGAGACCGTGTTGACAGCCGATCGGCTCGAGGAGTGGATCAGCCGCCTGAACACCGCGCCGCTGACGTGCATCGACACCGAAACCACCTCGCTCGACCCGATGCGCGCGCGGCTGGTCGGCATCTCGCTGTCGGTGGCCGAACACCAGGCCTGCTACATCCCGCTCGCCCATCGCTACCCGGGCGCGCCCGATCAGCTGCCGCTCGACGCCACGCTGCACGCGCTGCGCCACTGGCTGGAGAGCGAACACCACAAGAAGGTCGGCCAGCACCTGAAGTACGACGCGCACGTGTTCGCCAACCACGGCATTCGCCTGGCCGGCATCGAACACGATACGCTGCTGCAAAGCTACGTGCTGGAGGCGCATCGCAGCCACGACATGGACTCGCTGGCCGAACGCCATCTCGGGCGCAAGACGATCACCTTCGAGGAGGTGTGCGGCAAGGGCGCGACCCAGATCGGCTTCGATGACGTGGCGCTCGACCGCGCCACCGCCTACGCGGCCGAGGATGCCGAGGTTACGCTGGCGCTGCACCGGGCGCTGTGGCCGCGCATCGAGCCCGACGCGCGGCTGCGCTACGTCTACGAGCAGATCGAGATGCCGGTCAGCAAGGTGCTGTTCGACATGGAACGCACGGGTGTGCGGATCGACCGTGACAAGCTGGTGGCGCAGAGCGCGGAACTGGCCCGGCGCATCGCCGAACTCGAGGCGCAGGCGCATGAACTCGCTGGCCAGCCGTTCAACCTCGGCAGTCCCAAGCAGATCGGCGAACTGCTGTTCGGCAAGCTCGGGCTGCCGGTGGTCAAGAAGACCGCGAGCGGCGCACCGAGAGCAATACGT
>JAXHLD010000033.1:0-183067 GCA_034522655.1 Burkholderiaceae bacterium
CCTCGTTCAGGCAGTTAACCAGCGAGCGCGGCATGTCGTCGCGCAGGATCAGCAGTTCGGCCACGCGCGACGGCGTGATCACGTCGCGATACACCTTGCGGTAGATCTCGAAGGCCGACACAGAGCGCAGGATCGCCGCCCAGTAGTAGAAGTCGAAGTGGTGGTCGATCGCATCGGCCGCCAGCGCGGCCGCTTGCGTGGCGCCATTGCTGCCGGACTGGCGCTGCCGCGGTCGCAGCGGCGCCTGCGAGCCGTGGAACTTGACGTCGATCAGCCGCGCTGTGTTATCGGCGCGCTCGAGGAAGGTGCCGAGGCGGACGAAGTAGAACGCCTCGTCCTTGAGCATGGTGCCGATGGTCACGCCGCGCGAAAGATGCGAGCGGAACTTGACCCACTCGAAAAACTGCTGCGGATCGCGCGCCAGCAGCCCGCTCTTCAGGTGCGTCTGCAGCTCGAGCCAGGTGTCGTTGTGGGTTTCCCAGACCTCGGTCGTCAGCGAGCCGCGCACCGCGCGCGCGTTCTCGCGCGCCGCCTGCAGGCAGCAGTAGATCGACGACGGGTTGTTGCGATCGAGCACCAGGAAGTCGAGCACGTCGGACTGCGTGACCGCCGGGTAGCGCGCGTCGTAGGCGCCGAGCAGTTCGGAGATGCCGAGCACCGCGCGCCAGCCGCGCTCGGCCTCGTCGGCCGACTGCGGCAGCAGCGCCATCGACCAGGTGACGTCGAGCATGCGCGCTGAGTTCTCCGCGCGCTCGATGTAGCGCGCCATCCAGAACAGGTGGTCGGCGGTCCGGCTCAGCATGACCGACTCCATATGGCGCCGCGGCCGGCGGCAAGCTCCGCGCGGGGATGGCGGATCGAGTGGATCCAGGCTGTCATCATTTCTCCAGCACCCAGGTGTCCTTGGTGCCGCCGCCCTGAGAAGAATTCACCACCAGCGAGCCTTCGCGCAACGCGACCCGGCACAGGCCGCCGGGCACGGTGACGACGTCCTTGCCGCTGAGCACGTACGGCCGCAGGTCGATGTGGCGCGGCGCGATGCCGGACTCGACGTAGGTCGGCACCGTCGACAGCGCCAGCGTCGGCTGGGCGATGTAGTTGGCCGGATTGGCCTTGACCCGCTCGGAGAAGTCGGCGATCTCCTGCTTGGTGGACGCCGGACCGACCAGCATGCCGTAGCCACCCGCGCCGTGCACTTCCTTGACCACCAGGTCCTTCATTTTCGCCAGCGTGTACTTCAGATCCTCGTCGTTGCGGCACTTGAACGTGGGCACGTTCGAAAGGATCGGTTTCTCGCCGAGATAGAAGTCGATCATCTCCGGCACGTACGGATAGATCGACTTGTCGTCGGCGATGCCGGCGCCGATCGCATTGCACAGCGTCACCCGACCGGCGCGGTAGACGTCGAGCAGGCCCGCCACCCCGAGCGTGGAGTCCGGCCGGAACGCCTTGGGGTCGAGGAAGTCGTCGTCGATGCGGCGGTAGATCACGTCCACGCGCTGCGGACCACGCGTTGTACGCATGTACACGGCGCCCTCCTGCACCACCAGGTCCTGGCCCTCGACCAGCTCGATGCCCATCTGCTGCGCCAGGAAGGCGTGCTCGAAATAGGCCGAGTTGTGCATGCCCGGCGTAAGCAGCACGACCACCGGGTCGTCCACGCCTTGCGGCGCCACCGAGCGCAGGTTGTCCAGCAGCAGGTCCGGGTAGTGCGCCACCGGCGCCACCTTGTTGCGCGCGAACAGCTCGGGGAACAGCCGCATCATCATCTTGCGGTTCTCGAGCATGTAGCTGACGCCGCTCGGCACGCGCAGGTTGTCCTCCAGCACGTAGAACACCCCGTGACCCTTGGCATCGGCGGCCCGCACCAGATCGATGCCGGCGATGTGCGAGTAGATGCCGCGCGGCACGTCCACCCCTTCCATCTCGGGGCGGAACTGCGAGTTCTTCAAAACCTGCTCGGGCGGCAGCTTGCAGGCGCGCAGGATCTCGCGCCCGTGATAAATATCGTGCAGGAAGAGATTGAGCGCCTTGACCCGCTGGCGCAGGCCCGCTTCCAGCGTGCGCCACTCAGAGGCGGGAATGATGCGGGGAATGACGTCGAACGGAATCAGCCGCTCGGTGCCGGCGCCGTCGTCCTTATCGCCGTAGACCGCGAACGTGATGCCGACGCGCCGGAAAACGAGGTCCGCCTCGGCGCGCTTGTTGCGCATCGTCTCCGGGTTCTGCAACGCCAGCCAGGCCGCATAGTCCCGGTACGGCGGGCGAACTTCTTGCGGCGCCGCGTACATCTCGTCAAACGGTGCTCCCGCCATCTCCCCCACCGCACTATTCATGTGTGTCTGCTCCACGCCGGTGCATGACGCCATGCACCGGTGCGCGCCGCGCCTCGCAATCGGGCGCGTTGCACGCCGTCACTTCGCCCGGTTTGCCTCGAAGCGTCGCGACTATAGAGCTACGCAATGCCTGTGCCCGCGCCCTGGGTCAAACCCGGGCTCAGGGTTCGAGCGCAAAAGGCACTTCCCCCGGCCAGGTCGTCGGCGGCAGCCCCAGAGCGGGCTCGGCATCGTCGGGCAGCCGATCGACCTCGGCATCGGGCGGCGCCCGCAGCCGCTCCGCCGGCTGGTTGTGCCAGTAGCGCCGCAATTGCTGGCGCGCCGCGGCGACGGCCGGGACCGGATTGCCGCTGGCGCGCAACCGCCACTGCAGCGCGCCGTGGTGATCACTGCGACCGATCTGCGCGCCCGCCGCGCGATAGGCCGCGACCACGGACGGGTCCGGATGGCCGAAGCGATTGCGATAGCCGGCCTGGAACAGCACCCAGCGCGGCTGCGTGGCCGCGACGAGCGCGGCGCTCGACGAATTGCGGCTGCCGTGATGCGGGGCGGCAAGCAGGGTCACCGGGCCGAGCGGATCGCGCGCCAGCAGTTCCGCCTCCTGGCGCGCCGGCGCATCACCGGTCAGCAGCAGCCGATGCGCGCCGAACGCGAGCAGCAGCACGCAACTCATCGCATTGGTGGAGCGGCGCTCGTCGTAGTCGGCGGCGGTCGGGTGCAGGAAGCGCGCTTCGAGCTGGCCGGACGCGGAGACGACAGGGTCCTGGTCGGTGCAGCGCTGCACGCCGCCGGCATCGGCAAACATCGGGTGCGCAGGATCGATCGAGGTGAACACCGGCGTGCCCGGCAGACCGCGCAGCACGCTGGCAGCACCACCCGAGTGGTCGCTGTCCAGGTGCGACACCACCAGCAGATCGAGCCGGTCGATGCCGCGCCAGCGCAGGTACGGCAGGATCACGCGGCCGCCGGCGTCGGCCTGCGCCGTGTAGCGCGGACCGGTGTCGTAAAGGATGGTGCGCGTGCGCGTCTCGATCAGTACCGCTGCCCCCTGGCCGACATCGAGCGCCGTCACCCACAGTTCATCCGGCGCTGGTCGCTGCGGCGGCCAGACGAACAGCGGCAGCAGCCAGACCAGTCCGAGCCAGCGCAGCGGCCAGCCGCGCGGCATCAGCAGCCACAGCACCCCGGCCAGCGCGAAGCCGAGCGCCCACGGCGGAGGCGCCGGCAACGCGAGTGACGCCCAGCCAAGACCGGCCGCCCAGCCCAGCGCCTGCGCAAGCGCCTCGAACAGCGCGTGGCCGATCGCCAGAGAAGGCACCGCGAAGGAATCGAGCGGTGCCGGCAGCAGCACGAACAGGCCGCCCAGCAGCGCCAGCGGCGTGACCACCAGGCTGACGATCGGGATCGCCACCGCGTTGGCCAGCGGCGAGACGAGCGATACCTGCTGGAACAAGGCGATCGTCAGCGGCACCAGCGCGATGGTCACCGCCGCCTGCACCTGGCCGGCCATCAGCAGCCGCGCGCGCCATCCCGACGGCTGCGCCCGGCGTCCCCGCAGCGCCAGCAAGATGGCCGCCACGGCGCCGAACGACAGCCAGAAGCCGTGGGCCGCGCTGGCCCACGGGTCGATCAGCGTCACCACCGCGGCCGCCAGAGCGAGCGTTACGGCCGGCGCCATCGAGGTCCGTGCCAAGAGCGCCAGTGCCACCACGCTCAGCATGAAGAACGTGCGCTGCGCGGGCACGCCCCAGCCAGCCAGCAGGCAGTACAGCAGCGCCGCCAGCATGCCGGCGACGGCCGCGGCGGTCTGCACCGGCCCCCACCGCAGCAGGCGCGCCGAGCGCCGCCACAGCGCCGCGACCAGGCCCGCGACCAGGCCCGCGATCATCGTGATGTGCAGGCCGCTGATCGACACCAGGTGGCTGATGCCGGTCGCATTGAACAGGTGCCAGTCTGCCTCGCCGATCGCACGCTGATCGCCGAGCACCAGCGCCACCAGCACGCCGGCATAGCGCTGGTCGACGAGCCGCTGCTGCAGCAGATCGCGCAGCCGGTAGCGCGCACGATCGATGTTGGCGCCCGGGTCCAGCACCTGGCGGGCGAGTCGCTGCGGCGCTGGACTCGTCTCGGCGGCTCGGCCCTCGCGCACGTAACCGCCGGCGCGCAGGTTGCGCTCCAGCATCCAGGCCTCCAGATCGAAGCCGCCCGGGTTGAAGCTGCCGTGCGGCCGCCGCAACCGCACGGTGAAGCGCCAGCGTTCGGCCGGCACCACACCCGAGCTCGCGCCGAACCACGAGAGCGCGATGCGTGCCGGCACGTGCACACCCGGCGTCCCCACCCGCTCGACCGCGAACTCGAAGCGCTCGCCGCGCTCGAGCTGGGCCGGCAGGCTTTCGATCACGCCAACCACGATCACATCGCGCCCTTCGTCGGCCGCCGCGAGTTCATCGGCCAGGCGCAGCTCGGCGCGCCCGGCGGCGTAGCCGAACCCGGCCGCCACGCCGGCCGCCACCACCAGGCCGCGTGCCGCCCAGCGCACCCACGCCGACGTCTGTCGCATGAACAGCACCGCCAGCACCGCGGCGGCCAGCACGCCGAGAACGACAGCTGCGAGCTCACCGAGTGGCGGCAGCGCCGCCTGCTGCTGCAGCAGCCAAGCGCCCGCGACGAAGGCTGCGAGCGCGAGCGCGATCACGGCGCCGGATCGACCAGCGGCGCAAGCAGCGGCAGCGCCGCGCAGGCATTGATCCGGTTCTGCGCGGCAATTTGCGCGAGCGACTGGCCGCGCAGTTCCGCCATCACCTGCGCAATCGCCGGCAGTTCACCGGGCTCGTTGCGGCGTGCCGCGCCGGTACTGCGGTCGCGCAGCCACTGCGGCGGTATGTCCGGCGCATCGGTCTCGATCACCCACGCGGTATCGGGCAGCGTGGTCGCCAGGCGCCGGATGCGCAGCGAGCCGGCGTAGGTCATGGCGCCGCCGAACCCCAACCGGAAGCCGCGCTCGACGAACGCCTCGGCCTGCTGCGCCGAGGCGTTGAACGCGTGGATGATGCCGCCCGGCACTTCGACCCGCCGCAGGTGCTTGAGCAGCAGGTCGGCCGACTTGCGCACGTGCACGATCACCGGCAGCGCCAGATCGCGCGCCACCTTGAGCTGTTCGGCGAAGAACCACTCCTGGCGCAGCACCGACAGTCCCGGCTGGTGCAGATCGATGCCGATCTCGCCGATCGCCACGAAGCGGTGATCAGCCTGAGCGGCGACGGCGGCAGCGCGCAGCCGATCGACGTGCTCGTCGAGCGCGCGATCGATCCACAGCGGATGCGTGCCCAGCGCGTAGGCAAAGCCGAACTCGTGCGCCACCGCGGCGCACTGCGCGAAGTGATCCACGTGCCCGGCCGGCAGCACCATCATCGACACGCCGCCGGCGCGCGCGCGCGCCACCACGGCATCGCGGTCGGCGTCGAACTCATCGGCGTCGAGGTGGCAGTGGGTATCGATCAGCATCGGTGGCAGGACGCAAGCAGGCGACGAAAGGCCAGCGGCAGACGGCGATCGTCATGCGGGATAACGACCAGTCGCGCACCGCTTGAAAAGCGGCCGTACGCGACGAATCTACACTTCACGCAGGTGCTGACCGCACGCATGCGCTTCTTTGCCCGACCGCGCGTCCATTCGCGCCACCCCCGACCCTGCCCGCGATGCCTCGCAAGTACTTCAAACGCTACATGCCGAGCGCCGACAAGGTGCGCGGGCTGAAGATCCTCGGTCTGTTCGGCGAGACGCTGTTCCATCCGGCACTGTGGGACCTGAACCGGCGCTCGGCGGCCGGCGGCGTGGCGACCGGACTGTTCTGCGGTCTGATCCCCGGACCGCTGCAGATGCTGGGCGCCGGGGTCGCCGCGATCCTGTTCCGCATCAACCTGCCGGTCGCCCTGCTCACCACGCTCTACACGAACCCCATCACCATCGTCCCGCTGTACCTGATCGCCTACCAGATCGGCATCACGGTCCTGGGCGCCACCGGCGGCCCGCCGCCCGCTCCGCCGCCCGACTGGGTCTTCTCACAGCCCCTGGCCTCGGCCGAGGCGCTCGGCCAATGGATGCTGGGGCTGGGCACGCCGCTGGTGCTGGGCGTTTTCCTGCTGGCCTGCATCCTGTCGGTGGCCGGCTACGTCGCGGTGCGCGTGATGTGGAGCATCTACCTGCGCCGCGCCTGGGCGCGTCGGCGTGCACGGCGCACCGTGCACGGCAGATCGCCTTGATGCTGCGCCTGCTGCTGTTGCCGCTGGTGGCGCTGGCCGCGGCCTATGCGCTCGATCTACCGCGCATCGGCGCCGCGGCGCTGTTCGGCGTGGCCGCGTGGGCCGGCCTGCTGCTCGCCGGTCGCGTACTGACACTGCAGTTCTTCGCTTTCGCGATGTTCGGCGCGGTGGTGTTCGGCTTCATGGCGGCGGTGTTCGCCTCGCTGGTGAATCGCAGCGTGTACGAGATGCTGGCGCTGCCATGGAACGAACAGTTCGTCGGCATCACGCTGGCGCTGGCGGCGGTGGCGTTCACCAGCCTGGCGCTCGTTGGGGGCGTGTGGGCGATGGTCCGCAAACCCCTCGCTGACCAGGCGGCTGACGACAAGCCCGATCTGCCTCGTTAGTCAGGGAGCGACCGCTTCCGCCCTGCCCCCAGGGGTGGCCGAGAGCGTAACCGGAGCAACGCCCGCCAGCGCTAGGCCGGCGCCAGCCGCCCGTGGTCCAACCGCAGCACGCGATCGCACTTGCCCGCGACCTCGGGATCGTGCGTGACGATCACGATCGCGGTGCCGCGTTGGCGCGCCATCTGCACGAACACCTCGAACACGCCGTGCGCGGTGTCGCGGTCGAGGTTGCCGGTCGGCTCATCGGCCAGCACGCAGGCCGGGCGGGTGACGATCGCGCGCGCGATCGCGGTGCGCTGGCGTTCACCGCCCGACAGCTCGGCCGGATGGTGCTGCACGCGCGCCGCGAGGCCGACCGCGTCCAGCACCTCGGCCGCCTGGGCACGCGCCTGCGCCAGCGGCAGGCGCCGGATCGACAGCGGCATCGCCACGTTATCAAGCGCGGTGAACTCGGGCAGCAGATGATGGAACTGGTAGACGAAACCGAGCGCCTCGTTGCGCAGCGTGCCGCGCGCGACATCGCTCATCCGCGCCAGGTCCTGGCCGCGGATCGACACGCTGCCGGCATCGAGCGTATCCAGCCCGCCCAGGCAGTGCAGCAGCGTGCTCTTGCCCGATCCCGAAGCGCCCACGATCGCCACGATCTCGCCGCCGGCGACCTGCAAGTCGGCGCCCTTGAGCACCTCGACCGCGAGCGGCCCCTCGCGATACGCCTTGCTGATGCCGCGCGCATCGATCACCGCCGGCGATGCGCCGCTGCTAGTCATAGCGCAGCGCCTCCGCCGGCCGCGTGCGCGACGCGCGCCAGCTCGGGTACAGCGTGGCCACCAGCGACAGCACGAGCGAGATCACGGTGATCGGCACGATGTCGCCGGCACGCGGGTCGGACGGCAGGTTGCTGATGAAGTAGATGTCCTTGGGCAGGAACTGCATGCCCATCAGGCGCTCGATGGCCGGCACGATCACATCGAGGTTGTTGGCGAGCAGCAGCCCGCCGCCGACGCCGAGGAAGGTGCCGATCACGCCGATCAGCGCGCCCTGCACGATGAAGATCGCCATCACCGAGGCCGGCCGCGCCCCCAGCGTGCGCAGGATCGCGATGTCCGACTGCTTCTCGGTCACCGTCATCACCAGCGTGGACACGAGGTTGAACGCGGCCACCGCGACGATCAGCGTCAGGATGATCCACATCATCCGCTTCTCGGTCTGCACGGCGGCAAACCACGTGCGGTTCTGGCGCGACCAGTCGCGCACCAGCAGGCCCGGCTCCAGCGACTGCGCCAGTTGTTGCGCCACGAGCGGCGCACGCTGCATGTCCTTCAACTTCAGCCGCACGCCGGTCGGACCCTCGACGCGGAACAGCTTCTCGGCATCGCTGATGTGGATTAGCGCCAGCGCGCTGTCGTACTCGAAGTGGCCCGACTCGAACAGCCCCACCACGCGGAACTGCCGCAGCCGCGGCACCACCCCTGCCGGGGTCACATTGCCCTGCGGTGCGATCAGCGTGATGCGATCACCCGGCACCACTGCCAGCGCGCGCGCCAACTCGCCACCGAGCACCACGTTGAATTCGCCCGCCACGAGGTCGGTGATCTTGCCTACCGGCAGTTTGGCGATGTCCGACACGGCCGGCTCCGCAGCCGGATCGATGCCGCGGATCAGCGCGCCGCGCACTACGTCCTCGCGCACGAACATCGCCTGTGCATTGACGAACGGCGCGGCAGCGATCACCTCGGGGTTCTGCCGGGCCTGCGCGGCGACGCGCTGCCAGTCGGCCAGCGCATCGCCATAGCCGCTGACCTCGACGTGCGACAGCACCGAGAGCATGCGGTCGCGCACTTCCTTGGTGAAGCCGTTCATCACCGACAGCACGACGATCAGCGCCGCCACGCCCAGCGCGATGCCGGCCATCGAGATCGCCGAGATGAACGAGATGAACGCGTTGCGCCGCCGGGCGCGGCGGCCGGCCCGCGTGTAGCGCAGGCCGATGCGGAATTCGTAGGGAAGGCTCAAGGAGGGTTCTCGATGCAGGCGCGGATTCTATCTGCGCACCGCCATCGACCGCCGCAGCGCCGATTGGTTCGACCGCGCCACCTACAATCCGCCGCATGCGTTGGACCCTCGTCGTTCCCGGCGCGCTCGTGCCCGCGCCGATCGCCGCCGACGTGATTGCCGCCGCGCGCGCACCGCACCTTGCCCGCCTGATCGCGCGCGCGCGCATCGACGCGCCGCAACCGGCGAGCACTGCCACGCTGGGCGCAGCCCACTGGGGCTGGCTGTGGCAGCGCTTTGCCGGCCGCGACGATGTGCCCGTCACCGCACCCGCGGCGTGGCATGCGCTCGACGCGTCGGACCGGCTGGGGGACGCCGACCCAGGCACGCTGTGGCAGGCAGAGCCGATCCACTTCGCAGTTGCACGCGATCACATGCTCGCGCTGCCGCTCACGGATGCCGACGCGCTCGATCCGGCAGAGTCGGCGACGCTGGTCGCCACAGCGCAGTCCTGCGCGCATGCCGCCGGCGCCCAGGTGCACATTCTCGACAACCATTGGTTCATGCGCTTCGATGCGCCGTGGCAGTTGCAGGCCGCCCCGCTCGACGTCGCGCTCGCTGCATCGATCCAGGACCGGCTGCCGCAGGGTGCCGACCGCGCGCGCTGGCGCCGCCTTCTCACCGAGATCCAAATCGCCTGGCATCACCACGCCGTCAACGCGGCGCGCGAGGAACGTGGCGCGCGCGCCGTCAACGGCCTGTGGCTGCACGGAGGCGGCCGACTGCCCGCGTTGCCGCCCTGCGGTCTGACCCAGGTCGCCTGCGACGAGCCCGCGGTGCGCGGCTGGGCGCGGGCGGCGGGCGTGCCACCAGTCTCGGTGGCAACGCTTGCGTCCGAGCTCGTGCCGCACGGCGATGCGCTGGCGGTGTGGCCGCATCTGTTCGCCGCCTGCAAGGCCGACGCCTGGCACCCGTGGCTGGCCGCGCTCGCAGCGTTCGACGCCTGGCTCGCCCCGCTGGCGCAGCGCGGCCAGGCCGCCGGTGCGCAGATCGAGCTCGTGCTGTGCGGTCGCACGCAGACGCGCTCGATCGTCATCAACGGCGCAGACCGCTGGCGCCGGTGGCGCCAGGCCGATCTGGCCTCCACCGTCGGCGAGCCGCCGCTGGAGGCGATGTGACGCGCCTGGTGCAGCGATCCTTCGATGCCGCCGCGGCGCAGAGGCTGGCAAGCGCCGGACTGGCGCCACCGCTGGCGCGTGCGCTGGCCGCACGCGGCATTGCGTCGGCCAGCGAGCTGACACTCGTCACGCGCGAACTGATCGCGCCGGCGCAGCTGACCCAGGTGCAGGCAGCGGCCGCTCTGCTCGCCGATGCGATCGCCGCCAGGCGCCGGCTGCTGATCGTCGCCGACTACGACTGCGACGGCGCCACGGCCTGCGCGGTCGGCCTGCGCGGACTGCGCACGATGGGCGCGGCGGTCGACTACCTCGTGCCCAACCGCTTCGAGTACGGCTACGGCCTGACGCCGGAGATCGTCGAGCTGGCGGCGCGGAAGAAGCCGGATCTCATCATCACCGTCGACAACGGCATCGCCAGCGTCGACGGCGTGGCGCGCGCGAATGAACTCGGCATCCAGGTACTGATCACCGATCACCACCTGCCGGGCGCGACGCTGCCCGATGCGGCGGTGATCGTGAATCCGAACCAGCCGGGCTGCGGCTTCCCGAGCAAGCACCTGGCCGGCGTCGGCGTGATGTTCTACGTGCTGACCGCACTGCGGGCCGAGTTGCGCGCGCGCGGCGCGTTCGACGAGACCAGCCAGCCGCGCCTGGATGGCCTGCTCGATCTGGTGGCGCTGGGCACGGTGGCCGACGTGGTGCGCCTCGATCGCAACAACCGCATCCTGGTGGCTGCCGGGCTCGAACGCATGCGGCGCAGCCAGATGCAGCCGGGCGTGGCGGCGCTGTTCCAGGTCGCGGGCCGCGACGCCCGCACGGCGCAGGCGGGCGACCTCGGCTTCGCACTCGGGCCGCGCATCAACGCGGCCGGCCGACTGACCGACATGACGGTCGGCATCGAGTGCCTGACCAGCGACGACTTCGACCGCGCGCTGGACCTGGCGCGCCAGCTCGACCAGCTGAACCGCGAGCGGCGCGCGATCGAGGCCGACATGCAGTTCGACGCGCTGACCGAGCTGGATGGCACGTCGCTCGAACAGCAACGCACCATCACGCTGTTCAACGAGAGCTGGCACCAGGGCGTGGTCGGCCTGGTGGCGTCCCGGGTGAAGGAGAAGTTCCATCGACCGACGATCGCCTTCGCACGTGCCGACGCGCACATGCTGCGCGGCTCGGGCCGCTCGATCGAGGGCGTGCACCTGCGCGACACGCTGGATCTGGTCACCAAGTCCGCGCCGGCGCTGATCGAGAAGTTCGGCGGCCACGCGATGGCGGCCGGCCTGACCCTCAGGTCGGACGCGCTGGAGCCGTTCACGCGCGCCTTCGAGGCGGCCACGCGCGGCACCTGCGAGGCGTCGCTCTTCACGCGGGTGATCGCCACCGACGGACCGCTGGCACCGACGGATATCGGCACCGCCTTGGTCGAGGCGATCGAGCGGCAGGTCTGGGGCCAGGGCTTTCCACCGCCGCTGTTCGACAACGAGTTCGCGGTGGTCGAGCAGCGCCTGGTCAAGGACACGCACCTGAAGCTCGTGCTCGAACTGGGCGGCCGCCGCTTCAACGCAATCTGGTTCCGTCACACCGACACGCTGCCGACGCGCGTGCGGCTGGCCTACCGGCCGATGATCGATGCGTACCAGGGCCAGCGCCGGATCACACTGCATGTCGAGCATCGAGCGGACTGAAATCGCGCAAGGCGCGCCACCCGCATCTGCGGCAGGCGGGATGCCGCAATGGCGTGGCGCTCCGGCAAGCGGCTGGCTACGATGTCGTCCGACGTACGGCCTGCGAGCCTTGCCCGCCGGTCGATCCACGATCAACAACATCAATGAGGGGAAACGTGATGCTGGTACGAATCGCTGCGGTAGTGGTCGCGCTGACGCTTTCCGGCTGTGCGCAGCTTGCGGCCCGTTATGAGTTGCAGGACCTGACGAAGGCCCAGGTGCTGGTCGATGCCGGTGCGGTGGTCGTCACGCAGGAGCCGTTGGTCGTCAGTCGCAATCCGTCCGACGGCAAGACCTCGGATACGGTCAGCTGGGATGTGGGCACCAGCGGCGCGCTGTTCGCCGCGCAGGACGGCGTGACGATCGATGCCTACGTGAAGCCTCTTGTGAAAGACCTGAACGCCGAAGTGCGCAGGCAGCTTGCTGCGCGGCCGATGCGCGAGACGAGCCAGGTCGGCCAGATCAAGTGCACGGTCAACCCGGAACGGACCGCGGCCACCTGCACCTTGCCGCGCAGCCTGAAGAGCGGCTTCTACGCATACACGCTGCGGCTGATGCAGGGAACCACGCGGCTCGAACTTGATCCGACCGTCATGCTCGAGTAGCGGTGGTCAGCGGCCAAGATACCGCCGCACTTGCGTGATCACGTCGTCGTAGGCAAGGGCGCGTCCTTCCGTTTCGAGTGCTGGGAACTGCGCACCCAGTGAGTCGTGCGCTGCGGAAACAAGCGGCGTGACGAACTTCTGGTCGGCGGGGTCGCGCTGCATTGCCGTTCGTTCCGCCAAGGCTTCCGCCGCGCCGAAGAACCGGGCGCTGTGCGCCCAGTCCTTCCTGAGCGACGCCAAACCAGCGCACACATCGAGCAGGCTCTGTCCCGACGATCGAGAACCGATCGAATCGACGATCTGCAGAACATCGATGAGCAGGCGGTTCGCGCTGCCGGGATCGTTCGCCTCGATCGCCACCATGGCGAGGTTGAGCAGGGCCGTTGCGCGCACTTCGTGATCGCCCAGTTCCAGCGTGACGGCGACGGCTTCTTCGTACTGCGCCCTGGCGCCGGCCAGATCGCCCTGCAGCCGATGGAGCTGGCCGCGCGTGTTGATCGTTCCCGCATAGCTGCGCTGATTGCCCAGCGAACGCGCGAGCGCCACTGCTTCGTCACAGTACGCGAGCCCGTTGGCGGGTTCGCCCAGCGCTGCCTCGACCATGCTCAGCGTGTGCAGCACCGTCAGCAGGCGCGCGGGCTGGTCGATCGCCCGTGCGATCGCCAGGCTGTCGGCGAGATAGCCTCGCGCCTCGGCATAGCGGCCCATGAAGTAGCAGATCTGCCCGGCGTCAGACAGCCCGCGGCAGCGCCCCATCCCGTGCTTGTCCGCGCCCGGCCTCGCCAGCGCTTCGAGCGTGATCCGCAACCCGAGCCCGAGCAGCCCGCGATTGAGCCAGTAGAACTTCAACGCGAACACGAGCTTCAGATCCTGCTCGGCGCCGGTTGGACTGAACTCACAGGCGGCGTGCGCGGCCAGGATATTCTCCCAGTCCTGGTCGAGCCTGGCCATCCACGTGCCCTGCTCGGGACCGAGCAGATGCGGCCGCGCCTGATCGACCAGGGAAGCGACGTGCGCGAGATGCCGTTCGCGCGTGGCCGGCTCGTCGCCAGACTGGGCCAGACGCTCGGCGGCGTAGTGCCGCACCGTGCCGAGCATGCGATACCGCCCTGTCTCCACGTCGATGCTCACCAGCGACTTTTCGACCAGACGCGCCAGCAGGTCGATGACGTCCGGTGGGTCGATATTGCCTCCCGCCCCGACGGCCTCGGCCGCCTCGAGCGTCCAGCCGCCGGCGAAAACCGAAAGGCGCTCGAACAGCGCGCGCTCCGGCGGCGACAACAGGTCATAGCTCCAGTCGATCAAAGCCCGCAGCGTGCGCTGCCGCGGCAGCACAGTTCGATCCTGCGTTGTCAGCAGTCGGAACCGATCGTCCAGGCGCGCGGCGATCGCCTCCACCGGCAGCGTGCGCGTACGGGCCGCCGCCAGTTCGAGCGCCAGGGGAATGCCATCGAGCTGGCGGCAGATGGCGGCCACAGCTTCAGCGTTTGCCGTCGTCAGACGCAAGGCCGGCTGGGCGGCTGTCGCGCGGTCGAGGAACAGGCGCACCGCCTCATGCCGGGTCAGGGACTCCGGGCTGGCAGCACCCTGCGCCTCCGGCACCGACAGGGTATGCAGGTGGTAGCTGTACTCGCCGGCCACCTGCAGCGCATCGCGACTGGACGCAAGTACTGTGACCTGAGGTCCGGCCTGCAACAGGCGCTTAGCAAGGTCGGCGCTGGCCGCAACCAGATGCTCGCAGTTGTCGAGAATGATCAGCAGCCGGCGGTCGCGAACGAAGCGCAGCAGCGCATCAGTGACGGTGCCGCCCGCCTCTTCCTTAACGCCGACCGCCGAGGCCACGGCCTGCGGCACTGCATTCGCATCGCTGAGCGCCGCCAGTTCGACCAGCCACACCCCGTCCGGGAAGTCGTCCAGCACCTCGGCACCGAGTTGCACTGACAGGCGCGACTTGCCGACCCCGCCCATGGCCAACAGCGTGACCAGGCGATGCTGGCCCAGCAGCGCCCTGACCTCGGCCAGTTCTCGCTCGCGGCCGATGAAGGAGTTGAGTTGCTGTGCGAGGTTGTTCGGCGTGCTCGCCAGCGAACGCAGCGCCGGGAACTCGCTGCGCAGGCGCGGATGGACCAGCTGGAACAGCCGGTCGGGCTGGGTCAGGTCACGCAGCCGGACGATGCCGAGGTCGCGCAGAGAGAGCTCGGGCGGCAGGCGATCGGCGACGCGCTCGACCACGGCCTGCGACAGCAGCACCTGGCCGCCATGGGCCGCGCTCATCACGCGCGCGGCGCGATTCACGGCCGGGCCGAAGTAGTCGCCGTCACGCCGCTGGTCCACACCCAGGTGCAATCCGCAGCGCAGGGCCAGCGGCAGCACGCCGGCCGGTGGATGGCAGACCTCGAGTTGCAGCTGCACGGCGGCAGCCACCGCCTCGGCCGGATCATCGAACGCGGCATGCAGGCCGTCGCCGGTTGTCTTCACCACCCGCCCGGCATGCTGCTCGACGCAGCGCCGCGCCAGCGCATCGTGCCGCGCCAGGGCCGGGCCGATCCGCTCGGGCTCGGTCTCCCACAGTCGCGTGCTGCCTTCGACGTCGGAGAACAGATAAGTGACGGCAGCGTCGGTCACGGTGGAATGGGGTCGATCAACGGGCCCGGATGTTACGTGGCCTGCGCCAATCGCCCCATGCGGAACATCAGGGAGGGCGGGCAAATGCGGCTGGCCGGCCACCCGGCGGGAGCGGCGCAGCGCGGCTTCCTATAATCGCGGACTTTTATCTACGGAACTGCCATGGAAGCTGAACGCCTGAACCAGATCGCCGCCACCGCTGGCTCGCTGAAGCAGCGGACGGCCGAGCTGCGGAGGTATCTTTGACGTCGATACAAAGGCGCAGCGACTGATCGCGGTCTCGCACGACCTGGAAGACCCCAAGGTCTGGGACGACCCCAAGCGCGCGCAGGAGCTCGGTCGAGAGAAGAAGCTGCTCGACGACGTGGTCAGCCGGATGGACCGGCTCACGGCGGCGGTCGGCGACGCCGTCGAACTCTTCGAGATGGCCCAGGCCGACAGCGACGATGCCACGCTGGTGGCGATCGAGGGCGATCTGGCCAAGCTCGGCAAGGAGATCGCCGATCTCGAGTTCCAGCGGATGTTCAACAACCCGCTCGACCCGAACAACTGCTTCATCGAGATCCAGGCCGGCGCGGGCGGCACCGAGGCCCAGGACTGGGCCGGCATGCTCGAGCGCATGTACCTGCGCTACGCCGAGCGCAAGGACTTCAAGGCCGAGATGCTGGAGGAGTCGGAAGGCGAGGTGGCTGGCATCAAGGGCGCCACGATCAAGGTCAGCGGCAGCTATGCCTACGGCACGCTGCGTACCGAGACCGGCATTCACCGGCTGGTGCGCAAGAGCCCGTTCGATTCCAACGCGCGCCGTCACACGTCGTTTGCCAGCGTGTTCGTCTACCCCGAGGTGGACGACTCAATCGAGGTCGAGATCAACCCGGCGGATCTGCGCATCGACGTCTACCGCGCCTCCGGCGCCGGCGGCCAGCACGTGAACAAGACCGAGTCGGCGGTCCGCATCACGCACCTGCCGACCAACATCGTGGTCGCCAGCCAGAACGACCGCAGCCAGCACCGCAATCGCGCCGAGGCGATGGCGATGCTGAAATCCAAGCTGTTTGAGCAGGAGCTGCGCAAGCGCCAGGCCGAGCAGAGCAAGCTGGAAGAGAGCAAGACCGACATCGGCTGGGGCCACCAGATCCGCAGCTACGTGCTCGACCAGAGCCGCATCAAGGACCTGCGCACCAATGTCGAGATCGGCAACACGCAAGGCGTGCTCGACGGCGACCTCGATGATTTCATCGAGGCGAGCCTCAAGCAGGGGGTGTAGCGATGCGACTGTTCATCCTCACCGGCGCCTCGCGCGGACTCGGTCGCGCCATGGCGTCACAGCTGCTGGCCGCCGACCTGCTGCTGCTGACGATCGAGCGCACGCCGGATGCCTCGCTGCCGCGCGAAGCGCGCGCCGCGGGCGCGCAGATAGAGCAGTGGGCACTGGACGTCGCACATGACCTCGGCGTCGCCGCGCGCCTCGAAGCCTGGCTGCACCAACAGGCGGGCCAGCGGTTCGCCAGCGTCACGTTGATCAACAACGCCGGCGTGATCGGCACCGTGGGGCCGGTCGATCTGGCGCCGGCCGACGAGATTGCGACCGTGCTGCGCGTCGGGCTGGAGGCACCGATGAACCTGACGGCGGCCTTCCTGCGTGCGACCGTCGACTGGCCCTGCGAGCGCCGGATCCTCAACATTTCCTCCGGCGCTGGCCGCAGTCCGATTGCCGGCTGGGCGCCGTACTGCGCGGCCAAGGCCGGGCTCGATCACTTCTCGCGCGTGACGGCGCTGGACGAGGCGCGCCGGCCCAACGGCGCGAAGATCGTCGCGCTCGCCCCCGGCGTGATCGATACGTCGATGCAGAGCCAGCTGCGTGCTGCCGACGCCGCGGGGTTCCCGGACAAGCAGCGCTTCCTCGACCTGCACGCCCAGTCTCAGCTCGCATCGCCCGACGCGGCCGCGACCAAGGTGCTCGCCTACCTGGCGCGTGCCGACTACGGCAAGAACCCCGTCGCCGACGTGCGGGACGCATAGCAACGCAGCCTGACGAGACCGCAATGACCGACATCAAGCCACCGCCGCCCGCCGACGAGAACCAGATCATCGCTGAGCGACGCGCCAAGCTCGCCAAGCTGCGCGAAGCCGGCCCGGCCTTTCCCAACGACTTCGTGCGCACCCATCGCGCCGGCGACCTGCAGGCCGGCTACGAGCACATGAGCCGCGACGAACTGACGGCAAAGAATATCGAGGTCGCGGTGGCCGGCCGCATGCTGCTCAAGCGCGTGATGGGCAAGGCCAGCTTCGCCACGGTCCAGGACGGCTCGGGCCGCATCCAGTTCTTCATCGCCGACGACGCTGCCGGCAGCGCGACGCACGACGCGTTCAAGCAGTGGGACATGGGCGACATCATCGCCGCGCGCGGCACGCTGATGAAGACGCAGAAAGGCGAGTTGTCGGTGCGTTGCATGGAACTGCGCCTCTTGACCAAGAGCCTGCGGCCGCTGCCCGACAAGTTCCACGGACTGGAAGACAAGGAGGCACGCTACCGCCAGCGCTACGTGGACCTGATCGTCAACGAGGAGTCGCGCCGCGCCTTCATCGTTCGCAGCAAGGCGATCGCGGCGATGCGCGAGTTCATGGTCGAGGCCGGCTTCCTCGAGGTCGAGACACCGATGCTGCAGGTGATCCCCGGCGGTGCTACGGCCAAGCCCTTCGTCACCCACCACAACGCGCTCGACATCGACCTGTTCCTGCGCATCGCGCCGGAGCTGTACCTGAAACGGCTGGTGGTCGGCGGCTTCGAGCGGGTGTTCGAGATCAACCGCAACTTCCGCAACGAGGGGCTGAGCGTGCGCCACAACCCCGAGTTCACGATGATGGAGTTCTACGCTGCGTACCACGAGTACGAGTGGATGATGGACTTCACCGAGAGGCTTCTGCGCCACTGTGCGGTGGCGGCCACCGGCTCGGCGGTGCTGAACTACCAGGGTCATACGATCGACCTGTCGCAGCCGTTCGCGCGGATGACCAGCGCGCAGGCGATCAAGGCACATGCGCCGCAGTACACGGACGAACAGTTGCTGAATCGCAACTTCCTGCACGCCGAGCTGGCGCGACTGGGCAGCCACCATTCAAAGGAAACGGGCCTGGGCGCGCTGCAGCTGGCGCTGTTCGAGGAAGTGGCCGAGAGCAAGCTGATCCAGCCGACCTACATCATCGACTACCCGGTGGAGATCTCGCCGCTGGCGCGCGCTTCGGACACGCGGCCCGAGATCACCGAGCGCTTCGAGCTGTTCATCGCCGGCCGCGAGACGGCCAACGGCTTCTCCGAGCTCAACGACGCGGAAGACCAGGCCGCCCGCTTTCAGCAGCAGGTCAAGGCCAAGGACGCCGGCGACGAAGAGGCGATGTACTACGACGCCGACTTCGTGCGCGCGCTCGAATACGGGCTGCCGCCGACCGCTGGCTGCGGCGTCGGCGTCGACCGCTTCATCATGCTGCTGGCCGATGCGCCCAGCATCCGCGATGTGATCCTGTTCCCGCACATGCGGCCCGAGGACCGCTGAGCGGCCCGCCCCGCGCCCGCCCGATCGCCCGCTGATGCGCTCCTCACCTGTCCGCGACTTGACGCGCGCACCACGCATCGACGCCCTGCGCGCCACGCTGGCCGTGCGCGCGGCCGTGCTAGCGCCGGACGACTGGCTGCCGGTCGTGATCGGCGGTCACGAAGTGGGCGTGGCGCATCCGGACGTGGCCACCTTTCTCGGCACCGAGGAGCACCGGTTCGTGCTGCTCGACTACCGGCTGGTGCTGGAGGACGAGGGATGCGACTTCGCCGGCCGCAGCGCGCTGCTGGCCGCCGCGGCACAGGCGCTGCATGCGGCTGGCCTCACACGCGGCTGGCGCAACGAGCTGCTGGACGTGCGCCCTCACCCCGACCAGGCGCCGATCGCCACCCTCGAGCGCGCCGCCTGCCGCACGCTCGGCATCACGACCACTGCGGTGCACCTGAACGCATTCACCCCGGAGGGAGACCTGATCGTCGCGCGCCGCGCCACTCACAAGCAGATCGATCCGGGCCTGTGGGACAACCTGGTCGGCGGGATGGTGCCCGCCGGCGAGAGCGACGAGGAGGCGCTGGCACGCGAGGCGCTGGAGGAAGCCGGCCTCGACCTGACTCCGCTGACGGTGGTACCCGGTGGTCGCGTGCATGTAACGCGGCTGGTGCCCGAGGGCTACCAGTCGGAGATCGTGCAGGTGTTCGATGCGGTCGTGCCGGATGGCACACCGCTCGCCAACCGCGACGGCGAAGTCGCAGCGATCGAGCGGCGCAATGTCGAGGCGGTGCTGGCAGCGATCGCCGCCGGTGAGTTCACGCTCGAGGCAGCACTGGTGCTGCTCGACGGTCTGCGGCGGCGGTGTCCGTGAGAAAGCGTCCGCGATCGGTGCCGCCGGCACACGGCCGTGCGGGGTGGCTCGCTGGCGCCCCCCGCACGTCCACGGCAGCGCAGGCGCTCCGCCCGACGCTCGTCGAATTCCACGGGGAGCGCGGGGCACCGGTGTCTTCTCGGGGGGGATGAGAGCGATATATACCCCCAATCAAAACTGCCACCTTGAGGCGCGAGCCTAGGGACACGCCTTGGATCCGGTCGTCCTCTTCTTCGTGCTCGGCGTGATCGCCAAGGTCGCCAAGAGCGACCTGCGACTGCCCGAGTCGCTGTACGAGGCGCTCTCGATCTACCTGCTGCTGGCGATCGGCATCAAGGGCGGCGTCGAACTCGCGCAGCAACCGGTGGCCACCGTGCTGCCGCAGGCGCTGGCCGCCATTGCGCTCGGCGCCAGCATTCCGTTCCTGCTGTTTCCGCTGCTCAACCGGCTCGGCAAGCTGTCGCGCGCCGACAGCGCCGCCATCGCCGCGCACTACGGCTCGGTGTCGGTGGTGACCTTCGCGGTGGCGCTGTCGTACCTGCTGAAGCAGGGCATCGCGGCCGAGCCCTACATGCCGCTGCTGGTGGCACTGATGGAGGCGCCGGGCATCATCGCCGGCATCGTGCTGGCGCGGCTGGGCGCCGCGCGCGGCGTGGCCTGGGGCCCGCTCGCGCACGAAGTGATGTTCGGCAAGAGCGTGCTGCTGCTGCTCGGCGGACTGACGATCGGCGCCATTGCCGGGCCGGTGCAGATCAAGCCGATCGAGCCGCTGTTCATGGGTCTGTTCAAGGGCGTGCTCGCGCTGTTCCTGCTGGAAATGGGCCTCGTGGCGGGCAGCCGGCTGGGCGACCTCAAGCGTGCCGGTCCGTTCCTCGTGGTCTTCGCGCTGCTGGCACCGGTGCTGCTGGGCCTGCTCGGTGCGCTGGTCGGCCACCTGATCGGCCTGTCGCTCGGCGGCACCGCCCTGTTGGCCGCGCTGGCGGCCAGCGCCAGCTACATCGCGGCGCCGACCGCGATGCGCATCGCAGTGCCGGAAGCCAACCCGGCGCTGTCGATCGGCATGGCGCTCGGGGTCACCTTTCCCTTCAACATCACGCTCGGGATCCCGCTGTACCTGATGATGGCGCGCTGGGTCGGAGGATAGGATGCACAACCCCCATGCTCACATCGTTCGCTGCCCCCCCGAGGGGGCACTCAGCCGCCTCGGGGCGGCCCGTCGGCGGCTGAAATGAATACCCACGCGAAGAAGCTACTGGTCATCATCGCCGAGGCAGCACTCGAGAAGCAATTGGTCCGCGACGCCCGCCAGTTCGGCGCGCACGGCTACACGATCTACGACGTGCGGGGCGGCGGCGAGCGCGGCGAGCGCGAAGCGCAGTGGGATGCCGACCGGCTGGTCGAGATGAAGGTGATCTGCGATGCCGCCGTGGCGGAACCGCTGGCCCGACACGTACTCGAACGGTACGCGCCGAACTATGCGGTGACGCTTTTCACCACCGACGTCGGTGTGTTTCGCCCACAGAAGTTTTGATCCGATGACCGTGTCGATCGACCGTGACAAGGCCCCTGGATTCGCCCGCGCGCCCCTGACGGCGCGCCTGCGATCGGCGCCATCGATCGATGCGGCGAAGGTCGTGCGCCTGATGCTCGCCTTCTTCGGCGACAGCGAGGTGCCGCAAGCCCGCACGCTAGCCGCCGAGGCGATTCCCGCGCCGTACCGCCCGTTGCTGGCGCACGCCGGCCACATGACCGAAGTGCTCGAGCGCCATCATGGCGGGGCGCTGCGCGTGCAGCCGTACCGCATCCATCGCGAAGGCGATATCTACGGCCGCCGCATCGACCTGTTCGCAGCGGGCGTGGACGGACCGGTGATGACCGGCATCATGATCTTCAATCTCGCGCTGGTGGCGCCTGCCGTGCGCGACGAGATCGTCGGTGCGAAGTCGCCGCTGGGCGAGATCCTGATCCGCCACCGCATCCTGCGCCGGGTGGCGCCGGACGCCTTCCTGGCGTTCGAGGCGACCGATCCGCTAGTGGCGCGCTTCGGCAGCGCTGCGGACCGGCCGGCCTACGGCCGCCTGGCGACGATCGACTGCGACCAGCGGCCGGCAGTGGATCTGCTCGAAATCGTGCGCCCCTGACCGGTTGACAGGGGAGTCCCAAGAGGGGGCCGAACCACCTCTTGCATCGAGACAGACGGATTGAGGAGGCCGCTAAGCAGCCTCCTCAATCCAAGCCATCTGGATCGCCTCGAGGATCTTCTCGCCCGAGCGCTCCGGATGGTCGCTGAAGCCGTCGAGTTCGCAGACCCAGCGATGCAGGTCCGTGAAGCGGATCGCATTCGGATCCACGTCCGGATGCTCCTCGGTGAGGGCGATCGCGATCTCGCGGGTGTCGGTCCACTTCATCGGCAGCTCCGCTAGCGGCCTTCGCGCGCGTAGGCTTGCCATCGGGCGTAGTTGATCGGTATCTAGGATCTCGACGGTCGGTGTCGCATCCGCACGATGGCCTGGCACGACAGCCGCGACTGCGGCGTCAGGCCCCAGGCCATGTCGAGCAGGTCGTCCTCGTCCTCGCTCGACGGGTTGAGCGAGTTCATCCCCTGCTTGACGATCACATGGCACGTCGTGCAGGCACGCGACATCTCGCATGCATGCTCGATTTCGATGTGGTGGTCGAGCAGGTTGCGGCAGATGCTCTCGCCCGGCACCGCCTCGATGGTGGCGCCGGCGGGGCAGATATGCTCGTGCGGCAGGATGGTGATCTTGGGCATCTGGGTGCTGCGAAGTCTGGGAGCGGGCCGGGTCAGCCGGCGATCACGTCGTCGACGCGGCGCCCGGCGAGTGCGGCGCGAATCGAGCGGTCCATACGGCGCGCGGCGAACTCGTCGGTTGCGTGCGCGAGCGCATCGATCGCGGACTTGACGGTGTCGGTGCCGCTCGCGGTGGCTGCGTCCTGCAGCCGCGCCAGCAGGCCTTCGATCTCGGCGCGCTCGGCCGGCTCGAGCAGGTCGCCGTCGGCGGCGAGCGCGGCCCGCGTGGCCTCGAGCAGACGCTGCGCCTCGACCTGCTGCTCGCGCAACATGCGCGCCTGCATGTCGGCATCGGCTGCGCCGAGCGAGTCCTGCAGCATGCGCGCGATGTCGTCGTCACCGAGGCCATACGACGGCTTCACCGAGATGGATGCTTCGATGCCGCTGGTCTCCTCGCGCGCCGAGACCGACAGCAAGCCGTCGGCGTCGACCTGGAACGTGACGCGGATGCGCGCCGCTCCGGCCACCATCGGCGGAATGCCGCGCAGCTCGAAGCGCGCCAGCGAGCGGCAGTCGCTCACCAGTTCGCGCTCGCCCTGCACCACATGAATGCCATCGCGGTCTGGCCGTCCCTGAAGGTCGTGAACTCCTGCGCTCGCGCGACCGGGATCGTCGAGTTGCGCGGGATGACGCGCTCGACCAGCCCGCCCATCGTCTCCAGGCCGAGCGACAGCGGGATCACGTCGAGCAGCAGCCAGTCGTCGCCATCCTTAGCCCGGTTGCCGACCAGCACGTTGGCCTGGATCGCCGCGCCGATGGCGACCACCTTGTCCGGGTCGATGTCGGTCAACGGCGGCTGACCGAACAGGTCGCCGACCGCTTTGCGCACGTGCGGCATGCGGGTCGCGCCGCCGACCAGCACCACACCGTTGACGTCGCCCGGCCTGAGCCCGGCATCGCGCAACGCCTTGCGCGTGGCATCCAGCGTCTTGGCCACCAGGTGCTGCGTCATGCCGGCGAACGTCTCGGCACCAACATTCAGGTTGACCCACTGCCCGCTCGACAGCCGTGCCTGCAGCGTGGTCGAAGTGCGACTCGACAGCGCTTCCTTGACCGCGCGCGCCTTGACTGTCAGCAGGCTCTGGTCCTCCGGCGGCAGCAACGAAAGATTGGCCTGTTCCAGTGCCCAGCAGTACAGGCGGTGGTCGAAGTCGTCGCCGCCGAGGGCCGAGTCGCCGCCGGTGGCCAGCACCTCGAACACGCCCTGCGAGAGCTTGAGGATCGAGATATCGAAGGTGCCGCCGCCAAGGTCGTAGACGGCGTAGATGCCCTCGGCCGCGTTGTCGAGGCCGTAGGCGAGCGCGGCCGCGGTGGGTTCGTTCAGCAGGCGCAGCACGTTCAGGCCGGCGAGCCGCGCGGCGTCCTTGGTCGCCTGGCGCTGCGCGTCGTCGAAGTAGGCCGGCACCGTGATCACGGCGCCCACCAGCGGTCCGCCCAACGACTTCTCGGCCCGCTCGCGCAGCAGCTTCAGGATCTCCGCCGACACCTCGACCGGGCTCT
Organism: Burkholderiaceae bacterium; assembly: GCA_034522655.1. Taxonomy (GTDB): domain Bacteria; phylum Pseudomonadota; class Gammaproteobacteria; order Burkholderiales; family Burkholderiaceae_F; genus JALHMQ01. The sequence continues at coordinate 23,837 of JAXHLD010000033.1, forward strand.
TGATGCCGGCCACCGTCCGCAACTGCAGCATTCCGGGCGCATCGATGAAGTCGTACGGCAGGTTTTCGACGTGCTCGACATCCTTGACGCCACGCCCCATGAAGCGCTTGACCGAGACCACCGTGTTGCGCGGATCGGTGGCCTGATGAGGCATGGCACCGTGACCGATCTCGGTGGCGCCATCGGCCAGGTAGCGCACGATCGAAGGCAGCAGCGCCCGCCCCTGCTCGTCCGCAAGCACCTCGGCCACCCCGTGGCGGACCGTGGCCACCAGCGAGTTGGTGGTCCCCAGATCGATGCCGACCGCGAGTCGATGCTCGTGCGGCGCGGTGGACATGCCAGGCTCGGCAATCTGCAGCAGCGCCATGGCCCTAGCCTCCGACCGCGTCGCGCGCGGGCGATTCGTCCGCGGCCAGCATGTCGGCGTGGAATTTGTCGATGAACATCAGCTGGCGCACCAGCGCCGCGGCACGCGGCACGTCGTGCGTGGTGTCGAGTGCGGCGACCAATTGCGCGATCGTGGCGCTGCGCGCATCGTCGACCTGTGCCCGCACGTCGGCGTGGCCCTGACCGGTCGCGCGCGCCTCATCGAGCGCCTCGCGCCACTCAAGCTGCTGCATCAGGAAGGCTGCCGGCATGGCGGTGTTGGATTCCGCGTCGATCGGCACGCCGGCGCGCTCGCACAGATAGGCGGCGCGGCGTGCATCGTCGCGCAGCGCGCGATACGCCTCGTTGGCCTGTGTCGCCCATTGCATCGCCACGCGACGCTCGGCAGCGCTGCCTGCGGCGAACCGGTCCGGATGCACCTGCGCCTGCACGCGCTTGTAGGCGGCCTCGAGCACATCGAGGTCGATGGCAAAGCGCGGCGCCAAGCCCAAGAGCGCGAAATGGTCGAAGGGAGACCGGGCATGGAAGTGGATATGTATGTCAGCGACGAGCGGCTGCGAAACAGCAGCCGCTTGCTTTTCAGTCGAGGCGATCAGACGCGAAACGACTCGCCGCAGCCGCAGCGATCCTTCTCGCGCGGATTGTTGAACTGGAAGCCCTCGTTGAGGCCCTCGCGCACGAAGTCCAGTTCGGTGCCGTCCAGATACGCGAGGCTCTTCGGGTCAACGAAGATCCGCACGCCGTGCGACTCGAAGGCCTGATCTTCCGGGCTCTCGGCATCGACGTACTCGAGCTTGTAGGCCATGCCCGAGCAGCCCGTGGTGCGCACGCCCAGGCGCAGGCCGAGGCCTTTGCCACGCCTCTGGATGAAGCCCGCCACATGCTGGGCGGCGCGTTCCGTCATGGTGACGGCCATGTTTTTTCTCCCTCGTCTGCTACCCGAAGCGTGCGACGCGCTTCAGGCGGCCTTCTGCGCTTGCGGCAGCGGATCGGCATGCTTTTGCCGATAGTCGTTGATCGCGGCCTTGATCGCGTCCTCGGCGAGGATCGAGCAGTGGATCTTCACCGGCGGCAGCGCGAGTTCCTCGGCGATCTGCGTGTTCTTGAATTGCAGCGCCTCGTCGAGCGTCTTGCCCTTGACCCACTCGGTGACGAGCGAGCTGGAGGCGATGGCCGAGCCACAGCCGTAGGTCTTGAAACGGGCGTCCTCGATGACACCCTGCTCGTTGACCTTGATCTGCAGCTTCATCACGTCGCCGCAGGCCGGCGCGCCGACCATGCCGGTGCCGATCGACTCGTCGCCCTTGGCGAACGAGCCGACGTTGCGCGGGTTCTCGTAGTGGTCGATGACCTTTTCGCTGTACGCCATGGCGCTTTACCTCGTGCCTTTCAAAACGTTCATTGTGCCGCGATCAATGGGCAGCCCATTGCACGGTGTTCAAGTCGATACCGTCCTGGTGCATCTCCCACAGCGGCGACATCTCGCGCAGCTTGGCGACCTTCCGCTGCAGAAGATCGATCGTGTAGTCGATCTCTTCCTCGGTCGTGAAGCGGCCGACCGAAAAGCGGATCGAGCTGTGCGCGAGTTCGTCGCTGCGGCCCAGCGCGCGCAGCACGTACGAGGGCTCGAGGGTGGCCGAGGTGCAGGCCGAGCCGGACGACACCGCGATGTCCTTGATGGCCATGATCAGCGACTCACCCTCGACGAAGTTGAAGCTGACGTTCAGGTTGTGCGGCACGCGGTGCTCCATGTCACCGTTGACGTACACCTCCTCGATCTGCGACAGCCCTTTCCAGAGCCGGTCGCGCAGCATGCGAATGCGCTCGTTCTCGGTGGCCATCTCGGCCTTGGCGATGCGGTAGGCCTCGCCCATGCCGACGATCTGGTGCGTCGGCAGCGTGCCGGAGCGCAGCCCGCGCTCATGGCCACCGCCGTGCATCTGCGCTTCCAGCCGCACGCGCGGCTTGCGGCGCACGTACAGCGCGCCGATGCCCTTCGGGCCGTACGTCTTGTGCGCCGAGAACGACATCAGGTCGACCTTGAGCCGGTCCAGGTCGATCGGCACCTTGCCCGTGGCCTGCGCCGCGTCGACGTGGAACACGATGCCGCGTGCGCGGCACATTTCGCCGATCGCCGCGATGTCCTGGATCACGCCGATCTCGTTGTTCACGAACATCACCGACACGCAGATCGTGTCAGGGCGCAGCGCTGCCTCGAGTGCCTTGAGGTCGAGCAGGCCGTCCGGCTGCACGTCCAGGTAGGTGACCTCGAAGCCTTCGCGCTCGAGCTCGCGCATCGTGTCGAGGGTGGCCTTGTGCTCGGTCTTCACCGTGACGAGGTGCTTGCCCTTGTCCTTGTAGAAGTGCGCGGCGCCCTTGAGCGCGAGGTTGATCGACTCGGTGGCGCCGGACGTCCAGATGATCTCGCGCGGATCGGCATTGACCAACGCCGCCACCTGGTCGCGCGCTTCCTCGACCGCCTTCTCGGCAGCCCAGCCGAAGGCGTGGCTGCGCGAGGCGGGATTGCCGAAGTTGTTCCGTCGAGATCAGCGGGATCATCTTCTCGGCCACGCGTGGGTCGACCTGCGTGGTGGCGGAGTAGTCGAGGTAGATCGGCAATTGCATCGACAGGGCTCCCTCAGCCGACGACCATCTGTTCTTTTGTGCCGGCGCGACGGCACGGTTCCGACCATCACCGCGATTATAGTGCAGATACGAGCACGTTGACACCCTGCTGAGCCAGCTTCTGCTTCTGCTGCTCGACCAGGTCATGCAGGCTGACCGAATCGAGGTAGTCGACCATGACCCGATTGAGGTTGGCCCACAGATCGTGCGTCATGCAGCGTTGGTCGTTGTCGCAGTTTTCCTTGCCGCCGCACTGGGTGGCGTCGAGCGGTTCATCAACGGCGTAGATGATGTCGGCCACCGAAATGTCGCTCATGGCCTTGCCCAGCGTATAGCCGCCGCCGGGGCCGCGCGTGCTTTCGACGAGTTCATGCCGACGCAGGCGGCCGAACAACTGCTCCAGATACGACAGCGAGATCTTCTGCCGCTGGCTGATGCCGGCGAGCGTTACCGGACCATGGTGCTGGCGCAAGGCCAAATCGATCATCGCGGTCACCGCAAAGCGGCCCTTGGTGGTCAGTCTCATTGCATTTGCCTCACATGGTCAGCGGTGGAGTGTCGGATGCCGGCCCGGCGTGACTGGCTCAGCGCCTGAATCAAGCCATCGGGTGTTCCGTCTGACTGGGTTCGCCGCCAAAAATTCCCGAGTGGTGCGATCGGGAATGTAACGATTCCCTACCGCGACAGTCAAGTATTGACAACGGTGCTGAAGGGTCAAGCACACGTCGATGCGGCTTGCGACCTCTTGCTCTGCGCCCTGCCGCCAAAGCCCGCCAAACGGGCCGTGCCAACCCCTTTGTTATCCTGCTCGGAGCTTCCACCGCGAGCAACGCCCTTGACCTCCCTCCGCCGATTTGCGCCGCACCGTGCCGTGACGGCGTGCAACCTGTGCCAGTCGAACGATGGCACGCTGGTCGAGATCAAGGATCGGCACGGCCGGCCCTTGCCCGTCACCTGCTGTGCGTCTTGCGGGCTCACTTATGTGGATCCGATTCCGACCCGCGAAGAACTGGCCCGCTTCTACGCCGAGCGCTATCGACTCGAGTACAAGCAGGCATCGCGCCCCCGCCTGAAGCACATCTATCGGGCAGGCAAGGTTGCGCTGGGCCGCCTGCGGATCGCCGGGCTGCTCGCTGCCCCGACGGCGCGCGTGCTCGACTGCGGGGCAGGCGGCGGTGAATTCAGCTACCTGCTGACCAGCCGCGGCTACCGACTCACCGGCATTGAGCCGAACGACGGCTATCGCGAGTACGCGCGCGCCGAGTACGGCATCGATTTGCGCCCCGGCACGCTCGACGACAATGAGTTCGGGCCGGCGGAGTTCGACTTGGTCACGATCTTCCATGTGCTCGAACACGTGCCAGACCCGCGCGCCGCGCTGCGGCGACTCGCCGCTTGGCTCAAGCCCGGCGGCCACCTGTACATCGAGGTGCCGAATGCGCTGACCGATGTCAGTTCGCCCTCGAACCTGTATCACCGCGCGCACCTTTACTACTTCGCCGCATCCCCGCTGGCCGCATTGGCGCGGCAGGCCGGGTTGGCTACCGTGCTGATCGACGGCGGCTTACAGAACGCGAACCTGACAGCGATCTTCTGCAAGCGGGGGGACGCAGACGCGCAAACGGAGGCTCGGTCCCAAGCACCGTTGCGTTCCGGGCGGAGCGCGACGCACGACGCCGTCGTCGCCGCCAACCGGCAGCGCACGCTTACGCGCTATCTGACCGCGGGGACCACCTTGGCGAACGTCGTACCGCGACTGGTCGTGCGCGCAGCCGAGCGGCGAGTCGAGCGTAGCGGGCTGTCGGGCCGCGCGGCGCTCGATCGCCTATACGAATCAGAAGCTCCCCAGCTCGCAGCAGCCGGGGCTTGACGACACAGACGCGCGGGAGACCGCCGCGCTCAGGCAGCGGCGTACATGGTGGCGCGCTTGCGCACCACGTCGATCAGGCCCTGACACGCGTCCTCGACGTAGTCGAGCACGGTATTGAAGCCTTCCGGACCGCCGTAGTACGGATCGGGCACCGTCGCGGCGTCGTGCTCACCGGCAAAGCGCATCAGCAGATGCAGCTTGTGCTTGAACGCCCGCGGGCACTGCTGCTGCATCAGCGCCAGGTTCTCCCAGTCCATGGCCAGGATCAGGTCGAAATCGCGGTAGTCGTCCTGCGTCACCTGACGCGCCGACAAGGTCGACAAGTCATAGCCGCGCTTGCGGGCAGCCTGCTGCGCACGCACGTCCGGCGTCTCGCCCACATGGTAGGCGTGCGTACCCGCCGAATCGACGTGGACGATGTCGTGCAGGCCGGCATCGGCCACCATTTTCTTGAACACGCCTTCCGCCGTCGGCGACCGGCAAATGTTCCCCATGCAAACAAACAGGACTTTCGTCATCATTAACGCGCCTTTCTGGTTCGGGCCCGCGTTGTGGCTGCCCGTCGAAGAACGAACGGCAAGACCCCTCCGCTCGTTGTCACACCCCCAAGAAATTCCCCAAATACGCCACCGACTGACCCACGAGACCGGAGGAAGTTCACTGAACCACTCCCATCGCGCGCGCCACCCGGTCACACCTGCCACCCGACTGCGACCCGATCGGCCCAGACCGTCAAGCCGCTTTCTCTATCACTACCGGCGTCACGCTTTCGCCTGACGCGGCCCCGAACACCTGCTGCCGCAATTGCGCGAGCTGGTCACGCGCCCTGGCCGCCTTCTCGAACTCCAGGTTCTTTGCGTGCTCGAACATCAGCTTCTCGAGCCGTTTGATCTCGCGCGCGAGCTGCTTCTCGCTCATCGTCTCGTAATCGACGGTCGCACCCTCCGCCTTGGCACCAGCGCGAGACGCACGCGCATCGAAAACGCCGTCGATCATTTCGCGCACGTCTTTCTTGACGCCGCGCGGCTCGATGCCGTGCTCGCGATTGAACGCCATCTGCTTGGTGCGACGGCGACTGGTCTCGTCGATCGCCTTCTGCATCGAATCGGTCACGGCATCGGCATACAGGATCGCAGTGCCGTTCAGGTGTCGCGCCGCCCGGCCGATGGTCTGGATCAGCGAACGCTCCGAGCGCAGGAAGCCTTCCTTGTCGGCATCGAGAATCGCCACCAGCGAGACTTCCGGCAGGTCCAGTCCTTCACGCAGCAGGTTGATGCCCACCAGCACGTCGAACACGCCCAGCCGCAGGTCGCGGATGATCTCGACCCGCTCGACCGTATCGATGTCCGAGTGCAGGTAGCGCACTTTGACGCCATGCTCGGCCAGGAACCCGGTCAGGTCCTCGGCCATGCGTTTGGTCAGCGTGGTGACCAGCACGCGATCGCCTCGCGCCACACGCGGCTCGATCTCCGCCCAGCAGGTCGTCCACCTGGTCATGCGCTGGGCGCACTTCCACCGCCGGATCGATCAGCCCGGTCGGACGCACCAGCTGCTCGGCAACCTGCCCCGACCTGCTCCGCCTCGTAGGTCGGCCGGCGTGGCCGACACGAACACCGCCTAGCGGCATCAGCGGTCTCGAACTCGTCGAACCGCAGCGGCCGGTTGTCCAGCGCCGAAGGCAGTCGGAAGCCGTACTCGACCAGCGTTTCCTTGCGCGAGCGATCGCCCTTGTACATGCCGCCGATCTGCGGAATGGTGACGTGCGACTCATCGACGATCATCAGCGCGTCGGCCGGCAGGTAGTCAATCAGCGTCGGCGGCGGCTCACCCGGGGCGCGGCCCGACAGGTGGCGCGAGTAGTTCTCGATGCCCTTGCAGAAGCCCACCTCGCCCAGCATCTCCAGGTCGAAGCGGGTGCGTTGCTCCATCCGCTGCGCCTCCACCAGCTTGCTCTTCTGCGATAGACGAGCTCGATGCGCTCGGCCAGTTCCTCCTTGATCGTCTCGATCGCCGCGCAGCACCGTCGCGCGCGGCGTGACGTAATGGACTGAGGGATAAACGGTGAAGCGCGGCAGCCTTCTGACGCGATCTGCGCCGGTGAGCGGATCGAACAGGCAGATGGCTCACCTCGTCATCGAACAGCTCGACGCGCACCGCGTCTCCGCATCGCTGGCCGGGAAGATGTCGATCACGTCGCCGCGCACCCGGAAGGTGCCGCGGCGCGAAGTCCATCATCGTTGCGCTCGTACTGCACGCGCCAGGCGGCGGATGACATCGCGCTGGTCGATGCTTATCGCTGCGCGCGCAGGTGAAGGACCATCGCCGTAGTAGTCGCCCGGATCGCCGATGCCATAGATCGCCGAGACGGTCGCCACGATCACGGTGTCGCGCCGCTCGAGCAGGGCCTTGGTGGCCGACAGCCGCATCTGCTCGATGTGCTCGTTGATCGACGAGTCCTTCTCGATGTACAGTGTCGCGCGACGGCACGTAGGCCTCCGGCTGGTAGTAGTCGTAGCACGAAACAAAGTACTCCACCGCATTGTTTGGGAAGAACTCGCGCATCTCGGAGTACAGCTGCGCCGCCAGCGTCTTGTTCGGCGCCAGCACGATGGTGGGGCGCGCAGGTGCGCGCGATCACGTTGGCCATGGTGAAGGTCTTGCCGGATCCGGTCACACCCAGCAGCGTCTGGAATGCGAGACCATCAGCTAGTCCGTCGGCCAGCCGATCGATCGCCAATGGCTGATCGCCAGCCGGCGCAAACGGCTGGTGAAGCTGGAACGGCGAGTTGGGATAACTGATCAGCACGGTGGACTTTTTGCGCTGCAAAAGCTGACGCTAGCAAGCGGCGGATTGTAGAGATCAAGCCTTGGAATGCCTAGCCCCACGATGCTGGGGGACGCCATCTTTCCTATTTTTTTCATAGAGTTACAACTTGACGGAGCGGTCTTCGAAGACTTTTTCAGGCGCCAGGTCTTGACAGATCGACGCGGCGCGGGATCAGGCACGCGAACCCGGCGTGTAGACTTTGCCGCTATGCATCAGCACCGTCCCGGGGCATGGAGTTGGCTCCGGCCTCCGCGCCCGGGGGCGCTCCCCCGACTCGAGCTAACGTCGTCATGCCAACGTCCCTGTTTTCAACCGTCGAACTCGCACCGCGCGATCCCATCCTCGGACTGAACGAAGCGTTCAACGCCGACCCGCGTGCGCACAAGGTCAATCTCGGGGTCGGCGTCTACTGCGACGACGAAGGCCGGATTCCGCTTTTGCAGGCCGTGCGCGAGGCGGAGCGCCAGCGGATCGAGGCCGCCAAGCCGCGTGGCTATCTGCCAATCGAAGGCATCGCTGCCTATGACGCTGCCGTGCAAGCCTTGCTGTTCGGCGCAGGCAGCGCGCTGCTCAGCTCCGGCCGCGTGATCACGGCGCAGGCGCTCGGCGGCACCGGCGCCCTGAAGATCGGCGCCGACTTCCTCAAGCGCTTCAACGGCAACGCGCGGGTTCTGATCAGCGATCCAAGCTGGGAGAACCATCGGGCGCTGTTCGAGGGGGCAGGCTTCGCGGTCGGCACCTATCCCTATTACGACCAGCAGAACCACGGGGTCGACTTTGCCGGCATGCTCGGCGCGCTGAAGTCGGCCGCCCCAGGCACGATGGTCGTGCTGCACGCCTGCTGCCACAACCCGACCGGCGTCGACCTCACTGCTGACCAGTGGCGGCAGCTTGTCGATGTCGTCCGCGCCGCCAACCTGCTGCCCTTCCTCGACATCGCCTACCAGGGCTTCGGTGACGGACTCGAGTCCGACGGCGCCGCCGTGCGCCTGTTCGCCGACGCCGGCGTCACGTTCTTTGTCGCCAGTTCTTTCTCGAAGTCGTTCTCCCTTTACGGCGAGCGCGTCGGCGCATTGACCATCGTCGCCGCCGACAAGGACGAGGCGACGCGCGTCCTGAGCCAGCTCAAGCGGGTCATCCGCACCAACTACTCGAACCCGCCCACGCACGGCGGCACGGTCGTCGCCACTGTGCTCACCACGCCCGCGCTGCGCGATCTGTGGGAAAAGGAACTCGGCGAGATGCGCGAGCGAATCAAGCTCATGCGCACGCGTCTGGTGGATGGCTTGAAGGCGCGCGGCGTCAAGCGGGACCTGGGGTTTGTCACCCAGCAGCGCGGCATGTTCTCCTACTCGGGCCTGACGGCCGCCCAGGTCGAGCGCCTGCAACGGGAGTTCGGCATCTACGCTGTCTCGAGCGGCCGCATCTGCGTGGCCGCGCTCAACTCGAAGAACATCGACTACGTGTGCGACGCGGTGGCAAAGGTCCTCGCCGACTGATCGCCTTTAATGCAGGTTTGGAATGCGCGAAGCGCCTCGGTATACTTTGCCGCTTTCTGATCCCCGATAGCTCAGTCGGTAGAGCGACGGACTGTTAATCCGCAGGTCCCTGGTTCGAGTCCAGGTCGGGGAGCCAAGAACACAAGGGGCTGCGATCACTCGCAGCCCCTTTTTCTTCGTGCCTTCGATCCGACCGCGACTTACACGATCGGCGCAGCTCCCTGCTTCTCACCACGTTCGTAAACCAGGTTTGCCCGGCCCACCAGCAGCGGGTCGATGGCGCCGATGCGGTCCAGTTCCTTGTTCGTGTAGGGCAGCTTGTGCAGGACGTAGCGCATCGCGTTCAGGCGCGCGCGCTTCTTGCAGTCGCTCTTGATCACGGTCCACGGCGAATCCGCTGTGTCCGTGTAGAAGAACATCGCTTCCTTGGCCTTGGTGTACTGGTCCCACTTGTCGAGCGAGGCCATGTCGATCGGCGAGAGCTTCCACTGCTTGAGCGGGTGCACCTCGCGCTCCTTGAAGCGGCGGCGCTGCTCGCGGCGGCTCACCGAGAACCAGAGCTCCACCAGGTGCACGCCGCTCCGCACGAGGTTGCGCTCGAACTCGGGGCACTGGCGCATGAATTCGACGTACTCGTCGTTGGTGCAGAAGCCCATCACGCGCTCGACGCCGGCGCGGTTGTACCAGGAGCGGTCGAACAGCACGATCTCGCCGGCGGTCGGCAGGTGCTGCACGTAGCGCTGGAAGTACCACTGCCCGCGCTCGACGTCGGTCGGCTTCTCGAGCGCCACCACGCGCGCGCCGCGCGGGTTCAGGTGCTCCATGAAGCGCTTGATCGCGCCGCCCTTGCCGGCGGCGTCGCGCCCCTCGAACAGGACCACGACGCGCTGGCCGGTCTCCTTCACCCACGCCTGCAGCTTCAGCAGCTCGACCTGCTGGCGGTACTTCTGCCGCTCGTAGCTCTTGCGCGACAGCAGGTCCGCGACGGCATAGCCGCCCTCGCGCCAGTCGGGCGCCAGTTCCTCGTCAGGATGGAGCGACGGCCGCGCCTGCGCTTGCTCCTCCTTCAGAAGCGTCTTGACCAGCGCCTTGCGATCAGCCGGCGCTTCGCCCTTCAGGATGTCGGTGATCGCCGCGACTTCGTGCGCATTCGCAGCCCGTGTCGCCTCGTCGACCACGAACGCTTCGACCGCCTTCCGCGCCTTTGCGGGCGTCGTGTCGCCGGCCGCAGCGCGGCGCACGGCGGACGCGGCTGCCGAAGCGCGGCGCTTGCTCTTGGTCGCCGCTGAACTCGACTTGGCGGCCGTGGCGGTGCGTGCGGCTGACTTGCCGGCCACGGTGGCCAGACGGGGGATGGGGCGCGATGTCTTCATGGAACTCCTCCTGGGCTGGAGTCTGCCGGGATCATTCGGCGCGGGTTTGCGTTCGCGCAGAAAGGCCTGCCAGTTCCAGCTTGCGGTGATGCGGGCCGATCACCTGGGTCTGCAGCCAGCGCTCGAAAGTCGCCACGCGGCGCTCGGTGCGACGCTCGAGCCAGGCGGCCAGTCCGCGCTCGGTGAAGCAGAGCATGCGGGTTCCGGGGGCATGCCGCAGGCCGTCGCGCCCGGCGGCCAGACGCGCGCGGGCCGGCTCACGGCCACCCGCGGCGATCTCGAGCACCGCGAACACATCGGCCGCACAGAACCACAGGGCCTCGGTGTCGTCGACAAGGATGCGGATCTGGCGGCCATCGAACTCGTAGTACACGCCCTGCCACGGCGCATGCGCACTATCGAGCACGACGTGGATCACGCGCCGCCCGCCGCGCCACAGCGGCCACAGCAGCAGCGCCGCGGCCAGGACAACCATCAGTGGCAGGCGCTCCGGCGGGGTGGCGAGGCTGGCCACAATCAGCACCGCCGTGCCGATCGCCCAGAGGATCCAGCCCCCGCGCAGGGAACGCGCGTCGGGATCGGCCGCCACGAGGCGGCGGCGCGGTGGCGAAGGCGGTGGCGTCATCGGGCGGCATTGTGAGCGACCTCACGTGCCGCCGGGAGTACCCGCTCGGCTAGTGCTGCTTGTCCGCGGCGCTGGGCTGGCGAGGCTACAGCTACTCGGCCGCAACCCACCGGTGAAACCAGCGCCGCTCCCAGGCGTCGAGGTAGGAGTAGATGACCGGCACCACGACCAGCGTCAGCAGAGTGGAGGTGATCACGCCGCCGATGATCGCGCGCCCCATCGGCGCCTGTTGCTCGGCGCCCTCGCCCAGCCCGAGGGCCAGCGGCAGCATGCCGAAGATCATCGCCGCGGTGGTCATCAGGATCGGCCGCAGCCGGACCTGGCCGGCCGCCAGCAGCGCGTCGTTGCGGCTCATGCCCTGGCGCTGGCCTTGGTTGGCGAAGTCGACCAGCAGGATCGCGTTCTTGGTGACCAGGCCCATCAGGAACACGATGCCGATCATCGAGAAGATGTTCTGCGTGGTGTTGGTGACGAGCAGCGCCAGCATCACGCCGACGATCGACAACGGCAGCGACACCATGATCGCGAGCGGCTGGATGAAGCTGCCGAACTGCGATGCGAGCACGATGTAGATGAAGATCACGGCCAGCGCCAGCGCGCCGAGGATGGCCCCGAACACTTCCTGCTGGTCCTTGATCTGACCGCCGACATCGAAGCGCAGGCCCGGCGGCAGCGGATAGCTCTTCACCAGCTCCTGCACTTCCTTGCCGGCATCGCCGGCCGGCCGGCCCTGCACGTTGGCGAACAGCGCCACCCGCCGCGTCAGGTCCTGGCGCCGGATGTTCTGCGGATTGAAGGTCGACTCCACCGTGGCGATCGCCCGCAGCGGCACGACTTCGGCCGCACCGTCGGCCAGCACGCGGCCGGTGGCGATGTTCAGGCCGGAGATGTCGTCGGCCACCGAGCGGTCGGAGCGCGGAACCTGGGTGATCACCTCGTAGTTCTGGCCATCCGGGGCCAGCCAGTAGCCCGACAGCTCGCCGCCAACGAAGGCGCGCAGGGTCGACCCGAGCTGCGCGTGCGTGATGCCGAACTCGGCGGCCAGTTCGGGCTTCAGGCGCACCGACAGCGCGGGCGTGCCTTCCTTGACCGAGACGTCGATGTCCGTGATGCCGCGGATCTGCGCCACCTTGGTCTTGAAGTCCGCGATCACGCGGTTCATCTCGGCGTCGCTGTTGCCCAGCAGCGCCACATAGATCGGCGTGTTGCCGCCGACCTTCATCTCCACGCCAGGGATGCGCGCCACGCGCGCGCGGATTGCCTCCTCCAGCTGCTTCTGCGAGCGGTCGCGCTCGTCGCGCGGCACCAGCAGCAAATTGATGCGTGCCGTGTTTCGCCCCTCGCTGCCGACGCTGGTGTCGATGGCGCGGATCTCCTTGAACTCGCGCAGCGCGTCCTCGACCCGGCGCACGCGCTCGTTGGCGTAGTCCAGGCTCGACCCCACCGGCATCGTCAGTTGCACGTTGGTGAAGCTCTGGTCGACCTGGGGTTGCATCTCGGTGCCGACGAAACCGGCGATCGGCAGGCTGACCAGGAAGCTCGCCGTCGCCACCCACAAGGCCACGCCGCGCGTGGTCACGGTGGCGCGGCGCCAGCCCCAGCCACGCGGCTGTCCGGGCGCCACGTCCTGCGCGCGCCCGAAGGTCGGCCACCACAGGCGGTAGCGACGGCCCGAGAGAACCCAGCCGAGCAGCGCGCCGTACCACGCGTGCCAGCGCTCCACCCAGCCGTCGAACACGCGCAGGATCGGCCCGACCACGGGGAGGCCGCGCGCGCCGCCCGGCGGGTCCTTCCACACCGACGAAAGCATCGGGTCGAGCGTGAAGCTCACGAACAGCGACACAAGCACCGCCACCACCACCGTCAGGCCGAACGCGTAGAAGAACTTGCCGACGATGCCGCCCATGAAGGCGATCGGCACGAACACCGCCACCACCGACAGCGTGGTGGCCAGCACCGCCAGGCCGATCTCCTCGGTGCCTTCGCGCGCCGCCGTGTAGTGATCCTTGCCCATGTGCAGATGACGCACGATGTTCTCGCGCACCACGATGGCATCGTCGATCAGCAGGCCGATGCACAGCGACAGCGCCATCAGCGTCATGTAGTTGAGCGTGAAGCCGAAGGCGTACAGCGCGATGAAGGTGGCGATCACCGCGATCGGCAGCGTCAGCCCCGTGATGACCGTGCTGCGCCAGCTGCCGAGGAACAGGAACACGATCAGCACCGTCAGCAGTGCGCCCTCGATGATGGTGCGCTTGACGTTGTCGACCGACTGCTCGACGAAGTCGGCCATCGCCCACATGAACTTCAGCTCGGCCCCCGGCGGCAGCAGCGCCTGCATGTCGCCGGCCGCCTGCTTCAACGCGCGACCGACCTCGATCAGGTTGGCGTCCTGCGCCTTGTAGATCCAGAAGCCGATCGACGGCTGGCCGTCGACGCGGGAGATCGTGGTGCGCTCTTTCTCGGTGTCGCGAATCTCGGCCACCTGCGACAGCAAGATCGGCACCCCGCCCTTGCGCGCCACGATGATGCGGCCGAAGTCGGCCGCCGAGCCCATGCGCCCATCCACGCGCACGATCGCATCGGCGGTGGCCGAAGTAATCGTGCCGACCGGCACGCTCACATTGGCGTTGCGCAGCGCCTGCACCACCTGGTCGACGCTGATGCCGAAGGCCACCAGCTTGGCTGGCGCCACCTGCACCAGGATCTGGCGCGTCACCGTGCCGCCGAGCTCGACGCGGCCGACGCCGTTGACACGCTCGAACGCCTTCTGCACCACCTGCTCGGCGAGCAGCGTCAGCTCGCGCTGCGACTGGCTGGCGCCCAGCAGCGCGAAGGTCGCCACCGGCTGCTCGTTCTCGCCGCCGCCGGCGCGCTGCACCACCGGGTCCTTCGCGTCGCGCGGAAAGCCGGCGCGGATCTGCGCCAGCTTGTCGCGCGTCTCCTGCAGCACCTTGGTGGTGTCGACGTCGAGTCGGAACTCGACCCAGGTAAAAGAGCGGCCTTCGTCCGAGCGGCTCAGGATCCGCTTGACGCCGGCCACCGTGTTGACGGCGTTCTCGATCGGCTTGGTAATGTCGTTCTCGACCTGCTCGGGCGAGGCGCCCGGGTACGCCACGAACACCTGCACCATCGGCAGCTCGATGTCGGGCATCGCCTCGACCCGCAGCTTGTTGTACGAAAACAGGCCCAGCACCAGCAACGCGACCATCACCATGGTCGCGAACACCGGGTGGTGGATCGATACGCGCGTCATCCACATGGGTCGGCTCCGGCCTAGTTCACGCGGGCCGGCAGGCGCGGGGCGTCCTTGTCGGCCACCCGCGCTTCACCGACGCTGCCGATGACCTTGGCGGCCAGGCCGTCGCGCAGGTTGTCGAACTTGGTGGCGATCACCTGCTCGCTGCCGGCCAGACCGCCGCGGATCTCGACCATCTGCGCCCGCTCGTCGCGCCGGCCGACCGTCACCGCCTGCTTGCGCAGCTTGCCCTCCGCCAGCACCCACACCACGTCCTGGCCGTTGTCGCTGCGCACCGCCGAGATCGGCAGCGCCGGCACCGGCGTGTCGGCACCGACATGCAGCCGCACCTTGGCGAACATGCCCGCGCGCAGCAGCGCCGCCTCGTTGCTGATCGACACAAAGAAATTGATCGAGCGGGTCCCCGGCTCGGTGCTCGGATTGATGCGCTCCACACGGCCCTCGAAGGTGCGGTCCGGCAGGCCTTCGATCGTGACCACCGCCCGCGCACCGGCGGCGATCTGCGCCACGTCAGACACCGGCGCCTGCGCCTGCACTTCGAGCTGACCGAGATCGACGATGCCGACCAGCGGCGCATCGAAACCGACCTTCTCGCCCGGCTGCACATACCGCTTGGACACGTGGCCGGCAATCGGCGCGCGCACCATCGCATCGTTGAGCAGCAGTTGCGTCTGCGCCAGCTGGGCCTGGGCCGCCTCGACCGCCGCCGCCTGCGCGCGATAGGCGGAGTCGGCCGTGTCGAACGCGTTCTGCGAGATGAAGTTCTGCTTGACGAGCTGGGCATTGACCTGGCGCGTGCGGTCGGTCTGCACCAGCTGCGCCTTGGCGGACTCGAGCGTCGCGTTGCGTTCAGCCAGTTGCACGCGCAAGGCGGCGGTATCGAATTCGACCAGGATCTGGCCGGCGCGCACCCGCTCGCCTTCGCGCACATGCACCTGGCGCACCTCGGCCGACAGCTTGGAGCGCACCGTGGCTTGCGACATCGCCTGCACCGAGCCGGGCAGCGCCAGTTCGACCGCCAGCGGCCGGGTGGCCAGTTGCACCAGATCGGCCGCCACGAACTCCAGCGCCGGCGCCTCCTTGCCCTTGGCCGCGCTGTCCTTCGGCTTGCCACCTTTGAGCGCCACGGCCCCACCAGCAGCCAGCAGCAGTACCCCACCCAGCGCCAGCCAGATCTTGCGGCGTCGATTCATCATCCCCCCGAGGGCTGCGCGGCGGATCGCGCGCACGAGCCCGATACTTTTTCGATGGGCGGGATTATGGACAGGCGCCACGGCGACGCCTGCGCCATGCGACAAAGCGCGCGGATGGGCGACGGATCGCAGATGCGGCCGATGGGCAACGCAACCGCAGGCGGACGGCGGGTGGCCCCAGGCGCACGGACGTCGCGAGTGCGCGCAACGGCGGCGACCCCGCGCCCGTCGCGCCTAGTCTTCCAGGCCGAGTTCCTGGATCTTGCGCGTGATCGTGTTGCGCCCCACGCCCAGCTTGCTTGCCGCTTCGATGCGGCGTCCGTGCGTGTGCTTGAGCGCAGTGCGGATGACGGCGGCTTCGAACTGGCGTCCGAGTTCATCCATCACTTCGCGCTCGCCGGCGGCCAGGCGCCGGGTGACTTCGTCGACCAGCAAGGCGAGCCAGTCCGACGACGACGGCGTCACCGGTGCAACCGGGGCCACCGCGCCAGCCGCGGGGGCGACGGGAACCGCATGCGCCGGCGTGGCGCTCGTGCCCGCCGCCTCGTGCCGGATCTCCAGTGGCAGATCGTCCACCTTGACCACCTGCGCCGGCGCCAGCACGGTCAGCCAGTGGCAGAGGTTCTCGATCTGCCGCACGTTGCCGGGGATACTGCGAGCCTGGTGAGCTCCATCTGCGCGTTCTGGCGAGAGCTTCTTCGGCTCGACGCCCAGATCGCGCGCGCTCTTGGCCAGGAAGTGGCGCGTCAGTACCGGAATGTCTTCCGGACGCTCGCGCAGCGGCGGCAGGCGCAGCCGGATCACGTTCAGCCGGTGGTACAGGTCCTCGCGGAACAGGCCCTGGCGCACCCGCTCCTCGAGATTCTGGTGGGTCGCCGCGATCACGCGCACGTCGGCCTTGATCGGCTGATGGCCGCCGACGCGGTAGTAGAAGCCATCGGACAGCACGCGCAGCAGGCGCGTCTGCAGCTCGGCCGGCATGTCGCCAATCTCATCCAGGAACAGCGTGCCGCCCTCGGCCTGCTCGAAGCGGCCACGCCGCATCGCCTGCGCCCCGGTGAACGCGCCGCGCTCGTGGCCGAACAGCTCGCTCTCCAGCAGGTCGCGCGGGATCGCCGCCGTGTTCATGCGCCATGAAAGGCTGCTCGGCGCGCGCGCTGTGGCGGTGCAATGCCCGCGCCACGAGTTCCTTGCCGGTGCCCGATTCGCCGGTGATGAGCACCGTGACATTGGACTGCGCCAGCTTGCCGATCGCACGGAACACCTCCTGCATCGCCGGCGCCTGGCCGAGGATCTCCGGCGCATCCAGCGGCGCATCGTCGGTGGTCGATTCGCGCAGGCTTTCGTCGACCGCGCGGCGGATCAGCTCGACCGCCTTGTCGACGTCGAACGGCTTGGGCAGGTACTCGAACGCACCGCCCTGGAATGCAGAGACCGCACTTTCCAGATCGGAAAACGCGGTCATGATGATCACCGGCAACGCCGGGTAGCGGCTCCTTGACCTTTGCCAGCAGCATCGAGTCCCGATTGCGCCGGGCATGCGAATGTCTGACACAAGCACCTGCGGGCTGTCGAGTTCGAGTTCGCTCAGCACCTCCTGCGCGCCGCCGAACGCCTTGCAGGGGATGTTCTCGCGCGCCAGCGCTTTTTCCAGCACCCAACGGATTGAACGGTCGTCATCGACGATCCACACCGGCTTCATCGATCTCTCCCGCGTTGCATCGGTCTCATCCCTGCGACTGCCCTTCAGATTTCACCCGCGCCGCAGCGTCATGACCGCCTCATGACAGCGGTAGCAGGATGCGGAAATCAGTCCTGCCCGGCCGCGACTCGAATTCAATCACGCCATCGTTCTGCTGCACGAACGTCTGTGCAAGCGTCAGTCCGAGACCGCTGCCGCCCTCGCGCCCCGACACCAGCGGATAGAAGACGCGATCACGCAGCTCTTCCGGAATACCCGGCCCGTTGTCGATCACATGCAAGTCCAGTGCCAGACGCACGTAGCGCCGCGCAATCGTCACGTGGCGCGCCACGCGCGTACGCAGCGTGATCTGTGCATCGCCGGCGGCAATGCGCGCCTCGAGCGCCTCGGCTGCATTGCGCACCACGTTGAGCAGCGCCTGGATCAGCTGCTCCTGGTCGCCCTCGATGTCGGGCACCGAGGCGTCGTAATCGCGGATGAATTCCAGCCCGCGCGGAAACTCGGCCGACATGACCACCCGCACGCGCTCGCACACCTCGTGCACGTTGAAGCGCGCCACCACGCGCGGCCGACGATGCGGCGCCAGCAGCCGATCGACCAGCGACTGCAGCCGATCCGCCTCGCCGATGATGACGCCGGTGTACTCGCGCTGCTCCGGCGACCGCAGTTCCCCTTCGAGCAACTGTGCCGCGCCGCGAATGCCGCCAAGCGGGTTCTTGATTTCGTGCGCCAGGTTGCGCAGCAGCTGGCGATTGGCCTCGGTCAGGTCGAGCTGGCGCTCTTCGCGACTGACCTTCAGCTGCTGCTCGATCTCGACGAGTTCGATCACCAGCGGCGTCTCACGCGAGTACAACGCCGATGCGGTCGCCTGCACCAGCAACGGCTCACGCAAGGCGCGGCGCAGTTCAAGAATCTGCCGGCGCTGGCCGAGCGCGTTGGCCGAAGCCTCCGACAGCAACAGGTCGATCGGCTGGTCGCCGGCAAACAGCCGCTGCGCCTGCTGGCCGATCAGCTTGACTCGCGATGCCTCGAACAACTGTTCGGCGGCCTGGTTGGCGAACACCACCAGCCCGCGCCAGTTGAGCACCAGCACGGCGGTGGTGAGCAGGTCGAGTCCCTGGAAGCGCTCGCTGTTCGCACTGAACCCGAAGTCGGCGCCGTTCATGGCGCCGCGAGCGAAGGATGGTCGCCGCTGACTGGGCGCGCGCCGGTGCGCGCCTGCGCGGCAACTAGTTGCGCGACATCGCGAGTTCGCGCCGCAAGGCGGCGACGTTGCTCTCGCTGCGCTGGATGTCTTCCTGCATGCGCGCCACCCGTTCCTGGTAACGCGCGAAGTTGCGAGTCTCGTCGCCGTTGCGCTCGGGCTGGCCGCCGTTGAACTCGGTGCGCAGCCGTACCAGCCGGTCTTCCTCTGCCTTCAGCTCGTCCTCGAGGATGCGTCGGCGATCGTTGTCGCGCGCCTTCTGCGTGTCGGCCTCGACGCGCGGAAAGCCGGCCGTGCGCTGATCCACCGCCGGACGGACCGGGTTGCCGTTGCTGGCTGCAGTCGCCGGCAGCCGTGGCGCGGGCACGGAGGCGATCGGTTGCACGTTGAGCCGCTTGCAGCCCTTGTTCTCGTTCGTGTTGGTAAACGACTTGCGCCCTTGCGCGTCGACGCACTCGAAGATATCGCCCTGCGCGTGCGCGGGTGTAACGCCGAGCAATCCGGTCAACAGCAACAGGCCCAAAGGCTTCATCGAGGCAGGCGAGAACAAACGAGACAAATCGAGTGTAAGGCAGCGTCTCGCTCGCCTGCATCCCCAGGATCGAAGCAATAAACGGCTGATGCGCCGGCATTTTGTCGAGTCCCATGCATCCTGAGGTCGGCCTGCCGCGTCATGCGGCCGGCCCAAGCAACAAGGGGCGGTCGCCCGCCCCTTGCTGGCCCGCGACCGGATCGACAGAGGCTGTAGTACATGTCGAACTCGACCGGATGCGTGGTCATGCGGAAGCGCGTGACCTCCTCCATCTTCAGCTCGATGTAGGCGTCGATCAGGTCGTTGGTGAACACGCCGCCGCGGGTCAGGAACTCGCGGTCCTTGTCGAGGGCGTCCAGCGCCTCGTCGAGCGAAGCACACGGTCGGGACCTTCTTCGGCTTCTTCCGGCGGCAGGTCGTACAGGTTCTTGTCCATCGGCTCGCCCGGATGGATCTTGTTCTGGATGCCGTCGAGGCCGGCCATCAGCATCGCGGCGAACGCCAGGTACGGATTGGCGGTCGGGTCCGGGAAGCGCACCTCGACGCGGCGGCCCTTCGGGTTCGACACGTACGGGATGCGGCACGAGGCCGAGCGGTTGCGCGCCGAGTAGGCCAGCTTCACCGGCGCCTCGAAGCCCGGCACCAGGCGCTTGTAGGTGTTGGTGCCCGGGTTGGTGATCGCGTTCAGCGCCTGGGCGTGCTTGATGATGCCGCCGATGTAGTACAGCGCGAAGTCGGACAGGCCGGCGTAGCCGTCGCCGGCGAACAGGTTCTTGCCGTCCTTCCAGATCGACTGGTGCACGTGCATGCCCGAGCCGTTGTCGCCGACGATCGGCTTCGGCATGAAGGTCGCGGTCTTGCCGTAGCCGTGGGCCACGTTGTGGATCGTGTACTTGTAGGATCTGCAGCCAGTCGGCGCGCTTGACCAGCGGTGCCGAATTTGGTGCCGATCTCGCACTGGCCGGCGGTCGCGACCTCGTGGTGGTGGACCTCGACCTCGACGCCCATCTGCTCGAGCGCGAGGCACATCTCGGAGCGGATGTCCTGCAGCGAGTCGACCGGCGGCACCGGGAAGTAGCCGCCCTTGACCGGCGGCCGGTGCCCCAGGTTGCCGCCCTCGTACTTCTTCGGCCGGTCGACCAGGCGCCTCTTCGGAGTCGATCTTGACGAAGCAGCCCGACATGTCGACGTTCCACATCACGCCGTCGAAGATGAAGAACTCGGGCTCGGGGCCGAAGTAGGCGGTGTCGCCGATGCCGGTCGACTTCAGATAGGCCTCGGCGCGCTTGGCGAGCGAACGCGGGTCGCGCTCATAGCCCTTGCCGGTCGACGGCTCGTGCACGTCGCAGGTGATGATCAGCGTCGGTCTTCGTCGATGAACGGGTCCATGCACGGCCGTCGTCGGCATCCGGCATCAGCAGCATGTCGGACGCCTCGATCCCCTTCCAGCCGGCGATCGACGACCCATCGAACGCATGGCCGTGCTCGAACTGGCCCTCGGAGACGGTCTTGGCGGGCACGGACACGTGCTGCTCCTTGCCCTTGGTGTCGGTAAAGCGGAAGTCAACGAACTTGACTTCGTTGTCCGCGATCATCTTCAGGACCTCTTTGGGGGTCGCCATGCGTACTCCTCGGTGGGTGTCATCGTGGAAAGAAACTGTTGGCCGGCGGATGTCTCTCGCACGCCGTGCGATCAACTGGACATCGAATAGCAGGAACCGTGCCGCTTTGTTGCGCAGCGGCAGTCCAGGTCGCACCGGCCTTGGGCATCAGGCGCTTAGCAATCAGAACCGATCGGCCGCAAACCGGCAGCCCGCATCATGGGCCATCCCTCGAATCGCGCATTATGCCCATCGCGAGTGCATTTCGACCCACAACGGGGCATAAAGAGACAATTCGGGGCGGCCATCAGGGCAGGAAGAACGCCTGCAAGTCCGACAGGAAGCGCCGCCCAAGCGGCGTCGGCTTGATGCGATCAAGGGTGCGAGTCACCAGGCCGCGCTGCTCCGCGAGGTCGAGTCCGCCCTCCACCGCCGATAGCGGCATGCCGGTGCGCTCCGCGAACAGCGCGGCAGCGAAGCCGTCGTTCAAGCGCAGCGCATTCAGCATGAACTCGAACGGCAGGTCGCCTCGCTTGACCTCCACGCTTTCGGCTGCAAAGCGGCCTCGCGCAGCGTTCTCCAGGTAGGAGGCCGGCTGGCGGTAACGCACCTGACGCACGATGCGCTGCGGAAAGGAGACCTTGCCGTGAGCGCCGGCGCCGATGCCCAGGTAGTCGCCAAAGGTCCAGTAGTTGAGGTTGTGGCGGCACGCGTGATCCGACTGGGCATAGGCCGACACCTCGTAGTGGCCGTAGCCCGCCTCGGCGGTACGCACCTCGATCCACTCCTGAATCGCGGCGGCGGTGTCCTCATCCGGCAACGCCGGCGGGTACTTCGCGAACACCGTGTTCGGTTCCAGCGTCAGCTGATAGAGAGACAGATGCGGCGGCGCTAGAGAGATGGCCAGTTCGACGTCCGCCTGCGCCTGCGCCAGGGTCTGCTCCGGCAGGCCATACATCAGGTCAAAGTTGAAGGTGTCGAAATGGCGCTGGGCGATCTGCACGGCCTTCATCGCCTGCGCGCGGTCGTGCACGCGACCGAGGCGCATGAGCTGGTTTTCATCGAACGACTGGATGCCGATCGACAGCCGGGTCACCCCGGCCGCCCGGTACGCGGCGAAGCGCTCCGCCTCGAAGGTGCCGGGATTGGCCTCCAACGTGACCTCGCATTCGGGCTCGAGCGGCAACCGCGCGCGGATGTCGGACAACAGGCGATCCAGCCCCGCCGCGCTGAGCAAGCTCGGGGTGCCACCACCGATGAAGATCGAGTGGATGCGCCGCCCCCACACCAGCGGCAGCGCGGACTCAAGATCGGCGCGCAGTGCATCCAGATAGCGCGCCTCCGGAATCGCGTCGACGCCACCGACCGGTTCGTGCGAGTTGAAGTCGCAGTACGGGCACTTGCGCATGCACCAGGGAAAGTGCACATACAGCGACAACGGCGGTAGCGCCGGCAGCCGGAGCGTGCCGGGTCGCAGGTAGTGCGAAACATCGGGCGCCGCCGATGCATCCGCGGCGGCCGGCTGCGCCTTGATAGGAATGCCGATCACGACGGCGCCCGCCTCACCAACCCCAGTGTGCGGCCAGCTTGCGCGCCAGCTCGGCCATCGCCTGGCCGCGATGGCTGATGCGGTTCTTCTGGTCCGGGTCGAGTTCGGCGGCCGTCCGCCCGAGTTCGGGCAGCAGGAAGTGCGGGTCGTAGCCGAACCCCTGCGTGCCGCGCGGCGCCTCGATGATCTGCCCGTACCAGCGGGCCTCGGCAATCACCGGCTCCGGATCGTCCGGCGCGCGCAGCGCCACCAGCACGCAGGTGTAGTGGCCGCTGCGGTCGGCGGCGCCCGCCAACCGCCGCAACAGCGCCGCGTTGTTCTCGCCATCGCCGGCGTCATCGCCGGCAAAGCGCGCCGAGCGCACACCGGGCAAACCGTCGAGCGCCCGGCACGACAGGCCGGAGTCATCGGCCAGGGCCGGCAAGCCGCTGGCC
This sequence comes from Burkholderiaceae bacterium, assembly GCA_034522655.1. Classification (GTDB taxonomy): domain Bacteria; phylum Pseudomonadota; class Gammaproteobacteria; order Burkholderiales; family Burkholderiaceae_F; genus JALHMQ01. The sequence goes on from JAXHLD010000033.1 coordinate 46,517, forward strand.
GCTGCCGCATGGCGCGCCTTGGCCAGCGCGTTCTCGACGAAAGTCGGGTGCGGCTCGGCGGCCGGCTCGATCGCTAGTTCCGCCTGCGAGATCACTTGCACCTCGAGCGGTGCCAGCAGCGCGCGAAACTCACGCAGCTTGCCGGCGTTGCCGGAGGCCAGCACCAGTCGCCGCATCGAGTCAGACCCCGAGCGCGCGCTTCTGCGCCCCGACCAGTTCGCCGATGCCCTGCCGTGCCAGAGCCAGCATCCGCTGCATCTGTGCTTCCGTGAACGGCTCCCCCTCCGCCGTGCCCTGCACCTCGACGAAGCGGCCATCGCCGGCCATGACGACGTTCATGTCGGTTTCGCAGGTCGAGTCCTCGGCGTAGTCCAGATCGAGCAGCGCCTCGCCCGCGTGCATGCCGACCGAGACGGCGGCCACGAAGTCGCGCAGCGGCCAGGCGGCCAGCAGCGACTGCGCGCGCAGCTTGTCGAACGCATCGTGCACGGCGACGAAGGCGCCGGTGATCGACGCGGTCCGCGTGCCGCCATCGGCCTGGATGACGTCGCAGTCGATCTGCAGCGTGCGCTCGCCGATCTTCTGCAGGTCAACCACCGCGCGCAGGCTGCGCCCGATCAGGCGCTGGATCTCCTGCGTACGGCCGCTCTGCTTGCCTTTGGCCGCCTCGCGATCGCCGCGCGTGTGGGTGGCGCGCGGCAGCATCCCGTACTCCGCCGTCAGCCAACCCTGACCCTTGCCCTTGAGGAACGACGGCACCTTGTCCTCGACCGAGGCGGTGCAGATCACTTGCGTGTGGCCGAACTCGACCAGCACCGAGCCCTCGGCGTGACGCGTGTAATGGCGGGTGATGCGAACCGGGCGCAGCGCGGACGCGGCGCGCCCGTCGGCGCGGACTGGATTCATCAGACGTGGCCTGCAGATGCGAGGACCGCATCGTACCGATCGCGCCGGCGCCGGGCCGGTACGCCGGCTACTTGCCCTCGATCAGCTTGGTCGAGCGCGCGATCGCCTTGTTGATCTCGGCGACCGCCTCGTCGATCTGGTCCTCGGTCAAGCCGACATCGCTGTAGTCGCCGGCGCGGGGAATCTGGATCGTCGAGGCGACCGCACCGTCTGGCATCACGAGCGTGGAGACCGGCGCGTCGGTCGGTGGCACCATCTCGACCGACTCGGTACCGGCCCAGGTCATCGCCACCGCGGTGCAGTTGTCGGCCTCGTTGCCACCATTGGCGAGCGCCATTTCCATCAGTTCGGGCACGGCGCGCATCACGGTGCTGCCGTGGAAGCCTTCGGCGACCTGGCGGTCGGTCAGCGTGCCCCACAGCCCGTCGGAACACAGCAGCAGGGTGTCGCCGTTGCGCAGCGCGACGGGCCGGCTCACTTCCACCGTGGGCGCGACGAAAGCGCCGATGCAGTTGAAGATCCGGTTGCGCTCCGGGTGGTCCTTGGCTTCCTCGGGCTTGATCAGCCCGGCGGAGACCAGGTGATGCACGCGCGAATGGTCGATGGTGCGCTCGGCAATGCGGCCGTTGCGCAGCAGATACAGGCGCGAATCACCGACGTGCGCCCAGGTCGCCAGGCCCTGCTGGATCACGCAGGCGACCACGGTGGTGCGCGGCGCTTCCGGCAGGCTGTGCTCGGCGCGGTAGCGATGCAGTTCGCGGTGCGACGCCAGCACCGACTCCTCGAGATAGCGGGCGGGATCGGCCAGCATCGGCTGCGCATCGCGCTGGTAGATCGAGGCCATCGTCTGCAGCGTCAGCTGCGCCGCGACCTCGCCCCGCGCGTGGCCGCCCATGCCGTCGGCGACCAGCATCAGAAGCGAGTCGCGCGTGTACAGGTACCCCATCCGGTCCTGATTGACCTTGCGCCCGCCTTTCTTGCTCTCCTGGTAGATCGAGAAGCGCATGCACCGGTCCGACGAGGTTGCGTTGCTCTTTGTCAAAAGGACCGACTGGCTTTGCCGACGGTCCCTTTCAGTTCAATCGCTCGAAAGCAGACTTGCGCTTTCGAGCGTTCTCAAAACCAAGTGATGTTGTGTTCCTTCAGGAAGCGCGTGAAGCGCTCCTGCATGTGCCGCACCCTCGCGCCCGTCCGCTCCGCCACGCTGAACTCTGGCTTCTCGGGCACATTGTTGACCAGTTCCTTCTGCACCGCATAGACGGTCTGCGGGCGCTCCAGGGAATTCAGCCGCAGGCAGCGCTCGACCATCGAGATCATCTGGGCCGAATACAGGCCACGGAACGAGCGCAGCGCCTGCGGCATTCGGTCGTCCTTCAGGCGCTGATCCGACTCCTGCGGCGGCATGCCCGACATGCAGGCGTAGATGCAGGCGCCGATCGAATAGACGTCGGTCCAGGGCCCCAGTTCGGCGTCGCGCTTGTACAACTCCGGCGCCGCGAAGCCCGGCGTGTACATCGGGTAGGTCTTGCTGATGTCGCGTTGCAACGTCTGCCGCGCGGCACCGAAGTCGAGCAGGATCGGCGTGCCATCCATCCGCAGGTAGATGTTGGCCGGCTTCACGTCCAGGTGCAGCAGCCGGTTGCTGTGCACTTCGCGCAGGCCGTTCATCACTTGCGTGAACACGCGCCGGATGAAGCGCTCGGACAGCACGTCCTTCTGCTCCTTGGAGCGATTGCGGATCACGTGCTCCTGCAGCGATCGACCCGACTCGTAGGTCATCACCATGTACACCGTGTCGTTCGCGCGGAAGAAGTTCAGCACGCGCACGATGTGCGGGTGGAAGATCGACGCCAGCGCCCGGCCTTCCTCGAAGAAGCACTTCAGGCCGATGCGGTAGGTATTCAGGTTCTCGGGCGCGACGTACGGCGAGAACTCGCCCGTCTTGCGCTGCGCGAGCGCGGCGGGCATGTACTCCTTGATTGCGACCGACTGGCCGGCCTCGTCGGTTGCCAGATAGACGATCGAGAAACCGCCGCTCGATATTTTCTTTACGATGCGATAGCCGCCGACCTCGAGTCCTTCGGGCAATGAAGCATTGTTCTGCGCCGCCATCGGGAAGGTTTCTGGGTCGGGGTCGAAAGTGCGGGGATCGGTTCGGAAGCGCCCGGCTCGGAGTGCAACCAAGTGAGTCGACCGATTCTATCCAACTAACCCTGCCAGGCAGTCGTCCCAATCATCGTGCAATCCTCTGAAAAGAGCCCGCGCATCGGTCCAGTTGCGAGCATGACTGGATTTGCCGGCGCTTCCCGACCCACTCCGCTGGGCTTGCTGAACGTCGAGCTACGCACAGTCAACAGCCGCTTTCTCGACCTCTCGCTGCGCGTGGGCGATGAACTGCGCAATTTCGAGCCGATGCTGCGCGAGTCGATCGGCGCAGCCATCGCACGCGGCAAGGTCGAGTGTCGGCTCTGGATCCAGCGCCAGGCACAGGCGGTTGCGCCGCGGGTCAACGACGATGCACTGGCTCAGTTCGCCGCGCTGGCGGCGCGACTGCGCCAGGCCGTGCCCGATGCGCAGCCCGCCACCGTGGCCGACATCCTGGCCTGGCCGGGCGTGGTCGAGTCTGCGGCCAGCGACGCCGACGCCATGGCGGCCGCGTTACAAGCCGCCCTGAAGGAGGCGCTCGAGGCGCTGCAGGCCAGCCGCCGGCGCGAGGGCGACGCCCTGCGCCGCGTGCTCGCGGAGCGCTGCGACGCGGTCGAGGCGATCGTCGCCCAGTTGCGGCCGCGCGTGCCGGAGATCCTCGCCGCCCTCGATCGCAAGCTCGGCGAGCGCCTGAACCAGGCGCTGACGCCGGCGCTGGCAGGCGCCACCGTGTCCCGCGAGGAGATCGTCGATCGCATCCGCCAGGAGGTCACGCTGTACGGCCTGCGCGCGGATGTCGACGAAGAGCTCAAGCGCCTCGCCACCCACGTGACCGAGGTCCGCCGCGTGCTCGATGCCGGCGGCGCCGTCGGCCGCCGGCTGGACTTCCTGATGCAGGAACTGAACCGCGAAGCCAATACACTCGGCTCGAAGGCGTCCGCCATCGATCTGACTCAGGCCGCGGTCGAACTGAAGATCGCCATCGAGCAGATGCGCGAGCAGATCCAGAATCTCGAATGACCACCAGCGCCCCCAACCCGCATGCCGTCGGCAGCGCCGGCAACCTGTTCATGGTGGTGGCGCCCTCCGGCGCGGGCAAGTCCACCCTGGTCAACGCCCTGCTGGCGCAGGATCCGGGCATCGCGCTATCCATCTCCCACACCACCCGGCCGCCGCGGCCCGGTGACCAGAACGGGCGCGAGTACCACTTCGTCAGCGTCGAGGAATTCAAGCAGCGCCGGGCACGCGGCGAGTTCCTGGAAAGCGCCGAGGTGCATGGCAACTTCTACGCCACCAGTCGGCTGTGGATCGAGGAGCGCGTGCAGGCAGGCGGCGACGTGCTGCTGGAGATCGACTGGCAGGGCGCACGCCAGGTCAAGACGGTCTTCCCGCAGGCGGTCGGCATCTTCATCCTGCCACCCTCGATCGAAGCGCTGGCGCAGCGCCTGCGCAAGCGCGGTCAGGACAGCGAGGCGGTCATCAACCGTCGCCTGCTCGCTGCCGGCAGCGAGATTGCCCACGCGCCCGAGGCGGACTTCGTGATCATCAACGAGGAATTCGACCTCGCGCTGCGCCAGCTCGCCGCCATTGTCGCCGCCACGCGGCTGCGCTATGGCAGCCAGGCGGCGCGTTATCACGACTTGTTTGCCGCCCTCGGCATCCCGCTCTAGCGTCAGGCGCCGGCGCACTGCCGCAATCTCCTGCGCGCGCCTCGGCAAACGCGGCGGCTTTGCCCGGATGCACGGTTAGAATCACGAGTCATTTCCGAGGAATTACCCATGGCCCGCATTACCGTCGAAGATTGCCTGAAACACATCCCGAACCGCTTCCAGCTCGCGCTGGCGGCCGCGTACCGCGCGCGCCAGCTCGCGCAAGGCCATTCGCCGAAGATCGAAACCAAGGACAAGCCGCCGGTGGCGGCGCTGCGCGAGATCGCGGCGGGCAAGGTCGGTATCGAGATGCTGCGCAAGGTTCCGACCTGAGCGCTGCGATGAGGCGGCCTGTCGCGCGTCCGGCATGTTGAGGGAATCACCGGTCCACATCCGATGACCCACGTGTTCCCTCATGGCCTCCTCCTCCGGAACACCTGATCTGCCCGCGGGCCCGGTCGCGCCCGCCAGCACTCCCTCCAGCTATTCCCCCACGGTCCTGGCGCGTCGCGCCGCGGAGGCGCTGCGCAAGGCCGTCGTCTGGCGCAGCGACGAACCCACCGCGCCAGCGGCGCCGGCGGTCGTCAGCTTTGCGCAGCTCACCGAGAAGCTGAAGCGATATCTGCCCTCCGCCGACATCCAGCGCGTCAAGGAGGCGTTCAAGGTTTCCGACGCCGCCCACCTGGGTCAGTTCCGCAAGAGCGGCGAGCCCTACATCACGCACCCGATCGCCGTCGCCGAACTGCTGGCCGACTGGAAGCTCGACGCCGCAGCGATCCAGGCCGCCCTGCTGCACGACGTGCTGGAAGACTCCGGAATAAGCAAACAGGAGCTGACCGAGAGGTTCGGTGCGACCGTCGCCGAGCTGGTCGACGGGGTCTCCAAGCTCGACCGCCTGAGCTTCGATTCATCCGAACAGCAGCAGGCCGAGAGCTTTCGCAAGATGCTGCTGGCCATGGCGCGCGACGTGCGCGTCATCCTCATCAAGCTCGCGGATCGGCTGCACAACGTGCGCACGCTCGACGCGATGGCGATCGAGAAGCGCCAGCGCATCGCGCGCGAGACGATCGACATCTATGCCCCGATCGCGCACCGGCTCGGATTGAATACCCTGTACCGGGAGCTGCAGGATCAGGCCTTCGCCCGGCTGCATCCGCTGCGCTACCGCACGCTCGACAAGGCGGTGCGCTCGGCGCGTGGCAACCGGCGCGAAGTGCTCGGCAAGATCCTCGAGTCGGTGCGCAAGGCGCTGACACAGGCCAAGCTCAAGACCGAGGTCTACGGCCGCGAGAAGACGCTGTACGGCATCTACCGAAAGATGGAGGAAAAGCACCTGTCGTTTTCCGAGGTGCTCGACGTCTACGGCTTTCGCGTGGTGGTGCCGACGCGCGCCGACTGCTACATGGCGCTCGGCACGCTGCACGCGTTGTACAAGCCGGTGCCCGGCCGCTTCAAGGACTACATCGCGATCCCGAAGGTGAACGGCTACCAGTCGCTGCACACCACGCTGATCGGCCCCTACGGCACGCCGGTCGAGTTCCAGATCCGCACCCACGAGATGAATCACGTCGCCGAGAGCGGCGTGGCCGCGCACTGGCTGTACAAGGAAGACGCCACCTCCCTGTCGGACCTGCAGTAGCGCACCCACCAGTGGCTGCAGTCGCTGCTCGAGATCCAGAACCAGACCGGCGACTCGACCGAGTTCCTGGAGCACCTCAAGGTCGACCTGTTCCCCGACAAGGTCTACGTGTTCACCCCGAACGGCAAGATCATCTCGCTGCCGCGCGGCGCCACGCCGGTTGATTTTGCCTACGCCGTCCACACCGACATCGGCAACCGCTGCGTCGCGGCCAAGATCAACAATGAGCTGCGTGCCGCTGCGCACCGAGCTGCGCAACGGCGATCACGTCGAGATCATCACCGCGGCGCATGCGCACGCCCAACCCGGCCTGGCTGCGCTACGTCGCGCACCGGCAAGGCGCGCGCCGAGATTCGCCACTTCCTGCAAGACCATGCAGCACGAGGAATCGGTCGCAGCTGGGCGAGCGCCTGCTTGTCCAGGCGCTGCGCGCAGCTGCGAGTTCGACACTGCGGCGGATCCCGGCGAGGGCGCCAGGACGGAGCTGCTCAAGCGACCAAGACGCGCAAGGCCGATCGAGGAGATTCTGGCCGACATCGGCCTCGGCCGGCGGCTGGCCGCGGTGGTGGCGCGTCAGCTGATGCTGCCTTCGATCGGCGACGAGCCGGGCGATCGGCCGCGCACGCCGCTGGCCCAGGCCGCACCGGTGGTGATCCGCGGCACCGAAGGCATGGCGCTGCTGATGGCCAGTTGCTGCTGCCCGATTCCGGGCGACGCGATCATCGGCCACATGCGGCGCGACCAGGGGCTGGCCGTGCACCAGGCCGACTGCGCCAATGCGCTGCGCGCGCGCCGCGCCGATCCGGAGCGTTGGCTCGACCTGCAGTGGGCCGAGGAGACCAGCGGCATATTCGCCATCAACCTTGACGTCAACGCGCTCAACCAGCGCGGCGTGCTGGGCCGCATCGCCGCCGGCTTTGCCGAGGCCGACTCGAACATCCTGAACGTGCACGTCGACGACGACGGCTCGGAGATCGCGCTGCTGCACTTCAAGGTGCAGGTGCGCGACCGCCAGCATCTGGCGCGTGTGATGCGGATGCTGCGCCGGATCAAGCAGGTGTCCAAGGTGCTGCGCGTGCGCTCGCGCGAGCGCACCGCCGACGAATGAACGCGGGCGCCGAGCCTCAGTCGAGCGCCACGTAGCGCACGTCGATCACGTCGAGCGTTTCCACGCCGGCCGGCGTGCGCAGCTGCACTGAATCGCCCGCGCGCGCCTTGGTCAGCGCGCGCGCCACCGGCGAGATCCAGCTGATGCGGCCGCGCGGCAGGTCCACTTCGTCGATGCCGACGATCTGCGTATCGTCGACCTCCTCGCGCCGTTCGCATCGCAGCACGCTTGGCACTCGAAGAACACCTGCTCAGTCGCCTGGCCATGCTGCGCGCGCTGCCGGGTCGACCACCTCGGCATTCTCGAGCCGCTTGGTGAGGAAGCGGATGCGGCGATCGATCTCGCGCAGCCGCTTCTTGCCGTAGATGTAGTCGCCGTTTTCCGAGCGATCGCCGTTGGACGCGGCCCACGACACCGTGTGTACGACCTCGGCCCGATCGACGTTCAGCAACTGAATCAGCTCGTCCTTCAGCCGCTGGTAGCCGCGCGGCGTCATGTAGTTCTTCGATCCGGCCGGAATCGGCGGCGCGGCGAGGTCGTCCTCGTCGTCCGCGGCGTCGCTGCCTTCCTTGACAAATGCCTTGCTCATGCCGGTGCCACCTGCTGCAACTGCTGAAAACGCGATCTTATTGAGGTTTTCGACCGGGGAGGACCGCTGCGGCAGTCGCACGTCGCAGGCCAAGCACGTAGGCCTCCTGCTGCGCGGTCTCGATGGCGCCGGGTCGAGCCGCACGCACGACCGCCATCGCGGCGGCGGGCGCCAGGCCGCGCTCGACCAGGATGCGCGCTGCGATCATGCCGCTGCGGCCCAGGCCACCGAGGCAGTGCAAGACCACGTTGTCGCCGGCATCGAGCCGGCGCTGCACCTCTTCAATGGCCTGCGGCCACGCGGCCTCGAATGCGGCATCCGGTGCCTGACGATCGACGATCGGCAGCCAGCACCATGTCATCGATCGACGGGCGCGCGCGCCGAGGTCGGGCACGCCATGCCGCGCCAGTTCGTGCTGCTCCATCAGCGTCAGCAGCAACGCCGAGCCCCACGCGGCGATCCGCGCCAGATCGGCCTCGAGGTCGTGCGCGCGGGCGCCACCCGCCGCTGAAGCCCTGTGGGTGCCCGGACAGCAGGTGATACCCAGCCGTGCCGAACTGCCGGGCACGGCCAGGCTGTCGATGCGCAGCGGCGCGGCGACGGGGGCGCGGATCATCCGAGCGTCGCCACGCCACCCGAGGTCGGGTGTGCGGCCCCTTCAGACGGGGACCACAGCGTCGGCTCGGAACGAGGCCTCCGGTCCCCGAGCCAGCGCGTCAGGCAAGCACGATCGAACTGTTCGAATGCGGCGCCGAGCCGGCCATCGCCGTCCGCGCGAAAGCCGATCGCACGTGGTCCATCACCTAGGTCGAACAGGCAATGGGGCTGATTCTGCGCATCGCTCGGCAGACGAAGCAGGCGCAACCCTCGTGCGGCGCTGCCGGCACGGCGTCGATCGCGCGCGAACGCCTTTTGCCACGCCGCCAGCAATGCATCGCCGGTTGTGTCGACCCCCAGCGCACCGCGGTAGCGACTGCTGCGGGTGATGAACGGCACCAGCCAGGATCCGTCGCGGCGCGCCAGCAGCAGCGCGAAGCGGGCCGCCAAGCGTGCCGCCCGCGGGTCGGGATGCCCGTGCGCCCAACGCACGACGTCGTCCGGCAGCGCCTTCGGAAAACGCAGTGTCAGCCGCGGCGAGACCGAAGCGCACAAAGCGCGCGCAAAGGCACGTACGTCGGGCTCCGGGTCCTGGTTGGCATGGCCCTGCAACTCCTCGATTGCCCAGCGCCGTGAGCGCGGCCAATAGGCGAGCGAAAGATCGGCCACGGTGCGCCGCGTCGCGCGGTCACGGATCGAGAAGTAGGCCCGGTCGAGGCGATGCACCGCCCGCGCGTGTTCGTCGTTGTCGAGGCAATTGCCCATCAGCAGCGACTCGCGCGCGAGTTCGGTGGGCGTGCGCAGCTGCACCGCCTCCAGGTGACGTGCGCGCAGCCGCAGCGGCAGCGCCGAGGGCGCCGCCAGACCCGGGCGCCGCTCGAGCCAGTCGCGCGCCATGTCGGCCAGGCGGTTCCAGCCGCAGCGCACGGCGAACACGCCGAAGCGACTGGGCACGCTCGAGCCAGCGCCGATCGAACACCTGCCGCCGGGGATCGCGCAGACCCAGCGTCGCGTCGGCGTCGCTGAAGTCGGCCGGCTGGCGCCGCAGCGCGCGCACCGCCGCCGCGATCACGCTCGATGGCATGGTCACCGCAGCCGCGGGCAGGCTGCGCAAGGCGTACTGATCATCGTCACACAGGGCGTCGATCAGTCGCTGGTCCGGCACACCTGCCGGCGGCAACGCCGCATTGATCTTCAGCAGGCCCAGCAGGTTGCCGAACGCAGGCAGCAGGCGCGATCCGATCAGCGCGGCGTCACCGCGCGGATGCAGCCAGCGCCAGGCGCCTTCTCCGGCGCCGCTGCCGGCCAGCGCGAGCGACTTCATCGCCCCGAGTGAGGCCGGCGACAGTTCAACCAATCCCTCGCGCGCCGCGGCGTGCAGCAAGCCGAGCCACTGCGGCGTCTCGGCCGCCAGCTGGCGGTAGACATCAATGAACAGTCCGACCAAGTGGTGGTCTGCGGCATCGCCCGCTGCCCCGCGCTGGCGCAGCAGTTGCACGATCTCGGCGGCGTCTGGCACGGGCGCGATCCTCCACCCCGTGACGGCAACCGACGCGACCGCAACGTCCGGCAGCACAGCGTACGTCGACGGCGACGGCCGGACACGCCGACGCGCGACGCAATGCCCGAATCGAGGGAGCCCGGCGGCGGCGGGATGGAGCCGCAGGCCGGGTCGGGGGGCGTCAGCCGGCCGCTGCCGGCGCATCGAGCCGCGCCATCAACACCCCGGCCGCAGAACGCGACAGCACGACCACCAATTTCATCGAGGCGCGCGTCATGCCGACGAACAGCTTGTGGCGCGCCCGCTCGTCGATCGTTTCAAAGTCCACTTCCGTCAGGATCACACACGGCGCGGCCTGGCCCTTGAAGCGGTACACGGTCTCGATCAGCAGGTCGCCGTCGGTGTACTGCGGCACGCCGAACAGGTCGTAGCGGCCGGTGGCTGACTTCAAGCGGTGCGGCCCGAGCGCGTCGAACGGGAACAGGCGCGACCTCTCGCGCCCGCTGAAAGTGACCAGCGCGATGTCCTGCTTGCGAAACCCTGCCTGCAGGGCCAGCGTGACCGCACGCTTGGTCTTGTCGATCAGCTCGGCGGCGTCGCCATAGTCGAGGAACTCGACCGCACCGCCGGCGATCGGTCCGGCGGGCTCGACAACCTCGTCGGGGGCGAGCAGGCGATTGATGTAGTCGAGCACGTCGCGCGGCGACCGGTAGTTGACGTTGGCGCGCAGGACTGTCCAGTCGGGCAGTTCGACCGTGGGCCGGTCGTACAGGCGCTGCATCGGGTCCTCGAGCCACCAGGCGCGGCCGCCGGGTGCGAGCCGGCGCAGCAGCGGCGGTACCCAGGCCGCATCGAAGTCCTGCCCTTCGTCGATCACGAGTTCGTCAAACTGATCGTCACCTGCATCGAGTTCGGCGAAGCGTCGCGCCATGTCGTCGAACGCGGTCGGCGAACCGAAGTCGGGTCGCTCGCCGCGGGCACGCAGGCGGCGATCGCACAATTGATGGAAGGTCGCCACCTCAGCGCCCTCAGGGGCCACGCGCGCCAGGTGATCGGCCAGCGGCCGGTTGAAGCACACGTACAGGGCGCGCCGCCCGGCGCGTGCCGCATCGCCCAGTACCGCCAGCGCCAACTGAGTCTTGCCCGACCCGGCAGTGCCGACCACACGCAACCTGAACGGCGAGAACTCCAGCCGGCGTGCCCAGGTGGCCAGACCACCCGACAGGCGCGTGACCATCTGCTCCGCGCGGCCGACCAGGGCGCCGGTATCGGGCGCCAGGTGCAGGACATCGGCAAAGAACTGGTGCAGGCGCTGCGCCAGGGCCGGACGGGGCGGCTCATCCGGGAACGCCTCTTCGATGCGCCGGCACAGCGCATCGCGGCGCGCCGCGTCGACGATTCGCTCAGGCGCAATGCCGGCCGTGCCCTTGTCCTTGACCAGGTAGTCGGGGCAGTACAGCAGGAAGTCCAGCGTGACTGACTCGCCCTGCGCGGCGTCTGCCAGTCTGCGGTTCAGCCCATCGAGCATGCGACCGAGTTGCTGGCCGACGTGCTTGCGCGTGCCCGCCGCGTACTGCTTCACCAGACCCTCGGGCGTCTCGTCCAGAAAACCACTCTTCTGCTCGATCAGCAGGATGCGCCCCGATGGCCCGAGCACCACGAAGTCGATCTCGCCGATCACCGCGAAACCGTGCTGGACCCGGGTCCAGTGGACGGCGTGGAACACGGTCAACGTGTCCGGCAGCCCGCGCTCGAGCAACGCAAGCGTCTCGATCTCTCGCACGGCCGAGCCGGTGGCTTCGAGCGTTCGCCAGTCGGAGGGGATCACGCGCGCCATGGAATCGATCGAATTGCCTTGCCAGTCCTTCGCCGCATGGGCACGCGGCGAAGGGACAAGTATGGCCGCGAAAATGCAAACGGCCTCCACGCAGGAGGCCGTTTGGACTGACTGGTTGCGGGGGAAGGATTTGAACCTTCGACCTTCGGGTTATGAGCCCGACGAGCTGCCAGACTGCTCCACCCCGCGGCAACTTGCTCGACAGAACAACTGCTGCATGAAGAGCTGCAGTGCTTCCTCGACAGCCGCTAACTATACACGGATCACGGAGGCATCCGAAACTCGCCGATGGTGTGAAGGCACGGAGCGGCGCGCGAGCCGGCATTGAAGCGGCCAAGTAGACTCGCTCGCGTGTCGACGCCCGCCTTTCGCTTCTGTCCTGCCTGCGGCCAGCCGGTCACGCAACGCGTGCCCGAAGGCGACACGCGCAGGCGCGATTGCTGCGACCACTGCGGCACGATCCATTACGTCAATCCGCGCCCGGTGGTCGGCACGATTCCGGTGTGGCGCGACCAGATCCTGCTGTGCAAGCGAGCGATCGAGCCACGCCTGGGCTACTGGACACTGCCGGCCGGCTTCATGGAAATCGGCGAGACCACCGGTGAAGGTGCGCTGCGCGAGACCGTGGAGGAAGCCGGCGCCCGCGTGGCCCTCGGGCCGCTGTACACGATGATCGACGTGCCGCACGTCGAGCAGGTGCACATCTTCTTCCGCGCGGAGTTGCTCGACCTCGACTTCGCACCTGGCACCGAGAGTCTGGAGGTCCGCCTGTTCGACGAGGCGCACGTGCCGTGGGCCGACCTGGCCTTCCGCACGGTCGCCGCCACGCTGCGACTGTTCTTCGAAGACCGCGCCCGCGGCACGTTCGGCACCCACACGCGTGCGCTGGTGCCGCCGGGACCACGCCCCGCGCAATGATTCCCTGGCTGCGCCCTGGCGAGCCGTTTCCGCCCGTTGCCGGTGCCCTGCGCCACCCGAACGGCTTGCTGTGCGCGAGCGTGGAGGTTTCGCCCGAGCGCCTGCTCGGTGCCTATCGACACGGCATCTTTCCCTGGTACGCAGCCGACGAGCCGGTGCTCTGGTGGAGCCCGGACCCACGCATGGTGCTGCGGCCGGCGGAGTTCCACGTGCGCCGCTCGCTGCGCAAGAAGCTGCGCGCAGTTGCCCGCGACAGCGGGTGGCGCGTGCAGCTCGACACGGCGTTCACGCCGGTGATGCGCGCCTGTGCGGCGCCGCGCCCGGGCCAGGATGGCACCTGGATCACCGAGCCGATCATCGCTGCCTACAGCGCACTGCATGAGCGCGGCCTGGCACACTCGGTCGAAGTGTGGGAGGGCGCGGCGCTGATAGGCGGGCTGTACGGTGTCAGCCTGGGCAGGATGTTCTACGGCGAGTCGATGTTCTCGCGCGCGACGGATGCGTCGAAGGTCGCCCTCGCGACGCTGGTACAACTCCTGCTTAACGAAGACGTGCCGGTGATAGACTGCCAGCAGAACACGTCTCATCTGGCGTCGCTCGGTGGACGCGAGATCCCGCGGGCCGAATTCCTGGCTCACGTGGCGAGGGCGACGCGGGTGCCGGCCGTGGACTGGCAGGAGTACACAGGCGCCCCGCTGAACCGGCTTCTGTTGGCGTACTGACGTGGCGAATCTCAAGGAATTGCCGTTCGCGGCGCTGCAGTTCTACTCGACGGCGCCCTATCCGTGCAGCTACCTGGACGGCCGTCAGGCGCGCTCCCAGGTTGCCACGCCGGCGCACCTGATCAATGCCGACGTCTACAGCGAGCTGGTTCGCATGGGCTTTCGGCGCAGCGGCATCTTCACCTACCGGCCGCACTGTGACGGGTGCCGCGCCTGCGTGCCGGTGCGCGTGCCGGTGGCCGCCTTTGCACCCAACCGCAGCCAGTCGCGTGCGCGCCGCGCGCACCAGCGCCTGGTCACGCGCGTGGTAACGCTCGCCTTCGATCACGAGCACTACGACCTGTACCTGCGCTACCAGTCGACGCGCCATGCCGGCGGCGGCATGGACAACGACAGCCGCGAGCAGTACTCGCAGTTCCTCCTGCAGAGCAAGGTCAACACGCGACTGGTGGAGTTCCGCGATCCGGCGCCGCCGGAAGACGCGGAGGCGCTGGGCACGTTACGCATGGTGTCGATCATCGACGTGCTGGCCGACGGGCTGTCATCGGTCTATACGTTCTTCGACCCGGATCAGCAGCGCGCCAGCTACGGCACCTACAACGTGCTGTGGCAGATCGAGCAGTGTCGCCTGCTGGGCCTGCCCTACCTGTACCTGGGCTACTGGATCGAGCAGAGCCCGAAGATGGCCTACAAGGCGACGTTCAAGCCGATCGAGCTGCTGCAGCAGGGGCGCTGGGTGCGCCAGGCGTAAGAGGCGCATCCACGCGGCTCTGCGCGCGCTCTTACACTACGCGCATGCTCTACGAACTGGCCCGCCCCTTCATCTTCCGCTTCAACCCCGAACTCGCGCACGACCTGGCCTTTGGCAACCTGGCCCGGGCACATGCGCTGGGACTGACGCGCGTCCTGCGGCCCGCGGTCGACGCCGACCCGGTCACGCTGATGGGGCTGACATTCCCCAATCCGGTGGGACTGGCAGCCGGGCTCGACAAGAACGCAGACTATGTCGACGCCATCGGCGACTTCGGATTCGGCTCCATCGAGGCCGGCACCGTCACGCCGCTGGCGCAGCCAGGCAATCCGCGGCCGCGCGTGTTCCGCCTGCCGCAGGCCGAAGCGCTGATCAACCGGATGGGCTTCAACAACGAAGGCCTGGCGCACTTCGTCGCGCGCGTGCGTGCAAGCAATGCGTTCTCGAAAGGCGGCGGGGTGCTGGGTCTGAACATCGGCAAGAACGCCGCCACCCCCATCGCGCAGGCGCTCGACGACTACCTGCTCGGGCTGCGTGCGGTCTATCCACTACTGACCGAGCGCGCCGGCTATGTGGCGATCAACATCTCCTCGCCCAACACGAAGAACCTGCGCGCGCTGCAAGGTGGCGACGAATTGATCCAGCTGTTGCGCGGCCTGCGCGACGAACGCCAGCGCCTGGAAGACGCGCACGGCCGGCGCGTACCGATGGCAGTGAAGATCGCGCCCGACCTGGCCGACGCCGAGCTGCCGCGGGTGGCCGACGCGCTGGTGGCGCATGGCATGGACGCGGTGATCGCTACCAACACCACGCTGGCGCGCGAGGCAGTGGCCGGCCTGCCGCATGCCGAGGAGACTGGCGGCCTGTCCGGTGCGCCACTGCGCGCTCGCGCCACCGCCGTGGTCGCGTTGCTGGCAGCGCACCTGCGCGGCACGCTGCCGATCATCGGTGTCGGCGGCATCCTGCGCGGTGCGGATGCGGTCGAGAAGATGCAGGCGGGGGCATCGCTGGTGCAGATATACACCGGGCTGATCTACCGCGGTCCGGCACTGGTCGGTGAGTGTCGGCGTGCGATCCTCGACTGGCGCCGCACCCAGGCCGTGCCCGTACCCGGCGGTGCGACGCGCAGGCGCAGCGCTCGCGGCTGATCAAGCGGCCGGCGATGGGTGACACGCGCGAGCCGCTGCTGCGCTGTTTCGTCGCCCTCTGGCCCGACCCGCAGGCAGCGGCTCGCCTCGACGCCATCGCGCGCGAACTCGCCGGTACCTACCCGCAGGCACGGCCAGTACCACGGGCCAATCTGCACCTGACGCTCGCCTTCATCGGCGCCCTCGCGACTGGGCGGGCCCAGGGCGTAGCAGCGCGCCTGCAGACGCTCGACGCCACGCCCATCACCTGGATGGTCGACCGTATCGACCGCTTCGACGGTCCGCGCGTCGCCTGGGCCGGCGGACCCGCGCCCGCCGCTCTCACGGATCTCGTGCAGCGCGTGCAAGCACTGCTGGACGCCGCTGGCGTGCCGTTCGACCGCCGCCCCTACCTGCCCCACGTCACGCTGCTGCGCCATCTACCTCCCGGCACGACCGGGCTGGCACGCGTGCTAACGCCGCCGATTGCGTGGCGCGCCGGGCGTGCGGTGCTACTGCAATCTGCATTTGGCCGCTATGTCGAGGTCGCGGCGAGCAGTTAGCCAGCGGCATCCCTCTCGCCCGCAGGTTTGGCACGGATCAAGCCGGCGCCAGTTCGAGGTTGACGCTAACGTCAACCGGCCACGATCCTCGCGGCCATGCTCTCGCACAACGCAACCACACGGCGCCTCGACGCGCCGCAGGCCCCCTGACATGGGTCCGATCGCGATCACGCTGATCATCGCGGCAGCGCTGGCCGCGTTCACCTATCTCGCGTGGCGCAAGCTGTCGATCGTGGTGCACCTGCAGCCGGAGGTGCGGTGGGACCGGCCCATCGCACGGCTCGGCAAGCTGGTCCGGCTCGGCCTGCTGCAGTCGCGGATGATCGGCATGGAGCCCATCGCGGGGCTGATGCATACCGCGATCTTCCTCGGCTTCCTGTCGCTGCTGGTGCGCAAGCTGCAGCTGCTGGTGATCGGCTACGTACCGAACTTCAACTTCCCGGGCCTGGCGGGCGGCCTGTATGCGTCGTTCAAGGACGGCGTCGAAGTCACGGTCACGGTCGCCGTGCTGTACGGCTTCTGGCGCCGCTTTGTCAGCCACCCGGCCCGCTTCGAGCCGAACCGCGAAGCGCTGCTAGTGCTGTCGCTGATCCTGGCGATCATGCTGACCGACTTCGCCTACGACGGCTTCAAGTTCGCGTTGCTGTCCGCGACCGACGCCGGCATCGCGCACGAACGCAGCTTCGCCTTCGTCGGCAGCGCCATCGCCACCGCGTTCAGCGGCCTCGCACCCGGCACGCTGGAAGCCGGCATGCACGCGGCGTACTGGATTCAGATCGTCACGGTGTTCAGCTTTCTCGTGCTGCTGCCGACCGGCGAGCACTTCCACATCGTCACCGCATTGCCGGCCGTGTTCTTCAGCCGCACGACGCCGCTGAACCGCGTGCCGGCCGTCGATCTCGAACAGATCATGGCCGATGATGCCGGCGACGACGTGCGCGTCGGCGTGCGCACCGCGGCCGACCTGAGCTGGAAGGACGGCCTCGATGCCTTCACCTGCACCGAGTGCGGACGCTGCAAGGACGCCTGCCCGACCTTCCTGACCGGCAAGCCGCTTGCGCTCAAGTGGGTGCACGACAGCGTCAAGCAGCACCTGCTGGCGCAGGCCGAGCCGCTGCGCAGCGGCCGGAGCGCCGAGCTGCCGGCGCTGGTCGGCAACGTGATCGCCGAGGATTCGCTTTGGGCCTGCACCACCTGCGGCTACTGCGAACACGCCTGCCCGATCGAGCTGGAGCACCTCGGCAAGTTCTTCAAGCTGCGCCAGCATCAGGTGATGATGGAAGGCGCCTTCCCGCACGAACTGAAGGCCGTATTCGACAACTACGAAAGCGCGAGCAATCCCTGGGGTCTGCCTGCCGCCACGCGCGCCGACTGGGCGCGCGGTCTCGACCTGCCGCTGCTGACCGATGCCGCACAGGCCAAGTCGCTCGACTACCTGTGGTACGTGGGCTCGGCGCAGTCGTTCGACGATCGCGCACAGAAGGTGGCGCGCGCCTTCGTCAAGGTGCTGCGGGCGGCGAACGTGCGCTTCGCGATTCTCGGAGCCGACGAAGGATCGACCGGCGAGTGCGTACGCCGCGCCGGCAACGAGATGCTGTTCCAGAGCCTGGCGCAGGCACTGGTCGAGACCGTGAATGGCCGGGGCGTGGTGCGCATCGTCACCTGCGATCCGCATGCGTTCAATTCCCTGAAGAACGAGTACCCCGAGTTCGGCGGCCACTACGAGGTCGTCCACCACACGCAGTTGATCGACGAACTGCTGCGCGACGGCAAGCTGTCGGTGCACCCGAGCTTCGAGCGCGTGATCCTGCACGAGCCCTGCTACCTCGGCCGCCACAACCGCGAGTACGAGGCGCCGCGCCGCGTGCTGGCGCGGGTGACCCGCGACGCGCCCCTGGAGTTCGAGCTGAACCGCGCCAAGGCGATGTGCTGCGGCGCCGGCGGCGCGCGATTCTGGATGGAAGAGACGATCGGCACGCGCATCAACGTGCTGCGCGTCGAACAAGCGCTCGAGCGCTCGCCCGCGGTGATCGCTACCGCCTGCCCCTACTGCGCGACGATGATGGCCGACGGCATCGCGCAAACCGGCCGCAGCGAGTCGATGGTCACCAAGGACATTGCGGAACTGGTGGCCGAGTCGCTTGCGACCGGCGGCTGACGCCGCCAGCGACCTCACGCGCGCTTGCGCGCGCGATACAACTCCATGAACGTCTTGCCACTCGGCGCCGGCAGGTCGCGGTGGTCGGTCCAGCCGCCCGCCAGCGGCAACGAGCGGATGCGGCCGCGCTCGCCGCCGAGCCACTTGAGCACGCGCGCCGCCACCCGGCTGCCGAACCGGTACAGCGACGGATTGCGCGCCGCCCAGCCCCAGGCCATCAGGCCGGCACGCTCATACCAGGGGCGCAGGCCGCGCTCGAACTGCTTCTCGCGCAGCTTGCGCAGCAGGTCGGGCAGCGGAATCTTGACCGGGCAGACCACCGAGCACTGGCCGCACAGCGTCGCCGCGTGCGGCAGGTCGAGCGCGTTTTCGATCCCGGTGTAACTGGGCGTCAGCACCGAGCCCATCGGCCCCGGATAGACCCAGCCGTAGGCGTGGCCGCCGATCTTCTGATAGACGGGGCAGTGGTTCATGCAGGCACCGCAGCGGATGCAGCGGAGCATGTCCTGGAAGTCGCCGCCGAGCATGCCCGTACGGCCGGCATCGACCAGCACGTAGTACTGGTGCTCCGGGCCGTCGAGGTCGCCGGCGCGTCGCGGCCCGGTCAACAGCGAGAAGTAGTTGGAGATCGGCTGGCCGGTGGCCGAGCGCGGCAGCAGCCGCATCAACGTGGCCAGGTCTTCAAGCGTCGGCAGAACCTTCTCGATGCCGGTCAGCACCACGTGCACCTTGGGCGGCATGATCGTGCACATGCCCCCGTTGCCCTCGTTGGTGACCAGCGCCACCGAGCCGGTTTCGGCGACCAGGAAATTGCCGCCCGAGATGCCCATGTCGGCCGACAGGAAGTGCTCGCGCAGCACCTCGCGCGCCTCGCGCGTCAGGGCCGGGATCTCGGTCTTGCGCGGCGTGCCGTGCACCTGCGCGCGAACAGATCCGAGATCTCTTCCTTGTCCTTGTGGATGACCGGCGCGATGATGTGCGAGGGCGGCTCGTTGTCGTTGATCTGCAGGATGTATTCGCCGAGATCCGTCTCCACCGGCTGGATGCCGCCCGCGGCGAGCGCCTGGTTCAGGCCGATCTCCTCCGATACCATCGACTTCGACTTGGTCGCCTTCTTCACACCGTGCTTACGGCCGATCTCGACGATCAGGCGGCATGCCTCCTCGTGCGATTCGGCGTACAGAACCGTGGCGCCGCGCGCGATGGCATTGCGCTCAAAGGTCTCGAGCCAGACGTCGAGGCTGGCAAGCGCGCGGTTGCGGCGCTCCACCGCTGCCTCGCGCGTGGCCTCGAAGTCATCGAGTTCGGCGATCGCCGCAGCGCGCGCGGTGACGAACTTGTCCGACAGCTTCTTGAGGTTCTTCTGCAGCCGCACGTCGGCGAGTTTCATCGCCGCACGCGACTTGAAATGCATTGCCTGGGTCTGCATCACGCGTCTCCTGTCAGCACCTGCGCGATGTGCAGCACGCGCGTCTTCTCGTCGCCACTACGGCGCAGCCGGCCCTCAATGTTCATCATGCAGCCAAGATCGCCCAGCACCACGGCGTCGGCGCCACAGGCCTGGATATGCTGACACTTCTCGCTGACGATCGCGCTCGAGATATCGCCGTACTTGACGGAGAAGGTGCCGCCGAAGCCGCAGCACTGCTCCGCCTTCTCCATTTCGGTCAGCTGCACCCCGGGAACCATCGCCAGCAGCTTGCGCGGTTGCGCCTGCACGCCGAGGTAACGCAGTCCGCTGCAGGAGTCGTGGTAGGTGATGCGACCGACGAAGCGCGAGTCGAGCGTTTCGACCTTGCACACGTTGACCAGGAAGTCGGTCAACTCGTAGGTCTTGGCGGCGAGCGCATCGAAGCGCGCGCGCAGATCCGGATCGTCGCGAAACAGATCGACGTAATCGCCCTTGATCGAGGAACCGCAGGAGCCGGAGGCCACGACCACGTAGTCGTACCCCTCGAAGGCCTTGAGTACCTGCTCGGCCAGCCCACGCGCCGTGCCGCTGTCGCCCGAGTTGTAGGCCGGCTGGCCGCAGCAGGTCTGCTGCTCCGGCACCTCGACCGCGCAGCCCGCGTTCTCCAGCAACTTGACGACCGAGAACCCGATCTCCGGACGGACGAGATCAATCAGGCAAGTGACGAACAGACCGACGCGCATGGGTTGCTATCGCCTTCGATTTGCTGCGCCGCACCGGGCAGCTTGTGGGACTTGACTGCGGATCGGTCGGAAGCGCCCCTCTAATCCCGTATCTCGACGGAGCTTCCCATACCGTGATATAAAACCTTTCAGCTTCACTTTGCGCATTGCATCATGGCCAGTCGCCCGCTAGACGAGCGAGCCGCACCACGCGAGAAGACGGCGATCCAGGTGATCGAGCGGATGATGAAGCTGCTCGACGCGCTGGCTGCACACTCGGATCCCGTCAGCCTGAAGGAACTTTCGCTCGCGACGAGCCTGCATCCGTCGACAGCGCACCGGATCTTAAATGACATGGTGGTTGGCCGGTTCGTCGATCGCGGCGACCAGGCAGGCACCTATCGGCTCGGCATGCGACTGCTCGAGCTCGGCAACCTGGTGAAGGCGCGCCTGTCCGTGCGCGAAGCTGCGCTCGAGCCGATGCGCGAACTGCATCGCAAGACCGGCCAGACCGTCAACCTTTCGGTGCGACAGAGCGATGAAATCGTCTATGTCGAGCGTGCATACAGCGAACGCTCCGGCATGCAGGTGGTGCGCGCCATTGGCGGACGCGCGCCGCTGCACCTGACTTCCAGCGGCAAGCTGTTTCTGGCGCAGGACGATCCGCGGCTGGTGCGCGCCTATGCCACGCGCACCGGATTGGCGGGACACACACGCAACAGCATCACGGACCTGCCCAAGCTGGAACGCGAGCTTTCGATGGTCCGGGCCCGCGGTTTTGCCCGCGACAACGAAGAACTCGAACTCGGCGTGCGCTGCATCGCCGCCGGCATCCGCGACGATTCGGGTCGGCTGGTAGCGGGCTTGTCGGTTTCGGCGCCGTCCGAGCGAATGCAGGACGACTGGATCGAGGATCTGCTGAATACAGCCGGCCGCATCTCGGCCCGGCTCGGTCACGGCGCCGGCGATGGTGCCGTGGCGGCCTGAAAGAATTCGGGCCGCTTGGCGGCCGGGCTGCCCGCGAGTTGCGCCTGCCGGGCAGTGACTCAGAGCGGCGGCGCAGCCGTCGCGTCAGACTCGATCGATGCGATCGGCGAGCCCTGCCGCGGTGTACTCAGCGCCTTCTTGGCCAGCCAATCACGGATCCGCTGCGCGTCGCCGATGCGCGAATACTTGCCCACCGAATCCAGCAGCACCATCACGACGCGCTGACCTTCCACCACGGCCGACATGACGAGGCACCGTCCGGCCGCGGAGATGAAGCCGGTCTTCTGCAGGCCGATTTCCCAGTCGGGATTGGCCGTCAGGCGATTGGTATTGCCATAGCGCACCTGGCGCTTGCCGACGGCCAGCGTCATTTCGCTGCTGACGGAGAACGCGCGGATCTCTTCGTACTCGTAAACCGCCTTCACGAGCCGCACCAGGTCCCCCGGGCTCGAACGATTCTCGGGTGACAGTCCGGTCGGATCGGCGAAACGCGAGTCGTGCATGCCGATCATCTGGGCCTTGGCGTTCATCGCTTCGACGAAGGCACTCACGCCCCCCGGATAGGTGCGGCCCAGCAGCTGCGCCGCATGGTTCTCCGAGGACATCAGAGCGAGGTGCAGGGCCTGGCTGCGGGAAAGTCGCACGCCCGGAACCAACCGCGAGGCGACGCGATCGATGGTCCGGTCCTGCCGCGTCACGACCAGTTCCTCGTCCAGCGGTAGCGCGGCATCCAGCGTGACCAGCGCAGTCATCAGCTTGGTAATCGAGGCGATCGGCAGCACCGCGTCAGGGTTCTTCTCGAACAAGACCTCATCCGTGTCCTGGTCGACGACCAGCGCCACTGACGAGCGCAGATCGAGCGGATCGTCGACTCGATGCAGGCCGGCCAACTGGGCTTCGCTCGGCCGCGCGGGGCGCCGCTCGGTCTTGCGCCGTGGCTTGGTGCCGCTCTTGGCAGTTGTGCCAGTCCGGGCGGCCGCCGCAGGGGAAGAAGCACTGGTCGAAGGCTTACCGGCCTTGCTGGCTGACTCGGCGGTACGCGTCTGAGCAGCAACGCTGCCGGTCAGGCCAACCAGGCCCACCAGCACCGCGGCCAATCCTGTGATCAGTACTCGCTTCAACTTGCTTCCTCCCATCAAGCCTGCGCTGCCAGAAGCAAACTGCGTGCCGGCGACTGAAACCACCGGTGCCGCCGAGTATCGCCAACCGGCGGCACCGGCGTTCCCCGGATCAGTCGGCGTATGCGCCGGCTTTCTTGATGATCGGGGCCCAGCGCTCGATCTCGCTCTTCAAGTGCGCCGCGTGGGCCGCCGGTGTCATGCGGTCGGCGCCATAAACGGTGGCACCGAGGTCAGCCATCCGCTTGGTGAAGTCCGGGTCCTTCGCCGCCGCCTGCATCGCAGCCACGAGTTTGTCGACGGCAGCCTTCGGTGTGCCCTTGGGCGCATACACGCCGTGCCAGACCCCGACCTCGAAGCCCTTGATCCCACTTTCCTGCAGCGTCGGCACGTCAGCCAGCGTGGCTACGCGCTTGGTGCTGGTCACGCCGTAGACCTTGACGCCCTTGGTCTTGTCAGCCTTGTTGGCCTGGATCTGGCCGGTCGTGTTGGTGGTCTGGTCGCAGGAGAAATCGACCTGCTTGGCCAACAACGCGTTGATCACGTCCGCCGTTCCCTTGAAGGGCACCGTCGTGAAGTCGGTCTCGATCGCGCTCATGAACAACAACCCGCACAGATGCGAGGCGGCGCCGATGCCGGCATTGGCGAAGTTCAGCTTCTCTTTGTTGGCTTTGACGTACTGCAGGAACTCGGCGAAGTTGTTGGGCGGAAAGTCCGACCGCGCGATCAGCGTCATCGGCACATCGACCACCAGCCCGAGCGAATCGAAGTCCGTCAGCGGGTTGTAGGCGAGCTTGCGGTAGAGCGAGGGGGCCGTGGACATACCGATGTGATGCAGCAGCAGCGTGTAGCCATCGGGCTGGGCATTCTTGACGCGCCCCGCCCCGACCGTGCCACCGGCACCACCGACGTTCTCGACCACGACCGTCTGCCCGAGGTGCTTGCTCATCGCCTGCGCGAGCGAACGCGCCACGGTGTCGGTCGGCCCGCCGGCCGTGAACGGCACGACCATCTGCACCGGCTTGGTCGGATACGCCTGCGCCATTGCGCCCGCGGCCACGCCGAGCGACAGAGCGGCAGCGGTCAGGATGCGAACTGCGAGTTTCATCTTGTTGTCTCCATGGATGCGCCGTTCAGTCGGGGAGTGAGGATCACAACGCAAGCGCCTGATTCTACTGAGCTTCATCGCCCGGTAAAGCTAGGCTGGACCCGCAGTTGAAAGGCCACCCGCGAGGCCGACCCGATCGGCGTGACCCGCGGTCGGCGATCCGGCCGACCTCCATCGAATGGGACCACTCAGGCAGACGCCACCGCCTGCGCAATCGCCGTACCGAGATCCGTGGTTCCGCCGCTGCCGCCAATGTCGCGCGTCAACGGCGCATGGGCCGGCCCCGCCTGCAGCACCGCTTCGATCGCCCGCAACAGCGCCGCGCCCGCCTCCCCCTGCCCGAGATGCTCGAGCATCAGCGCGCCTGACCAGATCTGGCCGATCGGATTGGCGATCCCCTGCCCGGCGATGTCCGGGGCCGAACCGTGCACCGGCTCGAACAGCGACGGCGCGGTCCGCTCGGGGTTGATGTTGGCCGACGGCGCGATGCCGATGGTGCCAGTGCAGGCCGGGCCCAGGTCGGACAGGATGTCGCCGAAGAGATTCGAGGCCACCACCACGTCGAAGAATTCCGGCCGCTGTACGAAGTGGGCGGTCAGGATGTCGATGTGGAACTTGTCGACCTTGACCTGCGGGTAGCCCGCCGCCATCGCCTCGACCCGCTCGTCCCAGTACGGCATCGTGATCGCGATGCCATTGCTCTTGGTGGCCGAGGTCAGGTGTCGCTTCGGCCGGCGCTGCGCCAAGTCGAAGGCGAACTTCAGCACGCGATCGACGCCGATGCGCGTCATCACCGTTTCCTGGATCACGATTTCGCGCGCGGTGCCCTCGAACATGCGGCCACCGACCGACGAGTACTCGCCTTCGGTGTTCTCGCGCACCACGTAGAAGTCGATCTCGCCCGCCTGCCGCGGCTCCCCTTTGCGGTTGACCAGCGGCGAGCGGACGCCCGGCATCAGCCGGCAGGGCCGCAGGTTGATGTACTGGTCGAACTCGCGCCGGAACTTCAGCAGCGAGCCCCACAGCGAGACGTGGTCCGGCACCGTCGCCGGCCAGCCGACGGCCCCGAAGAAGATCGCATCGTGGGCGCCGATGCGGTCCTTCCAGTCGGTCGGCATCATCGCCCCGTGCTTCTCGAAGTACGTGCAGTTGGCGAAGTCGAAGTGATCGAACGCCAGTTCGATGCCAAAGCGGCGGGCCGCGGCATCGACGGCGCGGATGCCTTCGGGCATCACTTCTTGGCCGATGCCGTCGCCGGCGATGACTGCAATGCGATGGGTCATGGTCCGTACCGAAGCTACTCGAGGAATCGGGCAAAACCGCCGACCGGCTCGCGCTCGGTCTGCAGCGTGTTCTCGACGTGACTCATGTCGGCGTAGCCGAGCGACATGCCGCACACCACCATCTCGTTGTCGGGCAAGGCCAGCTGCGCGCGGATGATCGCGTGAAACTGAGTGAAGGCTGCCTGCGGGCAAGTGTCCAGCCCACGCGCGCGCGCCGCCACCATGATGTTCTGCAGGAACATGCCGTAATCGAGCCAGCTGCCCTGCGCCATCACGCGATCGATGCTGAAGAGCAGGCCCACCGGCGCATCGAAGAACCGATAGTTGCGGCCGTGCTGCGCGTGCATGCGCGCCTTGTCGTCGCGGCTGATGCCAAGCAGCCCATACAGATCCCAGCCGACCTTGCGTCGGCGCGCCAAGTACGGGTCGACCCACTGCGTCGGGTAGTACGCGTACTCCTCGACGTGCAGCTTTCGCTGTTGCGGGTCGTCGTAGGCGGCGCTGATGGCATCGACCAGCCGCTGGCGCGCCGCGCCGGTCAGCACCGCGACCTTCCACGGCTGGGTATTGGTACCCGACGGCGCCCGCGCGGCCACGCTAAGGATCTCCTCGATCGTCGTGCGTGGCACCGGGGTCGGCAGGAAAGCGCGCATCGACCGGCGCGACGTGATCGCGTAGTCGACCACCTCGTGCGGCCCCGCCGGGCTGCGGTCGTTCGGGTTCACTGGACTACCTTCGCGCGGTGCGCTCAGGGATTCGCCCTTGGGGCGAGCCGGCTGGCTCATGCGTGGATCCTTTCGAGCGCAGTGCGCAGGACCGACGGCAGTGCCACCGGCTTGCGGCTGCCGCGGTCGACGTAGACATGGACGAAGTGACCCTGCGCGCTCGCGGCATCGGCACCGGCGGCGAACAGGCCGATCTCGTAGCGCACGCTGGAGTTGCCGATGTGCGCCACGCGCAGCCCGGCGTCGACGGCCTGCGGAAACGCCAGCTCGCTGAAGTAGTTGCAGCGCGTCTCGACCACCAGGCCGATCACCGCGCTGCGCTCGATGTCGAGGGCGCCGGCCGCGATCAGATACTGGTTCACGACCGTGTCGAACCAGCTGTAGTAAACGATGTTGTTGACGTGGCCGTAGGCGTCGTTGTCGGCCCAGCGGGTCTGGATCGGCAGGACGTGCGGGTAGCTGGCGCGCTGGTCGGGGCGTGCGCGATCGGTCAACGCGGTCTCCTCGGCGGTCTCTTGTTGTCTCGGTGCGCCGGCCCGCCGGCTCAGCGACGCGCCGGCCGGCGCACCACCAGCGCAACCCCGACGATCGTAACAACCATGCCGAGCACCGCCACGACGCCCAGTCGCTCGCCGAACATCGCCCAGGCCATCAGTGCCGTGACCGCCGGCACCAGGTACATGAAGCTGGTCACTTCGGTCGCTGCGCCGTGACGGATCATCAGGAACAGCAGCGAGATCCCGCCGCCGCTGAGCACCACGATCGACCACAGCATGGCCGCCACCACCGGCGCGTTCCACTCGATGCGGAACGACTCGAACGCCAGCGCGAACGGCAACGTGACGATCACGCTCGCCGCGAACTGCACCACCTGCCCGGTGCGCAGGTCGAAGGTCGGCATGAATCGCTTCTGATAGAGCGTGCCCGCGGTGATCGCCAACAAAGCCAGCACGGCAAGCAGCACCGGTCCCCAGCCCATGCCAGCGCCCCCCAGCTTGTTCGAAACCACCAGCGCCACGCCGGCCAGACCAAGCACCAGCCCCGCCCATTGGCGCATGCGAACCCGCTCTCCGGTCGCGCCGCCCGCCAGGGCCGTCAGGACCGGCTGCAGGTTGACGATCAGTGCCGCCACGCCCGCCGGCATGCCGTGCTTGACCGCCACCCAGACGCCACCGAGGTAGATCGCCTGGATGCCGATGCCGGCCACTGCCAGGTGCAGCACGTCGATGCGACGCACCGGCCACGGCGCGCGCGCGATCAGCGCAAGCACGACCATCAGCGCGATGACGCCGACGTAGCGCACGACCAGAAAGCTCAGGGGTTCGGCATACGGCGCGGCCGCCTTCGCCACCACGTAGCCGGTCGCCCAGATGAGGATGAACAGGAAGGGCGCGGCAGGCAGCCACGCCGGCGCGCCGTCCCCTGGCGCCGGACCGCGGACGATGCTCATGCCGCCCGCACCGGGTTCGACCGGCGCTGCCAGTGGTCGAACGCGCCGCGGACCGTGTTCAGATGGACCGCCACCGTGGTGGCCAGGTCACGGCCGTAGCCGCCCGCCATGGCCACGGCGATCGGCAGGCCAAGGCGTTCGGCGAGGTCGAACACGCGTTGATCGCGCACGCGCATTCCCTCCGTCGTCAGGCGCAGCTTGCCGAGCCGGTCGCCCTCGTGCGCGTCGGCTCCCGCCAGGTAGATCAGGAGGCCCGGCGCACAGCGTTCGGTCAGTGCGGACAGCGCCGCGTCGAGCGCCGTCAGGTACTCAACATCGCCTGTGCCATCTGGCAGCGGCACATCCAGATCGCTGGCCGCTTTGCGAAACGGGAAATTCTTCTCCCCGTGCAGCGACAGCGTGAACACGCTTAGATCGTCGGCCAGGATCGACGCCGTGCCATCGCCCTGGTGAACATCGAGATCGACGATCGCGACCGCAAGCTGCCGGCCCTGCGTGCGCAGCGCCTCCGCCTGCATCAGCCGGGCGGCCAGCGCTGCATCGTTGAACACGCAGTAGCCGGCGCCGCGACCGCGAAACGCGTGATGCGTGCCGCCGGCCAGGTTGACCGCCATGCCTTCCACCAGCGCGGCGCGGCAGGCCGCCACCGTGGCGCCGGCCGACCGGCGCGAGCGCTCGACCATCTGTGCGGACCAGGGAAATCCGATGGCGCGCTGCTCGGCAGCTGTCAGACGGCCCGTGACCACGCGCTCGATGTATTCAGGGTCGTGTGCCAGCGCCAGTTCGCCGTCGTTGACCGGCTCTGCCTCGGTCAGCCGCACCCGCGGCAGTTCCGCGGCGACCCGGTCACGCAAGGCACGGTACTTCGCCATCGGGAAGCGGTGTCCCGCCGGCAGCGGCAGGATGAAATGGTCGCTGTAGAAGGCGCGCACGCGGTGAACTCCGACTGCCAGTGTAGGCGGGCCGCACTCACCGCTGGCTCGTGCGGCGCCGCAGGCCAGCGCGTCCGGAGACGCCGGACACGCCGGAGACGACCTGTCGCAGCGCGAATAACTCGGCATCGGCCTTGCGCAAGTACCGTCTGCACGCGCAAAAATACTGCTCGACTTCAGGTTCGCCATCGATGTTCGTTTCGCGGCGCACCAATTGGCAGAGAACAGCGAAGCGCCTCTGATCGCATCAAACCTCGGAGCGACATGATCACCACCCCCGCCCAATTCGCCGAACTGAACAAGAGCCAGATGGACGCCCTGTTCGCGCTGTCGCACACCATGTTCGACGCCACCGAGAAACTGGTCGACCTGAACCTTGCCGCAGCCAAGGCGACGATGGAAGAGTCGGCCGAGCGCGCCACCGCGCTGATGAGCGCGCGCGACGTGCAGGAGCTGATGGCCCTGACCGGCGGCCTGGCCCAGCCGGCCGTCGAGAAGCTGGTCAGCTACAGCCGCACCGTGTACGGCATCGCCAGCGGCGCCGGCGCCGAAGTGTCGCGCATCGTCGAGACGCAAGTCGCCGAAGGCAACAAGAAGGTCACCGACATGGTCGAGTTCGCCACCAAGAACGCGCCGCAGGGTTCGGAGCCGGCCGTTTCGATGCTCAAGAGCGCTGTCGCCGCCGCCAACACCGCGTACGACACGTTCACCAAGGCCACCAAGCAGGCGGTCGACATGGTCGAGTCGAACGTCGCTGCCGCGACGTCGGCGACGGTGAAGGCGGCCGCTGCCGCCAACGACGTGGTCGCCAAGCCGAAGGGCAAGAAAGCTGCCTAAGGTTTGACCAAGTCACTCGGTGGGGTGCTCAAGCACCCCATCTCGAAAACTTCATGGACGCGCGTGACGCGCGGGATTCAACACACAGGGAATTGCTTTTCGTCAGATGTCCGAGCGGCGTACGCCGTGAAGATTCAGGCGACGTGATTTCAAGTTCGACGTAAGGTGAGGTCGAACGGTATCGGTTGTCTCCTTGGCACCACTCGTCCGGACACCTTCCGGACCCCTTCTGTCTCCTCCTTGGTGGTGCTTTCAAGAGCCTGGCTTAGCCAGGCTCTTTTTTTGCTCAGCGCACCGGCGCCGTCTCGAGCGCCATCTCGCGCACACCGCGCTCGATGAGTTCGAAGGCCTGATCGACCAGTTCTGCCGGTCCCTTGACGCCGAGCTCGATATGGCGCCTCGCCGGCCGGCCGTCGCGCCCGTCGCCCACCGACGGCAGGGAGAACGCCTTGATGCCCGCGAAACGCGCTTCCACCGCTTCCATCAGCGGCACGATCAGCGACTCTGCGGTCTCGAACACCAGCAGCGCGCGTTCGGCCTGCGGCGTCAGATTGAAGTACGCCGCATACGAGGTGTCGAGCACCCACTCGATCATCGGCCACGCCATCACCGGAAAGCCGGGCACGAACCAATGGTGGCCGACGTTGAAGCCCGGGATGCGATTGAACGGGTTGGGAACGATGCGGGCGCCCTGCGGGAACTCACCCATCTTCAGACGCTGGCGATTTTCCGGCGCGCTCATGTCGGCGGTGCCGCGGCCCTCGGCAGCCATGTCGGCGCAGCGCTGCGCGATCAGCGCCTCGGCCTCGGGGTGCAGCGTCAGCGAAACGCCGAGCGCCGCCGCCGCCGCCTGCCGCGTGTGATCGTCCGGCGTCGAGCCGATGCCACCGCAGCTGAACACAACGTCGGAGCTTGCCAGCGATCGGCTTAACGCGTGCGTGATCGACTCGCGCTCGTCCGGCAGGTACTGCGCCCACGATAGTTGCAGGCCACGCGCCTTCAGCAACTCGATCACCTTGGCAAAGTGCTTGTCTTCGCGCTTGCCCGACAGGATCTCGTCACCGACGATGAACAGACCGAAACGCGGCGCAGCGATGTCATTGCTCATGCTCGCTCCTGACCGACCATGCGCTTGAGCCCGAGCCACTGCTGGTCCCAGAAGCCGCGACCGTACTCACGTTTGTGGCCGTCAGGCGCCGGCAACTGGTCGCGAATGCCCGTAGCCTCGATGTCCGGCCGGAAGTCGGCGGTGCCAAACAGCGTGTCCCACAGGGGAAACAGCACGGCGAAATTGCAGCCCTGGTGCCGCCCCTCGTGGCCGTAGCCGATGGCGTGATGCCGGCGATGGAAGACCGGGCTGACGATCACCCGGCCCAGGGGGCCAAGGGTCCAGGCCAAATTGGCGTGCTGCAGGCTCTGCAGCACGCGCGTGGCAATCAGGAGCCCGACGAACTGAGCGGGCTCGACGCCGATCGCCAGCGCGATCGCCGCCTTGACGACGTCGATGATCAGATCGTCGAGCAGGTGATTGCGATCGTCGGTCCAGAAAGACATCTTGCGCTGCGCGTGGTGCAGCGCATGCAGCGCCCACCACCAGCGCCAGGCGTGCTGGCCGCGATGCAGCCAGTAATCGACGAAGTCGAGCACCACCAGGTACATGCAGAAGCTCACCCAGGGCACGTCGCTGACGCCGGGCCAGACCGCGTCCAGGGCGAAGGGCGTGAAATCCATCGCGCGCAGCCCTTGCGCCAGCTGCTCAAACAGCGGCGTCAGCAGCAGGAAGGCGGCAAGCGGCACCAGCCCCAGCCGCTGCAGGAGCGTGTAAAGCACATCGACCCCGGTGCCGCGCCGGTCGTCCCAGCGCTCGGCCGGAAACCGCGCCTCCAGCGGCCGCAGGATCGCGTACAGCACGACCACCTGGATCACCCCGAGCAGGAACCACTCGGTGGCGCCGTAGGCATCTTCCAGGTGCGCCATCCAGCCCATGCGATAGATCAGCGGCTGCACCAGCGCTTCGAAGAGCGTGGTCTGGACGGTGTCGAAGATGCGCTGGAGGCTGTCGAACACGAGGCGGGGACTCGATGAAGCGGCTCAGCGCCGCGCCAATTGCGCCGCCAGCTCGCGCGGCGCGGCAGCGGCCGCCGGCTGGAACTGTGGATGCTCGCGCAGCGTGCGCAGGCACAGCCCGCGCGCCTTCAGGCCGGCGATCAGCGGATCGATCATCGGCGCGAACGGTTCGGCGCGCGACCAGATGCCCAGGTGTGCCATCAGCACATCGCCGGCGCGGATGTCGCGCACGGCACGCTGCAGCAGCTGATCGTTCGGATACGTGTCGGACGGGAGTTCATCGCCGAGAAAGCCGGCCGGCGCCCAGTGCACGTGGCTGAAGCCGCAGGTCTGCGCCGCGGCCAGCGCATTGGGCGTGATGCGACCGCCCGGTGCGCGCCACAGCGGGTCGAGGGCACGTCCGGTCATCGCCTCGAACGCCGTGCCCACTCGGCGCAGTTCGTCACACATCTGCGCGGAGGTCAGTGTCAGCTCGCGGCCGGCCGCCTCGCCGAACTGCGGCTTGTAACGCACTGCGCCGGCCGGCAGGTCTCCGAGCAAGCGGCCATGGCGCCAGGTGTGGCTGCCAAAGGCGTGGCCCTCGGCCGCCAGCGTCCTCCAGAAATCAGCCCAGGCCGGGTCGAGCGAGAAGTCGCCGCGCGGCGTGCGCTCGTTGGCGAGGAAGAAGGTCGCCTTCACGCCGTGCTTGCGCAGCGTCGCGGCGATCAGCTCGGCGTGCCGCATGTTGCCGGTGTCGAAGGTCAGGTACACCGAGCCCCGGCAGTCTGCTTCGGCATCGGCCTGCGCCGCGACCGATGTGATCGCGGTGGCACCAAGCACGGCCACCGCCGCGCGCAACATCCGCGCGCTCAACGCCACGGCGCGCTGTTGGCGAAGAAGATCCCGTGCGGCGACTTGCCCACGGCGATCGTGTCGATCACCTTGCGCGCGGCGATGTCGACCACCGCCACCGACTTCGACCAGCGCTGCGTCACCCACAGCTGGCTGCCATCGGCGCTGACTTCCATGCAGTCCGGTCCGTTGGGCACAACGATGTCGTACTTCTTCTCCAGCGTCTGCATGTCGAGCACGCTGACCGTGCTGTCCACGCGATTGCTGACCAGCACGTGGCGGCCATCACCGAGCGGGCGGAAGTTGTGCGCCCCCTTTCCGGTCTGGATCCGCTTGACCGACTTCTGCGCGCGCCAGTCGATCACCTCGACGTAGTCCTTGCCCATCACCCCGACCAGCAGATGCTTGTCGTCGGGCGTCATCCAGATGCCGGCCGGCAGGTCACCGACCTTGATCTTCCAGGCAATGGCCTGGTCCGCCAGACGCACCGCCACCACCTCGAAGCTGTCCTGCAAGGTTGCGAACACGTACTGGCTGTCGGCCGAGAAGATCAGGTGGCTCGGCGCATCCGGCACCTTCACCTGCCGCACCGGGCGGAAGTTCTTGTCCGGTCCTTCGCCCTCGACCCCGTACACATCGATCCGATCCAGCCGCAGCGCGGCCGTCACGAACCACTTGCGATCCGGCGAATAGCCGAGCTGGTACGGATCGGGGATGTTGCGCATCCGACGCTGGATCTCGCCGGTCCGGGGATCGAGGAAGTGCAGGTCGTTGCTGACGGCATTGGCAACGATCAGCGACTTTCCATCCGGCGTGCGCATCAGATGGTGCGGCTCCTTGCCGACTTCGAACCGCTTGATTTCCTTGCGCGTGGCCGGATCGATCAGGCTGACCGAGGCCTCGCCTGAGTTCAGGACCACGACCACGTTGGCCGAGGCGATCGACGCCACCGTCGCCAGCAGCAGGCCGCATCCTGCTGGGAGCAGGCTGCGCAGGCCGCCACTGCGTTGAAACCTTAAGCTGACGAAACGTTCGAACATCGTGCACTCTCCTCGGGGATCATTCTAGCGAGGCCGCCTGCCCCGCCGCATCGGCCAAAGCCACGTGCAACCAGTTGTTTCAAGGTGTCCACGGGCGATCGGCAGCCGGCGTTGACCGATCATCATTCGAATGACCCTCTCCATCCCCGGCGCCGTTGCGCCAGATCGAGGAACACGATGCGTACCGCTTCTGCCGCCCTTCCCGCTCCCGCCCTCGGCGTTGGTCGACGCCTGCTGCATGGGTTGATGCACGCGCTCGCGGTGGCGCTCGTGATGGGCTGCGCGATCGTCACGCCGCCGGCGCAGAGCAGCCCGGAGCCTTACGGCTACGGCGGACAGGGCGGCAATGCGGGCAACGGCGTACCGCCGCCCGGCCGCATCGGCAAGCTCGGCTTCCTGTCGGGGCCGGTCACCCTGTCGGACATGCAGACCGGCGAACAGCAGGCCGCAGCGCTGAACTGGCCGATTACCTCGGGCTACCGGCTCACGACCGGCCCCGTCGGCCGCGCCGAGATCCGCATTGGCTCGCTCGCCCTGCGCGTCGACGGCGACACCGCGATCGACTTCAACCGCATCGACGACGATCTGATCCAGATCGTGGTCCAGAGCGGCTCGCTGGCGCTGCGCGCGCGCAGCCGCGAAATCCTGCCCGAGATCGACATCGTCACCCCGCGCGAGCGCATCGTGCTCGACGATGTCGGCCGCTATCGCATCGACGTCGATCGCGGCGCCGGCGTCACCGCTGTGACGGCCTGGGTGGGTGACGCCCGCGTCGCCACCGGCCGCTCCACCTTCGCGATCCGCAGCGGCCAGCGCGGCGAATTCGGCAACGCCCCGCCGCCCGGCTTCGTTCTGGTGCAACCCGCCGCCGACACGTTCGACGACTGGGTCGCCAGCCGCGACCGCCGCGACGACGCGCTGGCCAGCACGCGCTACGTGTCGCCCGAGACCACGGGCGTCGAAGTGCTCGACGCCTACGGCACCTGGCGCACGGTGCCCGAGTACGGCGCGGTCTGGTACCCGGCCGCGGTGCCGTCCGGCTGGGCGCCCTACCGCTATGGCCGCTGGGCCTATGTCGGCCCCTGGGGCTGGACCTGGATCGATGACGCTCCGTGGGGCTTCGCGCCGTTTCACTACGGCCGCTGGGCGCTGGTGGGCAGCGCGTGGGCCTGGGTGCCTGGCGCGTGGGTCGCGCGTCCGATCTACGCACCCGCGCTGGTCGGCTGGTACGGCGCGCCTGGCGTCGGCGTAACCGTGGGCGTCGGCGCGGTCGGCTGGTTCCCGCTGGCCCCGTACGAGCCCTACATCCCCTCCTACTACTACAACCGCCGCTACATCTCCGGCGTCAACATCGGCCATGTCGGCAACATCGACTACCGCCGCATTGCGCCGCCGCCGAGCTACCGGCACCAGCGGCCCAACACTTCGACCTGGGTGCCGAACGACGCGATCATCCGCTCGGAGCCGATCAAGCGCGTGGTACTGGCACCGCCCGCCGACGCCAACCAGTTCGTCGGCCGTCCCACGCCACCGCCGGCGCTGAACGAAGCGGGCAAGCGCCGCGCCGTCAATGCCGCGCCGGTCGCACCGCCGCCCGTCCCGGGTGGCGACGCGGTCCGCCCCGCGCCGCGCGCCGGCCGCGTCGATGCACCCGCCGGCGGCGCTCAGCCTGGTGGTCAGCCGACGCCCGGCCGTAAGGTCGAGAGCCCCGGCCAGTTGCCGCCGGCGGGAGCGCCGGTTGCGCCAGCACCGTCGGCCGGCCCCGGCACGCCGCCCCCCGGCCGCTCGACCGAGTTCGTGACGCGGCCACAGCCGGTGCCACCGCTTCCAGCGCGACCGGCGCCGAGCAACATCGACAGCGCGCCGGTCCGCAAGCCGATGGTCCCGCCGCCGTCCACCGCGCCGCGTCCTTCTCCGATGCCTGCGCCGGCCCAGATCGAACCCGCGCCCAGGATCGAACACGTTGCACCGCCGCCGCGCGCTGCGGTGCCCAGCGCCGGACCGCCGCCGATGCGCGGACCGCAGTCCGACTACGTCGTGCGGCCGCCGGCGCAACCCAAGGTGGACGCACCACGCGTCGACCCGCCGCGGGCCGAGCCCCCGCGCGTCGAACCTCCGCGCGGCGGCAAGATCCAGCGCGAGCCCTGAGCCGGGTTCCGCAGCCCTGACGCCCGCGCGCCACTGAGCGAGCGGACACGGCTTGCGGCCCAGCCCATGCAGGCCCGGAATGGACCCACGGAACTGCAGATCGGCTCGGTCACCCAATGCTCCGTCGGCATGCCGGGCCAGCCCTTCGACCGCCGCCGCCGGGCTGAAGCGCGTCTTCGATGGCGCCCCAACCGGCGCCGGCGGTCGCGCTGCGCGCTCGGTTGCGCGGCTCTGCGGGGCGGCGCGAATTTCCCTTCGTGTCAGTCGACCACGGGACCGCTGCGGCACCGAATCCCTGTGCTACAACGTCCCCATACCCGCTTCGCGGCCCGTCGTCGGGCTTGCGACGCGCGGTGGACAGGCGACTCGACAGCAAGACGGTGGCAGACGCTTCTCGCCGCCGGTAACGGGCACCCGAGTGGGTCATGGAGGTCAGGATGTCGTTGCACAAAGCGCTCGGTTTGGTCGGGGTCGCCACGCTGGCGGCCGGGGCGGCGGCGGTTGCCGGCTGTGCGGCGTCCGGCTCGTCCGCCGACGCGGCCGGCAAGCCGGCGGCCGCAGCCTACGTCGCCAAGAGCGGGCCGCTGGAAGTCGTGTCCGCCCAGTTCGGCGTGTTTGGCGCCGATGCGATGGGTCGGCGGGTGCTGTTCGAGACCACCAACTTCCCGGCCATCACCGCCGCGCCGTACGGCTGGTACATCATCTTCAAGACCGACAAGCCGACGGTGGTCTGGCGCGAGGAGTTCGAGTTGCCCATCGCGCTGGACGACTGGGGCCCGGGCGAGACGTTGGGCATCTACACCATCTCGCCCGATCGCAAGACCGCCGTCACCGAGCGCATCGTCCCCACCCGCGTCGGCTTCATCGCCAACGAATGGCGCTACGCGCCGGGCGACCCGATCGGCGCCCATGCGATGCGCATCTACATCGACGGCCAACTGGTCAAGGACTTCCGCTTCAACATCGAAGACGGGCCTGGCACGCAGGAGCGCGGCCCGCGCGGCAGCCGCCGCGGGCCGACCACCTGAGGTAGGGCAGCCCGACGCCGCCGCATGGCCTGGGTGCGCGTCACCGGCTTGCTCGCGTCCGCGCTGGTCTGCATCGCAGCGCAAGGCGGCACGCCGGCGGTCGATATCGACACGTACTGGGAATACGGCGATCCGGCTGGCAGTGAGCAGCGCTTTCGCGCCGCACTGGCCGATGCGAGCGGCGACACGCAGCTCGAGCTGCTGACCCAGATTGCCCGCACCTACAGCCTGCGGCGCTGCTTCGCCGACGCGCACGCCGTGCTGAACGAGGTCGAACCCAAGCTGCCAGCGGCCGGCGCTGCACCACGCGTGCGCTATCTGCTCGAGCGCGGCCGCACCTTCAACTCGGCCGGCGAGAAGGCGCGAGCGAAGCCGCTGTTCATCGAGGCCTACGACCTCGCCCTCGCGGCGAAGCTCGATGGGCTGGCGGTCGACGCCGCTCACATGGTCCCGATCGTGGCCACCGACGCCGAAGCCGCGCTGTGGACCGAACGTGGCCTGGCGCTGGCGCGCACATCCACCGACCGCAAGGCGCGCGCGCTGCTGCCCGCGCTGCTGAACAACCATGCGTGGAACCTTCAAGACAGCGGGCGCCACGCCGAAGCACTGCCGGTGTTTCGCGAAGCCGAAGCGGCCTGGCACGCGACCGGCCGGCAGCCGCAAGGCCGCATCGCCACCTGGAGCGTGGCGCGCTGCCTGCGGTCGCTCGGCCGGTTCGACGAGGCGCTGGCGCTGCAGCGCGGCCTGGAACGCGCCTTTGCGGAAATCGGCGCGCCGGACGGCTACGTGTTCGAGGAGATCGC
Source organism: Burkholderiaceae bacterium (assembly GCA_034522655.1). Classification (GTDB taxonomy): domain Bacteria; phylum Pseudomonadota; class Gammaproteobacteria; order Burkholderiales; family Burkholderiaceae_F; genus JALHMQ01. The sequence continues at coordinate 83,217 of JAXHLD010000033.1, forward strand.
CGAACTGCTGCTGGCCACGGACCGGCGCGCCGAGTCGCGTCCGTACTTCGAGCGCGCCGCGAGCGCACTCGGCCGCGATCCCGCTTTTGCCAAGGAACAGGCAGCGCGCCTGCAGCGTCTGCGCGAACTGGCGCGCGACTAGCGCAGCCGGTCGCGCGACGGCATGCGGTACATCCAGATCGCCAGGCCGAGTCCCATCGCTGCGAGCAGCAGCTTCAACCACAACGGGTCGACGAAGAACACGATCGAGATGCCGAGCGTGGCGCTCATCAGCGCGATCGCCGAGACCTTGGTCCGGTACGGGATCGATCGGTGCGTGCGCCACTCGTGGATCAGCGGGCCGAATGTGCGATTGGCGAGCAGCCAGTCGTAGAAGCGCTGCGAGCCGCGCGCGTAGCAGGCGGCGGCCAGCAGCAGGAACGGCGTGGTCGGCAGCAGCGGCAGGAACAGGCCGATCACGCCGAGCGCCACGCAGATCGAGCCGGCCACCAGGAACAGCAGGCGCATCCAGCGCGAGCGATGCAGGTCCACACCGTCGCCCGACGTGCGACGGTGCGTGGCGGTCGGATCGGACTGGGGTTCTCGCGTCGCCATGGCGCTTGTTACCACAGTGGCCTAAGTCGCCGCGCCCCGGACGTCCGGGCCCTCACCTTCGCACGCTCTCCCACACCTTCTGCAATCGCTTGACGCTGACCGGCATCGGCGTGCGCAACTCCTGCGCGAACAGCGACACCCGCAGCTCCTCCAGCAACCAGCGGAACTCGGCCAGGCGCGGATCGGCCACGCCCTTACGCGCGGCGAACTCGCGCTGCCACGGCGAGACAAGTTGCGCCAGCTCGGCCTGGCGCTGGGCGTCGCGCACCGGATCGGCCTTGAGCTTGTCGAGCCGCGCCGCGATCGCCTTGAGATAGCGCGGATAGTGCCCCAGCTGCGCTGCCGGCGTGGCGACGATGAAGCCGGGCGCGAACAACAGGCGCAACTGCTGCTCGACATCGCCCGCCACCGCGGTGAAGCTGCGCAGGCCGTTGAGCTTCTTCGGCAGCGCTGCCGCCTCCTGCACGATGGTCGTCACGAGGCGCGCCACCTCCTGCGCGATCAGGTTGAGCTTGCCCTTGGCGTCCTGCTTGCGCGCGGCGAAGCTCGCGTCATCCGCCGGCCACGGGTCCGCGAGACACACGCGGTCGATCGCCGCCGTCAGCACCTCGTCCTTCAGTGCCTCGAAGCTCGGCAGCGCATGCGCCAGCGCCGGCACGGTCGAGGCCTGCATCTGCACCGTCTGCAGGGCCGACAGCTGCCGCTCGATGAACTTGACCTGCTCCTTCAGCTGCAGTCGGAACAGGCGACGCAGGCCGTCGAGATGCTGGGCGCGTGCCTCCTCGAGCGAATCGAACACCTCGACTTCGCAGTGGGTTGCATGATCGACCAGCGCCGGGTAGCCGATCAGGCTGACTTTCTCGCCCCCCTTGCCCTTGCGGTTGATCTCCAGCAGCTCCGGCAGTGCGCCGAAGTCCCAATCGGTGATGTCCTCGTGCAGCGCGTCGGCGACCTTGGCGTCCTTCGCGGCCAGCGTCTGGAACGTCTGCTGCGCCTGCCCGCCGAGTTCCGACCGCAACTGCGCCAGGCTGCGCCCCATGCCGAGCTGCCGACCGTGCTCGTCGATCACCTTGAAGTTCATCGTCAGGTGCGCCGGCAACTGCTCCAGCTTGAAGTCCGCCGGCTGGCAGGTCACGGACGTCTGCCTGCGCACGTCGTCGATCAGCGCGTCGATCAGCGGCCGGTCGGGCTCGGCCAGTGCGTATGCATGACGGTCGAGGAAGTCCGCCGCATAGTCGGGCAGCGGCACGCAGTGGCGGCGCAGCTTCTGCGGCAGCGACTTCAGCAGCAGATGCGCCTTCTCCTTCAGCATGCCGGGCACCAGCCACTCGCAGCGCACGGGATCGACCTGGTTGAGCGCATACAGCGGCACCGCCAGGGTCACCCCATCGCGCGCGCTGCCCGGCTCGAAGTGGTAGGTGAGCGCCATCTCGACGCCGCGCACGGTCCACTTCTTGGGGAACAGCTCCGTCGTCGCGCCCGCCGCTTCGTGCCGCATCAGCTCGTCACGCGACAGGAACAGCAGCTTCGGATTGGACTTTTCGGCATCGCGCCGCCAGGTATCGAACTGCGCCGCGGTGTTGATCTCGGCCGGGATCACCTGGTCGTAGAACGCCGCGATCAGTTCGTCGTCGACCAGCACGTCCGGCCGGCGCGTCTTGTGCTCCAGCTCCCGGATCTCGCGCACCAACCGCCGGTTGTGCTGGAAGAACGGCGCCTGCGTGTCCAGTTCGCCGTCGACCAGCGCGGTGCGGATGAAAAGATCGCGCGCGGCGCGCGGATCGCGCTCGCCGAAGCCCACGCGCCGCTGCGCGTACACGGTCATGCCGTACAGCGCCGCGCGCTCGAAGGCGACGACCTGCCCGGCGCCCTTCTCCCAGTGCGGTTCGGACCACGACTTCTTCAGCAGATGGGCGCCGACGCGCTCGATCCACACCGGATCGAGCGCGGCCACGCAACGCGCGAACAGGCGCGAGGTCTCCACCAGCTCCGCCGCCATCAGCCACTTGCCGGCCTTCTTCACCAGAGGCGACCCCGGCCAGACATGGAACTTGATGCCGCGCGCACCCACGTAGGGCGGCTCCCGGTAGTCGGCATCAAGCGTCTTGAAGCCGAAGTTGCCGAGCAGGCCGGTCAGCAGCGACAGATGCACCTGCTCGAAGGTCGCCGGCGAGGTGTTGACGCGCCAGCTCAGCTCAGCCACCTGCTGCGACAGCTGCGCATGCACGTCCTTCCACTCACGCACGCGACGCGGCGAGATGAAGTGCGACTTCAGGTCGTCGGTCAGCTTCTTGTTGGACTTCTTGTGCTCGATCCGCTCGTGCACGAAGTGCCACAGTTTCACGAACGACAGGAAGTCGCTCTTGTCGTCTGCGAACTGCCGATGCGCCTGGTCCGCCGCCTGCTGCGCCTCGACCGGCCGCTCGCGTGGGTCCTGCACCGACAGCGCCGCCGCGATGATCAGCACCTCGGCCAGCGCGTGGTTGTCGCGCGCCGCCAGCAGCATGCGGCCGACGCGCGGATCGAGTGGCAGCTTCGCCAGCTCGCGGCCGACCGGGGTCAGCTCATTGTCTGCATCGACCGCGTTCAGCTCGGCCAGCAGATCGTAGCCGTCGGCGATCGCGCGGCCGGGCGGCGGCTCGACGAAGGGAAAGGCGCGCACGTCGCCCAGGCCGAGCGACTTCATGCGCAGGATCACGCCCGCCAGCGACGAGCGCAGGATCTCGGGGTCGGTGAACCGGGGCCGCTTCAGGAAGTCCGCCTCGCCGTACAGGCGGATGCAGATGCCCTCGGCCACGCGGCCGCAGCGGCCCGCACGCTGGTTGGCCGCGGCCTGCGAAATCGGCTCGACCTGCAGCTGCTCGACCTTGGTCCGATACGAGTAGCGCTTGACGCGCGCCACCCCGGTGTCGACCACGTAGCGGATGCCCGGCACCGTCAGTGAGGTCTCCGCGACGTTGGTCGCCAGCACGATACGCCGCCCTCCGCCCGGCTTGAACACGCGGTCCTGTTCCTCAGCCGTCAACCGGGCGAACAGCGGCAGGATCTCGGTGCCTGGCGGATGGTGCTTGCGCAACGCCTCGGCCGCCTCGCGGATCTCGCGCTCCCCTGGCAGGAACACCAGCACGTCGCCGCGCCCGGCGCGGGCGCATTCATCGACCGCGTCGACGATGCCGTCCATCAGCGTGCGGTCGTCGGCATCGTCTTCGTCCTTCACCGGCCGCCAGCGGATCTCGACCGGGTAGGTCCGGCCCGACACGGCGATCACGGGCGCCGGCTGCTCCTTGCTGCCGAAGTGGATCGCAAAGCGTTCGGCGTCGATGGTGGCCGAGGTGATGATGAGTTTCAGGTCCGGCCGCTTGCCCGACTGCAGCAGCTGCTTCAGGTAGCCGAGCAGGAAGTCGATGTTCAGCGACCGCTCGTGCGCCTCGTCGATGATGATCGTGTCGTAGGCGCGCAGCAGCGGATCGGTCTGCGTCTCGGCCAGCAGGATGCCGTCGGTCATCAGCTTGATCGCCGCACCCGGCCGCGTCTGGTCGCTGAAGCGGACCTTGAAACCGACCACTTCGCCCAGTGGCGTGTTGAGCTCGTGCGCGATGCGGCGCGCCACGCTGGAGGCCGCAATGCGGCGCGGCTGGGTGTGGCCGATCCGCTTGTACTGGCCGCGGCCGAGCGCCAGGCAGATCTTCGGCAGCTGCGTGGTCTTGCCCGAGCCCGTCTCGCCGCTGACGATCACCACCGGATGCGCACCGATGGCGCGCGCGATCTCGTCGCGCCGCCCGCTGACCGGCAGCTCTTCGGGGAACGTGATCGACGGCAGCGGCCTGGAAGGCGGCGCAGCGCGGGGGGAAGCCGAGGACGACATGGAATCGGGTCGGGACAAGCGGGCGGGCCGCTTCAACGCGCCGGTCGCGCGCGCCGCGCAGGCGACCGCAGGCTGAAGACGCCGGGCGGCTGAACCGGCGGCGCAGTATAGGCAGCCCCACACGCGCGACCCGTTGCCGGCGCCGCGTAACCGGCTCCCTATAATCCATCACGATGGATGATTCTCCTGTGCCTTCCGCCATGCCCGCGACCACCACCACCGAGCTCGACTCGCCGGTGGCCAATCCGGCGCAGTTCGTCGCCTGGTTGCGCGATGTGGCGCCCTACGTGCACGCGCATCGAGGCAAGACCTTCGTGGTCGCCTTCAACGGCGAACTGGTCGAGGCCGGCCGCCTGACCGCGCTGGTGCAGGATGTGTCGCTGCTGCACGCGATGGGCATCCGGATCGTGCTGGTGCATGGCTCGCGCCCGCAGGTGCAGGCGCAGCTGGCGATCAAGGGCATCGAGGCGAAGTTCGTCGGCAACGTGCGCGTCACCGACCCGGCTGCACTCGAATGCGCCAAGGAGGCAGCCGGCGAGATCCGCCTCGACATCGAGGCCGCGTTCTCGCAGGGCCTGCCCAATACGCCGATGGCCAATTCCAAGGTGCGCGTGGTCAGCGGCAACTTCGTCACCGCGCGACCGATGGGCATCCTCGACGGCATCGACTTCATGCACACCGGCGTCGTGCGCAAGGTCGACGCGGATGCGATCCGCTTCACGCTCGCCAACAATGCGCTGGTGCTGCTCTCCCCGCTCGGGTTCTCGCCCACCGGCGAGGCCTTCAACCTGATGCTCGAAGACGTGGCGGTCAGCGTGGCGGTGGGCGTCAAGGCCGACAAGCTGATCCTGATCGGCGAGGAGGACGGCGTACGCGACCGCGCCGGCGAGCTCAAGCCCGAACTGAACATGGCCGATGCCGAGAAGATGATCGCCAGCGGCGACATCGACCCGGCCGATGCCGATGATCTGGCCTACCTGATCAAGGCCTGCAAGGGCGGCGTGGCGCGCGGTCACCTGCTGCCGATCGGGCTCGACGGCGCGCTGCTGATGGAACTGTTCACCCACAGCGGCGTCGGCACGATGCTGGCGCGCGAGAACCTCGAGTCGCTGCGCGAAGCCACCGCCGACGATGTCGGCGGCATCCTCAAGCTGATCGAGCCGCTCGAGGCCGACGGCACGCTGGTCAAGCGTGCGCGCGAAGTGATCGAGCGCGAGATCGACCATTTCACGGTGCTGGAGCACGACGGCTTCATCTTTGGCTGCGCCGCGCTGTACCCGTTCCCGGCCGACGGCATGGGCGAGCTGGCCTGCCTGACGGTGCACGCTGATTACCGCGAGTACGGCGACGGCGAACGACTGATGAAACGCATCGAGGCGCGTGCCAAGGCGGCCGGGCTGTCGAAGGTCTTCGTCCTCACCACCCGCACCGGCCACTGGTTCCTCAAGCGCGGCTTCGTGGCGGCCGACGTCGACAAGCTGCCGATGCAACGGCAGACCCTCTACAACTGGCAGCGCCGCTCGCAGGTGCTGGTGAAGAACATCTGACTTCGGAGAGACGCATGGCACGTATGGTCAACTGTGTGAAGCTGGGCCGCGAGGCGGAGGGACTCGACTTCCCGCCCGTGCCCGGCGAACTCGGCAAGAAAATCTGGGAAGGGGTCTCGAAGGAGGCCTGGCAGGCCTGGCAGAAGCACCAGACGATGCTGGTCAACGAGAACCGGCTGAACCTGGCCGATGTGCGCGCGCGCAAGTACCTGTCGACCCAGATGGAGAAGTATTTCTTCGGCGAAGGCGCGGACCAGCCGGTCGGCTACGTGCCACCATCCGAGCCGAGCTGACCGCCGGCTGCGGCGCGTCGTCTTCAGTCAGCGCGCCGACCGCTGTTCCTCAGGTTGGTGGCGGCCGCCGGCGCTCTTCGCTGCGGTCTGTCCGCTGTCGTTCTTTCCCGAGGTATCCATGAAGTTCGGCATCGGCCAGGCCGTCACACGCATCGAGGACGATCGCCTGCTCACCGGGCGCGGCTGCTACGCCGACGACCTCGAGTTGCCCGGCGCGCTGCATCTGGTGCTGGTGCGCTCGCCGCATCCGCACGCACAGGTGAAATCGATCGAGGCCGAGCCTCCGCGGCAAGCCGATGGCGTGGTCGCCGTCTACACCGGAGCCGATCTTGCCGCCGCGGGCGTGGCGCCCTTCCCCACCAGCCCCGGCTTCAAGCGTGCCGACGGCAGCCCGATGAGCACGCCGCCGTATCCGCCGCTCGCGATCGACACGGTGCGCTATGTCGGCCAGCCGGTGCTCGCGATCGTCGCGCACTCGCGGGCGCAGGCCGAGGCGGCCGCGGCTCAGGCTTGGATCGACTACGAACCGCTGCCGGCCGTGGTCGACGTCGCGCAGGCGATCCAGCCGGGCGCGGCCGAGGTGTGGCCAGGTGCGCCCGGCAACATCGCGGCGTTCGCCCCGTTGGGCGACAGGCGCGATGCGATGCTGCCTCTGCGCGCAAGCCGCCACGCGGCGCTCGCTGCTCGAGCCAACCAGCGCCTGGCGCCGGTCACGCTCGAGCCACGCGCCGGCGCCGCCGTGTTCGACGCCGACAGCGGCCGCCTGACGCTGCACGCCAGTTCGCAGAACCCGGCCGGTTTCCAGAAGGCGCTGGCTGGCGCGCTCATGATGGCGCCGGCAAAGATTCGCGTCGTCGTCGGTGACGTCGGTGGCGGCTTCGGCATGAAGACGCTGCTGCAGCCGGAAGACGTGGTGGCCGCCTTCGCGGCGCGCAAAACGCTCGGCCAGCCAGTGCGCTGGCGCGTGACGCGGCTTGAGGACTTCCAGGCCGGCAGCCATGGGCGAGACCAATTGGGGGAGGCCGAACTCGCGCTCGATGCCGACCACCGCATCCTCGCCTTGCGCGTGCGACTGACCGGCAACCTCGGCGCCTACGCACACGGCGGCGGCGCCGTGATCCATCTGGCGCTCGGGCCGAAGGTCATCACCGGCGTCTATCAGGTGCCCGTGATCGCACCTGCAGTCGGCAGCGCGGTGCTTACCCACACCAACGTGATCGGCGCCTACCGCGGTGCCGGCCGGCCCGAGGCGATCTATCTGATCGAGCGCCTGATGGACCAGGCCGCCGCCGAACTGAAGCTCGATCCGGCCGAACTGCGCCGGCGCAACCTGATCGCGCCATCGATGCTGCCGTACAAGACCGCGGTCGGCGAGACCTACGACAGCGGCGACTTCCCGCACATCCTGCTGCAGCGCATTCTCGACGCCGTCCGACTGGGCCGGCTTCGACCAGCGCAAGCACGAGTCGCAGGCGCGCGGCAAGCTGCGCGGTCGAGCTGTCTCCACTTTCCTCGAGTGGACCGGCGTCGTGCACCAGGAGCAGGTGCGGCTGCAGGTCGAAGGCGACGGGCCGCAGGCGGGCAAGGTGCGCGTGTTCACCGCGATGCAGGCGATGGGCCAGGGCATCGAGACGAGCTACGTGCAGATCCTGGCCGACACGCTGCAGATCGATCCCGCGCGGATCGAGGTCGTGCAGGGCGACTCCGACGAGGCGCAGGGCATCGGCAGCATGGGCAGCCGCTCGCTCTACATCGGCGGCTCGGCGATGCTCACCGCATCGAACGAGGCGATCGAACAGGGCAAGCAACTCGCCGCCGGCGCGCTCGAGGCGCCCGCCGCCGACCTCGTCTACGCCAACGGCCGCTTTGCGGTCGAAGGCACCGATCTGGGCATCGATCTGTTCGACATCGCCGCCCGCCAACCGGAGCGGCGCATCGTCATCAACACGCTGCAGAAAGTCGGCGGACCATCGTGGCCCAATGGCTGCCACGTGTGCGAGGTCGAGGTCGACCCTGAGACCGGCGCCACGCAGATCGTCCGCTACACCACGGTGGACGACGTGGGCCGCGTGATCAACCCGTTGATCGTTGCCGGCCAGATCCACGGCGGCATCGCGCAGGCCGTAGGCCAGGCGCTGTTCGAAGCCGTTTGCTACGACCGCGACAGCGGCCAGCTGATGACCGGCTCCTTCATGGACTATGCGCTGCCACGAGCCGACGACCTGCCCGAGATCACCACGATCACGGACGAGACTCAGCCCTGCAAGATCAACCCGCTCGGCGCCAAGGGCGTAGGTGAACTCGGCACGGTGGGCGCCACACCGACCGTGATCAACGCGCTGCTCGATGCGCTGCGGCCGCTGGGCGTGAACGACATCGACATGCCGGCGACCGCGGAGCGGGTGTGGCGGGCGATCAAGGCAGCAACGTCGCTGCGCTGAACGGACAGACCACTTCGAACGCGACGCGATATTCGAAACGGCCTGGAGCCGTCACTCGTAGTACGTGCTGTCGACCCTCAGGATTCATTCGCGACAAACCAGAGCAGTCGCTGGCTGCTTCAGCGTTTGTCCACACCTTGCATGCCGTCGCAATCGAATGAGGCAAACGGGAATCTCATCGCAAACGCCCGTGCCATCAACCGTACGGTTCCTTCATCGAACCCGCCCACTCAAGTAGCGGCGCAAAGCCGGACTGTTGCGTGTCGCGTCGCGGCCGGCAGCGATGGCCTCGTCGATGTCCGTCTTTGGCAGCACCAGGCGCGTCGGCATGCTCTTCAGCCGATCAGCCCGCGCGCTCTCCAGGTTGTCGAAGCCGATGACGCCCACCTCGAACCGCAGGTCGTCGCAGCGCCACGGCGCCCCTGTGGGCAGCTCATACGGTAGATGTTGGCGCAACTGCTCTGGGCTCAGAGCACAGCGAAACCGGACGATGCTGGCGCGCCATTCGTCGACCATGCGCGCAAACGCATCGGCGCCCAGCCGGGTGGCCGAGTCCACCGCAGTGTCGGCGGCCGCGAGTGCCACTTCGACGCCCGACGGGCCGTCCTGCTGCTTGGCCCACTCGCCGGCAGGTGGCCGGCCCGCATCCACCACCAGGAACAGGATGCGGCGGGCCCTGACCGCCTGCCCCTCTTCGAGCGGACCGTAGGCCGTGCCTGACACCGCGCGCGCGATGAGGATGCTAGACAGGCCGTTGTTGTCGGTGATGCCGCCGTCCACCAGCTTCACGTAACGCATGCGCTCGGCGTCGCGGTAGTTGCGCAGGGCCAACGCGGTGGCGCGAACGACGCCCTGCCCGGCCAGGCCAGCCTGACGATCAAGCTCAGGAAGGGCCCAGGTCGGCAGTGGCGTCAGGCAACGTTCGGGGTGGGTTTGCAGCACGATGGGGGCGAAGACCAAGGGCACCGCCATCGATGCCGCCACGGCGTCTGCGACATGGAACTGCGACAGATCACTGCACAAGCCCTGGAACACGGGCGCTATGAAGGGGAAGGGCGTGCGGTTGTAGAGGTCCGACGCATTGATCCACACCTCAGGCTTGCCGCGTCGCTGCAGTTGCGCGAACGTCGCTTGCCCGAAGATCTCGCGGTGCAGTGTGTGGGCCAGGTTGCTGCGGTCGTTCAATCCGCCTGCGAGCAAACGTGCGATGTTGACCGGCGACAGCATCGACATCCGCATCTCGCGCTCGAGGTCCTGGTCGAGTACGCGGCTGCGGAAGTCAGCAAAGCCCTGGCGCCCGTGCAAGCCGAAATACGCTGCAGTCAGCGAACCGCCCGACACGCTGGAGATGAATGTGAGGTCGTCGAACACATCCATGCCAGGTGGCCCGTCGCCCTGAAGCGCCTGCAGAACGCCGAAGGCAAATGCGGCTGCGCGCATGCCGCCGCCCGACAGCGACAGGGCAATCAGGTTTTCGCCGCCGCTCGGGTCGGGCGGTGGCGGCAAGGCGGACTGCGTGACGAAAGCCGGCGTGATCGGTGCGTTCAGCGGCGCGTTGTCGAAGGGCGTGGCGCAGGCCGCCAGGGTCAGCGCGGCCAGCGCAGCGACGCAACTCCACAGGCTTCTGGCGCGTGGCATGCAACGCTGGTGCATGAAGGCGGGTTCGAGCCGACGGGGGGGCCACCACAACGACCGCAGTCCGGGCCGTGCCCGGGGCAACAGGCGTGAGGCGGTCACGGGCGATGTGGCTGCAGCACGGAGTGGCGCATCACGTGAGCAGCGGGAATGCCACCGCCCCCGCGGGCGAGGCCCAGTTCTTCACCAGCTCGGCGACCATGGCATTGGTGCTCGTCAGCCGCACGCCCGCGCGCTCCATGCGGCGCCAGGACATCTCTTCGGCGATCGGGTTGCTCGAGCCGCAGGCGTCGCACACCACCTGCACGTTGAAGCCCTCTTCGAGCGCGCTGATCGCGGGCGACACCATGCACACGTCGGTGGTCACGCCGGCCATCACGAAGTTGCGCCTGCCTGTGGCACGGCAGGCGTTGGCGAAGTCCTCGTCATCCCAGGCGTTGACCACGCCCTTGCGCTTGATGCGCGCGGCGAAGGCCTGGGGCGCAATCGCTTCCAGCTCGGGCATCAAGGGCCCTTGCACGTTGACGTTGGTTTCCTGGCTGGAGGTCAGCACCAGCGGCATGTTCGTGCCGGTGGCGAACTTGGCCAGGATGATGACGTTGCGTTGCAGCAGTGCCAACGGCGTGCTCGACGCCCAGGTGTTGGTGCCGACCTGATGGTCGATCAGGATCATCGCGGTGTCGTCGAGGTTGAAGCGGAACATGGGGCCTCCTTGGTGCGGTTGAGTGCGTGATCGAGCGGCGATCCAGCCGCGATCAAGTCGTACACAGGTTGGGCACCGCCAGCCTGCTGAACAAGTGCGGCGAGGCCACCGCGCTCGAGGGGTAGGCGCCCAGGGCGCTTTGAAAGTCCGGATGCGTGAAGGCCGCACGAAAGTGCGCCACCGACTCCCACACCGCGTAGTTCAGGAACACGCAGCTGCCGGCGATGCCGCGGTGCAGTTGCGTGGAGATGTAGCCCGGTTGCCGCTTCATCCAGTTGGCGTCGTCTTCCCAGGCCTTGAGCAGCGCGGGCACATCCGCGGCGTCGACCGTGAAGACGTTGATCAGAACGACAGGAGCCAGGTCTTCACCGAGCTGGTTGAAGATGGGCACCTGGGTGTCCATGGGGCGGAGTTGAAGCATGGGTTTGCGCCTTTCGTGGTGTGTTGCGTCGGGGTCAGCGCCCGGGTGCGCCGACGTGAAGAACCATCTTGCCGCGCGCCTTGCCGGCCTCGCCGAGGCGGTGTGCCTGCGCCGCGTCGGCGAGCGCGAACTCCTGGCCGACGACGATGCGCAGGCGCCCGTCATCGACACGCTCGACCAGTTGCGCCAGCACCGCGCCGCGTGGCGGCGTGAAGACGAAGGCCGCGCGCACACCTGCGGCGGCCGCGCGTTCGGGTGGCGGCGGCATGGCGGTCGCGACGAGGATCCCGCCCTGGCGCAAGGTGGCCCAGGACGCTTCCTGCGTCGGCCCGCCCAGCGTGTCGAGCACGATGTCCATGTCGCGCGCGATCTGCTCGAAGCGCTGCGTGCGGTAGTCGATCACCTCGTCGGCACCCAGGCTCTTGACCAACGCCAGGCCATCGCCGCTGGCGGTGGCGGTGACATGCGCGCCGTGCTCCTTGGCCAGTTGCACGGCGGTCGTGCCCAGCGCACCGGCGCCACCGTGGATCAGCACGCGCATGCCGCGTTCGACCTGGCCGGTCTCGATCAAGGCGGTCCAGGCGGCCTGCCCCGCCATGGGCAGGGCCGCCGCAGCTGGCGAACGGCGCGGTGCGCGGCTTCTTGGCCACCTGGCTCGCGTCCACCGCCACGTACTCGGCATAGGTGCCGCCGCGCGCGAACTCGGCGTAGAAGCAGACTTCGTCGCCGAGTTCGAACCCCGACACGCCACCACCCACCGCGGTGACGATGCCGGCCGCATCGGAGCCCAGCGTCATCGGGAAGCTCTTGGGCATGTGCGCGGCCATCGCCCCGGAGCGCATCTTCCAGTCGATCGGGTTGATGCCGGCCGCCACCACACGCACCAGCAGGTCGCCCGTGCCGCAGGCCGGCACCGGCGCGTCTTCGAGCTGCATCAGCTCAGGTCCGCCGTAGGCGTGGATGCGGATGGCTTTCATGTTCGATGTCCTCGGCGAAGGGCCGCAGCCTGACCGGTCTTGCCGGCGTTCGGTAGTGGCAGGAACGGACAAGACTTTTCCATCCACGGAATAAACTGCCCATGAAGATGGCCAAGAACATGGACGACCTCTCGGCGCTGCGCGACATGACCTTGTTCGTCGAAGTGGCGCGCACGGGCAGCTTCAGCCGCGCCAGCGCGAACCTCGGTGTGCCGGGGGCCACGCTGTCGCGGCGCATTGCCGCCATGGAGCGCAAGTTCGGCGTGCGTCTGTTCGACCGCACCACCCGCCGGGTCGAGCTGACCGAGGCCGGGCGGCGCTACTTCGAGCGCTGCGGTGATCTGGTCGACCAGGCCCGTCTGGCGCAGGAAGTGCTGCGTGACTCTGCCGTCGGTCCGACGGGGCACGTGCGCGTGTCGATGCCGGTGGACATGGGCGTCAACCATGTCGGCCCGCTGCTGCCTGAATTCATGCGCCGCCATCCGGGCATCACGTTCGAGCTCGATCTGTCGCCCAGCCACCGCGACCTGGTGGGCGAGCATGTCGATGTGGCCATCCGCATCGGCGCCGTCAAGGGCGACCAGCTGATCGTGCGCCGCATCGGCACGGTCGAGATGCTGATGTTCGCTGCGCCTGCCTACCTGGAGCGGCATGGCGAGCCGCAGCAGCCGGCCGACCTGGTCGAACATGAGTGCCTCAACCTTCCGGCGCCGGCACCGGCGCGCGAGGCGCGATGGCGTCTGCTGAGTGACGGCAACGCGATGGAGGTCACGGTTCGCGGTCGCCTGGCCACCAACAATCTGGGACTGATGCGCCTGCTCGCCGAGCGCGGGTTGGGCATCGCCGTGCTGTCGCATGCGCTTGCCCGTGATGCGGTGAACGCAGGGCGCCTGGTCCAGGTGCTGCCGGGTTGGGCCTTGCCACCACTGCCCGTGCATGCCGTGATGTCCTCTCGACTGCAGCCCGCCAGCGTACGCGCCTTCGTCGACTTCCTTGCGGCGCGTCTGTCTTTGGCCTGACCGCATCGCCATCGCCAGCACCCGGGGTAAAGGGATGAGAGGGATGAGATTCAGGGTCCACGAACGCGCGCATCTCTTCTTTGCAGCGACCTTGGGCAATGGCGGCTTTGTGCCGGCGCGGCCACGGACTGCTTCTGGCCGAAGACGATTTGCTTGCCACCCCTCAAAGCGGACGAAACCGATCCCTGGCCACAAGGCGCGTCGCTCACGCCTAGCGAGCCTCAACGGGCGCCCTCCTCCGTATGCCACAGAAGCGCGCGTTCGAACGGCGCCCAGCGCGCGGTCCGCACCCCCGCCTGCGCCAAGCCGCGTCGCACCCACTCATTGCTGGTAAGCACCGGGCTGTAGCTGCCCACGCCTTCGTAGAACGCATCGGTGGTGAAGTAGCCTGGATGTTCGATTCGGATCGGCGCCCCGCCTGCATCACGCCGAAAACCGCTCCGAACGTACGCCACCAGCAGCGCGAACTCGCGCGCGCTCAGCCAGAGCAGTCGCGCGTCGTAGTCCTCGGGCCGTCGCAGGTACTCCACATGCATCGCGCTCGGCCCCTGCGCGGTCAGCGCGCGCCAGGCGATGTCCGCTTGCAGGTCGGCCCAGTGAGGCGTATCGAGGTAGAAGCCGCGGTCGCCCCAGCCGAACGCGATCCAGTCGAACGGCGGGCGTGGCGACTCGCGCGTGAAATCGATCAGCGCGTCGACCGGGAACTCGTGGCCGAAGTCATGCGGCGCGCGCGCTGGCAGCACGAGATCCGCATGCACGCCATTGGTCCGCAGGTAGACCGGCACGCCACCCTGCGCCGCGGGCGCAGGTTGCCAGCCGGCATTCGCGGGCAGCAGGCCGAGCAGCAGCGCCGCGCCGGCATAGGCCAGCGGCGCCGCCAGCAGCGCGGCCAACACCCAGAAAGCCCAGCGCAGCACGCGACGCATTGACGACTCGACCGGGCGCCTGCCGAACTGCGCGCGCCTGGCGCGTGCTACGGCCGTGTCAGTCGCTGCACGCCCTGCGGCGTGCCCAGCAGCAGCACGTCCGCACCGCGCGCGGCGAACAGGCCGTTGGTGACGACGCCGACGATCTGGTTGATGCGCGCCTCCATCGCCTTGGCGTCGGTGATGCTGAGGCCGCGCACGTCGACGATCAGGTTGCCGTTGTCGGTGACCACGCCTTCGCGCCAGACGGGCGTGCCGCCGAGCGCCGCCAGTTCGCGCATCACCTGGCGGCGTGCCATCGGGATCACTTCCACCGGCAGCGGAAAGCGCCCGAGCACCGGCACGCGCTTGCTGGCATCGGCGATGCAGACGAACCTGGCGCTGATGGCGGCGACGATCTTCTCGCGCGTCAGCGCCGCGCCGCCGCCCTTGATCATGCAAAAACCCGGGTCGATCTCGTCGGCGCCGTCGATGTAGACCGGCAGCGAGTCGACGTCGTTGCAGTCGACGAGCGCCACGCCGAGCGCACGCAGTTTCGCCGCCGTTCGTTCCGAACTGGACACTGCGCCGGCCAGCGGGATGCCGGCCTCGCCCAACGCATCGACGAAGCAGTCGACAGTGGAGCCGGTGCCGATGCCGATCACGCTGCCTTCCGGCACGAATGGCAGCGCGGCGCGCGCCACGGCGCGCTTCAATTCATCCTGGGGAGACATCTATTGATCCGCGAGTTGCAAGCGGATCGATGATAGCGAGCGGGCTCGCGGCCCTGCCCGCGGCGGCACTCAAGCCTCGGACACGCCCTCGCCGATGGGCCGGCGCGAATCCGAGATCCACAGGCTGCGCGGGCGGCGCTCGTAGAGGTCGCGCATCGCCGGGTCGGCAAAGCGCACTCGGCGCGGGCGGATGGTCAGGTTGGTGGTGAGCATGCTCGCCACGTCCTGTGCCTGGTCCGCCTGGTCGACGATGAAGCCGTGGCCGAGCGGCTTGTGCACCACATTGCCGTGGATCTTCACGCCGCGCGTCTCGGCCACGACCACGCCGCGCTGGAACGACGAGTGGATCACGCAGTCGATCATCTGGTTGCCGGGCACGTCGCCGTTGGCATGCCAGTACAGCGGATAGCGCGCACTGCGGTTGAACTGGCCCATGCGGCGGAACTCGACGCCGACGAAGCTGCCGACCGAGCCGCGCATGTTCTCCGGGAACGGCTCGCCCGGCGCATGGCCGGCGATGATGCAGTGGGCGCCGATGCTGTTGCGGGCGGCGGAGGCATCGCCTTCGACCACGATCGCGCGCGACAGCAGCGCCACGCGGGCAATGGCGCCCGGCAGTGCGTTGCGCACGCGGCCGCTCTGGCCCAGATGGCGGTGCTGCATCGGCGCATCGAGCGTCACATGCAGGCCGTCGGCCGACAGGCCGAATACCGTGCGCTCTTCGACCAGCGGCAGTTCGGGGCCGCCGGAGGCGATCGCGATGCGGTCGCCCGCCGTCCAGTCCACGGCCTCCGACAGACGCAGCACGATGGCGCCGGGCGCCACGGTGTCGCCCAGCACGACCCAGCCGATGCGACGTGGGCCGTTGAGTTCGATGCGGCCGCCGTCGACCGCGGCCAGGAACTTGCTGCCGAGGCCGTCGATCAGCTCGCGCTCCGGAGTGCAGCCGAGGACGAAGGTCAGGCGATGGGAGAACGGCTGCTCGGGCGTGCCGGCGCGCAGCACCCCCTGGCCGGTGACGAGGATGCCGTCGCACTCGACCCGGATATCGCGCGCGGCGAAGCTGACTTCACCGGCGATCTCGAGCGCGGCGATGTCGATGTCCTGGTCGATCACCAGCTTGCGGCCGGCCGGCACCTGCACCACGTCGCGCCGACCGGGCAGCCGACCGCTCCAGGTGAGCGGGTCCGACCAGGCCATGGTGACCAGCGGATCGGAAATCGTCGCCGGCGCGATGCTGGCGCCGCCGCCGGAACTGAAAGGAAGGAATCCCATGATTGCCCTTCAGCGTTGCTCGCAGGTCAGAGGACGACTGTTGGCTGACGGGCAACGAAACGTAAGTGGTCGAAGGGTAACGCGTTCGAGCGATGCGTCAAGCCGGGAGGCGCAATTCGAGCCACATCGGTGTGGCGCAGATAGATTCATCTGCCCGGATGCCTCGCGCGGGGGACGGCCGCCGTTGGGTGCGCACGCTGCGACAACCAGTCGCTGCGCGGCCAACAGCGAATCACTCAACGGCGGGAGGGTGGCAGGTCCGTGCAATGGCCCTCGGCCGCCTCGGCGGCCATGCCGATCGACTCGCCCAGCGTGGGGTGCGGATGGACGGTCTTGCCGATGTCGACCGCATCGGCCCCCATCTCGATCGCCAGCGCCACTTCGCCGATGAAATCGCCAGCATGCGTGCCGACGATGCCGCCGCCCACGATGCGGTGGCTTTCCGCGTCGAACAGCAGCTTGGTGAAGCCTTCGTCGCGGCCGTTGGCGATCGCCCGCCCGGAGGCGCTCCACGGGAAGAGCCCCTTCGTCACCTTGCGGCCGGCCTTCTTCGCTTCGTCCTCGGTCAGGCCGACCCAGGCCACTTCGGGATCCGTGTAGGCGACCGACGGAATCACGCGCGCGTCGAAATGCGACTTCCGGCCCGCCGCGACCTCGGCCGCGACGTGGCCCTCGTGCACCGCCTTGTGCGCCAGCATCGGCTGGCCGACGATGTCGCCGATGGCGAAGATGTGCGGCGCGTTGGTCCGCATCTGCGAATCGACCGGGATGTAGCCGCGCTCGTTGATCGCAACACCCGCCTTGTCGGCGGCGATCTTGCGGCCGTTGGGGCTGCGGCCGACCGACTGCAGGATCAGGTCGTACCACTGCGGTTCGGCCGGCGCGCCCTCGCCCTCGAAGTACACCAGCAACCCTTTGTCCTGCGCCTCGACCGACACCGTCTTCGTCTTCAGCATCAGGTTGTCGAAGCGGCCGGCGTTGTGCTTCTGCCAGACCTTGACCAGGTCGCGATCGGCACCGGTCATCAGGGTGTCGAGCATCTCCACCACGTCGATGCGCGCGCCGAGTGCCGAGTACACGGTGGCCATTTCGAGCCCGATGATGCCACCGCCGATCACCAGCATCTTCTGCGGCACCTGCTGCAACCGCAACGCGCCGGTGGAGTCGACGATGCGGGGATCGTCGGGCAGGAACGGCAGCCGCACCGCGGAGGAACCGGCGGCGATGATCGCCCGCGCAAAGCGCACCACCTGCTTGGCTCCCGTCTTGTCCTGCGCCGGCCCTTCGGTCAGTTCGACTTCGACGTGGTGCGCGTCGACGAACGCGCCGTAGCCGCGCACCACCGTGACCTTGCGCGCCTTGGCCATGAAGGCCAGGCCGCCGGTCAGCTTGCCGACGACTTTCTCCTTGTGCGTGCGCAGCTTGGCCAGGTCCACGCTCGGCTTGCCGAAGCTCACGCCGAGGTTGGCAAAGTGCGCCGCCTCGTCCATCACCGCGGCCACATGCAGCAGTGCCTTGGACGGAATGCAGCCGACGTTCAGGCACACGCCGCCCAGCGTGGCGTAGCGCTCCACCAGCACCACGCGCAGGCCAAGATCAGCGGCGCGGAACGCGGCCGAGTAGCCGCCGGGCCCGGCCCCCAGGACCAGCACATCGCAATCGAGGTCAGCCTCGCCGGTGAAGTTGCCAGCCGCCACTGGCGCCACGTTGCCGGCCGCACCGCCGCCTGCGCGCTGGGCCTCGCCCGCGCTGCTGCCCGCCGGCGGCGTCCGCCCGCGCTCGCCGTCGCCGAACTTCACGCGGCCGGCGTCGGCATCGACTGCGAACGCCGCGCCGGCTTCGGCGTCGAGCAGCAGGATCGGCGAACCCTGCGAGACCTTGTCGCCAAGCTTGACCCTCAGTTCCTTCACCATGCCGCCGTGCGAAGACGGAATCTCCATCGAGGCCTTGTCGCTCTCGACGGTAATCAGCGACTGTTCCGCCCTGACCGTGTCGCCCGGCTTGACCAGCACCTCGATGATCTCGACGTCCTTGAAGTCGCCGATATCGGGCACCCTGATCTCGATCGCGCTCATCTGTGCGTTCCTCGTCCGCGTTCTTCGTGGTCGGTCACAGCATTGCGCGCCGGAAGTCGGCGAGCAGCGCGGCCAGGTGCGCATTGAAGCGGGCGGCCGAGGCGCCATCGACCACGCGGTGGTCCCACGAAAGCGACAGCGGCAGCATCAGGCGCGGCACGAAGGTCTTGCCGTCCCACACGGGCTTCGTGGTCGAACGGCACACGCCGAGGATGGCGACCTCGGGCGCGTTGATGATCGGCGTGAAGTAGGTGCCGCCGATGCCGCCCAGCGAACTGATGCTGAAGGTGCCGCCCTGCATGTCGGCCGGCGAAAGCTTGCCGTCGCGCGCCTTGGCCGCCAGCACGGAAGTTTCGGCCGCGATCTCGAAGATGCCCTTCTTGTCGGCATCCTTGATCACCGGCACCACGAGGCCGTTCGGCGTGTCCGCCGCGAAGCCGATGTGCCAGTAGTTCTTGCGGATGATCGCGTCGCCGCCGGTGCTGGCGTCGATCGAGGCGTTGAAGTCCGGGAACTTCTTCAGCGCGGCCACGCAGGCCTTGATCAGGAACGCCAGCATCGTGAGCTTGACGCGGCGTCCTTGTTCTTCTCGTTCTCCTTGTTGAGCTGGACGCGGAAGGCTTCCAGATCGGTGATGTCCGCGTCCTCGTGGTTGGTGACGTGCGGGATGGTCACCCAGTTGCGATGCAGGTTGGGGCCCGACAGCTTCTTGATGCGCGACATCTCCACGCGCTCGATCGGCCCGAACTTGGCGAAGTCGACCTGCGGCCAGGGCAGCAGTCCCGGCAAGCCGCCGCCGGTTGCTGCAGCCGCCGCCGGCGCCTTGGCCGCCTGCGCGCGCGTCTGCACGCTGCCGGCCAGCACGCCCTTGACGAAGGACTGCACGTCTTCCTGCGTGATGCGGCCCTTGGGTCCGCTGCCGGTGAGCTCGTCCAGCGGCACGCCGAGCTCGCGCGCGAGCTTGCGGATCGTCGGCGATGCGTGCGGCAACTGGCCCTTTGGCGCTGCCGGTTCGATCGCCGGCAGGCTCGCCGTCGGCGGCACGTGGCGGCCGCTCGCGGCCGCTGCGGGCGCAGTGGGTGACGGGGCTGCGGGTGACGGGGCCGCGGCGGACGGGGCAGCCGCCGGTGCAGCGCCTGTCGCCGCGACCAGCGCGATCACGCTGCCCTGGTTCACCTTGTCGCCGAGCGTGACGCGCACCTCGCGCACCACGCCCGCATGCGATGACGGGATCTCCATCGACGCCTTGTCGCTTTCGACGGTGATCAGGCTTTGCTCGGCCCTGACCGTGTCACCCGGCTTGACCATCACTTCGATCACGGCGACATCGCTGAAGTCGCCGATGTCGGGGACCCGCACCTCGACTGGCCCGCTGCCCGCAGGCGCCGCGGTCGGTGAGAGCGAGGCGGCCGGCGCGGCAGCCGGTGCGGAGACCCCCTCGGGGGCGGCGGCCGCCGCTGGCGCAGGCGCGCTGGCCCCGTCCGCCTGCAACAGCAGAACCAGCGATCCCTCGCCGACCTTGTCGCCGAGCTTGACCTTCAGTTCCTTGACCACGCCGGCATGCGGCGACGGGATCTCCATCGTCGCCTTGTCGCTCTCGATGCTGACCAGCGGATCGCTCGATCTCGACCGGTCGCCCGGCTTGACCAGCACCTCGACGACCTCGACCTCCTCGAAGTCGCCGATGTCCGGCACCTGGATCTTGCGATCGGTCGGCCATCGTCGTGCCCTCCGCGTTGCGCCGTCAGCGACGGCTCGGGCCGGTCTTGCTCGGCGTCGATGCCGTACTTGACGATCGCCCGCGCCACCTTGGCCCGATCGAACGCGCCCTCGTCAGCCAGGGCCTTGAGCGCGGCCACCGCGACGTAGTTGCGGTGGACCTCGAAGAAATGGCGCAGCTTCTCGCGGCTGTCGCTGCGGCCCCAGCCGTCGGTGCCGAGGGTGCGATAGGTGCGCGGGACGTAGGCGCGGATCTGCTCGGCGTAGCTGCGCATGTAGTCGGTCGCGGCGACGATCGGGCCCGTCGTGCTCGCGAGCTGTCGCTCGACGAAGCTGCGACGCCGCTCCTCGGTCGGATGCAGCGCATTCCAGCGCGCGACGTCCTGGCCATCGCGTGCGAGCTCGTTGAAGCTCGTGACGCTCCAGACGTCGGCCGCGACGCCGTGGTCGTGCTCGAGCATCTCGGCGGCGGCCAGCACCTCGCGCAGGATCGCGCCGCTGCCGAGCAGCTGGACGCGCGGCCCCTTGCCCTGCCCTTCGCGCACGCGGTACATGCCGCGCAGGATCCCGTTCTCGCTGCCCTTGGGCATCGCGGGCTGCGCGTACTTCTCGTTCATCACCGTGAGGTAGTAGAAGACGTCCTCCTGCTCGCGATACATCCGCCGCAGGCCGTCCTGGATGATCACCGCCAGCTCGTAGGCGTAGGTCGGGTCGTAGGAGATGCAGTTCGGGATCGTGCCGGCGAGGATGTGGCTGTGGCCGTCCTGGTGCTGGAGGCCCTCGCCGTCGAGCGTGGTCCGCCCGGCGGTGCCGCCGAGCAGGAAGCCGCGGCATTGCATGTCGCCGGCGGCCCAGGCGAGGTCGCCGATCCGCTGGAAGCCGAACATCGAGTAGAAGATGTAGAACGGGATCATGTGGACGCCGTGGCTCGCGTACGCGGTACCGGCCGCGATGAACGACGCCATCGCGCCGGCCTCGTTGATGCCCTCCTGCAGGATCTGGCCCGTCCTTCTCCTCGCGGTAGTACATGACCTGGTCCGCGTCGACCGGCTCGTAGAGCTGGCCCACCGACGAGTAGATGCCGAGCTGGCGGAACATGCCCTCCATGCCGAAGGTGCGCGACTCGTCGGGCACGATCGGCACCACGCGCTTGCCGATCTCCTTGTCGCGCAGCAGGATGCGTGCAGGAGGCGCACCACCGCCATCGTGGTCGACATCTCGCGCTCGCCGCGGTCCCCTCGAGCAGCGCGCTCGAAGGCGTCGAGCGCCGGGCACCGTCGAGCGGTCGGCGCCGCCTCGCGGCGCGCGCGGCAGGTAGCCGCCCAGCGCCTCGCGGCGCTCGTGCATGTACTCGATCTCCGGCGCTGTCCGTCGGCCGGCATGTAGAACGGGCGCCTCGCCGATCTCCTCGTCGGAGATCGGGATGTTGAAGCGGTCGCGGAAGGCACGGAGCGCCGTCCTCGCCCATCTTCTTCTGCTGGTGGGTGATGTTCTTGCCCTCGCCGGCCTCGCCCATGCCGTAGCCCTTGACCGTCTTGGCCAGGATCACCGTGGGCTGGCCGGTGTGTTCCATCGCCGCCGCGTAGGCCGCGTAGACCTTGTGCGGATCGTGGCCGCCGCGGTTGAGGCGCCAGATGTCCTCGTCGCTCATGTTGGCGACCATCTCGAGCAGCTCCGGGTACTTGCCGAAGAAGTGCTCGCGCGTATAGGCGCCGCCCTTGGCCTTGTAGGCCTGGTAGTCGCCGTCGACGCACTCCTCCATGCGCTTGCGCAGGATGCCGTTCTTGTCGCGCGCCAGCAGCGGATCCCAGTCGCTGCCCCAGATCACCTTGATGACGTTCCAGCCGGCGCCGCGGAATTCGCCTTCGAGCTCCTGGATGATCTTGCCGTTGCCGCGCACCGGGCCGTCGAGGCGCTGCAGGTTGCAGTTGACGACGAAGATCAGGTTGTCGAGCTTCTCGCGCCCGGCCAGCGCGATGGCGCCGAGCGACTCGGGCTCGTCCATCTCGCCGTCGCCGAAGAACGCCCAGACCTTGCGGCCCTCGGTGTCGACGATGCCCGCGGTCCTGCAGGTACTTCATGAAGCGCGCCTGGTAGATCGCCATCAGCGGCCCGAGGCCCATCGACACGGTCGGGAACTGCCAGAAGTCCGGCATCAGCCAGGGATGCGGGTAGGACGAGAGGCCCTTGCCGTCGACCTCCTGGCGGAAGTTGTTCAGCTGCTCCTCGCTGATGCGGCCCTCGAGGAAGGCGCGCGCATAGATGCCCGGCGCCGAGTGGCCCTGGATGTAGAGCAGGTCGCCGCCGTGGTCCTCGCTGCGCGCGTGGAAGAAGTGGTTGAAGCCGATGTCGTAGAGGGTCGCCGCCGAGGCGAAGCTCGAGATGTGACCGCCGAGCGAGGGATCCTGGCGGTTGGCCTGGACCACCATCGCCATCGCGTTCCAGCGCACGAAGGAGCGGAGCCGCTCCTCGATCTCGATGTTGCCGGGCGAGCGCTCTTCCTGGTCGGCCGGGATCGTGTTGACGTACGCCGTGCTGGCGGAAAACGGCGTATCGATGCCGGCCTGGCGTGCTTCCTCGATCAGGCGATCGAGCAGGAAGTGCGCACGCTCAGGTCCCTCGCGCTCGAGCACGGCATTGAGCGCATCGAGCCATTCGCGCGTCTCGATCGCGTCGGCGTCGCGCGCATCGTTGGCGGCCGGAGCAAAGTTCGGTACGGCGGACATGGCGGTCTCCTGGATTTGGCGCCTGCCCGGACTCCGCGGGGGCGCTCAATTGACGTTCGTTGCGGCCGACGACGCCGCGATTGGTCGCTGCCGGGGCCGCACGGGGCGATGGTGACGGACTCTAGCAGCGAAGTCTCGATTTTCAAATAGCGGCATGCGCTTTCGCTATGCGGCACAACCCTAGGCCGTGCCGGCTGGCGAATTGGGGGCCTCGGCAATAATCGATTGATTCCCTTCACGCGCCGCGCCCCGGCCCGATCCGCACCGCGAGCCGTCATGCCCACCCCCGACTCTGCCCAGCCGCTCGATCGACCCATGCGCCCGCCCGCCTTCGACGCGCTCGGGCTACTACCGGTCGACCGGCGCCGCGGCGAGACCTGGCTGCCGTTTGCAGCCATCGCCGCCATCGTGCTGCTGGTGGGCGGCCTGTTCGTCGCCATCCTGGCCGAAGACCGCCAGTTGCAGCGCGAGTCGCTCAAGCGCGACTTCGACTCAGCCGTGCTGCAGCTCGACGCGCGCCTGTCGAGCCTGGCGGAAGCAGTCTCGGCGATCGCCCTCGAGATCGGCGCGCAAAGCGTGGGCGAAGTGCGCTTCGGCGCCATCGTGGGCGACCTGACGGACGCCAAACCCGAAGTGCAGCGGCTCAAGTACGTGAACGAGGCCGGCCGCCTGGTCTGGAGCCCGCTGCCTCTGGGCGCGGTGCCGATGCAGCCGGACGATCCCGTCGATGCCGGCTTCCTGCCCTTGCTGGAGCGCGCGCGCAACGCGCCCGACGCGCTGTGGGGCGTGCTGCTGTCGGACGAGCGGCCGGCGGCGCTGGCGCTGGTCGTGCCGGTCTACAGCGAGCGGCGCTTCGCGGGTGCGGTGCTGGTGGTGGTCTCGCCCACCGGCTTGCTGCGCAGCCTGTCGGCCGAGACCCTGAACCGCTACCGGCTGACCCTGCTGAACGAGGGCGAAGTCCTGGCCGCCACCAGCGCCACGCTGCCGCCGGCCAACGCACCCACGCACGTGG
Organism: Burkholderiaceae bacterium; assembly: GCA_034522655.1. Lineage (GTDB taxonomy): Bacteria > Pseudomonadota > Gammaproteobacteria > Burkholderiales > Burkholderiaceae_F > JALHMQ01. The sequence goes on from JAXHLD010000033.1 coordinate 107,158, forward strand.
CGCAGCTGGCCCCGCTGCCGCCGCAGATCCAGTTGCAGGCAAGCGCATTCCGCATGCCCTCGCGCCTGACCGGCAGTGCGCCGCTGTGGCTGATCGGCGTGCTCACCATCGCCGTCGGCATCGCGCTGCTGGTGCTGCTGCGCTACACGACGCGGCTGGTGCGTGCCGACCGCGCCTTGGTGGCCGAGACCTCGCTGCGGCGGGCGATGGAGAACTCGCTCGCCACCGGCCTGCGCGTGCTTGATCGCGACGGCGTGACCCGTTACGTGAACAGGGCGTTCTGCCAGATGACCGGCTGGCAGGAGGCCGACCTGGTGGGGCGCGCGCCGCCCTATCCGTATTGGCCGCCCGAGCTCGTCGCAGAGCACCAGGCCAAGCTGGCGCAGATCCTGTTGGGCGAGGTCGATGCCTCCGGCTTCGAGGCCTTGGTGCAGCGGCCCGACGGCAGCCGCTTCGATGCGCGCATGTACGTCTCGCCGCTGGTGGACGAAGGCGGCGCGCAGATCGGCTGGGTCACCTCGATGGCCGACATCACCGAGCAGAAGCGCAACCGCAACGAACTGGCGGCCGCGCATGACCGCTTCACCACGGTGCTGGAGTCACTGCAGGCCGCGGTCTCGGTGGTGGCCGCGGGGCCGCAGGCCAGCGACGAACTGCTGTTCGCCAATCGCGCCTACCAGCAGGAGTTCGGCCAGCGCACCGACGGTCACCATCGGCTGGCGCGCGAACTGGGCACCAAGCGCAACGACCCGGCCGGCGAGGTGCACGACCGCGACGCCGGGCGCTGGTACGACGTGCGCATGCGCAGCATCCGCTGGGTCGACGGGCGCGCGGCGCAGTTGCAGATCGCCACCGACATCACGCTGCGCAAGGCGACCGACGAGATCGTCCGCCAGCAGGAGGAGAAGGTGCAGTTCACCTCGCGCCTGATGACGATGGGCGAGATGGCCTCGTCGCTGGCGCACGAGCTGAACCAGCCGCTCACCGCCATCACCAACTACAGCGAGGGCGCGCTGTCGCGCCTGCGCAGCGGCACGGCCAGCAGCGACGACGTGCTGCCGGCGCTCGAGAAGACCAGTGCCCAGGCGCAGCGCGCCGGCCGCATCATCCGGCGCATCCGCGAGTTCGTGAAACGCAGCGAGCCGCGCCGGCGCCCCACTCCGGCCGGCCGCATCATCGAGGATGCGGTCGCCTTCGCCGAGATCGAGGCGCGCAAGAAGGGCATCGCGATCGTCACCACCGTCGCGCCCGACCTGCCGCCGCTCGACGTCGATCCGATCCTGATCGAGCAGGTGCTGCTGAACCTGCTGAAGAACGCGATCGATGCGATGGACCACGCCGCAGTCAGGCGCATCGACGTCGAAGTGCGCCGCGCCTCCGAGGGCATGGCGGAGATCGCCGTCATCGATCGCGGCAGCGGCATTCCGCCGGCGCATGTGGCGAGCCTGTTCCAGCCGTTCTTCAGCACCAAGAGCGAAGGCATGGGCATGGGCCTGAACATCTGCCGCTCGATCGTCGAGTTCCATCACGGGCGGCTCAGCGTCGGGCCGAACCCCGAGCCGGTTGGCGGCGCGATCATGCGGTTTACCCTGCCCCTTGCGAGCGAGGCCTTGGATGACCAGAATCCGCCCGCAGTTCCAGTCATCGAGCAGGATCACGGAGAAGGACGGAAATGAACGCGGTGAACACGGCGAGCGAGACCGACAAGGCGGAGGCGCTCGGCGTCGTCTATGTGGTCGACGATGACGAGGCAGTGCGCGACTCCCTGCAGTGGCTGCTCGAGGGCGCCAGCTACCGCGTGGCCTCCTTCGACAGCGCCGAGGCGTTCCTCGCCGGCTTCGATGAGCGCGCCATCGCCTGCCTCGTGCTCGATGTGCGCATGCCCGGCATGAGCGGGCTGGAACTGCAGGAAGAACTGCTGGCGCGCAAGGTCGCGCTGCCGATCATCTTCATCACCGGCCATGGCGACGTCCCGATGGCGGTGTCGACGATGAAAAAAGGCGCGGTCGACTTCATCGAGAAGCCGTTCGACCAGGCCAAGCTCAAGCGCCTGGTCGAGCAGATGCTGGCGCAGGCGCGCGAAGACACGGCGCGCCGCGATCGCGAGCGAATGAACCAGGCGCTGCTCGCCAAGCTCACCGCGCGCGAGCAGCAGGTGCTCGAGCGGATCATGGCCGGCCGCCTGAACAAGCAGATCGCCGACGACCTCGGCATCTCGATCAAGACGGTCGAGGCGCATCGCGCCAACATCATGGACAAGCTCAAGGCCAACACGGTGGCCGACCTGATGCGGGTGGCGCTGGCCGGCACCAGCAACTGAGCCGGGGCGGTTCGTCGAGGGCGCGGCCGCGCACGCGCGGCCTAGAATGCGGGCCACTATTCCACTGGCACGTGTCACGGCAACGCGCACGGCAGGCGCGCTCGCCACTGTGCCTGCCGCCGCCGTCCGAATCGTCAACCGCCTCCCATGACCGCCCGCATCATCGACGGCAAGGCGCTCGCCGCCCGCCTGCGTGCCGACCTCGCCCCCCGCATCGAGCGCCTGAAGGCGCGCGGCCACGCGCCGGGCCTGGCGGTGCTGCTGGTCGGCGACGACGCGGCCTCCGCCGTCTACGTGCGCAACAAGATCAAGGCCTGCGAGGACTGTGGCATCCGCTCGGTGTTCGAGCGCCTGCCGGCCGACGTGGCCGAGGCCGATCTGCTGGCGCGCATCCGCCACCTGAACGCCGATCCCGCATTGCACGGCATCCTCGTGCAGTTGCCGCTGCCCAGGCATCTCGACGCCCAGCGCGTGCTGGAGTCGATCGCCTTCGACAAGGACGTCGACGGCCTGCATGCCACCAACGCCGGCCTGACCCTGATGGGTACGCCGCACTTCCGCTCCTGCACGCCCTACGGCGTGATGAAGATGCTCGAGTCCGCCGGCGTGCCGCTGGCCGGCAGCCATGCCGTGGTCCTGGGCCGCTCCAACATGGTCGGCAAGCCGATGGCGATGCTGCTGCTGGCCGCCAATGCCACCGTGACCATCTGCCATAGCGCCACGCGCGACCTGGCGACGATCACGCGCCAGGCCGACGTGCTGGTGGCCGCCGTCGGCCGCCGCAACCTGGTGACGGCCGACATGGTCAAGCCGGGCGCGGTGGTGATCGACGTCGGCACCAACAAGACGCCCGAAGGCAAGCTGGCCGGCGACGTCGACTTCGATGCGGTCAAGGAGGTCGCCGGCTGGATCTCGCCCGTGCCCGGCGGCGTCGGTCCGATGACAATCACGATGCTGCTCACCAACACGGTTGAGTCCGCCGAGCGCGCGGCCAACCGACACTGACGGCCCGCCCGCAAACCACCGCCATGCCGCTCGACGCCCAACCCAATCCGCTGCTCGACTTCAGCGATCACGCACGCTTCGACGCGATCCTGCCCGCCCACATCACCCCGGCCATCGACACCCTGCTCGCCGGCTGCCGGCGTGCCGTCGAGCAGGTGACCGACCGCTCGGTCGAGGCCGACTGGGCGAGCGTGGTCGAACCACTGGACGACGCCACCGAGCACCTGTCGCGCGCCTGGGGCGCCGTGGCGCACATGAACGCGGTGATCGATACGCCCGCGCTGCGCGACCAGTACAACGCCAACCTGCCCAAGATCACTGCGTTCTGGACCGAACTGTCGCAGGACGAGCGCCTGTACGCGCGCTACAAGGCGCTGGCCGCACGCTCCGACTTCGACCGCTGGCAGGCCGCGCGCCGCAAGGTGGTCGACAACGAGCTGCGTGACTTCCGGCTCGGCGGCGCCGAACTCGACGTCGCCGGCAAGCAGCGCCTGCGCCAGGTGCGCGAACGGCTGGCGCAACTGACCACGCGCTTTGCCGAGAACGTGCTCGACGCCACCAACACCTTCGCGCTCTACCTGAGCGAGAAGGAGAGCGCGCAACTCGACGGCGTGCCGGCCGACGCGCGGGCGATGTATCGCGAGGCCGCCGATGCCGAAGGCGGCGTGCGCACCGGCAGCTACAAGATCACCTTGCAGTACCCGAGCTATGCGCCGGTCATCAACTACGCGCACGACCGCACGTTGCGCGAGCGCATGTATCGCGCCTACGTGACGCGCGCCTCGGAGTTCGGCAAGCCTGATTGGGACAACGGCACGCGCATCGTCGAGATCCTCCGGCTGCGCCGCGAGCAGGCCACGCTGCTCGGCTACGCCAGCTACGCAGAACTGTCGCTCGTGCCCAAGATGGCACGCTCTCCGCGCGAGGTGACCGAGTTCCTGCGCGACCTGGCGCGCCGCGCCCGCCCGCATGCCGAGCAGGACCTGGCGCAGCTGCGCGAGTTCGCCGCGCGCGAGCTCGGCCTGCCCGACCTGCAGGCCTGGGACATCGGCTACGCCAGCGAGCGGCTGCGCGAGGCGCGCTATGCCTACTCCGAGCAGGAGCTGAAGCAGTACTTCCCCGAGCCGCGCGTGATCGAGGGACTGTTCCGCGTGATCGAGACGCTGTTCGCGGTCCGCATCACGCCCGACCGCGCGCCGGTGTGGCACCCCGAGGCGCGCTTCTTCCGCATCAGCGCGGCCAGCGACGGCGCGCTGGTGGGCCAGTTCTACCTGGACCTCTACGCGCGCGACCACAAGCAGGGCGGCGCCTGGCAGGACGATGCGCGCGCGCGCCGCCGCCTCGGCCGCAACGGCACCACCCAGACCCCGGTGTCGTTTCTCACCTGCAACTTCCCGCGCCCGGTCGGCGGCAAGCCCGCCCTGTTCACGCACGACGACGTGCTGACACTGTTCCACGAGTTCGGCCACGGCCTGCATCACCTGCTGACCCGCGTCGACGAGATGTCGGTGGCCGGCATCCGCGGCGTCGAGTGGGACGCGGTCGAGCTGCCGAGCCAGTTCATGGAGAACTTCGCCTGGGAGTGGGACGTCCTGCAGCACCTGAGCGGCCACGTCGACAGCGGCGCACCGCTGCCGCGCGCGCTCTACGACAAGATGATCGCGGCGCGCAACTTCCAGACCGGTATGCAGACCCTGCGCCAGGTCGAGTTCGCGCTGCTCGATATGCGGTTGCACAGCGAGTTCGACCCCGACCGCGCCGCCCCGGCCGACGCGCTGCGCCTGGTCGACGAGGTGCGGAGCGAAGTCGCCGTGGTCCACCCGCCCGCCTGGAACCGGATGATCACCAGCTTCACGCACATCTTCGCCGGCGGCTATGCGGCGGGCTACTACAGCTACAAGTGGGCCGAGGTCCTTTCCGCCGACGCCTACGCCGCGTTCGAGGAAGCGGCGCAGGCCGCGGCCAGCGGCAGCACGCTCGATCCGGCCGTGGGCCAGCGCTTCCGCGACAGCATCCTGGCGGTGGGTGGCAGCCGGCCCGCCCTGGCATCGTTTACCGAGTTCCGCGGGCGTGCGCCGACCATCGACGCGCTGCTGCGCCACCACGGCATGTCCTGACAGACGATCGCGCTGTCGGGCGCCCGCCGCTACCATGCGCCATCGAATCGCCGCTGCTGCCCACACCCCCACCATGCGCCTGCTCACCCTGCTGCTGATCGCTCTGCTGCCCGCCGTTGTCGCCGCCCAGTACAAATGGACCGATGCCAATGGCCGCACGACCTATGGCGACAACCCGCCGCGCGATGCCAAGAACATCGAGCCGGTGCGCCGCTCGAGCGCGGAGTCGTCCGATCCGCTGGCGGTGCTGCCGCTCGAGGTGCGGCGCGCGGCGGCGGCCTTCCCGCTCACGCTGTACACCGCGCCTGAGTGCGGCGCCTGCGGCGCTGCACGCGAACTGCTGCGCGCGCGCGGCGCGCCGTTTTCCGAGGTAACGCTGGGTACGCCGCAGGACATCGAGGCATTCAAGAAGCTCGACCTGGGCGAGAAAGTGCCGGTGCTGTCGATCGGCCGCCAGAGCGTCAAGGAACTGAACCCGGACGAATGGCACCGTGCACTGGACTCGGCGGGCTACCCGCGCAGTGCCTACCTGCCCCCCAGCTGGCGCAATCCGGCGCCGCGGCCGCTGGTCGCGCCGGCGGCAGTACCGGCAGCAGCGCCGGCGACCCCGGCGCCCGCCGGTCGCTAGGCCACGCGGCGGCGAGGCTCGATGGCGCTGACACTCGCCACCTGGAACGTCAATTCGCTCAAGGTGCGTTTGCCGCATCTGCTCGACTGGCTGGCGGCCCACGCACCCGACATCGTCTGCCTGCAGGAAACCAAGCTCACCGACGACAAGTTTCCGCAGGCCGAACTGCAGGCCGCCGGTTACCGCAGCGTGTTCGCCGGCCAGAAGACCTATAACGGCATCGCGATCCTGATGCGCGAGGCGACCACCGCCGCGCCGCGCGAGGTGCAGATCAACCTGCCCGGCTTCGAGGACGAGCAGAAGCGCCTGCTGGCGCTGACCTTCGACGCCACATCCGGCGACCCGCTGCGCGTGGTCTGCGGCTACTTTCCGAATGGCCAGGCGGTGGGCTCCGACAAGTACGACTACAAGCTGCGCTGGCTGGCAGCGCTGACGGACTGGCTGCGCGGCGAGCTGGCGCGTCATCCGAACCTCGCGCTGCTGGGCGACTACAACATCGCTCCCGAGGATCGCGACGTGCACGATCCGGCGGCCTGGGCCGGCCAGGTGCTCTGCTCCGAGCCGGAGCGAGCGGCCTTCCGCGCACTAGTGGCGCTCGGGCTGGCCGACAGCTTCCGCCTGTTCGAGCAGCCCGAGCGCAGCTACTCGTGGTGGGACTACCGCAACCTCGCGTTCCGCCGCAAGATGGGGCTGCGCATCGATCACATCCTGCTGTCCACCGCGCTCGCGCAGCGCTGCACGGCCTGCACGATCGACGTCGAGCCGCGCCGGCGCGAGCAGCCGAGTGACCATGCACCGGTCATTGCGACGCTCTCGGCGGCCGCCTAGGCCGCCCGCCGCCACGGCGCGCGAGCGATCCCGCGCCGACATAATGACCGCATGAACGAAGCTGCCGCCCGCGAGGTGCTGCTGGTCCGCGCAATCGAAACCTCGGACTCCGACCACGCGCTGCTCTCGGGCGACGACCGCGAGTACGCGAGCCGCACCGCCGCCGAACTGGCGCGCTGGAGCGCCGCCGAGAGGCGCGAGCCGGCCGACGCCGACCGCTTCCTCGCGCACCGGGCCAGGCTCCTGCTGGACAAGCTCGGCGAGCGCAGTCGCATCGTGCGCAGCAGCGCGCAGTCGCTGGCCTGGCGGTGGTGGATCGGCTGGGCGCTGCCCGCAGTCGCCCTGGTCGCCGGCCTGCTGTTCGAACGGCTGGCCAACCGCGGCCATGTCAACGTGCTCGCCTTCCCCCTGCTCGTGCTGCTGCTGTGGAACCTCGCCGTGTACCTGCTGCTGGCCCTGGCGTGGCTCGGCCGCGTGACGCGCACTCGCCCTTCGGCGCAGGCGCGCACGGGTCCGACGGCGTGGCTGCGGCGCGTCGCCCTGCAGTCGATGCCGCGCGCCGGCGGCGCGTTCGCGCCGGCCCTCGCCCGCTTTGCCGAGGACTGGCTCACCCTCGGCGCGCCGCTGACCACCGCGCGCATCGCCCGCACGCTGCACCTGGCGGCGGCCCTGTTCGCGGCCGGCGCGATCGGGGGCCTGTACGTGCGCGGACTGGTATTCGACTACCGCGCCGGCTGGGAAAGCACGTTCCTCGATGCCCAGGCGGTGCATGCGCTGCTGTCCGCCGTCGTCGGCCCGGCCGCCTCGCTGCTCGGCCAAGCGTTCCCCACCGTCGACGAGATTGCAGCGCTGCGCTTCGGCCCCGCCGCTGCGGGCGAAAGCGCGGCACGCTGGATCCACTGGTACGCGTTGACGGTGGCCGCGGTGGTCGTCGCGCCGCGACTGCTGCTTGCTGGCTGGGCGGCCTTGCGCGCCCAACGGTGGTCGCACACATTTCCCATTGATCTGTCCGCCCCTTACTTCCGGCGCCTGGTCGGCGGCTTTTCCGGGCGCCCGAGCCGCATCGTGGCCCTGCCCTTCAGCTACTCGCTGGATGGCCATGCGACCACGGGGCTGGCTGCGATCGCGCGCCAGCTGCTCGGCGATCGGGGGACCGTCGACCTGCGTTCAGCAATCGCCTTCGGCGATGAGAGTCGCGCGGCCGCCGCGCTCGTGCAAGGCGATGCGCAGGCCGCGCCGGTCGCCCTGAACCTTGCGCTGTTCAGTCTGGCCGCCACGCCCGAGCAGGAGAACCACGGTGCGTTCCTCGACGGGCTGCAGCCCACCATGGCGGCGCCGCGGGTCGTGCTGGTGGACGAAGGGCCGTACCGGCGACGGCTCGGCACGCAAGCCGGTGCCACGGCGCGGGTCGTCGAGCGGCGCGAGGCCTGGCGTGCTTTCGCCGCGAGCCGCGGCTGGCCGATCGTGTTTGCCGACTTCGCCGCGCCGGACCTCGATCAGGTCGAGCGCGACCTCGGCCCGGTGCTGGGCAGCGCCGCATGAGCACGGCCGCGTCGAACATGGCCGGCACGACCGTCGCGCTGACCCTTGTTTCCCACACCAACGCGGGCAAGACCACGCTCGCCCGCACGCTGCTGGCGCAGGACGTGGGCGAGGTGCGCGATGCGCCGCACGTGACCGAGATCGCGACGGCGCATGTGCTGCTCGCCACGGACGAAGGCGATCGACTGCTGCTGCGGGACACCCCGGGCTTCGGCGACTCGGCGCGTCTGGTGGCACGCCTGCGCCACGCCGACAACCCGATCGGCTGGTTGCTGCGCGAGGTGTGGGACCGCCATCGAGACCGCCCGCTGTGGTGCAGCCAGCAGGCCGTGCGCGCCGCGCGCGACGCCTCCGACGTCGTGCTGTACCTGGTCAATGCCGCCGAGGATCCGCGCGATGCCGGCTACATCGCGCCCGAGATGCAGGTGCTGCGCTGGATCGGCAAGCCTGTGCTGGCCTTGCTCAATCAGCTCGGACCGCCGCGGCCGATCGAGGAGGAACGCGCCGATGTCGAGCGCTGGCGCGTGCACCTGGCCCCGTTCGGCATCGTGCGCGAAGTGCTGCCGCTCGACGCGTTCGCGCGCTGCTGGGTCCAGGAGGACGTGCTGCTGGATGCCGTGGGGCGCGCAATCGCCGCCGACCGGCGCGAGGTCTTCGACCGCCTGCTCACGCAATGGAACCGACGTAACGACGAGCGCTTTGCGCAGTCGGTACAGGCACTGGCTGCGCAGTTGGCCGCGGCCGCCGCCGACCGGGAGCCGGTGGCCGAGACGGACGCAAGCGCCGCCCGCAGGGTGATGCGCACGCTGGGCGTGGGCGATCGTTCCGATCCGGCACGCGAGCAGGCCATAACGCGGCTGCTGCAGCGGCTCGATGCCGGGATCCGCGACAGCACCGAGCGCCTGATCGCGCTGCACGGGCTCGACGGCTGCGCCGCGCAGACCGTCCTCGCACGACTGAGCGAGAGCTTCAGCACGCGCGAGAAGGTCGACCCGGGCCGCGCGGCGCTGTGGAGCAGCGTCGTCGGTGGCGCACTCACGGGGCTGAAGGCCGACCTCGCCGCGGGCGGCCTGACGTTTGGCGCCGGCATGCTCATCGGCGGCGTGATCGGGGGTCTGGCCGGTGCGGGCGCCGCGCGCGGCTTCAACAAGCTGGCGGGCCGCGATCAATCGGTGGTGCGGTTCTCGCCCGCCTTCCTCGATGGCCTCGCCCGCTCGGCGGTGCTGCGCTACCTCGCGGTGGCGCATTTCGGCCGCGGCCGCGGTCGGTATGTGGAAGGCGAAGCGCCCGCCTTCTGGCCGGGCGAAGTCGAACGGGCGTACGCCGAGCAGGCCGCCGAGTTCGACGCGCTGTGGCAGCGCGCACCCGCGTCGGCCGCGCTGCCAGCGGCCGCGATCGAGCAGCCGCTCGCGCGCGTCGTTCGCGCCGTCCTGGCGCGGCTCTATCCGCAGGTCACCGTTGCCTAACTGCGGCTCGGCGGCGCCGCGCCGCGCGCGCTACCTGGACAGGCGGACCGCGACCTTGCCCGACCTGGACTTGCCTTCCAGCTTGTTGCCGGAGACGGTCAGGTCCCAATGGAAACTGCACATTTCCTTCGAGTGCTTGGCGCCGACTGTCAGCTTATCGCCGACGATGCGGCCGCTGAAGGGCACGTCCTCCCGGCAGGACTGAAAGCCGATGTATGCGGTGCCTTGCACCCGATCACCGTCGATCTTCTCGATTGTCAATGTGGTCAGGTCAGACACGGTCTTGCCACTGGTCTCGACGTACTCCATACGACCGCTGTACTTGCCCGGTGCAAGGGCCTGTGCCGTGGCGGCAATCGGGACCATGAGCACGCCAAGCAACGCGAATGCGACCGGATGCATGTTCGTCTCCAGTGAGTCGATAGGTCCGGTGCGGGGCCTGCGCGCCGCGGTGGACAGTGCACTCTAGCAATCGGCGCCGAGACGGTCAGCCGTGGCCGCCTCGCAGCGGCGGCAATGGGCAAGAGGGCGGAGCCCCAGCGGCAGGATGACGGGCGCGGCCGCGGACGAACCGTGCGCCGTGCGGGCCAGGTGGTCCGATTCGACGGCGCCGCGGCGACGAACCGCCGAAAGGCAAACGGGCCGATCGATGATCGGCCCGTTTGGGTGTTTGGCGCGCCCGGCAGGATTCGAACCCACGACCCCTTGGTTCGTAGCCAAGTACTCTATCCAACTGAGCTACGGGCGCGAGGTCGCGAAGTGTACCGGAAACCGGGTCGCGCTTGCGCCCGGCCGGCATGAACTCCGCAGATCGGCGGAAGCGCTGTCGGTCGGCTCAGCGCGTGCCCAGCGAGTCGGCAACCCAGGCGCGGCGGTCGACCGAAGCCGACAGCAGCGCGACCACGATGCCGATGGCCAGGCAGGCGAAACCGAGACCGCTGCCGTCCTCCCCGGTGACTCCCCTTCCCAAGGCGCCAGCCAGGCCGGCACCGATGAAGATGCAGCCGAAGGTCCGCAGGCCGCCGGCCACCGGCCGCGCTTCGAACTCGCCCGCACCGTCCCAGGCCGTGGAACCGAGAGCGGCCAGCGCCGCGAGCCCGGCGAGGATCAGCAGAAAGGCATACACGTGCTGCGTCAAGAGCACGCCGCCCTGCACCCGGAGGGCGCCCAGCGTGAAGGCGAAACCCAACAGCAGGCAGACAACGACGGGCAGGCGGATCGTGGGCACTCTCATAGTGCGTTCCTTCGCTGGTGACACACAGAGTCAACGCTATCGCAAGTCCCGGTCCATGCCTGTTGCCTCCAACGCAAACGGCCCCAGAAGGGGCCGTTTGACTTGGCGGAGACGGAGGGATTCGAACCCTCGATGCACGTTTTTGCGCGCATGCTCCCTTAGCAGGGGAGTGCCTTCGACCTCTCGGCCACGTCTCCAAAACGCTTGCGCGGGTCGGAAACCGCGCACGGCGCGCAGTTTAGTCGCTGCGCGCGCGCTGGCAAAACGGGGCCACGCTCAGGCTGGCGCCTGCTCCAGGTCGAACGCCTTGTGCAGGGCGCGCACCGCCAGTTCCATGTACTTGTCCTCGACCACCACCGAGGTCTTGATCTCGCTGGTGCTGATCATCTGGATGTTGATGCCCTCTTCGGACAGGGTGCGGAACATTAGGCTCGCCACGCCCACGTGCGAGCGCATGCCGATGCCGACGATGCTGACCTTGCAGATCTTCGGGTCGCCGACGATCTGCTTGGCGCCGATGTGGTCCTTGACCTTGGTGTTGAGCACGTCCATCGCCTTCTGGTACTCGTTGCGGTGGACGGTGAAGCTGAAGTCGGTCGTGCCCTCGACGCTGATGTTCTGCACGATCATGTCGACGTCGATGTTGGCGTCCGCGATGGCGCCCAGGATCTGGTAGGCGATGCCAGGGCGGTCGGGCACGCGCGTGAGCGTGATCTTGGCCTCGTCGCGCGAGAAGGCGATGCCGGAGATGACGGCCTTTTCCATCTGGGTGTCTTCCTCGAAGGTGATCAGCGTGCCCGAGTTGGCTTCCTGCTCGAGCGACAGGTCGGGGTCAGTCAGGCTGGACAACACGCGCAGCTTGACCTTGTACTTGCCGGCAAACTCGACCGAGCGGATCTGCAGCACCTTGGAGCCGAGGCTGGCCATTTCCAGCATCTCCTCGAAGGTGACCCTGTTTAACCGGCGCGCTTCCGGCACGATGCGCGGGTCGGTGGTGTAGACGCCATCGACGTCGGTGTAGATCAGGCACTCGTCGGCCTTGAGCGCCGCCGCCAGCGCCACCGCCGAGGTGTCGGAGCCGCCGCGGCCGAGCGTGGTGATGTTGCCGAACTCGTCGGCGCCCTGGAAACCTGCCACCACGACCACGGTGTTCTGCGCCAGGTCGGAACGGATCTTCTTCTCGTCGATCTCGAGGATGCGCGCCTTGGTGAAGGCACTGTCGGTCAGCACGTGGACCTGCGGCCCGGTGTAGCTCTTGGCCTTCAGCCCCAGTTCCTTCAACGCCATGGCCAGCAGGCCGATGGTCACCTGCTCGCCGGTGGAGGCCACCACGTCGAGTTCGCGCGGATCGGGGTTGGGCTGGATTTCCTTGGCCAGCGCGATGAGCCGGTTGGTCTCGCCGCTCATCGCCGAGACCACGACAACGACCTGGTGCCCGGCGCGGCTCCACTTGGCGATGCGCCGCGCGACGTTGCGGATGCGCTCGGGGTTGCCGACCGACGTGCCGCCGTATTTGTGAACGATGAGCGCCATGCTCCGACCTTCTCCCTGACTCTGCCGCGGCCTCGATGCGGGCCGCGTTGCAGTCTTGCGTGCAGCAGGCTCGCTGTATGCGTCGCACCGGCGCGCGCTCACGGGCTGCACAACCCGCGAATTATAGGCGGCCGACCCTCGCCGCCCGGTTGCGCAACGTCAGTCGTGGCCGATCAGGTCGGCGTTCGGCTGCCAGCGCAGCGCGATGCGCGGCCCGTCGGCGTCGATCAGGCGCACGTCCGGGCCGAGACCGGCGACGAAGATCAACCGGTCCGCGCGCCACACCAGCGGCAACGCGCTGCGCTCGAACTCGGCGATGCCCGCATCCTGGAACAGGCGCTTCAGCGTCTTCGAGGGTCGGGTCGGATGCGGCTTGAAGCGCTCGCCGCCGCCGCGCGCGCGCACCTCGAGCGGCACCGCGCGCAGCCAGTCCGGATCGAAGCCCTCGCCGTCGGCGGCGACGAAACGCAGCGCGCCGCCCCACTCGGGCACGGCGATCTCCTCCTCGCCCTGCCACTGGATCGCGCGGCCGCCGCGCTCGGCGACTGCCGGCGTGTGCAGCACCAGCAGCCCGCGATGCCGTCGCACCTCGACGCTGCCGAGCGCACTGGCCAGCCGCACCAGCAGCCGCGCATCGCTGCGCGCCGTGAGGGCCTGCTGCACGATCTCCAGCAGACGGGCGCGCGACGGCGACTCGATGCCGGCGGCGGCCAGCCAGGCGCGCAGCACCAGCCGCTGGCGCGCCGGCGCCAAGAAGGCAAAGCGGTCGAGCCGCAGCGCACCCGCCGCCACGCCCGCGCTGCAGGCGGCCAGATCATCGGCCGCCAGCGCGCGCAAGGCAGTTGATGCATCGGCGATCAGTTCGATGCTGCGCGCGGCCGCGGCGAGGAATCCCGGCCGCGCCGCGGCGAGTTCCGGCAGCACGCGGCTGCGGATGGCATTGCGCAGCAGCGCCGTGTCGGCGTTGGACGCGTCCTCGACGTACGCCAGTGCGTGCTCCGTGACATAGGCGTCGATCTGCGCCCGGCTCACCTCCAGCAGCGGCCGCACCAGCGTCAGCGCGCCGTCGGAGAATGGCCGCGCAGCCGGCATCGCCGCCAGGCCATCCGGACCGGCGCCGCGCAGCCATTGGATCAGGAACGTCTCGATGCGATCGTCGCGATGGTGTGCAGTCAGCACCAGCGACGCACGCTGCGCCCGCGCGGCCTCGGCCAGCGCGGCATAGCGCGCCTCGCGCGCGGCGGCCTCGAGGCCGCGGCCGGCCCGCCGCACGTCGACCGCAATCACCGTGAGCGGCACGTCCCACGCCTGGCAGACGGCACGGCAGTGCTCGGCCCAGGCGCCGGCCAGCGGGTGCAGGCCATGGTTGACGTGCACCGCGTGCAGTTCGCGGAAGTGGGACGTGCGCTGGCTGCGCAAGGCGCACGCGGCATGCAGCAACGCGGCGGAATCACGCCCGCCGCTGAAGCCAATCACCAGGGGACCCGCCCGCGCCTTGCGCCGCGTGCGCGCCAGCGCGACTTCGGCTGCCGCGGCCGGAGCAGCGGCAAGCGCCTCGTCCACCGCGCTGCGCAGCGCGGCGTCGAGCGCGGCACTCACAGCGCCGCCGGCCTCAGCTTTCGGGCGCGATTTCCTTGAACTTGCCATAGCCCATCAGGCGGGTATGGCGCGCGGCCAGCAGATCCTTGGTCTTCATCGCCTGGAACTGGCGCAGGCTGTCGCCGAGCGCACGCTTGAGCATTGCCGCCATCTGCTTCGGGTCGCGGTGCGCACCGCCCAGCGGCTCGGAGACGATCTTGTCGATCAGCCCGAGCGCCTTGAGCCGGTGCGCCGTCAGGCCGAGCGCCTCGGCCGCTTCGGGCGCCTTGGCCGCGCTCTTCCACAGGATCGAGGCACAGCCCTCGGGCGAGATGACAGAGTACGTCGAGTACTGCAGCATCAGCACGTGGTCGGTCACGGCGATCGCCAGCGCGCCGCCGGAGCCGCCCTCGCCGATGATGGTGGCGATGGTCGGCACCTTCAGCTGCGACATCTCGTACAGGTTGTGGCCGATCGCCTCTGACTGGCCGCGCTCTTCGGCGTCGATGCCCGGGTAGGCGCCGGGCGTGTCGATGAAGGTGAAGATCGGCAGATTGAACTTCTCGCCCAGCTTCATCAGGCGCAGCGCCTTGCGGTAGCCCTCCGGCTTGCTCATGCCGAAGTTGCGCAGCGTGCGCTCCTTGGTGTCGCGGCCCTTCTGCTGGCCCAGCACCATCACCGGCTGGCCGTTGAAGCGCGCCAGCCCGCCGACGATCGACAGATCGTCCGAGAACGACCGGTCGCCGTGCAGTTCGTGGAAGTCGGTGAAGATGTCGTTGACGTAATCGAGCGTGTAGGGCCGCTGCGGGTGGCGCGCCAGTTGCGACATCTGCCACGGCGTGAGCTTGGCATAGATGTCCTTCAGCAGCAGCTGGCTCTTCTTCTGCAGGCGTTCGATCTCCTCGGAGATGTCGACCGCGGAGTCGTCCTGCACGAAGCGCAGTTCCTCGATCTTGGATTCGAGTTCAGCGATCGGCTGCTCGAATTCGAGAAACGTCGTTTTGCTCATAGGGAAGGGCCGGGTCAGTACGCGACCGGCACGGGGTCCAGGCTGCGCCAAAGGTACCACGTGGCCACGCTGCGCCAAGGGGCCCAGGCTGCCGCAAGTTGGGTGACGCGCGCCCGCCCGTCGCGCTTGAGCAGGCGCTCGGTGGCCTCGCCGTCGAGGTAGTGCAGGCTGATGGCCTTGAGCAGCCCGAGGTCGTCCAGCGGCAGCACGTCGGGCCGCAGCAGGTTGAAGATCAGGAACATCTCGGCGGTCCAGCGGCCGATGCCGCGGATCTCGGTGAGCAGCGCGATGACCTCTTCGTCGCTGGCGGCCTGCAGCGTCGGCACGTCGATGTGATCGCGCTCGAAATGCCGCGCGAGGTCGACCATGTACTCGACCTTGCGCTCCGACAGGCCGCAGTTGCGCAGCGTGGTGGCGCGCTTGCGCAGCACCGCGCGCGGCGTCATCTGCGGGCAGGCCGCCAGCAGCCGCGCCCACACGGCATCGGCCGCCTTGACCGAGATCTGCTGACCGACGATCGAGCGCGCGAGTGTGGAGAACGGATCGCCGCGCGAGGCCAGCGCGATGCGCGGATAGCGGCCGATAATGCCGCCGAGCACCGGGTCGGCCGCGGCAAGCGCGCGCTTGGCCTTGGGCCAGTAGGTCGGACGCGTCATCGGCCGGCCCGCGCGCTCATGCCGGGCATCCCCTGCCCCACACGCGGCGGAGGGCGTGGGTTGCGCTCAAGCGCGGCGCCACTCGGTCTTCCCGCCGGGCTTGTCCTCGAGCACGATGCCCTGTGCCAACAGCTCGTTGCGGATGCGATCGGCCTCGGCGAAGTTCTTGGCCTTCTTGGCGGCGATGCGGGCGTCGATTAGCGCTTCGATCGGCGCGTCATCACCCCCGCCGCTGCCCTTCAGGAACTCCTTCGGCTCCCGCTCCAGCAAGCCCAGCACCCCACCCAGCGCCTTCAGCTGCCGCGCGACCTCAGGCGACCTGGTGCGGTTGACTTCACCGGCCAGGTCGAACAGCACGCTGATCGCCAGCGCGGTGTTGAAGTCGTCG
Source organism: Burkholderiaceae bacterium (assembly GCA_034522655.1). Classification (GTDB taxonomy): domain Bacteria; phylum Pseudomonadota; class Gammaproteobacteria; order Burkholderiales; family Burkholderiaceae_F; genus JALHMQ01. The sequence continues at coordinate 123,462 of JAXHLD010000033.1, forward strand.
TCCATCGCCGCCTTGAAGCGCAGCGCGTTCTGCTCAGCCCAGTCCACCCCACCTGGCACTGGCGGCACTTCGTCGAGCGCGCGATACAGCCGCGTCAACGCGGCCTTGGCCTCGCCGATCATGTCCGGCGTGAAGCTGATCTGGCTGCGATAGTGCGTGCGGATCAGGAAAAGCGCAGCACCTCGGCGTCGTGCTCCTTGAGCGCGGCGCGGATCGTCTTGAAGTTGCCGAGCGACTTCGACATCTTGTCGGCGCCCACCCGCAGCGCACCGCAGTGCATCCACAGGTTGGCGAACCGCTGCTTGAACGCGCCTTCGCTCTGCGCGATCTCGTTCTCGTGATGCGGGAAGACCAGATCCGGCCCGCCGCCGTGGATGTCGAAGGTGCGGCCCAGTGTTTCGCTCGCCATCGCCGAGCACTCGATGTGCCAGCCGGGCCGACCCGGCCCCCAGTGCGACTCCCACTGCGGCTCGCCCGGCTTGGCGTGCTTCCACAGCACGAAGTCGAGCGGATCGCGCTTGGCATCGCCGACCGCCACGCGCTCGCCGGCGCGCAGGTCGTCGAGCGACTTGCCGGAGAGCTTGCCGTAGCCGTCGAACTTTCGCACCGCGAAGTTCACGTCGCCGTCCTCGGCCGCGTAGGCCAGTCCGCTCTTCTCCAGCAACTCGATGATGCCTAGCATCTGCGGGATGAACTGCGTGGCGCGTGGCTCCAGGTCGGGCGGCTGCATGCCGAGGGCGCCGAAGTCCTCCTGCATCGCACGGATGAAGCGTTCGGTCAGCTCGTTCGGCGTCTCGCCCGCCTCGGCAGCGCGCTTGATGATCTTGTCGTCGACGTCGGTGATGTTGCGGACGTAGGTGACTGCGTAGCCGCTGGCGCGCAGCCAGCGCTGCACGATGTCGAAGCCGAGGAACGCCCGGGCATGGCCGAGGTGGCAGTAGTCGTACACGGTCATGCCGCACACGTACATGCCGACCTTGCCGGGCACGATGGGTAGCAGCGGCTGCTGCTGGCGCGTCAGCGTGTTGTAGATCGAAAGCGTCATGACGGAAGGACCCGGTCGAAAGGCGGGCGATGCCGCGTCAGGCGCGGCACCGGCGATGCGGACACACGGCAGGCAACGGCAGGATCAACAGCGTTGGCGCGGCGTGGCGGCGGGCATCGGGGCGGCGGGTTACGGTGATTAGAATCCGCTCGCAGTATATCCGCGCCTTTGTGCGCATCACCCATCGCCGTCAGCGCCGCCACGTGTCTTCGATCACCCACGCTCTCCAGGTTGCCGCCGCCGCGCTGGCGCTCGCCGGCAGCCTGGGGCTGTGTGGCGCCGCCTCGGCGCAGTCGACCTCGGTGCCGGCGGTGGTGCCGACCACCACCGAGACCCAGGACATCGAAAAGCTGGTGCGCGAGCGCCAGTACGACGATGCGCTCAAACGCCTTGATGCGCTGCTGGCCAAGGCGCCGCGCAATGCGCAGGCGCGCTTCCTGCGGGGCGTGGTGCTGGCCGACACCGGCAAGACCGCCGAGGCGGTCGCCACCTTCGAGGCGATGACGCAGGAGTTCCCGGAACTGCCCGAGCCTTACAACAACCTCGCGGTGATCCACGCCGCCGCCGGCCGCTACGACACCGCGCGCGCGCTGCTGCTGCGCGCGATCGACGTCGCGCCCAACTACGTCACGGCGCAGGAGAACCTCGGCGATCTGCACCTGGCCATGGCGGCCGATGTCTATGCCCGCGCCCTGAAGCTCGACCCCGGCAATGCCGCGCTCAAGGCCAAGCTGCAACTGGCGCGCGACGCGGGTGCCAAGCTGCGTGCCAGCCGCTGACTTCTTCGGCTGACATCTTTCGCTGACTTCTTCCGCTGGCTCATTCCGATTCAACCAAGGAGGCTTGATGTCCCACCGCCGACTGCTGCTTGCGCTCACTGCGCTGGCGCTGCTCACCCCGCTCGTCGTTCCGCTCGACACCGCGGCGCAGGGCAAGGCCGACGCCACGCCGCGCGTCATCCTCGTCACCAGCATGGGCGACATCACGCTCGAACTGGACGCCGAGCGCGCGCCCAAGTCCGTGGCCAACTTCCTCGCCTACGTGAAGGCCGGCCACTACGAGAACACCGTGTTCCATCGGGTGATCGAGAACTTCATGATCCAGGGCGGCGGCTTCACCCCGGACATGAAGCAGAAGCCGACCCGGCCGCCGATCCCGATCGAAAGCCAGAACGGCCTGAAGAACGTGCGCGGCGCCGTCGCCATGGCGCGCACCAGCGACCCCAACTCGGCGACCTCCCAGTTCTTCATCAACGTGGTCGACAACCCGCGCCTGGACTTTCCGAGCTTTGACGGCCACGGCTACACCGTGTTCGGCAAGGTGGTTGCCGGCATGGACGTGGTCGACAAGATCCGCGCCGTGCCGACCACCGCCAACGGCCCGCACCAGAACGGTCCTGCACAACCCGTGCTGATCAAGAGCGCGCGCCTGGCCACCGCTGCCGCCGCGCCCGCCACCCCGGAGAAGAAATGATTCGCCTGCACACCAATCACGGCACCATCTCGATCGAACTCGACACCGCGCGTGCCCCGAAGACGGTCGAGAACTTCATCAGCTACGCCAAGAACGGCCACTACGACAACACGCTGTTCCATCGCGTGATCAACGGCTTCATGATCCAGGGCGGCGGCTTCCAGCCCGGCATGAGCCAGAAGCCCACCCAGGCGCCGATCCAGAACGAGGCCACCAACGGCCTGAAGAACGACAAATACACGATCGCGATGGCGCGCACCTCCGATCCGCACTCGGCCACCGCACAGTTCTTCATCAACGTCGCCGACAACGCCTTCCTCAACCACACCGCACCCAACCCGCAGGGCTGGGGCTACTGCGTGTTCGGCAAGGTGGTCGACGGCTTCGATGTAGTCGACAAGATCCGGACCGAGCCCACGGGCCGCTACGGCATGCACCAGGACGTGCCCGAGGCCGACGTCGTCATCACCAAAGCCGAAGTGGTCGAGTGACCGACGCCCTGCCCGTGCCGGCGCTCGCGGCGCAGGCCGACCGCGTGGCGCTCGCCGCGCCGGTCTTCATCTCCGACCTGCATCTGAACGCCGCGCAGCCGGCCACGCGCGCAGCCTTCGCGCGCTTCGTGGCCGAGGTGGCGCCGCGCTTTGCCGAACTCGTGATCCTCGGCGACCTGTTCGAGTACTGGGCCGGCGACGACGACGACGATGCGCTCGGCCGCGACGTGGCCAGCTCGCTGCGCGCGCTGTCCGCGCGCGGCGTACGCGTGTTCCTGATGCACGGCAATCGCGACCTGCTGCTTGGACGCGCTTTCTGTGCGGCGGCCGGCGGCACGCTGCTGGCGGACCCGACGCTCGCAACGATCGGCACCGGACCGACGCAGCAGCAGGTCCTGCTCGCTCACGGCGATGCCTGGTGCACGCAGGATCTCGACTACATGAAGTTCCGCGCGCAGGCGCGCCACCCGGCCTTTCAAGTGCAGTTCCTGGGCCAGCCGCTGGCCGCGCGCAAGGCCTTCATCGGCCAGGCGCGCGCAGCGAGCGAGGCCGGCAAGGCGGTGAAGTCGAGCGAGATCATGGACGTCACCCCGGGCGAAGTCGACACCGCGCTGCGCGCGGCGGGGGTGGCCAGGCTGATCCACGGCCACACGCACCGGCCGTCAGTGCACCACTTCACGCTCGACGGTGCGCCCGCCGAACGCTGGGTCCTGCCGGACTGGGACCTGGACGCCTCGCCGGCGCGCGGCGGCTACCTGAGCGTGCGCGACGGCCAGTGGCAGGTCGCGCCATTGGCCGCGGCCTGAGTCCGGGTCATTCGTCGACCAGCTTGTTGAGCTGCTGCGGGTCGACCTTCGGCGGCTCCGCGCCATCGATCGCGATGCCATTGCGCGCCAGTGCGCTCTTCAATTGCTCGATCTCCTGCTGCTGGCTGGCCGCGAAGTCGATCAGGCCGTGCAGCGCCTTGACCAGTGGATCGTCGCCCTCGGCGCCGACGCCGTAGGCCGAAAAGCCCATCCGGTTGGCGGCCGCCTCGCGCTGCGCGTCGAGGTCCTTGTGCAGGACGCGCGCCGGATTGCCGACTGCCGTCGCGCCGGCCGGCACCTCCTTGACCACCACCGCGTTGGAGCCGACCCGCGCGCCGTCGCCGACCGTGAAACCGCCCAGCACCTTGGCGCCGGCACCGATGATCACGCCACGCCCGAGGGTCGGATGGCGCTTGACCCCCTTGGCCAGCGACGTGCCGCCTAGCGTGGCGCCGTGGTAGATCGTGCAGTCATCGCCGATCTCGGCGGTCTCGCCGATCACGATGCCCATGCCGTGGTCGATGAACACGCGCCGGCCGACGACCGCGCCCGGATGGATCTCGATGCCGGTGAGCCAGCGCGACAGATGCGAGACGAAGCGCCCCAGCCAGCGCAGGCCGTGGCGCCAGCACGCATGCGCGAGGTGATGCAGCCACAGCGCGTGCAGCCCGGGATAGCAGGTCAGCACCTCCCAGGTCGAGCGCGCGGCCGGATCGCGGTCGCGGATGCAGGCGATGTCTTCGCTGAGACGGGCGAACATACTCGGTGGGCGGCGTGAAGGAGGCGCGATTCTAGAGGCCGGCTGCGCGCGCCCGTGGCGCTCGTCGGCGCACCCGCGGTCTCCGCATCAACCGCCGCCCTTGCGCCCGATGCGCTCGCGCTTCGGCAATTCCAGCGTCGCGCAGATGCCGCGCAGGATGTCGAGTTCCTTGGCGCTCGGCCGCGCGCGCGCAAACAGGCGGCGCAGCCGCGGCATCAGCTTCTTCGGCGCGTCGCCGTCGAGGAACCCGGCCGCCACCAGCGCGCGCTCCAGGTGGGCGTAGAAAGCCTCGAGCCGATCGACGCTCGCCGCCGGGTCATCCACGTAAGGCGTCGACTCTGCGGGCACCGCTGCGCCCAGCAGCGCCAGCCGGCACTCGTAGGCCGTCACCATCACCGCCTGCGCCAGGTTCAGCGATCCGTGCTGCGGGTCGGCCGGAATCGCGCAGCAGCGCTGGCACTGCTCGACCTGCGCGTTGGTCAGGCCCGAGCGCTCGGTGCCGAACACGAAGGCGACCGCGGTCGCATCGCGCCGCACTTCGTCTGCCGCCAGCGCTGCCCCGCTGCGCAGGTCCACCAGCGGGGCGCCGAACTCGCGCGCATAGCCGGTCATCGCCAGCGCCAGCGACACGCCGGCGAGCGCCTCCTCGAGCGTGGCGTGCGTGCGCGCCGCGGCAAGCACGTCGGCGCCGTGGGTGGCCAGGGCGACCGCCTCGGGGTCGGTCGCGAACGCGGCGCACTGCGGCGCCACCACGTGCAAGCGGTCGAAGCCCATCGCCTTGACCGCGCGCGCGGCGGCGCCGATGTTGCCGGCGTGGCTCGGTTGCACGAGGACAAAGCGCACGCGCGTCGCGAGCGCGGCGGCGGCAGGGGCAGCGGCAGCGGTCGGCAGGGTGGCAGAGGTCAAGTCGGTTCCGCAGCGAGGGGCGGGGCAGCGCGCGCGGCCCCGTACAATGCGACCCAGTCTAGCGACGCCGGGCCTGCGCCCGCCGCGCTCCCGCTCATTTCACCGTCGCCGCTCCCCATGCATCCGATGCTCAACACGGCCATCAAGGCCGCGCGCAAGGCCGGTTCCATCATCAACCGCGCCAGCCTCGACCTCGACCTAATCAAGGTCGCCGCCAAGGGGCGCAGTGATTTCGTCACCGAGGTCGACCGCGCCGCCGAGGCCGCGATCATTGATGTCCTGAAGGCGGCCTACCCGGCGCACGAGATCCTGGCCGAGGAATCGGGCGCCAGCAAACCCGAGGGCGGTGCCGAGTACACGTGGATCATCGATCCGCTCGACGGCACGACAAACTTCATCCACGGTTTTCCGCAGTACGCGGTCTCGATCGGTCTGCAGCACAACGGCCTGATTACGCAGGGCGTGGTGTACGACCCCACGCGCAACGAGCTGTTCACCGCCACGCGCGGCCGCGGCGCCTATCTCAACGACCGTCGCATCCGGGTCTCGCGCCGGACCAAGCTGCAGGAATCGCTGATCGGTACCGGCTTCCCGTTCCGCAAGCTCGAGCACCTCGACGACTACGTGCGGATGTTCAAGCTGATCACCGAGCAGACTGCCGGCATCCGCCGCCCGGGCGCCGCCGCGCTCGACCTTGCCTACGTGGCCTGTGGCCGCCTCGACGGCTTCTGGGAGTTCGGCCTGTCGCCCTGGGACATGGCCGCCGGCAGCCTGCTGATCCTCGAGGCCGGCGGACTGATCGGCGACTTCGACGGCGCCGCGAACTACCTGGATGCCGGGCACGTGGTCTGCGGTGCGCCCAAGGTCTACGAACAGTTGCTGGCGCTGGTGCAGGAAGTCCATCGGCACGGCACCCGCAGCGTGGCGTAGTGCCGGCTCGATGCGCCGCCTTCACCCACGGTCGCTCTCCCGCTGAGGCGGGCGAGGGATGACAAGCCTCCCGCCCGCCCCACCCGGCGCGGCGATGGGGTGAGGCAGCAAGACCACGCACGCGGATCAACCTACCGACAGAGCAAAGCGCAGGAAGCGGCATGTCCACCCAGGAACACACGCCGATGATGCAGCAGTACCTGCGCATCAAGGCGCAGCATCCGAACGTGCTGCTGTTCTACCGGATGGGTGACTTCTACGAGCTGTTCTTCGCCGACGCCGAGCGCGCGGCCCGCCTGCTGAACATCACGCTCACCAAGCGCGGCACCTCGGCCGGCGCGCCGATCCCGATGGCGGGCGTGCCGGTGGTATCGGTCGAGCAGTACCTGGCGCGGCTGGTCAAGCTCGGCGAGTCGGTGGCGATCTGCGAGCAGATCGGCGATCCGGCCACCAGCAAGGGGCCGGTCGAGCGCAAGGTCATGCGGGTGGTTACGCCGGGCACGGTGACCGACACCGGCCTGCTCAGTGCCAAAGCCGATGCCGCGCTGGCCGCCGTGCATCTGGACCGCAAGCGCGGCGTGGCCGGCATCGCGTGGCTCGTGCTCGCCAGCGGCGACCTGCGCGTGACCGAGGCGCCGCTCGCCCGCGTGGCGTCGGAGCTCGCGCGCATCGCGCCGTCCGAAGTATTGGTGGCAGACAGCCTCGCCGAAGCTGCGCTGCCGGCCGGCGCCGCACCGCAGTCGGTGCCGCAGAAGGTGCCTGACTGGCACTTCGACCCGGCGCGCGGACGTGACCTGCTGTGCAAGCAGTTCGAGGTCGCCACGCTTCAGGCCTACGGCGTGGAGGAGATGCCCGCCGTGCTCGCCGCCTGCGCCGCGCTGCTGACTTACGCCCAGCAGACGCAGAGCGAGCGACTGGCCCACGTCACCAAGCTGCGGCTGGAGTCCGAGTCCGACTTCGTCGTGCTCGATCCGGTGACCCGCCGCAACCTCGAACTCACCGAGCCGCTGCGACACGAAGACGGCCCCACGCTGTTCAAGCTGCTGGACGCCTGCGCCACCGGCATGGGCAGCCGCCGCCTGCGCCACTGGCTGCATCATCCACTGCACGACCGCCATCCGGCCGCGAGCCGGCACGACGTGATCGAGTCGCTGCTCGACCACGGCGCGCACGCGCAGTTGCTGGACGACCTGCGGCAGGTGCCGGACATCGACCGCATCGCCGGCCGCATCGCGTTGAAGAGCGCGCGGCCGCGCGAACTCGCCGCGCTGCGCGATGCGCTGCCGAAGCTCGATCGTGCGGCCGCGCTGGCCGCCGCCCTGCCCGCGTTGCTCGCACGGCAACTCGCGCTCGTGGCGGCCGCGCCCGCCGGCCTGGCTGATCAGCTCGCACGCACGCTGCTGCCAGAGCCCGCGTTCGCGCCGCGCGATGGCGACGTGATCGCCCCCGACTTCGACGCCGAGCTGGATGAACTGCGCGCGCTGCGCGACAACGCCGGCAGCTTCCTGCTCGACCTCGAAGCGCGCGAGCGCGCCCGCACCGGCATCGCCAACCTGCGCGTCGAGTACAACCGCGTGCACGGCTTCTACATCGAGGTCACGCAGGGCCAGCTCGACAAGGTGCCGGACGACTACCGGCGCCGGCAGACGCTGAAGAACGCCGAGCGTTTCATCACGCCGGAGCTGAAGGCCTTCGAGGACAAGGCGCTGTCCGCGCAGGAGCGCGCACGCAGCCGCGAGCGCGAGCTGTACGACGCGCTGCTGGCGGACCTCGCACCGCAGGTGGCTCCGCTGCTGCGCGCGGCCGATGCGAACGCCAGCCTCGATGCGCTGGCCGCGCTCGCGCTGCATGCCGAGCGGGCGCAGTGGGTGCGGCCATTGCTCACCGACGAGCCCGGTCTGGAGCTGACCGCGCTGCGCCATCCGGTGGTCGAGCGCGAGCTCGAGACCTACGTGCCCAACGACTGCCTGCTCGCGCCCACGCGTCGGCTGCTGGTGATCACCGGCCCCAACATGGGCGGCAAGAGCACCTACATGCGCAGCGTGGCGCTGGCCGCGCTGCTCGCCTACGTGGGCAGCTACGTGCCGGCCTCGGCGGCCCGGCTGGGGCCGATCGACCGCATCCTCACCCGCATCGGCGCGGCCGACGACCTGGCGCGCGGCGCTTCCACCTTCATGGTCGAGATGACCGAGGCCGCCGCGATCCTGAACCACGCCACCGAACAGAGCCTGGTGCTGATGGACGAGATCGGCCGCGGCACCTCCACCTTCGATGGCCTGGCGCTGGCCGGCGCCATCGCGCGTGAGCTGGCCGAGAAGAACCGCTGCTTCACACTGTTCGCCACCCACTACTTCGAGCTGACCCAGCTCGCGGAATCGATCCCGCCGGTGGCCAATGTGCACGTGGCGGCCGCCGAAAGCCGCGGCAAGGTGGTGTTCCTGCACGAAGTGCGCGAGGGTCCGGCTAACCAGAGCTACGGGTTGGCGGTCGCGCAACTGGCCGGCGTGGCGCCGGCGGTCGTCAAGCGCGCGCGGGCGCTGCTGGTGCAACTGGAAGAGCGCGCGGCCGGCACGCGGCCGCAGCTCGACCTGTTTGCTGCCGGCGTGCGCGCGACGGTCGCGCCCGAGGCTGACGTCGAGCACCCGCACGACCCGCTGCGCGAGCGCCTCGAAGCGATCGAGGTCGATGCCTTGACGCCGCGCGCCGCGCTCGACCTGCTGTACGAGCTGCGCGAACTGGCGCGCCGCGCGTAGCGCGTCAAGGCGCGGCGCACGCGCCTGCGTACACTCCCCGGCCATGGAAGACATCCTCATCAACATCACGCCGCAGGAGACGCGCGTGGCGACGCTGTTCGCCGGCGTGGTGCAGGAGCTGCAGATCGAGCGCTCGGCCTCGCGCGGCCTGGTCGGCAACGTGTATCTCGGCAAGGTGGTGCGCGTGCTGCCGGGCATGCAGTCGGCGTTCCTCGACATCGGCCTCGAGCGGGCCGCCTTCCTGCACGTGGCCGACATCTGGGAGCATCGCCTCGCCACCACCGGCGAGGCCAAGGGCACGCGCCCCGCGCCGACCATCGAGCAGCTGCTGCACGAGGGCGACCCGGTGCTGGTACAGGTGGTCAAGGATCCGATCGGCACCAAGGGCGCGCGGCTGTCGACCCAGATCTCGCTCGCCGGCCGCCTGCTGGTCTACCTGCCGCAGGAGCTGCACATCGGCGTCTCGCAGCGCATCGAAGACGAGCCGGAACGCAACCGCCTGCGCGAAATGCTCGCTGGCGTCACGCCGCCAGAGGAGACGGGCGGCTACATCATCCGCACCAGCGCCGAGGACGCGCGCGCCGAAGACCTCGCCGCCGACGTCGAGTACTTGCGCAAGCGCTGGCAGCAGATCCGCGATGTGTCGAAGCAGGTGCCAGCGCCCTCGCAGCTCTACCAGGAACTGTCACTGGCACAGCGCGTGCTGCGCGACAACGTCAGTGAAGTCACGACCTCGATCCAGGTCGACTCGCGCGAGAACTTCGTCAGCCTGCAGGCGTTCGCGATGCAGTACGTGCCGCGCGTGGCGGCGCGCCTGAGCCACTACTCCGGCGAGCGGCCGCTGTTCGACCTGTACCAGATCGACGACGAGATCGAGAAGGCGCTCGGCCGCCGGGTGGACCTCAAGAGCGGCGGGTATCTGATCATCGACCAGACCGAGGCGATGACCACGGTCGACGTCAACACCGGCGGCTTCGTCGGCACCCGCAACTTCGACGACACGGTGTTCAAGACCAACCTGGAAGCCGCGCAGTCGATCGCGCGGCAACTGCGGCTGCGCAACCTCGGCGGCATCATCGTCGTCGACTTCATCGACATGATGAACGCCGAGCACCGCGACGCCGTGCTGACCGAGTTCAAGAAGGCGCTGGCGCGCGACCGCACGCGGATGACCGTGAGCGGCTTCACGCAACTGGGCCTGGTGGAGATGACGCGCAAGCGCACGCGCGAGAGCCTCGCGCACATCCTGTGCGAGCCCTGCCCCACCTGCGGCGGCCGCGGCGAAGTCAAGACCCCGCGCACCGTCTGCTACGAGATCCTGCGCGACATCCTGCGCGAGGCGCGCCAGTTCGGCGACTCGATCGAGAGCCTGCGCGAGTTCCGCATCCTCGCCGCGCAGCCGGTGGTGGATCTGTTCCTGGAAGAGGAAGCGCAGTCGCTGACCATGCTCTCCGACTTCATCGGCAAGCCGATCTCGCTGCAGGTCGAGAACGTATACCACCAGGAGCAGTACGACGTCGTACTGGTGTAGACGCCACTGCTCAGTGCGCCGGCGCACCCGGTAGGCGATCGAAGGCTGCCAGAGGCATTGACCGGAGACGTCGACCGCACTGTGCATCGATGCACCAGTCGCGCGGCATGCGGTCGCGCGGGGCCGGGCAACTCAAGGCAAGGGGCCGATGCGCGCCAGCAGCGACGGCCGCGCCAGGATCGCGGCGGTCACGGCATCCAGGCCGACGCCGGCGATCAGCATCAGCGCCGCCCAGCCCGCGGCTCCCGATACGGACCGGGTTAGAGCGAGGTAACCGGCAATGCCCAACAGAAACACGCCGATGGTCGCCGCGACGATTCGATAGCCGCGTCGACGTTCGATGCCGGACGCCGCGTCGCGTGGCTGCACGTCAGGCGCCCAAGTCGAGGATCAGACCAAGCGGCTGCATCAGCGCGCCGCGCTCACGGCGGCTGCCTCGCTGGCCCCGTAGTAGTCGCGATACCACGCGACCAGCCGCGGCAGCCCCACGTCGATCGGCGTGGTGGGCGCCCAGCCGAATTCGCGGCGCAGGTCGTCGGTGTCGGCGTAGGTGGCTTTCACGTCGCCCGGCTGCAGCGGCATCAGTTTCATCTCGGGCTGGCGGCCGATGGCCTGGGCCAGTACATCGATGAAGCGCATCAACGGTTCGGGGCGGTGGTTGCCGATGTTGTAGACCTTGTGCGGCACGCCGTCGGCATCGGCCACCGGCGCGCGCTCGTGCACGCGCAGCACGCCTTCGACGATGTCGTCGATGTAGGTGAAGTCGCGCTGCATGTCGCCGTGGTTGTAGACCTCGATCGGCTCGTCCGCGAGGATGGCCTTGGTGAACCTGAACGCGGCCATGTCGGGTCGGCCCCAGGGACCGTACACAGTGAAGAAGCGCAGCCCGGTGGACGGGATGCCGAACTGCGTGGCGTACACGTAGGCCATCAGTTCGTTGGCGCGCTTGGTGGCGGCGTACAGGCTGATCGGTCGATCCACCGGATCGGCCACCGAGAATGGCTGCTTGGTGTTGGCGCCGTAAACGCTGCTCGACGAAGCGTAGACCAGATGCCGCACGTGCTGCGCCCGCGCGCCTTCGAGGATCGTCATGAAGCCCGCGAGGTTGCTGTCCACGTAGGCGTGCGGATGCGTGATCGAGTAGCGCACGCCGGCCTGCGCGCCAAGGTGGATGATCGTGTCGAAGCGCTGGCGCGCGAACAGGGACTGCATCGACGCGCGGTCCGCGAGATCGATCCGCTCGAAGCGGAAGCGCGCCGCATGCGGCCCGTCGTTGAGCAGCGCGAGCCGGCTCTCCTTGAGTCTCGGGTCGTAGTAGTCGTTCAGGTTGTCCAGGCCGACCACGCGCGCGCCCTGCGCCAGGAGCCGCTGCGCGACGAAGCAGCCGATGAAGCCGGCCGCGCCGGTGACCAGAACGTCACTCACGTCGGCCTCCTCACTCGCACCGCTCGCACCGCTCGCACCACGCTCACGCCAGGCCGCGGCCGATGCCGTAGTAGGCCAGCCCCGCCGCCTTGACCACGGCCGGGTCGTACAGGTTGCGGCCGTCGAACACGACCTTGGCCTTGAGTTGTTGCGCAAGGTCCGCGAAGTCCGGGCTGCGGAACTCCAGCCATTCGGTGACAACCGCGAGCGCATCGGCGCCCTGCACCGCCTCCCTGGAAGAGTTCACGAAACTCACGCCGCCGTGCCTGCCGAGCAGGCCGCGCGCGTTGTCGAGCGCCACCGGGTCGTAGGCGCGCACCTTGGCACCCGCCCCCGTCAGCGCCTCGATGATCGCCAGGCTCGAGGCTTCGCGCATGTCGTCGGTGTTGGCCTTGAACGCCAGGCCCCACAGCGCGATCGTGCGGCCGGCGACGTCCCCCTTGAAGTGCTTCTTGATCTTGTCGGCGAGGATGCGGCGCTGACGCAGGTTGACGCGCGTGGCGGCCTGCATCATCTCGGCCGACTCGTTGTTCTCCTCCGCCGTGTGGATCAGCGCGCGCAGATCCTTGGGGAAGCACGAGCCGCCGAAGCCGGCGCCCGCGTACAGGAAGTGCGGGCCGATGCGCGGGTCCGAGCCGATGCCGTGCCGCACCTGCTCGATGTCGGCACCAAGCCGGTCGGCGATGTTGGCCATCTCGTTCATGAACGAGATACGCACCGCCAGCATGCAGTTGGCCGCGTACTTGGTGAACTCGGCCGAGCGCACGTCCATCACCACCAGGCGGTCACGGTTGCGGTTGAACGGGGCGTAGAGCTGGCGCATGGTCTCGGCGGACGCGTGATCGTCGACGCCGACGACGATGCGGTCCGGCTTCATGAAGTCGTCGACCGCAAAGCCTTCCTTCAGGAACTCGGGGTTGGAGGCGGTCGTCACGTGGAACGTCGCGCCGCGCGCCGTCAGCACCTCGCGCATCGCTGCGCGCACCTGGTCATTGGTGCCCACCGGCACGGTGGACTTGACCACCACCAGCGTGTCGCGCTCGATGCGCTGGCCCAGTTCGCGCGCGCAGGCGAGCACGTGCGACAGATCGGCCGAGCCGTCTTCGCCCGAGGGCGTGCCCACCGCGATGAAGACGAGCGGCGCGTGCGTGACCGCATCGGCGTAGCTGGTCGAGAAGGACAGGCGGCCGGCGGCTACGTTGCGCACCACCACGTGGTCGAGCCCGGGCTCGTGGATCGGGATCTCGCCGCGCTTCAAGCGCTCGATCTTGGCGGCGTCGTTGTCGATGCACAGCACGTCGTTGCCGACGTCAGCCAGGCAGGCACCGGTCACCAGGCCGACATAGCCGGTACCGATCACGGTCACACGCATTGCTTACCCCCTCTTCTTGGTGGGGGCGATTCTAATCGGCGCCTCCTCGATGCGATCGGCAGCGAGGCCGGCACCACGGCTCAATTCGCCGCTTTCGGCAGCCGGCCGAGCAGGTAGAACTCGTCGTTCGGTCGCATGCCGGTCATGTTGGCCAGGCGGTTCGACATCGCGAAGAACGCCGCGATGGCGCCGATGTCCCACGCGTCGTCCTCGCTGAAGCCGTGTGCGCGCAGGGCTTCGAAGTCGGCTTCGCCCACCGCGTGCGAGGCGGTGGCGACCTTCATCGCGAAGTCGAGCATCGCCGTCTGGCGCGGTGTGATCTCCGCCTTGCGGTAGTTGATGGCGACCTGGTCGGCCACGCGCGGGTTCCTGGCGCGGATGCGCAGGATCGCGCCGTGGGCCACCACGCAGTACTGGCAACCGTTGGCGCCGCTGGTGGCCACCACGATCATCTCGCGCTCGGCCTTGGTGAGGCCCCCTTCCTTCTCCATCAGTGCATCGTGGTAAGCGAAGAAGGCGCGGAACTCGTCCGGCCGGTGCGCCAGGGTGAGAAACACGTTGGGCACGAAGCCGGACTTCTCCTGCACGGCGAGGATGCGGCTGCGAATGTCGTCGGGCAGCACGGCCAGGTCCGGCACCGGAAACCGACTGATCGGGTGGGTCATCTGCGTGTCTCCCTGCATGGGTCCTCCGTGCGGAAACGGTGACTCAACGCCTCATCGGGTCGCGCCCAATCACCGTGCACAGACGTGTCGTCCCCGCGAAAGCGGAGATCCATTGTCTTCCTTGTCCCGACCACGCCCGGCGCAGGACCCCGCTCGGCCCCGGGTTCGATAGGCCGTGTCTTTCATCCCGGTCACGCCGTCGCGAACTGGATCCGGTGCAGGTTGGCATACAGCCCCCCGCGCGCCAGCAGTTCCTGATGCGTGCCGACCTCGACCATGCGTCCGCCCTGCATGACGACGATGCGGTCGGCGCCTTCGATCGTCGACAGGCGGTGCGCCACCACGAAGGTCGTGCGGCCCGCCATCAGACGCTCCAGCGACTGCTGCACGAAGCGCTCGGATTCCGAATCCAGTGCGCTGGTGGCCTCGTCCAGCAGCAGGATCGGCGCATCCTTCAGCAGCGCGCGCGCGATCGACAGCCGCTGGCGCTGGCCACCGGACAGCTTGATCGCGTTCTCGCCGATGCGCGTGTCGAACCCCTGCGGCAGGCTCTCGATGAAAGGCAGCAGGAAGGCCGCCTCGGCCGCCGCGCGGATCGCCTCGGGCGCCGCGCCGCGGGTCGAACCGAAGGCGATGTTCGCTGCGATGCTGTCGTCGAACAGCATCACGTCCTGCGACACCAGCGCCATCTGGCGGCGCAGGCTGGCGCGGGTAAGCTCGCGCAGCGGCACGCCGTCGAGCCGGATCTCGCCCGCGGTGGGCTCGATGAAGCGCGGCAGCAGGTTGACCAGCGTGGTCTTGCCGGCGCCCGACGGCCCCACCAGCGCGATCGTCTCGCCCGGTTGCACGTCGAGCGTCAGAGCCTGCACGGCCGGTGCCGGCGCCCCCGGGTAGCTGAACGCCACGCTGCCGAAGCTCACCTGGCCGCGCGCCCGCGCGACCTCGCGCGCGCCGGTCTCTGCCTCGCTCGGCGAATCGATCAGCGCGAACACGCTTTCGCCGGCGGCCAGCATGCGCGCGATCGGGCCACTGAGCGAGGCCAGGTGGCGCAGCGGCGGCAGCAGCAGCAGCGCGGCCGTGAGGAAGGTGATGAAGTCGCCGGGTGAGAACTGGCCGATGCGCGCCTGGTACAGCGCGACGCTGATCACGATCGCCAGGCCGATGGCAGCGATCACCTGCGTGACCGGCGTGGCCGCCGACCACGGGATCTGCATCTTCAGCGCGAAGCGGCGCAGCTTCAGGTTGATACCGCCGAAGCGCTCGGCCTCCTGCATCTGCCCGCCGTAGACCTTGATCACGCGGCTGCCGTCGTGCGCTTCCTGCACGCTGCGCGTGAGCTCGCCCATCATCGCCTGCGCTTCCAGCGACAGCCGGCGCAGCCGCTTGGAAAACGCTCGCAGCGCGAGCGAGATCAGCGGCACCACCACCAGCGTGACCAGGGTCAGCTTCCAGTTGTAGTAGAGCAGCATCGCCAGCAGCGCGATCACCGTGAGCGAGTCGCGCACGGCGGTGGTCGTGACCTCGGCGGCCGCGTTCAGCGCGTTCGACGCTTCGTTGACGAACTTGGAGACGACGATGCCCGAGGGCGTGTCCTCGAAGCTCTTCTGCGGCCAGGTCAGCAGCTTGTCGAACATCTGGCCGCGCAATTCGACCAGCACGCCCTGGGAGATGCGATTCAGCAGATAGGTGCTGGCAAAGCCCGCCAGCCCGCGCACGATGAAGATGCCGACGAACGCCACCGGCACCCACAGCGCAAAGCGCTCGTCGCGCTGATAGAAGCCCTGGTCGAGCAGCATGCCGGTCATCTTCGCCATCAGCGGCTCGGTGGCCGCCGAGATCACCATGGCGAAGATCGCCACCGCGAGGATGCCTCGCTCCTGCAGCACGCGGCCCAGAAGCCGGCGGAACACCGGGTCCTGCAGCAGCGGCGGGCGGGGTCGGTTGAAGTCGTTCAAGGGGATGTTGAAAGAGGCGGTGCGGCGGCCGCGGGCGGCATCGGGATCGCGGGCAACCGCGCGCTGACCGAAGCAGTTTAGGCGATGCCCGCGGGCGCGCGGACCGCCGTCGCCGGCACGCCGAACGCCGGCATCATCGTGCGCGCGAGAAACACGCCCAGCAGCAGCACGATCAGGTGGCCTTCGTTGAAGGTCTGGAAGTGCGAACTGAACAGGCTGTTGACGCACCAGGCCGCCAGCAGCGCCAGCGCCGCTGCGCGCAGCGGATCGTCGGCCGGCTGTCGTACCGCGCCCGCCAGCAAGGCAATGAATGCGACCAGTCCCAGCACGCCCAGTTCGACCCACAGGAACAGGTACTGGTTGTGCGGGTCGTTCACCGGCAGCGCCTTCCAGCCCTCGCTGTACTTGGTCTTTATGCGCGCCGCGTAGGCCGGTGCGAAGCCGCCAAGCCCGTAGCCAAGCAGCGGCCGTTCCGCCACGACCTCCGCACTGGTCTGCCAGATGATCACGCGGATGCCCATCGACGTGTACTGCGGCAGTTGCGCTGCATTGCGCATCTCCGAGACGGCCATGCCGAACCGCTGCTTCAGGTTGGGCGAGGCCGCAAGCACGGTCACCCCGAGCAGCGGCAAGGCCACGAGCGCCACCACCAGCGTGCGCCCGCGCAGCAGCAGCAGCGTGGACACACCACACGCCACCGCCAGTGCCACGAAGCCGCTGCGGCCGGTCTGCTGGAACGCCAGCTGCGCCACCAGCAGCAATGCGACGATCGCCAGCGCCGCGCGCCACGCGCGCGTCCAGCGCGTCTGCGTGACGGCCAGTACCGCGGCCAGCAGCGCGCCGATCGACAGCGCCAGCGCCTGCGTGACCGGGTTGCGCAGCACGATGCCAGGGAACTGCTCGTTGCGGCTGTAGCCCACGCCGGCGGCGATCAGCGAGGCGATCGCGCCCGCCACCGCGATGCCGATCAACACGTACGCAAAGTGCATCCGGCTCTCGCGCGTGTCGAAGGCAGCGAGCGCGATCGGCAGCAGCAGCAGGTGGCGCCAGCCCAGCAGGTGCCGCAGCGCCTCGGCCGGCGACGTGTACACGGCGCCGACCACGGTGGCGACGAGCAGCGCCGCCACCAGCACCAGCAGGCCGCGGCCGAGCGGTTCGCGCAGGACGCGCGCCAGGCGGGCGAGCGCATCCGGCACGAACGCGAAGGCGATCAGCATCAGCGCCGAGCCGGCCACGCCAACCGGCGGCGACGTCACCGCGCCGATCGCCGTCAGGGCGGCCGCCGCGCGCACGGTCTGCAACGCCCATTCGGCACGGCGGGTCGCGCTGGGTTCGGACATCGGTGTCAGAGGCTGGATCGCGGAGGGAGGCGGTGGTCGGGCGCGCCTTGCAGACGTTGGCGCGGATTGATCACGGCACAAGGGATTGGCGCCATCACCACGCGGCCGACCGGCCACGCTGGGCTAGCATCGGCGGAATGCGCGCGACCCCGTCGCTCCACACCTTCCACGCGATCGCGCCCGCCGGTATCGCCATCGATCGAAGCCAGTCTAGCCGAATGATGTCCGCCGGCCTGCCCTCGGCCATGGCCCATGGCCGCCTTCCGCGTACCGCGCCGACAGCATCGGGCCGCGCGGCGCGCCGCCGTCCTGCCCGTGCGCATTGCGTTGTGCGGCCCGTGCCGCGCAGGTCCGCCCGCGCGCCGGCATCGATGCCGGCGCTCGCGTGACCGCGCCGATGATCACCCCGATGAGCCGATGCTCGCGCCCATGAACGCGCCGCTGCTGGTCCGTCTGCCGAACCACCTCGGCGACACGCTGATGACGCTGCCGGCGCTCGATCGGCTGGCCGCCGGCGGTTACCGGCTCACGCTGATCGGCAAAGGCTGGACGCGTCCGTTGTTCGAGGCCTACGCGTGGCCGGTGCATCCAGTGCCGTCGACCTTCGGCGCCACCATCGCGCAATGGCGCGCACTGCGCGCGCAGTCCGGCACTGACCACGCGGTGCTGTTCACCAACTCGTTCGGCACCGCGTTGGGCGCCCGCCTGGGCGGCGCAGCGGCGATTGGATTTGCCACCGAGGCGCGCGGCTGGCTGCTGTCGCGCGCGGTGGCAATCCCGCCGCGCTGGACCGGCGACCTGCACACGGTCGAGTATTACGACGCGCTCGGCGATGCCCTGCTCGACACGCCGGCCCGGGTGGTGCCGCCGATCGCGCTGCGACTGGCGCCGCGCGCCACCGCCGCGGCGCAGGCGCTGCTGGCCCAGGCCGGCGTCGGGTCACCGTTTGTCGTGCTCTGCCCCGGCGCCACCGGACGCCATCGCGGCCGCGAAAAGACGTGGCGCGAGTTTGCGCGGCTGGCCAGTTGGCTACTCGAGCGCAAGGAGCGCGTCGTCGCACTGCCGGGTCCCGGTGAACGGGCGCGCTTCCAGACGGTGCTGCCGGGCGCGACGATCCTGCCGGAAACGGATGTCGCGACGTTCGGCGCAATCCTGGCTGCCAGCCGGCTCGTGGTGGCCAACGACAGCGGACCTGGTCATCTGGCCGCAGCCGTCGGCGCCCGCCTCGTCTCGCTGTTCGGCGTGACCGAGGTCGAGAAAACACGGCCCTGGGGCCGCCGGGTCACGGTCGTCGGCAGCCATGCCGGCTGGCCCGCATTCGACGAAGTGCGCGACGTCGTCGAGCGCGCGCTGGCCGATGCGCCGCACCCCTGATCGTGCCGCGACCGCCGCCAGCGGCAGCCCGCAGCGCTGCCGCGTTCACCTCAGCGCGTGCCGCGCACGCCGAGGTTCTGGCGCAAGCGCTTCCACCACGCGTCCCAGCGGAAACGCAGCCACGTGTACCCGCGCCCGCGCACCCGGCGCTTGGTATCGAGCACGCTTTCGAAGCGGCCGTTCATGCTGCCCTGGACCACGATCGGTTCACGCAGCCAGTGCTGCGACACACCCACGGCGGCATCGATCTCGCGCGTCAGCCAGTCCGCTGGCCGCGTGATCCGGTGCGTTTCGAGGAACGCAAGGCGGCGCCGCGCCGCTTCCTGGTCGAACACCAGCGCATCGGTGGCGGGCAGCGTGCCGCCGGGGATCAACGCGCTGCCGCCGACTCCGCCGCCGACATGGCGGTTGTCGCCGCGGCCGAGGTAAAGCAGCCAGCCGGGGGCGAGGCGCTCGGCCTCGTCGAGCGCGGATTCGAAGCGGGCCGTGAAGTCGTGCGCCAGCACGGCGTCATCCTCGAACACCAGCACGCGCGCGAGATTGCGTTCCACCGCGCGTTGCCAGGTCCGCACGTGCTTGAGCACCAGAGACTGGTGCGCGAGCTTCATGTCGCTCGGCGCGAACATGCGGTCGATCAGGTCGGGTGGGATAGCATTCGCGTCGTACTCGAACACGAACTCGAACGCGATGCCGTGGCGCGCCATCTCGGCCTCGATGTGCGCGATGCGGTCGGTGAACGACCGCACCGAGAGCACGAACACCGCATCGACCCGTCGATTGACACTCATCGATCTCATCCTGTCGGGGCCCGCGACCACCGCGCGGTCAGTCTAGCCGAATGAAACCGCGCGTCTCGGTCGCGCTGATCACGCGCAACGAGCAACAGAACATCGCCGACTGCCTGCGCAGCGTGGCCTGGGCCGACGAGATCGTGGTGGTCGACCAGGGCAGCAGCGACGGCACCGCCGCGCTCGCGCGCTCGCTCGGCGCTCGTGTGATCGACGCCCCGGACTGGCCCGGCTTCGGGCCGCAGAAGAACCGCGCACTCGACGCCTGCAGCGGCGACTGGATCCTGGCGCTCGACGCCGACGAGCGCATTACGCCGGAGTCGCAGCGCGAGATCACCGCCGTGCTCGCCGCGCCTACGCACGACGTCTACGAGATGCCGCGCTCGTCGTACTACTGCGGCCGCTTCATCCGCCACAGCGGCTGGTCGCCGGATTACGTGCGTCGGCTGTTCCGGCGCGGCACTGCTAGGTACTCGGAGGCCCGCGTGCACGAGGCGCTGCTCACCGACCGCCCGGTCGGCCGGCTGCGCGAGCCGCTGGTGCACTACAGCTTCCGTACGCTCGAGGACGTGCTGGTCAAGATGAACCGCTACTCGACCGACAACGCGCACATGCTGGTCGAGCGCGGCCGGCGGCCCGGCATCGGCAGCGCGCTGCTGCACGGGCTGGCCTCGTTCCTGCGCACTTACGTGCTCAAGCGTGGCTTCCTCGACGGCCGGCACGGGCTGATGCTCGCGATCTCCAACGCCGAGGGCTCGTACTACAAGCAGGTCAAGGCGATGCTCTTGAACGAACAGCCACCGGCGCCGCCGGCGCCACCGCTGCCACCGGCGGGCTGAGCGCGCGATGCACGTCGAGATCGTCGAACCCACGCTGGTCAGCGACGCCGGTCACTGCGCGGCGATCTTCGGCAGCCTGCAGCGCGCCGCGCCCGACCTGCCTTACCGGCTGTGGATCGATCGCCGGGCCGACGCGCCGTCGGTGGCCGCCACCGGCGTGCCCGTGGTGCGCCACTTCATCCGCCCGCTGCGCAAGCTGCAGTCGATGGCCCTGTACCGCCGGCTGCTGCGCTCGCCGGCGCCGTTGTACGTGCCGACCGCCACCTACATGGACTTGCGCGCAATCGACGCGCTGGCGCGCGGCACGCTGCCGCCCGACCACGTGTTCCTCTACTTCCACAAGCTGCGGCTGTCGGAGCGGCGCGCGGCAGCACTCCGCTCAGTGGCCAAACACCAGCCGCACCTGCACCTGCTCGGCGCCTCGCCCGACATCAGCGACCGACTGCGCGCGGTCGGGTTCACGCGCGTCGACACGGTGATCCCGATCAACGCCGACGCCACGGCCGCGGCGCCGACCGACGTGTTCCGTTACGTCCTGTTCGCCGGTGCGGCGCGCGCCGACAAGGGCTTCACGCATATCGTCGCGCTGGCCGAGCACCTGGCCGCGCGGGGCGACGACCTGCCGCTGTGCATCCAGACCACCGGCGACCACTACGGCCGCTACGACGAGCGCACCACGGCCGACCTCGCACGCCTGCGTGCGGTGGGCTATCCGCACCTCGCCACCATCGACCGCACGCCGGACCGGCTCGCCTACGCGAACCTGTTTCCGGGCTCGATCTGCCTTCAGCCGTACGAGCGCGCCGAGTACGCCGACAAGACCAGCTCGGTGACCTTCGATGCGCTGATGGCGGGTGCGCCGATCATCACGCTGTCGGGCACGCCGATGGCGCGCATCGTGGCCGATGCGGGCGCCGGCATCGTCGTCGAGGATGCCCAGCCGGAGACGCTGCGTGCAGCAGCGCTCGCCATCCGCGCGGACTTCGCGGACTATGCCGCGCGCGCGCAGCGCGCCGGCGAGAACTTCGACGCCACACGAGCCTGGCAGCCGCTGATCCACGGCCTGCGGCGCGCGCTGCAGCGCGCCTGACGCATCGGCATCCTGAACGTCGTCGCGCCGGCCGTCAGGCGCGCGTGCCGACCACGCTGTAGCCGATGGCGTTGGCGAAGAACTCACCGTTCGCGGCCCGCGCCGCCAGGGAAGCGGTGAAGCGGGCCGCGGCGGCGGCCGTGACCTCACCCGCAGCTACGGCCTGTTCGAGTCGCTCGGCCAGGAAGGTGGCGCGTGCGTAGTCGCCGTGATCGATCTCGAACGAGCGCACCACCTGCGACACCTGCACCAGGCCGGCCCGCGCGAAGGCGGCGCGCAGTCGCGTGCCGCTGCAGGGATTGACGATCATGGCGAGCAGCGCCCGCACGCTCGCCTGGTACGCCTGCCGGTCGTCGGGATCGTCGAGCCCGAGGCCGCCCTGGCTGTGGTCCGGATCGATCACCATCACGCGCCCGCCGGGCCGGGTCACGCGGATCATCTCGCGCAGGCCGGCATCGGGGTCTTCGAGATGCTGGAACACGCGCTCGGCGCGCACCGCGTCGAAGCTCGCATCGGCGAACGGCAGCGCATAGATGCTCGCCACGCGCAGGTCGATCGGCGGCACGACACCGGCGGTGCGCTGGCGCGCCGCCTCGATCATCGCGGCCGACGGGTCGATCCCGGCGACGCTGCCCGCCGCCCCGACCTGGGCCGCCAGTTCGACGCACACCTCGCCCGCGCCGCAGCCGACATCGAGCACGCGCGCTCCCGGCGCCAGCCGCAGTTGCGGATAGTCCTCGCGCCGATAGACGGCCAGCATGCGCGCCAGTCGACCGAGGTAATCGACCAGATCGTCAGCGCGGGCGCTGCCGTCGACGTTCGAGAAACCGGTGTCCTGCGGCATGGCAACCTCGCGGGTCGAGCCGACCCGGCGTGGCCGGGCGCAGCGGGGTGATGGATGCTCAGCCGTAGGCGAAGCGGGCGCTGCGCACGCGGGTCTGCTGCTTCAGGTCGTCGATCAGAGCGTCCTCCGGGCGTACGCGCCACGCTTCCGACAACGCCAGATCGGCGCGCCCGACGCCGTTGCAGTAGTTGACCACCACGCGGCAGCCGGCCAGGCCATTGCCCGGATTGCCGTTGGTCGAGGTCACGCGGTACGGCGCCAGCAGCGTGCGCAGGCGCGCCACGTCGGTGGCGCCTTCCATCTCGATGCGCAGCGCCGCCTGCGCGCGGGCGCGCGCGTCGGCCAGGTCCGTCACGTCGTCGACATTGATCGACAGCCTGCCATCGAACTCGCGCACGCGGCCGGTGACGAACACCAGCGTGTCTTCCTTCAGCAGCGCACGGCGGCGGTCGTATAGTTCGGAGAACACCATCAGTTCCAGCTGCGCGGTGCCATCGTCCAGCACGATCACGCCCATGCGGCCGCGGCGCGAGTTCTGCGTGCGCGACGACACGATCACGCCGGCCAGCCGGATCGACTCGCGCGCCTGCTTGATGTCGGCCAGGCGCGTGGGTGCCAGGCGGCGCGCCTCGGCTTCGTATTCGGCAAACAGGTGGCCGCTGAAGTAGTAGCCGAGCGCGAGCTTCTCGTTGGCCAGGCGCTCGCGCTCGCTCCACGGGCGCGCCGCCACGTACTCGATGGCCGGCGTACCTGCGGAGGCGCCGCCGAACAGGCCGCCGAACAGCGACTCCTGCCCGGCGTCGGCTGCCATCTTCTCGGCGGCCTCCAGCGCACGACCGACGCTGGCGAACAACTTGGCGCGCTCGGCGTCGAGTGCATCGAAGCTGCCGGCGCGCACCAGCGCCTCGACCACGCGGCGATTGACCACGCCCTTCTCGACCCGCGTGCAAAAGTCGAACAGCCCGCTGAACGGGCCGCCGCGGCTGCGCTCGGCGATGATGGCCTCGATCGCGCCCTGGCCCGTGCCCTTGATGCCGCCCAGTCCGTAGCGCACGGTCTTCGCATCGACCGGCTCGAAGCGGTAGGCGCCGGTGTTGATGTTCGGCGCCTCGATCGCCAGACCGAGCGCCTTGCAGTCGTCGATCAGCTCCTTGACCTTGTCGGTGTCGTCCATCACCGCGGTCAGGTTGGCGGCCATGAACGCGGCCGGATGGTGCGCCTTGAAGTACGCGGTCTGGTAGGCGACCAGCGCATAGGCGGCCGAGTGCGAGTTGTGCACGATCAGGCCGTCGGCGACGAAATTGTGATCGCCGTCGATTTCGAGGTCGTACACGTCCTCGACGCCCGCGGGCACGATCTCGACGACTGTGTCCCAGTACACGTCGGACTCGGCGAGATCGATCAGGGGCTGCGAGCACAGATACCGGCCGAGCTGCGCGATCGTGCCGCGACGAAAGCCGCGCTTGGCCGCGGAGCCTGCGCCGTAGAACTCCCGCATCGAAAGCCCGCTCGCCTTTTCGAGCTGCATCCACGTGATCGGCACCGCAAGGCGCACCGCGTCCACTTGGCGCCGCACGCTGGCCGGAATCGTGTCCCTGCTGCTCATCTGAGCTGCGACCGTGGCACAGCGCGCCTTCAAGTCGGCGATGCGATCCTCGCGGCCAAGGATGTGCGGGGTGACGACATCGACAAAGCGCCGCACGCTGTGTTCGCCGATCAGGTAGACGGCGTACCCGGCGCGACTTGACCCACGGTACTTGAATTCCTTGGCCTGGATCCGCGCGACGATGCCGAGTCGCAGGAGCAGGTCCTGAACGTCGCGCGCCAGACCGGGCGAACTGGTTGCGTAATAGGGGATCGAGTTCGACGCGCCGATCAGGAACCCATCACCGGACCACATCCGGCCGAGCAGCAGCGCGATGCACTCGTTGTTAAGCGCGAAGACGCCCTCGGGAATTCGTTTCCGATCCGCCCGGCAGCCGAGCAGACCCAGCGACTCGGCCCACGCAAAGGCGCCGCTGCGGACAGGTACCGCGTCCGTGACGAGTGCAGCATTGCCATCAAGACCCGCCGCGACGTTCCACGGTCGATGGCCTTTACGAAAGCGCGCGTCGCGACCGGTCGAGACGCACACCTCGAAGCGTCCGTTCACGCGCTTGCTTACGCGGGCAACCGAGGCGGGGAAAGCGGTGGCCGCGCGAGCGAAGTCCGCAATCAGCGTGGCGTCGTTGTTGTAGTAGTACAGGCAGCTCGGATGGCAGGTATTGCCCTCCGAGAGCAGGCCGCCGAGAGCGATCAACTCGTGTTCGGGCCAGACCTCTCGCGCCCTCACCGGCAAAGCGCGTGGCGTGGCGATGCGATCCCCGGGCTTGAGGTCGCGCAGTTCTCGCCATCCGTCAGGCCCGCGCAGCGGGTGGTTGTCGGTCGCGACAAGACGGCGACCCAGGGCCGTGCGCAACTCGTACACCGGACGGCGGCCGTTCCATACGACGTCGCGCACCCGGCGCGGCCCCAGGCGCCAGTCCTCGCCGAGCGCAAGCACGTCGAGATCTAGCGCGCGTCGACGCTGGAACAGCTCGCCCACTGTGTATCGCCGGCCCGTTCGCGCGTCCTGCACGACGGTTGCGCCGACGACGCACTTGTTGAAGCCATAACCCGCGAACTTCTCCATCAGGTCGAACAGCTCAGTGGCCACGTTCTCGGCCACGCCCAGCTGCTGGGCGCCATCGACGAAAATGGAGCGCTGCTTGGCCATCTCCTCGGGCTTCTTCTTGCCCATCGCCCGCCGCAGCAGGTCGGCACTGCCGAGCGAATAGCCGCCCACCACCTGGGCGATCCGCATCACCTGCTCCTGGTAGACCATGATCCCGTAGGTCTCGGACAGGATCGGCTCGATCGACGGGTGCAGGTACTCGACCCGCTCGTGCCCGTGCTTGCGATCGACGAACGACGGAATCAGGTCCATCGGCCCGGGGCGGTACAGCGCATTGAGCGCGATCAGGTCCTCCAGCCGGTCGGGCTTGGCGCGCTTCAGGAGCTCGCGCATGCCGCGCGATTCAAACTGGAAGATCGCCGCGGTGTCGGCGCGCTTGAAGATCTCGTAGGTCCTGGCATCGTCCAGCGGCAGCGTCTCGAGCGTCAGGCTGAACTGCGGATCGAGCCGCTTCACGTACTCCAGCGTCAAGGCCAGGATGGTGAGCGTGGTCAGACCCAGGAAGTCGAACTTCACCAGGCCGATCGCCTCGACGTCGTCCTTGTCGTACTGGCTGACCGCGGCCTCGGACTGGCCGTTCTGCGCATACAGCGGGCAGAAGTCGGTGAGCTTGCCCGGGGCGATCAGCACGCCGCCCGCGTGCATACCGACATTGCGCGTGAGACCTTCGAGCGGCCGCGCCAGCTCGATGAGTTGCTGGTTCTCCTCGTCGCCCTCGACCGCCTCCGCGAACGCCGGCTCCTGGACCAGTGCGCGGTCCAGCGTCCACGGATCGGCCGGGTTGTGCGGGATCAGCTTGGAGAGCTGGTCGCACTTGGTGTAAGGCATGTCGAGCACGCGGCCGACGTCGCGCACCACCGCCTTCGCACCGAGCGTGCCGAAGGTGGCGATCTGGCTCACCGCCGGCGCGCCGTACTTGCGCTTGACGTAGTCGATCACCTTGTCGCGGTTATCCTGGCAGAAGTCGATGTCGAAGTCCGGCATCGACACCCGCTCCGGATTCAGGAAGCGCTCGAACAGCAGGTCGTACTTCAGCGGATCGAGATCCGTGATGCCGAGCGAGTAGGCCACCAGCGAGCCGGCGCCGGAGCCGCGCCCCGGGCCCACCGGGATGCCGTTGTCCTTGGCCCAGTTGATGAAGTCGGCCACGATCAGGAAGTAGCCGGAGAACCCCATCTTGGCGATGATCGACAGCTCGAACTGGAGTCGCTCCTCGTAGCGCGGTCGTATGACATCGCGCCGAACCGGCTCCGGATAGAGCGCGACCAGCCGCTTCTCCAGCCCGGCGCCCGCCAGATCGACACAGTGCTGGTCGAGCGTGACGCCGGCCGGCGTCGGATACTCCGGCAGTTGCGGCTTGCCGAGCACGAGTTCGAGATTGCAGCGGCGCGCGATCTCGACCGAGTTGGCGAGCGCGGCCGGCAGATCGGCGAACAGCGCCGCCATCTCGGCCTGGGTCTTGAAGTACTGCTCGCGCGTGAAGCGCTGCGGCCGGCGCGGGTCGGCCAGCGTCTCGCCCTCTGCGATGCACACGCGCGCCTCATGCGCGCGGAAGTCCTCGGGCGCCAGGAACTGCACCGGGTGCGTGGCCACCGCCGGCAGCTGCAACTCGACCGCCAGCCGCGCTGTCGCCTTGACGCAGGCGGCATCGCCGTCGCGGCCGGCGCGCTGCAGTTCCAGATAGAAGCGCCCGGGGAAGCATTCGGCAAGATGGCGCGCGGCATCGGCGGCCGCCGCCTGCCGCCCCGCCATCAGCAATGCGCCCACCTCGCCCGAAGCGCCGCCGGATAGCGCGATCAGGCCGTCGCCGCACTGCGCCAGCCAATCGTTGCGGATCTCGCCGCGACCGCGATGCGGGTTCTCCAGCCAGGCGCGCGACAACAGCTCGCACAGGTTGAGATAGCCGCGGCGGTCGGCCGCCAGCAGCAGCAGTCGGTATGGATGGTCGCGGTCGCCGTCGTTGGTGATCCAGGCATCGACGCCGAGGATCGGCTTGACGCCACTGGAACGTGCCGCCTTGTAGAAGCGCACCGCGCCGAACATGTTGCCGGCATCGGTCAGCGCCAGCGCCCCCTGCCCGTCGGCGGCTGCGGCCTCGACCACCTTGTCGAGACGTACCACGCCGTCGACCACGGAGAACTCGGAATGCAGGCGAAGGTGGACGAAGTTAGGCGCGGGCATGGCAGCGAGTGTATCGGCCGCGCCCGGGGCGGCTGCTCGTCGCCGGCGTGACCGTTACATCGCGTGCGAGGTCATGCGCGCAAAATCGGGCGCCGGCGCCGTGCCGGCACTCGTGGTGCGCGCGTCCCGGGCCTCGCCGATGCGGCGCATGGCTACGCCGACCGCCAGGATGTCGATCACCGCGAGATACAGGATTCGGCTGATCATCGGCACCTGGGTCGCGACATCCTCGGGGTGGTCGATGGCGATCGTCTGCGAAGCCCGCTTGGCCAGGGGCGAGTGGCTGGGCGACAGCGCGATGACGGTGGCGCCGGCGGCCAGTGCAGCGTCGACCGACTTGAGCAGCTCGGTCATGCGGCCCGAGCCGGAGACTGCGATCACCACGTCGTCCGCGCCGAGCGCAGCGGCCGCCATCGCCTGCAGACGCGGCTCGGTCACCGCGGAGGCAGGGACGCCGAAGCGCAGCAACTTGTACTGGGCATCCTGCGCGACGATGGCGTAGTTGCCGATCGCATAGCACTCGACGCGCCGCGCGGCGAGCAGCAGGTCGATTGCCCGCTCGACTGCCTCGCTGCTCAACTGGTCACGCACGGCGAACAGCGCGGCGGCGGTGTTGTCGAGCACCTTGGCGCCGAGTTCGAGCGCCGAGTCGGTCCGTCGCACCTGCGTGTGGCTGACGGGAATCGTGCTGGTCAGGCCGGAAGCAAGCTTCAGCTTGAAGTCCGACAGGCCGGCATAACCGAGCGAGCGGCAGAAACGCACCACGGTCGGCTGGCTCACGCCAGCGGACCGCGCGATGTCGACGATCGGATCGTTGAGCACGCTGCGCGGCTGCGACAGCACCAGGTCTGCCACGCGCTGCTCGGCTGCCGACAGTTCGGTGCGCGCCAAGCGCACGCGTTCGAGCAGCGTGGCGCCGCCGCTGCGCTTCTTCAGCTGCGCGTTCAGGATCGCCGACACGCCGGTGAAGGTCGGCGTGTCGGTCGTGATCACGAAGGTCGGGATATGCGCGACGTACTCGCTGAACCGGCCCTTGGACTCGAAGCGTGCACGAAACCCCGAGCGATCGAAGTGGCTGCCGAGGCGCGGCACGATGCCGCCGCCAATGTAGACCCCGCCAAAGGCACCCAGCGTGACGGCGAGATTGGCGGCCACGGTGCCGAGCATCTCGCTGAACACGTCGATCGCATCGACACACAGCGCGCACTCGCCCGCCACGGCGCGCCGCGCGATCTCCGGCGCAGTCAACGGCTCGACCGTGCGCTCCGCACGCGCGGCGAGCGCGCGATGGATCAGCTCGATGCCGGAGGCCGACACCAGGCGCTCGGCCGACACGTGCGCGTACTGCCGCCACGCGTACTCCAGCACGAACAACTCACGTGCGTTGCGCGGCGCGAACGCGACATGCCCGCCCTCGGACGCGAGCGAGACCCAGCCGTCGTCAACCGGCACCACTCCCGACACGCCGAGCCCGGTGCCGGCGCCGAGCACGCCCAGCACGCTGCGCTCGCGCCCGCTGCCGCCGCCGATCTGGCGGATCGCGTCCTCGCCCAGATGCGGCAGCGCCATGGCCAACGCGGTGAAGTCGTTGACCACGACCAGCGTCTCGAAGCCAACCGCGGCGCGCAGCTGCTCGATCGAGAACTGCCACATGTAGTTGGTCATCCGAACGAGGTCGCCCTCGACCGGATTGGCGATGGCGATGGCGCCGTAGCGCGGCGCCGGCCCGTCGATGCTGGTCAGGTAGGCGCGCAGCGCCGCCAGCAGATCCGGATACTGGTCGCAGCGCACTGCGCTGGACTGCGCGAACATGCCGGGCTCGCGCTCGACCGCGAAGCGGGCGAAAGTGCTGCCGATGTCGGCCAGGAGTCGGGGTTCAATCAGCGCGGGCATGGGTCGGGACGTTCGAAAAGTGGGTCTGTGGCAACAGTGACTCGAAAGGGCGCTCAGTAGTCGCCCTCTGCAGGATGCAGGGCAATCTCGTCGGCCACCAGGTGCGCCGGCAGGTCGAGCAGCGCGATCACCTGTCGCGCCAAATCTGCGGTCGGCATCGCCCAGCGCGCGTCCTTGCTGCCTTCGATGGCGCCATTGAAACCGCTATCGATGATGCCGGGCAGCACGGTAGTGACCTTCAGGCCGCGCGCGCGCAGTTCACGGTGCAGCGAGCCAGCGAAACCCAGCACGCCGAACTTGCTTGCCACATACGGCGCCATGTTCGCGAGTGGCCGACGCGCCAGATCAGAGGCGATGTTGACCACGTGGCCGTGGCCGCGCGCCAGCATCCCCGGCAGTAGCGCGCGTGCAAGCAGCATCGGAGCCGTGAGGTTGAGCGCAACGATGCGCACGATGTCTGCCAGCGAATTGTCGGTGAACGGTTGGTACGGCCCGATGCCCGCATTGTTGATCAGCACGTCGATGCCGCCGAGTTGCTGCTCCGCGGCTCGTGCCACGCGTTCGCAGTCGTCTGCGATGGCCAGGTCGGCGGCGCAGCCGGCCGCGTGCACACCGGCCGCGCTGCACTCGGCCACGCGTTGCGCGAGCGTCGCCTCGCTGCGGGCGACCAGCATGAGTGGATGGCCGCGCGTGGCCAGCCCACGCGCAAGCGCCGCGCCCAGCCCGCGCGATGCGCCGGTCAACAGCACGCGCCGCGTATCGACCATGGCTGGCAGCTCGCTTGCTCAAGGGCGGCGCGGCCGGCTGTCACCCGATCAGCGCTCGGGCAGACGAGAGCGTGGACTGACCTGCTTCGCAGGTCGCCGAGCGCCATCAAGAGAATCGTTGACGATGGACGCCTCTTACCCGTCGGGCGCCTCGGCACGGGCTTCATGCGGCTCGGCAGCATGGTCCGCTCATGCGGTTGGCGTGTGCTTCGATCGATGGCAGCACCGTGCGATACGGGGGACCTGCGGCGCAGGCCGGACATGGATCGGCGCACGGAGGTGGCCCTACAGCCGGGCGTCCAGATGGATCGCGACGGCCCCCCAGGCGGGAACGTTGAACTGCACCTGGCCGCCCGGTGCAATGCCGATGACCGCACCCAGTCCAGGGCACGTTGCCGGACTTCCGCTGGCGGCCGGCGTGTAGTCGGATTGCGCCACATTGCAGTAGTTGCCGGCCGGCAGCCCGGTATTGGGAAGGTTCACCGTCTGCCCTTGCGCCGTGCGGTTGATCGCAACCGCACCCTTGCCTTCGCGGCAGAACACGATGCGATTATTGTCGCCGAAGGTCCAGTCGGCACGCCCGCACGTGGTCAGTGGCGCCCCCGCGGCGGTCCTGCGAAACGCCACCATGTTGGAGATCGCACGCGCGCGGTGCTCGCAGATCCACTCGCCGACTCGCGCCGTGCCGAACGTCGGATTGCAGCGCGACGTGCCGGCCGCGATGTCCGTGAACGCCGACTGCGTCAGGCCGCCCGTCCCCGGCGGCCCGGCATCGCGCCCGGCCTGCGTGCTGCGGTCGAAGCCGTAGCCCGACATAAGGCTGACCAACCCGTGCGGTTGCGCGAGCGTGTAGATCGCTGCCAGTTCGTACATCGGCTGGCCGCTCAGGGTGCTCGCGTAGTACAGGTTATCGGCGCGCTGGTTGTCGTGGTTGTCGACGAACACCAGCGCCTTGTCGCTCGGCATCAGAGAGGCAGACAGGGGGCGCAGCGCCGAGTCGAGCGATGCGCCGTTACGGCCAAGGAAGGCGTCGGCCACGCGGTAGCCGTACTGGAATTCGGTGATGTCGGCGCCGCCTCCCGACGAAAAGCCGACCCCGTAGTACTGGTTGGCCGTGACCGCCTCGTTCGGGTTGTTGATCACCTCGAGAAAGACGTACGGCTTGGGACGCGGCGGCACGGCGGCGGCCGCGGCCTCGTTGACCTTCTTCAGGATCTGGTCGAGGTCCCAGGCCGGGATGTGCTTGGCGGCGTCGATGCGGAAGCCGGCCACGCCTTCGGCATGCAGCGCGATCAGGTAGCCGGCTATCTTCGTACGGACCGCGTCGTCTTCGGTCTTCAGGTCCGCCAGGCCCACCAGTTCGCAGTTCTGCACCTGGAACTGGTTCTGGTAGCTGTTGATGCCGCACGCTGAATGAAAGTCGCCGCTCGCGTACGGCACGGCCGGGTAGCTGTACTTGGTGTAGTTGCCGCCGGCACTGCCGATGCCGCTGCCGGCGGTCATGTGGTTGATCACCGCATCGGCGTAGATCTCAACGCCGCGCGTGCGGCAACGCTGGATCATGTCGCGAAACTCGGCCAGCGTTCCGGAGCGCGACTGGTCGAGCGTGTAGCTGACCGTCTGGTAACGCTGCCACCAAGGGTAGCCGCCGGCCGCGAAGACGATGTGCTCGCTGGGCGGCGAGATCTGCACGCCTTTGAATCCCCTGGGTCCGAGGAAGACCTCGCACTCGCGTGCAATATCGGCCCAGCGCCACTCGAACAAGTGGACGAAGGTGTCGCCCGCGGCCGCCCTGCCGGTCGGCGTGTACTGCGGCGGCACCGGCGGCGGCGGGGTCGGCCCCGGGGCGGACGAACCGCTGCCGCCGCCTCCGCAACCTGCGACCAGCACCGCGGCGGCACATGCGCAAAACAGTCGGCCCCGCATTGTTTTCATCGGTTCATCTGCTTCGCAGCGTCGCCACGCCTTCGGTGCCGAGCGGTCGTCTGATCCGACCGGCCTCATGCGCGACGCACCTCCGCCGGATGTGACAGCGTCCACGCTCCGACTGATCCACCCATGTGTCGTCGGACCGGCGGCAAGTCGTTCCTCGGAGATCCGAGTGTAGTTCAACTACAGCAGAGTGGCCGCACTTTGGCGGCCATCCGACCCGACCGCGCTTGCTGCGCGCCCACCCTGAGCCGTCACGCGGACGCGCCGACCCTCCTTCGGGACCAGCGGTCGCCGCTCCGCCGCGGGCCGGCCGGGTCTGCGCAGCACTGGCACTCGCGATGCCGATCGGAAGTTGCGCCTCCGACCTGAGACGGCAACCAGACGCGCAAGTAGCGGATCAGTTTCGCGACACGCCGCCGCCCGCGCATGGCACTGCCGGCGCGCCATCGACCAATCCGATCCGGCCCGCAGAAGCGCTGCCCACCGTTGCTATCCGCGTCCGCACATCGCCAGTCCACCTCCATGAATGTCTATGCGGCCGCCCTGTAGTTTTGCTACAGTGAAACAGATCGTCGCGTACGCACGGTCATGTCGGAACGTCGCGGCACAGCGGCGCCGATGAGGAGGGTCGGTCATGCCAGTCATCGGTGCGGTAGTGGCAGCAGAAGGGGCGATGACACTCGGCAGCGCGCCACACGCAGGATCAGCGCGCAGGTCAAAGCACGAAGGCCAAGGAAGGTGCGCGCACTCTCTCTTGCCCAGACCGCGAGGCACGCGATGAAGACCCAGGCGGCTGTCTTCCCCTGGCTGGTGGCCGACATCGGCGGCACCAACGCGCGGTTCGGTCTGATCAGTGCGCAGGACGCCGCGGTCGAACAGGTGATTTCGGTGCGCTGCGCGGACTACGCGACACCGGAAGCGGCGGCCTGCGCCTACCTTGCAGAGATCTCCCGTCGCACGGGCGCAGCGCCCAGGCCGCGGATTGCGGCCTTTGCTTTGGCAACAGCGGTCAACGGCGACATCGTGCGCATGACCAACAGCCCATGGACGGTGTCGGCGGCGGCCGCGCGCAACGCGCTCGGAGCTGAGCGCGTGATCCTGCTCAATGACTTCGAAGCGCTCGCGCTGGCCCTGCCACGGCTGGCGCCGATGGACGTGATGGCCATCGGCGGCGGCCTGATCAATCACCGGCTGCCCATGGCGGTCATCGGGCCGGGCACGGGCCTGGGCGTGGCCGCCTGCGTCCCGACGCCGGAAGGCGGCTGGGTGGCACTGCCGAGCGAAGGCGGCCACGTGACGCTCGCGGCGGCCGACGATTTCGAGGCCGACGTGCTGCGCATAGTGCGCGGCGAGCACGCTCATGTGTCGGCGGAGCGGCTGCTGTCCGGACTTGGCCTGCCGCTGCTGTATCGCGCGGTGGCGACCGTACGCGGGCAGCCGTTCAATGCGTCGCTCGCGGCACCCGACATCACGCGACTGGGACTGCAGAGGTCCGACGCCAGTTGCACCGAAGCGGTCGACACGTTCTGCGCGATGCTCGGTGGCTTCGCCGGCAATGTGGCCCTGACGGTCGGCGCGCGCGGCGGCCTGCTGGTGGCAGGCGGCGTGGCACACACCTTGCGCGATTACCTGCCGCACTCGCGCTTCCGCGAGCGCTTCGAGGCCAAGGGTCGCTTCCGCGGCTACCTGGCCCCGATTGCCACCGGGCTCGTGATCGCCCCGCACGCCGCCTTGGCCGGCGCCGGCCAGGGCATCGCCAACCAGGTCGGATCGCCCGGCGTGCACTGAGCGGTCATCGCCGCAGTGACGCGGTCAATGCGGCGCCCGCTGCTCGCGCGCGACTACAGCTCGTTCAAGATGCGCTGGCGCTGCTGCTTGTACTCCGCCTCGTCGATCAACTTCTGGTCGAACAACTGCTTGAGCGCCTGCAAGCGTTCGGCGATCGATCCGCGCGCGGGCGTGGCCGGCGCGACCGGTGTCGGCACGACTGCAGGCGCGGCGGGCTGAGCTCGCGCGGGTGAAGTGGCAGCTGCCGCGGGCGCAGCGACCGGCGGCGGCGCGGCAGGTGCTGCGGCCGGGACTGGCGTGGTCGCGACAGCCGCCGGCGCCGCCACCGGCGCTGGCTCGGAGGGCGGCGGCCCAGCACGCACCCCAGCGGCCATCAGCAGCCCCGCAGCTGGCTGGGCCATCCCGGGCGCGGTGGCAACGGCCGCCGGCGACAGCGGCAGCCCGGCGATCGTCGCCTCTCTGGCGAGCAGTTCGCGCTGGCGCTCCACCGTAGGCGCCACCAGGTCGACAATCGGCAGCGGCGCGCGCAGACCGCTGTATCCGAAACTGTTGACCGGACGCCCTGACTCCGGCTGCATCGCGCCGAGGGCCAGACGATCGACGGCGCTGCCACCTTGCTTGAGCAGGTTCAGGTCGGCTTCGATCGTGGTCTTGGCTCCGGTCACGACTGCTGTCACGACCCACTGCGTATCCGGCGCTGGCGCGGCGAGGAAGGCCGCCGGCACGCTGAACGACACGGTGCGACCGCTCACCCTGATCTGGGTGGCGAAGTGGACCATGCGATCGACCGCCGCCTCGATCTCCTTGGCGCGCTCCGGCTGCGCATCGGCAGCTGCGTCGATCAGCTGCGTGCGCATGACCTGCGGCCGAGGCGTGAGCACGACGGCGCGCTCCCACGCACTGGCCGGATCCAGTCGCGCGCCGCGACCCGGCAGTGTGAAGGTATTGCCGGAGCCTTGGATCCGGTCCTGGTCGAAGTACAGGTCGAGGTTGAACGAATAGAAGCCGTAGCGCGCGAAATTGGAAAGCTGATCACTGCTGGTGTCGCTGACGATGCCGACCGGACTGCGAATGGGATTGCGGAACGTCGCTTCGAAGCGATAGGCATCGCCGACCTGCACGATACGCAGCGACGTCAGATCGAGATCGCCGCGCCGGAACTCGGGCCGCGCCGGATAGATCAGCGAGCCGTCCCCCTGATCGTCACCGGCGGGATCGGTCAGGGTGGCCACGACGCGCTCGGTAGCGAACATTGTTGCCGAGTGCATCAGCAGCGCCAGGAGCAGGAGACCCTTCATTGATTGAAGTCCTTCAACGCGGTGTTGGAACGGGCTGCAGCAAAGGTGACGGCCACGGCAGCAAGACGATAAGCCAAGAAAAGGCCCTCCCCCCGTTGCCGGAGGGAGGGCTCGTACGATCGACTTGCGTCTAGGTGGCAGACGGCGATCAGAAGATCGCCTTGACGAACGTCTTCATCCGGTACTGCTTGAAGTCGATCTGCGTGCCCGACTGGGTCGGGTCACCCCGGCCGTCGATCCACTGCGCCAGCGCGCCGATCTCGAGGCCGGCCAGGTTGTAGGCGAACTTCAGGCTCCAGATGTCCTTCTCGTTGTCGAAGTTGGCCGGACCGAACTTGATGTCGCGGCTGTACGAGCCCCACGACAGCTGCCCATAAAGGTGGGAGAAGAGCTGGTTGCCGACGGCAAAGCCGTACCCGTTGTCATCCGTCTCGCGCGTGCCGATGACGAGCGCAGGGGCGGTGGCGATCTCGGCGGCGTTGTCCTTGTCGTCCACCATCTTCCACTTGAAGCCGAGTTCGATGCCGCCGAACGCCTGCACCACGTGCGAGGCCCGGAAGACATAAATGCTGGTCTTGCGGTCCTGGTTCAGGTTGTAGAAGTTGGACAGCGGGCCGGTCGGCGAGTAGTTGCGCCAGTTGTAGTTGTAGTCGAGGTTTGTGTACTCGAATGTCATCGGCGTGTTCATTAACTCGTAGGCCGCGACCAAGGTGAAACCCTTCCAGCCGAGCGCGGATTCCGCGGGCGGCTCGTCGAAGTCCATGAAGTCGTTGTCCGTGATGCCGTTGGCACCGCCGGCCAGCCCCGGGTTCGCGTTGCAACGTCCACCGATGTTGGTCTGGCACTTCGGCGTCGCGGCACCCTGCTGGTACTCCTTGGCGGCACCGCCGAGCCACAGCGACTGACCCCAGTTGTACCAGGCCGACTCGGAGCCTTCGGACAGCAGGATGTCCGACTCGCGCCGCGCTGCCAGATTGCTGTAGTAGCCAGCGCCGATGTCAAAGTACTGGAAGTTGAAGGTGAGACCGGGCACCGGCAGCGAGCTGACATCGATGTCGATCTTGAAGGCGTCGTCATTGACGCTGGACTTCGGATTGCCGGTCCACGGCTGATCGAACAGCGGCGCCTTGTATTTGGACTTGTAGTAGGCACCGCGCACATCCACCCCGGGCAATACGCTGCCCTCGGCCTTGAGCATCAGAACCTGGTTTTTGCCGAAGTCCTGGCTGCCGGTCCCGTCGAGCGGGTTGGTGTCGGCGGAGTCGAGCACGTCGTCCTCGAAGTGCTGATAGCTCGCTGCCAACCGCCAGGTATTGAAGTCATGCTTGTACTGAGCGACGTAGACCCCTTCGTTGAACTGGGTCGAATCGCTGCTGCAGCAGCTCGGACCTTGGCCGTAGTTGAACTGCAGGTAGTTCGGCAGCGACACGCGCGCCGCCTCCCAGGAGCCACCGCCGTAGACCGGACCCTTGAAGTAGAAGCCGTTGTAGTTGTCGCGGTCGATGTAGCGGACCTTGCCAACCGTAAACGGATCGAACGTGCCCCAGTCGCTCGAGCCGATCCGCGCCTGGTCGAGCCAGTTGTAGCCTGGCGTCAGTTGCACGTAGGCGCCGCGCAACTTCACGAACTTGCTCTGCTGCGGAAAGATCTGGTCGTTCGGCCCCCCGAAGCCCTCGTTGTTGCCGAAACCGAAACTGGTCCAGTAAGCGGCAGGGCTGCGGCTCTGCAGACGTACGCCCGCTTCGACCTGGCGTGAAATCGTGGCCTTCATGTTCAGTTCGAACTCGGTCCACTGACCCTGATCAGCACCGCTCGCCGTGTCGCCGCTGGCGGGACTGGTTGTGCGCTGGTTGCCATCGAGGAACTTCATGTAGATGTTGGACCCGGTGAAGTCCAGGTTCACGGCGAAGGCGGGTGCGGTCAGCGCTAGGCCAACAGCCACCGCCAGCGGTTTGAGTGTGTGTCTTTTCATTGCTGCGGTCTCCTGTGGTTGCGGTTGATCACTTCTTGATCATCTTCAGCGTGGCGCGCTTGACCGGCTTGCCGTCCGGCCCGCACTCATGCGCAAGCATCTCGGCCTGCTTGGCGTTCGGTGCGTCCAGAACGTCCATGATGTGCGGGTCGCAGTCGCCGTCGTTGCCGCCTCCCCAGCGATGCTGGCCTTCGTACTCATTGACCTTACGCGTGAGGAAGTCTCCGCCAGCCGGAAAGCCCTCGTTCGACTGCATCACGACCTGGTAGCCCCAGCCCTCGATATCGGCCGCCTTGCCCGGCCCCACCAGTTCCGACAGCGGCACGGTGCCGGTAATGACGCGGCCGCGGCCGCGTGTCAGGTTGGGGACCACGATGTCCTTGGCCAACTTGCCGGTCTTGGCCTCGGCCTCGGCCACCACGCGCGCCTTGCGCTGCGGCGACAGGACAACGAGCTTGTTCCACTCGTCACTCTGTGGAAAGACCGCATTGAGGCCCGGTGGCGTGTCGGTATTACCTCCCGGACCGGTCTTGATGAAGATGAAGACCATCTGCACCGCGAAGCCCGTGCCCATGCCCCAGGGGTCGTCAAGCGTGCTGTTGACCTCGACCTGGAATGTGACGTCGACGTTGGTCGCGGTCGCGGTGAATTTCGTGATGTCGAACGATCCGGCCTTGTAGACGGCGTCGGTCGGATACGTGTAGCTGCCCGGCCCCTTATCGTCGCCCCGCGGATCAGTAAATTCGACGGCCGTCGCGGCGCCGCCGAACGCGAGCAGCGCGGCCGCGGCGAGGACATGCATGGAGAACTTCGGTTTCATGGTTGCCTCTCTCGTTGTTGATGCACTACTTCACACTCCCGGCTGTCAGGCCGGAAACCAGGTACTTCTGCAGGTACAGGAACAGGATCACCACCGGCAGCGACACGATCACCGAGCCGGCGGCAAAGAAACCCCACTGCGACGAAAACCCGCCGACGAAGAAGCGCAGTCCCACCGGCGCGGTGTAGTTGGTCTCGGTTTCCATGAACACCGAGGCCAGGATGAACTCGTTCCACGCCGTCATGAAGGAGAACAGCGCGGTGATGGCGATCGCGGGTTTGGCCAGCGGCAGGATGATCCGCAGGAAGATCGTCTGCCGCGATGCACCGTCGATGATCGCCGACTCCTCGATGTCGTACGGAATGGTGTCGAAGTAGCCCTTCAGCATCCACACGCAGAACGGGATCGCCGTCACCGAGTAGACGATCACCAGGCCCCAGAAAGTGTTGCCCAGGTTCAGCCACTTGACGATGATGATGAACAGCGGAATCAGCATCAGCGTGCCCGGGAACATCTGCGAGACCAGGAACATCAGCATCCCGGTGTCGCGCCCGGCAAACCTGAAGCGCGAAAACGCATAGGCGGCGGTGCAGGCGAGGAAGACGCCGAGCGCGGTCGTCATCAGCGAGACGATCACGCTGTTGAGCAGCCAGCGGCCGAACGGCTGCTCGGCCCACACGTCGGCGAAGTTCTTGACCGACAGGTGCGCCGGCCAGGGCACCACGCCGCGCAGGCGTTCGAAGAAGGTCGGATCCTTTGGCAGGTCGATGATGCCCACGCTCTGCTGGCCGGAGAACGCCAGCGTCAGCACCCACAGCACCGGGTAGACCGCCAGCAGCGTGAAGCTGATCAGCGCCACGTGCAGCCAGATGTGGCGGCTCGGCCTCAGCTGCGCGGCGGCCATCAGTACGTCTCCGTCGCGCGCGTCAGGCGCGTCTGGAAGTAGCCGTACACCAGCAGGATCACGAAGATCACCGTCGAGTAAGCGGCCGCGTAGGCGTACTGATAGTTCTCGAAGGCGATCTTGTAGGCCTTGGTGATCAGGATCTCGTTGGCGCCGGCCGGCTGGCCGCCGGAGACGAGGAAGATCACGTTGAACATGTTGAAGGTCCAGACCACGGACAGCACGATCGCCGGCACCAGGGTGGGCCGCAGCAGCGGCAGCGTGATGCCCTTGAACTGCTGCCACTTGCTCGCGCCTTCGACCTCGGCGGCCTCGTACATGTCGCGCGGGATCGACTGCAGCGCGCCCAGGATCACGACCATCATGAACGGGAAGCTCAGCCAGCCATTGGTTGCCAGGCCGGTGAGAAAGCTGCTCACCACGCCGTCGAACCAGGCCACCGGCGCGAAGCCGAACATCTGCAGCGCCTGGTTGATCACGCCGAACTGTGGGTGGAACATGCCGCGCCAGATCAGCGCGGTGATGTAGTTGGGAATGGCCCACGGCAGGATCAGCAGCACGCGGTACACGGCCTTGCCGCGCAGTCCCTCGGTGTTCAGCGCCAGGGCCAGCAGGAAGCCGACACTGACGCCGATAGCGACGTTCGAGACCGTCCAGATCACGGTCATCATCAGCGTCCAGTAGAAGTTCTGGTAGTTCCAGACCAGGCCCTCGGGCGTGCGCTCGTAGAGGTTGAAGTCGCCGAGGATCGTGATGAAGTTGGTCAGCCCCACCCAGCGGTCGCGCAGCGGCAGCGACTCGTTGAACAGCGTTGTGTCGGTGAACGCGAGCACGATCCCGTAGAGGAACGGGAAGAACACGAGGACCAGCGTGCCGATCATCGCCGGTGCCACGTACCCATAGGCGGCCGCGTTGCTGACCAGCGCCTGGCGCGTGCGCGCAGCCCAGCCCTGCACAACGAAAAGCAGGATGCCGAGGCCGAGCGCGTTGACGGCCCACAGCAAGCGCTCGACGAAGCGGACCAGCGGGACCGCCGCCTCGGCGCCGGCCGCGAGCGCCTGCCCGCCGTACGACACCGCGTTCAGCGGGCGCCGATAGCTGTCGGTGTCCCACGGACTCGACTCTGCTTGATCGCGCACGACCGGCGTACCGCTGCGGCTGTAGATCGCGGCCGCCGTCGCCTGCAACCGCGCGATGGCAACCTCGCCCTGCTGCGCGGTCTCGGTCACGCCGGCCACTTCGAAGCGCTGGTAGATGACCGCGCCGACGATCAGCGCCACGACGGCGATGCCGCGCGCGACGTCGAACCGGCGCTCGGGCGCGATGCGCAGCGCCGCGCCCAGACCGGTCGCGGCAAGAAGCACGAGCAGCGCGATGCCCCAGCGCGGTCCCTGGTGCCCAGCGCTGGCGCCCATGGCCAAGTACTGCACCTGCACGACACCCGCGAACTCGCCTTTCGGTTCGTACGGCACGGTCACCAGCAGCACGCCGTCGCGGTCCTCGACCTGCAGCGTCTTCTTGCGAACCACGCCCTCGCTCTTGTTCGTCTCCGCCGCGGCACGCAGCGTGTTCGCCAGGTCGAACAACGCGCGCTCCTCGCGCTGCAGGCCGCGCGGCGCCTCGTCCTCGGTGCGCGTGGAGCCAAGCAGCTCGCGCCCGGCCACCACGCGGATCGACTCGACCGCCAGGTCGCCGCTCTTCCAGGCCTTCAGGCGGGCCGGCAGTTCAACCTCGGTTGCATCGGCGATCGATGCTGCGGCCGCATTGGCCACCAGGATCGCCTGCCGTTGCCGGTTCTCGCGATCGACGTCGGCGTGACCGCCGCTGATCAGCAGCATCGACGCCAGCAGCACCGCCGCGAGGCTCGCGGCCAGCCCGACCGCCGCGCGAAAACGCGTGGAACCGGCGTTCCTAGCGGTGGCGGTCAGGTCGAACACGGTCGGGTCCGTCGGCGCGGCGTAGGCGATCAGCGCGGTATCAACGCGACTTGCGCAGCGCGTTGATCGCCTCCTGGATCGCGCCGTGCGCTTCCTTGATCGCCGCTTCCGGGGAGGCGCTGCCCTTGACGATCTTGTTCATCGCGGTGGTCGCCGGCGACCAGACCATCGTCATCTCCGCCCGGTTGGGCATGGCCTCCGCATTCGCGAGCTGGTCGAAGAACGCCTTGAGCACCGGGTCGCTGCTTACGCGCTTGTCGTCGTACACGGCCCTGGCGGTGTGCAGCTGGCGCCCCTCCAGCGCCAGCACGAGGCCCGCTTCGGTGCCGGTGAGGAAGCGCGCGAGTTCGTACGCGGCATCCTTCTGCTTCGAGCCGGCTGCCACGTAGGCGCCCTCGATCGTGAGCCACGGCCGCATCGGCTTCTTGGCCTCGTCGAGTACCGGCAGCATCGCCAGCCCGTAGTCGGACCTTCGGCGAGATCTCGCCGATGAACCAGGGGCGCCGTTGAATGACCATTGCGCGCTTCTGCTACGTTGAACAGTGACGAAGATCAGCGCCTTCGGATGTCGCGCGGCCTGGGCATCATGCTGTTCGGCTCGAACGACTTCATCATCCTGCTTCATCGAGGCGATCGTCGGCCGGGCTGTCTTCAAGGATCAACAGCTTGCTGGTCAAAATCGAACACCGCGCCGCCGTAGGCATTCATCAGCGCGGCGTGGAAGTAGAAGTTGGTGTACCAGTAGGCCAGGCCGGTGGCGGCCCGCAGTTCGGGCCCGCGTCGGCTCCTCGGCCAGCTTGATCGATCTCGGCCGCTGCGCTCTTCGGTGGCGCCTTCACCATCGGCGGCGTCAAAGATGACCGACGGCGCTCTTCGTAGTTCAGCGGGAGGCCGAAGATTCTACCTTGGCGCGTAGGTCATCGCCTCCATCATGTTTGGCAGGTAGCTGTCGCGCTGCGCCTTGTCGATGAAGAAGTCGAGCGGTTCGACCGTCTTGCCGGCCTCGACCCAGCCGCCCAGCCGGTCCTGCGCGTAGATGAACAGATCCGGGCCGCGCCCGCGCGGAATCGCGGCACTGATGCGATCGGCATACGCGTCGTACGGAATCGCCAGCGTGCTGACCTTGATGCCCTTGGCTGCCGGCTTGCTCTCGAACAGCTTGATCACCTTCTCGAAAGCCGACTTCTCGGCGCCGCGGTAGGCATGCCAGACAGTCAGCTCGTTGGCGCCCTGCGCGCGGACACTGCGGGCGAGCGGCGCCGTCGCGCCGACGACAGCGGCCGACAGCGCGGACTTGATCAGGGTTCGCTTGGACATGGTGAGGTCTCCGTGAAGGGTTCAGCGCAGGCGTTGCTCGGTGACGGGATCGAACAGGTGCATGGCCTCGGTCTTGACCAGCAGCGTGATGGGATCGCCCATCTTCGGCAGCGATGCGTGGCTGCGCAGGCGACCCGCCAGCGTCTCGCCCTGCACCTCGAAGTGCACGATCACCTCGTGGCCGAGCGGCTCGGTGATCTCGACCTTGCCGGTGATGCTCGAGGTACTGGTCCAGTCGACTTCGTCGGCGGCGCCGATGTGCTCGGGCCGGATGCCCAGCATCACGTCGCGCCC
The DNA here is from genome assembly GCA_034522655.1 of Burkholderiaceae bacterium. Classification (GTDB taxonomy): domain Bacteria; phylum Pseudomonadota; class Gammaproteobacteria; order Burkholderiales; family Burkholderiaceae_F; genus JALHMQ01. The sequence continues at coordinate 165,665 of JAXHLD010000033.1, forward strand.
CTTGTAGCGCTGCGCCGCCTCGCGGAAGGCGGGCGGCACGTGTAGACGATGGCCGAAGAAGTAGACGTCGTTGCCGTCGTCGGTGATCTTGGCGCTCACGATGTTCATGCGCGGCGTGCCCATGAAGCGCGCGGTGAACAGGTTGTCCGGCGTGTCGTAGATCTCCATCGGCGTGCCGATCTGCGTCAGGTTGGTGACGCCAGGGTCGCTGCCGCAGGGGCGCAGCACGCAGATCCGGTGACCCATGGTCATGGCCTCGACCTGATCGTGCGTGACATACACCGTGGTCGTGCCCAGATGGCGCTGCAGCCGCGACAGCTCGGCGCGCATGTGCACGCGCAGCTCGGCATCCAGGTTCGACAGCGGCTCGTCGAACAGGAACACCGCCGGATTGCGCACGATGGCGCGACCGAGTGCGACCCGCTGGCGCTGGCCGCCCGACAGGGCCTTCGGCTTGCGCTCGAGAAACGACACCAGGCCAAGCGTCTCGGCCGCCTCCTGCACGCGGCGCTTGATCTCGTGGTCGGGCACCTTGCGGATCTGCAGACCGAAGGCGATGTTGTCGTACACCGTCATGTGCGGGTACAGCGCGTAGCTCTGGAACACCATCGCGATGTCGCGATCCTTCGGGTGCACGTCATTGACGACACGGTCGCCGATCAGGATCTCGCCACTGGTGATCGACTCCAGTCCGGCGATCATCCGCAACACGGTCGACTTGCCGCACCCCGAAGGACCGACGAACACCATGAACTCGCCGTCGCGGATGTCGAAATTCAGGTTACGGATGACGGCGACATCGCTGGTGTAGCTTTTGCAGACGTTGCGCAGAAGGATCGAGGCCATCAGCGTGCCGCTCCGTTCGTCGGTGCCGCCAGGATGCGCACCGACTTCGGCGCCAGTTCGAGGCGCACGCGGCCTTCGACGGGTGCCACCGCACCGCCGAGCAGCCGGTCGGTCAGTGGCCCGGTGCTCCAGCCGGTCGGCAGCGCGATGTCGATGGTCAGCGGCTTGTCGTCGCGGTTGACCAGCACCAGCACCTGGTCGCCGCTGGCTGCATCGCGCCGACCATAGGCCAGCGCCGGGTCGTCGCGCCCGCTCAGCAGCGCGTAGTCGCCCCGTGTCAGCGCTGGATGCTGCTTGCGGATCTGGATCAGCTTCTTGTAGAAGTCGCGCAGCGCTTCGTCGCGCGCCACGCCCTTGCCAGGCATGACATCGCGCTCGCCCCACGGCATGTCGTTGCGATTGAGCGGCCACTCCGTGCCCCCGCGCCCGACCTCCTCGCCGTAGTAGATGACGGGCATGCCGAGCGAGGTCATCTGCACGGCCACGCACAGGCGGAACTTCTGCTTGTCGCCATCGAGACTGCCGAGCGCCATCGGCTCGTCGTGACTGGACAGGTAGTGCGCCAGCACGTAGCCGGGTCGTACCTGGTGACGCGAACGCAGGTAGCTGCCGAAGGCGACCGAGCGGCCGCGACCGAGCACCCAGGCCTCGCAACTGCCCTTGAAGCTGAAGTCGAAGCCGCTGTCGACCTCGTCGCGCGCAAAGAAGCCATCGAGCGACTGCGCCGTCCCGCCCCAGTACTCCGCCAGCAGGAAGAAATCCCGGCCGAGCTGCTCGCGCGTGCGCGTGCGGTGCTCGCGCCAGAACTCGCTCCCCAGATGCTTGTAGGTGTCGAGCCGGAAGCCCGCCACGCCGGCCTGACGCGCCAGCGCGATGTTGGCGTCCAGCACGTAGTCGCGCACCTCGGGCAGTTCGGTGCGCAGGTCCGGCAGGCCGCCGACGCGGCAGGTCACCGGATCGACCTCGCAGTTGCCTTCGCCGGACCGGATCCAGGGTTCGCCTGCCGCCGTGCGGCGGCCCGCATAGATCGACTGGTAGCCGGTGTGGTTGTAGACGACATCCAGCAGGACCTTGATGCCGCGCTTGCGCGCGGCGTCGACCAGGTTCTTCAGATCGTCGACCGAGCCGAACTGCGGCTCCATCTTTCCAAAGTCGGCGATCCAGTAGCCGTGAAAGCCCCAGTGATTGAACTCCGGCACCCGCAGCGCGGCCGGCGCCTGCGCCGGCATGCCACGGTCCATCTGCAGTTGCACCGGATTGATCCACAGCGCCGTAACACCGAGGTCGGCCAGTTCGTCGAGCTGCTGGGTCAGGCCCTTGAGATCACCGCCGTGATAGCCGCCCGGGTTGCGCTGCTGCACACGCGCGTTGTTGGTCGGGTCGCCATCGGCAAAGCGGTCGATGAGGACGAAATAGAGGATCTCTCCCGCCCAGTCCTCACCCAGCGCGCGGGCGCTGGCAGGGGACGTCGCCGCAAGCAGCGCGATCGATAGCAGCGCCGCGCACCCCTTTGCCTGGGCGCGCCACGGCCTGTGCCACGACCTGCAAAGCCGCACGGCGACCGCGTGCAGCCGGTTGACGATCATGTGTGCCCCTCCGCCTTTGCTCGCCAATGCCGCCAACACGCGCCGGTCACTGCACAAGCCCTGCCGAGTCTTTTTGTTTTTCTTCCACGATCCGAAAGGCTCGCGGATGTAGCGAATATACACACGGCTACACCAAGCCACAAACATCAAGCCACCCCAGCATGATGCGACTAGACTTTGCTAATCAATGCTTTAGACGCCCGTCCAGCCTCTCGATGTAGCTGAACTACAACCCTCCGTTCGAGTCGGTTAAGCTCGCCGCCGCTTCGGGCCGGGTGCTGGGCGCCGTCGTCGCCGGCAAGTTGCACGTTGTGGTTCTTTTGGCGCAACGGGCGGCCGGACGCAGGGAGAATGCTGCATGGATCGCAACGCCAAACCGTCCGCCGTCGCCGACGCGGCCGCGCTTTCTGCCGGCCAAGCCAACGCTTCTGAAATGGAACTGCTGCTCGATCGGGTCGAGCGCGAAAGCGGTGTCGAACCGCCGCATGCCTCGCTCGACATGTGGATGCGCGCGGCGGCGCACGCCAGCCGTGCCGAACTGGCCGAGCGCATGAACCAGACGCTGCGCGAGGACCGCCAGCGCGGCGCCAAGCGCGTGCACTACCTGTCGATGGAGTTCCTGATGGGGCGCGCGCTGGGCAACGCCCTGGCCGCGCTTGGCATCGACCACGATTTCGACGCTGCCGCGCGTGCCGCCGGCAAGGTCCCGGGCGATGTGCTCGAGCGCGAGCCCGATGCGGCGCTCGGCAATGGCGGCCTCGGCCGGCTCGCGGCCTGCTTCCTCGACTCGCTCGCCACCCTGGGCGTGCCCAGCTTCGGCTACGGCCTGCGCTACCGCTACGGCATCTTTGCCCAGCGCATCCTGGACGGACAGCAGGTCGAGGAAGCCGACGACTGGCTGCGCAACGGCAATCCGTGGGAACTGCCGCGCCCCGAGCTGCGCTACCCGATCGGCTTCGCCGGCAGCGTGGTCCCCGACGGGGCCGGCCGGCGCTGGCTGCCGAGCGAGCAACTGTTTGCCGACGCCTTCGACTTCATCGTGCCGGGCCATGCGACCGAGCGGGTGTCGCTGTTGCGCCAGTGGAAGGCCAAGACCACGCGGCCGATCGACTTCGCCGCGGTCTCGCGCGGCGACTTTGCCGCTGCCGGCAGCGCCAAGCTCGCCGCCGACGCGATCAACTGGGTGCTCTACCCCGACGACAGCCACGCACGCAGGCCGCGAACTGCGCCTGAGCCAGGAGGACTTCCTGGTCAGCGCCTCGCTGCAGGACCTCATCGCGCCACCACCTGGCCGAGTTCGGCAGCCTCGACACTCGGCCGCAGCAAGGCGATCCACCTCGAACGACACCCATCCGGCGCTGGCGCCGGCCGAGCTGATGCGCCTTTTGCTCGACGAACACGGCCTGGCGTGGGACGCAGCGCTGGCGCATCACCACGCGAGCGGTGTCGCTACACCAACCACACCCTGATGCCCGAAGCGCTCGAAACGTGGCCGGTGCGCATGCTCGAGCACTGGCTGCCGCGCCACCTGGAGATCATCTACGACGATCAACCACGCCTTTCCTTGCCGACGTGCGGGCCGCAGCTTCCCGGGCGACGAGGCGCTGGTGCGCCGGGTCTCGCTCATCGACGAGTCCGGGCGAACGACGGGTGCGGATGGCCGCCGCTTGTCGATGCGTCGCCTCGCACCGGATCAATGGCGTCGCCGCATTGCACTCGCGAGTTGATGGTGGAGACGCATCTTCGCCAACCACGCACGGATCGTTCCCGCAGCGCTTCCACAACGTCACCAACGGCGTGACCCCACGGCGCTGGCTGGCACAGGCCAATCCGGCGCCTGGCGGCGCTGCTCGATGCGCGCATCGGCAGCACCGGCTGGCGGAGCGACCTCTACCGGACTGCGCCAACTGCGCGGCGCGGCGCCGACGACCGAGCCCTGCAGCGCCGGGCTCGCCGCGATCAAGCATGCCAACAAGCAGCGCGCTCGCCGCGCGTATCACGCGCGACACCGGCGTGCGCGGTCGATCCCGCCAGCGCTGTTCGACGTGCAGGTCAAGCGCATCCATGAATACAAGCGCCAGTTGCTCAACCTGATGCATGTGGTCGCGCGCTACCAGGCGATGCTGGCCGATCCGCAGGACCCGAAGGCCGCGGCTGGCCGGCGCGCACGGTGGTGCTTCGCCGGCAAGGCCGCCACGGCCTACCATGACGGCCAAGCCGATCATCCGGCTCACCCACGACATTGGCGCGCGTGGTCAACGCCGATCCGCGGCGTGCGACGACCGCCTGAAGGGTGGTGTTCCTGCCCGAACTACGGCGTGTCGCTGGCCGAGCTGATCATTCCCGCGGCCGATCTCTCCGAGCAGATCTCCACCGCCGGCACCGAGGCCTCCGGCACCGGCAACATGAAGTTCGCGCTCAACGGCGCGCTGACCATCGGCACCTGGGACGGCGCCACCATCGAGATGGCCGAGGCGATCGGGACGCGACGCACGTCTTCGTGTTCGGCCACCGCCGAACAGGATCGCAGGCCGGCTGCGCGAGGTCGGGCTACCAGCCGCGCCTGCACCACGAGCAGAACCCACACCTGCAGGCCGTGCTCGACGCCGATCGCCGGCGGTGCCTACAGCCCGGCGAGCCCCAGCGCTACCGCGCGCTGGTCGACGACGCTGCTGCAACGTCGACCGCCTACCTGCTGCTGGCCGACTTCGCCAGCTACTGCGCGATGCCAGGCGCGGGTCGACGCCCTGCTATCGCCGACCCGGCCGCCTGGGCCGACAAGGCGATCCGCAACATCGCCGGCATGGGCGCGTTCTCGGCCGACCGCACGATCCGCGCCTACGCGCGCGACATTTGGCATGTGGATGCGCGCTAGCGCGGGCGGTGCGCCGGCCGGCGCCGCCCGCGGCGACCATGATCGACCGCGCCGACCTCGACGCCCTGATCGCCGCCCGCCACAGCGATCCGTTTGCCGTGCTCGGTCCGCATGCGGCGGACGACGGGCGGCTGTGGCTGCATGCGCTGCTGCCGGGCGCGGAGACGGTCGAAGCCATCGATCCGGTCACGGGCGCCACGCTGGCCCCGCTTGTCGCGCGCATCGCCGGCATGTATTTCGAAGGCGACCTGCGCGACGCATGCACGGCGGCTCGACTATCGCCTGCGGGTGCGCTGGCACGCCGGCGCCCGACAGCGTACTACGCTGATCCCTATGCCTTCGGTCCGCTCGCTGGCGCGCAGTCGACCTGCACGCTCCTGCGGCGAGGGCTCGCCACCTGCCGCGCCGTGTCACCGATGCTCGGCGCTCATCCGATGACGCTCGACGGCGTGGCCGGCACGCGCTTCGCCGTGTGGGCGCCGAACGCGCGCCGCGTCAGCGTGGTCGGCGACTTCAACGGCTGGGACGGCCGGCGCCATCCGATGCGGGTGCACCACGGCGGCGGCGTCTGGGAGATCTTCCTGCCGCACGTCAGCGCCGGCGACCGCTACAAATACGAGATTCGCACGCGCGACGGCGACGTGCTGCCGCTCAAGTGCCGATCCCGTACGCCCGCGCCTGCGCAGCTGCGGCCGGAGACCCGCCAGCGTGGTGGCCCCGCGCCGATGCCGCCGGCGCGACCGCGCCTGCGCGAGCGCACCGCGGCCAACCGGCGCGACGCGCCGATCGCCGATCTACGAGGTGCACCTCGGCTCGTGGCGGCGCCGCGCCGACGGCGGCTTCCTCGACTGGGACGAGCTGGCCGACGCAGCTGCCCGCCTACGTGCGCCGACCTCGGGCTTCACCCACATCGAGCTGTTGCCGGTGACCGAGCATCCCTTCGACGGCTCGCTGGGGCTACCAGGTCGCTGGGCCTGTTCGCACCCACCGGCTCGCTTCGGCGACGCCCGACGGCTTCACGCCGCTTCGTCGACGCCTGCCACGCGCACGGCATCGGCGTGCTCCTCGACTGGGTGCCCGCGCACTTCCCGACCGACGCCCACGGGCCTGGCGCACTTCGACGGCACGCGCGCTCTACGAGTACGACGACCCGCGCGAGGGCTGGCACCAGGACTGGGAGCACGCTGATCTACAACTTCGGCCGCCACGAGGTGAAGAACTTCCTGGTCGGCAACGCGCTGTACTGGCTGCAGCAGTGGGGCGTGGACGGCCTGCGCGTCGACGCGGTGGCCTCGATGCTCTATCGCGACTACTCGCGCGGGCCGGCGAGTGGGTGCCCAATGCGCCACGGCGGGCGCGAGAACCTCGAGGCGATCGCGCTTCCTCCAGCGCAGGTCAACCAGCGTCGATCGGCGCCGAGCGCCCGGCGCGCTCACGATGGCCGAGGAGTCCACCGCCTGGCCCGGCGTCTCGCGTCCGACCTCGGCCGGCGGCCTCGGCTTCCACTACAAGTGGAACATGGGCTGGATGCACGACACCCTGCGCTATTCCAGCAAGGACCCGGTGCACCGCCGCTGGCACCACGACGAGCTGACCTTCGGCCTGCTCTACGCCTTCAGCGAGAACTTCGTGCTGCCGCTCTCGCACGACGAGGTCGTGCACGGCAAGGGCTCGCTGCTCGAACAAGATGCCCGGCGACGACTGGCAGCGCTTCGCCAACCTGCGCGCCTACTACGGCTTCATGTGGGCCCACCCGGGCAAGAAGCTGCTCTTCATGGGCTGCGAGTTCGCCCAGCGCGGCGAGTGGAACCACGACGACGAACTGCCACTGGGCGAGCTCGCGCGACGCACCTGAGCACGCCGGCATGCAGCGCCTGGTGCGCGACCTCAACCGCGCTTTATCGCGCGCGCCCGGCCCTGCACCGGCTCGACTGCGAAGCCGCGGGCTTCGAGTGGCTGGTCGGCGACGACGCCGAACACTGCGTGCTGGCCTGGCTGCGTCGCGACGCCACCGGCGGCTGCGCGCTCGTGGCCTGCAACTTCACGCCGGTGCCTCGCCACGGCTAACGCGCTGCGGCGTGCCCGACGACGCGCGGCGCGCTGGCGTGACGTGCTCAACACCGACTCGCGCATCTACGGCGGCAGCGAACCTCGGCAACGGACCAGTGGCCGCTGGCCACGCGACGCCGATCCCCGGCGCAGCGGCCACGCGCCGTGTCACTCGCGCTGGCCCTGCCGCCGCTCGCGCTGCGTGTTCCTGCTGCCCGCATGAACCCGACCTGCACGACCGCGCTGGAGTCCGGCCTGCCGTATCCGCTCGGCGCGACGCCGCGCGACGGCGGCGTCAACTTTGCGGTGGTATCGGAACACGCGACGCATCTGGACCTGTGCCTGTTCGACGACGCCTGGCAGCACGAAGCGCGCTGCTGGCGCTGCCGGCCCGCACCGGCAACGTCTGGCACGGCTTCCTGCCCGGCGCCGCGCCCGGCCTGACCTACGGCCTGCGCGCGAGCGGGCGCTACGAGCCGCAGCGCGGGCACCGCTTCAATCCGCACAAGCTGCTGCTCGATCCCTACGCGCGCGAGATCGTCGGTCGCTTCGAGTGGAGCGACCTGCACCACGGCTACCAGACCGGCCATCCCGACGGTCACCTGTCGTTCGACGCGCGCGACAACGCCGCGCAGGCGCTGAAGGCACGCGTGGCCGCGCCGCTGGCCCCCAGCCGGGTCGCCGCACCGCAGGTGGCGGCCGCCGACACCGTGCTCTACGAGTTGCATGTGAAGGGCTTCTCCAAGCTCAACCACAATGTGCCGGGGGCGCTGCGCGGCACGTACGCGGGGCTGTCCCACCCCGCCAGCATCGATCACCTGACCGCGCTCGGCGTGACCACGCTGTCGATCCAGCCGGTGCAGTTCTCGATCACGGAGCGCCGCCTGCACGAGCACGGCCTGGCCAATTACTGGGGCTACAACACGATCGGCTTCTTCTGCCTCGATCCGCGCCTGTCCAGCACGCCGCTCGACCCGACCGCCACGCGGCACGAGTTCCGCGCGATGGTCGACGCGCTGCATGCGGCCGGCCTGGAGGTGGTGCTCGACGTCGTTTTCAACCACACCGCCGAAGGCGACGAGACCGGCCCGACGATCTCGTTCCGCGGCCTCGACAACGCGCTGTACTACCGGCTCACCGGCGACGACCGCGGTCGCCACGAAAACTGGACCGGCTGCGGCAACACCGTCAACGTCGCGCAGCCGCGCGTCACGCAGCTCGTGCTGGATGCGCTGCGCTATTGGGTGGCCGAGTTCGGCGTCGATGGCTTCCGCTTCGATCTGGGTAGCGTGCTCGGTCGTACTGGGCATGCCTTCGATCCGCACGCGGCGTTCTTCGTGGCCCTGATGCAGGACCCGGTGCTGGCGCGCGCCCGGCTGATCGCCGAGCCCTGGGATCTGGGCCCGGACGGCTACCAGCTCGGCCGTTTTCCCGGCCGCTTCCTGGAGTGGAACGACCGCTACCGCGACGGCGTGCGCCGCTTCTGGCTGCAGCGGGGCATCGGCCGCGGCGAGTTCGCGCGCCGCATCGCCGGCTCCAACGACGGCTTTCACCACAGCCATCGCGCGCCCTGCGCGTCGGTCAACTTCATCACCGCGCACGACGGCTTCACGCTGGCCGACCTGGTCAGCTACAGCCACAAGCACAACCAGGCCAATGGCGAAGGCAACCGCGACGGCCACCTAGCCAACTTCAGCAGCCACTTCGGCATCGAGGGGCCGACCGCCGATGCGGCGATCAACGCGCTGCGTGCGCGCGTCCGCCGCACCTTGCTGATGACGCTGCTGACCTCGCAGGGCACACCGATGCTGCTGGCGGGCGACGAGTTCGGCCGGACCCAGCGCGGCAACAACAATGCCTATTGCCAGGACAACGAGATTTCCTGGCTTGACTGGAACCGCGTCGACCGCGGGCTGTTCGAGTTCGTGCGCCGCCTGCTCGCCTTGCGCCGCGCCCATCCGCATCTGCGCGTGAACCGCTGGCTGAGCGAAGCGAACCAGGCCGACGGCCACCGCGAGATCGAGTGGCTGCGCCCCGACGGCCAGCCGATGACCGTGGCTGACTGGCACGACGACATGCGGCACAGCCTGGCGGTCACCGGCGGCATCGCCGCGGCGCGGCTGCTCGCCCTTTTCAACGCTGAAGCCGGCGCGCTCGAATTCACCCTGCCGCCGGGCCGCTGGGTGCTGCAGATCGACAGCGCCGATCCGGCGCGCGACAGCGCGGTCCGCGTCAACGGCCGCTGTCTGGTGCAGCCGCTCTCGGCCGTGCTGCTTGCCCTCGAACCGACCTCTGCATGACGACCTCCACCACGCGCCAGTCCGGCATCCTGCTGCACCCGACCTCACTGCCCGGACCGCATGGCAGCGGCGACCTCGGCCCGGCCGCCTACCACTTCATCGACTGGCTAGTCAGCGCCGGGCAGTCGGTGTGGCAGGTGCTGCCGCTGACACCGATCGGGCCAGGCAACTCACCGTATGCCAGCGTGTCGGCCTTCGCCGGCTCGCCGCTGCTGGTCGCGCTCGAGCCGCTGATCGCCAAGGGCTGGCTGGCCCCCATCGATAAGGCACAGCGCGCCGGCCTGGCCGACGACAAGGTGGTGTTCGAGCGCGTCGTGCCGTTCCGCATGGGGCGGCTGCGCGCCGCCGCGCCCGCGTTTGCTGCGCACGGCGCAGCGGACGACCGCGCCGAGTTCGACGCGTTCTGCACTGAGCAGAGTCACTGGCTCGACGACTACGCGCTGTTCATGGCGCTGGACGCCCACTACCAGGCGCGCGGCATCGGCACCTGGACCGGCTGGGATGCGGGCCATGCACGGCGCGACCCTGCGGCGCTGGCCGCTGCGCGCAGCGCACTGCGGGCCGAGATCGACTTCTGGCGCTTCGTGCAGTGGTGTTTCTTCAGCCAGTGGCGTGCAGTCCAGCGCCATGCGCACGCACGCGGCGTGCGCATCGTGGGCGACCTGCCGATCTTCGTCGCGCACCACTCGCGCCGACTGCTGGAGCCACCGCGACCTGTTCCAGCTCGATGCGCGCGGCGAACCCACGGTGGTCGCCGGCGTGCCGCCCGACTACTTTTCGACCACGGGCCAGCGCTGGGGCAATCCGCTGTACGACTGGGCGGCGATGCAGCGCGAGGGCTTTCGCTGGTGGATCGCGCGCATGAAGCACGAGCTGGCCCGAGCCGACCTGGTCCGCGTCGACCACTTCCGCGGCTTTGCCGGCTACTGGGAGATCCCGGCCACCTGCCCGACCGCGGTCGAGGGTCGCTGGGTGCCCGCACCCGGGGTCGCGCTGTTCGAGGCGCTCCACGCGCGCGCTCGGTGCACTGCCGGTGATCGCCGAGGATCTCGGTGTCATCACGCCCGACGTGGAAGCGCTGCGCGACCGCTTCGGCTTCCCCGGCATGAAGGTGCTGCAGTTCGGTTTCGACGGCGACGCCACGCACGCGTTCCTGCCGCACAACTACCTGCCCAACTGCGCCGTCTACACCGGTACCCACGACAACGACACCGCGCTCGGCTGGTTCGATGGCGCCACCGAGCGCGAGCGTGCCTACGCGCTCGCCTACCTCGACTGCGCGCCGGACAGTTTCCATTGGGCCTTGATCCGCGCTGCCTGTGCCTCCGTCGCGCGCCTGGCTGTGTTCCAGATGCAGGACGTGCTCGGCCTCGGGCGCGAGCACCGGATGAACACGCCGGGCCAGATGGATTGCTGGACGTGGCGCTTCACGTGGGAGCAGGTCGGCCCGGAGCCGGCGCAGCACCTCGCGCAACTGGCGGCTGCCTATGGCCGCGGGCCATTCGACCGACTCCAGCCCCCTTCGCCCGCTGTCTGATCGCGGCGCTGCGGGTGCCTGCCACTGCGTGGGGAGCGAGCCGATTTGCCTCGATTCATCGCGTGGCTATAATGCGCGACTTTCCGCGTGGGGGTATAGCTCAGCTGGGAGAGCGCTTGCATGGCATGCAAGAGGTCAGCGGTTCGATCCCGCTTACCTCCACCACCCCGGATTCCGCAGCACCGTCAGCAGCACTGACGCCGCAGTTTGCAGTACGACAGGTTCAAGTCCCCTTCGTCTAGAGGCCTAGGACACGACCCTTTCACGGTTGTAACAGGGGTTCGAATCCCCTAGGGGACGCCAAATAAATCAAGGGCTTAGCTAACCGCTAGGCCCTTTTTCTTTGTCCGTGTCTACCGCGTGTCTAGAAAGCGTCGCTGAAGCCGACCTGATCGGAGCGCGAGGGCAGCGACCGAAGAAGCAAGCGCACTCGAATCACTTCGCCACTTCAGCGAAAGCGCGCGCCGTTGAGTGCCCTCCCCCACCCTGGCACCCGGATACACCCTTCAATCGCATCGACCCCGGGGGTGGTGCTGCCGGTGGTCACGCGCACCCGCGCAGCAATCGCCGAGCCGATGCGTGCTAGCTGAGCCAGCGAACGGTTCCCATCCTCCGCGCAACGGATGGACCCCGGCCCCACCATCAAACTGAAATCGAGGCGGGGGTGGTGGAACAGAGTCGTCTACCGCACGCATCCGGTGACCGCACCCACGCGTGCCATTGCGTGCTGCCTTCAGCAGCAGACCCAACTTCCTCGCTGGCAACAGATCGGCACCCGTCCGATTGAGCCATCATCCGCAGCATGCGACCGATCCTTCTCGCTGCCGGCCTTGTGCTCGCCCTTTACGCGGCATTCGAGTTCCTCGTGGCCGACTTCTGGTGGCGCTACAGCGAGTTGCAAGGCATCTTGTCGCTGCTGTGGCTGGCGGCAGCGCAGGCTGCGTCGGTCTGGTGGGCCATCTCGACCTGGCGCTGGCTCAGAGCGACCTCGTACGACCGTTCCGTCTCGATTACCGGCGTGCTGGTGCTGGCCGGCATTCCCGTCGTGGCGGGCGTCCTGCTTGAGCATCACTTCGGCATTCAGGCGCGCAGCATCTGGGCCAGCCTGAGCGGCGAGACGCCCCCGATGGCGATGACAGTCGAGGCGGATCGGCTGAAGGCGGACGGCCCGATCTATCCGGGCTCGGCGGCGCGACTCGCAACGCTGCTGGAGCAGCACCCCAACGTCCGTGTTGTCGAACTGGCGAGTCCTGGCGGTCGCGTGCGGGAGTCCGTCCGCATGGCAAAGATCATTGAGGAGCGCGGTCTCGACACGCTGATCCGCAGCGAATGCCACTCAGCCTGCGTGACAGTCTTTGCCGCCGGCGCGCGTCGCCTGATGCACAAGAACGCAGTCGTCGGCCTGCACTCCGCGTGGTCGCCGCACAAGGACACCGAAGACTTGATCGAGAAGGTGAACCGCGAGTTCGAGGATCACCTATATCGCAAGGGCGTCGAGCCGCGCTTTCCGATGGTCGGCAACCGCACACCCGGCGACGATATGTGGATCAACTCGGCGCGGCAGGCATACATCGCCGGCTTGGCGACGGCGGTCATCGAGTGACGCGGCGCACCGATAGGTCTCATCCAGCGCGATCCTGCCGAACCCCACCCGGCACCAGCAACGCGAAATCGACCGGGGGTGCGAGCCTCGTCGCCTGGAGTCTCAGACGCGGCAGGCGATTTCCTGTTGCCGGTCGAGCCTTCCAAACTAATCGCCACAGTCCGTACAATAGTCTTTGTCAATCAACGACTTGGCCTCCGTATCTATCAGGCCAGCGGAGTGAACAAATGCCGAGATGGACAGACGAGGCGCGAGCGCGCCAGCGTGAGTTGATCCGCGAATGGCGGCCCTGGGAACAGAGCACCGGGCCGGTAACGCGCAAGGGGAAGCGCAAGTCGGCGAAGAACTGGTCGCGCGGTGGGCGCGGATCGATGCTGCGGACCATGAAGATGATTCGCAAGCGCACTCGGGTCAGCAGCCTCCCACTCGCTTGTAAGCCATTCCTCTTCTGCCACGGGTTAGCGTCGGCGTCAGCCTCTCCCGTAGCGCCTGTCCAGGAGCCGCATCCAGCATAGGCGCCGATTTCCCGACCTCTTCCTCGAACTCATGATTCGTCACGGGGTGCCGCGACATCATTTCCTCTATCGCATTCCGCTCGACGAGTCTGACTTTGTTGGCATCGGCCTGCACACGCGCCGCGTTTGTGCGTAAAGAGCTGATTCAGTGACCGCCACACGACGAAAGCGAGTTCCAGCGAACCGCGAACTGATACTGCGCGGCGCCCGCGACGACTTCCTTGACCGCATCCCAACCAACTTCAGCAGACACACTGGACTTGCATTGGAGCAGTTCGCCGTCTCGTCCTCTCAGCGCGACCACATCGATTCCACCGTCGCCACGTAGCTTTGGTGTGAGGCTGGCCACATAGCCAGCTTTAGTCCAAAGCACCTTACACCAGGACTTCGAAGCGGAATCCGTCCATCCGGTCGACATCGTCCAGCGTCAGGTACCGTCGCTCCAGCACCTTCTCCCTCGGGACCATCGCCTACCAGTTCCGTGAAGGACACGTCGCGTCCGGTGCCGTTCAACATCCACTGCCATCGACGAGCCACCGATAGCGGCATCAGCGGCAAGACCGGCCTTTCGGCGGAGCAAGTCATCAAGCCGCACGTCAAACGTTGCGCGTACTGGGCGGAGACAACCAATGGGCAATAGACGAAGACATCTTGCTGTCTTTGCCCAATGCCGGTAGGCGCGGTCGGTTGCCTGGTTCTCTTTCGCCGGATTCCAAGCTCGCGTGAAATGGAACACCGTGATTGGCCGCCGCTGACGTTCAATCCCAGCGCCGGCTGCAAGCGTCAGAGAATTATGACGTTGAATCCGTTCGTATCCGAAAATCGCTGAAGTGTACGTCTGGCGGTGCTCTGGGAGTCGCCGTTGATGGATGCTTGGCTTCAAGCCAAAGTGCTCACGAAGAAAGTTGAAGAGCTGAAGCCTGAACTTCCCGCAACTCCGTGAAGACCATTGCCTTCTCGCCCGCCGAACGAATGCGTTCCGACTGCTCCAGATGCCACGCAAGTTTCGGCGAGTTCGTTGAGGGTGGACGTCGCGCCCGGTCTTCTCTGGCAAGAACTTCATTCCAGGAAGGCAATAGGGCTCAGCACATACGGCCTTCATCAAGTGCATACAAGGCACCAAACGACAACCGGGCACGCTTGCGGCTGTCTTTCTCGACTGACGTCGCGTAAGGTTCTTGCAGTCCGCCACAAGTACAGCAAGTTCTGGTGAGACGACATTGGGATTTCGAGCCGCTGGCCATAGCGCCAAGCCCTCAGCGAAGGAAACACGTCGCCTCTCCAAACCGGCGGTAGGCAAAGAACTTCTCCTTCGGCAACTCATCGGCAATATCCAACTTCGTTCGCCGTAGTGTCTGTGGGGCGGGTGACCATTCCTGAAGCTGCTTAAGCGTGGCCTTCTGGTCGTTAGTCTCACTCTGTATCGGTTCGCCGATAGGTACGACCAAATTCCTCCAGACCACCAAGCAGACCCGGCTGAACGAAGTCGAATAGACACCAGAGATCCGCGAGGGAGTTTTCAACGGGCGTTCCAGTCCAGGCGATTCAGAAGTCTAGCCTTCAGGGCCTTCGCCGCAAGCGTGACCGTGTGCTGCCTGATCTCTTGATCGCTGAGCCTCGTCGCAGATAGCGAAGGCGAACGGCTGGCGCGCAAGCGAGAATTCGTATTGGGTCAGAATCTCGTAGGTTGTGACGATGATCTTGGCCGTTCCGGCCCAGTTCGGTCGCAATAACTCCGTGATCCGCTTGTGCCTGAGTTGCTCGTCTATCAGAGACAGCGGCTGCTTTCGCTTCTGTAACTCATCTCCGTACAACACAAGAACGCTTGGAAACGAGTCCGTGAAAAACTACTTCCTCTGCAGCCCAATTGTCAATAAGGCTCTTCGGCGCAAGGACGATGGAGGGCCGGTGGTTGGACGTCGTTCGTAGTTCCGCCCAAGGAGGACAGGAGCTGAAGCGTCTTCCCTTAAACCCCGTGTCGTCTGCGGCGATGCGCCACGGCAGTCCGCTGGCGCCCGTGAGACAAGATGCTGAAACCAGGCTATGCCATACAGCTGATGCTTCTTCAGTTCGACGGACTGCCGGAGCGACCGCGGTCTCTCGGCCTTTGCGTTCTCAGGTAAGGCCAAGCTGAGTCGACGCTCTTCGGCGTAATCGACACCAGAAGTCGTAGACCAGCAACGTCTCGCGTTTTTCGCGCTCCTTCTTCGGCTCAGCGGGCTTGTCGGCACGAATCTTGTCCTGCGCGCCGAGCATGCTGCGAAAGCTGTCAAGCAGCGTTGGGCCTGGCCTGTCTCTATTGCGCTGGGTAGAGACGGGTTTTTGACCTCAGGTTGTCCTGACCGCTCAGCCTGTGTCGACCTGTTTCTCGAAGTCGTCAAGCCAAGCGTGGCTCAACGGGATGACGATTGACCCTCGTGACCAGCGAGGGTCACCTTGACCATCGGAGTAAGGTCCTCCGGGAGCCGAACCAGGCTTGCCTTCGTCTTCGCTGACTGGACGTTGCAGCAGCGGGACGTAGATGGGCTTCGCAGCTCCGATGCCTTCGATCCGGCAGCTGTAGCCATCCAACTGGTAGATGTCGTCGAAAGCGATTCGCTCGGCCGGCTGCGTGCGCCAGAGATGCAGCACTTGCCGCGTGTATTCGAGCTGTCGAGAACGATTCGCCGTACAAGGTCAGGTCGAACTCTTCCACGCGAACTGCACCCTGTCGTCGCGTAGCGCGTGTTCGAGTGCAGCGGCGAACCGTTCAAGCTCGTCGGCACCCGAGAATGCGACTGTTTCTGTGCTGGCGGAGCCTCCGTAGAAGTGCTCGGTCACGCAGAGGTCTACGGCCTCGATGTAGCCACCTCGAATGCGCGGCGTTACCGAAAAGATCACGGCGAGCGCGCAGCGGCCGCCTTGTCCTCGGCAATCTCCTCTTCCCGAGTACCTCGCCTGCCGTTTCGCCGAGGAACGCGGTGGGGTTGTGAATGAACGTTCTGCAGCTGAGCCGGCAACCCGGCGTCCCGGCATGTCGCGCTTAATGACATCCAAGACGCGCCGCACTGCTTCGAGAGCAACGACCTTTACATGCCCTCCGTCACGGGCCACGAGGTTGTAATGCGGTTGAACAAAATTGAATCCATAGAACGCCTTTAGCCAGCCTTCCGGCGCACCGTCGAAGGTAGGGTCGACGGTAAGAACGCGGCCAAACGGCGTTTCCTCCTTTCTTAAGGGAAGGCGAAGCGTCTTTGGCGTTAAAACGTAGGTCGTTTGCAGATACGGCGTGCGATAGAACGCACGTGCCGCGTCGGCAATACTGCGGATCTCGCCCCACGCCAGTTCATTCTCATGCTGCGTTCGCCTCTCCGCTCCTCGGGACGCGAAGCGGGAGACGAGTTCGATCAATTGCCCAGGAGCGCGGCAGGAGGGCTTCTTCCTTAGCCACGAAGGCGACCGCGCCTGTTCGGCGGCTGACGCCCACTTCTTCTCCGTTCTCTGCCCAGCCGTCGATCACAATCTCGAACGTCCATCTGATAGCGTGTCTCGGCAGGACAGAATGGGTGCAAGTCCACGGACAGGTGGAAGCTGAGCTGCGCCACCGCCGCTGCGTGTTTCCGCCCGGCCCGGAGAAGGAATCACCTCGTCCCGCGGCAGCAGACCCCGTGGCGTCCAGTTCGCTTTGCCTTCGCTAGCAAGCTGCCCGACGTTAGAGCGGCCAGCACTGTTTCCTCACCCGACGCGCCGTCCGCCGCTGCTCGCAGGCCATCAACAGTCGCCTCTGGCAGCGCCTGCGCCGGAACGAAGACACCCTGCTCAGTCCAGAAGCGCCACACGCGGTTGGCTGGCGCCGGGTTCGAAGCGAGTCTTCGTGATTAAGTCGAACAGCCCCACCCTAATCCCCGTCGTAGTAGTGCGCGTTTCTCTTCTTCGACCATGTGAACCCCCGAGTTCAGCTTCTCTCCAAGCCCGAGATGCTGCAGGGTATGCTCGACCCAAAGGCGTCCTCCATCCTTGTTTCGCCTGTCCACAATGAACGCACCACGGTACTGCCCGACAAGCTCGCCAAGTTGCTTCATCGTGAATCGGGATGTCCTAGGAAGCAATACG